>CAMBEC010000001.1 GCA_945865485.1 Rickettsia typhi
TCATGTGAGCGTCTCATATTACGCTTTGATTTAGATGTTTTTTTCTTTGGAACTGCCATGATTTATCCCTCAATAGACTTTTTGTTGTCAGTATTTAAAAAAAGTATTTGTCAAACAGAGGCGCAGTATACTATATTTCATCTACAAAATCCATAATATTTTTATATAAATACCATTTATGACACATTTCCCCAAACTAATATCCTTGATTTTCCTTATACTACTAGCTGGTTGCCAGTCTATAGACGTTCGCGGACAGTTCGTAAGTGACGAGGCGATAAAGCAAATAAATTCACAACTGCCAAATAAAACTCAGTTGGTTGAACTTATTGGAACTCCAACATATGTACCAGATTATTCTAAAAATACGTGGTACTATATTCAACGCTCACTAGCCAAGAGGGCCTGGTTTAATCCTAAAGTGATAAAACAACGTATAGTAAAAGTAGTGTTTAATGGCGACAAGGTTCAAGAGGCTGGACTCTTGAGCGACAGTCAAAATGAAGAGATCTCCACACAGAGCTCATATACGCAGACTTATGGCACTCAGCAGAATGGTGTTCAAAAATTTGTCAAAAATATAGGTAGATTTAATAAAACTACAGATGGGACTAAGAGAAAAAAGAAAAAAGCTAGATAATAAAACAATGCCGCGGACAAGTCGTCCTAAACTTGATTGAAGCTTTTGCGTCCACTTATTCTCGACCTCTGATCTAAGGTAGAGAAAGAAGATCCCGGGTCAAACCCGGGATGACAACATAACATTCTGTCATCTTGAACTTAAATTCAGGATCTATCTTAATATAGACAGAAGGAGACTCCGGTATCGAGTCCGGGATGACTTTACAAATAAATACAGGCTTTTATAAATAATTTAATGTGATGAGAATCAGCTATGATAAGTGACATAGAACAAAAAAAATTGCAAAAACTTGCAAGACTAAGTTTTTCTGACGATGAAGCCAAAATCCTTTCTGATAAGCTTGGAAATATTCTTGGCATGATCAATCAAATTCATGAGGTTGAATGCGAAAATATTGAGCCGCTAAGATCTGTATCCGAAATTAACCAAAGAATGCGCCCAGATATCGTAGATGTACCAGATCTTTCTGAAGATTTATTTAAAAATGTTCCAAGTAGCCAAGCTGATTTGGCTCGTGAAATAAAATGTTTTGTTGTCCCAAAGGTGGTTGAATAATATGAAAGAATTGATAAAGCTATCCATAACTGAATCACTAAAAGGTTTAGAATCAAAAAAATTTACATCAACTGAGCTCATTAATGCTCATATAACCCAAGCAGAAAAATATAACAATCTTAATGCGTATATTACCGAAACTTTCGAACATGCAAGAAAGCTAGCAAAAAAGGCCGATCAAAATTACCAAGAAGGATCTAATCGTAAACTAGAAGGAATACCAGTTGCAGTAAAGGACTTGTTTTGCACTAATGGCATCAGAACTACTGCTGCATCAAAAATACTTCATAACTTCGTTCCAACATATGAATCAACAATTAGCAAAAATATTGCTGATCATGGAACAATTATGATTGGTAAAACAAATATGGACGAGTTCGCAATGGGCTCATCTAGTACTACAAGCTATTTTGGCAACGTAATCAGCCCATGGAAATCAAAAAATAATACCCAAGACCTGGTTCCGGGCGGATCTTCTGGAGGATCAGCTGCAGCAGTCAGTAGTTTTAGCGCCATGGCCGCTCTTGGAAGCGATACAGGCGGTTCAATCAGACAGCCAGCAGCTTTTACAGGTACCGTTGGAGTAAAACCTACATATGGCAGATGCTCAAGATGGGGTATGGTGGCTTTCTCTAGCTCCCTTGATCAAGCAGGTATTTTTACCAGAACTGTAAATGATGCAGCTTTGATGCTTGAGGGGATGATGGGGTATGATGAAAAAGATTCAACTTCGATCAACAAAAATGTCCCCGAACTTGTATCGGCTTCTACAAAATCCGTAAAAGGAATGCGCATTGGTATTCCAAGAGATTTAATGGAAATAAGTGGGGTCAATAGCGAAATAATCAAAATGTGGCAAAATTCTATTGAAATGATGAGAGCAGAAGGAGCCGAGATAGTTAATATCTCACTTCCTCATGCCAAGTACGCCCTGCCCGTTTATTATGTCATTGCACCCGCAGAGGCTTCATCGAATTTGTCAAGATATGATGGGGTTCGCTACGGCCACAGAACCGAAAAAGACTGCAAGTCCCTTGATGAAATGTATACTCTTACCAGAACAGAAGGATTTGGCGATGAGGTAAAGAGACGTATCATTATTGGTACTTATGTACTTTCTTCAAGTAAAATGGATGCTTATTACTTAAAAGCTCAAAAAATACGTCGTTTAATAGCAAATGATTTTAATGCCGCCTATGAAAAGGTAGACGTAATTTTACTACCTTCTTCGCCGACAGCAGCTTTTGGTATAAATGAAAATCAAACTGATCCGCTTACTATGTACCTAAATGATATATTTACTATTCCAGCTAGTCTTGCTGGTTTGCCATGTGCATCTGTTCCATCAGCACTCTCGTCCGAAGGGTTGCCCCTAGGAATGCAATTAATAGCACCCGCATTCGATGAGTACAATCTGATCAGATCAATGGCAGTAATTGAAAGAGCAATGGTTAATACCGATTTCACACCAGGAGGTTTCTAATGGCATATATCACGGGAAATACAGGAGAGTGGGAATATGTAATAGGCTTAGAAGTCCATGCTCAAGTATCTTCAAAAGCAAAATTATTTTCACAAACAGCAACTGATTTTGGCGCCGAGCCAAATACCCAGGTATCACTTATTGACGCAGCTATGCCTGGTATGTTGCCTGTTTTGAATAGGTACTGCGTAGAACAAGCAGTAAAAACTGGTTTAGGAATCAATGCAGAAATAAATAAAATTTCGATCTTTGACCGAAAAAATTACTTTTACGCGGATTTACCACAAGGATATCAAATCTCCCAGTTTTATCTGCCAATTGTGCAAAATGGCCATTTGTATATTACACTTGAAGACGGTTCGGAAAAAAGGATTAGAATTAATCGTATCCATCTAGAACAAGACGCCGGTAAAAGCATACACGATCAACATCCAGATTATAGCTTGATTGATCTAAATCGCTCAGGTATAGCTCTGATGGAAATAGTATCTGAACCTGACATGAATTCTCCATATGAAGCATCTGAGTATGTCAAAAAGCTTAGAAGTTTGTTACGGTATGTCGGTTCTTGTGATGGCAACATGGATCAAGGCTCAATGCGTTGCGATGCAAATATTTCAGTGCGCAGACCAGGCGAAGAGTTAGGCACAAGATGCGAAATTAAGAACGTTAATTCTGTTAAAAATATAGTCAAAGCTATTGAATACGAAGCAATGCGCCAAGTAGAGTTACTGGAAAGCGGTGGAAAGGTTGATCAAGAAACAAGATTATTCGATGCAACCACCGGGCAAACCAGAACAATGCGCAGTAAAGAAGATGCAAATGATTACCGTTATTTTCCAGATCCAGATTTGCTTCCTGTAGTCATAGATGATGAGCTTATTGAAAAAATGAGAGCAGAGTTACCAGAATTACCGGAAGCTAAAACTCAACGCTACGTAGCACAGCTGAACTTAAGTAAATATGACGCAGAAGTTCTAGTTGCTGATGAGGAAACTGCAATTTATTTTGAACAAGCCAGCCTTGGTACAAATGCAAAAACCGTTGCAAATTGGATTACTAGTGAATTATTCGGCAAATTAAACAAAAGTTCAATGACGTTGGCTCAGTGTAAGATCACGCCAGAAATGCTTCGTTCTATGGTTGATATGATAGAAGACGGTACTATTTCAGGAAAAATCGCCAAAACAGTTTTTGAAGAAATGTTTTTAAGTGGCGAAACGGCTGAAAAAATTGTTAAAGATCAGGGACTGACACAAGTTTCTGATCGTGCTTCCATTGAACCAATTATTGACGAAGTAATAGCTGCAAACCAAGATTCTGTAGAAGCTTACCGAAGTGGAAAAGATAAGCTTTTTGGATTTTTTGTTGGTCAAGTAATGCAAAGAACAGGTGGTAAAGCAAGCCCTGTAATGGTTAATGAGTTATTGAAAGAAAAATTAAATAGATAACATAATTATGGCAAAGGCAATACTTGGAGATATTTCTATAGATCATCAACAAGATATGGATTATGTTTCTGAGCATATGACAGCTGTAATTATGGGGCCTGGTTGTGGTGAGGGGTCTCTGAGTATTAGGTCAATAGAAGAAATTTGCAAAACTTTACCTAACTTAGAGTGGGTCGGAATACCTGTTTCTTGGTTTATTGATAGCTTGGACATTAGTAGCGCTAAAATTAAGCCTGGGAGCGAGAAAAGAAGCGATGAGATAAAAGAAGATTCCTGGCTAGTAAGTAGCTATGATCGTAACAACGCCCATGCTATTGCTAGAAAAAATTCTTATGACCCATCAACCATAAGATATGGTGGGACCATGCCTGATGAAGAAGTGTTGAAATTTGTAAAGGCCTTGAAAGAGCAAGGTAAGAAGGTGGCGTTTTATCCATTTTTAATGGTTGATAACGAAAATAAGGATTGGCGCGGATACATTACGGGCAGCGCTGAGCAAGTTGAAATGTTTTATACAAATCAGTACCAACCATTTGTTATGCATTATGCTTTTTTGCTTCGAGGTAAAGTTGATATGTTCTATATAGGATCGGAGCTTGAGGGACTTACAGTAATAAAGGGGGAAGAGAGAAATTTTCCATTTGTAAATAACCTTTGTGGATTAGCTGCTAATGTGAGGTCAATAGTAGGAGAAAAAGTACAAATTAGTTATGCGGCCAATTGGAGTGAATATCTTCATTGCAAAGGTGGTTATAGACCATTAGATACTTTATGGAGTGATCAAAACATTAATTTTGTTGGTATAGATTATTATATGCCACTAACTGATGTTGATAATCAACAAATTACATTAGAAAGCATTAAAAGCGGTTTTACTAGTAGCGAAGGATGGGATTATTTTTACCAAAATTCAACCCAGATTATAATTGATCAAGACTATAATAGATGGAAAAACATAGGGTACTGGCAATCAAGTGATCACTGGGCATGGGATTCAGAAAAAGGCGAAAGCTATAAAACTTCGTGGATTCCTAATTCAAAGCCAATCATTTTGAGTGAATTCGGTTTTCGTTCGATAGACATGGCAACTAATACGCCAAATGTTTACGGTAGTAATTTGCCTAAACATTCAAACGGATCTACTGATTTTCCATTACAAATCAAAGCAATTCGTGCTACTTTAGAACATATAAGTGAAAATCCGGCTATACAAACAGGGTTTTGCTATGTTTGGGATACTAGAGGGTATGGCTGGCAAAATAGTTACGTCGACGGTCATCAATGGGCACAAGGGCATTGGATTGATGGTAAATTACAAATATTACAGACTAAATAATGACAATAAAAATCCATAAGGAAGATGATTTCAAGAAGATGCGTTCGGCTGGCATGCTTGCTGCACGTACCCTTGATTACATAACTGGATTTGTTATTCCTGGAGTTACTACTGAACGCTTGAATGATTTATGTCATGAGTTTATTATTACTAACGGCGCTATCCCAGCTCCGCTTAATTACAAAGGATTTCCAAAGTCGATTTGTACTTCGATTAATCATGTTGTGTGTCACGGTATACCATCTGATAAAAAGCTAAAAAATGGCGATATAATAAATATCGATGTAACAGTTATATTAGATGGTTGGCATGGGGATACTAGTCGTATGTTCTATGTGGGCGATGCGGGCATTAAGCAAAAACGACTTATACAAGTTACTTACGAATCGATGATGATTGGTATCGAGATGGTAAAGCCAGGTGTACGACTTGGTGATATTGGTCATGCGATCCAACAGCATGCTGAAAAACATAATTATTCGGTGGTTCGTGATTATACTGGTCATGGCATTGGTAAAGTTTTTCATGACGAACCAACAGTACTTCATTATGGAAAACCTGGAACTGGCGCTTTACTACAAGAAGGAATGTTTTTCACTATTGAGCCTATGCTAAACGCTGGCAGAGCAGAAACTATTTTGAGTAAGTTTGATAATTGGACGGTAACAACTAGAGACAAGTCCCTTTCTGCGCAATTTGAGCACACAGTAGGTGTGACCAAAGATGGGGTAGAAATTTTTACACTATCACCAACAAATCTTCTATATCCGCCATATGCATCAGGAAAATAAAGAAGATAACAAACAACCACATTATTTGGGGCATCGCAAGAGGCTGAAGGAAAAATTTTTAAATTCAGACCCTTCTAGCGTCAATGACTATGAATTATTAGAATTGCTTCTCTTTCAGGCAGTACCAAGAAGAGACGTTAAGCCTATGGCTAAAGAATTGTTACAAAAATTTGGGAACTTTAACCAACTAATTAATGCCGAAAAAGATAAGATTTTTGCCGTAGATGAAGCTAAGGAACCCACATACTTACAGCTCCGTTTACTCAAAGAGCTTTTGAATCGTATTTTTCAGAGTGAGGTCAAAGAAAAAAACATTATAAGTTCCTGGAGTGCATTGCTTGATTATCTAAAATTTAATATGGGTTGTCTAAAAATAGAACAATTTAGGGTTTTATTTTTAAATAAAAAAAATATTCTTATTGCTGACGAAGTTGTTGCTACTGGCACTATAGACCAAACACCCGTTTACCCTAGAGAAATTGTCAAGAAATCTCTGTTCCATGAAGCTGGGGCTATTATTTTAGTTCATAACCATCCAAGTGGTAATACCAAGCCATCAAAATCTGATATTGATTTAACTACCCAAATTATTAATGCTTGTAATATGATTAATGTAACTGTCCATGATCATGTTATTATAAGCAGTGATAACTATTATAGTTTTAAATCAAATATGCTATTATGACTTACTATATATCAAGTCTTCTTATTTTGGGCACCGTTTCAACAACCGCCTCTTACTTACTGACGAAACTACTTATCAATCTACTCCCAAAATACGGAATGGTTGATGCACCAAGTGCAAGAAGAGTTCACAACAAAGAAACTCCACGTGGTGGTGGCATAGCATTTGTTATTACTTTCGGAATATTCCTACCTTTATTTGAATATTGTATGTTTGGGCAATTTGAACGCTCATATACTATATTGCAAATATTTCTTCCAATCAGCCTGGTGTCATTTTGGGATGATATATCTCATGTAATGATTCCTATCAGACTGTTTATACACGTACTATGCTCTTTCTTAGCAATTATGTGGCTTGTTCATCCAAGCGTGGTACTTAGCTATGGAATTCCTATTTACTTAGATTTAACGATAGCCGCCTTTGCTTTACTTACTTTTTTGAATTTATATAATTTTCTTGATGGTATTGATGGTATAACTGTCAGCGAAACCATGCATTTATCAATTACTATTATAATTCTTTGTTTTCTTAACTACGACATCATTCCAAATGTTGACATGGTTATTATTATTACTACTATCATATTGGGATGGTCGATAGGATTTTTTTATTTTAACTGGCAACCAGCAAAAATATTTTTAGGTGATACAGGAAGTATCAGCATAGGTTTTTTAATAGGAGTATGTTTGCTAACAGTGGCTTCAGCAAGTGCTAAACTATTTGCTGCCTGTGTTATTGCTTCACTTTATTACATTGCTGACGGTGGTTTAACTATTTTAGTCAGGATTGTTAAAAGAGAGAGAATATGGGAGCCTCACTTGCAACATTTTTTCCAAAAATCAGTACGCAAAGGACATAGCCATAAAAGAGTAGTAAAACGTATAATAAAATGTAATTTGTTGCTAATGATCCTTTCGATTGGCTCTATATATTATCCAATCATTTCAATAATTGGAGCACTTATTGTTGTATTAATTACTCTAATTAGGTCAGTAATTTAGAAATATTATGAGACCTATAGTTAACGACGTAAATAAACTTATTTATAGTATTTATAAAAGGCAAAATCCAATTTTAGCCGAGTTAATTGTAAATTGGGGAAAAATTGTTGGTGTTAAGTATAGCACTCAGTCGAATCCATTAAAGATTACTACAATTAGAGAAGGCGGGAAACAAATAAATATTTTGCACGTAGTTGTTGATAGCTCAAGCATTTCAATGGAAATTGCCTATCAGCAAGAACTAATGATTGAAAGAATAGCAATATATCTTGGTTACAAAGGAATTCACAAGATTAAATTACTAGTAAGAGGATAAATTTGTCTGATGTTTCAAAAGTCATCCTGAGACGCAGATGGTTTTAACCATAATTAAACATAAGCCACAAAATTTTTAGATAATTTTTAAAAATAAATTAAAGAACAATGAAAGATTTAGATTTTGCAATTGAAGTTGAAAGAATTATAAATAAAATAGCCACAACTATTGAAGATAACGATCAAGAATGTAGATTTGATCTGGATCTCAATGATGGAATCCTTACTTTCTCAAATGAGAGTGGTACCTATGTTATAAACAAACAAAGTGCCTCTAAAGAAATATGGTTATCTTCACCGATCAGTGGACCATATCATTTTGCTCTACAAGGGGAACAATGGAAATCTCGTACTGGAGCAGAATTATATCAGGTACTGTCATATGAATTACAAATAGAAATAAAAGGTTAGCTAATCAATGAGCGGCAACATCAAAGAATTAAGCTTCTATTTAGTCGGGCACGTAAAGAGCTTATTGATAGTATTAATATCATTGCTAAGTGTTTCCGCATCTCTTCTTCTTATAGGATTTATCTTTAGAAAATTGATAGATAATGGCTTAAACGCCGGGCAAATAGGTGTAGTTCATAATTCTATTTATTTAATTTGTGGATTGATTGGTGTTTTTGCAGTCGGGAGTTTTTTTCGTTCTTATTATATTAATCTAATTACTCTTAAGGTGATTTCTAAGCTTAAGTCGGACACATTCAATAATCTATTGAAAATTGATTTAACTAAGTTTGAAGATTTAAAAATTGGAGATATCATTTCAAGATTGGGAGCAGATATTGAAATGGTTGGTAATTTAATTATCAACTTTTTATCCTTTTTTATTAGAAATTCAATAATGCTAATAGGGGCGATAACTTTAATGTTTATAGAGAGCCCTAAGCTTTCATTAATGGTAATGTTTAGCATTCCTGTTCTCCTGTTTCCTATTCTCAAGTTAAGTAAGCATGTCAGATCTTTATCTAAACGAGTTTTAGAAGAACAGAGTTTATTAGCATCCAATATTGAAGAAAATTTTATTGGTATACGTACTCTTTATGCCTATAACCAACAACAATACTTATCCGATCAATTTGAGAAAAAAATTCATTCAAACATCAAACATGCAAGTATAAGACTAAGGCTTCGGTCATTATTTTTTGCATTGGCCATAGCAATAATTACTGGCTCAATAACTTTGGTTATTTGGGTTGGAAGTATTGATATTTTAAGTGGAGCTATGACTTCCGGAAAAATGATATCATTTATCTATTATGCAATGATAGTTGGCATGAGTGCTGGAGGTATAGCTGAACTTCTAAATGAATTACAAAGTCCATTTGCTGCTTTAGAACGTGTACTTGAACTCCGAGACTTAAAACCAAATATAGCCCCTGTACTAAGTAAAGAAATTTTAGACCAGAATTATTCTATTCGTTTTGAGAAAGTTAGTTTTTCGTATCCATCGAGGCCAGATATTTTAATATTAAAAAGTATCTCACTAGAAATAATACAAGGAAAATTTACAGGTATTGTAGGAAAATCCGGCTCTGGTAAAAGTACTTTGCTGCAATTATTATTAAAATTTTATAATCATCAAAGTGGTAATATTTTTATTGGTTCAAGGAATATTACCCTGGTTAAAGATGAGCTTATTAGAAGCAAAATTGCATATGTTGAACAAAATCCTACGATATTTTCTGGATCTATTCGTTCTAATATTAATTTTTCAAGGCCTGATGCAAGTAATGATGAGATAGAGCATGTCGCAGAAATTTGCGGCATACTTAATTTCACTAACACTCTTGAATTAGGACTTGATACAGAAATTGGCGAGAGAGGAATAAGAATATCAGGCGGACAAAAACAAAGAATTGCTATTGCCAGAGCCCTATTATATAAACCAGAAATTTTACTTTTAGATGAGGCTACAAGTGCACTAGATACTGAAAGCGAGGAACAGGTATTGTTTAATTTACGAGAGTTCCTAGCTGGCAAAACAATAATTTCTGTCGCACATCGCGTATCTTCAATTGAAAAAGCAGATGAGATTTTAGTTATTAATCAAGGAACACTTGCAAGTCACGGCACGCATAGCCAATTACTACGAAATTCAAAGATATATAATTTACTCCATAAGGAGCAAAAATAAATTTACAACGGTTTTTATGTATCTAGTTCACTTATGTTTACTATAAATTCAGGTTATTTATTTGCAGATCCATTCTCCTTATGACACTATAAATTTGGTATTTTTAAATATAAGATAGAGAGAAGAACTAATGAAAAAGAAAATTTTATGTGGTCTTGGCATAACTTTGTTATTTTGTAATGTTGCTGGAGCTGCCGCCCCTGAAAACCCAAATACCAATAATAGCGATACAGCAATATCTGGTCAACAATCTGGAGCTGAGCAACCAAAAGCAACTGAAGTAAAGAAAACTCTAGAAATAACAGATATCTGGGCACGTAAATCCATGTCGCCAAATAACAACTCTGCTGCATATATGAAAATCAATAATCCAACTGCTGAACAGATTACGATTATTGGCGCTTCTGCATCACAAATTGCTAACAATGTTGAACTTCACAAGAGTTTTGTGGATGAAAAAGGTGTAAGTCGTATGACCTCAATTGATAAAATTGTTGTCCCGGCTGGAAGCTCAATAGAACTTACGCCAGGAGCAATTCACATTATGTTATTTGATTTAAAAAAGAATTTGTCTGCAGGAGATAAGTTTAATATTACAATCAAGATTGAAGGTAAGGATCCCATGATTCTAGAAACTTTAGTTAAATAAAGGTTTTAAAAAATATCTAAATAAACTATAGTGATTTTTTTTAAAAATAATGTCACTATAGTTTATTAGTAATGAAACCTTCTTTCTCCCCAACAAAAATTTTTTCGTGCCTACTTATATCACTTATACTAAGCAGTTGTGGTGGCTATAAATATCAAAAAATGGAATCTTATACACAGGAATCTTTTGCTCAGGGTAAAAAAGGAGTAGTATTCTTTGATATTGCAGAGGGAAGTCTAAGTAAGAATGCTTCTCTATCATATATTCTTGTTAAATTAGAGGAAAAAGATATAAGGTACAGGGTTAATGTTAATGCAGGTTTCTCGGACTTTTTCAGTCTTAAGGCCTTTAAACGTAATGCTGCTCAAAGCCTTCTTTATTTAGATCCAGGGATTTATTACATTGACTATATCTCTTTACTGGACACATACAATGCTACTCGTTGGCTCCCTTCTCCTGGCTACAAAGACAATTATTTTCTTTATGGAGCATTTGAAATTAAGTCGGGCCAAGTAGTAAATATTGGGCAATTAGTGATTAATGGTGAATTAAAATTCAATCATACTAGTGATATTGATTTAGTAAAAAAACAGCTAATAGAGAATAAAAAGGGAGAATTAGCAGGCAAAATAATAGATGGAAATTTTTATCAACGCGGTTCTGTTGTTTTTCGTGATAAGGATAAGCATTATAAGCTGCTTTCAAGTACAGTAATTCAGGAATACCATAAAAAATTAGTTCAGCATGCCATTGAACAAGAAACCAAAAAATAACTCTCAATGTTGTTATCTATCATAAAATATTTTTAAAATATATGGTTTCTTTTCTGCTCTTCTCCTAAAAATAAGTTTTAACCTGATCAAAAATCTAAAAGTTATCTCCCTCAATCAATTTAAGCTTATTAAATTTCACTTTTCAACTATTGGTTGATTTTTATATTACAACGTGGGAAGATAGTGGAGATAATAATGTTTAATCTTTATAGTAAAACTATAATGTTTAAACGCCTGCAATTAATTAGATAGCGAGTAATTTTATGAAAAATATACCACCAAAACCACTAATGAACTTAGAAAATCTTGGGTTCAACACAAAAGATAAAGAGCTGTTTGATAAAATCATTAAGCTAGAAGAAAGTCTTCTAAACTCTAGTTCATTTGCTCATCATTTAAAAAGTGCTCAAAAAGCAACTGGTCAGAAAGTATCTTTTGATGAGACTATGAGCAAAGAAACACAAATTATACTATCTATGAGTAACATAGAGGATATGGTTAAGGCTTATGCCGCGATAGTTGAAATCAGAAAAGAGGTTTGTTTACCAAATTCGATAATTATTCATTTTGGTATAACAGAGTTAGGTAGGCTTGCTTGTCAAAGCACTAACCTTACAACCATTAACATAGCAGTAACTTATTTAGAGCAATCACTTGCAGCCAACTCTAAGTTAATGAAATTAGAAGAAGGAAGCAAGACACATGACTTTTTAGTGTTCACAAGCCTTCTTCATCTTGGTGCATTACACAGCAAAGTAGGCAGTGACATCGTGTTAACAACTGAATATTATAAGCAAGCTTGGTTAATTGGCCAGAAGATTGCTGTTGAAAAAGACAATATATATCTTAGCACTCTAAAAGTAAATTTAGATCAATTTTCTCCTGGATTTACTACGGAAAAAAGCTCTTCCTGCTCATATATAACTACAAGAGGAGATGTTAAAAAAGACGATCTATCGCTTATAATAAAAGCCGCAATATTACCTAAAATTCTCAGCAAAATACCCGAGCTTGTTCAAGAGGGTAAGTGGACCAATATAATATTGGGATCTGATTGGGGAATTAAAGGATACACTGATAGTAAATACGTGAATAAAATACTTAAGCAAGGAACTCACTGCACTTCAAAAGATATCGAAAAAGCACAAATGTTATGTTTTGAAACTATATGCGCCGCTACCCTTTCTTCCAAAAATAAAAATGGAATGAAATGTTTAGAAGAGTTTATAAAAGCTTATCCAAGCTTAGTTGCAAGAGTATTATCTATACACCCAGAATATTGCCTAGATGGTAAAATTGTGAGCACATGTAGTGATACTTTTACTAAAGGAGAGTTTGAATTTAATATGCCAGCAATTGATTTTATCAATATTACTTTAGGCGGCGAAGTAACTGACGAAGTAACTGACATGTAAACTTGAAAATAATAAGTAGAAAGACTTAGAAGTAACCTTTCTACTTTGATAACAAGCGGCCAATTCTTTCAAAGCTGGTTGGTTTTACAGCCAGCTGCAGAAATTTTTCTTTTTCCATGTTCATCAAAGTAGATTCGTCAATTGTTTTACCCATATCAATTATTTTTTGAAAAAATTCCAATACCTCGTGAGTTATATTATCGAAATTTGTCGTATCTATTTCACTTGCAAGATTTATTTTTGGTAAATCAACACTATTAGTCGTAATTCGTGCTACAGGCAGTATTTCAAAAGCTTCTGACATTATATTTTCAGTACTCATATTAAAATTACAGTCAACGTTATATTCTTTAGCAAAAAAATCACTTGAAGCAGATTGATATTGGACTAGAATATTTTGTAAATTTCCAATTAGCAGACCTTTATCACCTTTAGAACGTAAGAACATTTCCTTAACCCCGCCCCAACCAGGAATAAGACCGACACCCAGCTCAACTAGACCGGCATTTAAGTTTTGGTGAGCTACTACATGATGAGAATGTAGCAATAATTCACACCCACCACCAAGGGCAAGACCGTGGGCGCACGATATAACATCAATACTCGCATATTTTAAAGCTAGCATAGCTTTTTGACCAAGATCAATAAATCCTTCTATAGCTTTAAAGTTTTTACTGCTTATCTGGTCATAAAATAACCTTATATCCGCGCCAACTGAGAAATGTTTACTATTACCAGGATAAATTATCATCTTCATAGACTTGTCTTCAGAGAGTTTCACTGAATCTATGATTAAATCAAAAACATGATGGTTCAGAGAATTCATCTTAGTTTTCATGACAAAAATATGGTTGTTTCTATATTCAAATAAATCAGCGGAATCATTTGATAAAACTATTTTTGCCGTATTTTGCCATGTTGACTTATTGGATATAGGTCTTTTAATACCATTTAGTTCAACTCTTAGGTCTTTGAGCCAACTTTCATTCTTTGGCACACAAGAATCAAGCAACTCAAATGGGCCGTATTTCAAGCTATATCCAAGCTTCATGGCTTTATCGATATCTTCAGTTGAATCAGATATTTCTGGAACAAGACTTATGATATAGGAAAAAAATGTAGCTAATATCTCTTTAAAAAAATCACTATACTTATCATTTTTATTGAATAATTCTTCTAGAGTTGTAGGAATTTCTACTAATCCTGGCTCAATATATTCTAAACGGTTAAAATCAAATATTTGCTTAACTGTTTTCCCTTGGTCCTTTGTGACTTTATAAAAACCAGCACCAGACTTACGTCCTAGTAAACCCTTGGACTTCATGATAGATAATGTACCAGATTCAGTGTAAATTTCATGATACTTATCTCTACTATCAAGCGCACTGGTCAATGACTTTGAAATTAAAGCCATCACGTCATGACCAATTAAATCGTAAAGGCCAAAAATCCCCGTGGTTGGAAATCCCAGAAGCTTTGTAAATACTTGATCTATTAATACTGGGTTGAGCCCTTTTTCAATAGCTTTTCTTACCGTAAATTCAAGAAGAAAACATCCTATTCTATTAGCAATAAAACCTGGAGTATCGTTGCAATGAATAATTATTTTGCCTAGTTTTTTACTAATAAATCCTTCGACACTATCAATCACCGAGCTATCATTGTTCCCATCAGACACTAATTCAAGAAGCTCCATATATCTGGGAGGATTGAAGAAATGAGTAATGATAAATCTGTTTTGCACTGATTGCGGCAGTTTTTCTTTCAATTTTGCTAAAGGCAACGTTGAAGTATTGGAAGCAATTATGGTATCGTCTTTAAGATATGGAAGGAGTGTTTCATACAGTTTGTGTTTGATATCTAGCTTTTCAATTATTACTTCAATGATAAGGTCACATTCTGATATCAAATTTAAATCATCACGAAGGTTTCCTACAGTGATATACTTCGCTAAACTTGGATGTGACAATGGGGCTGGTTTTTGCGATTGCATTCTTTCAATGGCTGATAATGCAATATTTGATGGGTTTTTTGAACCTTCATCTGCTATATCGAGCAAAATTACATCAGTTCGAGAGTTTGCAACTTGTGCGGCAATACCACTGCCCATAACCCCAGAACCAATAACACATACTTTTTTTATTAGTGACATATCAACCTATTTAGCTACAAATATATTCAAGCAAATATTGCTTTTTCAATGTCCTTGATACTGTGATTAATTAAATCTTTATTTATTTCTTTGGTTACTCGTTTTTTTAAATTACCCTGTAGCATTTGTCTCATATGCCCAAGTAGCTTTGAGCTTGCAACAATATATAGCTCTTTATAATCTAAATCACTTGCGAATAGGTGGTTAATATGATCGACTGCTGCTCTTGATGAATTGCTAAAATCAATATCTTTTTTAGATGTATGAGGGTCATGAAATGCAGATAACCCCGATTTGTTACCTCTTAAGCTCTCATGCCTTTCAATACTGTGCTCCTCTTCAGCATGAAGCTGAAATTGCCCCACTTCTTCTGTAATTTTTAACCCCTCTGCTTTAAAAAGCTTTAACTTATTCATATCTAAAACAGCCACCAGTTTACACCCAAAGTTATTTTGCATATTATTTTCTACCCCCATTTGAAAATATATAACCAAATATAACTATAATGTTTATTAGAACAAGACGGAAGAATTTTATGAAAAGTTGCACTATTTTAAGTCAGACATATGAATTTTATAGCCTTCGCGTGCAGCTTACGCTCTTATAAGTGAGTATAAGTAAGACCGGGGAAATCCGTTTTTACCATTAAAACTGGGGATAGTATTACATTAGGTCGCCAACGTTGGCTAGAAATAATTTGGCTCTGTGTGAAGCTGGTTTAACAAAAAACTCTTTAGCTGGCTGATCAGCTAAAACTAAGCCTTTATCCATAAAAATTATTCTGTCTGCTATAATCTTAGCAAATTTTATATGATGAGTAATCACTATCATCTGCATCTGATTTTTTAGATTATTGATTATTTCAATAATATCTTTTACAATTTCGGGATCAAGTGCAGAGGTTGGTTCGTCAAATAGCATCGTTTCTGGGTCCATCATTAAAGCTCTACAAATAGCAACTCGTTGTTTCTGCCCACCAGATAATTTTGATGGGGAGGAATCTGCTTTCTCTAAAATACCGAATGTATCAAGCAGTTTTCTAGCTTTATCTTGAGTTTCTATCTTACTAGTATGCAGTACATTTAAGGGACTATAAGTCAAGTTCTCTAGAACCGACATATGGGGAAACAAATTAAATTGCTGAAAGACCATGCCAATTTTAAAGCACAACTTACCTCTATTCCTTCTAGTAAGTTTTTTGCCATTAATCACAACAGATCCACTAGTCGGATTTTCAAGATTATTAATGCACCGAATTAGCGTAGATTTACCACTGCCTGATGGACCAATGATAACTGTAGTTTCTTTTTTATCAAAAGTTAGATTGATATTTTTGATCGCGGTATTATCAATGAATTTCTTAGTAACTTTTTCTAGAACTATCATATAGCTAGCCTTTTTTCTAAAAGCAAAGCAAAGCTACTGATAATCAGTACCATCAAGTAATAAGCCGCGGCGGCTGTTAACATAGGAGTAAAAAAAGTGTAAGTCTCTGCCGATACGACCTGAGCTCTTCTCATTAAATCCATTTCTCCAATAACAGATATTAGACATGATTCTTTCACCAGATTGATAAGTTCATTTACCAAGGCGGGCAAAATACTTCTAAATGCCTGCGGTAATATTATGTCTTTCATCCGCAAGATAGGAGAAATACCTAGTGCTTTTGCGGCTTCAACTTGCCCCTTGTCGACAGATTCAATCCCGGCTCTGATTATTTCTGAAACGTATGCTCCTGAATTCAGAGAAAAGGCAATTACACCAGCTGAAAAAACACTTAGCTTAAGACCGATTAAGCCAGGTAATCCAAAATATATTATTGTTAATTGAATAAGAAGCGGTGTACCTCTGAATATAGATGTATAGGCGTGAGCAGCTAACCTTAGAATTTTTAGGTCAATTACTTTTAAAAATGCTAAAATTGTACCAATAATGAGCCCAAAACAGACTGAGATCACACTGTACTTCAAAGTAACAGTAACACCTTTTAGAATAAAATATAGATGCGGCAAAAACGCCACTAGGTCATTATACATTACAGCAACAGAATTTTGTCTAACCAAAGCACATGAATTAATATAATCAATTCAACTAAACGTCAATAAATTACTGCATTTTTACAAATTTTTTAGTATTATAAAATCAATGTTTAGAATACCAAAATTATCCTGAACTTGAGTCCAGGATCTTCTTTTCGCTCTTAAGCCAGAAATTAATGATGATAATGAGATGTGTTTAATAATACTAAGGTACTACATCAAACAAATTGAGCTAAAGTTAAAAGTTTTATGATGTTAGAAAAAATAACAATTGAGTTTATTTTTCAGTTTATGTTGGTTTTTGCAAGGCTCGGAACAGCTTTTAGCAAACTTCCGGCAATCGGCTCGCCCTACATATTTATGCGGGGGAAACTTGCTTTTGCCCTTACCGTTTCTTTCGTTATGATGCCAATATTACAGCCCTATTTACCTCGATATTCAGAAAATTTTGCTAATAATATCGGCTATTTAGCAATTGAGATATTAATTGGACTTATCATCAGCGTAGCTGCAAACATCTATTTTCAGTCTTTACATTTCGTTGGACAGATAGTTTCAATGCAATCCGGCCTTGGAGCCGCTGCATTTTTTGATCCTATGCAAAAGTCCCAAGTAGCTATTTTTTCTAATTTTATGCTACTTGTTGCTATTGTCTTTATCTTTGCAACTGATACCCATTTTATATTTATTCAGGCAGTTGCCGAAAGCTATGCTAAGTTTCCACCAGGTGAGCTTGTAAACTCTGGAGATCTTAGTGAATTTATTGCTTTCGTAATAAACGATAGCTTTATCCTTTCTTTTAAAATATCATCTCCGTTCCTAGTGGTCGGCCTTGCGATTATGACCGGAAGCGGTATGCTTGCAAGATTAATGCCTAATTTGCAGGTATTCTTTGTTATTACTCCCGCACAAATACTAGTAATGTTTGGAACTATGTATATTGTAATTGAAGCCGTGGTTACAAAGCTAACGGCTACAATCGCTAACAGCCTCAATGTCATGGGGTTTTAAAGCGGAAATAGGCACGCCTCAACAACTCTTGCAAAAGATATACTGGTTATGTATTTATAAATACATACTACCATTTCATATTCACCAGAAATTATAAAACCATTTCAAAGGATCTTGCTCTAACTAAATTCTAGATGTAATAGAACCAAACTTACTACAAATAATATAATTATCTCTTTAACTTAAATTTCTTGAAAAGATAAAGAAAAAAGGTAATCTATATTATTAATTTTTTCATGATAAATTAAGTATAATTGTATGAAAACTCCAAAATCATTAGAATATCCAGAAGCATATAACCAAAGAGATGTGCTAACTCTTAAGCCTTTGAACCAATGGACACAAGAAGAAGAACTGGTTCATTTGGAGCATAATCGTATTTTGCAACCAGGGTTTGCCACTAGAACTCCTGAGGAGTTAATTAAAAATGCAAAATTAACGGGTGAGGATTGGTTAACAGACATTTGTTGTCCAAGCATTCAAGGAGCCTTAGCTATCCACCTTGCAAAAGAGATGGTAGTTACCTATAAAGTTGTAGAAGACGACTTAAACATACAGAATCAGAAAGCATATAAATTGCTGTTAGATGACAATCCTAATATTAAAAGTGAACTTGAAGCCAAAATTAATGAGAAACTTACTGCGAATACGCCGCCTGCAATCGAATTAGAGGCTTTAGCGCGGGCTAGATTACAGCAAAATAATGAAAATAGAATACGAAATAACTTGCCAGAACTACCTATAACCGAGGAGAGAATCAATGCGGCAAAAGCCATCGAGCTTGACCTCATAAGAAAAAAATTTACATCTGAAATAGTTGATGAATATATCCAAGAACAAAGGCCACGTATATCAGCCGCATTAGATTTAAAGCTTAAAGACGTCATTACGCCTGGTCAAAACAGAGATTTTAGCTTTCTTGGAGCGGCAGGAAGTGGAAAAAGTACTATTTCCAGACAATTTCTTAGCGATAGTCAAAAAGAGAATTGTATTATAGTTGCAACAGACAACTATCGAGCCTTCAGCATTCCAGGATCCAATGAGCACGAAAAAAATGCAGGTAAAAATGTTTTTGCTAAAACTCAAGATCTTGCATATATGGTCAAAGAATTAGTTCAAAAAGATATATCTACAAAAACCTCTGGACGCCCTAACATAATTTTTGATGCTGTCACGCTAGATTCTGGTACAAAAAAATTACTACAACAAGGAATTGTTACTTCAGCAGTAGCTGCTTATAGTGGAGCTCCTGGTCTTGTAGGGATTGCTGAACGAGCTGATTACAGAGCTAGAGATGAAAGTGCAAGTCCTGCAGATAAAGGAAGATTTGTCCATACTACTTCCTTATTAGAAGGTCATGCTAACGCGAGTAGCAGATTGCTCACTAGTGTTCCAGATAAAGCGATTACCACCATCTATGATACAAATGTAGAAAGGGGCCAGCCGGCTATAGATATTGGGACTATAAACACTAGCACTAATACAATGCAAATCAAAGACCTAAGGGTAATGTCTGAATTCTTAAACAAAAAGAATCTGAATGCAGAAGCTATTCATCAAGTAGACTTAATTTACAATACCAAAAATCCATTAAATTTATTATCTACCCACCCTGAAAATAAAGCAAAAGCAATATTGGATTTAGTACCAGAAACTAGATTTAAACCTGCATTTACTATTAAAATGATGGATAAAAAGGGGATAGAATATGCGGAACTGACTTCCGTCAATGGCGCAGTAAAATTAAATGTTTTGAATACAACTATTTTTAATGAAAAAGCGTTGTCGGAAACTATTGAAGGCGGGGTGCTACGAGCCATTACTCGTCAGGTAGAAAAAGGAGGATTAGAAGCTTCTTTTAATACAGCTTTTGACAAAGGAGATAAAAATTCATTTAAAGAATCTGCAACTAAGCTTGGTGTAGGTATTACTGACAAAGAACCTAAAGTGAAAAAAGAAAGTTTGATAAAAAAACTATCTGCCCAAATTACAGACAAATTAGCTCAACACAAACCAATAAACCCTATGCAAAGTAAACCATCTAAACAAAGAAAAACACAAAGCTCAACTAAAAATAATAGTGTAGTTAGATAACAAATTATCTATATATCTGTACATATACAGCTTTGTAAAAGTCATCCGGAATTTGATTTGGCGAAGTACTCCTCTTGGCCTAGGATGTCACACACAAAAGAAAGATCTAGGATTAAAGCCCAGGATAAAACTATTCTCCCAATACGTTTTGTATTCTCTTATACATAGTTCAGGTTATTTGCAACATAGCCCTTATAATTTGGAATCAATAGAAGTTTTAGATAAACCACCCTCTTGTTCTTTCCTTTTAATCCGACCTAAGCGATCATATTCTTTCTTTCTTCCCGATACAATAGAATACATCATTTTGGCAACTGATGTACGCTGGCGTACTTCTTTTGCTACTTCTTCTCTTAAGTAAATCTGAAGAGGGGTTAGATCTTCCAGGCCAAGCAAAGGTTTATAAAGAATTTCAAGTTGAAAAGCGCTACAAACAGAAATTATATGCTTAACTAAAGCATGAACAAAATCAGAGGGTGATTTTATTTCCGGATTTAACGCTACTTTTTTAAAATCTAAACTAGTAATTTTATTCAATACCCCTGGATGAAGAAATATATCAGAGAGATTCAGCTCTAGAAGTTGCGCCCTTACTTCCTTCTTATCTTCAGCCATTTTTCTTATTTTATCCACGGAATTAGATAAGTTTGGAAAATAAAAGCTACTAGCAAGCTTTGTTACAAAGCCTTCTCGTAAAAACTTTCTGCCTAAAGCATCATCTTCAAACAGATGCAGCATATTTTCTAGCAATAATCTATATCTTGTGGTCAACGAATTTATTGTGTATTTGTCCAGTTCGACAAATCTTTTTTGGATATGACCTTCTAGAGCGTTACCAAGTTTACCTCTAAAAGAAGTAAGCGCACTCTTTATGGTTTGCTGCTCCTGAACAGAAAGATGACGTATCTTTGTATCAATCTTTTTGATTATAGCAAGCAGATTGTCATTTTTTGCTAAACCAAAAGCTCTTATATTATCGGCTTGCTTTAATAGCAATTGCAAATATTGAGACAAAAAATTGGTATTATGAAGCAAGTGTAATTCTACTGTTGCAAATTCAAAACCTTCTATTTGATGAGTTAAAGCATCAAGGTTTTGAAATCTGCTAAGCAGTTCGTATCCAGAATCACCTAATCTATTATAACTATACCTATACTGAGATTCTATGTGAATCGTGTCTAACAACTGTGGACTTAGCTTATTTATCTGTTCAGAATTTTTTAGTCTGTCATACAGGTGAATTAACTGCAAATCAGTAAGCTGTTCTAAAACGCTAGACTTTATCACAAAAAAACTAATTATCTGATCAAAGGCAGCTTCAATATTATCTATAAAATTTGTATCAATAAAGCTAGCTAGATTCTGATAAAATTTGTATTTAATCGTCTCTTTTTCACCTTCCTCAGCATTTTCAATATTCCAAATCTCTTTAATGAGCAGCAACCTATCCAGCAATTTATTTTGGTTATCTGAATCTAACAATTTGATTTGATAGACTATCGCTGAGGCTAATATTGTATCTTTAGCTAGTTGATTATGAGACTGTTCTGCGAATAACACTTGAGCATTATGAGTGATTTTATACACCAGCTGACTCACTATATCTACTTCGTTTCTTTCAAGATTTTCTCCTTGAGCATGAGTCTTGATAGAAAAAATGATCTCCTTAATTTCAGATAAATATTGAGCTATCTCACTTTTGGAAAAATTATTAGCCTCAAAAAGGCTCAAATATTTATTTTTATGAGTTTGAATGCAATCTTCCAAATCTCGTCTATGCATCTTACTCATTAGTGCAAGATGGCTTCTGTACTTATAAAATGTTGAAATTATTCGTTTAGCAAAAGCAGCTTCTCTTGTTTTTTCTTCATGCCCCCATGAGTCAATATATCCTAAACTCAATTCCCTTGCATAATCACTTAATTCAAGCATTATTTCATTGTAGTAGCTTGTCACTTGCTTATATTCCTTTGCTTTATATCTATTAAAGTTTGTCCCACAATATTACAAAATCATTGTAATTACCAGAGCTATTGATATAACATCATTTACTTCATAAAACTAGCTTCTGATATAAAATGGCCAAATATTATTATTACTTGCCTTCTTTGAGCAATTCTTTAAAATAACACCAATATAACCTTTATTTTTATAGATACCTTAAAAATGGCCGGACATTCGAAATTTAAAAATATCCAGCACCGCAAGGGTGCTCAAGATAAAAAACGGGCTAAACTTTTTACTAAATTGGTCAGAGAAATAATTACGGCAGCAAAAATTGGTGGAGTAGATGCTAGCGCCAACCCAAGATTACGTAACAGTATCTCTGCAGCAAGAAGCCAAAATCTTCCAAGAGAAAGGATTGACAGAGCCTTAGCGCAAGCATCGGATCCAAGCGATCTAGATAACTACACAGAGAATCGATACGAAGGTTTTGTACCGGGTGGTATTGCAATTATTGTAGAAACTTTAACTGACAACAAAAATAGAACCGTTGCAGAAGTACGAAGTGCTTTCACCAAATATGGGGGTAATTTAGCTGAAAATGGAAGTGTTAGTTTCATGTTTGATAGAGTTGGTAGAATTGAATTCGTAAAAACTGTTGCATCAAGTGATGAAATTATGGAATCAGCTATTGACGCAGGAGCTATGGATGTTGAATCAACTGAAACTGAACATATCATTTATACTGATATTGAGTCTTTCTCTGATTGCCTAGAGTTTTTAACAACAAAATATGGCGATCCTGTTGAATCTGAGCTTGGCTGGAGACCACAAAATATCATTACAATTGATGATGAAGAAAAAGCAGCAAAATTACTAAAACTAATCGATGCTTTAGAAGAAAGTGACGATGTACAAAAAGTATTTGGAAACTACGAACTTTCAGAAGAAATTTTTAATAAACTCTCAAATTAAACATTATATTTTTGGAAGGTTAAAGAACAAAAGATAAAATAGAAGCTTATGTTAATTCAATTACCCTTTAATATAATACACAAATGCAAATAATTATACTTGCTGCAGGCAAAGGCAGCAGAATGAACTCCTCTTTACCGAAAGTAATGCATAAAGTTGATGGAACTCCTATGCTTGAGAGAGTTATACAAAACTGTAATAAAGTGTCAAATGATCTTGTATTAGTATACTCAAAGCACCTAGATCCTTATTTACACATGTTTAGTAACCGCTGCAAACTTGTTAATCAGACCGAGCAACTAGGCACAGCACACGCAGTAGCTGTTGCAAAAGATTTATTTAACAATAACGATAACATTGGTGTTATCTATGGAGATAATCCATTAATAACAGCAGAGATTATTATAGGATTATTTGATCACCTTAACAAGACTGACTCCAAAATTGTGACATTAGCTTTCGAATATGAACAAAAAAATCAATATGGACGTATTATATTAGACAAGGCAGACAATTTTCAAAAAATTGTTGAATCAAAGTTTGCCACCCCAGAAGAAAAAGAAGTGACTCTCTGCAACTCTGGGATAATGGCTTTTGCGCCTGGAATACTTGCAAAATATATAGATAGTTGTCTTATATCCGACTCTAATAACCACGGTAAAGAACTGTATTTAACTAATATCATTGAAATATGTGCTTTAGCTGGTGAAAAAGTATCTTATTACAAATCCTTAGACCATCAACTAGTTGTTGGAGTAAATACCCAAAGTGAACTAGACAGTGTAAACTCACTCATTCAAAAGAAATAAACTATAGTTGTTTGGGTTGAATTAGTGTATTATTTATAAGGATATAGGAAAGATTTTGCCTTTTAAATATTGCTACGAATACTCCAACTGCCAGCCCATTTTGGGTATGAGTGGTGATTTTTCAAAGACAAAAGATAAAATAGAAATTTATGCTAATTCAACTCAAACAACTATAGATGGAGAAAACAAAAAATAATTCTCCGCTACTTATAATAGATGGCTATGGTTTTATCTTCAGAGCCTACCATGTTCAGCCACCTCTAACATCACCAACCGGATTACATGTAGGAGCAATCTACGGTTTTACTTCGATGCTTATAAAATTGATCAATGACTTTAAGCCAGAACATGCAGTTATTGTTCTTGATCATGAAGGCAGAAATTTTAGGCACAATCTTTATAAAGAGTACAAAACCAACAGACCTCCAGTACCTGACGATTTGATATCACAGCTTAATTTAGTAAAAATTGCAGCTGATGCACTAAATTTTAGACATCTTTCTAAGGCTGGCTTTGAGGCCGATGATATTATAGCTACGCTCGCTGCGAAAGCATCGTCAACTAAGCGAGAAGCAATAATTATTTCTTCGGACAAAGATTTAATGCAATTAGTAGATGGGTTCGTAAAAATGTACGACCCGGCAAAATCCAAATATATAACTGAAGAAGACATCATAGCTAAATTTGGTGTCCCTGCACTAAAAGTTAGAGAAGTACAGGCCCTAATGGGAGACAAGTCCGATAATATTCCAGGTGTTGCAGGTATTGGCCCAAAAACCGCTGCGCAGCTAATTAATGAGTACGGCACCTTAGACGAAATTATACATTCTCTTGACCAAATCAAGAACCCTAGATGGCAAAAATTATTACAGGACAACTTGCAGAATGCTAAGATATCTTGGCAATTAGTGGGTTTAGATAAAAATGTTGATATAGAGCAAGATGTAGAAAATTTTCATTGGGTCTCTCCCAAGGTTGATCAAATATCAAATTTTTTGAATGAATATGGCTTTAAATCTCTGCATAAAAGAGTAGAGACTCTTTTCAATCTTAAGATAGAAAGCATCTCCGATCCATTTATGATTGAAGAAGGAAAGGTTATTCCAACTCTAGTAAAAATAGACAATTCTAAGCAGCTTGAACCGTTATTTCTTGAAATAAAAAAACTTGGAATGGTTGCTGTTTTTAATCGAATTCAAGATTCCAAACATAATTTGATTTTAACCACTGGGGGTAATTTGTATCATGTTGACTATAAGGATCAACTAGATGCACACGACTTATTTTCTTTTTCAAATGCTAAATTAGAAGACGTAGAAATCAAACAACAAATACATTCTCTATTCTCAAACAAAGCTGTAAAGAAAATTACCTACAACCTAAAATCATTGCTCCAGCTAATCAACTCTAAAAATGAGAATATAGCTTTCCATGCTTTTGATGATTTAATGCTCATGGACTATGTACTAAATGCTGGAAACAAAGCGCATGGATTATTGGATATTATAAACATATATTCAGGTTCAAATCCAACTGACAACACTTATTATGCAAGCTATTTCATTGACTGTTATAATAGACTTATTACTAAACTGGTAGAAAATAAAGCTCTGCATCTATATGATTCGATTGACTTGCCTTTATGCTATATTTTGCATGATATGGAAAATATTGGTGTTAAAATCGATACCCAATATTTGAAGCATATGTCTACAGAACTTGCTACCAAAATACAAGCTATAGAAAAAAAGATTTATATTTTTGCAGGGAAAGAATTTAATATATCTTCTCCTAAACAACTTGGAATTATTCTATTTGATGAAATGAAATTACCGTTTGGTAAGGTTACTGGAAAATCTAAATCCTATTCAACCAATGCTGATACGCTTGAGAAGCTTAATATAGAAGGTTATGAAATAGCGCAGCTACTTTTAGATTATAGACACCTATGCAAGCTAAAAAATACATATACTGATACATTACCAGAGCAAGTAGATAAAACAACTAGTAGGATTCATACAACTTATCTGCAATGCGCCACAACTACTGGTAGGTTAAGCTCGATAAATCCAAATGTGCAAAATATACCAATCAGAACAGAGGAAGGAAATAAGGTCAGAGCAGCCTTTGTGGCGACGCCTGGAATGAAGTTGATTTCAGCTGATTATTCTCAGATAGAACTTCGCATTTTATCTCACGTTGCAAATATTGGCCAACTTAAGAAAGCATTTGCCGAAAATAGAGACATTCATGCACAAACAGCTAGTCAGATTTTTGATATTCCAATTGAACATATGGAGCCAGATGTAAGGCGCAAAGCCAAAGCAATTAATTTTGGAATAATTTATGGAATTAGCTCCTTTGGCCTAGCTCGTCAGCTAAATATAACAAAAAAAGAAGCAGCAACTTATATTGAAAAATATTTCAAAGAATATCCAGGTATTCAGAAATATATGAGCGAAACTATTGAATTTGCAAAAGGGAATGGGTTCGTATCAAATTTACTGGGACGCAAATGTTTCCTTCCTAACATTAATAGCAAAGATCATACTCTTAGATCATTTAGCGAGCGCGCAGCAATTAATGCCCCTATGCAGAGCCTAGCTTCTGACATAGTAAAAATAGCAATGATACTTCTGAACAAAACACTTTCATCTCGTAATATGAAGACTAAAATGATATTACAAATACATGATGAATTAATTTTTGAATCCCCAGAAGCAGAAGTTAACTCAGCTATGACGATCATTAAATCAATTATGCAAAGCGCTTATTTACTTGATGTTGGAATAGATACAAAAGTCAGTACTGGAAATAATTGGCAAGAACTATAGTAAAGCACACACTATTTTGCCTTGTCTTGTGACGTTAACTTTTTGTGCTTATCCTTTGAGATTATTGTAGAGGATCTGTCTGATGAGCTAACATGCTTATCCATTTTTTCCTTAATATGCTCAAGGCGCTCAAGGTCAGTCTTTTTAGATCCTGCATTAGCACTAGTTTTTTTACTAGCTCCAACACTTACTGCCTTACTACCTTTTTTCTGAGAAGCATGACCAGATTGTTCTTTATCTACATCTTTTTTTATTGTTTCTTCAACAACATTTGCTAAGCCCTCTTTTTTCTTTTCTGCAGTATGTTTTTTAATCCTAGACAAAGTACCTATAGCGGTTGATAAAACATCTTTCTTAAAAGCTAATTTTACAATTTCCGGGAACATTGCTGCATACTTACCTTTGCTGTAAAGATCTGCAATTTTAGTAACAGCTGGCAAATTATCTGCCACTAGTTTAATAATTTTTTCTGTTTTTAGTTTCAATCCAGGTCCAGCTTTAGTATGAATTACCCCATCAATTACTTTTGCCAGCTGCTCTTGGTTCTTCTCTAACAAATTAGGCAATTCTTTGTCAAAAATATTTTTCAAATCTGCGTTACTTTCTTTTAAGGCGATTACGTTCGAAACAACTTTTAGCACAGCTGCTTTTTGGTTTTCTTTTGGAGCATTTGCTAAATCTCTTACATCAGAAATTATAGTAACCAATTGATCCTTTTCCTTTAGGGTTGCCCGAGCAAATTTATCAACCATTGGTGCCGCATCAATTAACAAATCAGTTCCTAATTTTGCCGAGTCTCTAATTAAATTGTCAGAAACACCCATCTCTTTTGTAAGGGTCGATAAAGCAGGTATATTTTTTACAATATTACTTGCAATATTGGGAATATTGTCTTTATTCTTTTGTAAGAATTCAGGCAGATCCTTTGTTAAGGCGCCAGTTATTCCAGGTTGATTCACTATATTACTTAAGCTCTCTATAATTGTACCAAAAGAGCCAGCCTGTTTAAGTGTCAAACCTTTAGTAGTTTTATCTAGACCAGATAATAGTTCCTGAGATTTAGTAGCAATCGTTACAATATCCTGGCTACTATTTAAAACCGCACCAACTGTCTTTGTTACTATTGGTACAGCATCTTGGATTTGTTCTTTAGTAATAACACCCTTAAGTGGACTATTTGTTAGAGCATTAAATGCGATCTTGCTAATATCAGCGCTTGAATTTACTAAAGTTGTACCAACATTCTGAAGAGAGTCTGCTACCTGACTATTACCAAGGATAGCCATTCCTTGACTAGCAAGGTCTTGTACAACCGCTGATCTTTCTTCCTTTGTCGCAGTAAGAAGACTTTGACCACTGGCAGCTAAGCTCTGAATTTGCTCATTTGAGGTTTCTTTTAATACTGTGCTAACCAACCCAGTAACTGCTCCTGTCACATTTTTAGCAAATTCCGGGCTAACACCGACTAGCACTTGTCGAGGCAAACTCTCCTCATCCATTTTTCCAAGTCTATGCGTAACCATTTCAGTAATTGCTACTTGGTTCTTATCTAACAAACCAGAGACGTTATCGCGCACGCTATTAAGTACATTATCTTGCAAGACAATATCAGTTGCCGAACCAATTAACTTTGATAGTGCTACATTCTTTTGCTTGCTAAGTGCCTCAGCCTGTTCGTCAAGAGCTTTAATTTGCTCCTCGCTTAAGCTTGAGCGATCAATTTCTTTTTGCGCTTTCTCTTTACTTGCACTTGCGGTAAATTCAGTAAAAGCGCTATATATTTCAGGGATTTTTTTAACATTAGCCTCAGAAAGCAATTCTGCTCCGGCTTGCGTAACTAACGGCACTAACCCTTGCACCATCGACGGTGCTACACCCAATTCCTCCAGTTGTTGTTTAACAGGAGCTGTTTTGAGTACATTATCCACGATAAGCTGGACTTGCTCTTTCTCAGTTGTTAACAACTGGCCAACCTGCCCTATTGATTTAACAACATTCTCGTTATTTAAAATAGCCATTCCTTGACTAGCAAGGTCTTGTACAACCGCTGATCTTTCTTCCTTTGTCGCAGTAAGAAGACTTTGACCACTAGCGACCAAGCTCGTGATTTGCTCATTTGAAGTCTCCTTTAATACCGTGCTGACTAAGCCAGTAACGACTTTCGTTGTATTTGTTGCAAATGATGGGCTAACACCGACTAGCACTTGCCGAGGCAAACTTTCCTCATCCATTTTTCCAAGTCTATGCGTAACCATCTCGCCAATTGCTACTTGGTTCTTATCTAACAAACCAGAGACGTTATCACGCACGTTATTAAGTACATTATCTTGCAAGACAATATCAGTTGCCGAGCCAATTAACTTTGACAGCGCCACGTTCTTTTGCTTGCTAAGTGCCTCAGTCTGTTCGTCAAGACCTTTAATTTGCTCCTCGCTTAAGCTTGAGCGATCAATTTCTTTTTGCGCTTTCTCTTTACTTGCACTTGCGGTAAATTCAGTAAAAGCGCTATATATTTCAGGGATTTTTTTAACATTAGCCTCAGAAAGCAATTCTGCTCCGACTTGCGTAACTAATGGCACTAACCCTTGCACCATCGACGGTGCTACACCCAATTCCTCCAGTTGTTGTTTAACAGGGGCTGTTTTGAGTGCATTATCTACGATAAGCTGGACTTGCTCTTTCTCAGTTGTTAACAACTGACCAACCTGCCCTATTGATTTAACAACATTCTCGTTATTTAAAATAGCCATTCCTTGACTAGCAAGATCTTGCACTACCTTCACCCTTTCTTCCTTTGATGCAGTAAGAAGGCTTTGACCACTGGTAGCTAAACTCTGAATTTGCTTATTTGAGGTTTCTTTTAATACTGTGCTAACCAACCCAGTAACTGCCACTGTAACATTTTTAGCAAATTCCGGGCTAACATTAGTTAGTATTTGCCGAGGCAAACTTTCCTCATCCATTTTTCCAAGTCTATGCGTAACCATCTCGCCAATTGCTACTTGGTTCTTATCTAACAAACCAGAGACGTTATCACGCAGGCTATTGAGGAAGTTATCTTGCAAAACTACTTTACTAGCCGAACCAGCCATCTCTGATAAAATTTCACTCTTTTGTTTCTTAAGAATTTCATTTCGTGCATCAAGCTCTTTAATTTGCTCCTCGCTTAAGCTTGAGCGATCAATCTCCTTTTGCACTTTTTCCTGACGGGCAATATCTGAAAGTTTAGTATTAGAGGCAACCATCTCTTTATATACTTCTGTTAATTTGTTGCTGTCTGCCAATGCAACTGAAGCAATTTGAGTTACAGCCGGTATAACTTGTTGCACTATTTCGGGAGTGATACCCAATTTATCTGCTTGATCTTTAGCCTTCTCATTAGTAGCCATTACAATAGTTGCAATTTTAGCAAGGTTAGCACTATCCGTAACCAAAAACTCTTGTAGACCACTACTACCTATAAGCGCACCAAAATCGATTTTACTTGCAATAAACTGTAATGATTTTTGAGTTTTTTTAGGGTCTTTTTCTAAAATAATATCAAGGCTTGCATTGGCTACTTCTATTACATCTTGCGGGCTTTTCAATATTTCTTTAAGTGGATTAATCGCTATTGGTAGTAACTTTTTTTGGATATATTCCGCAGTTATTCCAGCTTTTTCCAATGCTTCCACTGTTTTTGCAAGGCTGATTCTTTGTTCAAGCATCTTCCTGTTGCTAATCTGCTCTGTAAGTTCGGCAATCTGCTGTTTATCTACTTCATTTGGAGCAAGGTTAGTTTGTAATTTTTTTAATTTAGCTTCTAAGCTTATTAATAAACCATGCTGCTTTTCATGAACTATCAAGCTCTCTTGGAGCTCGGGAAGTTTTGATAGCTCTCTAATACCAACTGAAATAAGAGTTGGAGCTATAGTTTCCACAAGATTACCTAATTTGGTACTATTTGCTTTTAAAAATTCTACCGAGTCTGGGTCATCTAAAAGTTTAAGAAAAAAAGAAGCTTCTTCTTTCACACCTTTGCCCATTGGGATTTTAGCAGCCTCTTCCTTGTAAAAAGAAGTTGAGCCGGCAATATCAATAACTGATCCTACATTTTTAAGTGCAAAGCCAAACGCTGATAACCCTGAACTTAACATATCTCCAACACCAACTGATTCCTTTGTTCCCTTTTTTTGGGCAAAAGGCGTAAGAATATTATTAAGGCTAACCGGATCTCCTATAAAATTGCTTGCACTACTATATAACTTTGTCTTTTCTGATTTATAAATTTCGGCTTGTTTTTGTTTTTTTGCTTGTGCTTCTTTTTGCACTTCTCTCTCGTGCTGAGCAGCCAATTTACTGTGCGCCTCTATTTCTCCCCGCAGATCAGACAATTCCTTCTGACTATCTTTAGTTAAGGGTTTCTGTATTATGTCATTAATCTTTTTATCTAGAACAGATCTTCTTTGTTCCAACGTACTGGCTAAAGTAATATTACTACCCTCAATACCAGAAGCCTTTAAAGAATTTTGATGAATTTCAGCACCTAATTTTTTAGCGGTAACTTCATCCTTATCCTTTATGCTTTTAGCAGCCGCCTTTTTAAGAACTAAATTCTTTTCATACAGCTCAAGGATATTCTTATTATTTTTGTAAATTTGGTTTTGGTATTCAGAAAGCTTCATATCAGACACCTGCTTAATATTCAGCTTTATATTTTAATATATCATTAGTTACCTATTTATTAAAAATAGATAGTTTGTGCTTATTTTGTAATAAAACCAACTTTTTTGAGGCTTTATTACATACAAAATCAAGGGTCAACTCTGTGGCGAGATGTTATAAATTTATATTAATAACTTCCATTGACATAGCTATACAAAGTTAATAAAATGCCTACAGAGGTGGTCGTGCAGTTGTATGATTGTGTTAAAGCAAGCATGAGGAAAGTCCGGACTCCATATAGACACGATGCTGGGTAACGCCCAGCGGAAATGAACGTGAGGTCATTTCTAGGGAAAGTGCAACAGAAATTATACCGCCTTAATATCAAACCAAAGCGAAAGTATTTGGCATTTGATATTAACCAAAATCTCGGTACTTTAGTGCTTACCTATTGATAGGTAAAAATTAAGATATGCAAATAGTATTTGAACGGTAAGATTCCAAAAACTATATTTATATAGTTTAAAGAGACGAGCCTAAGGCAAATTATAACTGTATACTTGATTTCAGGTCTTGGTAAGGTAAGGGTGAAATGGTGCGGTAAGAGCGCACCGGTATCCTTGGTAACAGGGAACGCAAATGTAAACCCCGTCGGGAGCAAGACCAAATAGGCATGATTGAACTTTGTTCCTGGCTGTCTATAGCCAGATATCATGCGGGTAGGTTGCTTGAGGTAAGTGGTAACACTTATCCTAGATAAATAACTGCAATAGCTTAGGCTATACAGAATCCGGCTTATAGACCATCTCTTTTTTATTTTATAGTCGTTCAAATTGAGTTATCATGTATTTGTAGAAATGATTTTTTGTTTTTAATATTATTTGCAAACACTCCAAATATCGGCCTGTTTTAGACATAAGTTATGTGTGTATTAAAAAGGAAAAAATACAGTAAAAATATACGCAAACTCAACTTAAACGACTAAATAATTATAAAAATGCAAACTCTTTATCATCATCAGCTCTGCCCACTATCTAGGCAAATTCGTATTCTCCTGAAAGAATTTAATATTGAGTTTAATCTTATCAGAGAAGATTATTGGCAATGTCGCCCTGAATTTTTGCTGATAAGCCCTTCTAGTACTACTCCCGTTCTTGCTCTTGACACAAATAAATGCGCTCTAATTGGAAATTACCCTATTATCGAGTATATGAATGAAACATACGAAAACTTCTATTTTATGCCATTATCTCCAATAGAACGCGGGGAAGTAAGAAAATATATTAGCTGGTTTAATGATAAGTTTTACCGCGAGGTAAGCAAGATTCTATTGGACGAAAAAATGATTCGCTTACTCATGCGCACTGGCGAGCCTAGAACTGCATTCATAAGAGCAGCTAAAGCAAACTTAACTCAGCATTTTAGATTTTTAAATCAAGCTTTAGAAAATAATTCTTACATTATTTCAGAAAAAATAACTTGTGCTGATATCGCGGCTGCGGCTCATATATCTGTTGTAGATTATTTTGGAGAAGTTAACTGGGATAGCTGGACGCTAATAAAACAATGGTATGCTGTTATTAAATCTAGGCCTTCTTTTCAACCTATTCTCCAAGACAGAATCCCAGGTTTTAATCCACCAAAAGATTATTCAAACTTAGATTTCTAGCTTATTGTAAAAATATTATTTTACTTGTATATAGGGTAAATCACATTGATTAACTGTAACTTTTGCCGTCTTGCACAAGTTTTACTTGTTACAAAGGAATTTAACCACATGATATAGTCAATTCACACAGATCAATGACTATATCATAGCCTTACTCATCCTCTTTACATTTTATGTTGCCATATACATTACTTGGACTACCAAATATATTCCTTACAATTTTATAAAGCGGCTCAAGCCCAAAAGTCTTAGAATCTGAAAATGGTATACATCTCCTAACTAGCGGACTAACAGGAGACCAACCAGCTCGGCATGTGCCGTTTGAAGTTAAACCTGAATTCACTGATGGCCAGTTAGCATATCCATTATCTTCAGAATAATTTGTTTGCTCAGAACATACTCCCTGAGGAACGCCGATACAAAGACCCAACTCGACAGCAGTCTTATCCCTAAGTCCGTAAATATCAGTATCATAATTCACTGCAAATCCACCTGGGCTTCCAGCATAACCAGAAGAGGCAGATGTATCATAATATTGACTATCAGATAACTCTAATCCAAGACCAGGAACAGGGTTCACCCTATCAGTAAGAGAGTTACTAAGCATACAAAGTTCAACTGTACCGTCATAACATTTTTTATTATCCGTACATTTTCTTATCGTAACTGTTCCTCCTCCTATTCTTGCTATTGAATCTATTGACGGGCATGTGGTCGTCTCAGTAGAACTGCATAAACTTAAGCCTCCTTGAGTTGCAGCCTTACTAGCAAAAACACTGCATCTCACCGTATCTTTATTTAATAACTTTGTTAACACACATAACTTTGGATTATCCGGACACTTGGATGTCTTTGAACTTGATAAACAAGCATGCTTACCCCCTAAATGATATTTATCATTTATATACTCAAGACCACTTATATATACCGCGTCTTTATTGATAGTAGTACCGACTACAGGCAGTATATCATTTTGGTAGACCCCAAATAAGCTAGAAGGATTAGGCGCATTTGGACCAGAGAACGGCTTTACCTTAAACGTGTCATCTGTTACAAAAGATTCAAATTCATCTCCAGCTAAATTCACCACCGTACTAATCGCACCAGAATCGTTATACACAGATAATGGCTCGATTAAAGCTGAAGTTGAATCATTACTAGTATCTAAAGGATCTTCACTATTTCTATAAGTTGAGTTATATGAAACGATGAATTTTGGAGCAAAATAAGTTGAGCTACACGTAATACCGGGTACTATACCGCTTCCACACTCATAAATCGAAGGTTTAGGTGCTTCGGCTCTATCTTGGCAACCTACAACATTGTCTCCTTCAAATACACAAAATTGATTAGGTTCTTGGCGAAAGCCATATTGCGAATTAAAACCAGAAATTCTTACCATCGAAGCTGTAAAATAAGCTTCCCTAGAAGATTTATCTACCAACGTAAAATTTGCAGTTAACGGAGACGTGCTATAGCTTGTTTGAATTGGAGCAAATACAACCTTTTTATCTACAAATTCACCAGTATTTATACCCCATACTTTCTGGCAGGTTGCAGTCGTTGAGCTTGGGCAGTCATCAATATCGTCTCTAAAATAAGGTTTTGCTGATACAACACCGCCAACTGTTGTAGCATAAACTATTCTAAAACCATCCTGGCAACCATTACTGCTAACACTACAACTATGTTGTCTCATACTCTGCACACAAGGCGCACCAGTAGCGGCCGTAGAACATGGTTTGATTATATCTCTCCGTGCGGTGGTAGCATGCAATCCTGAAGCTGAAGAAAATGCACCTAAATTTTCAATTACAACGCATTTATCTGTTGTCATTGGATCTTCTCCATTTGCACAAAGGGGCACAAAATTATCGTAACCAACCCTTATACTATTATGAACATAATTATTTCTTAAAGTAGAAACTACACACTCTCTATCCTGCGTAGACTGAATAGGTAAGCCATCTTCACCTATATGACAAATATACTGAGTATTCGCTACTTGAAAAAACGGAGCGACTGATTCACAATATGGTGGAGGAAATGGCCCCATTGGTAAGTTCACACATCCATAAACCTTATCATCTACCGCTCTGTTTATTTGGCCAATTTCTTTCAGAAAATCAATAATTAGCTCTCCAACCCATTCAATAATTTTTCCTAAAAAAGAAAATATATCGCTCATTACAGAGCCAAACGTTGTTTCCCCTTCCTCTCCGTCATCCATCAACCCAAACAATGAAGAAAGCAAAGTAAATGGCGATTGAGCAAATGTAGAAATATTATCAATAAAAAAGATAATAACCCTTACAACTGGATGCGTTTCAGCTGTTTTATGATATGACTGTTTATGGGGATCAAGATCCATAACATCAAACCCATCTTCGGCACTAAAAAATGCAGGATCTTTGTATAAACATAGCTTTGGAGACTCAAGAATTATCGTCTCTCCATCAACAGTGATTATTGGGTCATCATCTTTTGTTGCTCCTTCAAAATTTAAATGCTTGCCATAAGTATATCCAGGATCCTGAGCAAAACCTCGATCTAAATCAGCCGGCATAGCAACCCTAGCACACATACGATGCAATGGGAAAACATAGCCTCCTACAAGAGTAACACATTGACCATCCCAACTTAATGTATCACTGCTTGTCCAACATGCAATAAAGTTACATTGCTGCCCCCTAACTCTTATTTTAGGTTCGAAATACGTGCTATCTGGCGTTTCCTCACCGCATAAATTTTCATAATATCCAATTCCTTTACTGGGGAACGAACCTTTTAAAAGGCAAGTATGATCGTCACGTCCTCCCTCTTTATTCCATGGAGCACAAACTCTGTTTTTATCACCTTTATTTATTCTTTGCCCATCCCACTCTTCCCATCTAGTTTTGTTACTATCACCACAATTACAGAAATCAGTAAAACACGCACCAACTGCATCCCAAAAGCCCGCCAAAACGACCGGACAATAGCAAAAAAACAGTAAAAATAACGCTATTTTTTTTATCACTAAATTATCACCTCAGGGCCTTCTTAAATAGCAATTTAATTACCTCAACTTTGTATTAGACAAGATCACATAATATTTTCTAGCTCTGAATATAGAGCCTCAACCCAATCTTCAGGCTTCTTATCTCCAAATTCTTTTACCACTTCTTTATAAATCTCTATCTCTCTATCCCCAGAACATAAAATTCTCATAAGAGCTGGCAACCCACCAATACTTAATTCAGAAGCAATAGTTTTTTTATCTTGCCTTATTAAGAACATACGAGAAGAAACTGTCATATTTGATAATTTTCTCAATTCTATAGGTTCAAGGCCAAGTATTTTGTCAAGCCCGGTTACAGAAACTTCGGAGGGAAGAATGAAGCTTGTAGCCACATTTCTAACCCAATTCTGAGATACTTTTTCCTCTTCGAGCGAAACAAGAGTATGAGTATTTATTGTAAACACTGATACACCATTAATTGCAGACATTTCCTCTGACATGTATGTTAGCAAGTGCTGATAATATTTGAGATTTACTAATTCAGCAAAGTTATCTACAGCAAATATTTTTGGTCCAGCATCACCATTCTGCATCATATTTTGAGCCGCTAAAACTATAGCAGCTTTAACCGCTCTCCTTGAATTCAGGTCATATTCAAATTGTTCAATTAGCTTTTTTTCCTTTGGAAAATGATTTTTAGTATATTCAGCATCATCAAAATCTTGTAAATTAATTGCTGTTACTTGTCCTTGATAGAATAGTAATGGCTCTTGTCTTTCAAAAACTTCATAATATACACCACCTTCAAGATAAGCACTAAACCTATTGACAAGAAATTCTTGGTCTTTAATTGCAGATATAATTGCAGATAGTTTTCGCTGCTCCATAGGAGTCTGAAAAACTAAGTCACATAGTAATTTTAGGGAAGCAAGTTCAACTTCCTTTAATGGATCAAAATAATGCTTGGCAATTATCTTAAAAAATTCTAATAAATATTGCCTATTCCCGGAAGTATCACTACAAAGTAGCGGGTTAATAATATTTTTATCTCTTTGAAACCACTGCCCTCCCCGGGCTTTCACATATAAACCAGAATCCATATCATCCATAATATACAGTGTCGTAGGCATGTACTTATCTGCCTCAGATAGCAAGAAATTTAGCAAAGTAGTTCTTCCAGATTTCTTATCTCCAAAAATACATGTTGTTGTATTTTCATTTTTATCATGAAAATTCATAAAATATGGAGTGCCACGTTCTGTTCTAAGTATAGTAACCGCTCGCCCCCAAGGGCTAAACTGATTGCCGGTTGGAAAATTATGCAGGGATGCCAAAGCTGCTGTATTATCAACAATAGTTGGCTTCATTCTCGCAAGAAATGTAAAATTTGCAGGAAGCTGAGCCCAAAACGTTTTCTCTAGGTTAACATCTTCCCGTACATGCACAATACCAATTTTTGCTAGCGCTTCTGACGCCTGATTAACTTGTTTATCAAGCATTTTCAAGTCTTCACCGATTACCATAAATGAAATTTGTTGATAACAAAACCTAGCGGAACCAACACTTTGATCATCAAAAATTTTATCCAAACCTTTAAGTTTTCGAAGTTCGTTATCTTTACTTACTCCCAGAATGTAATTTTGATTCTCATAAACCGGCATCACCTCTTTTTTATCTACGAAATAAAATACTTCTGTTGCAATCATTTCCACAGGAATTTGTAAAAACTTGTCTAACGCTTCAGACGAAACTTCTTGATATTCTTTAATTGACATCAATGCCGCAAATTTCTTTCCCTCATCACCTATTACTTCAATCTTATCACTACCAACAGCATATTGATGAGATGCTAGTGCTTGAGAAATGTCTGATATTGGCATTAAACAATCATTTTCATTTAACTGCATTATCCGCCTGTATAAGAACATCATATCAGAATAGCATTCTTCTCCTTCGATTCTAATACCTAGCCTCTGCGCACCATACTCGCTTAACCCCTGGAGCAAACTATCTACGTTTCTAGCTAAATCTTGGGCAGCTTTTTCAAAAAACTTTTCTTCAAAATTACTAATGATTTTCGACGAAAGGGAATTTACTAATGAATTAAAATTCTTTAGCTTTAATTCAGGAGAATCATGTACTACTGTAATATATAGTCTATTTACAAATTTATCATGCCAGTAGTTTTTACGCCGCCAAATATCATGGATATTAGCAGATAAAAAGCCATAGTAATCTGCAGGATCATCAAGGTCTGCCTTTCTTCTAATTGTATGAATCCAAAAAGCATATTTTCCACTATCAGCGGACTCACTTATAGATTTCCGTACCATAGCCCTAAGATTAAATAAGTTATTACTTATTTTCTCTGAATTAACTCCATTAATTTGAATAGTTTGAAGCAACTCACCATTTTTTGTAATCAGCGTATTTTCATTAAAATGAGCGGCAACTGGAATAAAATCCCCAGACGAATTATTATATAATTGACTATCATGGGATTTATCTGCTGACACGAATACACCTTCCTATTATCATAATGGCGGCTTTGCTTTATATCTACAGATATAAACTACAAGAATTCATTATGCCAGCAACCTCCTCCTCAAGAAAGACTTCAAGTAGTAAAAAGGCTTAATTATACAATTGGTTGTTACAAGTTAGATACTATAAATTTAACTAGAACTTGACTAATAAGAAATATTACTAAAGAACGTAAACAACACTCCTACGAACTATAGTAATCTTTATCATAAATAGGTATGTTAAGGATATATACGCATCCTGATTTAGTTAACCTGAATTATGTGGAACAGAGCAGTATATTTTTGTACTAGGAGAGTTGCTACACCCACTGTAATGCACCCATTCTGCATTTGATTGCAGCTTGCGCCCTCTCTCTGGTCCAAAATCTGGTGTAACAGAGGAGATTTACCGATCAAGTCCGGTATGAGTGGTATCATCAAAGAATAACCCAGTCTATATGTATAAAAAAAGGAGACCTAACGGCCTCCTTTTTAACTCAATCTTCTTTTAAGTCCAAGTATTAGATATCAAATCTTACACCAGCACCAACGTGGTGACCTTTGTAATGAGCAGACTCACCTAGAACTTTCTTTGTTTTACCCATATCTCTATAGCTGTAAGTTAGCTCACCGCTTACACCAGGTGTAAACTCATATGATCCACCAACATAACCAGCAAAAGCTAAATTAGTTTTTTGCTTTAGAGTTATACTAGTGTTAGCAACAGTATACTTTGATTTAACTTGACCAGCACCAACACCAGCACCAATGAACACTTTAAAAGCATCAACATCGAATAAATCAACATAACCATTTAACAACAATGTGTTAACGTCACCTTTTAGTTTGTCATTACCTTTTTTATGAGTTGGGTTAACAAAATGGTCGAAAGTAAGATCAACTCTTGCATTGTCCATTACGTAATAACCAGCACCAACACCAAAAAATACATCGTTTTTAGATTTCATTCCTTTAATCTTAGTTAGTTTTGACCAACCAACATTAGCTTTTACATAAAACATATCTTCTGCTGCATATACAGAAGAAGTTGAAAGAATTACAGCTGCTGCTGTTGTAAGTAGAATTTTTTTCATAAGAATACCTTAAAAATTTGTTTAGCCACCGAAGACGTGTACAGAAACCTAAAAGTTACATTTATCTGCCCACGACCAACTGATTTGGATAATAACATAAAGTTTTGCAAGATAACAAGTCACAGGAAACTTATAATAGGGTACAAAAATTTGCTGTATAACATAAATAACACAATAAAAAGATACTAGGCAGCAACTTCTCTCCTCAAAGACACAAGTAGTTACCCGATTTTAATCATTATACATCAAATCTAATTCCAACTGCAACGTGATGACCTTTAAGACCCAAGTTGTTATCCTTTTGTACAGCAAAATCTCTCCAACTATAAACTAATTCACCATGAAAAGAGGGGGCAAACTCCGTAGATGCCCCAATATAAGCGGCATAACTAAAATTATTACCTGGTTTTGATTTAGCGCTAACAGAATTAATGCTCTTAGTTTTTACTCTGGCAATACCAGCACCCGCACCAACAAACATTTTTGTAATACTTATATCAAATAAATCAATATATCCATTTAGCAAAAATGTATTGATCTCTGCTTTTGTTTTAGCCCCTTGTGTCTTAAAGGTTGGATTAATAAAATGATCAAACATAAAATCACCCCTTACATTGTCCATTATATTATACCCAACACCAGCCCCAACAAACGAAGAGTTATCAGACTTAAATTTACCAGTTTTATTTAGTTTTGAAATTCCAACATTAGCTTTTATAAAAAAATTACTATCAGCAGCTGCGGCAGCAAAAGCAGAGAATATTAATAATGTTACAGTAGTCAGTAAGAGTTTTTTCATAATTTTCTTTGTGTATTTGTTCTAAAGCAATACTATAATCAATGCCCAAAAGAAAGTCATCCTGAATCTTGTTTGCAATATAAAATAAAACAGCTTTCTCAAAAGGAATTATCCAACAACTATGATAATCCACAACAGTAGCAAACATCATCCTGAATATATTGGCCTTTGAAACCTTTCAGCCCAGCATCTTCTACCCATAAGATCCAGAGATAAACAGGATGACTGCTCCCACATACCACCCATCATATCGGACTTGATCCAGTATCTTCTTTCGTTTCCTGTCATCCTGAAGCAAGTGTTCAGTACGGAATAGTTCCGTTAGCGTTCAGAATAGCTTCTATATTATTAAAAACCATATACTCAAATTCAAAGGTTGTTATCCTTATCAAAGGCTGGCTTACCTGGTAACTTTGAATTAATCCAAGTAAAAATAAATGACGGAAGCATAGTTAGTAACTTTATACAAAATTGCATTCCAAAAGGAAACGCTACAACATCTTTATTTTTTTCAACGGCGTTAACTATTTTTTCTGCAGCCTCTTCTGCAGTGGTCATAAAGGGCATAGGAAAGCTATTGACACTTGTCATCGGAGTTTTAACGTAACCTGGAATCACTGTAGTCACATATATACCCCAAGCTCTTAGGTACCCTCTCAGGGCTTCACTAAGCAGACGAACTGCCCCCTTACTAGCAGAATATGATGGCGCGCTAGATAAGCCTAAAAATCCCGCCATGGAACTGACAATAACAACATTACCACTTCTCCTCTCTATCATATGAGGAATAACCGGTAACACAGTATTTATTACCCCATTAACATTAGTTGCAAAAATCTTCCTGACCTGGCCTGCCGTTTCGGGCCCATCCAAAGTTCCAGCCGAAACTCCAGCACAGGCAATCACGATATCAATACCATACTGATAAGCTATCTCGTTTAGTTGCTTTTCCATCTCAGCAGAATTAGTAACATCAACGCTAAGGACATAAGCTTCTGCTCCATTAGCTATGCATATCTTAGCAACAGCATCTAATCTTTCCTTTGATCTAGCTAACAAAAATAACCTATGACCATTTTGTGAATATTTAGCCGCTAATGCTGCACCCAAACCACTTGAAGCACCAGTAATAATTATTGTTTTTTTCTCTCTAGTCATTATACTTGCTCACAAATCATAATATCACATTGATACAAATATATGCAAAGCAATGCAATGATAATTATTCTATCTGCACCATCAGGATGCGGTAAATCTTCTATTGCCAAAAAACTCCTTGAAACTGATGCAAATTTGGTGCTCTCAATTTCTGCAACAACAAGACAACCAAGGCCTGGAGAAGTTGATGGAGAGCATTATTTTTTTAAAACAAAGGATGATTTTAAAAAAATACATTATCTTGAATCAGCAGAAATTTATGGTAATTTTTATGGCACTCCAAGAGATTTTGTCGAAAAAAAACTACTAGAAGGGAGAGATGTTTTATTTGATATAGATTTTCAAGGAGCTTATCAAATAATAAATTCTGCAAAGGCTAAAGTTGTTAGCATATTTATTCTACCCCCTGATATGGAAACATTACGAAAAAGGATGATAGATCGAGGACAGGACGAACAAAACGTAATTGAGTTAAGGCTTGAAAAAGCACAATCAGAAATTGATCACGCTAAAAATTATGACTACATAGTAATAAATGATAGCTTTGATCAAGCAATAGAAGAAATTAGAGCTATAATCTTAGCCGAACGTAATAAAAAAACATATGACTCAAAATAAGAAAAAGGTAACTGGAGCATTTTTAGGAACAATAGTTGAATACTATGATTACAGCCTTTATGGATTTTCAGCTGGCATTATCGCTGAAAAATTCTTTCCAGGGGTTGACAAAGTTTCAAGCCTTATGTACGTCTTTGCTATTTATTCCCTGTCATATTTGGCAAAACCATTAGGCTCTATATTTTTTAGCAGAATTGGAGACAAATATGGTCGCAGATTTTCTCTAAGAATTACCATGATAGGTATTGCCATACCGACATTAATAATAGGTATCCTTCCTGAATATAACTCAATCGGCGTCATTACAACCCAGATATTAGTATTATGTAGATTCTTTCAAGGGTTTTTTGTCGCAGGTGAATATGACGGCGCTGCTATATATGTTATCGAACATATCGGAGGAAAACACCACTATACCGCCTCAGCCCTCACCCGCTCTGCAGGTGTTGCTGGACTTCTTCTTGGCATTGCCACAACTAACTTATTTAATTCATCAATATTTCCCGAATGGGCATGGAGGATACCATTTTTATTGTCGCTTCCTCTTGCACTTATTACTTTGCACTACAGGAAATTTCTAGAAGAAACTCCAGTATTTATTGAATCACAAACTCAAAAAATAGAGTTTTTTAGCTTACTCAAATTTATTAAGAAACAATGGTTTGTTTTGTGCTGGGTTATCGTTTTATCTGGCGGGTTTGGTGTAACTTACCAAGTAACAGTTATTTTCATGAAACAATACTTGCCACTTGTCATTCCAAGTAGTAGTAACATAATTAGTGCCTTTTCAGTTATGATAGTAATTGGATTTGGCATAGCTATGCCTATCTCTGGACTTTTAGCTGATCGTTTTGGTAGAAATATCGTTGTCAAATGCAGTTTGATATTTACTATAATTGCCTGCATATTATTAATGATAGCAATACGTTCCCAACTTTTGAATTTAGCTCTAATTTCTTGCCTGTTGATAGCAGTCTCAGTCGCTCCGTTTAATGCTTTAGCACACGGTGTGATTATAAAAGCTTTTAGAGCCAATGAACGATATCGAGGAGTGAGCCTTGGACACACAACCGGATCTCTACTGATGTCTGGAACAGCCAACTATATTTGCTTGTACTTCATGAAAAATTTTAACTTTAATTTATTCCCAGTCTTTTATATAATTTTCTTCACCGTAATCTCATATTTTGCAATGCAGATCTTCAGTAAACATCAGTCATAAAACACAAGATACATGATAGATTTGCGTAGAAATAAATAACCGTGGCTTGATAAACTTTGCAAACATTCGGCCAAGCATTTTACTAAGCATTAAATCACACCCCGCAAGAAATACAGTCCTCCAAGACTTGATCCGGTATCTTCTTATCTACCGTCATGCTGAGTAAGTAGGTTTTGCAGGTCTCTTCGGCCTAGTATCTTCTCCTATCATGAGATCCTGAAGTAAATTCAGGATGACGGTGGTAGCTGGTCCCAGTATAAAATCATACGACTCTATACCCTTATCCATAACTCATGTTACCTATAACACAGTCTTTTTTTCACCAAGATGCCAAATTTTTTCAGCTTTACTTCCAAGTAACCAAAAACTTATTGCGAGTATCCCAAAAAATATTGCTTTATGGGTGGCATCCCAAAAGAACTCAAAGAACCTGGTATACAGATTAATAAATAAAAAGGTAATACCGAAACCTTTAGTCATCCCATTATCATATTTTAAACCATGGTAAATAGCTCCGCCAGATACAAGACCAAATAAAAGCGACCAATGAAATAACTCAATTTGCTTTACTTTGTACCATAAGCCTATATCTCCATAATTCCCAAATATAGACATTATCCAAGTTGAAATAAATAAGTATAGCAACCCTAGTGCAAGGGTTGAACGAAAAAAATAGCCAAATTTTTTGTGGTTTTCAAAGGTAAGAGCTAAGCTAATTAAAATACCGCCAAAAAGAACAAAGCGTAGAGGGTAATTCATACCTAAATAATAGGCTCCCCATCCAGATATATAGCCAGTCTCAGCTCCCATCCAACTACCAAGAGAGATTAAAGAAAAAAGCCAAATTAAATTTGATTTTAAACAAACTCCCAGAACTCCATAAATTACAAAAGATATAAGTATTAAAATAGAAAAGTGACCACTTCCGGAATCAAACACCCTTCCTAGTTGGTAAACAGCCATAGCCGTAGTCATTACACCTAAAAACAGGATTGCTTCATTACTATAAACTCTTTCTGGCTTCTTTTGTCGTCTTTGATAACCAGCCCAATAGATTAGACCAGACAAGATTGAAAGACTAATACATTTGACTAGATAGGAGGCATTGAAAATAGATTCTAATAACTTCAATAAAGCGTTATCAGCTAAAACAGAGCTAATAGAAATAACAATACAAATCAAAGCAATCCAAAACGAATATTTTGCTAACTTCTTCCAATCAAAAGGTATAACATAAATATCATTTTCAAGCGATGACGCCATTTTGTCATCAATCCGGCCGTTTGTATTCCAATATTTTAGGGCGGCTCGGATTGACGTCGCCTGAGATTTATTAACTTTCATCATAGTTTAATTCGCATTATACTATTTTACACACTTCTGCAAAATCTAGCCTTGGTAACCTTGGAAACGGATTATCTCCATCTCTATAACCTAGGTTACAAACAAAATTAACTTTAAAACCAGTCCCAGATAAAAATTCTTTCTCAATAGCCCCAGCATCGAGGCCAGACATTGGCCCGCAATCTAAACCCAAACTACGAGCAACTATCATAAAATATGCAGCTTGTAATGTTGAATTTCTATTAGCTGTATCGAGCGCGATCGCCTCAGAAGAAGCAAAATAGTTTTTCATGACTGGTGATATAGGATGAGTTTTATCCATCTTTGTATAAAATTTTGTATCGTAGGCAAATATTGCTACAACAGGAGCAGATTTAGTTTTCTCTACATTGCCTTCCATAAGGCATTTTAATAACTTTTCTTTCTGATCTTGGCTTTCAATAAAAATAATTCTCAGAGGACATGAGTTAGCTGAAGTAGGCCCGAGCTTCATAGTATCATATATTTCTTGGAGCAATTCCAAACTAACGGCTTTATCAGTGTATTTGTAACAAGTTCTATCGGCAAAAACGTCTTTAACTGTACGCATACTAGTTCTCCAATTTATGTTAAAAATTATTCCGCCTGTAATTCCATTAAATTCAATTTCCCTACAGTTACCCCTTTATCAGAAAAAACAATTTTAAAATTAGCATTTCCAATATCGTCTTTATTTAACTCACTAGCAGTCGCCTTGCTTATTATCTTCTTCAAGAAAGATTTTGAAAAAATAAAATCCTCTGGAATTAAAGTGTCTACGACCTCATGATATTGATATATAGCAACATCAACTTTACCGTTAGGCAAACTACTTCTACTTAACCTAAGCACCCCCTTAACATCAAGTGCGGCATTATCAAATTTTAAATAAAAATTTGATAAGTCAAATTTACGTTCAAAATCTACTTTCTCAGTTTGATTTTCAAGAATTTCATGATAGCTTAGATCGATTAAAAGATGGGCTTTATTTATTTTCATATAATTCACGGCCGAAGAATAATCTCCAGAGACTTTAATTCTCAAAATATTATTATCCTTCTTTTCTTGAATAGATGATAACTTAACTGACCCAAGAGTAAATACTTCCTTTTCGCCTAAAAAACCTAACAATTGTGGAACTACAGAATTAAATGATTTTAACTCTTCTTTCAAATTATTCTTTGTGTCTACAAAAAACAACGAATTATTAAAGGCAATATCGCAATTTATATCAAGAGGTGATGTAATAGTATGAGTTTGCAGAATACTGTTATGCGATTCGTTGTAAACAATCTTACGTCCTAAATTAATCTGCACCGAAGTGCAGCTATAACCAAAACTCAATACTATTTCTTCAGCAGAAATCTCTTTAAGACCGTTTTGGTTTACAATAGTAAGTTTTGGAGAAACTAGCCTTATCTTCCAATCAAAAGGAAATCCAAAAAGCTTTGCATCCTCAAACTGAAATTTGATATTATCTGAACTGTATTGACTAGCTTTATCAACAATCTTTCCCTTTATAATGTGAGCTCCTATAACCCATAAGGCCACGGTAACAAGAATGCATAATAAGAGAATTTTTCGAATCACTTCAAGCTATTATAGATTAATATTTCTAGTTGCCGATGGAAGAATAATACGCATACCATCAAGTTCTTTTGTCAAAATAATCTGACAACCTAGCCTCGAAGTATGAGTAAGCCCAAAAGCCAAGTCAAGCATATCTTCCTCAGCTTCTTCTAGTTCTCCTAGTTTGTTGTATATTTTCTCTTCCAGCACAACATGACAAGTAGCGCAAGCTAGAGACCCTTCGCAGGCACCTTCCAGATCTATCTCATTTTGATGGGCTACTTCAAGTATTGACAGACCTACTAAAGCCTCAACTTCTTTTTCCTTGCCAGCTTCTATAAAAATTACTTTTATTTTTTCCATTGCCATACTAAAATACCAAATATTTATTAAGTATTATTTAATTTCATTTATATGCATTCCTTTTAAATGCATGTCCACACCTTTGTCCAAATGCTTCTGGATAAAAACTGTAGCCAAACTATTTAAACCATCTATTTTTAGCAAAATATCTTCCTGATTATCTAAAATAACTGCCTTTTGTAAAGAACTTATTGCCTTATCTATCTTAATTTTTTCATTCTCAGTAAGCAGCCATGGTGTTTCTTCTATAGCTTTTTCAAGCCCTGTAATCAAACTATATGCCTGTTCTTTTGCTTCAACCAATAATCTTTCTTTATGATCTTTGGCCACGTTCTCATATGCAATTTTCAATGCATGAAATACTTCTTCTTCACTCATACCATAACTTGGCTTTACTTCAATAGCATGAATTTTCCCAGTAATAGCTTCTTGTGCTGTAACAGACAAAATACCATCAGCATCTATAGCAAAAACAACCTCTACTCTACCTTTACCAGCTTTAGCAAGAGGGATTCCATTTAATTCAAACCGAGCAAGAGACCTACAATCTTTTGCCATTTCTCGCTCACCTTGCACAATATGAAATTGCATACCAGTCTGATTATCACTATGAGTAGTAAATTCTTGCGTAATAGAAAACGGTATAGGTGTGTTACGCAATATGATTTTTTCAGCTATACCGCCATAAATTTCTAATCCGACTGATAATGAAAGCACATCAATTAACAAAGATTTTGGCTTAGCTGACAAGTTTTCCGCCTGCAAAGCAGCCCCAAGAGCAACAATCTTATCTGGGTCTTGATCAGAATAAATTTCTGTCTTAAATGACTTTGTCAACAAATCTAAAATTAAAGGTATCCTTGTTGATCCACCAACCAAGATAATACCATCTAAATCAATATTATTTGCATCATACAAAGTGTCTTTAGCAACCTTAACAGTCTTTTCAACGACTGGTAATACAAGTTCTTCAAACTCATTACGAGAAATGGCAAGTTTATTATCCTCATAAATAATTTCAATCGAATCTCTGCTCGACAAATCTTCCTTAGCTTTTTTTGCAAGAAAGATAATTTCGCTATTAATTTCTATGTCCATTTGGCTGGCCATGTAATGAGCCAACAATATATCTATATCATCACCCCCAAGCATATTATCACCACCTGTCGCTACAACTTGCAAAACTCCTGTACGCATGTTTAGTATCGATACGTCAAACGTCCCGCCACCCAAATCATATACCAAATATGCTCCTTCCTGTTGCCGATTAAGACCATAAGCGTAAGCTGCCGCTGTTGGTTCTGAAATTAATCTTATTACTTCTAGACCAGCTAATCTAGCAGCAAATAATACCTGCCCTCGTGCGTTATCATCAAAATATGCTGGGACAGAGACAACGGCTTTTTTCAGTTTACAATCAAGACTAAGCTCAGCCTCTGACTTTAAATATTTAAAAATTTCAGAAGCTACTTCTGGTAAGCTTAAGTAATTCTTACCGATTTTTACTCTTGGCACAGCAGCGCTTAAATCAAGGTCGCTTGCAAGAGTCATTAAGTTCGGTGTACTTTTGATTTCTTCAGATGATTTTGCTAATAGCCTTTTAATAGAACGAATGTATTTTTTAGCATCGTAATTATTGACGCCAATTTTTTCCTCCATAATACAAATAACCGACGGCACTAACTCAGAACCGTCACTCATCTTTATTATCTGACTATTATAGTCTTTGGATATAGCAATCAAAGAATTAGTTGTTCCAAAATCTATGCCAACAACTGTGTCCTCAGAAACTTCAAATTCCCCAGGTTCTCTAATTTCGATTATTTGCATGTTTAATCTTAAGCTTGATATTCCCGACTAAATTAGTAAGATACTTTAGTCTGACAGTAAGATCAAGGGCTTTAGTAAAATTATTTTTTCTAAAATGACTCGTAATTTCTTTCATTAATTCTGCTTTTACAGCTAGTTTCTGTTGTTCTATAGCTATTAAATCAGTCCTTTCATACATCCCCTCAATTTCTTCATATTCTTCTAGAATTTCTTCTAGCTCATGAGGGCTAAGCTGTAAATTCAATTCTTTATCACTAAATTCAAAACCATTCAGGTTTAATAAATATTCAGCTCTTCTGTAATCATCACTTAAAATTTTGTAGGCTTCATTAAGCAACATTGACATCTCTATATTTCTTACTTTAGACCCACCATCAACCATCCTATCAGGATGATACTCCATCTGCTTTGCCAAATAGTTAGATTGAAGTAAATTTTGCTTAATATCGTATCTTTGTTCTAATTCTAATAACTGAAAATAATTCATTTGTAACACATTGAGCTGATTAAGATGAGTTCATTGTACCATTATAAGCAATTTAGACATACTATTTATAGTGAATATTGTTATACAACGGCGCGGTAAACGCAAGCGACTTCTACTTACAACAAAAAACTTTTATCGTGTTTTAGATGTATTAATCAAATTTTATTTTCTTTGTAATATACATATAAAAATTTCAAGCTAATTAAATCAGGCCTATACTAACTAGCTTGAAATATATTGCTTAATAATACATAAGTTTAGATTATATGAAAAACACGAATACGACTCACAAAGTTATTTCAGAGGATCATCAGGACTGGAGGGCTTTTAATAATCAAGCCCACAATGGAGTACTATTCACTAATTTTGCTTATAAAGGCACTGACGAAAAGATGCAAGAAGCGGCAAAAATGATCCCGCCTGGTTACGAAATGTTTCTTATGAGCGATCATGTTGTAGATAGCAATGAAGCATCTTTTAGATGTGTAGCATTCCTAAACAAAGAAACAAAAGAGATCGTATTTGCCACAGCTGGAACAAGACCCCACCTTAATCAAAAAGGTCTGGATGACTTATATGATGACGCTTTGTTAGTCGCTCAAAGTAAGCCCGCAAAAATGAATCCAGCTCAGATCCTAAACGATATGATTTTAGATAGCTTGGGTGAGCAGGCAAAAGATTATAAATTTCATTATACTGGCCACTCTCTTGGAGCAGCAATGGCCGAAATGCAAGCAGTGGATATGGATATTAAGCTACAAAAAAAAGGATTGAAAAATCATGGTGAAAAAGATCAAATAACAGCTGTTACTTTTGAAAACCCAGGGACAAAGCCTATTGTAGAAAAAATGTATAAAGAAGCTGGGCTACCTGAAAATAGCGCAAAAAAACTAAATTTTTGTGCATTTAACAATAGAAAAAATATTATCAATAGTTTAAACGAACAATCTGGCACTGTATATACTATTATCCCTCATTCACAAAAAGAAAGAAATCCTAATTTGGTTCAGATGGTATTCGAAGTAATAGCTAAATATGCTTCTGAAATTACTCCACTTTTGGGGAAAGCTTTTAGCTTATTAGCGCCTGGAGGTATAGGCATGGAGCTTCCCTCAGACCATTCTTTATCCAATTTCAATAAGGTTTTTGTACAAAAAGCGGGAAAAGTTAAAGACAAAGAGGGTAATATAATTTCGATGCAAGAGGCTTATTCTCAAATTAAGCCAATTGAGTACGAGGAAAGCTTAGCTAATAAAATTAAAACTCTTCAACAAACTGAAAAAACTACTGGTAAAATAGAGTTCTCTATGGATAAATTTGACGAGACCACAGGAAAACTTGATAGAGTAACATTTAGCCGTGCAGAACTAGAAAAAGCTACTAGGCTAGAACAGGCAGAAAAAGTATCCTCTAATGAGAAAACAAAATTTACTTCTAAATTTTCGCCAAAAGCACAAGAAAATGTAGCCAAGCAAATAATTAGTTCAAAGACAGAAGGCTTATCATCAAATCTTAAACTACCTAGTGCAAAACAGGCTCTAGAAGGCACAAGTATATCAGCAAGTCGCTAATCTGTTCACAATTTAGGTTATTTTTTTCCTGATAGAACTGTAATAATTCCTCTTAGAGTCTGCAATTCGGTTTTAGATAGGTTATCGATTCTTGCAAAAATATTCCTGATTTTCAAGCTCATTTTCTCTCTTTTTTCTGGAACACGAAAAAACTTACGTTCTTCAAGGGAATTGAATAGGTGTTCATAAAAATATTCTAGTTCATCATTTCCAGCAAGTGTTGGTTGTACATATGGCCTTGATTGCATACGAGCCTGAAAAAGTTCATAACAAATTACCGCCACTGAGTGAGCAATATTCAAGGAGCTAAAGCTCAGGTTAGTATCAATTGTTATAATCTTATTGGCATATGAAATTTCTTGGTTATTCAAACCACAATTTTCTCTACCAAACATGATCCCGACTTTACCAGTCTTAGGTATGTCTTCTTTCAAATCTCTTGAGAAAACATATTCCTTATTCATATCTCTTGAAGTAGCAGTAGCCGCATAAACATATGATAAATCACTTATTGCATCAACCACAGAACCAAGAATCCTAGCATTGGCAATTAAATCTGCCGCCCCAACTGACATGCTTACGGCTTTTTCATTTGGCCAACCGTCTCTTGGATCTACAATTCTTAGATCATAGATATCAAAATTCTTCATAGCCCTTGCTACGGCCCCTATATTCTCGCCCATTTGCGGGGCAACTAATATTATGGAAATGGACACTCAACACCTATCTTCATAAATTTATATTCGGTTATTTATACTCTTACTGATGCAAGTTGTCTTCAGTATCTTTTCCTAAAATTTCAGTAGTATTTAAATGCTGATCATTTTCACGTTGACAAAATTCTGTTAAAACTTGCGACTCATGTTGAATAACTAAAGAATCAGACTCAAGTAAATTTGTTTTTACATAAAAGTTCTGTATGTTTTCTTTTGGTACTACTTCATACCAATATTGGGCAAATAACTGGGTTAATTCTTTATCAATTTTTTTACAATTTACTATTATACCATCTTTGATTTCCAATTTTATTTTGTCCTTACAAAATGTTTTAAAGTCTATTATTTCTCTTCCGGAAATACTCAATATCGGAAGTTTTGTGCCCTGCGAAGATAAATTAGACCCCGAAGAGGCATTAGATGATAAAAATTTTGCTTTTATAATATCAAGGATATTTATATCTTCTGGAGATATTGCAGAATTTACAAAACTAGCAATAGTTTTCTCTAGGTAGCTAGTAGCAGGCACATTTTCGTCATCTGCACAAAACTGTATTAGTTTTGAACCATTAGGTAGTAAATGCACAAGATCTTTTGTTATACCGGATTGGCAAGAAGTAAGAATTACATCTACAGGTTTTTGAAAAAAAGTATTTATTTGTTTAAATAAATCTTCTGTTTTTATTTTTTGGTTATATTTATTCAAACAAATAAGATGAGTTTTTTGTCCAGAAACTTGGTCTGTAGTAACATTACCATGAAAATTCAATAATAATATAGTAGAATTACTATTATTGATTTTTACTGGAGCACTAGACTTTTCAAGGAATTTTTTTATATCCTGATCATATAAATCAGCTTGGCCATCACCTAAAGATAGGAATTTAATATTATTGTTCCTACCAAATAAATTAAATGTTTGATCATTTAATTTTTTGAAGCCTTCTTCTATCGCTATTTCAAAAGTATCATCTTCTGAGGCGAAATAATAAGATACATCGCTATGTTTTACAGTTTTTTTTGTTCCTGGAAGACAATCAAAACCGCTTATTGAAATCACAGTACTAGTTTTGTGATCAACAATTTTATCACCTAATTTATAGCCATGACTTACTAATACATTTATATAATGGTCGATTGCTTCTGCGTTATTATAAAAAATATTTCGGATCATTCCTGCGTCTATATTAAATAAAGGCTGACCATTTCCATTTTCAAAGCTAATCATTTCTTCAAATATTTTCTGCCTTACTTCTTCTTTAATTCCATGCTTTGCTAACACTTCTACTAGAATGTTACCCGAATCTATTACTTCATTAACATCAATTTTTTGAGAATGCACATATGGTAATAATAATTTAAAAACATCAACAATTTTCTCATAATTATAGCTATCAAATAATTTAAAAATCTCAGCAAACATAGTGCTGTCAGCATTATTTTTAATAGATAAATTTCCTCCATGTTTAAATATTAAATCTACAACCTCTAAAAAATTTGTATCATTAGTATAAGCCTGTATAGCCTTTGGCAAAATTGTGTCCCCATATCTATCTGTAATATTGATATCAGCACTATATTTATCTAACATAAGCCTCAGAATCTCAGCACTGTTATAGGGAGCAATCATGGTGTAGTATAAAATTGCATACTCCAAAGAAGCCTTATCAGGAGTAGATCCGAATTCGAGAAGAACGCGTGCGTGATCAAGTTTAAATTCACGTATACTAAATGAAAGTATAGAATTATCATAATCACCACAGGAGTTTGGATCTAAATTTTCTAACTGTATGACTTGTCTAAAGGCATCTGGGGTCATCCTCAACACAGCATCTTGTAGCTTATTATAGTTTTTTATTTTTGACATAATGTTTATACCTAATTAAAAATTGCTTACCTAATACAACGCAAAGATTAATATTAATTAGTTATTTTGTCAAGAATGTTTATGAGTCAGCCTAGTGTGGTTACATATAGAAACGTAATGTGAATCTTTCTAAAAATCGTATACATATTTTTTAAAAAGCGAGGAGATTATAAGATAAGAGAACAAATTTATTAAGCAACATTGCTGTTTCCCGACTTGACAGAGATCTTTTTTGGAGAAGGTTTAGAGGGATCTCAAACAAAGTCAGGAGGACGCTGCGCGCTACGCAGTCTCAGTATAAAACTATACTTCCTATTGCTTATCCATAAATTAATATTGATTTTAAGCTTAATGCTCGTTTGATTACATTTAAATACTCGACTCCGAATGCTACAATACATCCCCAGCAGCTAGATTATATAGCTGTCCACCAGCAAGTTGTATACGTATAGAACCATCAAAGTCAATTTCTTTAAAAGTACCAGACAATCTACGATTGCCGTCATCAATTGTTATTACTTTATTTATATTATATGCACGACGCATCCAATCCTTTCTTGTTCTAATGAAATTATTATCTACAGCCCATCGTTTATAAAGCTTATCAAATTTATTCATTATTAAGTCTAACAATTCATCGCTCCCTTCTAGCATCAACCCCTCATCATATAAACTTGTTGCTGGAAAGGCAACATTAGCTGGGGCCTCAATAATGTTTATTCCCATACCAATTACAACATAATTTTTATTTAAGAGCGAGATAGATTCTAGTAAAATACCACCTACTTTTTTTCCATCAATGAGAATATCGTTGGGCCATTTGAGCTGAATATTTAAATTTATTTTCTTCTCTTGTGCAAGCTTAGTCAATGCCTCAAAAACTGCATTTGCAATTACAAACGAAAGCTGAGGGTGCTTTTTGCAATCAACAGAGCTATCTAATAAAATACTGGCATGCAAATTACCAGCGATTGATTTCCATAAGCGCCCTTTACTTCCTCTACCGCCAGTTTGAAGATTTGAAACAACGACAAAATTGCCAATAGCCCCAGAGTTTGCCAATCGAAGAGCCTCCGAATTAGTGCTATCTACTGTCTGAAAAATCAATAAATTATAGTTCTTTAGCCAGTCTAGGCTCATATATTAATTTGAATTAAGTTATTAAAAAGGCTACACTATATAGCCCTATTTAAATTAATATATCATGTTTTTATACGATAGTTTACATATCTATTAAATACAACTTAACTACATTAATATTTTAGTTAAAGTATGTATTCTTGAGCAAAGGTAAAGAAGAAAAGTATGAATGCTAATGTCAGCACTGTTACTATCCATAAGCCCCTCTTCGTCGGTATTATTATCACTGCTCTTGGTGGCTCCATAAAATACATACACTTTATAATTTTCAAATAATAAAATGCAGCTATGACACTGGTAAGAACGCCAATTATAGCAAGCACTATTTCGCCTTCTGCAACAGCATTGTAGAAAATATAATATTTACCAAAAAAACCTGCCAAGGGAGGCAATCCAATCATTGAAAACATAATAATTGAGATCGCAGCAGCCAAAGTCTTACGGCTCCCAGCTATACCTTGTAAATCTTCAAACGTTGCTTCGTCACTTTTGAGACCAAATAATGCGACTATACAAGCAAAAAAGCCCATAACTCCGATTACATATATCAGCATGTAGACAAAGGCCGCATAATTACCTTCTGGAGAATGCAAACATACACCAACCAAAACATACCCGACATTTAAAACCGTGCTGTATGCCATTAGCCTTTTCAGAGAAACTTGTCGGATTGCTCCAAGAGAACCAACTATCATGGATAAAATGGCAACAATCTTAATCAGTTCATTTGATACTTGAGTATAATCGCCAATAACTCCATCAGTTATATTAATAAGCACAACAAGCATACCAATTTTTTGTGCAACCGCAAAATATGTAACAGCTGAAATTGGAGCTCCTTCATATACATCTGGTGTCCATATATGGAGTGGAGCAGCTGAGAGCTTAAATAAAATAGCGGCCAACACTAGCACGCTTCCAACGATGAGACCAATGTTAAAACCATTAAGCGCGTCTCTTATTTCAAAGAATTTAATACTACCACTAAATCCATAAAGAAATGAAATTCCAAGCAACATTAAACCACTCATCAAAGCACCAAGGATAAAATATTTTAACCCAGCTTCTGAAGATTTCGAACTCTTAGTATTAAATGCAGCTAGTGCGTAACCTGACAAAGCTTGCAATTCAAGGCCACAAAAAAGCAACATAAAATCCCTGGCTGAAATCGAAATAAATACGCCAAGCGTAGAAAGCAAAACCAATGTTATAAATTCTATCTTAAGCTTGCTGTTAGCTATCTTTGCAATATCTCTGTACACAACCAAACTCATTAAAGCAAGTCCAAGCACGATAGCCTTAAACAGAGAGATTGCCGGTGAAGTAGCAAATGACAAAGTAAAACCCAATTCATATTCTGGGACAAAATATAGCATATAATAGACTATCCCAAGACCAAGCAATGTAGTCGCAAGGGCAATTTGTCTTGAAGCATTCTTGGTGTATACCGCTACAATCTGCATAACCATCGCAAGGGATGCCAACAATATTTCTGGGATTACTATTATAAATTGATTTATCATATATTTCTATTCCACAACTATATTTAGTATCATCATACTATACTGTAATATAACGCTAAACGCTCAATAGGGACGCTTATCACCGATAAAATACATTCTGGCTTTATACCAATATATATCACTAAAATTATCAAAGGTAACATTGCTACCTTTTCGTATAGCTCAAGATCTTTAAATTTAATAATTGTTTTGTCAGTTACTTTACCAAACATCACTAGTTTATAAAGCTTAAGCATGTAAACCGCTCCTATAATTACACCAAATGCGCACATTATTCCGGCAATTGGATTAACCGCAAACACTCCTAGAATACTCAATAATTCCCCAACAAATCCACTTAACCCAGGCAGACCTACCGATCCAAGCATAGCTATCATGAAGAAAGTAGCAAGTACAGGCATACTAGCTGCCACACCTCCATATTTACTAATCTCCTTAGTATGATGACGCTCATATAGCATTCCTACAACAAGGAACAAAGCAGATGAGATTAGTCCGTGGCTTATCATCTGGAACACAGCTCCAGTCATACCACTAGTTGAAAAACTGAATATGCCCCCAGTAACGTACCCCATATGAGCAACAGAAGAATACGCTATCATCTTTTTCATATCTTCTTGCGCTAAAGCAACAAAAGAAGCGTAGATAACAGCAAAACCACTCATCCATATTACATAAGGAGCAAAATACATAGAAGCTTCAGGAAGTAACGGTAGCATAACCCTTAAGAAAGCATACCCACCCAATTTTAACAAAATACCAGCCAACATAACCGAGCCAGCTGTCGGAGCCTGAACGTGAGCATCAGGAAGCCATGTATGAAATGGAACCATTGGTACTTTTACAGCAAATGAGACAAACATAGCCAGCCATAATAGCTTACCAACTCCAAGTTCTGGGCTCATTTTTGACGAAAGTTCTGCTATATCAAATGTGTTATAGCTACTATAGATATATATTAATGCAATAAGCAGGAATACCGAACCCAAAAAAGTATATAAGAAGAATTTGACCGCCGCATAAACCCTGTTTTCTCCGCCCCAAATTCCAATTATCAGATACATAGGTATCAATATAACTTCAAAAAATCCATAAAAAAGTAATAAATTAAGAGATGAAAAAGCACCTATACAAAAAGACTCTAACAGCAGGAAACATAATAAAAACTCTTTAATATACTTCTTAATAGTAAACAGACTAGCAACGATACATATCAAAGAAAGAAGAGCGCTAAGAAAAATAAAATATATAGATAGTCCGTCAACGCCAACATAAAACTCAAGACCGATCGAATCTATCCATTTATAACGCTCAACAAATTGAAATTCATAAAGCGCGGCTTTATTGTCAAATCTTACTAGTAAATATGTTGTTGAAATAAGAGTAAGTGTTGAAGACAAAATCGCCACATACATAGCGTAAACCTGCTTTCTATCAGATTTACTATGGCTTATAAAAAAAGTAATATACAATGCACTAATTAATGGCAATAAAATACTAATGGATAGTATTGGTAAATCTGACATCTAAATACCCACCCCATAAAATAAATATTTTCCAACAAATACCGTAATACATACAACTAGCGCAAAGATCATATAGAATGCATAGTTAAAAATATAGCCAGTCTGAATTTGGCACATACACCAACTAAGGCCTTTAGTTGCTAGGCTAAAACCATCTGGGCCGAATCGATCTATTACTTTTTTATCGAAAATTTGGGAAAGCTTGCTTAAGCAATTTATTGGACCAACCAACAGTTTGTTAAATATCTCATCAAAGAAAAACTTATTCTTTAAAACACAATATGTATATTTGAACTGGCCAGAAATGGTAGCATGCACACTCCCCTTATAGGCATATATACCAAATAAAGCGCCACTGACTCCAACGATAAGAGGCAATAACTCAATAACCTTTGCAATATGATGTTCATGACTTGGTGCGCTTAAATTAAAGATACTACCAAAAAAGAATCCATTTGTATCGCTTATACCAATAATATAGTAACCAACCATGCCAGCAAACAAAGTCCCAGCCGTTAACACTAGCAGTGGTATATTCATTATCTTTGGTGACTCATGCGCGTGGTCATATATTTCTTTACTAAGCCTAGTTTTGCCATGAAAAGTTAAAACTATTATTTTAAATGAATATATCGCAGTAAGAGTAGCTGCAATTATCCCAAGTACAAATGCAAAAGTACCGACTCCACCATGCGCATAAGCGGATTCAAGCACTAAATCTTTTGAATAAAACCCAGCAAATGGGAATATGCCGATAATTGCCAGTGATCCCATCCAAAAATTAGCATATGTTATCGGCATTTTTGCCTTGAGACCACCCATCTTGAAAATATCCTGCTCATGACATGAATGAATAACGCTTCCAGCAGATAAAAATAATAAAGCTTTAAAGAACCCATGCGTTACCAAATGAAAGATACCAGCCTGGTATGCTGAAACTCCGCAAGCAAAGAACATATATCCAAGTTGTGAACAAGTAGAATAAGCAATAATTTTCTTAATATCAGTTTGTGCAATAGCCACAAGCGCTGCAAACAGACAGGTCACAGCTCCAACTACTGTTATTATTTGCAATACATTTGGACTGTACTCAAACATAAACGAACATCTAGCAACCAAAAATACTCCAGCTGTAACCATAGTTGCCGCGTGAATAAGGGCTGAGACTGGAGTTGGTCCTTCCATGGCATCTGGCAGCCACACATGCATACCTATTTGAGCCGATTTGCCCATACAACCTAAAAAGAGCATGAGACATATCACATCTAAAATGATAAAGTCCATACCTAAAATTTCGATCGATGATTTGGAGAGACTTTCAGATACGGCAAACACATCAACAAAATCTACACTTTCTGCATAAATAATGATCATCACAATACCGATTATAAAAGCAAAATCACCAACCCTGTTGACAACAAAAGCTTTTACAGCAGCACTATTTGCCGATTCCTTATGGTAATAGTACCCAATTAACAAATAGGAACATAAACCAACTCCTTCCCAACCAAAGAAAAGCTGCACAAAATTATCAGCAGAAACCAAAGCTAACATGAAAAATGTAAACAATGATAGATATGACAAAAATTTTGGTAAATTCTTATCATCAGCCATATAACCAAGCGAATATATGTGCACCACAGCAGAAACTGATGTCACGAGCACAAACATAATCGCCGTAAGCTGATCTACATAAAGGGACCAATTGATATATAACTCATATGTGTTAATCCAGTTGGCAATCACAACATGCATAGTTTCTTTATTAATACCAGCTTTAATAAAGATCATCACAGAACATATAGCAGAAATAACAATAGCTATGCTAGAGATAGTACTCGCTACAGAATTAGTAAATTTCTTGCAAAATATACCGTTAATTATTCCAGAAATAAGAGGTAAAAATACGATCAACTTTAATACAAATTCCATACAAACTTACCCCTTCATCTGATTGATGTCTTCAATTTCAATAGAGTTCCTATTCCTGGAATATAAAACCAAGATAGCAAGCCCTATTGAAACTTCAGCTGCGGCAATCGAGAGAATAATAATGCTAAATACCTGACCTACAATATCTTGTAAATGGACAGAAAAAGCCACAAAATTAATGTTTACAGCCAAAAGCATTAGTTCTATTGACATCAAAATAGTAATCACATTCTTTCGATTCATAAACAACCCTGCCACGCCAATCGAGAATAGAAGTGATGAAAGAATCAAATAATGTTCTAAAGAAATTTCACTAATTGTCATAATTCAAATTACCTAAACCCGATTTTCCATCAACTTGCGCTACTGACAAGCTATTATCTTTATTTCGAGCCATTTGCTCTGCTGCATTTTGCCTTTTTACACCAGAGCGACGCCTTAATGTTAAAGAAATACTAGCAACCATGGCAACAAATAAAATTATTCCAGCGGTTTGGAACGGTAATATAAATTCAGTATAAAGCAACCTACCAACAGCATATGCATTTCCAACATCTGGCAGTATTGCAAAAGTTACACTACCAATAGGGACAATAGTTTTAGTTCCAAGTAAAATTATTACTGCAAGATCTACAAACAAGAAAAAAGCCATAACAAAGGCAAATGACATTTCTGAATCAACACTACCCTTAAATTCCGAAAACTTAATATCAAGCATCATTACTACAAAAAGGAACAACACCGCAACAGCTCCAACGTAAATAATAATAAGCATCATTGCTATAAACTCTGCCCCCATCAGCACCATCAATCCAGCCCCGTTGCAGAATGCAAATATCAACCAGAGCACCGCATGTACAGGGTTACGACTCAGAATAACCATAATACCGCTAAGTACTATTAATGTTGCAAACATGTAGAAAAATATAGCCATCTTTATTTACCTGTACGGATAATCATTTTTCAGTTTCTGCGCAAGCTCTTGCTCCCAAATCTCACCATTTCGTAGCAATTTTTCTTTATCATACAAAAGCTCCTCGTGCGTCTCTGTTGCGAACTCGAAATTAGGCCCCTCAACTATCGCATCCACCGGACATGCTTCTTGGCACATCCCGCAGTAAATGCACTTTGTCATGTCTATATCATAACGCGTAGTGCGCCGGCTGCCATCATCACGCTCTTCAGCTTCAATCAAAATTGCTTGAGCTGGACAAATTGCTTCACAAAGCTTACATGCAATACAGCGCTCTTCACCATTGGCATAACGCCTAAGCGCATGTTCTCCCTTAAATCTTGGACTAACTGGGCTTTTTTCATAAGGATAATTCAATGTTACTTTAGGCTTAAAGAAATATTTTAAAGTCAAAGCCATGCCGATCAATATTTCGTACAAAACCCAAGACTTGATATATTTCATCATAATATTTCCCTTACCCTGGTAAATTATCGGTTAACATCAAAAGCGAGGCCACAAGCACCACCCAAAATAACGTAAGTGGTAAAAAGAATTTCCAACCAATACGCATTAACTGGTCATATCTATATCTTGGCAAAGTTGCTCTGATCCAAAGAAACACAAACAATAAGAAAGTAACTTTAACAACAAACCAAATAAGACCTGGAATAATTTCTAAAAACTCTATATTGAATGGCGGAAGATAACCACCCATAAAGAAAGTAACCGTAATGGCGCTTACTAAAATCATGTTGGCATATTCACCTAAGAAAAATAGGGCGAATGCCATAGAAGAATATTCAACATTATATCCAGCTACAAGCTCAGCCTCAGCTTCAGGCAGATCGAATGGCAATCGATTTGTTTCCGCCAAAACTGAAATAAAGAAAACCACTGCCATAGGTGCCATAAGTAATTGAATCCAAAAAGGCATTGTCCTTTGATACTCAACAATTTCGCTCAAATTTAAAGTACCTGTAACCAATAAAACTGTTACAATTACTAGCCCCATAGACACTTCATAAGATATCATTTGAGCAGAAGAACGAATAGCTCCTAAAAAGGCGTATTTTGAGTTACTAGCCCAACCAGCCATAATAATACCGTATACTCCAAGTGAGGATATCGCAAGCACGTAAAGCACCCCAACATTAATATCAGCAAGTACAAGGCCCTGGTCAAACGGCACCACAGCCCACCCAATCAGACTTAAGACAAAGGTAATCATTGGCGCAATAATAAAGACTACTTTACTAGCAGCCGTTGGTACTATCACTTCCTTAAATAACAATTTCACTGCATCTGCGATTGGCTGCAAAAGCCCAAACGGACCCACGACATTTGGCCCTCTCCTCATTTGCATTAACCCAATAACTCTTCTTTCTGCGTAGGTAAGGTAGGCTACGCACAATAATAGAGGCAAAGTAATAAGCAAAATTTTTGCTACGATAAATATAATAGGCAAACCATACTCGTTAAATATTTCCATTATGGTCATAACGCCTTCTCCAAAGAAGAGGTTACCTCTTTTTCGCACCTTGCCATAGTGACCGAGGCTCGGCTAATTGGATCACTCATGTAGTAATTGAATTTTACTTTAGTTAAAGGCTTTTTTGTTAGTTTCGCTGACGATTTAAAATGGACAAAATTTGTCGGAATAAGAGTATCTATGTTTGCAAATACCATATTTTCCTTTGCCATTAATCTTCTGACATCACATAAAGACTGAACGGCTAAATCAATATCTAGATTCTCAGATAAATGAGAGATTATGTTCCAACTTTCTTTTGCCTGACCGACAGGAGAAACTGCAGCTCTTGCATATTGCGGCAACCCTTCCAAGTTTACAAAAATACCATCTTGTTCTGTATAAGCTGCTTCTGGCAAAATAACATTTGCGCGAGATGCCGCCGCATCGCCATGATGCCCCTGGTAAACAACAAAACAATCTTCACCAATCTGGCTTATATCAAAATCATCCGCCCCAAGCAAGTAAAGCATCTTGATCTTACCAGTTTTTGTCATCTTTAATATTTCCTCTGTCCCATTGCCATTCTTGCCATAGATAAAACCAATATCAAGAGCACCAACCATTGAAGCATGATTATGCAGGATGTTTATTCCATTCCAATCATCTCGTACAATATTATGCTTTTTGGCTATTTCATGAACAAGAGATAAAATAGCAAAACCATCAGATCGGGTAAGGGCCGCATCACCAACAATAATCATTGGATATTTGTAACTCTTCAACTCTTTCACGACACTTGATTTATCAGATAAGATTTCTTCAAGCACTGACAAACTATCTCCAAGCTCAATAATAGGATAAGTTTGGTCGTCTACCTGGCCAATTCTTGCCACTTTCATTTGGCCATTTCTTACTACCTTCCCTATCCTTGCATTTAAAACTGGGGCAACTTGCCTTGGATTAGCGCCAATAAGCAAACAAAAATCCGCTTTTTCAATATTGGCAATCGTTGTATTAAAGAGGTAGTTACTTCTGTTTGTGGTATCAATACTGTAACCAAACTGATTAGCATCGACTATATTCGAACCGACTCTAGCCAGAAGTTTTTTAAGTAAAAACATAGACTCGCACGAGCTGGTAGTTCCGGCAATCGCTGCAATTTCATTACCACTTATAGAATTCATTTTTTTTGCAACAGCTGAAAGTGCTTGAGCCCAGCTGGAACTAACTAATTTATTACCTTCTTTTATATACGGCACATCCAATCTTTGGACCTTTAAACCGTCATAAGAGAACCTTGCTTTATCCGATATCCATTCTTCATTAATATCTTCGTTCAGCTTTGGCAGAATTCGCATAACTTCCATGCCTCTTGAATCAATTCTGATGTTTGATCCCATTGCATCCATAACATCAATAGACTCTGTCTTTTCAAGCTCCCAACTTCTTGCATTAAAAGCGTAGGGCTTTGAAGTAAGAGCACCAACGGGACATAAATCTATAATGTTACCCGAAAGCTCAGAGGTTAGAGTTTTTTCAAGGTAACTTGTAATTTCCATGTGCTCACCACGATGGATAGCTCCCATCTCAGGTACCCCAGCTACATCTGTAGAAAACCGAATACAACGTGTACAATGAATACAACGCGTCATTTGTGTTTTTACCAACGGGCCAAGATTTTTATCTACTACAGATCTTTTATTTTCTGCATATCTGTTAGTTCCTTTTCCATACTTAAACGCTTGGTCTTGAAGATCGCATTCACCACCTTGATCACATATTGGGCAGTCTAGCGGGTGATTAATCAACAAGAATTCCATGACCCCTTGACGAGCCTTCTTAATTACCGGAGTATCGGTTTTAATAACCATACCCTCAGCTACTGGCATGGCACAAGAAGCAATAGGCTTAGGAGCCTTTTCCATCTCCACTAAACACATGCGGCAATTACCAGCTATTTTTAAACGTTCATGAAAACAAAAATGAGGGATCTCAATTCCAGCCTGCTCGCAAGCTTGCATGACTGTCAAACCATCTTCTACTTCAATTTCTTTATTATCTATAGTTAGCTTTGGCATTCTTTAAATGTTTTTAAGTATTATAAGACATAATAAACAACGCCTACCCGAAAACCAATGTTTTTTATTGTTAGTTAGAATTTATAACCAAGTTTTGACCAAATCACTGTTGCAAGATATGACATATGAGGGAATTGATTTCTACAAAGCTTGATAACTTATTATAATCAGTTAGTTCAAACGACTCATGTTGTAAATAGGAATGTATAGGCATAAACGGGACCGTCAAGTTAATGAATTAAGTGCTAAAGAGCCATAATTCTTGAATTTTAGGTAGCAAGAAGTCTTTGTGTAGCATCATCTCAAATTGCTTTGGCTGTATTACTTGGCGGTGACGGCCACTAGTAGTAATTTTCACTTTCAAACCACTAGTTTTCTTGACAAAAACAATAGTTGACGATACGATTGCGCTCATCCATATATTCAAAAAAATAATCTGTATGCCCATAGAAAACTGCAAAAGAGTTTTGTTCAAAGTTTCTGGTGAAGCTCTGATGGGCAACAAAAAATTTGGTCATGACATTGACACCTTAAACGGTATTGCCGCTGATATTAAAGAAGTATGCGAATTAGGCATCCAAGTGTGCGTAGTCGTTGGTGGCGGAAATATATATCGCGGCGCAGACGCTTCGTTACTTGGAATGGAAAGGGCCTCTGCTGACTATATGGGAATGTTAGCAACGGTAATTAACGCACTGGCACTACAAAGTTCAATGGAGCGAGCTGGTATATACACCAGAGTCCAGTCCGCTATCCCAATGACCAGCATTTGCGAGCCCTTCATAAGACGTAGAGCAAAAAGACATATGGAAAAAGGAAGAGTGGTAATTTTTGCCGCAGGAATAGGTAGCCCCTTTTTTACAACAGATAGCGCAGCCGTACTAAGAGCCGTTGAAATGAATTGTGATGTTTTATTTAAAGGAACGAATGTTGACGGTGTATATAGCTCTGATCCTAAGAAAGACGAAAGCGCAACTAAATTCAATGAAATAACATATACTGATGTACTTAAAGATAGTTTGAAAGTTATGGATATGGCAGCAATAGCTGTGGCACGAGAAAACGAGCTGCCTATCAAAGTTTTTTCTATCAAAGAACGTGGGAATTTTGCTAAAGTACTGCAAAATAAAGGAGAATATACGCTTATACGGGGGAAATAATGGACAAGTTATTAAAACAAGAACTAACTGAAAAAATGGACAAAACAATCGCGGTCTTAGACAAGGAATTAAAAGGCCTTAGGACCGGTAGAGCGTCAGTAAACTTACTAGACCCAGTTGTTATTGAAGCCTATGGCAGCAAAATGCCTATATCTCAAGTCGGAACAGTTTCAACCCCAGACGCCAAAACAATTAGCGTTCAAGTTTGGGATAAATCTATGGTTAAGACGGTAGAAAAAGCTATTGCAGATGCAAACCTTGGTTTAAATCCTAGCTCTGATGGTCAACTTATACGTATGAGCTTACCGATAATAAGCCAAGAGCGTAGAAAAGAGTTGGTAAAGCTAGCGCATAAATACGGTGAAAATACTAAAGTAGCAATGCGTAACATCAGACGCGATGGTATGGATATACTTAAAAAAATGGAGAAAGACCATAATCTTTCTAAAGATGAGCATCATGATCACTCCGAAGAAATTCAGAAACTTACTGATGATTTTATAAGCAAGGTTGATGTTGTCATAAAATCCCGAGAAGAAGAGATTTTGACTATTTAGCCTGAACTATGGACAAGGAATAGGGTCGTATGGTTTTATGCTGGGACTTAGTGTACGCACCGTCATCCTAGACACGATCTTCTTTCTGCTGCCTGAGATACCAGATCAAGTCCGGTATGACTGTATTTCTTGCCGAGCATGACTAAATCTAATATTTATCTTATCTCTATGTCCGTCTGTCGCAAGTGTGACATTGTGAGCTACGCACGGTCGATCAATTTATACCAAGAAAGCCATTTTGAACTTGATTCAGGATGGATTTTATGTTGCATAAGCGCATTTCTTCCATGAGAATAGGCTAATTCAACCAGAATCGCCATCGTTTCTTATATCAAACCTGGGTTATTTAACACGATGGAATTCATCTTTTATTTTACCAGTCAATGCCTGAAGTAAATTATCTAAGGTTACAAAACCAACTAACTTTTCATCTTGATATACAAGAGCTAAGTGAGTCATCCCATTTTGGAATCTTGGCAAAAGATCTAACGCTTCTTCACTGGTATTAATTTTTAGTGCTGGGCGCAACAAACCATCAAAGTTAATAATTTCTGAACCGTGTGCTAAAGCAGCAAAACAATCTTTCGCATGGATAATACCCAAAATATTTTCTATACTTTCTTGGTAAACAGGGTAACGACTATAATGACGATCAGCAATTAAGGCTAAATTATTTTTTATGGAATGTTTATTATTTAGAGCTACAAGACTCTCAATTGGTTGCATTACGTCACTAATCAATAATTTTGTAAACTCTAAAGCTTTAGTAAGGATTCTGGCCTCGTCTTGTTCTATCCCTCCATGTAAATGACTACTTGTTAAAATTATTTTCAATTCTTCTACAGAGTAGGCATTTTCATCCTCATTCACACTATCTAATCTGAACATTTTTAATAACATAAAGGCACAGCTATTAAGACAATAGATTACGGGAAACAGAATCCAGTAAAAACCATACAAAGGTATAGCCGTTAATAGGGAAATTTTCTCTGCTTGACGAATCGCCATGGTCTTTGGCATCAATTCGCCCACTACAATGTGCAGAAAAGATATGATAGAAAATGCAACTATATATGAAATAATTTCTACGAGAGTGTCTGACACAATGCCCACTAACTCTAATATAGGTTTTGCCAAATGCGCAAAAGCTGGCTCTCCCACCCATCCTAATCCTAAGGAAGCTAAAGTGATGCCAAGTTGACAAGCCGAGAGATAGGAATCTATATCTTTATGAATTTTAGCAAGGATAATTCCACTAAATCCTTTAGTTGTTTGTAGAATTTCTATTTTTGTAGTACGCAACCGTACCATAGCAAATTCTGCTGCTACAAAAAAACCATTTAGAAATACAAGGAAAATTGCACATATAAGATATAGGGAGGTCAGCATTTTTGTTATCTACTTTATAAAATTAGTTGTCTAAAAGAAGAAGCCTCTCGCAATAATTCTTTATTTAAGAAGGTTTTTGCTCAATCAATAATTCAACTATTTTTTCATGTTGGCAACATACTTTACCCTTTTGACCCACATAATATTAGATATTGAGATTATGTTACATCTGCAAGAGAGCCACTTAACTTTTTTCTACACATTGTTTTAATAACTCGATCATTTCTAAGTATTTTCTACAAAATAAATCCACCTTCGACCCATTTTCATCTTCGCTTATCCAATTTTCAGAATCTATTTTAACAATTCTTTTGTTAAATTTCTTGTACACACTATCATCTTGATTTGAATCCACAACCACACATTGATGGGTTTGATTGTTTAGGATAGACTCAATATCACTATAATCCTTCAAACTTGAATGCTCTTTTTGATATAATTTAACAACCCCAGCATCAATGCCATTAAAAAAATGCTCGAAGCTGTCACTTACCACAACCATATCTTTAATCGACGATAATTCATGGTCCTTAAGTTGTATTAGCGAGTTAATTTTAGCTCTAGCTTTATTTCTGTTTGACTCGACTATTAATTTGAGCTCAGGCATTTCTTTTATAATAACTTCTGCGAGCTCTTCGTGGAGAGCTAAAACATTATCAAGATCAAGCCAAAAATGCCAGTTTATTGCATCCTTGTCATCTTGAAAATTTATGGACCCAAAATCACTAATTTTTATAACTTTACCTTTGAATTTTTCAGCTAATTTTCCAGCAAAACTTTCAAAATTATCATCTATATAAATCAACATTTTCGCATCAAAAATCTTTTCATTATCAGACGGTTTCATCTGATAATGATGCGGACAACCAGATGAAGTGTTAATCGCAATCACATCAGCCTCATCCTCAGTGAGCATAGCAACCAAACTTGCAATCGGCGTAATACTGGTTACTATTTTGGGCTTGGCATTTGCTGACAAGCTACTCATCAAAATAAATAACACTAACACCAATCTATATTTCACAATTTTTCACCAAATTAATTATTTCTTCTTTGTTCAAAGCAAAGTCGCTTTGAACCCATTTATACTTCAAGCTCTTTATTAGTTTACCAAGAGTTTCTCCTCTATAACCTAATTTTATAAGATCATTTCCATTAACCGGAAATTTAGGAACATCTTTATTCTTTAGGTTAGCCAATAAATCATAAACTATTTTGTTATCTTCAAGCCACACAGAAGCAAGGACAAAATAGCTCAAAAACGATTTCTCTTCAAGCCAAATTACTTTTAATAATGTCTCGACAGACCCTTTATCTAAGGATTTCTTTAACTGCAATAGTTTTATTACTAATAACGCTTCAGCTCTAGAAAATTTTAACTCTAATAATTTTTTCAATAGATCTTTTGCAGAGCCATCTTCTGCTAGGCGAGGGCTAGGAGTATACTGGGCAGAAGATCGCAGCACACCACTTGGCATACGTGAAAATCTGAGCACTGGAGCGATAACGCAATCGTCCGCAGAAGTAGAATTATGGGAGAGGTCTAATGACGCACTAAACAAAATTGCGTATACAGCACCTAAATCAAGGGATATGTTAAAATCCTTCGCTATATTTATAGCTTTTATGTGCATCACTTGATCATATCTAGTAACAGGGAAAATAACCTGCATAATCTCTGAATCATACATTTTTGCTAAAATATATGGGCTAAGCTCAAGAGACAACATAGTATCCATTTCATGCTTTATTCGTTCACCAGAAAGCAACTTCAACTTATCTTTAAATCTGACGCAGGCCGCTAACCCTTCTTCATCTATCTTATTAGCATATTTACAAGAGAACCTAAAAAACCGAAGTATTCGCAAGTAATCTTCCTGAATCCTTTCATCCGCAGTACCAATAAATATAACTCTGCGATTATTGAGATCATCAACACCACCAAAATAATCATATATTTCATGTTTTATAGGGCAGTAACTGAGCGAATTAATCGTAAAATCCCGACGCTGGGCATCTTCTCTAAAATCATTACTATACTCGACATCGGCATGCCTACCATCACAGGACAAATCCTTTCTTAAAGTAGTAATTTCAAAAACTTCCTTATTGATGAGAGCTGAAACTGTGCCAAATTTTATACCAGTAGGTATGACTTTTACTCCATGAGCTTCTAAGACACTAATAACTTGCAATGGCTTAAAGTCAGTTGCCATATCTATATCTTTTGTTGGCCATCCAAGCAAAGTATCTCTAACAACTCCACCAACAAGCCTTACTTGCGCTCCAGCGTCTGTCAATAATTTGACAATTTTTAGATAATTTTTTGATTTTATGTTTAGAACTTGATTAAGCCTTTTCATACCGGTTTAATTTCAGGAGATGACAGTTTATTTTGTCATCCCGGGGTTTGACCCGGGATCTTCTTTTGCTTCTAGAGATCCTGTGAATGATCTTATATTCGACTTGTTACGAGAACCTTCTCTATATGCCTTGTTTAAATCCTACTGTTTTGAAGTAGCGCGTCAAAAGCCTTATCTCCTGCATTAGCAATAGAAATCGAAGCCACAAAACTTTCGAGCAATGTCTTAGCCCTACCAGTCAACTCCACCAAATCTCCTTTAAACTCTTTCAGGATTGCTGAGGCCGAATTAATATCTGACAAGTTAATACTTCTTGCTGCCTCAACTTTTTCTATTTCAAGATTAATAAGAACTTGTGTCTCCCCGCGCGCCAGTCTTTGAACGTCCTGGGCAGCACCTATATCTGCAAGGGTAACTGCCGGTACACCAGGACCACCAGCAACAACTCCAGTTTTAACCATATTTAAGTATCCTATAGTTTTAACCATAGAATCCATTCCAGGATATAGAAAACCTTGTTTTACCTCATGAGCGGAAGAGACAGTTACCACCGTTACATCTGGAGCAGCATCACTATAATTATTTACTAATACGCTGCCACCTACGACATTACTTTGAGTTTTTAGATTAACAGCAACTCTGTTACCTGTAACCGGATCGATGACTGATAATGGATCAGTAAATGGGTCATTACCACCAAATATATATTCGCCTGATTGGTTTTTACTCCGCATAATTCGCTCAATTTCACCCAAGGCTTTGTCAGCTTTCTGAGCATCTGTTCCAGCTGCTGCAGAATTTTGTGCTCGTTCTTGCTCAAATCTAACCATCGCCTTATTAATGTCAATAAGAGCCTGTTGTTGCGATTTAAGCTTACCGTCTGACACGTATACCGTTGTCTTATTCGCCTCAGCTTTTAAAATCATAGCCTGAGCATTATCAAACCTTCCTGATAATCCAGTAGCATCCAGCTCGGCGCGCGAACCAAATTTTTGTCCAGTTGTAACATTAGCCAATGAATCTTGAACTTGATTAGACAGATCACCTATATCTCTGCGTTTTCCAGAAGCAGAATTTAATATATCAAGGGCTGATGTAAGGTTACTTCCTATAGTTGGCATAGTATTTATCTCTTAAAATTATTTATCTTGAAAACATAATATCTTCAGTTTTTACCAATGTGTTTTGCAACATACTAAGTAAATGAGACAAAGTCGACATAAGTCGTGCTAAGTCTAGAACTCTTAAGTACTCTTGTTCTTTGCTAATACCAGAATCTTTTTTTACTTGAGCATCAGTCCTCTCTAGGACAATTTTTGCAACATCTGATTCAATTTTCGCTTCATTAACAGAATCAGACAACAAACCAGTAACAATAGTCGCAAGGCCGGATAATGTCGCAACTGTATTTGGCAAAGAGCTATCTGCTGCAATAGTAACAAGCTCAGTTTGTAATTCACTTAAGTCTTGAAGAACTTGCTGATTTCTTGGCTTCATAGTATAGCCAAATACTTGTGAAGCTTCAACTTTATTTGTTCCAGCGACTCCATTTCCAGCATTTAACGCCGTAGCTCCGTTAACGCCATTGGCTCCTTGCCCATTTATATCTACCGTCGCGGCGGCTAAGTTCGATGCAACAGTAATAGTATTACCACCAGTCCCAGCAGCTTTTGACTCAATAGTCAAGTTACCTCCTGTATTCCCGGCCAAAACAAGGCCGCGAAGCTGGGGATGGGCATTTATTCTATTCATCAAACCATCTGGCCCAAAAAGACCATCGGCAACCAAAACTTCATTTGGATTAGGAATTGGGTTTAAAGCGTTAACAAACACCAATGCAACAGGAGCAGGCCAACCAGGAAGATTTATTGTTATCGTATCACCTGCAGCTAAGGCACCACCAGCAAAAACTAAGGTTGCCTTAGATTTTACATCACCGACTGTATGAGCCGTTGCTATGCCCGCATCTTTTTCAGCCCTACCAATCGATAATTTACTTACATCATCAACTATTTCTTGGTTAAGATTTAGTTCTCCTGTTCGATCATCGAATTTAAACAAATCATTAAAACCAAATAAAGATCCAAAATTTCCACCCTGAATCACAAGTCCATATGAATCATCATTAGTTTCAATAACCAGCTTACCACTCTGACCTGAATTAGGATCTATTTCTATACCATTATCATCAACAAGTTTTGCTCTGGCAACACCTGAATGGCTTGTTAGAGGAACTGGATTGAATGCGCCAGTAGTAGCCCCAGCAATAGCCCCGTCAAAAGCTAGTCTATCATTTACAACAGCTGCTGGGTTCACTGGAAATGAAACCGTACCTTCTGATACCACGCCATTGTCACCAGTAATTCTAACTCGTAATGTTATAATCCTAGGAGCAGTAGCTCCTTGTACTTTAATATTTTGGCCAGTAGCTGTGTTTGTATCTTTCTCTAACCTAAAACTTCCAGGCAATTGATCGGTTGCCACAACTTGTTGATTTGCTCCACCAATATCTTCCGAGCGCGCCTCAAGCACCTCAATATTACTACCAAAATGCGAGCTTCCTTGCAGATCCAGATCAAAGGTAAAACTATTACCATCTGCTGGATTTACCGGACCTCTTGCACGCAGCTGGATATTATTGAGTAAATATTCTCCTGGCACCTGAACAGGAACACCAGCGCCGTCAGTAATCGCGCCTATTGCCGCCCTTGGTCTTGAAGGAGCCAAATCTAGTTTCTCATTAAGCTCTTTTATTAGGTCAGCTATTGTTGCTTTCCCACTCAAAGAAGTACTAGCTAGACTTCTCATGTCAATTGTCGCCGGGTTCAATCTGCCTGCTCCACCAAGAAGCTGATTACCTTCTTTACTAACAAAATGAATAGTAAACGGATCACCCCATTCAAGATCTTGTCCTCTACTAATGTCAATAGAACTCTTAAAATAATCTTTTGGCGGGAAAGGAGAACCATTATTATGAATTGCATTTAATTTATTCGCAAAATTACTCCCTAATGCTTTAATCTTATCGCCAGTTTCTGGCAATATTTTGTCCCTAAGATCAATTAAAGCCGACCATTGTCCACCACTAACAGACATAGTTGAATCATCACTTCCACCAATAAAAACCTTCGAATGCGTTTCCTTACCATCTCTTCCAAACTGAGTAATCATTAAAGGAGGGTAGTCATTATTTTCTATTATAGCATCAATACTTCCCACTCCGTCGTAACTAAACTGGGAGTAATAATCACTTGCAACGATTAATTCCCCGCTAGATTTCGCTTGAATGCTAACAGTTCCACTAGCACCATAGCTGGCTTTGATATCAAAATTATGCGCTAATTCTCGAACCAGTTGATCTCTTTTATCATGAAGTCTGATTGGAGATGAGCTAATCAGCATTTGTTGGTTCAAATTAAAAAGCGCTTTTATAATACCACTTGCTGAATGAGCGCTTTGCTTTAAACGTTTATCTGCGTCAAACCTTAAGTCCGTAACTTTCTTAGAGGCCCCGGTAATTGCCGCACTAACTTCTTCAGCCTTATTAATAAACGCTTGCCTCATCGAATGACCACTGCTTCCTTCAAGAATTTTTGCTTGAGCAAAAAAACTATCTATGGTCTTTACAAGCCTAGACACCTGAGGATCCTTTTCACCACCAATTACAGATTGTAAATCGCTCAAAAATTCGGTGTATGTGTTATTATTTCCCAGTCTTGTCACTTGCTCAACGTAAGCTCTTTCTTGCAGTATGTTTACTGACCTACTTTCACTAAGACTTGTTCTATGAGCTTTACTTCCACCTAGTTGATCAACTGTTAAAGAAGTGCTAATCCTTCTAGCATTAGGGTCTCCTACTAATTCAAGATTACGAGCTCCAACATCTATCTGCTCTCTAACTAAACTTAATGTTTGCCTAACACTTTCACTCATATCTTACCTAAATCTTATCATTGAGTCCAATAGATGGCATTACTTTGTCTATTTTTCCTGCGACAGAAACTTTGCCATCTTTATTATATCCAAATTGTCTTAACGTCTCTTGAGTCCTACTTTCTTTATATATTTCAACAATTTTATTGCTTACTTCTAAATTGCTGCGAATAAGAATATCATTATTTCGATTTAACTCATTCAATACGCCGAATAAGTCCTTCAACTTTACCATCGGCAAACTATCTCGGTCAAATTTTTGACCAGTCCTTACGTATTCTTCTACTACAAATTGCGCTTCATTAAACTTATGTAATGCGTCTACTTTTGCTTCAACGACAACATCAATGGCCGAAACTTGCCCCACCTTTAATAACGCATTTTCTTTTTCAATTACTGCTATCAAGTCTTTTAATGCTTTCGTTATATTACTAACAACTGCCGCTTGACTCATGGCTTTATTTTCGTTGTTTGACATTATTTTCTTGTTGTTTTACTAAGTCCCGCACAATTGCCTTGCCTATTTCATCCAAATCATTGCCTGTGCTATTTTTTACTAGCTCTGGCCATAAAGATTTCTGAAATATAGCTTCACCAAAACCACCTTCAGGATTCTGATTGACCCCTTCAGCCATCTGAGCCCAAAGAAACCCATAAACCTGATCAGTCAACTCTTTAGCTACTTTCTTCATACGAGCAAGATCTGTGCCATCTGGTTCTGCCGCTGTTTTTCCATTTTTAGCTAAAGATGGTGCTACGTTAGCGCCAGACTTGTTTAGTCGAATATTTCTAGCACCTAAAGTAGAGTCCTTATCAAGCGATTTTACCGCTTTATTTGCAATAGATTCCGGCTCATTTTTCTTTATTGCATCATTAATTTTCTCTTTACTCAAAGCCTTTGCAAAAACTTCACTAGTTTTAGCCGACTTATCAATTTTGCGAGATTCACTTCTGCGCTCATCAATAATTTTATAATGTTCTATTGGAGTTCCGGTGTTTTTTAGACCACCCCCTAGGTAATTTATACTATTTGGCATTTTAATTATCTAAATCTGATTTTTTTAAAGCGTCATAGCAAGCATATCTTAACAACACCGTCATCAACTATGATTTTTACATCATTCGACGCACACCGTCATGCTGAAATAAATTCAGCATCTTCTCCGCTGCCTGAGATGCCGCACCAAGCCCGGCATGACACGTAGCACGTCATCAACCATGACTTTCCCGTCTCTTACAGCGATCTATCTTACTTCTATTACAGCATCAAGAGCGCCAACAGATTTCATGTTGTGCAAAATATTTATTATATCCCTTGGAAAAACACCTAGCCTGTTCAACCCAGAAACAAGATCACTAAGAGTCGCCCCTTCAGTAAAATGATGCAAAGATCTTCCGCGCCTTTGATCCGCAAAACTATCTACTAAACCCCTTTTCTTTTCGTCAGTTTCGGGACCAAATTTTTCATCAAATTGATTCAGATCAAGCTGCCCTACATTGACGATCAAGTTTCCTTGAGCGATAGCAACTGGTCTGATGTTAACTTTGTCACCGATTACAACAGTACCGGTTGATTCATTTATAACAATTTTAGCTTTATAATCTGGTACAACTTCAAGCCCTTCTATTTCAGCAATAAATTCAACCAAATCATTTTTTCTATAAGATGGGACAGTAATTTCTATAGTGGCAGCATCAAGAGCCGTAGCTGTATTACCAGGAACATGATCATTAATAGCCCCAGCTACTGCAATCGCAGTTCCAAAATCTGGTGAATATAAGGAAAATTTTATATTATTCATGTCAACAAAAGAGAAATCTATTTCATCTTCAACAATCGCTCCACTTTGAATATAACCATTAGTTTGAACAGAACTCGATTTTGTCTTAACATCTCCTGAAACAGGGGTAAAATCAGACAAAGCAACCGCGCCCTGAGCCACAGCATAAACATTACCATTAGCTCCAAGCAAAGGAGTGGCAAGCAAAGTACCTCCCTTTAAACTTTTTGCATCACCAAGAGCACTAACTTTTATATCAATTCTCGTACCAAGACGGGAAAAAGCAGGTAAAGTCGAAGTAACAGTCACCGCTGCAATATTTTTTGTCTTAATGTCCTTATCACCCTGAACATTAACACCAAGCCTTTCAAGAAAATCTGTCAACCCAGTTCTAGTAAACACCGTATTTTTCAAGTTGTCTCCGGTACCTTCTAAACCGACAACTAACCCTTGCCCCACCAGCAAATTCTCTCTTGCCCCTTCTACTGCGGCAATATCTTTAATCCTAGTGTTCGCTTCAGCAAGCAAAGAAGAAAGCACCAATATTATTGAAAGACATATTTTAAACAAAACCATAGATATATATTCTCTTAAATTAAGTTATTTAACTATAACGCCAGCTGATTATAATACAGATTAGCCTTTTCAAGATCTCGCCTAGTATCAACTGACACCGGTATCTCGTTAGACACACACACACCAATCTTCATACCATTTTCAAGAGCCCTGAGCTGCTCCAATTTCTCGCAAACTTCATATTTGCTTTTCTCTAGTTTTATAAATTTTTCAAGAGCTTCAACTTTGAACCCATAAATACCAACATGATACAAAAATTCTTCTCCCCCGTGTGGAATCATGCTCCTTGAAAAATACAAAGCCCTTCCATGCTTATCTATAACAATTTTGACGTTAGATTCTGCTTGCGCAATATCTTTGCCCACTTTAACTCCTGAAGTCACAATATCATAGTCTTCTGTTTTTAGCATGGTAATAATTTGCCCTACAACATGCAAATCAACAAACGGCATATCTCCTTGGACATTTATCACGTATTTTATTTTATCATTATATGGAATAGTTTTAAAAGCCTGAAAGACACGATCCGATCCCGTCGGACAATCTTCGTCTGTCATTATGGCAATCGCGTCAGATTTCTTAACCAAATTAGCTATTTCCTCAGAGTCAGTAGCAACATACAAATTTCCTTTGAACTTGGATTTAATTCTAAGTACTACATGTTCAATTAAGGTTTTGCTGCCAATCTTTTCTAGCGCCTTCTTCGGAAGCCTGGTAGAACCTATTCTCGAAGGAACAATTATTACAACATCCGAATATTGATCTTTGTCATCCATAATCAATAATCAATTCACTTCTATTTATAAAATAATTGTTGACATATTATCGTTTTTCCACCATAAAGTAAAACACAATTTCTAGGGCATTGTGATATGTTTCGAGTGGGTTTTAACTTAAAATCACTTACTTAACCTTAGAGATTATATTAAACAGTGGTGAGTTTTTGTTACGTTATTAATAACAAATTAGTACTCAATTTACTATAACTTGTGAGCCCGTAGCTCAGCTGGTAGAGCACTTGACTTTTAATCAGGTTGTCCCGGGTTCGAGCCCCGGCGGGCTCACCATTGTTTTTTTACCCCCCTTTCCCAACGGTTGAATAAATTTTTAGGTTTTTCTAACCATTTGGCACAAGATTATGCTGGCAGTTAATACTACTCAATCCACAATTAACTTAATAATGATTATAAAATACAAGAGACAGAAATGATCAGGCAAATATTAAGCTAAGATTCAGCACCTTCGACACCATCTCCACTTAGACTCACCAAGATAAGGGATTTATCAAGTTCAGAATATCCAACACCCATTACGGTACTAAAAGTATTAGTAATAGTTTTACCATACACTTTACCACCCGCAATGTTGCTACAATAAAATGTTATACTATCGCCAGCCGCTAATATATAGGACGCATTATATTCTGTAAATGCTTGCTTACTATTACCCGTTTTCTTAGACATACTGCAAAAAACCCTTAATAACCCAATTACCTAGTGTGTATTACTGACATTTTAATCAAAAAATGAAAGCTATAGCCAAATAATTCAATGATAATTTAGGCTGATACTCAAAATCAACAAATAAATTATCAAATATTTCTTACTAATCTTTATTTATCACCTGAAAATATATGAAAAACCATAATTTGTGATCTAAAGAAAATATTATAAAAATGTCTAGGGAATATAATGAGAACTTAAGTTTTGCTTGACTGTAGTAATTAATTACATAGAATGACAGTCATAGCCTATATAGACTTTGGGGTTTCGAAACCCCGAAACTTATTAGACTTTGGGGTTTCGAAACCTCGGTTAACATGGCATTATCAGCCATAAATTGATAGGATCCTCGATCTTATGGTCGGGGAGACGATAGTGATGTTCAGGACAGGAGGAAACTTCTTTCTAAAGATTATCGTAGCTGTTGTTAACGGTTTTCGAACTCCCCGGTCACCTAGGGAATCAAACCTATCTTAATTCCTTTCGTGGTTTAAATAATGCAGCTCTTTACTTTATAGAGCTTCATTATTTAACTTTTTAACAAAGGGAAAAGGGTGTTTATGGATAACAAAAAATTACAAGCTGAACAAGTACTAAGCGTAAAAAACTCAATAATCTTCCTACTATTCCTAACATTCTCTTTTTATGTCTATCCAGAGCTCGAGAAAGTACTAAACATAATCCGTTCTATACAACATACCCTAGAAGCTTCTGAGCATTTAATAAGATAACAAACAAACCCTCAGATAAATTCTCCACAGAATCTTATTTATAACTTCATGATATATTTTTTCATCCAGCAATCATTCCAGCTTTTTGGATAGCTTTTCCTATTTTATTAGTTCTAGCTTTGACCAGCAACCAATACTCTAGAAAGAAGCTTTCTTTTCCTAGTTGGAAAAAATTGCACAAAACCGTCTACGTAGCTGAAGTAGCCATCATGCTGCACATGACATTAACAGGAGATTTTTTAATAATGCTAATGTTTTTTGTCCCATTATGTACATTACAGTTACTAAAATATAAGAAAACCACATCCTCAAAATTTTAACAAAATCTTTATTTACCTTTAATAAACTCTATTTTTATTATTTTTGCGTATAGTTAGTTTGACAATATCCAAACTTAGTATTAATTTTTGTTGAGTTCCTAACCGTATAGTACTACACTTCCGAGCTGATTAAATTTTTTAGTTATCCGTTTTTAGGTACAAAACTTAATAAAAACACTAAATTAAGAGGGAGAGCTCTACATGCCTGAAGTATTTTTTAATGGACCAGCTGGACGAATAGAAGGGAAGTTTGCCGAGTCTACAAATCCCAAAGCTCCGATAGCACTCGTATTGCACCCTCATCCAAAATTCGGTGGCACTATGAATAATAAAGTAGTTTATAATGTGTATAAAACTTTATTTGAACACGATTTTACGGTTCTTAGAATAAATTTTAGGGGCGTTGGAAGATCTTTGGGTGAGTATGATGATGGCATTGGAGAAATGACCGATGCTGCAACCGCTCTTGACTGGCTACAAGTAAATTATCCTATGAGTAAACTTAACATGATTGCTGGCTTTTCTTTCGGAGCATGGATCGCAATGCAACTCATTATGCGTAGACCAGAAATAACTAATTTTCTTGCAATTTCACCACCGGTCAATAAATATGACTTTTCATTTCTTTCTCCGTGCCCTATTCCAGGATTAATTATTCAGGGAGACAAGGATAGTGTTGTTTCAGAAGATTCCGTTAGCGAACTTGCCAACCGCCTTTCAAAACAAAAAAATATTGATGTTAATTACAGAGTAATAGCTGGAGCGGATCACTTCTTTAGAGATAAAATAGAATTGCTAAATGAGGAAATAAGAGATTACTTAAAACTAGCTTTCTTACATCAAATAGGTAAAACAACTGTAAAAACCGATTTAACTGACAAGTTAAGCTCTTCTTCGCCAAAAAAGGTTTTCTTAGATTAATCTGAGTTTGATATAAAACGATGTCAATTCCGGTTAAGTTGGCTTATTTTCGTGGTAAGAACTGCTTATGCAACGTAACAAAGTCATCCTGAACTTGACTTCCCAAGCAACGGAAGGAGGGTTCTGATATCTGCGTTCAGGATTACAGACTTTTATTCTAATTTTCCAAAAATATTCAATATGCAATAAATAATATATGGATATTATAGAGTAGAATGCATACTTAAGGGTTTGTCGGAAATTCCATACAAAAAACAGAACCTTGGTTAACCTTAGATTTTACGCTAATATTAGCCATATGTTGGTCAATTACCATTTGACATAGCGCAAGACCAAGACCAAATCCTTCAAAGCTTTGCGCCTCATTTAACCTTTGAAATGGTAAAAAAATATCCGTTACCTTATCTTCTGCAATACCAATTCCATTATCTTGAATATAAATATTAATATAGTCTTTATTAGTTTGTTCTGACCAAATTCTAATTTTAACAGAATTGATATTAAACTTTAATGCATTAGAGATTAGATTTTGGAATAATTGGATTAATGCTATCTTATCTCCTTGTATCACAGGTAATTGATCTATTGTTATTTCAGCAGACTTATTTTTAATTTCTAATTCAAGATTACTGAGACTTCTATTTATTATTTCACTAATATGGATAGTTTCAAATGTTTTTTGGGAGCGCCCCATTTCAGCATATAATAACAGCGAATTAATGAATTCTATGCAATAAAAAGAATCCTCAAGAATATTTTCAATATATTTATCTGGGGAAACTTTTTGGTTAGATGCATTATTTTTTAGTAATTTAGAATATGCACCAATACGGTTTAAAGGAGATTTAAGGTCATGAGAAATTGTATGAGCAAAGTTATATAAAGCACGTTGCCTCTCTTGTAGCAATTTCTTATATTGAAATTTTTCAATAGCACCAACTGTTATACGTGAGAGACACCCTTCTGTAATTTTGCTTTTTATTACGTAATCACTTGCCCCTAATTTTAAAAAATCAGTAGCAATTTCTTCATCGCCCTGACCTGTAAAAACAACAATAGGACATTGAAAACCATTAGTAGTTTTTAATAAGCTTAATAATTCAAGACCAGACATATCCGGTAACGAGTAATCTAAATACACAATATCGAAAGCTTGTTCCCTCATCTTTTCTAGCCCGTCTTTTGCAAAGCTAGCTACTGTTACAGAACAATTAAAGATCTTGTGTAACAACCTCTTATAAAGCTCTATATCTTCAATACAATCTTCAATCACAAGTACTTTGATTGCTTTTTTTAACATATTATCCTTTTTATATTGTAGGTAATAGATTTGTTTCAAACCAATATGTTTTAATACTTACTATAGACTCTGTAAATTTTTGAAAATTGACATGTTTTTTTACAAAGCTATTAATACCACTTTTATAAGATAACTCAATATCAGCTGCGGCGGCCGAGCTAGTAAACATAATAATAGGCGTAAATGCAAATTTTTGCATTTGTCTAATTTTTTTGGCGATATCATATCCATTTAAACCCGGTAAATTTAAATCTAATAAAATCACTATGTTGGACTTATAATTGATAGTTTGCATTTTTTTCAAGGCTTTCAATGCTAATTCACCATTTAAGTAATGAATTATCGGCACCTGATTACCAATACTGTTAAATACACGTTTTATGCTATATAAATCTTCTTCATTATCTTCAATAACTACCAAAGCTGAATTTTCATTTTTATTACTCATATTCTCCTATTGTAAAATAAAAAGTTGTACCTTGTCCTTCTTTTGAGTCTAACCATATTTTTCCATTATGCTGTTCTATAATTTTTTTAACTATTGCAAGTCCAGCACCACTACCTAAGCCAAATTGTTCTCTTGAATGTAGTCGTTTAAACATTTTGAAAATCAGTTGGTAATGTTCTTGCTTAATACCGATTCCATTATCTCGGATGTAAAAAATATAAGGGTTATAAGGAACCTTGTTATCAATCAAATATCCAATTTCTATTTTTTTCATAGATTTTGTATTATACTTGATTGCGTTTGTTATTATATTATGATAGATCTCCCTAATTTTAATTTTTTGACAAGTTATATCAGGAAAATTTTTATCAAAAATAATTTTTATTTTTTGCCCTCTAATACTAATATCTAAAGAAATTAATACGTCCGAAATTAGTTCATTTAAATTTACTAGATCGCAAACCATCTCTTCTTTGCTTAAACGTGAGTAATACAATAATGATTCTATAAATTTTTCTAACCGTTGCGATAATTTTTGTAGTGTTTTTAGCTTTCTAACACCCTCTTCATCTAACTTATCACTATAATCTTCTAATAAAAAAGTACTATAATTACTTATTCCCCTTAAAGGCTCACGTAAATCGTGAGCAGCAATATATGAAAAATTTTCAAGTTCCTCATAAGCGCTTTTAATTTTGTGTTCCATTTGTATTCTATCAGAAATATTTTGCAAGAAAGCTGTATATATTTCTTCATTACCTACACGAATTCTACTACTCGAAACTTCCAAAGGAATTTCTTTTCCTTCCTTACTCAATCCAACACAAACTCTATCTACTATTTTTCCAGTTCCTTTATTATCATTGATGTCATAGTTTTGGGATAATTTATTATTCTTATAGTAAGTTAATGGTACAATAACATTTATGTTATTTCCAATAATTTCGTTTGCTGAATACTGAAACATTTCCTCTGCCGTTTTGTTTAAAGATTGAATTATCCCATAAACATCCGTTATGATTATTCCATCTACAGCCCCATTAAATATGGCATTTAATTTATCGCTGACTAAGCTAAGCTCTATGCTTTGCTCCAAATCTTTAAATGAAAAAATCATTTCTTTATCACCTAAGTGGTTGATAAAAACTAAGGACATTTCTATATTAGTTATCACACCATTTTTATTTTGGATTTTAAAACTTCTAAAAATATTCTCTTGGTTCAAAAATCCTTTTTTAAGGTAATAAATAAATTCTTTTTTTAACTTATCCGGAAATAATTGCGTCGAAGACTCGCCCATCAAATCCGAATATTCGAACTTAGTATAACGAGTAAATTCATTATTTAGAAAAGTAATGTTAAAGTTTTGATCAATAATTAATAGAGGATGAGGTATACTATCTATAAGATATTGCAAATAATTTCTTTGTTTTAAATCATCAGAAAATTTTATCAATTTAGGGGCGTAACTAAATAATGCAATGGAAGTTATTAAAGAAACAGTAGCTGTTATAACTTTTATTAATGCGGATAGCCTATACCAAGGATGCCAAAAAATTGTTGCTTCTATAAGGTGAGCGATGCCACAAAATAGTATAAACGCCATGAAAAGCCATAATAACAATTTATATCTAATATATTTTCTGTCTTGGGTAAGTATAAATATACCAATTGGTATACTTACATATGAAATAAAAATTAATGCATCAGATATAATATGGACCCAACCCAATTCAGGTGTCCATGCTGTACCACAGTACCACCTTTGCGGAAAACCAGTTGTATCTAATAGAGATTTCATAAATTCTATCATTATAATTCCTATTTTTGGTGAAATAACTTACATTAAATCTCTTGCTTAAATTTTAAACAAATATAAGTATAGTAGCTAAATCTTAAATATATATTGCTAAGTTAAATATAAATAAATCAAAAGACTCTTTTAGTAGCAAATAATTTCTAGGTTAATAATAGTTTTTTTGATGGTTTTAGAATGCGAATGGCCCTTTATAATATATCTAATTTTCTACTAGCTTTGACATTTTACAAGCTGCAAATACAACATAATTTAACCTTAGATATCTAAATTAACTAAGTGTTAACTAATACGCACTAAACTAAAAAATGTAGTTTTATAATAAAAAGGGAGCGTCAATATGTTAAATTCTCCAGCTAGCATTAACTATAATAACCTTAATTACAATTATCATATATTTCAGGATATCCACCTAACAGAATTAAAAAAACTGAAGGTCGTAATAATTGACGACAACATAAAAGACATAGCACTTACTAAGGAATTATTAGAAGTTCAAAGTAATATAAATTTTACGATTTTAAGTCATACTAACCCACATCATGCTCTTCTAGCCTTGGAAAGCAAATTTATATTACCAGATATAATAATACTTGATTTAATTATGCCTAGTATTGATGGAAATATAGTACTAAAACGTTTAAAAGAAATATCCCATATAAAGAATATTCCGGTAATCATACATTCATCTATGAACAACTACGAAAATATTATAAAGATGAATAAATTAGACGCCCATGCTTTCTTTGAAAAACCACTAAACATTGAAGCATTCGAAAGTTTTATACTGGGCACGTTGTAGATAATAAATCTACCTGCTTTGGCTATATAAAAAATCAAGATGTAGTTTATTTACTATAAACTACATTGATCTCTATGACCTCAGTTTTAAGCTCTTGCTCTTTGCTACTTAGCTCAGAAACAAATCTTATTTCCATAGTTGAGGTTACGTTTTGCAAATCTGTAATCAAATCATCAGATAAGCTTTTTTTACCAGCTATCTCAATGTAGCTTATTGGAGCTTTAATAGATAAATTATCTTTTGCCTTCACTTTTCGCACCATCTCCAAAACTTCAATTAACTGTTCAGAAGATTTATCTACCCCATTAAAAACTAAGTCTAATACTGGCCAAGAACCTCTTCTATGAATTGAGTCATCAGTAGTATATAACAATTGATAAAGTTCCTCTGTAATATGCGGTAAGAATGGAGCAAACAATTTTAGTATTATCTTCAAGCTATGATAAAGTGTTAATCTAGCACTCAAAGCACCTGCGGCGTTTTTATTTTCTTCATCGTAGGCCCTAGTTTTTGTAATCTCTAGGTAATTATCACAGAATAAAAACCAAAAAAATTGTTCTGTATGATCCATTGCCCCAGCATATTCATACTTTTCAAACTCACTAGTTGCAGCACTCACAAGACTGGATAATCTGGTTATAAAATATTTGTCAAAGTCACAACAGATTTTATCTTTTAATTCCGATAGCTCTACATTTTTATATTCACTTGGAATTTTATCAAAATGCTGGGAAACAAATTTTGCTGCATTCCATAATTTATTCACTAGGCGCTTACCATTATTCATAGCATCCACGGAATAAGCTGTATCCGCCCCAAGTCTTGAACTAGCGGACCAATATCTTACAACATCTGCACCAAATTGTTCAAGTAAAGCATCTGGAACCAGAACATTCCCTTTAGATTTAGACATTTTACTTCGATCTTCAGCTAAACACCACCCGCTAATCATTATATTTTTCCACGGCAACGTGTTCTCATGTAAATGGCTTTTGAGTAAGGTATAATAAGCCCATGTTCGTAATATTTCATGCGCTTGTGGGCGCAAATCAGCCGGGAATAAGGCATTATGACGTTCCTGGTCAACCATAAAACCTTGTGCAATACCATGAGAACTTAGCTGAGGAGAAACGGAACTAGTTGACCATGTATCCATCACGTCTTTGTCAGCTTCTACCTCCTCTCTTGCATAACCAATCGGCAAATCCCGCAAAGGATCTACCGGTAGCTGTTCAGGTTTTGCCAAAAGTATTTTTCCCTCTTCGCCTCTTCTTTTGGAATACCACACAGGAAAAGGTACACCAAAATATCTTTGCCTTGAAATACACCAGTCAAGCGACACGCCTTGAATCCAGCTATCAAGCTTAATTTTCATTGAGTATGGATGCCAATTTAATTCATTAGATCTTTTGGCTAACTCATCTTTGTGGTTAACCGCTTTAATAAACCATTGTGGGGTTGTTAGTATCTCAAGCGGAGAACCGGATCTTTCTGCACATTTTACCGTCTGAATCCTCTCTGTTTGGCTCGAAAGCAAACCTTCGTTTTTCAAAAGTTCAATAATTTTTTCTCTTGCTTGGATGATCTTCATACCAACAATTTCCATAGCAAATTTCTCTGCTTTTTCTTTATCCATACAAGTATCGTCAAACTCTATGCCAGCTATTGTCCCCCACTTACTGAAAATTATTTTTGTCGGCAGTTTATGCTTTCTCCACCATAAAATATCTGTTTGGTCCCCAAAAGTGCAGCACATTACAAGGCCGGTACCTTTTACTGGATCAACCATATCATCGGCCAATAAAGGTACTTTAACGCTAAATAGCGGTGATATCGCAAATTTTCCAGCTAGTTTATTATATCTAGTATCATCGGGATGAAATAACACAGCAACACACGCAGGAAGTAATTCAGGTCTCGTAGTAGCAATAATTATTGGCTTACCATCTTCGGTTGTGAATTGAATATCATTCATGAAGGTTGTTTTTTCATGATCTTCTATATCAGCTTGCGCTAGAGCGGTTTGATCAACAGGATCCCAAAGCATCGGCTGTGAATCACGATATATCTGTTCTTTTTGTATTAAATCAAGAAAAGACATTTGAGATATTTTGCAAGAAATAGGGCTAATAGTTCTATATTCAATATTCCAATCTACTGATAATGCAATTCGATTAAATAAATCATGAAACTTTGCCTCTTCAACCTCTACAACGTCTTGACAAATGGCAATGAATTCTTCCCGATTCATGCTGCTTGCTCTAACTTTTCGCTTCGCTTCGACTAATCTCTCTGTTGGTAAGCCATTATCATCAAAACCCATTGGATAAAATATATTCATTCCCTTCATACGCTGATAACGCACGATAAAATCAGTGTGGGTATAACTATAAACATGCCCTATATGCAATTGTCCTGAAACTGTGGGTGGAGGTGTATCAACAACATAAGTCCTATCACGAGTTTCGTTTCTATCCCACAAGTATACACCTTGCTTTTGCCAAAACTGTTGCCATTTTTTTTCGCTGTCACTAAACTTGTACTTGCTAGGGAATTCTACCATTGGTATTACTTAACTGGAATAATTTATTTATTAGTATTTAGAGTGAAGAATAATATTACAACTAGAACAAAAATGCCAAACATATTTTTATCTGCAATTAAGCTAGCAAGACTTAACATACCAGCTAGTTACTTGCTACCTTTTTTCATAGCATCGTTTGGCGGGATTCTTGGTAGCACTACTTTTACTGACCTTAAAATGCTTCCATTATTTTTTCTTGGAAGCCTTACTGCAAGGGGTGCTGGATGCATTATTAATGATATTTTTGATAAAAATTTTGATAGCAAAGTTGAAAGAACAAAAAACAGGCCGCTAGCTAATGGGTCAATTAGTATAAAATTTGCCCTTATTCAATTGATGATATTTTTAGTCATTAGTTTGCTAATACTCATCACACTCCCTGAAGTAGCAATTTACACTTCATTAATTGCTGCAGTTATGACGGCCTTTTATCCTCTAATGAAGAGAATAACTTACCTACCTCAAGTTTTCCTTGGATTAACTTATAGTACAGCTTCTTTAATTGGTTATGCGAGTATTACTAATAATATATCCATAAATGCTGTCATCCTATATTTAGCTATAGGATTTTGGACAATAGGATTCGACGTAATATATGGTTTCATGGATATTAAAGATGATAAGAAAATTAACGTTAAATCAATGGCAATTTGGTTAGAAAATAAGAATTACAAGGCGTGGATTATGATATTTTATATTATATTTATAGTTTTATTTTTTCTTTCCTATTATCTAACTACCATCAGTTTATCCCCAATATTTTACCTAGGAATATTTTTGGGTCTAAGTTTACTTGTATGGCAAGTACAAACTTTAGATATCCAAGATCCTAAAAATTGCCAACTGCGTTTCAGATCCAATACATATGTCGGTATCACACTCTTAATAGGTATACTACACACGAAGCTGTATTTTTAGGTTTACTACTTGAAAAACTATAAAAAGCGCTTATATTATTACTATAGTAGATAATAAATTGACTTACGAGGTAACTATATGATTGATTATACTAAATCGTTTGCTGCAAAGGATACTAAGGGCTTTGATGAAGGACTTAGGAGTTATATGCTTAAAATATATAACTACATGGCTCTTGCTCTCCTGCTTACGGGAGTTTTCGCTTTTGGTACTCTAAATTTTCCACCATTAATGAATCTGATGTATAATATCGGGCCAAATGGTGAGTTTATGGGCACATCAATGATGGGAATGATCATTACTTTCGCTCCTCTTGGTATTGCTATTTACTTCTTTATGGGCATGGGAAGTATGTCTGTTAATAAAGCTCAGGCTTTATTTTGGGTTTACGCCGCTGTAATGGGGATGTCACTTTCCTCGTTGGGACTGGTATATACTGGACAATCTCTTGCACGTACGTTCTTTATCTGCTCAGCAGTGTTTGGTTCAATGAGCCTTTATGGATATACTACTAAAAGAGATTTAACATCAATGGGGTCGTTCTTGGTTATGGGCTTAATTGGCTTGATAGTAGTATCTTTGGTTAATATTTTTCTACAAAGCCCTGCGATTAGTTTTGCAACTTCTTTTGTTGGCGTAGCAATTTTTATGGGACTAACAGCTTGGGATACACAAAAATTAAAGTCACTGTATTATCAATCTGGTGGCGGCGAGATGGGTGAAAAAACTGCTATTATGGGAGCTTTTACATTATATCTCGACTTTATCAACTTGTTCTTATATATGCTAAGATTCTTTGGTGATAGAAAATAGTACTGCTATAGTGTCTGCTAATAGCAATAAATAATAAATAAAAAGAGTCAATGCAAGCATTGGCTCTTTTTTTATATCCATAGCCTGATATTATGATAATCAAATAAATTAAAAGTAGAAAATGAGCAATCATACAGCCGCTGTAATTATAATTGGCAATGAAATACTTTCTGGGAGAACTCTTGATATAAATACACAAGAAATAGCACTACGACTTAGTGAGATTGGAGTTTCACTTATCGAAACAAGAACGATTGCCGATGACCGCACAATGATCATAAATACTGCCAGAGAGCTAAGCAGTAAGTATAATTATGTCTTTACTACCGGAGGCATTGGTCCGACTCACGATGATATAACAGCAGAATCAATGGCAGCCGCATTTAATGTTCGTTATGTAAGAAATGATGAAATATATATGATTCTAAAAAATTACTACGATAAAATGGGTGAAAAACTAAATTCTGCTCGGGAAAAAATGGCCTACATACCAGAATCATCAAAACTTCTGCACAACGACGCTACGATGGTGCCTGGATTTGTCATTGGCAACGTATTTGTTATGGCTGGTATTCCAAATATTATGAAAGCAATGCTTAAATCAGCTATTCCGATGCTAAAAAAAGGTAAAGTTATTCAGTCACAAACTTTAGAAGTAATGATGGGCGAAAGCAAGATTGCAATTAGCTTTGAAGAATTACAAAACAAATATAAAGAGGTAGATATGGGCAGTTACCCGTTTACAAAAAATGGTATCCATGGAACTGCTCTAGTACTTAGATCATCGAATTACAACTTACTTGAGAAGGCTTTTGTAGAGTTAGAAACTATTATCAACGGTCTTAAATAACCTGAATATAGCAAAACCAATCCTAGACCGCAGTAGAAACAAAAACCCCTACAACCTCAAGATGTGAGCTCCAATAAAACTGATCTACCGGAGTAACTTCGAGCAGCTTATATCCTCCATTTTCTAAAATACTTGCATCACGAGCAAAGCTCTCTGGATTACACGAAACATAGATCACCCTTTCACACTTACTACGAGCCAATGTCTTGACCTGTTCTAAAGCCCCTGCTCTTGGTGGGTTAATAACAGCAAAACGATACGACCTTAACTCGTCCTTACTTAAAGGATTAGTAAATAAATCACGTTCATACAGCATTATCGCTCCTTCTGCCGCCTTTCCAAGGGCCTCAAGCGAGGTTGCATCAGATTCAAAACCATCTACTCTAAAACGCTTACTAAGTGGTAGGGCAAAAGTACCTCGGCCGCAGAACAGGTCAACTAAAGCGCCTTTTTCTTGAGGTAAATATTGTTCCACTAAATCTGCTAGTATTTGATCTGACGAGAAGCTTGCTTGCATGAAGGCCCTAGCATCAGTAGTAACTTTTTTATCTCCTAATAAAATATATGGTTTTTCACTTTCAAACAAAACTCTAGGCTTTTTAGATGAACGGAATTGTAATCTAATAATTCCGGTTTTTTTTGCAAAATCTATCAACTCTTGCTCCTGCTCTGGTATAATATCTATAAGCTTATGTAGCTCAAGAAGCATATCAATACCATTACTTGCATGCATTAGAAAGATTTCAGCTTTTTGTCTATGCTCCAAAATATTCATAAGAACTTCTTTGAGTGGTATAAGTATAGCAGACAGCGGGCTCATCATGGCTGGGCAGCTATCTATATCAATGATCTGATGGGAATGGAACCGATAAAATCCAAGGAAGAGTTGCTCATTTTTTTTAAGAGCCTGCAGATTGATACGGCGACGGGTTCCTTTAGGAATAGTAATTATAGGATTGATTATAGTCTCAGTAGGCAAAACCTGTTTTACAAGGCTAAGCTTGAAATTATCGTAAGTTGTCAGGTCCATATGCTGAAGCATACAACCACCACACCGACCAAAATATTTACATTCTGGCGTAATTCTATGGCTCGATAGTTTTTCAATATTTTTGAGCAAACAATTAGATTGCCGACGATATTCGTGTCTCTCAAAAGTGATAACTTCATCTGGGAGAACATATGGTACTTCTACTAATCCCTGAGGACTCTTACCGCAACCAAGCCCTTGGTTATTTATAAATTCGATAAGGCATGAGCCTTCTTCTATTATAGCCATTGGTTTCTCATATAAGTTATAAGGATAAGCCAGTTTTAAAGGGAAGAAAATATTTCTAGAGCTCTTTTCCTGGAAAAACTTAAATCAACTATAGGCTCTGGATAATTGATTCCTAACTGAATTCCAGCATCAATCAACGTTTTTTTTGGAGCTTCCCAAGGATTAAATAAATATTTATCTGGTAATGATTTTAATTCTGGTACATATTTCCTAGTATATTCCCCCGTAGTATCAAATTTTTCCCCTTGAGTTACGGGATTAAAAATCCGAAAATAAGGCGCAGCATCTGCTCCACATCCAGCAACCCATTGCCAACTACAACTGTTACTGGCTAAATCTGCATCAAATAAGCAATTCCAAAACCATCTTTCCCCATAATTCCAGTGGATTAGTAAGTTTTTTACTAAAAATGAACCAACAATCATTCTCACTCTATTATGCATATAACCTGTTTGCCAAAGTTCACGCATCCCGGCATCAACAATAGGAATACCCGTTATACCTTTTTGCCAACAACCAAGTAACTTTTTATTATCTCTCCAAGGAAATTGATTAAATTTAATATTTAAATTATTTACTGGTATCTGGGGAAAATGATAAAGCAGGTAATATGAAAATTCACGCCAAGCTATTTCACTAACAAAACATTCTAGGTTTTCTTCTATATTTAGAGATTGAATGTAATAGCAAATTTGTCTTGGAGAAATTTCACCAAAATGCAAGTGCGGTGAAAGACGAGAAGTATTTTCCTTAGACGGAAAATTTCTACCTTCTTTATAGTTTTTTATACCCACTTGTATAAAGTTCTGCAGTTTTTTACATGCTGCATTTTCTCCTACAACCCAACCTTTAATAATATTATTTCCCCATTTATCAGATGGCAATAAAGCAAGAGATTCTATATCTAAACAATCTATATTATCTTTTGTGTAATGAGTATTATTAGGTTTTAGTATTGGTGTACTGGTAAAATAACCATCTAGGTAAGCCTTTTTATAAAAAGCAGTGAATACTTTATACGGTGTTCCATCACTTTTGAGAAACTTCCACGGTTCGATCATTAACGATCCATTAAAGCTTTTTACGTCGATATTTTGTTTTTGCAAACTCCCTTTTATTATTTTATCTCGTTTAATTCTCCATGGTTCATAGCACCTATTCCAATATACTGATTTTATATTATATTTCTGCGTTAGATCGAGAATAATATCTGTAGCATTACCAGAAAATACTCTCAAGCCACCACCCAAAGATTCGTTAAGTTTATTCAAAGAGTGATGCAACCAGACTCTACTTGCTTCTCCCATAACATGTTGACCTGGATTATAGTCATCAAGTATATAAATTGGCAAAACTTCACCGTTTTCTACAGCCGCAGATAACGAAGGATTATCACTTAATCTTAAATCTTGACGAAACCAGTGAATCGTTAGTGACATAAGTTTAAACTCTATTTGTCAGTTACAACAAAACAGACCTAATATACAAAAACTATGAATAGAATTATTGATCACCATGAGCCAGCATATCCATTTCAATATCGACTAAATCTTCTGGCGTAGTAGCGTGATACCATCTTGTGCTATCTTTTGCAGCGATACCTCTTACCTTATCACTGTTTAAATAATATTCTCTAAGAGAAAATACTTTGAGTGGATGTTTGGCTATTTTCTGCGGTTTTAAAATTTGTAAACCAGCATACATATAGTCATAATTTCCTTCTTTATCTTGTCTAGAGAGCTTTCCATCAGCAAGCAAATCAAAATCGCCATGGCCAGAATAACCAACAGCTCTATTATATTTTTGCATTAAAAGTAAAAAGTCCATTTCTTCAGGATTCCATTTCTTAATCATGTCAGCAAAAATATTATACTCAGACTTTAGAACAATATCAGTATTTAGAGCAAAAACTGGATCTTCTCCCAATTGTGCCAGAGCATTCTTAATAGCCCCCCCTGTTTCGAGCAGCTCTTCTTCGTATATTACTATTATTTCAGGAAACGATGGATTAAGCTTCTTGAAGTCATCGATAGATTTACTAATTTGATCATGTAAATAGTGGGTATTAATTACTACCTTTTTGAATGGATACATTTTACACAAAGCCAGTGCATGGTGTAGCATCGGCTGACCCAAAATAGGAATTAATGTTTTAGGGCTATTTTCAGTTAAGTGGCGCATTCTATTACCAAATCCAGCCGCAAATAACATTATAGTATCAATCATTCCAACCTACTTTAAATTCTTCAACCACTTTCTTACCGGAAGTAAGTCAGGGTGTGACAAATCATATTCCAAATATTTTTGTACTCTTGGGATATATTTTAAATAACTATCATCGTTATCTCTTGTATATTTTCTAGAAAATACTCCAAGGATCCTACAATTTCTTTGTGCGCCCAATATATGATAGTCACGCAATACTTCGAACTTATCAAGTTCTTTTTTTTCAGCAAAATAATCTATAAGATCAAGCGCATCTTGCCGAGTTACATCAAATCGTGCATCTTCTAGTACAGAGACTAGATCATACACCGGAGAACCACAAAGAGCATCCTGAAAATCAAGTAACCCTATCTTCCTAAATGAATCACGTTCCTGTAGATACATCATATTCTCTAAATGATAATCCCTTAGAACTAAACAATTTGGCATTGCAGCTTGCTTTGCCAAAACATTTTGCCAAATTTCGATAAATTCATCGAATTCATGTATTTTTAGTTCTCGCTTATATGCATAAGGAATGTACCAATCAACAAAAAGCTCTATTTCTTTGCAAAGCAGTTCATTATCAAAATACCTAAGCCCAGTAGGACACTCTAACTTCTGAAGTGAACACAGCAAATCAACGATTAAGCAATAAATATTCTTTTTCTCTTGAATATTATCCGCTATCTCTTCCAAGTGGTTTTTGACACTAACAATTCCAAAATCTTCTATAACTAAAAAACCTTGCTTAAGGTCCTTCTTAATAACTAGCGGAGCTGAAAAATCATTTTTTAAAAGAAAATCAGCAATGTTGATAAAAGACTGCACATTTGCATAACTTGGGGGACAATCCATCACTACATAACTTTTGCTGTCAGCCCACACTCTATAGTAGCTACGCATACCAGCATCACCAGGCATAGACTCAATTGTATGCGGTGTTTTAGAAAAACAACTGTTAATAAATAACTTTAATTTCTCCTCTCTTTCAGCAATAAATGAAACCATGTTTAATAATGCTATAGAGTTTATACAGCCAAACGTTTTTTTGGTGATTTAGAAGAAACCTTAGCAATTTTTATTGGTTTAATGACTGCCGCAACATTATTTTCTACTGCCTCTTTGTTAAAGGTAATTTTCTTATTTTTCAATTCAGAAAAATTATACATATCCTCTAGCAACAATTCTTCAATTATAGAACGGAGGCCTCTTGCACCAGTGTTTCTTTTTAACGCTTTTGCTGCCACCGCCTCAAGAGCATCTTCCGTAAACTCAAGTTCAGCATTATTCAGAGCAAAAAGTTTCTTATATTGCTTTACAATAGCATTCTTAGGTTCGGTAAGAATCTTAATTAAAGCATCTTTATCAAGCTCTTTTAAAGTAGCAACAACTGGCAAACGCCCAATAAATTCAGGAATCATACCAAATTTAATTATATCTTCAATCTGTAACTCTTTTAATACATCACTATGGCGCATTTCTTCTTTCGACTTAACATTAGCCGCAAAACCAATTGAACTCTTATCGCTTCGTGCAGCAATAATACCCTCAATACCCATGAATGCACCACCACATATAAATAATATATTCGAAGTGTCAATTTGAATAAAATCTTGCTGCGGATGTTTTCTTCCTCCCTGCGGCGGAACATAGGCAACCGTACCTTCCATTATTTTCAACAACGCTTGTTGCACACCTTCACCTGAAACGTCACGTGTAATTGATACGTTCTCAGATTTTTTGGCTATTTTATCGATTTCGTCAATATAAATTATTCCCTTTTGCGCCTTCTCTACGTTAAAGTCAGCTGCTTGTAATAATCTAAGCAAAATATTCTCAACATCTTCACCAACATATCCAGCCTCAGTCAAAGTTGTTGCATCTGCCATAGTAAAAGGCACATCCAAAATCTTAGCCAAAGTTTGGGCAAGCAAAGTTTTCCCAGAACCAGTGGACCCGATAAGCATAATATTTGATTTGTTGAGCTCAACTTCATCCTTAGAATTGATCAAGCTTTCCAGACGCTTGTAATGGTTGTAAACAGCCACTGAAAGCACCTTTTTCGCTTTATCTTGACCGATTACATGATCATCAAGAATTTTGTATATTTCTTTAGGAGTTGGCACTGAAGAAACAATATTTTCAATGGCTTCATTCACTTCCTCTTGAATAATATCCTGGCAAATCTCAATGCATTCATCGCAAATAAAAACGGTTGGGCCAGCAATCAGTTTTTTAACCTCAAACTGATTCTTACCACAAAACGAGCAATGTAGGGACTTTTTTTTAAACTCTTCAGCCATAGCAATCCTAAAATTTTTTACTTATACTTATCTGTTTATCAGCTCTTTTTAAGAAAGTAAATTATTACTTCTTTGCTTTTTGTACAACAATTAATTCCCTGCTACTAATAATCTTATCTACAATACCAAATTCCTGAGCCTCACTAGCTGACATAAAACAATCACGTTCCATAGCTTTTGCTATTTTCTCTACAGTTTGACCAGTGTGCTTGGCATAAGTTTGATGAAGAAGATTTTTTACTTTCATTGTCTCACGCGCATGAATCTCAATGTCGGTAGCTTGCCCCCTATAGCCGCCACTTGGTTGATGTATCATTACCCGGCTACTTGGTAAAACGTAACGCATTCCCTCTTCACCTGCAAGCAAAATAGTTGCCCCCATTGAACAAGCTTGACCAATACAAAGCGTAGCAATCTTTGGTTTTATGTACTGCATAGTATCATAAATTGCAAAACCCGAACTTACGACACCACCAGGAGAATTGATATACATATATATCTCTTTCTCTGGATTTTCAGCTTCAAGGAATAACAACTGCGCTACAATAGAATTAGCCATCTGGTCTTCAAACTCACCACAAACAAACACTATGCGCTCTTTTAGCAAACGTGAATAAATATCATATGATCTTTCTCCTCTTGCAGTCTGCTCGACAACTATTGGCACATAACTCATAATTTACTTTCTCCAAAAATATTATTATTTTTCCCTAAGCTCAGACTCTATATATAACTTCCCAGATTCTTCCAGTTCCAGCAAATTCTTATACCCACCAATAAATTCACCATTTATGTAAACGTATGGAACAGTATTTTGACTAGTCTGATAAGCAATTTTTTGATGTAGTTCTCTATTATTCGAAAGTTCAATGAACTCATAAGGAATAGAGTTTTTAACCAAGAGCTCTTTAGCCAAGATACAGTATTTACACGTATCTTTAGTATAAAGCAAAACTTTTAAATCACTTCTTGGAGTTTTAGCTTCTCTAACAACTGTACTTGAATCGTAGTTCGAATAAAGTTTTACCGACGCAAACAACACAAGTAATGCAGCTAAAACTATAAATATTTTACTATTTCCCATATTTTTGTAAGACTCATCTCGACTATATCGAAGGCCAACTCTAACATAAATCTAAAAGAACTCATACCACAAATCCACATAAAATAAGTAATTACTAAAATATATATGAGCATTTCTATATTATAGTCTGATATACTTATCATATGTGTCTACATTTAAGAGGACTCGCGAGGTATCCAGATGCTTTCCAACGAATTAGAGTTAACCCTCAGAAGAGCTTTGTCGATTGCCACAGAATATAAGCACGAGTACGCAACCTACGAACATCTATTACTTTCAATTACCGAAGATTCGGATGCAAAAAGTATTTTTTTTGCAAACAACGTTGACTTAAGATCATTACAAACAAGGCTAAAAAATTACCTTGAGCATGATTTACAAGATCTCAGGGATGAAAAAAATAAAGAAGCCAAACCAACCGCGGGATTCCAAAGAATAATTCAACGCGCCGCTCTCCACAGTCAAGCCAATGGACAAAAGGTTATTTCAGGTAGTCACGTGCTCGCTGAATTCTTTTTTGAGCACGAAGCGTACGCTCTTCTATGCCTAAAAGAATCAAATTTAAACAGGCAAGATGTACTCAATTTTCTTAAAACTCATGACAAATCATATATTAAGTCAACCCCAGAAACATCAACCAATCAAAGTATACTTCAAGCTACACTTATTAAAGAAATTTCTCAAAAACACTTAAAGGAAGAACATAAAGATACTCCGCATGAAAGCGAGCTTGAAAAATATTGTACTAACCTTAACAAAAGAGCTAATATTGATGCTATTGATTGCTTAATTGGTAGAAAGAGTGAAATTGAGAGAACAATTGAAATCCTTTGTAGAAGAAAAAAGAACAATGCTATTCTCATTGGAGAACCAGGCGTAGGCAAAACAGCTATAGCAGAAGGACTTGCTACTAGAATCATTAATAATGACGTTCCTGAAATCTTAAAGGATGCTATCATTTATTCTCTAGACATAGGAAGCCTCGTTGCAGGAACCAAGTTTAGAGGAGATTTTGAAGAACGAATCAAAAATTTACTTGAAGAATTAAAGAAAAACCAAAACGCTATTTTGTTCATTGATGAAATCCATACTATTATTGGAGCTGGATCAACCACAACGGGAGCAATTGATGCCAGTAACCTTCTTAAACCCGCTCTTGCCCGCGGAGACCTTAGATGCATAGGCTCAACTACATTCAAAGAATATCACAATAATTTTGAAAAAGACATGGCTTTGGTACGACGCTTTCAGAAAGTTATTGTCAGCGAACCTGATGAAGGTACTACGCTAGAAATACTCAAAGGTCTCAAAGAAAATTATGAAAAACACCATAATGTTACTTATGAACTTTCAGCCCTAAAAGCAGCAATTACTTTATCCCAGAGATTTATTAACGATAGGCATTTACCAGATAAAGCAATCGATCTCATGGATGAAGCTGGCGCCAGAAGCAAGATTGGAAATAAATCTAAACACAAAACAGTTATCACTCAAAAAGATATAGAACAACTTCTTGCTAGCATTATGAATATTCCAACTATACGAGTTGAATCTGATGATATAATGCAATTAAAGAAACTTAGCAGCAACTTAAAAACTTATATCTTTGGTCAGGACGAAGCGATAGAAAGTCTATGCGCTAGCATAAAACTTTCCCATGCGGGTCTTCGCAAAGGCGCACGCCCAACTGGTTGCTATATGTTCGCAGGCCAAACTGGTGTTGGTAAAACCGAACTTGCAAAACAACTAGCGAATTTTAGTGGCATGAAATTGCTAAAATTCGATATGTCAGAATTCGTTGAATCCAACTCCGTATCAAAGCTTCTTGGAAGCGCCCCTGGTTATGTTGGGTTTGACCAAGGCGGTATGCTTACCAGTGAAGTGGATAAATTTCCTTACTCGGTAATATTATTTGATGAAATAGAAAAAGCTCACCACGAGATTTTTAATTTGCTTTTACAAATAATGGATGAAGGTCGACTTACTGATAGCACTGGTAAGCACATAAATTTTTCACATACGATGATTATTTTAACAACTAATCTTGTTGCCGAAGAAGAAAAAGCTACTATTGGTTTTGCGCAAACAGATTCAACTAACACTAAAGTTGGTTTGGACATGGAAGCGTTCAACCAGCATTTTAGCCCAGAATTCCGCGGAAGATTAGACAAAATAATCCTCTTCAATCCTATTGGCAATATAATTGATAAGATAGTTTCAAAAAACCTAAAAGAACTAGCTGCGCAACTAGCTGACAAAAAAGTAAGGCTAACTGTCAATAGCGGTGTAAAAAAGTATTTTGCCTTAAATTGCTTTAATAAAAAAGGTAACGCCCGTGAGCTCGATCGAATCATCGATACTAATATAAAACAAGCTATCGCCGATGAGATTTTATTTGGCAAGCTCAGAAATGGCGGCATGGTAACTATTGACTATTCTAAAAAAAATAAAGAATTAACGTTCAAATTTTCTGGCTTAAAAAAAGTAGATAAACTGCAATTTGAACCTAGTTGATATTTTTGTATAGTATTCAAATTTTAGATTAGATAGCCGAAAATTAAAAGACGAAAGTGCAAGACTTGCTATAACTCAGCGCGCACTCAGGAGGTCAAAATTTATCCGAGTCTTATACCTGCCACTTAAAAACTAGACTTGATATAAAATTATCCTTGACAATGCGATCATGTAACTGCTATTTTTAGCTGCAAAATAATCAAATTAATAGAAGACAATACTGTGAAAACTTATTCCGCAAAACCATCAGAGATTGAAAAAAAATGGTGGGTTATTGATGCTAAAGATCTTGTACTTGGGCGATTAGCCAGTCAAACTGCCGTATTGCTACGCGGAAAACACAAGCCTACTTTCACTCCGCACATGGATTGTGGTGATTACGTGGTGATTGTTAATGCAAAGCACGTATATCTTTCAGGGAAAAAATCTGATCCTAAAAATGGTAAATTCTATTATCGTCACAGTGGTTTTCCTGGCGGTATAAAAGAAACCACAGCTGGAAAAATTCTAGGCGGAAAATATCCAGAGAGAGTTGTTAAAATGGCTGTCAAGAGGATGATTAGCAGAAATAAAATGGGTGATGTACAATTAAGCAATCTCCATGTATATGCCGAAGCTGAACACCCACACGCAGCACAAAAGCCTGAAGCTTTTGACCTTGCTAGTAAAAATTCTAAAAATACGAAGTAATTGTAATGGAAGTACCAACACTAGAGATTAAAAAAAGTTCTGTTGTAGCAAACAAAATTGCTGCACCTCAAGTCGTTCAATGCAAGTCCAAAAAGACTACACCTGATGGTGGTGGTTACGGAACTGGTAGAAGAAAAAACTCAATAGCAAGGGTTTGGGTTAGGCCTGGAAAAGGTAGAATCATAGTAAATAATAAGGATTTTTCTGTATATTTCCCGCGCGAAACATATAGAACATCAATTATGCAACCTTTTGTAGACACTAATACTACTGGACAGTTTGATGTTATGTGCACTACTAAAGGCGGTGGAACTACAGGCCAGGCTGGCGCAATAGTTCATGGAATTGCCAGAGCACTTGACTGTATTTCAACTGATTTTCATGCAATCTTACGTAAAGGCGGTTTCTTGACTAGAGATGCAAGAGTTGTAGAACGTAAGAAATATGGTAAACGTAAAGCACGTAAGAGCACTCAGTTCTCCAAACGTTAATAGATTTAACTGCCTAAGTTTGGTCTTGGGCAGTTTTCTCTATCGAAATACTATACTAAAAGCATTTGAAGTTATGGCGCATTAATTTAAAAACGATTTTATGCAGCCTAGATTTCTAGATAGTACAAAACTAAAATAGCAAAATTAATTCACCAGAATTAGTTATGTTTTTCATATTAGTATAAAATTTATACTTCTTGGCGGGGTAGCTCAGCTGGTTAGAGCATCGGAATCATAATCCGGGTGTCGGGGGTTCAAGTCCCTCCCTCGCTACCAAAAAAAGAATAAAATTCTTTTCTAGATTCCACTCCTTAAGACCCATTAAATCAAAACCAAAAAAAACAACAAACAAATTAAGTTACCGATACCGAAGGTAAATTAGTTAGACTTTGATTAACAAATCAGAGAATGTATATAGTTATACAAATTTGATTATTAATTATAACTATGATAAAAACATTCCAAGCATTCCTCGTAGTATATTTTTTTGTAGTATTTTTCCTATCAGCCCCCCTTAGTTTTGCAGAAGTACGATTTGTCCAGTTAACAGATCCTCATTTATTTGAAGTACCGGGTAAAGAAAAAGAAACATCCGATTCACTTGTTTATTTTAATCATGCTATAGACCGCACTAATGAATTAGAAGCCTCGTTGAATAAAAATAACCAGCATTTGGATTTTATAATTTTAACTGGCGATTTAGGAATAGAAAAACTTATAAAAAAATTCCCGATAGACAAAGCTGATATAGCAAAAAAAGGAAAACTTATTATTGAGGAGGATAATAAGTTTTTTGAATTAAAAAAAGATCAGGATAAATGGGGTAGTAGTGTAACATTGGTAGCTAACATTATAGTAAAATCTGAGATAAAATTATGGCTCCTATTACCAGGAAACAACGATCTGTATGCTGAAATGTCTGAGACTGTTAGTTTATATGGTGATTTTGTTAATGACGTCAAAGAGTTGGTTAAAGCCAAAGACGCTAAATTTAAGATCGTTGATTTTCGTTTAGAAGCTAAAGATAAAATTGGAAAATTTTTACCAGGCACATTAAAAATTGGTGACAATCTTTTTATTGGTTGGGATAATTCATTTTTTAAAAATAATTATTCTATAAAACGATTTTTGAATAAAGATAATAAACCAAAACCTATTGAACAGCTAGTTGAATATAAATCATTGCATAGGTTATCTAATGCGATGAAACAATACGATGCAAAATATGTTTATATTTTCTATCACATTCCAGAAATTGATGATCCATGGAGAATAAATTTTGAAATAGATCCTGATGATCTAGATGACAATACGGTTTCAAAAACATTAAGGGAAGCTGCTAAGATCTCACCAAAATTAACCAAAGGAATTTACCCTTATTCTGCATGGATGGTGCCAATTGAAATTCGTAAAATTTGGGAGAATTTAATCACTGATGTATCTAAACCCACGGAAGTCAAAGGTCTTTTTGCTGGGCATTTTCATGACAACCAAAGGACTATATACGAAGGTTTTGGGTGGCTCAGAGATACGCGCTATAGACCAGAAATATTGTCCATACTACATGTAGCACCATCTGTTTCTATAAAAAATCAGGTAGATTTCGGTCCTAAAGATAGGTCAAGAGGAGGACAGTTTGTACATATAAATGATGTTGGGGATACAAAGGTAGAACGTCTTTGGTTTGAAGAGGTTGCGCATTAACCCTACTCGCAGTTCAGGTTAATTATGTAGGCACGAAAGACCTACATAATTAATTTGGTCTAATTCGGAACTTTGGTTACCTAATCTTAGCTAAACGCCCGGTGCCCCTCCCTCGCTACCAAAAAAATATAATCATACTTTTTTAGTAATAGTATGCGGTATAATCCCTCTCTGTAACTATCTCCCAAATCTACCTCAACCTCTTTCATCCCTTCAATTCAATTATTGTCAAACTAAAAGATTTCGCCTGCACAGAAATGAAAAAGGCCCCTATTGGTAATCAATCTACCAACATCTTTGATATACTTTCGTTCTGATTTTCACCAAAAATCTTAACCAGAGACTCACCGATTAACACTATAAAACACGCGTTCTACGTCATTACGAAATGGCTACTCGCGTTTCTTATCAACTCAGGGGATATCTTTCATGTTCTAGAACTAAGAAATTGAATAATCAAATTGAGCAACTATAATTCTAGAATTTTAGTAAGGAGAATATTCAAAAACTCTGACCAAGAGTAAGTATATTTCTTGGGGCTTAATTCTAAAGGGGTGCCGTTATATTTTACTTGAACATAAAAATCATCATTTTGCTCTATAAGCTCAAACCTTATGCTTGCATTAAAATCAGGAAATTTTCCTTCATCTATAGCTTGCTCTCCAGCTAGAAGCCTAATCATAGGTGTTATGTTTCCATCATGCATCACCATCAACTTATAATTAGTAGTAATAGACTTTGTTTTTTTCAATAGTAATGTATCAATTATAGATAATAATAAGTCTTTGCTTACTAAAAAATTTTGAATATTATTTTTATAATTATCCGAATATATTTGTTCACCAAGCTGTATAATCTCAGATATTTTAGTATCTGGTATACTACATAACCTCGCATTTTTTTGCTTTTTAGAAACCAGCATAGCATCTGCTACTTGAATAAATCTCCCCCGGCCGCTAAAATCCGTTCCACATAATTTATTAATATATGTTAATTCAGATTCATATCTCGTTTTTAATTCTTGTGGATAATTTTCTGCAGTCTTTTTACTAATAAATTTAACTATCTCATTAGTGTTTTTATTTTCTCTAGATTTAAAACTTGCGTCTTCATTAATATCCTTGATTGGGATAGTTTTATCAAAATTCCCTAATATTCCTACTAGAACTTCCTTAGCAGTATCCATTGTTCTAGTAAAGTTTGTTGTATAAACCTCGATTTCAGGGGCATAAAATATTTCTGGATACAAACTAGAGATAGTGATCCCATAATCCCTAGCGTTTTTTCTCCCTTTTGTAGTTAAATTGCCAATTTCCGATTCATTCCATATATCACCCATAAGTTCAGAAGACCAAAAAATAGGAGCTCTATCTCCATGTCTAATTAAATCTATAACCATAACTACTTTACCATCCCGGTTACTTATAGCTTGGGAACCATTGCTTATAACGCCATAATACATAGAGCTTATTATAAATATAATTACAACGATAAAAATATAGTTGGATCGTCTCATTTGTAAATATTATATATTAATATTATATAATATTATTACCTAATCTTGGCTAAACGTCTAGAATGCCTCCCCCCTTCAAACTTAGTGTTTAGAAATTTTTCTACCATTTTAATTGAAATATTGTCTTCTACTAGCTTGCTGCCCAATACCAATATATTTGCATCATTGTGCGACCGGGCACGTTCTGCCATGAATTCACTTGTACATAAAGCTGCTCGAATATCAGAACTCCTATTTGCCGCTATAGACATACCAATACCAGTTCCACAAATCAAAATACCTTGAGTAATTGTCCCTTCAATAAATTCTTCTACCATTTTATGAGTAAAATCGGGATAATCTACTCTCTCTTCACTATTTGTTCCTAGATCAAGTATTTTTAAACCCTTCTGCTCGAGATCTTTGACAATTTTACTCTTCAATTTGACCCCAGCATGATCACTTGCAATAGCTAAATCATAATTTTCCATTAAACACCTTTTTAATATACAAAGTAATAGATATTAATATATAATGACGTTTATTTAATTAGCAAAACAAATCTGTAATTACATCCCCTGGCAAAATGAAAAAACAAAGCCTTTTGATTCTTTTATCATTTATATTATCTGCGTGCGCAGTTTCAAAACAATCAGCGCCTATAGAATTTAATCACGGTGGTTCAAAGAAAGGAGCCTCAGCCAAAACAAACCCAACACTTGTTGATGAAGGAGAAGTGATTTCCACTGGCTCATTTGAAGTGAAACCTACTGAAACAATTAGCCCTGATGTTATTACAGAGACTACTACTACAGATAATGAACAATATATAATTCCAGCACAAGGAAAGTCTGAAACTAAAGACAAAATCATTTATCATGAGGTGCAAGTTGGCGAAACTATTGAAGAGATTGCATCAAAGTATGGACAAAAGGTCTCAGAAATCGCCTTATTAAATGACTTAGAACCACCTCATTATATTGATGAATTTCAAGTTCTTAAAATTAAACAAACTAAAGAAAATAACTTAACTTCAAATAGCTCTGACGCTGATGAACCTTTAGTACAAGTAGAAAAAGCTAAAATTGAAAAACCCGAAGTGGATATACAAGATCAAGTAGCAAGTAGTGAATATATCACGCCAGTGAAGGGGAAAGTAATTACAAAATTTGGTGATAAAACACCATTCGGAACGAGCAAAGGCATTAGTATAAGCGCTAAGCCTGGAACTAAAGTACTTTCAACTGCTGCGGGCAAAGTAATTTATGCTGATTACGATGCCACTTTTGGTAATTTAGTAATTATTAAGTTAGATGGGAAAAATCTTGTTACTTCTTATGCGCATTTAGAAGACATAATCCTCACCAAAGGTGCTAGTGTAAAACAAGGTGATGTTGTAGGATATGTGGGCAGCACAGGCAAAGTGACCGAACCGCAGCTTAATTTTGGTATCAGAGAAGGTAAAGTAGCAAAAGATCCTTCGCAATTTATTAAATAGCCCCAAAATATAAGCGTTATACTAATAAATATTTTTCAAAGACTATTTTTTAAATACATAATCACTACCTAATTACCTTCTTTAATCAAATATAACAAAGCTATTTGTCCTTTTATTAAATTTTATTGACACTAATAACATAGGATATTATCTTAAAAATAAACATATAATTAAACTATAGGTGTATACAATGACTATTTGGACAGCAATTGAAAGTGACGATTTAGATGCATTAATAGAGGAACTAGGAACAGCTGATATCAATGACTTAAACGAAGAAGGGGCACATGCTGTACATTTTGCAGCGGCAAAGGATGCAATAAAATGTTTTAAATATCTTGTAGATGCTAAAAATATAACCACCTATTTCGCCGCAGGATCTTACAATGGGATAGGAGTAGAGAAACTCAAAAAACTTAAAGGGGATGTGAGAGAAGGGTTGTATACTAAGGATGGTTGGACGGCTATGCATATTGCAGCAAAAGAAGGAAGCCTAAATGTGATGAAATATTTGGTAGAAGAGCTGAATGCTGATATTAACGACTGTACAACGTCTGCATCTTTTGCTATCGCTTCCCAGATGGTACAAGGTAAAGGTTTCTTGTCTGCTTTATTGTCAAAACCAACTACACCTTCTACCCCATCTAAAAGCCCTCTATATATAGCAGCTGAGAATAAATCTACAGAGATAATCAAGTACCTAACAGCTCATCAGGCTAAGGTTTTCCTTAATGCAAAAGAAACCAACGTTTTTGATGAGTATATTGCCAACACTATCCAACAAGAAGGAGTGAATGTCAGCATTATCAATTTTAATAATCCTGATGATGAGACTGTTAACACCCTAGGTAATGTGGATAATAATGACTCCGATAGTGAAAGTTAGTATACAAAGGCATGCACCCAGCATGCGCTTGATGAAACTAACGCTGCTGCAGACTACTACTCTACTATACTTACTACTCTAAAGCTGCAATTAGAGTTCCTACTTTTTATTAGCCCCGCAGAAGCGGGACTAATAAAAAGAGATTCATATTCAAATATCAAGTTTACCATTAGCACAAGTAAGATTGATTTTATCTCCGCTAATATAGGATCCAGCTAATATTTTCTTTGCCAGACTATTCTGCACTTCTTTTTGAATAATTCTTTTTAGCGGCCGAGCACCAAAGGCTGGGTCATAACCCTTATCTCCCAGATACTCTACAGCACTTTCATCATATTCAAGGTTAATATTCTGAGTCGCTAAAATATTTTTTAATTCATTAAGTTGGATTTTTACGATCTCATTCATGTGCGACCTGTTCAAACGATGAAACAATATTATCTCATCAAGACGATTCAAAAATTCTGGTCTAAAGGCCGCTTGAACATACTCCATCACTTGGTCTCGGACTAAAGCAGTATCTTCACCATCAGCTTGATTGACAAGCACTTCTGAACCAAGATTTGAAGTAAGAACTATTATTGTATTTTTAAAATCTACCACATGACCTTGGCTATCTGTCAGACGCCCTTCATCCAAAATTTGTAACATCACATTAAAAATATCAGGATGAGCTTTCTCGATTTCATCAAATAATATGATTTGATATGGTCGTCTACGAACTGCTTCCGTCAATGCACCGCCTTGTTCATATCCAACATAACCAGGAGGAGCCCCAATCAACCTTGCTACTGCATGTTTCTCCATATATTCTGACATATCGAACCTTAGTACTGCACTGCGATCACTAAATAAAAATTCAGCCAGAGCCTTGGTAAGCTCAGTCTTACCAACACCTGTTGGACCAAGAAATAAAAATGAACCAAGTGGTCGGTGTTGATCGGCGATACCAGCACGAGACCTGCGTATAGCATCACTGACTGCTTCTATAGCATCATCCTGACCTATTACTGTCGCTTGCAGGTTTTTTTCCATCTTAAGCAGTTTATCTCGTTCACTCGAAAGCATACTATCAATTGGAATTCCAGTGATTTTAGAAACAAGAGTGGCTATATCTTCTTCTGTCACTCTTTCTTTCAAAAGCTTATTATCAGTTTGTTCTTCAGCAGATTTTAGCTTTGCTGTTATTTCTGGAATCACACCATATTTTAACTCACTAGCCCTGGTAAGGTCGCCCCTTCTTTCAGATTTTTCAAGTTCTATTTTGGCATTTTCGAGATCTTCTTTTAATTTTTGTGCAGATAACATCTTGTTCTTTTCAGCTAACCATTTTGAGCTTAAATCCATTGATTTAGCCTCAAGCTCTGCGAGCTCTGAAGTTAATTTAGTAACTTTCTTTTTTGAATTATCGTCTTTTTCTTTCTTCAATGCCGATAGTTCTATCTTTATTTGAATAACCTTGCGATCAAGCTCATCTAATTCTTCAGGTTTACTAGATACTTCTATTTTCAAACGGCTTGCAGCTTCATCAAGCAAATCAATTGCCTTATCAGGCAAGAAACGATCAGTGATGTATCTGTTTGATAGAGTAGCAGCAGCAACTATGGCACCATCAGAAATAGTGACGCCATGATGCAACTCGTATCGATCTTTTATTCCTCGCATAATTGAAATTGTATCGACAACGCTTGGTTCCGCAACATATACCGCCTGAAAGCGTCTTGCTAGCGCTGTATCTTTCTCAATATATCTTCTATACTCGTCAAGTGTGGTTGCACCAATACAATGTAGTTCACCTCTGGCAAGCATTGGTTTTAATAAATTTGAAGCATCCATTGCTCCATCAGTTTTTCCTGTACCAACAAGAAGGTGTAGCTCATCAATAAATAATATAATCTCGCCGCTAGACTCTTTTATTTCCTTTAATACTGCTTTTAAGCGTTCCTCAAATTCTCCTCGAAATTTTGCTCCAGCAATTAGAGCTCCCATGTCTAGCTCAAAAATTTTACAATTCACTAGCGATTCTGGGACATCCTTATGGTATATCCTCTGAGCAAGACCTTCAATAATTGCAGTTTTACCAACACCAGGCTCGCCAATTAAAACAGGATTATTCTTTGAACGACGAGAAAGAACCTGAATTGCTCGCCTTATCTCCTCGTCCCTACCTATTATGGGATCAATTTTTCCTTCCATAGCAAGTTTTGTTACGTCTCTACCGTATTTTAACAATGCATCATAACTTTCCTCAGCTGATTCACTATCAGCTGTCCTTCCCTTGCGCATGGCTAAAATTGCGGCTGTAGTTTTTTTTGAATCAATACCGAATTCTGCAAGAATTTTACCAACAATGTTCTTATCATATGTAAGGGCTTCAAACAATCTCTCTATTGTAACAAAACTGTCTTTATTTGTTGTAGCCAGTGCTAAAGATTTTTCAAGTAGCTTAAGCGAATCTGAGGAAATGCTTACTTGCCCCCCTCCACCACTTATTTCTATAGTTGGCATACGTGCTAGTTCTTCTTCAGCTCTTGTTAAAATAAGATTAGTGCTCACCCCAATAGAAGCAAGGAGGTTCCTTATTACTTCCTGTTCCTCTGACACAAGAGTGACAAGAAAATGTATTGGTAAAAGTTGTTGGTGATTATTTTTTGCCGCTAACATCTGGGCACTAGAAATCACAGCTCTTGCTGCAGAGGTAAATTTTTCAATATTCATATATATATAACCGTATAATATTTTGCTTACACTTGTCATATATGCACTAAACCAAAAAAATCAATTGACCTTGAATTTGGCCTCTACTAAGATTTAAACCTTAGGTTGAATTAACAGTAATTTAAGTACGCTAATCTCTGCTTAAAGCTTGCTTGAAAGGATATAAATTTAATATTGGAGGGTTTTTATGAAAAAGGGATGTGAGACAATAAATATAAATAATAGAGGAGGAGGAAATACTAGTAGCTATCCAAGTGGCAGAAGTCATGGTAATAGTGATCATGGTGGGCATGCTGGTGGTGGGAGCGGAAGTGGCTATAGTAATAATCAGAATAGCGCTAGTTCCGCAACTTACACAGGTAATGTTAATTCCCAGGCGCTTGGTAAACAATATGCTCCTACAGAAGTTTTAGGAGCATCAGGTGATACAAGTAAAAATGTTTATGGGGATAGCGGGCCTATTCACGATATTATAGCTTTTTGTAGAAAAAAATCAGGTGACTGCTGGGGCAGCAACGCTCTTCATCACGGAGCTGGTGGCGTGGATGGTCCATTATATGTAAAAGCTATTAATCTAGGCAGAACTGATATGCACGATAAAGATGCAGGCAACTTGTTTTATGTGCTAAGAGACTTTAATTTTAGCTTGGATGTTATCAATTTATCTAATAATAAACTCGGAAATGTGGCTGTTGAATCTATGATATATGGGATCACTTGTCTACAATATCAAACTTTGTATAATCCTAGTAACTGGCAACCTTATCAGAGTACGATAAAAACAGTGCAAAGCGTTGTAAATATCAACCTGAGTAATAACCAAATAGGAGACGATGGTGCTAAATTGCTTGCCCATTATTTGGCAAATGGTAGTCTACCTCATCTTAAATACCTAGATATCTCAGGAAACAATATCAGTTATGAAGGGAATACTAAATTTGCAAAAGGTTTGCAGAACATGAAACAAGATATAAAGATTTTAATTAACAAAGTTATAAGTGTAGATGCTATACTCAGTGGAGGGAAGAAACAAAGCGATTTATTCTTTGGCTCAAAAGAAGAAAAACAAGCTGTTATAACAAACTACCTCGCACAAGCTCAAAGCAGTGGGATAAACACTCAAAAAGTAGGTGTAAGCAAAGGGATTTTTGATAAATTAAAAAATGATCAAAAACTATTAGGTAACTGGGTAGCAGGATTCATCAAATGTAATATAGTACCAGAAGATGCCACATCTTTGGCCGTTAATGTAATCGTTGCTAAAATATCCAAAAAAGCTACTGGAGTTCTAGCCGCCACAGATGCGGTAGCTTGTTATTTCGAAGCTTTTGATGCTGGTGCTTCTTCTCAAGAAGGTGTTCAATTTATGTTAGATGCTGGAATGATAACTACAACTGATTTGTTAGGCAGTTTAGAATAAAAATGTATAACTTATTATTTCACAAAGTATTCACCTTCAAAGGCCGTAGCAGCAGAAAAGAATATATTACAAAAGTATTGTTACTAACTGTGTGCATTATAACATGGGTATACACTATTGATTTGTATGGTAATGAAGACAGCTTATTTTCTTTTCTTTATGTTACGATTCTTTTTGTTTGTGAAATAGTATTATTTTTCCAATACTTCCCCTTAACAGTAAGAAGACTACATGATCTAAATGAAAATGGTTGGTATGTACTAATTACCTTCTTACCGTTTGGGCAACTTCTCATTTTATGGTTAATGTTTATCAAAGGAACTCCTGGCCACAATAAATACGGTGAACCACCTTCAGATTAATTTCCAATTTTTAGTAAAAATTGGCCGGAATTCTTTTTACGACTTAATTCGCCACCCTTTATCAATGAGTTTAACTAGAATGAAATACATTATTCCATTGGATATCATAAGAAACAGTATGCCCCCAGTAATATTACCGTCGGCTTTATCAGTCAAACAATACCTAAAACCATCGATAATATAGAAAAAAGGATTCAATAAATTAATTTGCTGAAAGATAGGAGGCAACGATTGGACAGAGTAAAAAGTACCAGACAAAAAAGATAGCGGCGTAATCAAGTAACTAGTAATGGCTGAATGCTGGTCAAAGGAATTAGAAATCAACCCAGAAAGTAGCCCTAATTTTCCAAGTAAAGTGCATGATGCAAGTACATAAAAAACTAACAAAAACGGGTGCGCTAGGGTATAGTCAACAAACGGTATAAGAGAAATAGCAACAGCTATTCCAACAAATACTCCTCTAAGCACAGCACCAATGGTAAATGCTATTATAATTTCAACACTACCAAATGGAGGAGTTAAAATATCAGAAATATAGCCTAACATTTTACTCATAATAAAAGAGGATGAACTATTAGCAAAAGCATTTTGTACTATGCTCATAGCTATTAAGCCATAGCCCATAAAATCAATAAATTTAATACCAGAAATGGAAGCCTTATGGTTACCTATAGCAAGAACAAAAACTGCTAAGAAAATTAATGCCGAAACTACTGGAGTGAAAATAGTTTGGTGATAAACTCGTAGGAATCTCTTTATCTCCCGTAAAGTCAGGCTATAAGTACCGTACCAATTTATCTTTTCCATAATAATGACTATTAATTTTTTGTAGATTATGATATATTGCGCGAGGATTTTTATCAATAATAATTAAATATTACAAGTCATCCTGAACTTGTTTCAGGATCTAGGGCAACGAAAGAAGATCACCGATCAGGCCCGGGATAATTTTTGTACTCAGGGTGGCTCTTAAAGATAATGCAATAAATTAGTGTTACTATAAATATATCAAAAATGTCAAAGAAGCTATACATAAAGACATATGGTTGTCAGATGAATGTCTATGATTCGCTGAAAATGCAAGAATTATTGACCCCATTTGGTTTTGAAGCTACTGGGACACCAGATGACGCTGATATGTTTATTCTCAATACTTGCCATATTCGAGAAAAAGCTTCTGAAAAAATGTATTCTGAGCTTGGAAAAATAAAGCTTATAAAAGATACCAGAAAAAAAACCGGTCTTGCTACTATTATTACTGTTGCTGGGTGCGTTGCACAGGCTGAAGGAGAAGAAATTTTTAGGAGAGCTCCTTATGTCGATATAATTGTTGGTCCTCAGTCTTATCATACATTACCAGATTTGATAGCAAAATTAGCTAGAGCGCAAAAGCACCTAATTGAACTAGATTTTATTGAAGAAGAAAAATTTGATAATTTACCACAAGGTTTTGAGAGCCAAGGAGCGAGTGCATTTGTTTCAGTTCAAGAGGGTTGTGATAAATTCTGTACCTTCTGCGTAGTACCTTACACAAGAGGAGCAGAATTTTCACGGCCAGTTGAACAAATTTACCGAGAGTCTCTAGCCCTAGTTTCAAAAGGTGCCAAAGAAATTCACCTGCTTGGCCAGAATGTTAATGCTTATCACGGTAAAGCCAGCAATGAAAAAAATTATACTCTAGCAGATTTAATTCGCCATGTTTCCACAATCAATGGCCTAGAACGCATACGATATATGACATCTCACCCGACCGACATGAGTGATGATCTAATTGCACTTCATGGCCTAGAGAAAAAATTAATGCCATTTTTGCATTTGCCTGTTCAGTCTGGATCTAACAAAATATTAAAAGCAATGAACCGGAAACACACTAGGGAAGATTATTTTACAATTATCAATAAACTTAAAACTGCTCGCCCTGACATAGTGATGTCCTCTGATTTTATTGTTGGATTTCCTGGAGAAACCGATGAAGATTTTGCAGATACAATGGATCTTGTTAAACGGGTAAAATTTGGCCAGTGCTTTTCCTTTAAATATAGCCCAAGGCCTGGAACACCCGCAGCAGCAATGGCTATGGTACCAGAAAATATAAAGACCGAAAGATTAGCTATCTTACAAAAAGAATTATTCAAACAACAGCTTGAATTTAATGAGTCATGTGTTGGCAAAATTATGCCAGTATTATTTGAAAAAGATGGTAAGTTTGATGGTCATATTGGTGGAAAAACACCTTACATGCAATCTGCTTATATTAGTGATGCCGATAAAAATTTGATTGGTAAGATTGTAAACGTCAAAATCACTAAAGGTTCGGCAATTAGTGTTACAGGCAATATATTTATATGATATTAAGATTTATTATATTTACTACAAAAACAGCACTCTTCCTCGGTATGATAGGGGCAGCAATTTTGATGTATATAATATACCATTACACCAAAGACTTGCCTGATTATTCTCAGCTAAAAAAATATTACCCTCCTTCCATTACTAGAATGTATTCCGCTGATGGTAAGCTAATAGAAGAATTTGCCAGAGAGCATCGCATATTTATACCTATTAGCTCCGTGCCAAAAGCGCTAACACAAGCATTTATCGCAGCTGAGGATAAGAACTTTTATAGTCACGAAGGTATTGATATTTTTAGTATCTTTAGAGCGGCAATAACTAATATTTCTCACATTATCAATAAACGCCGTCCTGAGGGCGGCTCAACTATTACACAACAGGTCGTAAAAACTTTTTTACTTTCTCCAGAACGTTCTTTTGAAAGAAAAATCAAAGAAGCTATTCTTTCCTACAGACTTTCACAAGTATTTACTAAAGATGAAATCTTAGAGTTATATTTAAATCAAATATTTCTTGGAAAAAGTGCCTATGGCGTAGCATCAGCTGCATTAAACTACTTTAATAAATCAATCGAAGAACTGACAATCAGTGAGTGTGCAGTCCTTGCTTCCCTACCTAAAGCACCTTCGCAATATAACCCAGAGAAAAACTATAAAAGGGCCGTTGAGCGGAAAAATTACGTGATAGGTAGAATGTATGATGATGGTTACCTAACTAAAGAAGAAGCAAAGCAAGCAATTGATGAGCCAATAAAACTAGCTAAATTTGATAAAGCACTGACTATAGACGCTGATTTCTACGCTGCAAAAGTAAGAGAAGAAGTGATTGAAATGTTTGGCGAGGAATATTTCTACACCGCTGGTCTTACAATTATGACATGCGTTGACTCCAAAATGCAAAAAGCAGCTACCAACGCACTAAGGTTTGGTCTTAAAGCATACGATATGAAAAGAGGTTATCGTGGTTCTTTGCAAAATATTGATCTTAAAGATTGGCAGGAAACTCTTAAGAAAATACCAAGTCCTTATGGGCTTTTACATTATAAACTAGCTGTTGTACTAGATGTTGCTGATACTCAAGCTAAGATTGGGCTTAGCAACGGATCTTCTGCTTTTATTTACTTAAAAGATATGAGCTGGACTGCAACTAATATCAAATCTGTAAAGAAAATATTAAAACCCGGCGATGTAATAGCTGCTGAAGTAATTGACAAGAAGTATTTTTTACAACAGATACCAGAAATTAATGGTGGCATCATGGTAATAGAGCATGAAACAGGCCGTGTCTTAGCAGCTGAAGGAGGATATGATTTTAGTGTAAGTAAGTTTGATCGAACAACTCAAGCTAAACGTCAACCAGGATCTCTTATCAAACCATTTGTATATATGGCTGCACTGGAGAATGGAGCAAAACCAACCGATATTTTTGATGATTCACCAATAGATGTCTACCAAGGTCCGGGGCTCCCTATATGGCGACCAAAAAATGACAATGGTAAATTTCTTGGACCAATAACGTTAAGGAAAGGGATAGAAAAATCTCGCAATCTAATTACCGTTAGAGTTGGTCAATTTGCTGGCCTTGGTAAAGTTGCAGCACTTATCCGCAGGTTCGGTATTACTGATAGCCCAAAAGTTGTTCATTCTATTGTCCTTGGAGCAATAGAAACTACTTTAGAAAGAATGACAATTGCCTTTAGTATTATTGCTAATGGTGGAAAAGGAGTTGAGCCACAATTCATTGAGTTAATAAAAGACCGTAAAGGTAACGTAATTTATAAGAGAGATTACACCGAATGCCCAGAATGCAAATCCAACACAGCACTCTCCATAAATAATACAGAAGCTCCTACAATAAATAAAACTGAATCGCCTGTTATTATAGATGAAGCTACCAATTATCAAATGATATCATTGTTGAAGGGAAGTGTGCAGCGTGGTACCGCGTCTGGAGCAAAGCACTTACCTTACGTTATTGCTGGAAAAACAGGAACAACAAACAAAGCTAAAGATGTGTGGTTTGTAGGATTTACGCCCAAAATAGTTGTTGGGACATATGTTGGATACGATAACCCAAGAAGCTTAGGAAATTCGGCTTATGGCTCTGTTTATGCTTTACCGGTATTCGTGCATTTTATGACTAATGGCTATAACTTCCCATCTGTAGATTTTGCAGTACCAAACTCAATAAGGCTTGAATCTATTGATTATGAGACGGGAAAACCATCATCAGCCCCAGGAGCAATAATTGAAGCCTTGAAAGTAAATGGCTATAATCCTAAAATCAGTCCAAAAAATGAAGAAGCTGCTAATGAGCCAGTTTCTCCAATTACCAACATGGAAGATTTGGACAACTCAGAAGAAATTTATTAATAGCTTTCTTAACTATTTTACTTGTAATCGCTAACATACCATTGTTACACTAAAATAAAATTAAATAATTTTATTTTAGGTAATCATTATGTCTAAAGATGACGATCGTTCAGAGCTTGAAAAAAGGCTACAACAAGAACGTATCAAAGAATTGGAACAAATGCGTAAGGGTAAGATTGATCTAGGTAAATTCCAAGAGGTTAATGACTCATTGGGCAACAAAGTAGTAGATCAACAATCCAATTTTACTGCAAAAGGTAAAAAGGTATCTGGTGTTTCTGCTGGATATATCGCGACTCAATCTGGTACAGGCGAAACTTTTATCTTAAAACATTTTTATAAAAGTAATGCTGATTGTTTACTTGAACCTGATGTGGCAAAGAGAAGACAAGCTTTAGCTGATAGAAAAGATGGAGTAAGAGAACTTTTTGGCTCCACTATGTACCAATTCCTTCTATATGACAGAGCTCCAAAAGAAGAATTGGTAACTCCAGACAAGGATAATCCAAAATCATTATACGTACGATCGAAGTTTTTTAAAGATGTTGTATCCATGGCAGACTTTAGCGGGGACTCTTCCTTTAACCCAAGCAGTAGTAGGCTTAAAAAAGTTGAAGGATTTGAAAAATTAGTCGCTTCTTGCCATATGCTTGGTGAGCTTGATTATCATGCTAATAACATCATGGTACAAACACAAAAAGATGAAAATGGTAAAGACCATTATATTTTTACTAAAATTGACCATGGGAGATCATTGGTAGCCTTTAATCAAGATTTTGGGGCTATGATAAATAAAACAGCTGAAAGTTTTAGGTCTTTTGGCTACGATCAAGCCATTGAAGATGGCAATTTATCATTTAACATAGATAAATTTTCTCAGTCATTAAAACAAATGGCTAGTCAATTCAGTGCAGATCAAATCGATGCAATGGTTGACCAAAAAATAGCTGAATTAAAAAAGGCTGGTTTTGACCCTAATGGCTTAACTGCTCAATATGCCTTTGGCAACGACGTTTCAAAACAAACTTCTAAACCAATTACTAGCTTTGAAGATTTAGCATCAACTTATAAAGATTTATTAAAAAAGAATCTAAGTAATATGCAAGAAATCTCAAACCAAACTGAGATTATTACCAAATTCACAGGCGTTAGCGAAACCTTTAAAAATGGTGGGTGGCTTCAGGAGTTGGCTGAATCTCCTATCAAAGACCCTGTGGCTTATGCCGCTCATAATAACATAAAAATAGAAGGAAAGAATGCTCTACAATGGGCGTATGAAAATGATTATAAAATCAAATACACTACTACAAAAGAACAAACAACTGAAGTACAAGAAAAACAATGGCGGAAAGGAGATAATGATAAATGGCAAGAAGTCGATGTAACTGTTTCTAGAACTCAAAAAGAAACAAAAAGTGCTGACCCACTGGCTTATATAAAGGCACTAAAAAAAGATAGACCGCTATCAAAATCTGAACTTGAGTTTGCAAGCCAAGCTGTAGAGCTTGGTTTGAAATATACAGATAATATTACTTATAAAGATGTTCTGCCAGCACTAAAAATTGAAACAGATGCGAACGTAGTTAAAGAAATGCATAGCAAGGATACAAAAGTTTCTGAAAACACTTTAGTACCTTTGATTGATAGTTTCGTAAAAGAACATCTCACTACTAAAACTGCTTCCAAAGAAGACATGGCTAAATTTTATGATAAAGTTTTAGATACACTGAAAAAGGAAAATTATATTACGGACAAAGAAATTCAAAATATGAAAACTCCGGCAAAAGGTGAAAAATTGTCAGACTTTGATAAAGCAGTGGAAAAAACATTAACATTAGTAAAAGCTGATACTCCAAAAATTGAAGGCTCAGATAAAATGAAATATGGAGTAGCTAATTTTTGCAAAAAAATTGGCTGCGCTAGCATATCAAATTATTTTATGAAAAAGATTTCTCCAGATAATTTAACTAAAATACATAACGCAGAAAAAGCAGTAAGCGAAAGTATAAAATTAAATGAACTACTAAAAAAACAAATAGGTAAAGAAGGGATTGGCAGCAAACGCATAGAGAATATGCAGGCTAAAGTCTCTGAAAAAATTGAAACACGAGCTCAAAAACAAAAAAAGGGAGGTGTAAGTAGATAAGAAAAAGAGAACTATGAAGATATCATTTTAATTTTTATTATTTAATTTATATAGGTTATCGTTATGCACTCACTATTAAAAATAAAAGTAATTGCAGTTATTTTGCTACTCTCTGCAACATGCAATGCTTCGCAAATAAAATTACCTACTGATAAAAAGTTAATTTCATTCCTAAATGAGCTTTTTGATAATAATGCTGAATTTACAAAAACACATGATACAAAATTTTTTGATAAATTTCGTAATTCTCAAGCTCCACATTTAACTATAATAAAATGCTCAGATTCAAGAGTAAACTTAGATGCCTTTGATTCGACTCCAGATAGCGATGTCTTCTCAATTAGAAATATCGGTAATCAAATTGTAACAACTGAAGGTTCGGTAGATTATGGTGTAAGAGTACTCAAAACTCCATATTTAATGGTTGTTGGCCATTCTGGCTGCGGAGCTATTGAAGCAGCACACAAAGGTGTGAAAACAAAAATTGCCGATATTGATAGAGAACTTAGTACTATCAAACTTAATAATGACAAAACTCTTAATGATGCAATATTAACTAACGTTCACACACAAATTGACGTTGCAAAAAAGAGATATAAGTCTCTGGTTGACTCAGGAAAACTGACAATTATTGGAGCAATATATGACTTTAATAATAATTTTGGCTTAGGTGATGGAAAAGTTATTCTGGTTAATGTTAATGGCATAAAGGATAAAGAACTAATACGTCAAACATATAGTGCAAAAGTAAAAACCCTACAAGCAATGTAGTACTTAGAAGTTAATTAAATATGATTGATACTATCAAAACAAGCTGGGATATTGGTTTATTTAGTTACAGGTTTCTTTTGCGAACTCCTATACTACTTATTTTACCAATTTTATCAACTTTCTGTTTTGGAGTTTGCGTTACATTATTATATAGATTGGGTAATGATGAGGTAATAAACATCATTACCTTAACTCTAATAGCTTATTATGGTTTTCTATTTTTCTACCTCTTTTTCAGCATAGTTGCTATTGAAATGACTTATTCTTATCTACAAAATAGTCAACCCCTCTCATTAGGCCAAGGACTAAAGCTCACTTTACAAAAAATATTTACTATAATTATATGGACAATAATTAACGGAACCTTAGGCTTAATACTAAATATCACTAATAATTTACTAGACAACAACTCTGATTCATCAATATTAGGATGGATTTTTAGTATCTTTTTAAATATAGCTTTGGGAATTGTGACATGCTTTCTTATGCCTATGATAATATTTGATCCAGCAAAAAATCGACTTTTCGTAATTAAAAAATCTGTATTGTTTTATAAAAAAGAAGATAAACAACTTGAAAATTTTCCTAAAATTATTGGAGCTGGAATGTTTAATGTTACGCTAGTTATTCCTATAGTTATATTATTCATTATAACTATAAAATTTTCACTACCTCCTTTCAGTGGAATTCTTTATTTTATTTGCGGCATTTCTTATATTTTATTTTTATATTGCTCATCTATAGCACATTACGTATTGCTAACTATACTTTATATTTTTGCTTTAGATAAATCATCATTCCCAAATCTAGATATAAATGAAGAACTACTAAAAAAATCATTAGTTACGTTGTGAGGTGCATCATTAAAATATAGAAAATATAATTAAATTCCACTCTGTATTTGCAGGGATAGTGTTGAGTAGCTTACTAAAACCTAAACTATAGAATAGATTTTATCTCAATTAAAACACTAGTAAACTTAAGAAAATAGCAAACAGATAAAAAATAGAATACCAAAAAAGTTTCTTAGCATATTTGTTATTAGCATCGACAAATAATTTTATAGTATAATATATAAATCCTGCACCTAAAGTTAATGCTAGTGCCAAGTATATTTGATTAGACATACCTAGCAGATACGGCAATAAAGTTGTAATCACCATCAAAATACTATATAAAAAGATTTGTTTTTTGGTGTATTGGTCTCCCTTTATCACCGGCATCATTGGTACGCCACAATCTCTATAATCCTGTACTCTAAACAAAGCTAAAGCCCACGAATGAGGTGGGGTCCACATAAAAATTATCGCAAATAAAGTAAATGACTGCCAAGAAACCTCTCCACTCACTGCTGCCCACCCGATCATTGGAGGCAATGCTCCCGCAGCACCACCAATGACTACATTTTGAATGGAAGAACGTTTAAGCCAAATTGTATAAATAAATACATAATATAAGATGGTTATACTAAGTAAAATTGCCGATGTGATATTCACACATAAAGCCATCAAAATCACCGATAAAACACCAGTTACGATCCCAAATGACAATGCTTCATCAGGATTTATAGCTCCTGTTATAATTGGACGTTTTTGGGTGCGCTTCATAATTGCATCTATATCACGATCGTACCACATGTTAATTGCTGCAGCTGATCCAGCACCAATTGTTATGAATAAAATTGCAGATATTGCAATCAAAGGATGAATATTTCCTGGGGCAAGTGATAACCCACAAAAGGCTGTAAATACCACAAGAGACATAACTCGTGGCTTCATAAGAGCTAGATAGTCCTTTACTGAAGGGTCAGATGAGTCAATATGTATTCCAGCAACAACTTTACTCATTACTATTTTATAACTGGTTGCTTATAAAATGTATGGTATGGAGGAGGTGAACTCACTGTCCACTCCAGAGTATCAGCCCCTTCTCCCCATTGGTTATCAGGGCATTTTTTACCAAATTTTAATGTATAAAATACAATAAATACAAAGAATAACGCAGCTCCCATAGAAATTAATGATCCAACAGTTGAAATATAATTCCATCCAGCAAAAGCATCAGGGTAATCTGGTATTCTTCTTGGCATTCCAGCTAGACCCAAGAAATGTTGTGGGAAGAAAGTAAGGTTTACACCAATAAATGTTACCCAAAAATGGACTTTACCCATCCATTCAGGATATTGTTTACCAGACATTTTACCAAACCAATAGTAAAAGCCAGCAAAGGCTGTAAACAGCGCTCCAAGTGACATTGTGTAGTGAAAATGCGCAACAACATAATAAGTGTCATGTAGAACTCTGTCTAGGGCTGAGTTCGATAAAATAATTCCAGTAACACCACCAAATGTAAACAAAATAATAAAACCTATAGAAAATAGCATCGGCGTTTTAAAACTAATCGATCCGCCCCACATAGTGGCAATCCAACTAAAAATTTTAATGCCCGTTGGAACAGCTATAACCATTGTTCCGGCTGTAAAATATAATAAAGCATTATAAGACAGACCCACAGTAAACATATGATGCGCCCAAACAACAAAGCCAATAAGGCCAATAATTGCCATAGCACAAACCATTCCAGTATAACCAAATATAGGCTTACGCGAGAATGTCGAAATAACCTGCGATACAATTCCAAAACCAGGTAAAATTATAATATATACCTCAGGATGACCAAAGAACCAAAAGAGGTGCTGAAATAGTACAGGATCACCGCCTCCCTCTGGAGTAAAGAAATGCGTACCAAAATTACGATCAGTCAACAACATAGTTATTGCACCAGCCAAAACCGGTAATGCAAGCACAAGTAAAAACGCTGTGATTAAGATTGACCAAACAAATAAAGGCATTTTAAACAATCCCATTCCAGGAGCACGCATGTTAAAAACTGTAACTATGATATTTATCGATCCCAAAATTGACGACATACCAGCAAGATGTAAACTAAAGATTGCCATGTCCACCGCAGCCCCTGGATGACCGCTTAAATTACTTAAGGGAGGATAAATAGTCCATCCAGTCCCAGCACCACCGTCAACTAAGCTGGATAAAAGCAAAAGAGTAAAAGATGGTACTAACAACCAAAAACTAATATTATTCATCCTTGGAAAAGCCATATCTGGCGCCCCAATCAGCAATGGAACAAACCAATTACCAAATCCACCAAAAAGTGCTGGCATGATCATAAAAAACACCATGATTAATGCATGAGCAGTAATCAAAACATTATAAAATTGATGATCTCCGCCTAAAAAATTCGACCCTGGATATGCAAGCTGCAAACGAAATAATACAGAAAATAATCCACCAATCAAACCAGCAATTATTGCGAAAATAATATACATAGTTCCAATATCCTTATGGTTAGTTGACATTAGCCATCTTCTCAAACCACGAGGTGTATCATCATGTCCATGATCAGTCATATTATATTTTTCCATTATTTAGTCCCATTGTGCGCTAATCTTATTTGACTATTGCTAGCGAATTTTACCTTTGCACTATTTATCCATGCTTCAAAAGCTTCTTTGCTAACAACTTCAACTGCTATAGGCATAAAACCGTGCTTAACACCACACAACTCAGAACATTGACCATAAAAAACGCCTTTTTTCTCAACTTTAACCCATGTTTCATTAATTTTCCCTGGCACCGCGTCAATCTTGATGCCAAAAGCTGGAACAGAAAAACTATGCAAAACATCTGACGCCGTAATTAAAAATTTTATAGTCGCTCCTTCAGGAACTACAATCCTATTATCAACTTCCAGGAGACGTAATTGTCCAGGCTTTAGGTCAGCATCTTGAATCATGTAACTATCAAATTCAAAATTTCCATGATCAGGATAAGAGTAAGACCAAAACCACTGAGAGCCAACGACCTTGATTGTCATATCTGCAGGAGGTGTGTGTTCAGCCATTTTTAAAAGTCTAAAAGAAGGTATAGCAATCACAACTAAAACTATTATCGGTATAACTGTCCAAATCACCTCGATAGCAATATTATGAGTAAACTTTGCTGGAATTGGATTAGATTTTGCATTAAACCTGAATATTACGTAACAAATAAGAAATATTACAAATAAAACAATAGCTGTAGATATTATAAGTAAGAAATTATGAAAGTGGTGTAATTCTCTCATCAAAGGACTAGCTGCTTCCTGAAAATCAATTTGCCAAGGTAGTGGCTGGGCATACGCTATATTTCCAAGCGCCAGGATAAACAATAATGTGGTAAAAAATCTTTTCATAGTTAAATTATGTAAAAATAAAATAACAGTCAGCTTTATAATACTTAAACGAACTTATCAACACTAAGTTTTTGTAAACTTCAAAGTGTTATAGCTAGCACTAAATAGATGTTAGTAAAGCACTATCAAGACAAACCTCGGGTAATTATAACTTAACTTAGACACAAACTAAAGAAATATATAGCAATGCAGCTTAATTTAGAGCTCATTCTGTATAATTAGCACAGCCCAACAATAACCAGCACAACCAAGAAAATGATAGGAATTGATGAACCGTGTTTAATCGTGAAATTAGTTTTTAAGTAGAAAGGCTTCGATCAAAGAGTATAAGGGCAGTTATTCCTACCTACTATAACACGGTAAAAAACAACTAACCCTTAAACAAATTTTATCTATTTAATGTAATTTAACCCTTCTTCAAGGCCTTTTATTGATAACGGTAAAGTAAGCTGCTTACCCTCAAGATTCATAAACGCCACTGCATTTTCAGAATTCGAAAGCAATGCTTTTAGATCAGCTTCAGAAAGAGGAACAACTGCTTGGCATCCACTTGCAATACATGTTGTATACTTGCCAGGAGCAATTAGTTTTTTAGAACTTATTATAGAAGTACCAGCTTCAATTCTTATCCCAAGTGGTAAAGTCTGAATAAGTTTTAATTCTTTTTGAGAGCCAAAATAACCAATTTGATATAAAGCCATAGGTTGTTGCGTCTTATCTTCCTGCGTAACATTAACTTGTTGATTTAACAAACACATTTCTGGAGTATTTGTTTTCTCATCAGCTGGCGTACATGAAACCATCCAATCATCAAATTTTTTACCATCCGTCTTAGCAGCCGAGGCCATATTTAGCTTTGAAAAAGCAAATACAGCAGTTACGATTAGCAACCCTATTACTACAAATGCAATTTGTTTTGTGTTTGTTTTCATATTTACTTCAATAATGTATAAATTAAATTTTTTGACTATATATTGGTGGGCGATGACAGATTCGAACTGCCGACCGTCTCGGTGTAAACGAGATGCTCTACCAGCTGAGCTAATCGCCCTTAGACTTCACCGCGTAATATGCACTAATTTTTTAAAAGAAGCAAGTCTTTTATCGTGAATATATTGATTGGAACGATTTTTCGTCTATCTTGTATTGAAAACCAATAAGAAGCCATAATTGATGAAGAAAATTTTTAATATAATTGACGCCATAGTTGATCATAAAATATCTCTAAAAGAATTGTATTTTTCTTTAACCACATGGTTTGGTATTCTTGTGTTATTTCTTGGTTTTACAACTAAATTTCATACTACCTTACTGCTTGCAAACTTAATAATAGCCCTTTACGTCTATCTAATAATAATACTAATCACTAACCGTATTCTTTTTTCTGGTTTTTCAACCCTTCTATTGGCTGTTTTGTTTGATTATATAAAGCTGATAAAATGGCAATTCTTGATGCAAGAAATATCTGCAGCAGATTTTTTCATGCTTAAGTTACTAATCAATCATGGACTGCTAAGGCTTATTTATGAGTATGCAACTAAAGAAATTTACTTAATATTTATACTTTTATTGATTAATTTTATTCTGCTTTGGAATAAATTCGATACTTTTCTTGACAAACAACGGCTTGGAAGCAGAAACTTTTATGCATTGCGAATGGTATCTTTCGGCGTAGCAATCTTGCTAAGTTCCAAGTTATTTGAGATCGCGTTCGATAAAAAATCATATTTTCATTTAGCAATTGAATCAATAAAAAATGAAAGCAAAGACTATCCTAGAAAAATATATGGCCCTTTCGCCGATATAGTATTTACCATTCAAGACATTTATATTGAACCTAAATCGGGCAAAATTGACGAAAGCCTGATACTAGACAAAATAGAAAAAGAGAAAAATACAATCATCACAAAACAAGATGAAATGCCTGATGTAGTGGTCATCCTCAACGAATCAGTATTTGATCCTAGCAAACTAGATTACGACTTTGCGGACGCGCTAAAATTTGCTTTTTTTCAAAAAGGAAAATACACAAAATATAGCGGAATATTGAATGTTAATACGTTTGGTGGCAGCTCCTGGATCAGTGAATATGAGATAAATACTGGCATATCACATAAGTCATTTGCCGGTCCAAGCTATATGCCCTTCATTACTCTTGTTCCACATACAAGAAATTCTATCATGTCTCACTTAAGATCTTTAGGGTATAGAATTGAAGTTCTATATCCGGTTGATAAAAATTTCTCCTTAGCACTAGATGCTTATACAAAGCTAGGGTCTCATGAGGTTACAGACATCTACGAATATGGGTTTGAGCCAAAAAGTTGGGGTCATATACCTGACAAAATGATTGGAGATATGGTAATCGATGCCCTTGATAGAAACCCAGAAAAACCCAAATATATCTTTGCAGCAACAATGCTTAATCACGGACCACATTCAGGCTTTTTCTTAGACAATATAGGTTGTAGCCGTTCAATGAACGATCAACTATGTTCAAAACTTAATGATTACATCTCAAGGCTAACAAAAACAAACGAAGACCAAATGGATCTAATTGAAAAATTAATGAAACGGAAAAAGAAAACTATAATTGTAAATTTTGGTGATCACTTACCATCTTTCGAGGGATTCTCAACCCAACTTAGATTTACTCGAGATATTAAGGATTATTTCAAAACCTTTTATAATGTGAATGCAAATTTTGATATTAGGGATGATTTAAACTATCCAGAACTTGACATAACTTTTATTCCTGGACTCATTCTTGATATGGCAAAATTAAATAACGACCCTTTCTACAAAGCCAATTCATTGATGAGAAAAAATTGTAACGGTCAAATTACCCATTGCAAAAAAGATGATGATAAACTACTCGAAAGTTATAAAAGCCTAATTGTTAAACAGCTTGGTTTTTAATATGAATTTAAGATAAACCAATCTTTGATTAAGAAAAACAAAAAGGTTCTTCCGCATTGCCCGTGGTCTCATACAAAGGCTTTGTACCCAATACGACCTAAACAACAATCTTTAAAAAAGTAACGTCGGCTCGATATCCCAATAACGCCTCCTTTTTAGGAGCATAAAACCACGGAAAATATGGAAAAACCAATACAAAGCAATAGGGGTTGTTTTATTAAGATATCTTGACATATTAACAATATAAATTTATATTTATACAAGAATAATTAATGATAAATTTGTAAAGAAACTCATATGCCAAGAAAAAAAGCAGCAAATAAAAACAAAGAGCAAAAACAGGTTATAAAACAACAAAACGGAAAATTTAATAATATTCTACAAATAAAAAGCGCTCTAGAAGAAGCTTATTACGCTAAATATCATAAGGTAGAAACTTTTGGGCGACAAGAGATAAATAAAATTCATAGTATGCTTATACTTCAGCCTAATTTATCTATTGACAATGAATTCAACGAGGTAATAGGTATTTACTCAGTAAATGCAATAAAGCATGGTTTTCTTAATGTTATACAATCAATAATAAATCATAAGCTAGACAATGACATTCCCTTATTAAATGTAGCTGTATCTTACGGACGTAATGAAATAGTCAGATGGTTGATGCCGCATGTCCAATTGACTGCTCAAAGTAAAGGTAATGTAATAGATGCAGATAATATACAAATTGCACATGATGGATATACAGCAATTCATGAAGCAGCCAGGGTCGGTAATGAAGAAGCATTAACCATACTTTATACAAAAGATAAGAGGGTGCTTAAAATAACAAATAATATTGGTTTAACAGCTTTTCATGTCGCCCTGCAATGCAACAGACTTGACATAGCCAAAGCTATGTTAAATCTCGATCAACAGATTATAGATACCCCAATAAACGTACCTGCTAACCCTAATTTTCCTCCTGAAGTGTATGAATATTCTGGTAGCACCGCGTTATATCTAGCCTCAGATTATGGACTAGTAGATGATGGATCAATAGGAAGGAAGGGTAATGAAAAAATTGTCGATTTTTTAATTGATCATGGTGCAAATATAAATAAACCAACGCCAAATGGCCGGGTTCCTTTATATGTAGCAGTATGGGGAAAACATTATACCGTAGTTGAGAAATTGCTCTCAGCCGGAGCTAAAGTAGATTTTGTTCCGGGTAGCGGCATGTCTCCGCTTTTTCTAGCAGTTTCTAAAGGCGATCAAGTTGCTGTTCAGCTTTTTATTGACCATGGTAAGATAGGTATAAATAGTGATTACCTTGGTTATATTTTAGACAATGCAATTTATAGCTGTCAACGTACAATATTTGAATTATTACTAACAAACTATCCAGATGGAAAAATAGGAACAGCAGGTTTTAGTAGTTTATTAGAAAAAATAAAAGGTCAAGATATAGAATTTTTTCATTCGAAATTAACAAATCCAAAACATTTAGAAAATTTTAAATATGCAGTACTATTGACAATTATAGGGAAGAGAAATTCTGAGAATTTTAGCGATATATTAGAATTTTTTATTCACACTCCAATTATTTCTCAAATATTAAAAGATAATAATTATTTCTTAGATGAAGCTATACTAAAGAATGATACTAAGTTATTTGCTCAGTTAGTATCTGCAGGAGGTAAAGTAAAAATATTTTACAGTACAACCACATTATTAGGTGCATTAGATCAACTCGGAGAAGATTTCGTAAAAGATTTAATATGCAAGTATAACCTAGATATCAACTCTTTAGATTGTAATGGATCAACGCTAGCCCACATTGCTGCATCTTATGGAATGTCTAATATATTGGAATTTTTGCTTAATAGAGGAGCTCTTCCAAATGAAGAAAATGATATAGGTCTTACACCTTTATATTATGCCAAATATCATGGTCATAAGGAATGTATTAAGTTACTGGAGATGGCCTCAGGTATCGTGCCGTTAGCAGAAGTTGCTCCACCTGATGTCGTATTAGGGGGACAAAATGAAAGCGAAGAAGATAATGGTGACGAAGAATATACGCCTCCAACACAAGCAGAAGAGGCTCGAGCTTTATCAATAGAACAACAAATACACAGAATTTACCAAGAACACAAAGCCAGGTTAAACAATCTACCAGAGTTTCAAGAAGCAGTAACGCAAAGCTGGGTAATAAAATCTGCAAATGGTAATCCAGATGAAATATACTCCGAGTCGATAAAGCATAGTGGAGAGGTTTTTAAGGTAGCAGGCTACGCTGGTAAAGTCACTTATTTGGCTATATCAGATAATCTGGGTCTTGAAAGAGAGCTACTAGACAAGTTTAAAACCGCTATTGAGACCGGTTTTATTGGACCATATGGAAAAAGCGGTATTAAAACTTTTAGGAAAAAAATATCTCAGCATGAATCGGTAGAGACTTTATATGAATTAAAGATATATTCATCTCAATATGGGGATCAAAGGTTATATACTCAAGAGAAATACATAAACGCAAATGGCAGTGAGCTTATAGTATTTAAAACTTTAGGTAATCATATTAAGGTAATGCTTGTAGGCAGAGAGTCAAATGGTATAAAGTCCTATTTTGTTGATAATGCCCTAGAGCTAATTGATCACGAGCCAATACGAAGCGGAAAAGTAGACGAAAATATAGGCCATTTTTTAGGGCAACATCTGGGTGATGTTGAAGGACACGAACTAAAATGCGCTGGTGATAATGGAGATGAAGTGTACATTTAGTTCTGCTGTATCTTAAAAATATTTATAACAACATAAGTAACCAGATATATCACCCCACCACATAAAATTACAATTGGGGCAAAAGGCAAATCAGCATAAAGCGACAATAACACTCCAGAAAAATTCATCGCCCCAGCAAAAAAGATTGCTAACCAAATCATCATTATAGGGGTGTTAGAAGTAAGTCGTGCAATCATAGCTGGTATTAGTATCATACTAGTAACCAAAAGCGCTCCTACAATTTTTATGGTTGCAATTACTGCAAATGATAAAATTGACAAGAAAAGAAACTCAAGGAGTTTTACACGAATTCCCCTAGAATGGGCTATATCTCTACTGAGTATTGTCAAAATAAGTTGACGGAATGCTATTACCAAAAAGAGAGAAGTAACGCCTAGAATTATACACAACCTAAACACATCTTCGCTAGTGGCAGTTATTATGTCACCAAAAAACATGCTATTAAAATTAAATCGACCAGGAAAAATATCAGCCACTATCAAGGCCAATGAAATCATAATACTTGAGGTCATACCAATAGCGGCATTATTCCCGGATTTAGTTTTTACCTTAAAAACTAATAAAGCAAAAAGTAATGTATTAACAATACCCGCATATATAATTGGTAATCCAGCAATTACGCTTATAGCTAGCGCTAGCATACTTGCATGAGCAAGCCCATCACCAAAATAAACATAACGCTTCCACAGGACAAAACAACCAAGTGGGGCAAAAATCAAACCTATTAGAATAGATACTAGTATTATGGTCGCCATATTTTTAACACGAATTTAACGGATAAGGATTTTAGCATTTAGTGTTTATGATCATGAGTATGAATATAAACTCCAATTTCAGATAGAGCATTTTTAAAATCGCTATTACTGTCTATGTCTGTTGGTTTACCGCTACAACAAACATGACCATTTAGACAAATAACTTGATCCGAGTTCTTCATTACGGTGAATAAATCATGTGATATCATGAAAATTGTTATTCCAAATTTATTCTTTAGCTCCACTAATGTTTTATAAAATTCTTGTTGACTTGCAACATCAAGATATTGCGTTGGTTCATCCAAAATTATCAAATCTGGTTTGCTCATGATTGTTCCCGCAAGAAGAACTTTCTGTAACTGCCCACCTGATATTTCGGAGATATCTTTATTCTTTATTTCTTCGAAATCTAAAAAATAAGACAAAGCAAAATCTTCAGATATTGTCTTATGCTGAGATAGGATTTCTAACAACCCTTTTACAGTTATTGGAATCGCAAAACTTAAATCTAAGCTTTGCGGCACATAACCAATACGCAAATCCTTTGCAATTATTAACTCGCCACTATCATATGGCTCAAGACCTAATATAATTTTGGCTAATGTAGTTTTACCAACTCCATTTTGACCAATTAAGGTAGTAATTTCGCCTTTGTTTAACTTAAAACTCACCCCCTCAACCACTTTGTGGTTACCGAATCTTTTTGATAAAGATTTGAATTCAATAAGTGGGATCATATGGTTATTTGCTATATTTTAACCTGACTATGGATGAAGGAGTAGAGTCGTATAGCTCTGTACGGCAATTTCCTGGACTCCAAATCGTCATCCTGAACTTGTTTCAGGATCTCCTTCCCTTGCCTGAGATCCCGGATCAAGCCCGAGATGACGAATCGCGGTGAGGCACAAAAAGATCCAAAATCAAGTTCGAGGTGATTTTTTTCTTCGGGTACATCAATAGGTCTCTTGCCATGACAAGTTGCACCTAATTCAACTTTTGTATACACTATATTATTGGATTATTTTCCAATTACCGTCTGACTGGCGACACGCCTTACCATAAGCTTTCTGTTTTTCACCACCAATTACAACTTCTTGCTGATATTCACGGCAATATTGCCCACTTTCTTTGAATGTCTTTGTTGGAGTTATAGAACCATGATTGCCGCTATCCGGGTTGTTCCAAGCTACACTACTACCCGCAGGAGAGAATTCAAGAGCCTGCTGCGAACTTTTTTGTAGCATTTGTCTATCGTACTCATCCATTGTTTTTCCAATTTGACCACCAACTAATGCCCCTGCAAGCGCTCCTACTCCAACAGCAACGAGCTTCCCTTCTCCTCCACCAAATTGAGACCCAAGCAAACCACCAGCTAAACCACCGATCAAAGTTCCACCGCCCTGCTTGTTCATTTGCCCATTACAAGCAGCCATTGAAATCGAAACAAAAGTAATTAATAATAAGTTTGCTATTTTTTTCATAAAAATTCTTTCTCCAAGGTACAAAAAATTGACATTAATTTCCTAGATACTAGTATAATAAACGTTTAGCTAGTATATTGCAAATAAATTACACTCATGTTACGACTTAAAGAGGAAGGCTTAATCAAATCTGCATCTTATGCATCTGTTGTAGTTGCCTTTATAATTATGTCAATAAAGAGTTATGCTTGGATCACGACTGAATCCCAATCTATGCTCGCCTCTCTTATAGATTCATTACTAGATATTTCTTCTTCATTTATTAATTTAATTGCCGTAAGAATTGCACTTGCTCCTCCTGATGATAATCACAGATTTGGTCACGATAAATTCCAAGATTTAGCGATCTTTTCACAGTCAATATTTTTTCTGATATCCTGTTTATTTACTCTATTCTCTTCCAGCAAAGCTTTGTATTTAAGGGATATCCCCCAAAATGCTGAGTTTGGTGCAAACGCTATGTATTTATGTATTTTTCTAACACTTTGTTTAGTTCTTTATCAAAGCTTTGTTGTAAAAAAAACTGGTTCCAAGATCATTGCGGCTGATAAATTGCACTATTTCTCAGATTTTTTGACAAATATAGCTGTTGTTGTTTCACTATACTTAAGTAGCTCATTTTGGTATATCGATGCTCTGGTCGGAATAGGTATTTCACTCTATATATTTTATGCATCTTGCCAGCTTTTTAGAGATGCGATCCGTAACTTAGCCGATGAAGAATTTGCAGATAATGATCGCGAAAAGATTTTACAAATTATTAATGCATTTTCACAAGCAAAAGGAGTTCATGAACTAAAAACTCGGTCTGCTGGGGACAAACCATTTATTCAGTTTCACTTAGAAATTGATGGAAACTTATCTTTACTTGAGGCTCATACCATTTCAGACAAAATAGCAGCCGAATTAATGAAGCATTTTCCTAAAGCTGAGATTATAATTCACCAAGATCCTGTCTAAATAATTTCTTATAGAGCTCGGTTTCATGGCAAATTTCGATACTGATTTTAATAATTTTTATATGCACATGGCTCTAGCCGAAGCTCGCCTCGCCTACTTAGAAGGAGAAGTGCCAGTTGGTTGTGTTATAGTAAATCATCTTACTAACACAGTGATTTCGAGTGCTCATAACATGTCACAACAAGGAAATAATCCAAATTTACATGCCGAAATGATTGCGATTGATATGGCTTGCAAAAAAATTAATAATAAAACTTTATTAAATTGTGATATTTATATTACCCTAGAACCTTGCACAATGTGCGCAAGTGCTATTTCAAATGCAAGAATAGCAAGAATGTACTATGCTGCTTCTGACGAAAAACAGGGGGCTGTAGAAAATGGCGTAAGGTTTTATACAACGAACTCTTGTTTTTATAGGCCAGAAATTTATTCCGGCATACAAAGACTTGAATCGGAAACAATTATTGCAAGTTTTTTTAGTAAACTAAGAAAAAATAAGTTATAATGATTAAGCTATTGTATTATCGCTAATAATTAAGAATGTAATTAAGAATAATATCTAGATCAAATAAAATTTTTGAAGCAATTTTTTAAAAAAGAAGACTAGACTATGCAGAGTGCAGCTGACTACGTTGGAACTATTAAGGCACTTTTGATAGAGATAACAAAAAAGATACTTCCAGCTAACCATATATTAATATAATTAAAATAGAAGCTTATAATCGATGTTTTATATACTAGGTATTGTGATTGTTTTTGGGTCGGTGGTGCTAGGTTATACCATGCACCATGGAGACCTTAGGGTTCTTTATCAACCAAATGAATTTGTTATAATTTTAGGTGCTGGTCTTGGATCCGTAATAATAGGATTTCCTTTGTCTTCTTTAAAAAAGGCATTATCCGGCTTTAAACAAATCATGAAGGGTAAGCCTTATGTTAAAAAAGATTACATGGAACTTCTATTGTTTAGTTTTAATACTTTTAAACTCATGAAGATTAAGGGTATGCTCGAGATTGAATCTCATATAGAAAATATCTCTGAAAGCGAATTATTTAAACTTGCACCCGCTCTTAAAAAGGAGCAGTTTGTTCAGGATTTTGTTGCTGATAATTTGCGGCTAATGACGATGGGAATGGATAATGCCCATCAATTTGAAGATGTAATGGACAAAGAAATTGAACTATATAAAAGTAGTTCAGCTTCAGCCGGCGATGTTTACTCCAACCTTGGAGATTCTCTACCAGCTCTCGGAATTGTCGCCGCAGTACTGGGCGTAATCATTACGATGAGAAGTATTATGGAACCACCAGACGTACTTGGCTCTCTTATTGGAGCCGCACTAGTTGGTACATTCCTTGGTGTTCTTACAGCATACGGTTTGTTTGGACCGATGGGGCATTTCTTACATAAATATGGTGATTATAAAGTCAAATTTGTTGATTGCGCTAAGGCTGGTTTTATCGCTTATCTGAACGGTAATCCACCGATTATTGTTGTTGAATTCATGCGAAAAAATATACCAGAAGACTTGAGACCTTCTTTCGAAGAACTTGATACTTACATCAACGAAAATTCAATGAAAATAATGGGCTGATGATGGCTAAGCAGCAGCAAATTATCATTAAGAAGGTAAAGAAAGTACAAGGTGGTGGTCACCACGGTGGGGCTTGGAAAGTGGCCTATGCAGACTTTGTAACAGCCATGATGGCGTTCTTTTTGCTACTTTGGTTAATTTCTGTTTCTGATAAAGCTACACTTCAAGGAGTTGCTCAGTATTTTACACCTACAGAATCAATTAGTGATAAGGCTGGACTTGGATTTGATGGGGGCGCTGACGCTAACATCGAAAAAGGTACTGGCGCGCCTAATGCAGCTTCAAGCTCTTTAATCTATGGCTCACCGTCTAAAGGGCACAGAGTAGACTCAGCACGTATGCCAAGTAATATGAGCGACATAGAGCGCGATCATTTTATCAGCATAATGAATAGCATCCAACAAAGCTCAGAGCTTAAGAGCTTTTCGGATAATATACAAATAGACATTACAAATGAAGGTTTACGCATTCAAATTATGGATAGCGATAATAGGCCAATGTTTAAACCAAATACCGCCGATCTGCAACCATACATGGAGAAGATAATAACTATTATCGCCAAAATGGTTAGCACACAACCTAACTATATATCCATCAGTGGTCATACAGCTTCTGTCAAAGCTGGTAGTGACACTGGCATAGATTTTTGGAACATTTCAGCTGATCGTGCGAATGAAGTGCGTAAGTTTATGACACAAAAACTAATTGATAAAGGACAAGTAGTTAAAATCATAGGATTGTCTGATAGAGAACCATTTGATCCTAAAGATCCATTTGGTATAAAGAATATAAGAGTAGGTATCACCCTGTTAAATGAAGCTTCTATTACAGCTTATCAAAAATCAGTCCCAACTAAAATTGGCTCATAGCTAATAGTTCGGGGATAATGGTCAATAATTGACTATTATAATTATCTAAAACACCGTTCAGCAAAACTATTTGACACCACCCACTTGTGGGTAACATTCATTATAAAACCGTAGAAAATGAAGATTGTTTGTTATAGCAAGAGCAATTATAAGCCTTAGTTTCTTCTGGGATATTAGAGCTTTGATCGAGGTAATAACCTGAGTTACGGATAAGAGATAAGTGGTTGTTAGGCAACATAGTTGTCATATTGTAAAGTCATACAGAGCAAATACTATTCATCTAAGGCTATAGTCATCCTGACTTTATTGGGCTTCTTAGCATGCCTTCGGCCGAGATGCCCCTGAGACAGAGAAGATGGATCAAAGGGGAGAATGCTGCTGGCGATCATGCTCGGCCAAAAGAAGCAGGCGCAACTTCAAACAACAAGTTAGGCCTAGTCTCTCAAACAGCGAAAGGAGATAAGGGGCTGGGCCCGATATCTCCTTTATTATTCCTAAGTGCCAAAAATTATATATTAGTTAAAATACTTACGCTCTTTTATATCTGCCTCAGGAGCAGATTCAACATTTTTACTCTTCCATTTTTTTGCGCCATCTCTTTTTTCACTTTTGTCATCTTTGGACTCGGTTCTTGGTGCGCGTACTTCCTTATCTGACCTTGGTTCTTTTTGCGCTGGCACTTCTGAATCTACGTTCTTGATTGTGAGCTTAGCTTTACCACGATCAAAACCAATGAGCTTAACCCTTACTTTTTGACCTTCAGTTAGAGCTCCTGCAACTGATTCTATTCTTTCTTGCGCTATTTCACTAATATGAACAAATCCATCACGACTGCCCAAATAGTTAACGAAAGCACCAGCTTCAAGAATTTTTACAACTGTACCTTCAAAAATATCACCAATCTCAGGATCTATTGCAATTTCTTTAACTCTGTGTACGGCAGCTTCTAGCTTTTCTCTACCAACTGCAGAAACTGAAACTAGTCCATCATCAGTTATATCAATCTTAGCCCCAGTAGTATCACAAATTTCTCTAATGACTTTACCACCTTGACCAATAATTTCACGGATTTTATCTTTAGGAACCATGAAAGATTCAATCACTGGAGCATTACTACTGATTGAAGAATTTGAAGTAATAGCATTTGCCATCTTGTTCAAAATATGAACACGACCATGCTTAGCTTGATCTAAGGCTTTTTCCATGATTTCGAAAGTAATACCAGCGACTTTGATATCCATCTGAAGCGCTGTTACTCCATCACTACTACCAGCAACTTTGAAATCCATATCACCAAGATGGTCTTCATCTGCAATAATATCGGAAAGAACTATAAACTGATCACCTTCTTTGATCAACCCCATAGCAATCCCAGAGATAGGAGCTTTCATTGGTACTCCAGCATCCATCATCGCCATGGAGCCTCCACAAACTGTTGCCATTGATGAAGAACCATTTGATTCAGAAATTTCAGATACTACTCTTACCGTGTATGGGAAGTCTGCTTTTGTCGGCAACGCTCTTTTTAGAGCACGCCACGCAAGTTTACCATGACCAATTTCACGTCTGCTTGGTGCCCGAAGAGGCGAAGCTTCTCCAACAGAGTACGGAGGAAATAAATAGTTCAATAAGAAACCTTCTTTGTATTCTCCTTCAATACAATCGATAATCTGCTCATCTTGACCAGTACCAAGTGTTGTTGTAACAATAGCTTGAGTTTCTCCTCTAGTAAAAAGTGCTGAGCCATGAGTACCAGGAAATAAAGATATTTCACATTCAATTTGTCTAATCTCATCAGCTAGTCTGCCATCAATTCTTACCTTTTTCTCTAAGGTATTGGCTCTTAAAACCTCAGCTTTAACTTCAGATAAAGCGAAATCAACCTGCATCTCGGTATATTGCTGATCCGCAGTAAATCTCTCAATCATATTGCTTGAAATTTCCTCAATAGCTGCATAACGCTCTTGTTTTGTTTTAATCGCGAATGCTTTAGTGATATCATCTTTAGTTAATTTACGAAGTTCATCTTTAAGTACTACAGGGAAAAGTTCAGTAGTTTTCCATGCTGGCTTGCCCGCAGCAGCCTTCAATTCTTCTATAAGCTTAATAACAGGCTGGAAAGCATCATGACCAAATTTTACTGCATCAAGCATTTGTTGTTCAGTCAAAAAATCAGCCTCAGACTCAACCATCATTACTGAATCTTTGGTACCAGCTACAATTAAATCAAGCTTGCTATCTTTTATTTCTTCAAATGTTGGGTTTAATACAAATTTACCGTCTATCATTCCAACCCTGCTTGCAGCAATTATATCAAGGTATGGCACGCCTGATACTGCCAAAGCAGCGGAGGCACCAATCAATGCTAAAATGTCAGGATTGTGACTTGGATCAAAAGAGTGAACAGTACACAAAATTTGTGTTTCATTGAAAAATCCCGCATGGAATAATGGTCTAATTGGTCTATCTATAAGCCTCGAAACCAGCACTTCTTTTTCTGATCCTCTACCTTCCCGTTTAAAAAAGCCACCTGGAATTTTACCAGCAGCATGAGATTTTTCTTGATAGTTAACAGTCAGAGGAAAGAAATTCATTCCAGGATTTGCAGTTTTTGCTGATACAACGGTGCATTGTATTACCGTATTTCCCATTTTAACCATGACAGCACCGTCAGCCTGACGAGCAATTTTCCCAGTTGAAAGTTCTAGAGTTACACCATTCCAAATAGTGTGTTTTTTTATTTCATTAAACATTAAATATATTCCTAAAATTTTTATTGTAATTATTTATTACATTCATTCAAATTCGATACAAAAACCGGCTTTCAAAAACAACCTATTTTTCTCACGCAGTATACTAACATGAAATTGCAAAAAAGAAATAATAAAAGTTATTTTTGATAGGGGTTAGCAAATAACATTGCTTCTAGTGGTTTATCGTTTCTTAATTCAATATTTGTCTTGAATTGTCTACAATCAGCTTTAAGCCTGCACTTTTCAAAGTCAGCCCAATTGCAATTAGCTCATACAAGGACTATTGGCTGGTAGCATTCTATCTAACAGTATAGGCGCCGGGTCAAAACCCAGCACCTATAAATTCGGCTAAACTAAAACAGATTACAAAAATCAGCAATTTGTTGATTTTTTGACAGTGTTTTGGACCAGTTGCATCAAATTATAAGAGAATTATTTTCTTAAATTTAATCTACTGATTAACTGTACATACCTATCGAGACTACGCTTCTTTAAGTAAGTAAGTAGACTACGTCTACGACCAACTAATATCAGCAACCCTCTTCTTGAGGAAAAATCTTTGTGATTTTCTTTTAAATGAGCAGTTAAATTATTTATTCTTTCAGTCAGGACAGCACACTGCACCTCTACTGAACCAGTATCATTTCCAGTTGTAGCATATTCCTTTATGAGCTCAGTTTTGCGCTCTTGCATTATCGACATCTGTATTCTCCATAATTATAAATTAAACACTCTCGAAGATTTAAAGTTATTTGAGTTCAAGCTTCCAATGGCAACTATATTACCATTATTTCTTACCCAAACTAATTCAAAATTTTGGTCAGTATCAAACTGACAAGCTTGACCAAAACGAATTTTTTGAGTTTGAGAGTTGCTTGCATCAAGTACCGGGATGTCGTCTAGTACAGCCTCAATCTTCAAACATTTTTCCTGCAGGAGTAATTTTGCCTCCTCAAGAACCATTTGCGAACAGCTAGAGATGTCAATTGCAGTTTTTGCATCAAACATTCCAACTCTTGTGCGCCGCAATTCTACCACAAATCCCAAACTTTGCAAGGATAAAGAAATATCTTCCGCGAGTGTACGAATGTAAGTTCCCTTGGAACATTCACAAACATAACTGGCCGTAGCCTCTTCTTGCGAGTAGCTCGTACATTTTAGCCCATATATTTCTATAGTGCGCTTTGCTAGCGCCACTTCTTTTCCCGCGCGAGCAAGTTTATAAGCTCTTTCCCCATTAATTTTTAATGCTGAATAAGCTGGAGGAACCTGTTCTATAGGCCCAATAAATTCTGAACACACAAGGCGGCATTCATCTCTATTCGGTATATATTCTGATGTCTCAATTACCTTACCCGAACTATCAGCAGTATCTGTTTTTGCTCCAAATTTAATAGTAAATTCATACTGTTTCTTAGCATCTATCAAGATGCTAACTAATTTGGTCGCCTCGCCTATGGCGATCGGCAACACCCCTTCAGCCTCAACATCAAGGGTGCCCGTATGACCAATTTTTGACCCTTTAAAAATTCTTTTTACCAAGGCTACTGCTTTTGCTGAGCTAATATTTCGTGGTTTATATATATTTAACCAACAATTCATTAGGACGAGCTTATTTTTGCGCTATAAAACTCTTCGCCAATAGCAATCTCTTGACGATCATTTTGTTTACGCCAATTATTGGTATCTCTAAGCGAATAAATGCAGCCACAATATTCTTGCTTGTAGAACTTCTCTTCTTTTGCTAGTTCATACATTCTTGCCCCACCACCATCTTTTCGCCAATTATATGTCCAGTAAGTAACGCCAGCATAATGAGATGCCGCGCGTTGACCACTATCATTAATTTGCTCCATGTTTTTCCATCTGGATATACCAAGAGAACTAGTAATTACTTTAAAATTATGTTCATAAGCATAAAGCGCAGTTCTTTCAAAGCGCATATCAAAACACATAGTACAACGAATCCCTCTTTCTGGTTCTTGTTCCATTCCTTTGGCCCTAGCAAACCAGTTTTGTACATCATAATCTGCATCTATAAAAGCAAGCCCTAACTTCTCTGCAAAACGAATATTCTCTTTCTTGCGAATTTCATATTCTTTTTTAGGATGAATATTTGGATTATAGAAAAATATGGTCAGATCAATTCCAGAATCAGCCATTTTTTCAATTAAAGGTCCAGAACACGGAGCACAACAAGAGTGCATCAGCACTTTTGTTTGACCATTTGGAACTTCAAACAAACCTTCTTCTAAAGCTAATTTTGAAAGAGATTTACTCATGTATTATATCTTCAGACAAATTGTTTCTGTACGTTTCTTTATAAAAATACAATGTGCATAAACAAAACAACGCTAAACCAGTTAAATAGTATGCCAAAGAAATCTGTTGCCCAGTAAATTTGTGCAGAGCTGCTCCAACCATTGGAGCTGTCCCACCAAAAATAGCTGCACTTAAATTATAAGAAATTGCAACGCCTGTAAATCGAACTCTAGTTGGAAACAACTCTACCAAAAGCGTTGGTACAGGTCCCATATAAACCCCAACTATACCAGCAAAGATAATTTGCGACAATATTGCTACTCCATAATTCATTGAATGAAGAGCTAAAAATATAGGGTATATTGATATTACAAGCGCAACGCTTGCCCAAACTATCACTGGCTTTCTACCAATCCTATCAGATAGATAAGCAGAAAGAGGAAACATTATACTCATACTTATTAAAATTAGGCCACACGTGATGGTGCTTTGATTTTTCTCATACCCTAGTGTTTCCATATAATTTTTAATAAACACTGTGGTTGTATAGAATGGCGCAGTAACATTGATGTAAACTGCCATTGCAATTAGCACTTCTCTCCAATATTTACAGAGTGTCTCTCTAAGAGGAGTTCGAGAAAGTGCGCCTTGAGCTTTGGCAGCTTTGTATACAGGACTTTCTGCAAGATGAGACCTGATATAAAGACCTACAAGCCCTATGAATAGACCAACAATAAAGGGGATTCGCCACCCCCAAGATAGTAAATTTTCTTCCGACAGAAAGTATGTAAAGCCCTGTGCAACTATAAGACCAAGAAGCATTCCTAAACACATACTGACAAAAGCAGCGCTGCCAGCTAGGCCTCTCTTATCAGCTGGTGAATGCTCAACTATATAGGCAATACAACCACTAAATTCTCCCCCAAGAGAAAACCCTTGAAGCAATCTAATTATTACCAGGATTATAGGCGCCGTTATTCCTATAGACTCATAGGATGGCAATAATCCTATACCAGCAGTAGGAATTGCCATGAGCATAATCCCTAACACCAAGGCTATCCTTCTTCCAAACCTATCACCAATTTGACCAAAAATGATGCCTCCTAGAGGTCTAACTACAAATCCAGCAGCAAATACTGCAAAAGTAAGTATCTCGACAAACTCAGTTTGAGGGAAAAACTTTACTCCAATAATGTAGGCAAACTGCGCATACAAAGCATAATCATACCATTCAAGAGCATTCCCGATCATCCCAGAAATCACAACCTTTCTCATTACTAGCCCCAGTTTATTTTTTTAACCACACAACACAGAGAGTCATAATATTAGTATCTATACATGTTTCAAGGAGTAATTTTATTGTAAGTAATTTTTAATTTAATATGCAGCTAAAATACCTAAAGAAGAATTGTGCTAATGCCAATGGCACAAAGAATAGATCCCGATACAAAGTGGACTATTTTTTGAGCACGAGGTGTATTCACTAAGTGGTGAATTTTACTTGCTGCCATCGTATAGAAGGAAGAACCAGTTAAGCCAAGCAGAACAGAACTTACTCCCATAAGTAACGTTTGGCTAAGAATATTTCCATTTGGGTTTAAAAATTGCGGTAAAAACGCTAATAAAAAAATAAGAGTTTTAGGATTAAATGCAGTGATAAGCATAACATGGACAAAAACCTTTTTATCAGGCAATTTTATATTATTTTTTTCATCAGGAACAATTTTTTTTTGTGATAAAATATTACTTACTCCTAATAGGATCATATATACTCCGCCCACAATTTTGAGTAGTACAAAAGAACTGGGAAAAATGTTTAATAATGATCCAAGAATATATAGAGAGAAATTTACGGCTATAATATCGCCCAGCAAAACAGCTGGTATAGTATATTTACCCACTTGCCTTCCGTAAGTTAATGCATAATGTACTACTAGCAACATAGTCGGGCCAGGAGTATATACTAGTAACGCATTTGCGGCAAGAAACGCTATATAAGCTTCAGTTGTCATGATATTCGGCATATATAAATACTAAACTTAGCTTACCCTATAACACTAGTTCTGGATAAGAGATATGTATAATATTAGGCAATTTTTTAGCGAAATATATTATTTTGATAAAATAGTGCGTGTTTCTTTATCCAAAACTAACGTTATAGCGCTGGAATAACCAAGTATAACCTATAAAGCCTAATTATCTCAGTTTGATATAAGAAGTGAATATTTTAAGTAAAAATTAGAACGAAAGATAAATACAAAATGGCGCACCCGAAGGGAGTCGAACCCCTAACCTTTTGATTCGTAGTCAAATACTCTATCCAATTGAGCTACGGGTGCAGATAAAAATCTTTAATAAACGAACGAAAAACTAGAATGATTAAGTAATCACTACTCATTTACCTAGTATTTTTGAACCTGTATAACCGAAATAACCCAGATGGTCAAGTTAAATGACCCTATGAAGTTTTGACTGCCAAATTATTAAGTTCATATTTAATTTTAATCACTCTCATAACCTTCTTCACCAACCAGTTCAGCCTCCTTCGCATCTAGCTTATCTGGGCTATAAAGAAAATATTTATAGATATCTGGATGTTTATTATGCGCTAAATCCAAAGGAGTTTTATTCGCTTTGTTTTTTACAACTTTTGCTCCGAATTGCTTTAACAACTTTACCATTTCTAATTGTCCATAATTAGCTGCAAAATGGAGAGCCGTATTACCCTTAACAGAGTCACATAAATTAACATCAGCCTTGCCAGTTGTTAACAACACTTTCATCATCTCACAAAACCCATACTTGGCAGCCGTTACCAAACTAAGTATCTCTACTTTTTCTACTGTTAAGGTACCCTTTTTCATCATCTTGCTAATAAAAGGGGTTGTATACCCCACCATTGCCTCTGATTCTTTTTTAAGCTGCTCTGCTGACATAGATGGTGCTTTTGACATAAATTTACTAGGCTGATTTGTTAAAACCGGTAATTTCTGATAAACTTAATAACAGTTTATATTAGCTTTTTTAAATCAGATTCTCAAACAAAATATACAAGTAATTACTAAATCTATAAAGTAGAAATAAGTCTTATTACTACTGTTACCCTAGGCCAAAAAGAGATATCCAATTTGGATTTTATTCTACGTTCACTTAGTCTTTTTATTTTGTCGCTTTTTCTATATATAATAAATAACTAAAACACTTACTAATATTATAAAAATAAGATTGAGTTGTTTTAGGTATTTTTTAATTAAATGCTCATTTTCACCAATAATGTACCCTAATGTTATTAAAATAGCGCACCAAATAGCACCACCAAGTGCTGTATAAATAGCAAAAAGTTTTAAATTCATTTTTGCGAGACCCGCGGGGAAGGAGATAAAATGTTTTACCCCGGGCAAAAATCGTCCAGTAAAAACCGATATTGCTCCATGTTCAGCAAAAAACTGTTCTATTTTTTTTAATTTCGATGGATTCAGGAAAAAATATTTTCCCTTATCTACAAATAACAAACGACCAAAAAAATAAGCGATGTAATAATTAGCAAGCGCCCCCCCAAGGGTACCCGCAATACTAACCAGCAATACTATTATCCCACTCATTTGACCCTTTTGAACAAGATACCCAGCTGGTATTAAGGTAATTTCTGAAGGAATAGGGATAAAAGTACTTTCAATAAATGTCATAATAAATATGCCAAAATATCCTAGACTTTCAACAAACCAAACAACTTGAAGAAAAAACTCATACATCGGTTAAAACCTACTACTAAAACTAAATGTCATTATAATTAATGAGTTTCAAAATGCTAGTATAAAGAAAATTTTTTATAGTTAATTAGGGTATTAAGCCTCTCAAGACAAGCAACTCTTCGGAATCTAAAGTTGAGATTCATTAAATATTTGTATATAAGAGTTGACAATAATTAGATTATCAATATAATTATTGTTAGAAATTAATTAAATAAAGAACAGCAAATGAAAAGGTCCTTAACAAAAGTTAGTCATCAAAAAGAGCTAGTTGAATATCATTTTAGATCCGGTAAAAAAAAACTTGCAAACGAAGAATACGAAGAAGCAATTAAGCACTTTTCACTTCTTCACAAACTTGTACCAACAGAGAATATCTACACGGAAAACCTAGCGGAAAGTCATTATCTTCGAGCCCAAGACATTGAACTTGAAGATGCAACAGATTTTCAGCTAGCTCTTACACATTTTCAAAAAGCATTCGAACTTATGCCAACAAACTATATTTACACTTATAGTTTAGCTACAGCACTTCTTGAATTAGGCCAAGATTTTGCAACTGATCACCACGGTGAAAAAGAAAATGCTCTAGCAATTACATATTTAAACCAAGCTCATAAACTCGTACCATTCGCTGGTCAAACAGAATATGCCTATAATAAGATTTTAGCTGAAGCTCATAGTTATTGCGGTATAACCTTACTTGAATTAGGGGCAGGAGACTTAAGTAGACTATCTTTGTGGAAAGAAATGTTCGTACACTTAAAAACCGCTTACACACTTTTTCCAGCACATGCAGCTTATACCAGCACTTTAGCTGAAGGTCAGTATGATTTTGCACGAGAAATACGCAACGACAATTTAATGAGTTATACTTTAGAGGATTTAAGTGTATTAAAAATAAAAGAAGACTTGCTACCATATTATCCAAAAGATGACAAAGAAAACGAAGGATTAACTCCATTCTTATTTGAGACAATAGGCAACATATTATCAGGAGGCTATACGCGTTGTATAATGGAAGTAAACGAACTAGCAATTTTTCCTCCAGTCCTTATGCCCTTAATAGAAGCATATGCAGACTTTGAAACTCCACTAGAACTTGCAGGGGCTGCCACAGAACCAGCTGCTTAGGCCGATATACTAATTAGGCCGATATACTAATAATTAAGTCGACAACCTAACGCCCGATAAGTGAAATAACATATAATAGCTCTATTTATACTATATGTTATTTCACACCTATTCCTTTATTAGCCACCACCCAATTACTATTTAAATAATCATTCGAATGCCTAGCCAAATATTCTTGGTATGTTCCCTTAAAATCAACTACCCCCTTGACAGTAAGAGCTATAACTCTGGTTGCAATATCAGTAGCAAAATCTCTATCATGCGTCACTAAAATTAAGGTTCCTTCGTAATCTACCAAAGCTTGTTTTAAGGTTTCTTTTGATTCAATGTCTAAGTGGTTAGTTGGTTCATCAAGTACTAGAACATTACCCTCCTCAAGAATAATTTTTGCAAGCAAAAGTCTAGCCCCCTCGCCACCACTTAAATGCAAAATATTCTTATTAACTTCATCTTGGCGGAACAATACTTGCCCCAGTATACTACGAATAGTACCGGTTAGTTCATTTTCTGCCTGGCGAGACAACCAGTTAACAACACTTACACTTTCGTTTAATAATTCATGATGATCTTGAGCAAAATATGAAATTTGAGATTCATATCCCCATTCATAATCTCCCATATCAGCTTTAATTTTACCGAGTAAAATTTTTAGTAAAGTAGATTTACCAATCCCATTAGCACCGATTACTACTACCTTTTCACCACGATCAATACTGAAGTTTACTTTATTTAGTATTAATTGCTCGCCGTAAGATTTGGCGATTGCCCCAACTTTCAAGACATGTTTTCCAGAGGCGCGTTTTTGTTTAAAATTAAAATGTGGAGAAACCCTGGAGCTTTTTTGAATATCCGGAAGTTCAATTCTATCCATTTGTTTTTCACGCGAGGATGCTTGCTTTGACCTAGTACCTGCACGAAATTTATTAACAAATTCTTGCATCTTGGCGAGCTTTTTCTCTAGATAATTAACCTCATGCATTTTATGCTCGATAATTTGCTGTTTTTGTGAGACGAATTTATCATAATTACCTGTATATTGGCTAATTTCACCATAATCTATATCTAAAATATGAGTAGAGACATTATTTAGAAACATGACATCATGTGAAATAAATAATAAAGCACCTTTAAACTTTTCTTTCAGATAATTCTCTAGCCAATAGATGGAAATAATATCAAGGTGATTGGTCGGCTCATCAAGTAACAAAACATCTGGATTATTAAACAAGCTTTGAGCCAGCAATACTCGTAATTTATAACCACCAGATAATACAGACAAAGGCTGAGAGTGGAATTCTTCCTTGATACCAAGACCCACAAGTAACTCAGCGGCAAAAATATCAGCAATATAACCATCATTATCAATAATAATTTGCTCAATATCACCCAACCTATAGCCACTTTCATCATCAAGCTCTTCGAGTTCAAGCAACTTGTTTTTTTCCTGCATAGCTTGCCATAGGGCCTTGTTACCAGCAATTACCGCATCAATAATAGGAGTGTTTTCATAAACAAATTGATCCTGTTTTAAACAGCCTATACGAGCATTTCGCACTGCTACTACTTCCCCATTGCTCGGCTCCTCCTCTTTCATTATTAGCTTAAGAAAAGTTGATTTACCCGCCCCATTAGAACCAACAAGGCCATACCTATTATTTGAATTCAAATTCAAATTAACATCAGTAAACAGAAGCCTTGCGCCATATTGCATGGCCAAATTATTTATAGTAATCATAAGTTATACTTAGTTATTTATTAAATAGACGGCCTAAAATAGCACGCGACCTACGCTATACAAACCTTCGATATTTTGTGGATTTAGGAACTTTTGTAAAGAATGGCTCCTCGGGCCGGATTCGAACCAGCGACCAAACGGTTAACAGCCGTTTGCTCTACCACTGAGCTACCGAGGAATAAAAAATACCAAGACACTTATAACAAAACTTTTTTCTTGGGTCTAGAGTTTTTTTTAATAAAGTTAAAACTGGCGATGTGAAACATTTAGTAATAATAATTTCGTTGCTTATATATATGTGCTCTCGGTAGGATTGGTCAATTAAAGGTTTATTTAATACTAAAGCTTAATATGCAAACGACAATCCAAAATCCTATTAGCTGTTATGGTATAGGGGTTCATTCTGGGAAAAAAACCCAAGTTACTCTCAAACCAGCTAAACCTGGTACTGGTGTCGTTTTCGTGCGAACAGATGTAGCCACCCTTGATAATAAAATACAAGCATCTTATTGCAATGTTTTTGATACAACACTTTCTACCTCTATCAAAAATAACGCGGGAATACAAGTTTCTACTATAGAACACTTGATGGCGGCGATCTGGGGCTGCTCAATCAGCAACATCATTATTGAAATTGATGGACCAGAAGTACCCATTATGGACGGAAGCAGCAAACCTTTTGTTTTTATGATCGAATGCGCTGGTAAAAAGCAACAGAATGCGGCTATGCGCTTCTTAAAATTGATCAAAGAAGTACGAGTGACTGATAATGGCTCAGAAATTATTGCACAGCCATCTACAGAAACCTATATAGATTTAACCATAGATTTTGCGAGTCCAGTAATTGGTAAGCAGCAACATGTTTTTTCATCAAATGTAAGTTTTAAGGACGAAATAGCGGACTCAAGAACTTTTGGGTTTGTACACGAACTAGATTACCTTCAAAGCAAGGGACTAGCAAAAGGCGCTTCCCTTGATAATGCAATTGGGATTGACAAAGATATCATATTGAATCATGAGGGATTAAGACACAAAAATGAATTTGTTCGCCACAAACTCTTAGATTTACTTGGCGACTTATTTTCTGCTGGTGGCAGCTTTATTGGCGAATTAAACGGATACAAAACAAGCCATTCAATTAACAACCAGTTTTTACGCAAAGTCTTTAATGATCCAACTTCTTATAAATGGGTAGATTCTTCTGGTAATTGATATCCATTACAAAATTAACACCCTATTTAACAAATCTAATTCTATAGTTTTTTTTTGGTAAAGCTCCTCTCCATATTTAGTGATATGATCAATACATAAATTTGAATATATTAGGATTCCAATTATGTCTAAAAGTAACTTTGAAGTATTGAATGACAATAGAGAAAAAACTTTAGCTTTTGCTAAAGGAGTAGATGGTACACCACCAGTTAAAATTGATATTGAAGCAAGAAAAAAAGAAGCTCAACAACTTTTTATAGACGGAGATCTATCTGGAGCAATAAAAAAACTTGATCAAATTAAAGATAATAGACTAGGTATAGTTTGGCATGAAAGCCAAGATTTAGGTAATGGCACATCTTCACTTGTGAGAGACGCTAGAAAAGTTACTACCGACGAGGCTTTATTAAAGATAGACGCTCCTGAAAAATATGCAATGCAACTCTTGAATCAAACAAGAGGAGCCTCGGATTTAATTGATAAGTCCAACCTTTCTCCAGAAGCAAAGGAATTAGCCAAGAAAAAATTAATGCATATAGCTACAGACGCTATGGCAAATATAGATAATCTTGGTAGTAAAACCGTAAAGAATTATAACACTCAAATGCTTCATGTTCTTGAAAGCAGCGGTATAGCAGAACCAGAAAAGAAATTAAAATTTGCCAGTGAAATTGCCAATTTTAAAGATGATCATCAACATATCGTAACATTGTCTACTGCTTCAGATAGAAACTCAAAACCTCACACGGTTTATGAAGCTGAAATAATGCTTAATGGTTTAACCGATAAACAGATAAATCAATATCAAGATATTGCTCGGTCTACTCCAGGAAAACCTTGCGGGGTTGAGTGGTTTGACAAAATGGATAAATATAAGCAAGATCTACTAAGGCCAGTTGCTTTAGATATATCCCTTGGGAACAAAGTTATCCCTACTCAATTGCTAAGCGATGTTGTTGGCGTGCGTAATGCATACCAAAAAGTTACAGCGATTTCTAGCGCAACCTCACCTGAACCTAAGGTTTTATCCCAAACCCTACACTCTGGGACTCCAACAACAAAAGTCAAAACCGTTGGCAAGGAAGCAAGACAAGAAATTACCAATGAAAATTTAAAACAATTAAAAAGCTTTCTCCCTCCAGAAGAAAGAATGAATCTAAATATTTTGACTAGTAAAACACCTTTTAATGCTCGTGGAGAGAACTTTGTTGCTGACCAGCTCAAGAAGGGTAAGAAAGACGTAGAGGGAGTTAGCGTATCAGCTTCTCCTATTAACAGATGGAGATTAATTGGTGGCGGAGGAAGAGATACAAAACAGTTCGAGCAAAACCTAGCTAACGTTGGCAAAGGGCTAGAAAAAGAAGTAGGGCTGAAGCATGTTAGTAAATATTTACAAAAAGGTGGATCAAGATTTGGTAATTTTGTAGAAGCAATAAGCTTTGGCGCTTATGAAACTACTCAAACAAAAGCGCAAAAAGAACTAAAAGTTCTTAATACACTAAAACCAGACCTTGTATTATCTCTGGTTGTAGCGACTAGTGCACGCAGTTTAGTAGATTCGTCAACTCTAATGGCAAATTCTGAGAACGTAAATTTAGAACTTACTGCAAAAATGGCCATAGTCAAAAACTCAGTAAAATCCCCAGATGGAGCACTTCATGCTGTAGTGGGGAAAAAGATAGCTAAGGAATATCCAAATGACGTTAATTTTTGTAAAAGCGGCAAGGACAGAACTGGGTACGCTCAGGCCAATGAGACTAGAGAAGTAGTAAGTGCTTACCTTGACGTCGATCCAAAATCTCAACTTGGTAAAAAGAATTTTCTTGCTCAACTTGCAGGTGGACATACACAAGAAATGGCTGGTGTGCAAGGGGGCACAATAGGTTGCCATTCTATTAAAACAAATCCAGAGTTTGGCCTTAATAAATCAGATAAGTTTGCAAGTGGAATTATAGATCAACAATCTTCTCACTTTAACAGCTCCATCAAAACAGTCAAAAAACCTGAAAAGGTAATCCAAGCCTTTGAGCAAGCGTTTGAACAATCTCAAGCTAAAGGCGTTAGTAAAAGCAGCAAGGACAAGGATGTAATAACAAGACCAAGATCACTTTCAGTACCACCTTTTGTTAAGAAGGAAGTGGCCAAGATATCAGGAGTAATGCACGATTCATCCACAAGACCAAGATCAGCATCTGCGCCACCGCCGGTCAAAAAAAGCCCTCCTAGTCAAAGGATGTAAATTATTCTGTCAATTTATTCAGAAATTTTATATGTCTCCTCTATCTCATAGGGGCAAATAAATCCAGCTTGACTTATTAAGTGTTTTTAATATATTGTTTACTTCCATGATCAATTAGCAATATCTTTAAAAGTAAATTCTATGAAACACCAAGATGTTGATACGCCACCATCCAAAGGTACTAGCCCTAACATTACTTTTAAAGTACTTAAAAATGAAACCATTTTTTCTTTTCATACGGCCTTGAATTTATACAATGCTTATAACCTTGGCGGCCCAGCTCATACTGGAGTGTTAGCTGTAACATCTCTTGCAGACCAAGTACTTTCATCAAGCAACATAACTGATAAAAGTTATTTTAGCTTATCTAGTTTCTGGGGTTATGTAGGATGGAGCGCTATAAAACAAATACAATCATCAGAGAAAATACCTACACAATATAAAGTCCCTCTATATGCTGCATCTTCTCTGATAAGCGTTGGCATGATATGCCTTGGACCAGATATTTTTGCACCAAAAACTAACCATAAAAAAACATTAGACTCTACAAAATTAATTGCTAGCTTTTTTGATAAGACAGATGAGCTCGCAAAGCTAGAAGATCAATTTAGTAAGGGATATGTTTCTGGTATCACCCACGCTATAAGTAATTTCAAACAAATATTATCAAATAAATTTATTTTATTTTCTTTGCTATATCAAGGTGTTGATATAGCAAAATTAGTTTTAGTACAAAAATTCTTCCAATATATGCCCGCGGGAAAAATGGCATCATTTTTTGCTGCTAAAGAAGATAATCCAATAAACTATTTGATCAAACTATCATTGCTTAAATTAGTTAAAGAAGTGACAGAAACTGTTCATAACAAAATAGTAACTAAATTAAAAGAGACCCTAAAAAAAGATATCGATAAACATGTGATTGAAATTGTACTGCAAAATGATAGCACTCAAAAAGTCATGGACCTTGGTCCAAAAGTGAATATATTATCTAATCAGATATCAAGAATTTACGACGAAACTACGGCGCAAACTTCTCAAACATTGCAAAGCCTAGTCATGCCCTTAGTAACACCTTCAAGCTTTAGCAACCAAAGATCTATACCAATATTAGATTCGAATCCTTCATTATTTTTATTAGACTCTTTAATTAACACAATTTTTAACTACACTAATATCAATATAGTAGAAAAATGGATAACAACTAAACTTTATGGACAAAGAAAAGAAGAAGATTCGGGAGATACGGAGATAACTACACAAAAAATGGGTTCATGCACCTTAAATATTGTATCTAACCCATCCGGCTATACTTATGGAAATATCCAGGAAATTGCCAAACTAGGTGGTAATAAATATATGCTGAGTAAAGTATTGGCATATATAGAAAAGAATTCTACATCTCCTATTCAAAGTAAATCAACAATCACTTCCTTATTAGATTTTATCAAAAATTCAATTCAGGAATTTCTTTATGCAGGCGTGTTTATATCTCAAGGCATTAGTCAAGAAGAGTTATTTGCTATTGAAACTCTTATAGGAAACTTAACAACAACATTAGGGCTTAGTAATAATTCGAATTCAACTATTTATGGTGCAGGTCAAGAAATTGATCCAGCAGAAATATTATCTACTTTGAAGATTTTAAAAGAAAGACACCACGGTGGACCTGAACGCTTACTAAGTGAGACAATGATCTTATCTTTAGAAAATTACCATTTAAAGAAAAAGGCTGAAAACACAGATATGCTTCACATTGAAAATTTAGAGTTTGAACCAGGCCATATATACGCAATCACAGGTAAGATCGGTACCGGAAAAACAACGCTTCTAACAGATGTTGCTAAATGTCTAATGCCAGTTTTTTGTTCTAGTGGTAAGATTTTTTATCCGACTTATCAACACCATGCTATTAAAGAAATTTTTTGCGGAACTACCCCTTTCTCACCTCCGGCAACAACATTATTTGAACGTTTAACTTACCGTCTAGATCAAGAATATGTAAATAGCCACAAAGAAGTACTAATGCACTCTGCACTACAATTATTTGCACTATTTGGTCAACAAGGTTTTTCAGAAGAAAAACTCTCCACTAAAGGTAATGATGACAAGTTATCTTTAAGCACCGGTCAGGGGAAATTAGCCATGATTATCAGCGCAATAATCTATAAACAATACCTAGGTGAACCAGTATTATTTGTGATCGACGAAACATTAGCTAACTTAGACATAGACACTACAAGTTTAGTCTGCAATGAAATAAAGAAAATATTCGCTGACTCAATTGTTTTATCTGTTGATCATAATGCAAAGCATAACCCTAACTTTTACACCGACTTAATTGATCTAGCTAGCTTCAATCCAGTTGAGGTAGTGGGTGTTATTGAAGAAACTAATGGTTAAGTCCTATTAATTGCACGCTGCATTAAGAATACAATCGGTATAACTCCGAGTTTGATCTTGCAATAATTGGCTATAGTTGCTATTATCGGTGGACATATTTAACAATCTAAATTTTTATGGCTAAAGAAGAGTTAATTGAGTTTGACGGAGAAGTTTTAGAATTGCTCCCAAATGCACATTTTCGGGTAAAACTTGAAAATGGACATCAGTTTATTGCTCATACTTCTGGCAGAATGCGTAAAAATCGTATTCGTATCCTTGCTGGTGATAAAGTTCGTGTTGAAATGACCCCTTACGACTTGACTAATGGCAGAGTCATTCTTAGATACTAGACTTTTTGTATGAATAATTTACCAATTATTTTGGCCTCAGCTTCGCCAGCTAGACTTCAATTGCTTCGCCAAATTGGAATAACACCTGATTTTGTTATTCCTTCTGACATTGATGAAGCAGAACAAGCTGGTGAACTTCCAAGACAACTGGCCAACAGATTGAGCTTTGAAAAAGCAGCTTTTATAGCAGCCACAGTTGATCAGGGTATCATTATTGGAGCAGATACAATACCTACAGTTGGCAGACGTATTATGAGAAAAGCGATGACTGCAGAAGATGTACGCCTGAGCTTACAGCTTTTATCACAAAGACGACATAGCGTTTATACTGGAGTTTGTGTGATCAAAAAAACTTCTACTGAAACAGTAAAATTAATAAAAGTGGTAAAATCAATAGTCAAATTTAGGCATCTATCTACTTCAGAAATTGAGTATTTCTGTTCTACTAATCAAGGCATTGACAAAGCGGGTGGCTACACTCTTACTGGTTATGCTGAATCATTCGTTTCTTATCTTTCCGGTTCATTCTCAAACATTATTGGCCTTCCTCTTTGTGAAACAGTTACTATGTTAAAATCAGTTGGCGTAAAAACACAAAATTTATTATAGCTCTGTTTTCTTACATTCTTAAATTTGTATTATGTAATTGATTTTGCTTAAAAAACTTGCTATACAGGAACAAGTTTTCCATAAGCGGCCGTGGCGAAATGGTAGACGCGCAGCGTTGAGGTCGCTGTTCTGATAAGGAGTGGAAGTTCAAATCTTCTCGGCCGCACCACGTTATTGTTATAGTCGCTTAACTTGGATTAAGGGCTAAGTACGAGGAATGTAGTTCTATATACACTAGGATGGCGAAAAGAAGAATAACTTACCTATTCAAAAATGACTACAATCTCAGGTAGCCATTTATGACCTCACTAACGTGAACTTTGATATAAGAAGGAGAGATTATGCAAGATGAGCTCAACACTATATCACCTGATCATCAGGACAAACTCGTACAGCAGTTTGAGTATATTAATGATTTAATCGCCAATGATAATATAGAAAAAGCCGTTGAACTGCTTCTTGAATTGCATTACGCTGATTTAGCCGATTTTTTAGATAACGTTAATCGCAAATACTATCACATTATTTTCCCAGCCCTTGCAAGTATGCTGAACTCAGAAGTGCTTGTTTGGTTAAGTGATGGTAACAAACAGCCAGCAATTGAAGCTCTTGGCCTAGATGTAAGCGCTAGATTAATTGATGAACTTGATATTGAAGATTCTATTGAGGTAATAGAAGCCCTTAATGCAGAGTTAAAAGAATTAATAATTGCCAAGCTTAAAACTGATAAACGTCAACAAATTATAGAGGGGTTTAAGTATCCTGAAAATACTGCTGGACGAGTCCTCGAAAAAGATTTTGTTTCACTTCGTCAACACTGGACTGCTGGTCAAGCAATTGATTTTATAAGAAGAAGTAATATTAGTGCTGACTTTCATGCAGCGATAGTGGTTGATAGCAGGGTTAAACCTGTTGGTACAATATTACTATGCAAATTATTAAAAAGCTCCCGAAATGTTCCTCTAGTTGAATTGATGAACTATGAATTTATGGCAGCTGATACTAATACCGAACTTGATGAATTAGCATTTATATTTAAACAATACGCACTAACAATAGTGCCAGTAACAACAAAACAAGGTAAACTTGTGGGGAGTATATCGATTGATAATATGCTTTATATCGTTGAAGAACAAGCCGAGAGCGAATTCTTACATTTTGGGGGGATTAATAATAGCGATATTTTCTACAATCTGTACACAACAACAAAGAGCAGGTTTCCATGGTTATTTGTAAATCTTGTTACCGCATGTCTTACTTCATTGGTCATTAATCAATTCAGTGATACTATTTCTAAATTAATTACCTTAGCTACAATTATGCCTATCGTTGCCTCAATGGGTGGAAACGCTGGGACACAAGTAATGACTGTAACAGTCAGAGCGCTAGCAAACAGAGAGATAACTAGCACTAGTACAAAAAGAGTAATCACAAAAGAAATTTATGTTTGTACTCTAAATGGCTTATTGCTTGCTGCTATTGGAATTGTTCTCACTTACGTATTATTTGCTGAAATAAAATTAAGTCTAGTTTTTGCTAGTGCAGTTGTCATAAATTTTACCATTGCTGGATTTTTAGGCTCTTGTATTCCAATGATACTTAATCACTTTGACATTGATCCAGCCACTGCTTCTGGCGTTTTCTTAACTGCTTGTACTGATGCGATAGGTTTTTTTAGCTTTTTGGGATTAGCATATTTCTTCTTGGTATAATTTGTTATTAGTACATCGCGCGGTTTATTCTAAATAAAATTAACATACTCAGTATAGTTGTAGTCATACAATGAGAATTGGAATATTAACAAAAATGCCAAAGCTACTATTGCTTTGTATTTACCTAATATATGGAATAAATAGTCTAATTTAACCTTATATTGGCTACTAACTAAATAATAGGATATTCTTTGTAATCTTAAGCTCCAGTTTTCTGATGGCTCTTTACGTATCCAAGAATTTTTTGATATTATCATTTAATAAACCTATTTTTTTATTTGGCATTGACTCTAAATTTATGATATAAAATAAATGTACAGTTTTCAAGTAAAAAACTTTTTTAGGAGTAAAATTATGAATCATGGTGGAAAAAGAACAGGGGCTGGGCGACCAAAGGGACAAGGTCGCTATGGCACATCAACAAAAGCAGTTCGAGTTCCGGACTATTTAGTTGAAGACATAAAGGACTACTCATTAAACGGTGGCTACAAAGTACCATTTTTTAGTTCGATGGTTGAAGCAGGATCCCCTTCCATAGCAGAAGATCATGTTGAAGAAATGCTTGATATGAATAGCTTACTTATAAAAAATCCACATACTACTTTCTGTGTCAAGGTAACTGGTCTATCAATGATAGATGCCGGAATTTATGAAGGAGATAAATTACTTGTGGATAGCAGCATTACTCCAGTTGAGGGAAAAATTGTTGTTGCAGCGCTTGATGGTATGTTGACCGTAAAACGTCTTGGTTATATTGATAAAAAACCTTATTTACTCCCAGAGAATCCTAACTTTGATCCAATACCCATTTTAGAGAATTCGGAGGTTCATATTTGGGGAGTTGTAACTAATATATTAAGAAGTTTATAAGGAGAAACTTATGCTATATGAAGTAGAAAATCTAGAAAAAGCCAGAAATTTTTTATCGACTGCTAGAACAAAAATTATACTCACTAATCCGCAAGGTAGTACTAGATATTATGGAATGCGAGTGATTGATTATATTTTCAAAACTCTGCGGCAAGAATTTCCTGATAAAATAGGTGGGGTAATTGTTAATGCCTACGATGATTATTCAGCTTTTGTTAGTGCAAGAAAATTGGGCTACAAAGAAATCCAATATTTTAATAGAGCTGCATGATAAGGTTTATGATACCAATTTCTTATTGCTTTTTTTATAAAATTTGACTACAAACACTATGGAACTATTTAGCAGCAATCGTTTAGATTGTTATGGTAGTTTGGCCAGGTAGCAAAATGGTAATGCCGTGGACTGCAAATCCTCTATCGCCGGTTCGATTCCGGCTCTGGCCTCCACCTATCTTGATACATATATATTGAAGCTTAAAACTAATTCAAGCGAATTATTAAAAATGCAATATATCGAACAATTCTTAGAAATGGCCTTGGCAGAAAGAGGAATTGCCGAGAATACACTAATAAGTTACAAACGAGATTTATTAGATTTTAAAGTTTTTTTACAAAAAATAAAAACAGAAGAACTAACAGTTACTTCAGATAATATTGAACAATACATAAACCTGCTAAGTAATAATGGAATTTTACCTCGTTCGATAAATCGAAAAATATCAACATTAAAGAATTACTACAACTTCCTAATCAGTGAACATTATGCTGAATATAATCCAGTACTAATTGTAGATTTACCAAAATACCAAAATAAACTCCCTAACGTAATGTCGGTGGAACAAATCAGAACATTACTCAATTTTTACGATAACACTGAATCAATAGAAGTGGTGCGCCTTAACGCAATGATCCACCTTATTTATGCAAGTGGCCTTAGAGTGAGCGAGCTGGTCTCGTTAAAACTAGTGGATATGGTAAGTGGCGGTGGCTCACTACAAGTCAGAAAATCATTTGCTGTGAAGGGAAAAGGCGGTAAAGAGCGAATGGTTGTAATTAATGATAAAGCTAAAACAACTATTGAGAATTATTTAAAAATAAGAGAAGAATTTTGCCGCGGCAAATCATTAAAAGCAAAGACTTTTTTCTTTTCCAGCAGTTCTAGCTCTGGCCATATGACACGCCAAAATTTTGCACAACTTCTAAAAAAAGCAGCTCTCCAATCTGGATTGGATGCAACAAACATATCACCACACGTCCTGAGGCATAGTTTTGCCAGTCACTTGCTTGAAGGTGGAGCAGATTTACGAGTGATTCAAGAACTACTTGGTCACTCTGATATAAGCACAACTCAGATATATACCCATGTTCAGACAAATCATCTGAAGAAAACTTTAAAAAACTTTCATCCTCTCGAACGTAAAGAACGAATATAGTAAATTAACTTGAAGTAAGGATAGTTAATTTTGAGCGAGACTCTCAGCCTAGGTTTGCAGTGAGCACAGGCGAAACTTGCTAAATTGGCGCCCCCTATTTTAACCTGAGTTTGATATAAAAAGTGAATATTTTTGAAAAATCAGAATGGAAAGTCTGTTATCTTTAGTTAAGCTCAGGATGACGTTCAGGTTAGTTAAGTTCAATTTTAACTAAGGCTAATGAATTTCAGGGCATTCAACCCACTCAACATTGTAAAATAGCTAAGAATTATCATTTAAATTGGAGTTAGTCATGTGTGGTACCTCTGGCCGGACTCGAACCGGCACACCCAAAGAGCAACAGATTTTGAATCTGTCGTGTCTACCATTCCACCACAGAGGCACGAAGACTGAACTTTTACCACAATAATTTATATTATGTCAAATAATATAAATTTGGTAAGGTAACCTGAACTATGTATAATAGATAGTAGATTTATTATAGTTTCTTAAACAGAAGAAGCACCAGGATCCAGGATGACTGGGTGGACCCAACCATTCAAGATCAAGTTCAGCCTGACATAGTCTTAAAAGAGATGCTAGGCCTACAGGCATGGCTCCTATCTGCGTTCAGGATAACTTTCTAGAATCCAGAATCCAAGGACCAGACAAAACTTTGTATACAACGCTTCAGAAGGATTATGAACAAAAATTATGTGGAATTCAATCTATCTCATTATATATAGAAAGTGTGCTTTTAAGCATCAGGTCAAGTGAAAAATTAGTAGCAACAGCTTTGCGTGCTTTAGAAGTAATTTTCTTTTCTTCCGCCGAACCAATTATTCCTAAGCAATACTCAATTTTTTTGGCCAAGTCATCTATATCTCCAGCTTTAACGTGAAACCCAGTTACGCCATCTTGGATAGTTTCACAAGCACCACCAATATTGGTTGCTATAACTAGCTTTTCCATAGACTGAGCTTCAATTATTGTTCTACCAAAAGCTTCGGGCTCAATAGAGGTTGAGAGTACTATATCTGCAATACCATACAAACCCATCATATTTGGTTCATTACCAAATAGTTGAGCACGATTTTGAATTTTATACTCTTGAATTTTTTCCTGAATTTCACTTACAAATCCAGGGTGTTTTGCTAAATCTCCAGCTATAATACAATAAAAATTTAAATGTTTTATCTTTTCTAGTGCTTCTATTAAAATAAGGTGCCCCTTCCATCTTGTCATTCGAGAAGGAAGTAATAATACTCGAGCGCCTGCTGGCACATTGTATTTTTCTCTAAATTTTTTTAATAGTTCATCAGAAACTTTTTCCTTTGTAAATTCTTCATGATTTACTCCTCGATAAATAACCTGAATTTTATTTTTATCTATCTTATAATTTTCAATAATATGGTTTTTAACGAAATTTGATACAGCGATTACCTTGACGCCCTGCGTCATAACGCTGTTGTAGTATTTTTTTATGCTATTTTTGAAGTTATAAATGCCGTGGAAAGTTGTTATTAGCTTTATGCCCGTAGCTTTTGCTGCAAAATAACAGCTCCAAGCAGGTGCTCGTGATCTAGCATGAACAATGTTCACATTATAATTGCGAATAATGTTAGCAATTTTTCCAGCATTATTCCAAATCGTAATTGGATTTTTACTTGCCACATTCATTTTGATATGAATAGAACCATCTTGTTCTAAAGCTTCAACAAGTGGACCACCAGCAGAAATCACAATTGAAATATTACCAGATTCAACGATTTTTTTTGCAATTTCAAGAGTCCCACGTTCCACTCCACCAGAAATTAAAGCAGGCACAACTTGCAAAATAGTTTTTTTATGATATTTTTTTTCTATACCCATATAAGTAATATGATCATGTGTGTCGATGAATATTTTACATTCCAACAACGAGAAGACAATCGCTTATCATAACCATTTTGTCGCCAAAAGGGAAGCCCCTTGTTTAATATTTCATCACGGGCTTATGTCCAGCATGAATGGAGACAAAGCTTTGTTTGTTGAAAGCTATTGTAAGAAAAAAGATTATAATTTTATTAGATACGATAATTATGGGCATGGAGCATCATCTGGAAAATTTATTGACCAAACTATCAGCAGCTGGCTTGAAGGATTGTTACTTGTAATTGAGCAACTTACCACCGGTCAAGTCATTTTGATTGGCTCTAGCCTTGGAGCGTGGATCTCTATTTTAGCTGGAATAGTATTGCCACAAAGAGTTGCTGGTATAATTACCATATCAGCAGCTTTTGATTTTACTGAAGAACTGATATGGGATGGTATCGGCCTTGAGCAAAAAGCCAAACTAAAAAAAGATGGCACTTGTGAAATTGGCGGAGCGAATCCTGATTGTTCTCGAAAATACCCAATTAGCCTTAACTTAATTGAAGATGCAAGGCAACATTTACTACTCAATCGCAATAATATAGATATTACTTGCCCAATGCATTTGATTCATGGAATGCAGGATATTGATGTACCTTATACAATTTCAACACGCGGAGCAGAGAAAATCAAATCCAATAATGTAGTAATAAAATTAATTAAAGATGGTAACCATAGCCTATCAAGGCCTTCTGATCTTCAGCTTCTATGTAACTCAATAGAAGAAATCTACCCATATTCCAAGAATTAGTTAAGGTAGGGTTTACGCAGCCTTTCTTCCAACCCAGCTAATTCAAATTAAGATCTCACCCATAAGGTCTCATGGAAGAAAATTATTCTTCCATGCTGTAATCAATATAATCACCAAAAACCCTGATCATTTCTGTTAGATCTTCTGGTGTAGCAGCGTTTACTACACTACATATGCCAGCTATTGACATATGAGACATTAAATCTCGCATAGCGGTCGAGGCTAGATCTCCATAAAAGGTACCATCTGGCTCCCCTTCCGATTGCTCTTCAGCAAGTTCAATAAACGCAGCTTGTATTTCTGCTGGTCTCATCCGACCTACTAAATCCTCTATCTCCTCACTTGATTCATATTTAGCTATATAAACTAGCTTTTTTATTTTATTTTTATCCAATGAGGTGTGAGCACCTGCACCTGCACCTGCACCTGCACCTGCACCTGCACCTGCACCTGCACCTGCACCTGCACCTGATTTACTCTCTTCTGAAACTTTTTTCTTTTTCATGATTCCTATTTGTTATTTTTTATAAAAACTTAGTAACTATTAGCACATTATCCAGATTATGTAATTACAAAACAACAAACTAAAATATGATTTATACAAATACTCAAGCAGATATAAAGAGATCTAAAGTGCTAAGCTCTTGATAAAACTCTGGGTCTACATTACCACCAGTAATTAGAATCAGTATAACCTTATTTTGTGGCTGGTGTTGAAGCCAGCTATGCGCAGCTGCCATACTTATTGCAGCTGATGGCTCGCATGTTATTTTCATCATTTGAATTAACCATGCCGTCCAATAGCGAATAGCCTCTTCGTCTACTAGATGGAATTCATCAAGATTTCTAAGATATTTGAGCGTCCTTGACGATATCGAAAGAGCACGTAGCCCATCCGCAATTGTTTCAGGTGAATGTGTGAAACGAAAAATCTCACTACTGTTTAGAGATTGATGTGCATCATTAGCAATTCTCGGCTCAACACCATGTAACTGCGCAGCTGGCCTTAATAATTCTTTTGCTAAATAACTACCAGAAAGTAAACCTCCTCCACCGCATGGGCCAAAAATTGCATCCGTTTTTTCGCCTGTTTGGTTAAGTTCTAAAAGGGCTTCATAACACATAGTACCAGCACCAGCAATTGTTTCATCATCGTCCGAAGGGTGAAGGTAGTAAAAGCCATTCTGCCCATCCGCTGCTGCTGCATCTTCAGCTTCTTGCCTTGTGGCCACCTCAACAACGTCAGCACCATAATATTTTGCTATACGCTTTTTTATAGGAGAAACATTTTCCGGCAAATAAACTCTTGCTTCGATACCAAACAATTTAGCCGCATATGACATCGCAAGGGCATGATTCCCTGTACTATAAGCAACGATTTTCTTAGGCATTTTGCCCTTTTCTTTAAGTACCAAAAGATGATTTAGTACTCCACGAATCTTAAACGCCCCTGTTTTTTGTACTGCATCCATTTTAAAATAAATCTTACTACCCAACATTTCATTCAACAAGTTTGAATGAAGTAATGGGGTTTTATGAATATATGGCTTAATCCTGGCGTAAGCTTTTGCAACGTCTGGGGTGTTTTTAGCTAAATCGGTCATATTTTTATAAAAATTTTGTATTTCTACAGAATGTTAAATCGCTACTTATATTATAGTCAAGCATGCTGGTGCGAAACCTATATACAATAGATAAACAACAAGCAACTACGCACAAAATACTAATCAATTTACTATATCTCTTGAAAACATTAGACTGAGACATTATATAGCCAACTAACGGCATAATACAGAAAAATTTATAATAGGTTTGCATAAGTGATAGCACTTGAAAAAAAAACTCTCCCACTATTAATACTTCGTGATGTAATAATATTTCCTGGAACTATTGCACCTATATTTATTGGCAGGGAGAAGTCTCTTAATGCGCTGCTTGCAGCAAAGAGAATCGACGATGGGCAACATATCCTCCTAACAACTCAAAAAAAACAGGACATTGAAGAGCCTGGCGCACATGATCTATTTCGGGTCGGTATACTAGCTAAAATTATTCAAACAGTAAAATTACCAAATAATAATGCAAAAATACTTATAGAAGCAATTAATCGAGTAAAGCTTACAAACATCACTGGCGATGATATGTTCGTATCTGAATATACCATTAACCCAGATAAAGAAGTAGATAACCTAGAGGTGCTAAACGATGCTACGACAACAGTTATCGAGTCTTTCAAGGAATATGCAAGAGCCAATAAAAAAATTAATTTGGAAATATTAAACATTCTCACCGAGCAAAGAAACCCAAGTTATATTACCAATATTATTGCTTCTCATCTAACTTCAAAAATTGATCTTAAACAAGCACTTCTTGAACAAACAGATGTTCAAAAACGTGCCGAGCTATTGCTTGAGATTATCTCAGCTGAAAACGCTCAGATGGACACTGAACAAGTAGTTCAACAAAGAGTAAAAAAACAAATTGAAAAAACTCAAAGAGAGTTTTATTTAAACGAACAAATGAAAGCTATTCAACAAGAAATGGATGGCAGCAATGATAAGTCTGATTTTTTTGATTTGGAGAAAAAAATCAAAAAACTAAAGCTTTCAACTGAAGCAAAGGAAAAAGCAACGGCCGAATTGAAAAAGCTTAAGATGATGAATCAGCTATCAGCTGAATCTTCTGTTGTTAGGAACTACCTTGATACACTTCTCTCATTACCATGGGGAAAAAGAGATAAAAGTACTATTAAAATCAACAAAACTGAAGAAATCCTTGATCGCGACCATTATGGGCTAAAAAAAGTCAAGGAACGAATTGTAGAATATCTTTCTGTCCTAAAAAGATCGCGCAAAATAAGAGGCCCTATTTTGTGCCTTATTGGCCCTCCAGGTGTTGGCAAAACCTCACTTGTAAAATCTATTGCCGAAGCAATGGATAGAAAATATACCAAATTTGCCCTAGGTGGAGTCAGAGATGAGGCGGAGATTAGGGGGCATAGAAAAACCTATCTTGGCTCTATGCCAGGCAAGATTATTACCTTACTAAAAAAATCAAAGGTTGATAATCCAGTTATGTTGCTAGATGAAATAGATAAAATGAGCGCTGATTTTAGAGGCGACCCAGCGTCAGCCCTACTTGAAGTACTTGATCCAGAACAAAACTCACATTTTGTTGATCATTATTTAGAGGTTGAATACGATCTATCGAATATTATATTCATTGCAACAGCAAATTCATACGACCTGCCGCGCGCCCTACTTGATCGTATGGAAATAATTAATATTGCTGGTTATATTGAAGAAGAAAAATTACAAATAGCAAAAAATCATCTCGTGACTAAGCAACTAAAGATGCATGGCATGAAACCTGAAGAACTCATTATACCAGATGACACTATTTTAGAATTGATTAGATATTACACTAAAGAATCTGGTGTAAGGTCACTGGAACGTGAAATTGGTGCTATTGCTAGAAAGGTGCTAACTAGAATTCTTAAGGATAAAGACCTAAAAACTGTAACGGTAACTCCAAAAGATCTAGAAGAATATTTAGGAGTAAAAAAATATCGCTTTGGTTTAGCAGAAACAGAAGATCAAATCGGTACCACAACTGGCCTTGCTTACACTCAAGTTGGAGGCGATTTATTAAGTATTGAAGCTGCTTGTTTCAAAGGAAAAGGGGGAATTAAATCAACTGGTAAACTTGGCGAAGTAATGAAAGAATCAGCCGAAGCAGCTTATAGCTGTTTCCTTTCAAAAGCTAAGAGCCTAGGCTTAAAAGAAAGTGAGTACAAAGAATTTGATATACATCTACACGTACCTGAGGGAGCAACACCAAAAGATGGGCCGTCAGCAGGTATTGCAATTTATACAACTTTAGTATCGCTTATGACAAAAAATCCAGTTAACAGGAATGTGGCAATGACTGGAGAAATAACTTTGCGTGGTAAAGTATTGCCTATTGGAGGTCTAAAAGAAAAGCTTCTTGCCGCAGTCAGAGGGGGGATTAAAACCGTTCTTATTCCCGAGGAAAATATAAAAGACTTAAAAGATATTCCAGCTAATATTAAAGACAATATAAAAATTATTCCTGTTTCCAATATTGATCAGGTACTTGAGCACGCATTAGTGAGAAAAGTTAAAAAATAATTTAATTGTTTTAGTGAGGCAATTAGTCTAATCCCCTAATTGCCATACTGAAATAAACTCCATCATTTAGTTTAAATTTACGAAAATCAAAGCTCTCAAACATGAGTCCTGGCAATGGTTCTGTTTTGGTGGAAAAAGATTCTAATAGTCCATTTTTTTTAATATAATCCTTAAATGTGATATTTGTGGGTAATTTTTTGGATGTATCCTCAAAGCTAAAATAGCGAATTTCATATTTTTTATTATTGATCACAATTATTTTACCCACTATATCAGGATTTACTTCTTTCATGGGGCTACTTTTAGCTATTTCTGGAGAGGCACTAAGTAGCTCTTTAAACTTTACTGAACCTTGTTTAACTTCCACCTGGATCGTTGAAGAAGCAACAGCATGGGTAACCACACAAAACAACATTGCTACTAATAAAGGAAACTTATAAATGCTTTTCATATTTGTTGTTAATTTTTAGATTGATGTAATATTTGACGAAACTCTTGTACAACTTGTTTATAGAGCTTTAATTTGAAGGGTATTACATCAGTCAGAAGTTCATCAAAATTTACCCACTTCCACTGATCAAATTCAGGATGCAGCGTTTTAATATCTATATCACTGTCCTTCCCGGTAAACCGAATTAAAAACCATTTCTGCTTTTGGCCACAATACTTACCATCCCACAGCCTTGGAATAAGAAAGTCTGGAACACGATAGCTATACCAGTTCTTGCTTTCAGCAATTATATATCCATCACCACAACCTATTTCTTCTTCCATCTCTCGCAAAGCTGCACTGCTCGGCGTCTCGCCAAGATCTATACCACCTTGAGGCATTTGCCAACCATTAGCTTTTGAATCTATTCTCTTGCCAACAAAAACTCTGTCTTCTTTATCAATTATCATCATACCAACACCCGGGCGAAAAGGCAGGTTCAATAATTCTTTATTATCTAGCTTATTATTAGAATCTGTCTTCACAAATTATACTCCTTGAGTAACTCAGAAACAGGTACCAACTGAAGCCCTTTCTTATTAAGCGTTGGAATCCAATCCCTAATCATTTCTATTGTTAAAGTAAATCCTTGAGCATAACCAAGAGCAATGCCGTTACTTTCTGCCACTCTAATCAATTCTTCCAGTTGGCTTCGAATTGAATCCTTATCAGGTTCCTCATCAATTATTATATTAGTGGGAATAACATTATTATGTGAAGAAATATGACCTGGTACCCCTTTAGCTAGCCCCTTACCTAAAATAAATATCAAATTTTTATCATCTAATTGATCAAAAATCATTGATGATGCATTCATGTCATCTGTGAACACTTCCTTATAACTAGAATACACTCCGTCATAGCGAGCCTGAGAATTTAATATCACATTCAATCGCACTTCGTTCTCTTCTAGAGCTAAATTATTCATCAAAGCATATTTACCAGGATTGTCCAGAGCTTTACTAGTCTGAAGCGGTAAGTATAAATATACCTCATGTCCTTTATTTTGGGCTTTGTTCAATAGTGGCTTTAAGCTTTGCGTATATGGTAAAAACCCAAGACCACACTGTGTTGGTAAAGTTAGCGCTAGCTCGGTTGAACGTCTATTTAATCCTAAATTAGTTACTACAATTGAAATTTTTGGTTTCCCGGAATAAACCCTTTTTTTCTTAACCGACAACTCTTTGTTTGAGTTCTTACTAGTTAATAACTCATCAGATTTAGCAAGTATTTGCTCTGTCTCTTCTATCAAACTATCTTGCTTTGGTGGAACATCTATTGATAAAAGCTCCAAATCAACTTCATTTGCTTCTTCTAAAGTGTCAGCCACTTGTTTTTGCAGACCAACATAATCAGCTTCTATTTCATTAGTAATAAAAGGTAAGCTAGCCATAGAGTAAGTGCGGTATTGACCAAACTGCGTAGCTCTTGCAATTTGACTAGGTCTTGCAGACACAAGCCAATATATTACTAAAGAAAGTAATATAGCACCAAGAGCTATATTACTGCCTAAAAGATATAGCTTTACTTTAGCCTTTAATTTTGGATCTTTTATCATTCTCTAGTTTTTTTTATAGTTCACACTCAACCCTCTAATCAAGTCGTAAGCTCTTGCATACTGATAATCTTCTTTATACTTATCCGACATAGAATGCTCTTTCACATCATCAGACTTTTTTTCTTCAGATTTTTCTTCTGTGTTATATTTCTTTAAATAACTTTTTACCGATGAACTAGTAAAAGATTTTTCCTTATTTTCTTTTTCAGCAAATTCCACTTTTGCATTTTCTATATATAAATCTGGCTCAATACCTTTACCATTTATTGACCTACCACTTGGGGTAAAATATTTAGCCGTAGTCAACTTCACCGCAGCTCTCTTACTTATCTGAGTAAATGTTTGCACTAAACCTTTACCAAACGAGGTAGTACCAACAATAATTGCTCTCTTATGATCCTGCAGAGCTCCAGCCACAATCTCAGCAGCAGATGCTGTACCAGAATTAACAAGAACTACTGTTGGAACATTCGGAGCTTTAGCAACAAACCTTCCAGCAGAAATAACGCTGTCATTGGCGCTGTCCCTCCCTCGAATCGAAACAATTGTTCCATGATCAATGAAATATTCACAAACAGCGACTGCTTGATCAAGCAGCCCACCTGGATTACTCCGTACATCAAGAATAATACCCTTTAAATTTTTCTTCTTTTTTTGGAGCTTTTTTTCAATCTCATCAACAGCTTTTTTGAGTTCAGTAGTAGTTTGATTATTAAAAGCAACTATCCTGATATAACCTACTCCACCATTATCATCTTCTTCAATATCAAATTTAATTGGCTTTATCTTTACAATTTCACGCGTAAGTTCAATTTCTTTCGTAATATTTTCATCTTCTTTTACAACAAGAAGGTTCAACTTACTTCCAGGCTCTCCTCTCATTTCTTTTACAGCCTTATTAAAGCCAATGTTGGAAACAAGTTGACCATTTACGCCAATTATATAATCTCCAGCTCTAATGCCAGACTTATGTGCAGGCAAATCATCAATCGGCGTAATAACTTTCACTGCTCCATTATCAGGAATAATCTCTACACCAATCCCTCCGAATTCACCATCAGTTTGAGTTATAAAAAACTCTAGATCATCATCTGTAAAATACCCTGAATATGGATCTAGCGACCTTAGCATTCCGTTTATAGCCTCATCTGTCATTTCTTGACGATTAGGCACTTGCATATAATCTTTCTCTATTCTTTGAAACACATCCTGAAATTGCCTGAAATAATAGCTATCTGGGCGATTATCAACTTCAACCTTTTTATCTTCTGCAGCAAAAGATACTGTGGCAATTAATGTTAAAAAAACTGTAGTAACAAATTTAAACATACAACTCAATCTCCTTATAATTTTTTGCAAGCGCTTGCTCTTGAATGAATTGAAACCTCTTTTCTGGCTTTTTGCCCATTAAGTTATCAACTATTGTATCTATATTTTCAAAGTCATCTACACTTACTTTGTAAAGCATACGTGTTTTAGGATTCATTGTAGTCTCTTTGAGCTGCGGCGGCGTCATTTCACCAAGACCTTTAAACCTACCTAGTTCTACTTTTTTCCTATCTTTTGAAAGTTCTTTCATTAGCTTTTCTTTTTGCTCATCATTAGCGGCATAAAATGTTTTAGTACCTTTTACTAAACGATATAAAGGTGGACGCGCCAAATACAAATGGCCATTTTCAATTAACTTACGCATACGCAAATAGAAAAATGTCATCAATAACGCGCAAATATGCGCACCATCGACATCAGCATCAGTCATAATTATTATTTTTTCATATCGCAAGTCTTCTTCTTTATAGTGGCTCATAGAACCACAATTTAAAGCAACTTCTAGATCCTGAATTTCTTGATTAGCTAAAATTTTATGTATAGGCGCATTAGCAACGTTCAATATCTTGCCACGCAAAGGGAGAACGGCTTGAATAAGACGATCACGCGCTTGCTTAGCTGACCCACCTGCGGAGTCTCCTTCAACTAAAAACAGCTCTGTACCTTTAGCATTAGTACTACTACAATCTGCGAGTTTACCAGGTAAACGGAGCTTTTGTACAGCAGTTTTTCGACTAACACTACGTTCATTTTTTCTACTTAAACGATATTCGGCATTATTAATAAAATGCTCAATTAACTTGTCTGATGACTTTTTATTACCACTGAGCCAATGATCAAAATGATCTTTAAATACATTTTCAATATGTTTAGCAATCCCATTAGAAACCAGCTTTTCTTTTGTTTGCCCCTGAAAGACAGGATCTTTTATAAAAACCGAAAGCATAAAGCACGCCGACTCCAGAACATCTTCAGGAGAGACTTGGGACACCTTTTTATGCCCTACCGTTTCTCCATAAATTTTTATCCCTCTGAGCAATGCAGCTCTTACACCTTGTTCATGAGTACCACCTAATGGAGTTGGAATAGTGTTACAATATGATTTAATGAAGTTATCTCTTTCATACCAACAAACAGCCCATTCCACCTTGATATTCTCAGCAATAATTTCAGCATTGCCTGAAAATATTGCTTCACCAATAATGTGATTTTTATCGAGTTTAGAGTCAAGGTAATCTCTGAGCCCCCCAGGAAAATGAATCACATCCGATAGAGGAACCTCATTTGATAAAATAAGCTCCGGGTGACAACTCCAATGAATCTCTACCCCCTTATACAAGTATGCTTTAGACTTAGCTAAATCATAAACTTTCTTGGGCTTTAATTTTAAGGATTTACCAAAAATTTCTGGATCAGGAATAAACGTAATTTTAGTGCCCCTTAACTTCTTAGCAACGGTAGATTTTTCAAGCTTTGTAAGCGGTACCCCACGAGAATATTTTTGCGTATATACTACTCCGTCTCTATAAACCTCAATATCTAAGGCTGAAGCAAGCGCGTTTACTACAGATATCCCAACACCATGTAATCCTCCAGAAGTTTGATAGGACTTATCAGAAAATTTACCACCAGAATGAAGGGTCGTAAGTATCACCTCTAGAGCTGATTTCTTAGGAAATTTAGGATGATTATCTACTGGAATACCCCTACCATTATCACTAATAGATATTGAGCCATCAGACAACATTTCAATAGTAATCCTTGAAGCATACCCAGCTACAGCCTCATCCATAGAATTGTCGAGTACCTCTGATACCAGGTGGTGCATTGACTCTTCATCCGTGCCACCAATATACATACCAGGACGCATACGAACAGGTTCTAGACCTTCTAAAACCTCTATATCATTTGCTGTATAGGAACTAACCTTAGCATTTTTTGCATTCGCACTAAAGCCAAATAAATCAGACACTTAAACCTAAATTTTCAATGATTATATAATGTACAGAACTTACTCAATTTATGAGTAAATAGCAAGGATAAGTGGAATACGAGTTAGCATAAGACTAATTTTTATAAGTCATTTAGTCCAATGTATAAATTATAATATAATTGTATTGACAATAATTGCATATGCAATTATTATATGATCATGAGTAATAATTATCCCAGCAATCTAGAAGATCATCTTGGCTATTGGCTGCGTTGTCTTTCTAATTATATACACCATAGCTTTGCAGCACTGCTAGCCGAGCATGATATATCAGTTGCTCAATGGGTCGTGCTGCGTACTCTTTATGATAAGCAGAATATTTCTTTGAATGAGGCCGCAAGACTAGTCGGGGTGGATAATAGTTCGTTATCGCGCATGATAGAACGCCTGGTACAAAAAAATCTTGTAAGTAGGACCAATATCGATAAGGATCGCCGTTCCGTACAACTATCACTTACCTCGACAGGCAAAGCTTTAGTTCCAAAATTGGCACAATTAGCCGACAAAAATGATGAATCTTTTTTTCAAATTCTCTCGACTCAAAAACGTCAGGAGTTACTCGATACCATTAAACAATTACTTGAAACCAATGGTTGGGATCAATTAACTCGCGGGAAAGACCGCATAGAATAAAATAAACAAATATGGATATAAAAATTATTAATACATACTATATAAAAATGATTAATGAATACTCTTTGCTTTCACTCGCTGGAAAAATAACTTTTCCCGAAGTAGTAAAAAAACTATCTGAAATTGGCACAGAACGATATATTATCGACTTAGTTGGTCTGAAAAAATTATATTATGGAAGTAACGATCACACCTATATAGGTCCCTTTGATTTCGACGCCCCAAAAGTAGCTCAAAAATTTAATGCTGAAGAAATAAAAAAAGCTATCACTGATAGCCAACAAAACAAAATCAATTATCAAACTTTTCTACATAGGGCAATAGCCGCCGGTTGCACTCACTATGAGGTATTTATAACCGGTAAGAAAGCTATCTATTTTGGAAGAGATGGAAGCCAGCATATCGAGCTCTTTCCCTCCACAAAATAATATATAAAAACATTTTTTCTCACTTTAAGTTAAGATAATTTAACACTATCTTAACTTATATCAATAGTATATGGCATAAATATTGCTTAATCGTAAGCATCTATTAATTAATACAGAGATATAGATGCCATTAACATTGGGAAACGACCTAACAGGCTTAGTTTCAAGAGAAGTCGACGCAGCCGGAAATAAAGCAACTGGCCTTGGCGAAAGCTTAACAACTGGTAATGATAAATTCGTAGAGGTTGTCGATGCATTCCTTGGAAACTCATTAAGAGACGGCCAGATCATTCTTGGTGCGGTGGCTAAAAATACTGCATATAGCATTAACTTACTGACAATTACAGACGAATATTTAAAAACAATCGCCAGATCTCTACAAGGCGGTTTAAAAACAGTTGCTAGTGCCGACCCATTAGCTGCCGATAAACTTACTGTCTTAAACAAAAACTTAAACGACAAGAGAGCTCAGGTTAATCTTTTAGTTGACACTGCTGATTTTGATAATAAAGGATTACTTAGAGGCGATGTTAAAGAGATGCAAATTCAGGTTGGTTTAAATGCAGCCGATAAACTGCGGGTCCATGTAAATGATTTTAGCCTTGGTAAGTTATTTAGATCTTCTGTTACAAATGCATTAAATGAGCTAATAAAATTAGGCCCAGGCCTATACCCTACTAACCGTTACACTACTATTGATGAAGTGAACCAAGCAGCTAGTCGCAACGTCAATCTTTTTTACGGCGCATGGCGTACAAGCGCCGAGGCAGGAGGATCAGGTATCCCAATGGTAGCAGTAAATGGAGCCAACCTTGTGTTTAACCTACCTTTAGCGCAGAAAGAATTCCTAGATCAAATAGCTCCAGTTTGCAAGGCCTGGTTAGTAGCAAATGCTGGGGGAGCTACTTTCACAACAGCAACCGCGGCAAACTTAACCGCAATGCTTGCGGTATTAGCACCTGTTAATGAACTATATAATAACATTATTAATGACAATGCTACAACTGATGTTTCTACTCAAAGTGGACGTCTGTATGCACAAGACGTATTCCACAATGCTTTGAACTCAGTTCGCGCTGAACAAGCTGCTATTTCAAATCAAAAAGCAAACGTTATTGAAGCAGCTGATGCACTCAGAGCAACAACAAACGTGACTCAGAAAGCTGCAGATTCATACCTAAAAACAGATTATGTACTAACTGCGCAGCAATATTCTGAAACTATTAGAATTATGGTTGCATCGATCACTTCGCTCCAAGCTGCTAATAAGATTCCAGAAGCTGCTCAAAAATTGATTGATGCTTTGGCTAGATAAGTTTTAGGCATTCTATTGATTATTAAAAAAGCCGTGATTTTTGTCTTGGCTTTTTTTCTGTTAATAACTAGTCTAATTGCCGGACAAGGTTACACAATCTACACACCATCACACTGTCATACCGGGCTTGATCCGGTATCTTAGTCAATAACAGGAGATCCTGAAACAAGTTCAGGAGACGGTGAGAGTATTAATCATACCGGGCCTGATTCGGTATCTAATTCCGCCGCTGACTGAGATACCGAATCGAGTTCAGCATGACGGAGTTTTGTTGAGTACCAACATTACTTCACCACTCTATTAGAACTTGACTTAGAACCTCAAGACTATAATAGTTACCCAAACAACTAACTCTTTAACAAAGCCCTAAAAGGTTATATAAATTCCACAAAAACCTATTTTCCCTTGGAATGTAAAGGTATGCCCTTCAAATTAACCAGGCCGCAGTTTAATCAATATGTCTTGTCTCATTTACCAATAAGAAAGCAAGACCCAGAAACTCAATTACTACCGACTAAAGTCGGTAGTAATTGAGTTTCTGGGCTAGAGGTCGCACCTATTTAAAAAACTGCTTTTTTGCCCCCCTTCCGAGCAAAATCTATCAGAGATGATAAACGGCTGGAAGATGATGAAGCAGCAAACCTACTTCAAAAATAAATCCTCTCCAAGCCAGATTACACATTGTTTTGGTAAAATTGATTAATGATTTTCTTCTATTTGATCAATGAAATTGCCTATTATGTTTACAACATCAGCAGGAAGTTCTGAGAAAAATCTATTATATTCCGATAAGGAAAGGCCAACTTCTGTACACCAGCGATTATTTAAGAAATCCTCACTGATATCTAGTTTTGGTAATGCTGCAACTACAGTACTTACATCGCCATAAAGTCCTTTGACACTAGAAACAACCTTAGTATTTTCCAACAATAATTTGTATTTTTGGAAAAACTGAAGCTCACCTTTATAGCCCTTAATAACGCTGTTATAACCCTTAGAAAGCTTAATTGCTCCACCTTCATAATTGTTTAGTATATACTGCGCTATGGTATCAAACTCATTAGTGTTAAATTTTTGTGGATTTTCCTGCGTGGCTTTTTCACTAAAGATCTTTAGATTATTAATTGAGTATGTGTGGCCATTAGCTTTAAGAGTCATGGAGGAAATCTTGCCCCCAGTTAAAGTAATCTTGGTTGGCAAATCTCTAGAATCATTAGTCGCTACAACCAAATTTAATCCGTGTACACCTTCGTTCTTAAGTTCTACATCGAAACACTTAGTAAGACGCAGTATTTCTGTATTCAAAGTTGTTTTAAGTAGTAAATTAACGCTAGTGTGCTTAACTTCTACAAGATCATAGGGCAGTTGCAGAGAAATTTGCTGTTCTCCCTCGGTATAAATGGTGTTGTCATTCCCAAAAACAAATTCGGGCTGCTTTCCGTGCTCTATTTTTATTTGCCTTTTCATAATCAACTTACCTCTTTTAATTTATCATTATAACTCAAATAATAATAAATTTTAATAAGTAATCAATAATAAAATTAACATAATTACTAATTTATTACATTATGCCCCTTCAACAATGAAGAGAAGAACCAAAGTTATAAATTTAGAACTTTTGATAAAGTGATTCAAAAAGAACTATCGTCGGTTTGTTGCATAAATGGAATTTTATTCAAACTCTTAGTAGACAACAAGCAATTCGCTTACAACGACTCTACTTCTTACCTTTACCCTTACTAGCAATTATCTCTTCAGCTTCAGCTAGAGTCACAGAGAATGGATCAATGGCTTTTGGTATTGAAGTAAACTTGCCCATGTATTTTACATATGGTCCATATTTACCTATTCCCATATGAATTTCTTCGCCAGATTCGGAATGTTTGCCAAGCAACATTGGTAAATTAAGTAGCTTTACTGCCACCTCCAAAGTTAAGTCCTCTGGCTTTACTCCATCAGGCAATTGACTACGCTTAGGTTTTTCTTTCTTCGAAACGACTTCACCTAGTTGAACGTACCAACCATAAGGCCCCTTCTTCAAATATACCATCTGCCCACTTGGGTCTAACCCAAGCTCTTTGGTATTATCAACCTGAGCAATAGAACCTTCTTCTCCTCCTTCTTCCGTTTTTGATACGGTTTTTTTGTATGTACAATCTGGGTAATTACTGCAAGCTAGAAAAGCTCCATACTTGCCCAATTTCAAACTTAAAGCTCCATTAGAACATGACGGGCATTTTTTGTTTTCTTCATACTTCTTGGTACCTTGCTCACCAAATAAATGAAAATCTAGGGATTTTTCTACATAATCAATTACATCAGCAATTTTATGCTCGCTAACTTTTCCTACATTTTCGTTAAAACCAAGCCAAAAATCGCTTAATAAGCTTAGCCAATTTCTTTTACCTTCAGCAACCTCATCCAAATCAGTTTCAAGGTCAGCTGTAAAATCATATTCAACATATTTAGTGAAAAAACCAATTAAAAATACCGTAACTAGCCTACCAAGATTTGTTGGATGGAAACGTTTTTTCTCTATCTCTACATATTTCCTATCTTGAAGGACCGATATAATTGACGCATAAGTAGAAGGGCGACCAATACCGAGTTCTTCCAATCGTTTAACTAAGCTAGCTTCTGAATACCTTGGCGGAGCTTCTGTAAAATGCTGCTCTGGCTTGATTTTTTTTGTATCTATAGACTCACCTTCAGACAAAGGCGGTAACATTTTATTTTCTTCATCCTTTCCATCATCTATACCTTCTTGATAAATCTTATAAAATCCATCAAAAGCAATTGTTGACCCAGTCGCTCTAGCTGTAAAATTATTATCATCACTAACCAAATCAGCTCCAACCATATCGATTAAAACAGACTCCATTTGACAAGCCATTGTACGCTTCCAAATCAGATCATAAAGTCTCAGCTGATCTTTATCTAACTCGCTTGATAAACTTTCTGGTATTAACAACATATCTGTAGGACGTATAGCTTCGTGCGCCTCTTGAGCATTCTTTGACTTAGATTTATAAATTCTTGGCAATTGCGGCAGATATTTACTACCATATTTATCTTGAATCAACGACCTGATATTATCAACTGCTTCACTAGACAAAGTTACCCCATCAGTTCTTATATAAGTGATCAAACCTACAGTTTCACCACCAATATCAATTCCTTCGTACAATTTCTGAGCAATCTGCATGGTCTTCTTAGCACCAAAACCTAATTTTCTTGACGCTTCTTGTTGCAAAGATGAGGTGATAAAGGGTGCAGATGGGTTTCTCTTTTGCTGCTTTTTTTGGATCGATGAAACCTTAAAGTCCTGTCCTTTTAACCTATTTACAATTTTATCAGCCGATTCTTCATTTGCTATAGAGAATTTATCAAGTTTTTTCCCATCAACGGCGGACAACGTTGCCGTAAATTGATCACCTTTGCTATTTAGCATATCAAGACCAATATCCCAATATTCTTGAGTTTTAAAGCGCTCTATTTCATCTTCCCTTTCGCAAATAATACGCAGCGCTACAGACTGTACTCGCCCAGCCGACCTACATCCAGGTAATTTACGCCATAGAATAGGAGATAAAGTGAACCCAACTAGATAATCAAGCGCACGCCTTGCTTGCTGAGCGTTAACCAAGTCTATATCAATTATCCTTGGATTAGCAACTGCTGCTAAAACAGCTTTTTTTGTAATTTCATTAAATGCAATTCGCTTAAACTTCGTATCATCTTTAATAATTTTCTTTTCTCTTAAAACTTCGGCCACATGCCATGAAATCGATTCACCTTCACGATCAGGATCTGTTGCCAGATAGACTTCATCAGCTTGTTTTGCTAGTTTTATAATCTCATTAATATACTTACTGGACTTATCAGAAATCTCATATTTCATTGCAAAACCATCTTCTGGTAGCACTGAACCATTCTTTGATGGCAAATCACGAATATGCCCAAATGAAGCAATAACTTTGTATTGATTACCGAGATATTTATTTATCGTCTTCGCTTTTGCGGGCGACTCAACAATTACTAGTTTCATAAAAAATTCAATATATTAGCGAAATCTTATTACCGACATGCCTTGCAATTCTCCCAGCAAGCTCAAGTTCAAGACATATAGTATAAATTACTGGCAAAGGCAACTTTGTCTCGTTACTAAGCAACTCAAATGTTACAGGCGACGACGAAAGCAGCCTGATTACCACTTGTCTATCAACGTCTTTGATTTCTAAATTATTATCCCCTATCGGAAGTTTGAAATTATTGCTAGAGTTTTGCGTTTCTTCAAGAGATTTTTTCAATTTATCGTATGTTACCATGTTAGAAATGATATCCGCGCTTGATTCAAGCAAATATGCACCATCTTTGATCAATTTATTCGTACCCATACATCTAGGGTCTAATGGAAAGCCAGGAACAGCAAAAATTTCTCTGTTCTGCTCAAGAGCATAATTTGCGGTAATGAGCGAACCAGACTTAAGGCTAGCTTCAACAACCACAGTAGCAAGTGCTAACCCAGATATAATCCTGTTTCTCTGAGGAAAGTGCTGAGAAAGAGGTTTTGACCCAACAGGCAACTCTGCTAATAGCAGGGCATTACTAGCAATCCGTTCAAACAGACCCTTGTTTTCAGGAGGATAAATATGGTCTATACCGCCAGCAATTACAGCAATCGTGCTGTTTACACTTGCTTCATGAACTGCAGTATCAATTCCTCTTGCAAGACCTGATACTGTAATATACCCCTCACCTACCAATTCCTTGGCAATTTTCGATGCAAAGGAGCGTGAGTTAATTGAACTGTTTCTTGCACCAACAATTGCGATAACTTTCTCAGAATTAAGCAGCGTTATATTTCCCTTGTAGCATAGTACAGGAGGAAAATCATGAATTTGAATAAGCAACGAAGAGTAATTAAAATCTTTATACGTGAGTAGATATGCACCAACTTTTTTTAACTCATCTATCTCTTTCTCTGCCGCAGATCGCGAGAATACAGTAATTGGCTTCGACCTACCGCCTTTAACAGAAAATTGACCAATATTTTCAAGAGCTTTACCAGCAGAACCAAAAAGCTTTATTAGATGAAAAAAAGTTTTTGGCCCCACATTCTCGCTTCTAATTAAGCGCAAAATATCAATTGTCTCCTCAGAATAATTAGGAGATTTATCGTGAACAAAAAGATTACCTAGCATTTATAGCTATAACCTTTCTGCATTTGATGTTAAGTAATCAGAAACACCTTGATGGGTTGGGCTCATTCCTTGATCGCCCTTTTTCCACCCAGCTGGACAAACCTCTCCATGAGTACTATAATGTTCTAAAGCATCAATCATTCTAAGGGTTTCATCCACATTTCTTCCCAGCGGCAAATCGTTAACCAAAAAATGTCTAATGTTGAACCCTTCATCAATTAAAAAAGTAGCTCTGTAAGAAACACCATCTTCGTTCAAAACATTATATGCAGTAGAAATGCTTTTCTTTAAATCAGATACTAACGGAAACTGAATGTTTCCAATACCACCTTTATTCACTGGCATTGCTTTCCATGCATGATGAGAAAAATGCGAGTCAACACTAACACCTATTACTTTTGTGTTTCTGGTAGAAAACTCACCTAATCTATTATTAAAAGCAATGATTTCGGAAGGGCAAACAAAAGTAAAGTCCAGAGGATAGAAAAATAAAATCCCTTTATGACCTTTTAAATATTTTTTTAGATTAAAATCAGCAACAATACTATTATCCGGCATTACAACTTTTGCCTCAAAATCTGGTGCAGGTTTTCCGATAAAAGGATTCATATAATAAACTCCATAAATTATAAATTTAACTTACCTGGGATAATACAAACAATATTTTACGAAATCAACCACCCTTTTTTTGATAGGTTGCGGTAATAAATTGCGCTACTCTTCCTCCTTTAATTGCCTTCTTATGATACTTGGTTTCTACGTAACCTTCATGAGGAAGGGAGTGATCTTTATTTTGAATTATAAAGTTATCATTTTCTGTAAATAGCTGTTTTACATATAAAAAATAGTCTTCAATGTCAGAGGCAAATGATATGAACCCACCGTCTTTTAGTTTATCTTTTAAATTAGCCAATCTAGTGTCGTTCAACAATCGCTTTTTCAAATACCGTCTTTTATGCCACGGGTCAGGAAATAATACATATATTCCATCAAGCGATGAGGATGGTATTTGCGCTATAATTAAATCTACATCATCTGGCCAAATCAGAAAATTTTCCTGACCATCTGTATTAGCGGTAAACTGCGGATTATTACTACTATTCTTTATATAACCCACTTGTTTGAGCACATTTGCTACCCCATTCATGAACACTTCCGCGCCAATATATAAAGATAATGGATTATGCTTGATCTGGTTAATAAAGTGCTCACCCATACCAAACCCAATTTCAAGATATTGTTTATGAAATACCCTTGTAAGTAAGCGTTCTTTGCTAAATAAACAACCAGGTAACACTTCTTTTATTGCTCTTTTATTTATATCTGTAAGGCTTCTAGCTATGCGTCTTGCGAAAGTCTTATTAAGATTATTATGTTTTTCTTCTTTCATTATTTAATTCGAGCAACTTGTCCACTACATGAAATACCACAAATCACCTTGCAAAAAAACTATATTTTATTATACTTCTGAAACCGGTTACCAAATTAAATTGGACAAATAGGATTTGTACTTTTAATTTCAGCATTGGTTTGGGGTCATAGCACAGTTGGTAGCGCGTTTGCATGGCATGCAAAAGGTCGGGGGTTCGACTCCCCCTGGCTCCACCATTTTCTTATTTCGAACAATATTCTTTCCTAAAGATCGCTCAAAATGAATTTAGCATGATACCTAAACTTCAGATTAGTAAGGCTATTGGTTGATTTACACCTATTGACATGCAATTTCAAGTATGATTTATTTTGCACTATAATATGAATAGTATTACACTTAAATTCATTATGATAGTAGAACCAGCTCATACACCTATAAATTATCAAATACTGTTTGACTCGGTACCTGACTGTTATCTCATTTTAACAAAAACTTTTACTATTGTTGAAGTAAGCAACGCTTATTTAAAGGCAAGTCAAACTAATCGAGAAGAAATATTGGGACGCGGTATATTCCAGGTATTTCCCGATAACCCGAATGACCCTGAAGCAACTGGAGTACGTAATTTAAAAGCTTCCCTGCTAAGAGTACTTGCAAACCGTAAGGAAGATACGATGCCGGTACAAAAATATGATATCCCGACACGAGAAGGCAATGGATTCGAGGAACGTTACTGGAGCCCTTTAAACACACCAATTTTGGATGAAAAAGGAGATATTATTTATATTATCCACCGCGTCGAAGATGTTACTGATTTTATAAAACTAAAACAACAAGGACATAAACAAGTAAAGGAGAATGAAGCACTACGCACTATTACCGAGCGAATGGAGGCTGAAGTTTATGTACGCGCGCAGCAAATCTCTGAAACTAATAACAAGCTAAAGCAAGCAAATAAAACTCTTGCAGAAATGTATGATAAATCAAAAGAACTTGATCGGCTAAAGATGAATTTTTTTGCTAATATTAATCACGAATTACGCACTCCCTTAACGCTTATTCTAGGACCTATAGTAAAGTTGCTTAATTCAACTTCATTTTCAGAAGAAGAACATAATAATTTGGAAATAATTGAGCGTAATGCGCAACTACTGTTAAAGCACGTAAATGACCTACTAGATATTGCCAAACTAGAATCTAAAGAAATGGTTACGGAATATGCCAACGTCAATCTAGCTACGCTAACTGTCCAGTTAGCTTCTAACTTTGAATTTTTTGCTAAGGAGAAAAAAATTGATTTTACGGTTAATATTCCTTCTTCTCTTCACGCTGACGTAGATGAATCGAAGTTACAACGCGTCCTACTTAATTTACTTTCCAATGCTTTAAAGTTTACTCCAACTGGGGGCAAGGTGGACTTGCAAGTGCAAAAGGCGGGAAATAAAGCTATATTTACTGTTTGTGATACTGGGCCTGGAATTCCAATATCCATGCGAGAAATCATTTTCGAACGATTCCGTCAGATTGACGAAAGTAGTCGCCGTCACAAAGGAGGAACTGGTCTAGGGCTTGCGATTGTAAAAGAATTCGTTACGCTTCATAAAGGTAACATTAAAGTAGTTGATAGTGCAAAAGGGGGGGCAAAGTTTATAGTTACCCTACCAATTAAGGCACCGATTGGCTTCACTGTTGCCAAAGATTATAAAGCAAATGATACTAAAATTGATAAACTTTTCGTTACAGAATTCGGTAATTACGACACTACAAGAACAAAAGCAATATTATCCCATACTCATACAAAGCATAAAGAATTGATATTGGTCGTTGAAGATAATTATGATATGAATACTTTTCTTACCCAGATACTATCCTCTCTTAACTATCGTGTGGAAACAGCTTATAATGGCAAGGATGGATTGGAAAAAGCTTTAAGACAATTACCTGACCTTATTATAAGCGATGTAATGATGCCTGAAATGAACGGAGAGGAGCTGGCGCTGGCTCTTCTAGCTCATCCCGAAACTAAAAATATTCCCCTATTAATGCTTACCGCTAAAATGGACAACGCGTTAAAGATTGGGTTACTGAAAGAAGGAGTGCAGGATTATATCAACAAACCTTTTTCTACAGAAGAATTATGCGTTAAAGTGGAACGGCTTATTACCCAACGTAGAAAAAGAATTGCTGAGCATGAAGGGCTTATACAGCAATTGAGCATATCCAATCAAGAGTTGGAACGTTTTGCATACGCTGCTGCTCATGATTTAAAATCACCGCTACGAGTGATTGATAACTTATCTCAGTGGATAGAAGAAGATTTAGCCGGATTAGTAAGTGGTACAACTAAGGAATATATGGAAAAATTACGTAACCAAGTACACTTCATGGAGAAATTGCTGGACGACGTTCTGGAATATTCGCGCATAGACTACAAGCTAGAGCAAAATAATCAAATAATAAATAGTAACCAGCTTATAGACAATATTATTGCACTAATTGATCCCCCAAAAGAATTCCTAGTAAAAATAGTTGATAAATTCAAACCGCTATATATTCAGCTGGTCCCGCTCCAACAAGCTCTATACAATCTTATCCATAATGCGATTAAACACCATGACAAAGAGGTTGGTACTATTGAGGTAAGTATAGAAGAAAATGAGACTAAATATATCTTTAATGTACGAGATGATGGGCCAGGCATTGCCCAAGAATACCACCAAAATATCTTTAATATGTTCCAAACTTTAAAGCCCCACTTGCCGACAGGGGGAACTGGTATGGGATTAGCACTAGTGAAAAAAATAGTAACTAATTATGGAGGAGAGATAACAGTAACATCAGAACTAGGCCATGGTTCTTTATTCCAATTTACTTGGCAAAAATTAATAGACCCAAATGAGCAAAGTTATGTCAATTAATCCTGTAGTTAAGCAGCCTATCGATATTTTAATAGTAGACGATAACGAGATTGATATAGAAGCCGTTCAGCGGGCCTTTAAAAAAGCGTATATTACCAATCCCTTGCACAAAGCAAGTGATGGTGTCGAAGCACTAGAAATGCTATGTGGACAAAATGGAAGAATAAAATTAACCCAGCCCTGCATTATATTATTAGACATTAATATGCCTCGCATGGATGGTATTACGCTTTTAGGAAAGTTGCGCAACCATGAAACTTTGAAACAAAATATTGTATTTATGTTGACTACTTCCGCACGTAATAAAGACCTAATGCAGACATATGATCTCAGTATTGCTGGATATATTGTAAAGGAAAACCTTAAGGAGCTCACTAATATATTAAATACTTATTGTCATATTAATAAATTTCCTTTTTATGGAAAAGAAATAACTTACACATCCTAATTTTCGATTAAAATAATCCTTACTACGAAAACTACCTAAGCTTTATAGTTGAAATAGAAAATCCAAGAGCAATAATTAAAATAGATAACCAAATAAAGCTTATCATAGGTTGATAGTATATTTTTGCATGTATCGTGTTTTTATCTATTTGACTGAGCACGGCATACAAATCATGAAAAATAAAAGAAAAAATATCCACCTCTTGTGAAAGCGCTTTTTCAATTTTGTATAATCTATTTTCTGGTTTCAATATAACAACGTTATTATTCTTATCTTCGATGCGAAATACCGCAATCTGTCTGTAATAATTTACGCCTTCAGAAAATTTTATATCCTCAAGTTTTATACTTAAATCTTGCCCGCTGCGCTCATCACCAATTTTACCAGTAAATTCAACTTCACGTGATAATACACAATTCAACGTTACTGCTAAAGCAAGGGACCCAAAACCAAAATGACCTAAAAATAAGGCGTATTTTTTAGCAGATATGTGATTGCTAAAGTAGCCAGATTCAACAAAAATATACTCTATCATGTGTAACATCAAAAAAATTGATACAAAACAGATAGCCGCAGATACCAGACCCAATTCTATTTTTAAGCAAATAAATATTACACCTAGCACACTTAAGATAAAAACCACTATTCGCTTAATCATCAGTTTTTTATCAATATGAGGAGTTATAGCGGCCAAAAATATGATTGGTATAAAAATTGGGATAAATACCGTATAAAAATACCTCGGATCTATTACTACATCGATTTCAAGCACAAGTGCACAGTAAATAGGATAAATTAGCGCCACCACCAAAACGCCTAGGGCTATCAGCCAAAATATATTACCAAGCAAAACTAAAAGTTCCTTATTTTTCTCCGGCACACGCAAACTATTCACATTTTTTTGGTTTAGAAAAAACCAAGCAAAACTAAGAACGGTCAAAGCTATGCATATTAAAAAAATAAATAATCCTCGCTCGGCTGAAAAAGCAAAAGAATGCACAGAAGAAATTATACCGCTCCTGACAATGAACGTACCGTATAGAATCAACAGAAAACTTAAAATAGATAATATGATTATCCATTTAAGGAATTTACCTCTTTGTTCGAAAATAATTAAAAAATGATGCAAAGCAATACCTGAAAGCCAAGGTAAAACAGATATATTTTCTACAGGATCAAAAAACCAGTATCCACCCCAACCAAGCTCTCTGTATGCCCACCAAGAACCAAGCCCAACTCCAATAGTTAATAACATTAGAGCACACGCTGAAAACCTTTTAGTTAATAGAAGTATATTTTTTGTTTCCTCTGGTCTATATAATAATATCAAGGCACTAGTAAATATTGCCGCATAACAAATATTACCGAGATACAGAATCGGTGGATGAATTGATAGAGCTACATCTTGTAACATCGGATTAAGTCCTAACCCCTCTGACGGTACAAACGAAAAGGCATCGAATGGATTGGATGTAAAAATTATAAAACTAACAAAAAGCACTTGGATGAAAGCGAAAATAACTATACCAAATTCTTTTGCTTCTTTTGTAATTTTTGCATAATAAATATACGTAAGACTAACCAGGCCTAACAAACTATCCCAAAGCAGAATGGACCCCTCATGGCTAGCAAAGCTAGCCGCAATCCTATAAATGAGAGGTAGTTCAGTGCTGGAATTGAGAAATACATTCCTTAACCCAAAATCAGATTTAACGAAACCTATAATAAGTAATATAAAACTTAAGAATGGCAACAAACAACTCAAGAAGAAACTATAAAGCTTAATTCGCCCCTTTATCACAATTGAAGCAGAAGAAGTTATCAACATCGTGAAGAACAGTAAGTGCCCCAATAGACTAATCATACTAGGAACCTAAGTGATAGATAAAAATTTTTACAAAAGAAAGTGCTGAACCTCTGCTTATGGAGCAGGCAGGGACCTATGTAAAATTGATTTGGTTGGTTAGTCTTGATGATTTTCATCGCCTTCTTGATCTACACCATCTGTCATAACAATCACCTTGATAGTCTTAATTCGATTATCAAATTTCTTTTTTACAATCATTTTTAAATCTTTACTGATTAAATACTCGCCCTGATTAGGAATTTTTTCCATTTTATTAATAATGAATCCAGCAATAGTTGTAGCATCAGTTTCTGGTATTTGCCAATTTAACTCGCGATTCAAGTCTCTCACTGGTACTGAGCCATCGATCATAAATACGTTGTCTGATAATTTAGTAACCTTCTGCTTGGCTAAATCATGCTCGTCATAAATTTGACCAACAATCTCTTCTAAAATATCTTCCATAGTAACAATACCTTGTAAATCTCCATATTCATCAACTACACAGGCTAGATGTGTTTGACCCTCTCTAAACATATGAAGCTGCTGCACTACCAAAGAATTATCCGGTAGAAACACAGGAGTACTAAGCAAAGCTCTTATATTTATTTCATTTGTTCCTTGCTTAGATTGATGAATTTTATTCATTAAATCTTTAACATGGAGTATGCCAATTATATTATCACTATTTCCTTGCCAAAATGGAAAACGACTATGTCTGGAGCTAAACACAGTTTTTATTACTTTTTCAGTTGGAGTATCAATATCAATAGCCATAATTTTACTTCTATGGACCATAATATCACCAATTGCCATATTTCTAATATCAAGAATCCCACCCAGCATATCTCTATCATCTTTGTATACATTTCCTTCATGCATGTGATGTTCGATTACCCCACGCACTTCATCTTCTGCTGATATTTTTTTATTCAGATCTATACGAAAGATAAAACAGAACCCTTTAGTAATATACGAAAGCAAAATATTAATTGGTTCCAGTATTTTCAATACTACAAGTAAGATAGGAGTAGCAAGTAACGCTATTTTTTCTGATTTTACAACTGCAATAGCCTTAGGCACCACTTCAGAAAACACTATAATCATAAAGGACATTACAATAGAGGAAATTATTGTCCCCAAATCATCTCCAAAAATCTCAATAAATATTCCCGTTGAAATAGTGGTACATAATGTGTTGGCAATACTATTACCAATCAGAAGCGTGCTGATTACTTTCTCTTTTATTTTCAAGATCCCAAGCAACAATTCTGCTTTTTTATTTCCTTCGGATTTAAGTTTTTGAATAAGTCCAGGAGAAGTAGCGGTGATAGCAGTTTCAGCTGCAGAGATCAAACCTGCTAAACAAAGCAAGCAGATAACGAAAGATACAACAATTATCGTCATTAATTTATTTTTTTTAAAAAATCAGTTACTGAATTCCAATTTAATTGATATCATCTGCCCTTGACAAGAAATTTTATCGAATACCTCCAAATATCTAGCAAAGGAATTAATTCTATGGCAAAAAACGATGAGCTTCAGGAGCTTTTACAAACTAAAAATATAACAAAAAGAGCAACCGTACAAGCTATCGAAGAGCTCTTGTACTCTCCGATCCCAGTTCTTGATCACGGATTTATCCGGGTAGTTGATTATATGGGCGATGACAGTTCAATCGTACAAGCTGCCAGGGTATCCTATGGTAGAGGCACAAAAAAAAGCCTTCAAGACAAAGGTCTCATCAATTACCTTATGAGACACAGACATACTACGCCATTTGAAATGTGTGATATAAAATTTCACATTAAATTACCAATATTTATTGCAAGACAATGGATTCGCCACAGAACCGCTAGTGTAAATGAGTATTCAGCACGTTATTCTATACTAAGCAATGAATTTTATGTTCCTGAGAAAGCAAACTTGAGTCCACAATCGACAATAAATAAACAAGGTAGAAGCACCGATACACTACCTAGTGAAGTAGCTGATAGAGTTTTATCCATAATAAAAAACGATTCCATAAATTGCTATAATCATTATGTCGAAATGATGAACGAAGATGAGTCAGGAAATGTTATTGATGAAAATAATATAGGTATTACCAGAGAGCTAGCTAGAATCAACCTCACACTTAATACATATACCGAATGGTATTGGAAAATTAATCTGCATAATTTACTACATTTTCTTGCGCTGAGAGCAGATCCTCATGCTCAGTATGAAATCAGAGTTTATGCACAAGCTATGCTTGATGTAGTTAAAGCTTGGGTGCCATATGCATATGAAGCCTTTGAGGAACACAAAATGTATGCTACCTCAATTTCTAGAAAGGGTATGGAAGTTATTCGTCAGATGATTGATGGTAAAAAAATCGATCAAGAGTCGAGTGGCATGAGCAAAAGAGAGTGGGATGAACTTATGGTAAACTTAAAACCCTAGCATTTAGTTAACATAACCTAGGAAATGATAAAAAAGTTTTATATTACAGTCTACCAACAGCTGTCATACCGTAGTTGATCCGGTACCTAGTCAATGCTACGTGTCATACCGGACTTGATCCGGTACCTCATGAGAGTAGAATAAAGATACTTGGCCGAAGGCATGCGTAGCCAGCTCAAGTTCAGTATGACGCGTAGTGTGTTCTTGATCATGACTTGTTATTATATAATTAATATAACCAATAGTAACTTGTGTGAAAAAAGCAGTTATAATTTGCGGCCCCACGGCCAGTGGTAAAACTAATTTTGCTCATGAACTTGCACGCAAAAACAACGGTGAGATTATCAATGCTGATTCAATGCAAATATATCAACAATTGCCAATTATTACGGCCTCACCATCTCAAGAACTAAAACAAGATCTGCCTTATCATTTATATAACTTTCTAAATATTGATACTGAATTTTCAGCAGCAAAATATGCAACTTCTGCTAGTCGTGCCATTTCGGAAATATCAAATAGAGGTAAATTACCTATAATTGTTGGTGGAAGTGGCATGTATATAAATATGCTTATATACGGCTTTAGCTCAATACCAGATATCAATAACCTAGTACGATCGCAGGCAAGATCTCTTCATAAGGAGCTAGGTTCAGAAACTTTTTTTGACCTTCTAAAAACAATAGATCCTGAAGTCGCAAAAACACTTAACGTTGGTGATACGCAAAGAGTTCTTAGGGCCTACGAAGTAATAAAACAATCCGGTAAATCCATTTTGTACTATCAGGCTCAAGGAAACCTACTTCCTTTACCAGATTTTGACTTTGATGTGACAGTATTGATGCCAGAACGGAGTTTCCTTTACGAAACTTGTAATAATCGTTTTTTGGCACTGCTGGAAGAGGGAGCTGTCGAAGAAATTAAAGCAGTTCATGAACAATATAATAACCTTAACACAACGGCCATGAAAGCACTTGGAGTATCAGAAATTATCAGCTACCTAAAGGGAGAAATTACTAAAGAAAAAGCAATTGACCTTGCTTTGGCAAAAACTAGACAATATGCAAAACGGCAGTGCACTTGGTTTAATAATCAAATAAAAGAAAAGCGAGTAATAAAATTTAGTAATTTTGCTGAATACATCTCATCAACGAGTAATACCATTTCCTTTTTAAAATCATAAATTTTTCAAACAACTTTCACGCAAGCAATACTGATTTAAATTATTTCAAATTGTCGATACTAAGGAAACAACCAGAATTTTTTATTTCCAAAAGACCGGAAGGAAGTTTTTGTTTTAATTTATAAAGATGTGTTTCAACAGTATTAGATTCAGTATCTTGATGATAATTCCATACCTCATGCCGAAGATAATCTTTTTCAGCTAAATGGCCATCTATACACAATAATTTCTGAAACAGTGCATTTTCTTTATCCGTTAAGAAAATAGACTTCTCTGCAGACGAAAGCCTTCCTAGCTGGTGGCTATACACCCAGTCTTTGTTAATACTACAAAACAAATTTTTTCCATCTTGATTTCTCTCAATAGTATCAATTAGGTCAGTTAACTTAAATGGCTTAGCAAAATATATCTCATTTTGCGATAATTTATTGTTTGTACAATTGATCAATATATCCACTCGAAAGATAGGAATCTCATGTCCAGAAAGCAATTTATCAACGATTAATACATCCACTTTACCAAGAGAATTTATGTAGTCTTTGAACCCTGTATCAACTAATTCAATTTTACAATTAATATTATCACCCAGAGCTTCATAAATAAATGAATCATTACTTACTACAATAACAATTCTAGGGCTAAAATTATGTCCTTCCATGTTAGTTTAATATACTATAAATTCATAATACCCAAACCAGAATATTCACTTATTATAACTGACACCTTTTGCTGTCTGTCCATCCTCTACCCAAAATCCCTCTGACGGATCAAGAGATGATGAAACTGCTCCTCTATCATCAAAAACAAAACACTCTCCTTGCCAAGTGCCATTGATATTTTTTGTATCTTCAAGATATTGCAAAATTCCACCTTTTAAGTGATATACTTTCTCTACGCCCAACTTTCGAAGCAACGCAGTAGATTTCTCGCATCTAATACCACCAGTGCAGTACATCGCAACTTTTTTGTCCTTTAATAAATCCATATTGCTCATTGCCCACTGGGGAAATTCTCTAAACGTCTTGGTTTTTGGATCTACCGCCCCCTCAAATGTTCCTACCTTTACTTCGTAATCGTTACGAGTATCGATAGTTATAACATCACCGCCCTTAATAAAATTATCCCAATCACAAGTTTCAACGTACTCGCCTTTCAACCTCTCAACATCTAACTTACCGAATTTGAGGGCCACAATCTCTTCCTTTATTTTTACTTTTATTCTAGAAAATGGCTGCTCATCACAGTAATTAATTTTTATATTAATATCTTGGGCACCAGTTATTTTTCTAATCTCTTCCATCACAAATATCACATTCTCTTCTGATCCTGAGATCGAGCCATTAAACCCCTCAAAAGCAACAAGCACTGTGCCTCGAACATATTTTTTCTTTGTTACTAATAAAATTTTTGGTAACAAGATCGCCGGATCTTCTATGTTGGTAAAACTATAAAAACTTAATACAGCAATTTTATTGTTTTCATTCATTTTTTGTCTTGTTCTGAATTAATCTATATTAAAAAACTATTTTTTTGCTTCAGCATTTTGAAATGCTACTATATCAGATTTTTTCCAATAATTTAAATAATTAAATTTCAGCAGCAATTAGATACCTTGTTTTATAAGTAAGGATACAAAATTCTGCTAAATTTAATTATTTAAATTAATCGGGGAAGATAGGTAATTTATTTTATCGGTAACGCAACAAACATAGTAAACTCACGCCGTTTTACAAGAAGCACTACGTTCTTTTTATTACCACTTTTCATCTTTTCATAAACATTATCAAATTGCTCAACATCATTGATATATTCCTGATTAATAGCCATAATCAGGTCGCCTATACGCAAGTCAAAATTTATCTCTTCGGAACTTATTTCTGTAACTACTACACCTTTACTATCTTGTTCCAGTCCAAATTTAGTAATAACCATTGGTGAAATATTACTAAACACAACACCTGCTTTTTCCTTTGTTGATTCTATTGGCAAGGCCTCTTCTTCCTGAGGCTCAAGGTCAACTATTTGAGCAACCAAAGTCAATGGATTGCCATCTCTAATAACTGTTAATTTAACTTTCTCACCAATATGACAATCAGCAACAAAAAGTTGTAATTTTCTAGAATTCAAAACTATTTTTCCATTAAATTCTGTAATCAAATCACCCCGCTTCAAACCAGCCTTAGCACCAGATCCTCCAGAACGAACACTAACAACTAGTACACCATAGGTCTTACTAAGTGATAAAGCTTCCGCTAGTTCTTTGGTTACCTGCTGCACAGCAATATCAAGCCTTCCTCGGCTAATCTTGCCTTTCTCTTTCAACTGGTTCGTAATATCTTGCACCGTGTTAGAAGGAATGGCGAATCCAATACCAATATTTGTTCCACCATTAATATCTGGAACAGAAGTATTCAAACCAATAACCTTGCCCTCAAGGTTAAATAATGGCCCACCAGAATTTCCCGTATTAATCGCAGCATCAGTCTGAATAAAGTCATCAACTAACTCATCTTGATTCATTCCAAGGTCTCTTCCCTTTGAAGATATTATACCAGTTGTCACCGTTCCACCAAAACCAAGTGGATTGCCGATAGCAATCACTATATCTCCAATCCTAGTTTGGCTAGAGTCTCCAAAAGACACAAATGGTAATTTTTGCTTTACATCAATTTTAAGCAAAGCAAGATCTGTTTTGGGATCAGTACCAACAATTTTTGCTGGAACTTCTGTATTATCGGAAAGTTTTACATGCACCTCGTCAGAGCCAGTAACCACATGATCGTTGGTAATTATATGACCATCTTCATCTAGAATAAACCCAGACCCTAAAGATAATGCGCTTTTACTGCTATATAACTCATCAAAAGAAAACGGAACATTAAATTGCTCAAAAAAATCATTGAACTTTTCAAGAGGTAATATTTCGGGTAGCACCGCCCCTTTTTGGTTAGTTTGATTGTTGTATTTGACAGTATATATGTTAACAACCGTAGGCATCAAAGGCTCTATAATATCTGCAAAACTAGTCATTTGTACAGGTATAACAGCTACAGCCTTAACTTCGCAGAGTAATCCAAAAATAATAAATGTAAGTACCTTTATGATTTTCATACTAATATTTATTTGCCAATTTGTAAGTATTTAAAGAATTCAGCCTTAGGCGACAAAACAAATTGTGTATTCTCTTTGCTAAGAGACGATTTATAAGCAACTAATGATCGATAGAATTTGTAAAACTCTGGATCCTTAGAGTAAGCTATATTATACAATTTAGCTGCATCTGCATCTCCATCACCCTTAGTTCTTTGAGCCTTCATATAAGCTTCAGCTAAGATAATCTTATTCTCTTTATCCGCTCTTGCTTTTATTCTTGCTGCTTCTTCTGCGCCTTCTGCTCTTATTTGCTTTGCTTCTTTATACCTTTCTGTCTTCATTCTCTGATAAATAGCATCACTATTTTCAGTTGGTAAGTCAGATTTTAGGATTCTAACATCAATGATTTTTATACCAAACAAGGCTGCTTCTTTATGAACCAGATCCCTAATCTGTTGCATAAGATTTGCTCGTTGCTCTGTAAGCAAAGTATTAAGAGGGAATCGACCAATCACGGTTCTCATTGCCGATTCTAAAATCTTATTCAAACGCAAATTAGCACCAGAATAATTATGAACCGTTTTAATGAACATTACAGGTTCAGTTATCTTATATTTAGCAAAAGCATCTACGATAAGCCTTTTTTCATCAGAAGCCGTTAACTCTTTTTCCTCTGCGCTAACATTCAAAATTCGTTTGTCCAAAAATTGTACATTTTGAATAAAAGGCACTTTAACGTTCAGGCCAGGACTTTCAACAATTCTTACAGCTTCACCAAACTGGAATACTACACCGATCTCTTTCTGATCAACGGTAAAGAGCGCACCAGCTAGAATTATAATTAAACAAAATGAAGCTATGGCCGTTATATACAATTTATTCATATTTATCATTAATCTATTTGTTTTCTAATGAGTCTTTTTGTTGTACTGACATATGAGGTAACATACCTTCGCCTCCCATAATTACTTTATCTGAATCTTGTAATATTGATTCTATTGTCTCTAAGTATAACCTACTCCTAGTCACTTCTTTGTTCGCATAATATTGATTATACACAGCATCAAATCTAGCCGAATCACCTTCAGCCTTAGATATTACTTCAGCCCTGTACCCTTCTGCTTCTTGAACAATTTTTTCAGACTCACCTCTAGCTCTTGGTAACACATCATTTTTATAAGCTTCCGATTCATTTATAACTTTTTCCTTGTCAGCTTTGGCAGTCTGAACATCACGATACGCAGCTATCACTTCTTCAGGTGGCTCTGCCCTAAGCAGTTTTACTTGCTCTATCATTACACCAGATTCATACTGATCAAGGATGTGCTGCATCAGTTGCTCAACCTTATCTGCAATCATTTGTTTTTTATTAGAAAGAACAGCTGAAATTGGGGTATTGCCTATTACTTCACGTATTGCACTTTGTGCCGCAGCCTTAACAGTTTCTTGTGGATCTACAATGTTAAAGACATATTTTGACAAGTCATTAATATGCCACATGACGTCCACATGTAACCCGATAATGTTTTCATCACCAGTAAGCATTATACTTTCAGCTTTTACATCTGTTGCAGAAACAGCACCACCTATCCGGGCGCGACCAGTTGAACGATAACCGACTTCTACCCGCCTAGACTGATCAACTTTTTCTCTGATAATCATTTCTATAGGAGAAGGAAGATGATAATTTAGCCCAGCATATCCCACTCTATTAAATTTACCAAACCTAACAACAATGGCCTGCTCACCTTCTTCTATTTCATAAACCCCAGAACCAAGCCATAAAGCAAAAATAATAGCTGCTATTGCAACAACAGTTTTAGCACTAAAATTAAACTGAAAATTATTCAAATTAAATTGATCTTTTCTTTTTTTAGTAAACACATTATCTTCTTGTTCAAAATTGTCCCAAGGAGATTTTTTAAAAATTTGCCCGTATATTTTATTTATCATCTACAAAACTGTAATTTAGTATTTTGAAAAACTTAAACCAACCTATATTAATATATTGTAGTTAGAAAAATTTGCAAGCATGACAATCACTAAGTCCAATAGAATTAACGAGATACGCACCAATTTACTTTTATCAGACGGCACCACCGTGCAGTCCAGGTCTTCTGATATCATTGTAAATGGTTCAAATGTAGGCTTTTCTTTAGATATTTCTGGAATCGAACTTGCCGAAGCAGAGTCGATTCGAGCACAAATCATTAAAGCAATACAAGAAGCTACTGATTTTGAAAAAATTAGCGTAGTACTAACTAGTACTCGCAAGAATCAAAGCACATCTAATGAAAAGGCAAAAATACAGATTGAGGGCGTCGGGAAGATTTTTCTCGTAGCTTCAGGAAAAGGAGGTGTTGGTAAATCGATGATTGCATCCCTTCTTGCACATAAGTTAAAAGCTGATGGCAAAAAGGTTGGAATTGTAGATGCTGATATTTATGGCCCATCGATACCGCATCTTTTTTCTCTAAAAGGAAAGCCTGAGCTTGATGATAACAAGATGGTTCCACTGGAGAATTATGGCATCGTTGTTAACTCTATCGGCTTTTTGACAGAACCATCTGCTTCAATCAGTTGGCGAGGGCCTATGGTTAGTAAAGCAATATATCAGCTATTATCTTTAACAAACTGGGGCAAACTTGATTACTTAATAATAGATTCGCCACCCGGTACCGGTGACATTCACTTAAGTATTTTGCAGAATTATATTATAGACCAAGTAATCATGGTAACCACCCCCCAAAAAATATCAGAAATTGATGTCAGTAGGGCAGTTAGTTTATATAAAAAATTCAATGTGCCAATTTTAGGAGTCATAGAGAATATGAGCTATTACGTAATTCCCAAAACAGGAGAAAGCATATCAATTTTTACAGGAGACGGTGGTAACAAGATAGCTTCTGACCACAATTTGGATCTTTTAACAAAGCTTCCAATCGACCCAAGAATATCTATAGCTTGTGACGCAGGCGCCGACTTAAGCCAATTCTCATACCTGCTAGATACAATAAAATTACCATAATTCTGAATTTACTATAACCGCGGGATTTGAAATCAATTTGTATTGCTTTTGGTTAATGTAACATCTGTTTAAATATAAGAGGAGATGACTACTTATGATGGAACTTAAACGCCTGAAACTTCTAAGTGTTATGATACTTGTTGCATGCTTAACTGGTTTTGCTTCAGATATTTATACGCCATCATTTTCAAACATGGCTCAAGATTTTTGTGTACCAATATACAATATTCAAAACAGTATGGTTATTTTTATGTTGGGAGTATCTATTTCCCAACTTATATACGGACCTCTATCAGAAATCATTGGTAGACGCATCCCACTCACAATTGGATTAGTAATTATGTTTATTGGTAGTGTAATATGTCTTTATGCACCAGATATCAATCTATTACTAATTGGGCGCTTTATTCAGGGAAGCGGAGCTGGAGCTTGCGCGTGTTTATGGCGTTCTATATTCAGAGATTCCTTTAATAGTACGCAAATATCTAAATATGGAGGCTACTTAGGGATTATTATGGTATTTATTGTAGCTGCATCTCCAGCTTTAGGTGGTTATTTAGAAAGTTACTTTGGGTGGAGGGCATCCTTCCTTGCTGTTACTATTTATTCTCTGGTAACCCTGTTGTTAGTATGGTTTGTGCTGCATGAAACAAGCACTAGTCACCATAAAGACCGATTTAATATTAATTTTTTTGTGAATGCATTTGGGCAATTGTTATCAAGCCCTATATTCATGGGTTATGCATTCTGTACATTTTTAACATATGGAGCATTTTTTTCCTGGTTTGTACTAGGTTCCGTTTTATTGATTGATAATCTAGGCATAACAGCCACAACGTTTGGGTTAATAAATTTGTTTCTAGGCGGAACATCTATGGCTCTAGCTGGGTTTTTTAATGGTAAAATGGTAGCTCGCCTTGGTACTTATTCAATGCTACGTTTAGGTTGGGGCTTGATGTTTTTATCTGGCGTGATAATAGCTTTATCTAGCTACATATACGGCCAAACTTTGCTTTCTATTATGCTTTCTTTATTCGTATTTTTGTTTGGTACAACCTTGATTTGGCCCAATAGTTTTGCCGGAGCATTTGCACCATTTGGAACTATAGCAGGATGTGCCGGGGCTCTTTACAGCTTTATACAACTTGGCGGCGGGGTTATCATTGGATGGTTAAGTTCATTTTTCTTAACTAAAAACCCCTACTCATTATCTATTGTATTTATATTTACATCTATAGCTGCCTGGATTATTTTTGAGCTTATAGTTATGAAAACACTAGAAACAGATGAAATATAGGCCAAGTTGAGATTTTTATTTTAAACCCATAATAACACCAGGACTAATCTATAAAGATTGGGAAAAAACCGGTACAAAAAACATGGTATATTACAATAAACTTTGCGGATCAATATCAATTTTAACCTGAAAGCTCGACGGAATCTCCGCAGAATCTTTCCATAATTTTAAATATTTTTGTAAATTAAAATCTCTTAAAGCTATTACTAGTATTTTATACCTATATTTTCCTGATAATTTATACATCATCGCCTCTGCTGGCCCTAATATTCTAACATCGCTTCTAGGAGCAAAAGACAAAAACTTTTTTGCCATTTCTTTTGTCTTATTTGAGTTGTTACCAGTAATCGTTATAGCAGCTATTCTAGCGAATGGAGGCATTACGGCGCTCCTTCTTGACTCAAGCTCTTCTTCAAAAAAATCATTTTCTTTATTATTCACAAATGCCCCTATTACTTTGTGATCGGGAACATATGTTTGCAACATCACTAGACCTTTTATACTTTCTCTGCCCGCTCGCCCACCTACCTGGTTTAATAATTGAAATGTACGTTCTGATGCCCGAAGGTCACCTCCAACAAATCCAACATCTGCATCAACCACTATCACCAGAGTTAGCTTGGAAAAATGATAACCCTTAGTAATAATTTGTGTACCAATTAAGATATCTATTTCACCATTTTCCATTGCTTTTAGCAACTCTTCCATCTTTCCATCAAATGATGATTGATCTCTACTAACTGCAATTGTTTTAGAACTAGGAAATAAATTCATTACTTCCTCAGCTATTCTTTCAATACCTGGCCCACATAATATTAAACTATCAGTTTGAGTACAATCTGGGCAGGATGAGGGAATAGAAGAAACACTTCCACAATAGTGACATTCAAGGCGATTGGTTTCTTTATGCAAAACCATTGAAGAAGAACAAGATTTACAACTTGCCCTATATCCACAAGCTTTGCACAATATCAAAGGCGCATAACCTTTTCTATTTAAGAAAATAAGAACCTGCTGTTTTTTTTCTAAAGTCAACTTGATTGCTTTTACAACTTTAGTAGATAACCAACTATTTTTACTCAGAGACTCCTGCCTCATATCAATAATTTGTATTTCTGGAAGGATTGCTTGGTTATACCTATCCTTAAGTTCTATTAACTGATATTTGTTAATCCTGGAGTTATACAATGACTCAATTGATGGCGTTGCAGACACAAGCACAATTTGACAAGCTTCTATCGCTCCTCTAAGCACAGCCATATCTCTTGCATTGTACAATACACCTTCAAACTGTTTGTATGAACTATCATGTTCTTCATCAACAACAATAATACCAAGGTTCTTATAAGGTAGGAATAAAGCACTTCTAGCACCAATTACTACTTTTACCGTTCCAGTAATAATTCCTCGAAGTATTCTCTTTTTCTGCACTTTTGACACCTTGGAGTTCCAGATTACTGGTTCAAATCCAAATCTTTGGGTAAATCTAGAAATAATTTGCTGACTCAAAGAAATCTCTGGAAGCATTATTAACGCCTGCTTCCCAGATTTTAGGTAATTCATTATAGCATGGAAATATATTTCTGTTTTACCAGAACCAGTAACTCCTTTTATCAATATAGGGATTTTACTATTTTCAAGCTTAGTTAATACCTCTTGTTGTTCCAGCGATAGAGGTGGCAATGACTGATCAAAGCTCATCGATTGATCTTTAATCTTAATTGGCAACTGGTTAACATCAACTGGTAACACCAATTTTGCTACGCTACCAAGCTCAGCAAGATAATAACTACTCGCTCTTTTTATCATTGATAATGTTGACTCTGGCAACCTAGCAGCAAAAACGCATTTTCCTATCACAGCCCTAAGCACTCTCGATGGCTTCGGGCAATTTATTTCCCACACTATTGCAGTAATTTCTTTATTACGAAATGGTACTATAACCAAGTCTCCGACTTCATACATAGTATCAGTGGTATAATCCAGAGGAAACATACCCGCTATTGGCACTAATACTTTGATCACTTGCATGCTATCACACGTTTAATTGTCTAGATTTATCTAATATAAGCAGGTACTAAAATACCCAATTTCAGATTAAATGAGAATTGGTATAACCATATTGTAAGTCATATGATTAGTAAAGTAGTCGAACAAATTGATATGGTTATCCATCATGCACGAGACAGAAGAAATTGAGGATATGTGGAGGTAATACCAAATCACAGATTTATAATTACCAACAAAGCTTCTATGGTTTACAAAGATAAGTTGTTACGGATAATTTACAACATTTTAAATGAAGATTAATTTGTATAAGCTAACTATATACATCAATAATTTCCTTGTTTTTTTAATTTATTAATATATTTTATATTATATACAAAATACATGTAGTGAAGTTATCTATATACTGATATATCATAACCTTTAAGTTATTATAGAATGCGGTTATTAGGACGATAAGTAAATTTTAAAATCTATTCTTGAGTTGTTATGACGCAAAATATTAAGCCAATGTTTCTTGAGGAAATTAAGCCAAAGACTGATATTAGGGTTTCTATTTTATCTAAACTAAGTCATGAATTAAAAACTCCAATTCATGGAATAAGCGGTATATCTGGTTATCTCTTGGATAACTGGAGCAATTTAAGTGATTCTGATAAAAAGAAATATTTGTCTTCTCTTGTTGAAGCAAGTAGCCACCTAACTTCTTTGTTAAACTCTATGCTAACTAACTCCAGCGATAAAGATGAAATAGAGTTTAATTTTGAGAAAATTGATCTTATAGAAACTATAAAATACGCGGTAGAGAAATCTAGAAATTTAAACTTTACAAAAAATAAAATAACCATTGATTTTGAAACAAAAGATAAAGAATGCTATACAATAGCAGATAAATTTTGGATCACTCAATTGCTCTCAAATCTAATTTCTAACGCGGTAAATTATTCCGATCACGGCAAAATAACTATTTCAGCTCAGCTAGTTAAAATTGATAGTATTGATAGCTGTCTTATTTCTGTAAAAGACGAAGGAATAGGAATTGCTAAGGAAGCATTAAACACTATATTTGACCCATTTAATCGCGGCTCTATTGGACAAGAAATAAAAGGAGACGGCCTTGGTTTGACAATATGTCGGGAAATTGTCGAGGCCCACTATGGTAAAATTTTTGCTTCAAATAATCCAGATATCGGTTCTACGATAGAATTCTTTATCCCTATAAAATAATCTCATTAGACATTAAGCTCATGAAAAAAAGAAACTTAATACTATTTGTTGATGATGAAAAAATTTGCCATACTTTGGTAGAATTAATCATCCCTAATTTTACCGATTACAAATTGGTTAGTGCTTACTCAGGGAACGAGGCAATAGAGCTCGCCAAGAGGTATGCAGGCAGCATAGCTCTTGTATTGTCTGATATTATGCTACCTGATATAAATGGCTATGAGGTGTATTCCAAATTAAAGGAAGATGAAAGATTCACTAATGTACCATTTATTTTTCAAAGCGGCCTTGTTTCTCAAGAAGAAGAACTAAAAAAACATGTTAAAACTAATGTTAAACTACTATATAAACCTTATAAGCAATCAGAGCTTTTGGCCTCTATAAATGAAGCATTAAATGAATTAACTTGATAATATCGCAATTAAAAACTATCATCCTGTAGCACTAAATTCATAATTAAACATAATGTCTGCTTCAGAGCCTTTTTATATAACTACGCCAATTTATTATGTTAATGATGTACCGCATATAGGACATGCATATACAAGCATAGCTTGCGATGTTATTAGCAGGTTCATGCGCTTGGCTGGACGTGACGTAAAATTCTTAACTGGAACAGATGAGCATGGTCAGAAAGTTGAGAAATCAGCTGAAAAATACGCTCTACCTCCACAGGAATTTACTGACAAAACATCAGCAGTATTTTTCAAAATGATGCAAACATTAAATATCTCCAATGATGATTTTATCAGAACTACCGAAGGAAGACATAAAGAAGCAGTACGTCACTTTTGGTCCAAATTAGTAGAAAGTGGAGATATTTACCTTGGAAAATACGCAGGCTGGTATTCAATCAGAGATGAAGCATTTTATTCTGAAACAGAATTGACTGAGGATGGCTTGGCGCCAACTGGAGCTCCTGTAGAATGGGTAGAAGAACCAAGTTACTTTTTTAAATTATCACAATGGCAAGACAAGCTTCTTGAGCATTATGAAAACCACCCAGAATTCATTATTCCTGAATCAAGGCGAAATGAAGTAATCAGCTTTGTAAAAAGTGGATTAATAGATTTATCTGTATCACGCACTAGCTTTAGTTGGGGAATTCAGGTTCCAGGTAACGAAGAACATGTAATTTACGTTTGGCTTGATGCTCTGACAAACTACATAGCAGCTCTAGGGTATCCAGATAAAGATAATCAGTATAAAAAATATTGGCCAGCTTCTGCGCATGTTGTTGGTAAAGATATACTGAGATTTCACGCAGTATATTGGCCAGCGTTTTTGATGGCAGCTGGCCTTGACCTACCAAAATCAATTGTAGCCCACGGGTGGTGGACAAATGAAGGTCAAAAAATATCTAAATCCCTAGGTAATGTAATTGACCCATTTACCTTAGTCGAAGAATTTGGCCTTGACCAAGTTCGATATTTTTTAATGAGAGAAGTGACATTTGGCAATGATGGTAATTTCTCAAAAGAAAATTTGATTTCCCGAAATAATAGCGAGCTAGCTAATAAGATTGGTAATCTTTTGCAGCGTACAAGCTCATTTGTATTCAAGCATTGTAACGAAAGCGTTCCGCCCGTGTTAACATCATATGTTGGCGAAGTTTATAACACCCCTCTGCTAATTGATATTTTATCAATTCAACAACAAAACATTGTCGCTATGGAGGCGTTTCAAATAAACAAAGTGCTAGATAATATTATTCATATCAGTGAACAAGCTAATATTTATATAGACAAAGAAGCACCTTGGGCCCTTAAAAACACGGATACAGTTAAAATGCATCAAGTGCTATATAATTTGCTCGAGTCACTCAGATTTATTGGCATTATGCTGCAGCCGTTTGTACCAGATTCAGCGTCAAAAATTCTTGATCAGCTAAACGTGCCTAGCAGCCAAAGATCATTCTCCCATTTAACCAAAGAATATGCTTTAAAACCTTCATCCCCGCTTATGCAGCCAAGCCCTATATTTCCGAGGTTTGAAAAATGATTATTGTAGATTCTCACTGCCATCTCGATATGCTTAATGACTATGACAGTACAGATAATATTGTCAATCGCGCAAAGGAATCTGGAGTAAAATACTTACAAACAATATGTACAAGGCTAGATAATTTTGAAAATATTCTCTCTATTGCAAAGAAGTTTGACAACGTATATGCATCTGTTGGCGTCCATCCTAGCGAAGTTGAAACAATAACACCTTCTGAAGAATTACTTCGTTTAAGCTCTGATGATAAAGTGATAGGGCTGGGCGAGACTGGGCTTGATTATTTTTATAATAAAGAACCTCAGCACCATCTACTACAAAGAAAATCATTTGAAGAGCATATCTTTACATCGCAAGAAAATGGCCTACCTGTGATTATTCATACACGAGATGCCGAAGAAGATACGACAAATATAATTTCAGAACATAAGAAGCACAAAGAGTTTCCTGGATTAATTCATTGTTTTACATCCTCGAAAGAATTTGCTACTAAAATGCTAGACCTTGGCTTATATATTTCAATTTCTGGTATTGTTACTTTTAAAAATGCTGAATCCTTACGGGAAGCAATCAAATATGTGCCTCTAGATCGATTGCTTGTTGAAACAGATTCACCTTACCTTGCGCCTGTACCAAAAAGGGGCAAAACCAACGAGCCGTCATATACTAAATATGTAGTCGAATTTTTAGCAGAACTAAAAGGCGTAAGTTTAGAAGAGCTAGCTAACAAAACTACGGATAATTTCTTTAGGTTATTTACTAAGGCGACAAGGTCTATCTAAGCTTTCTAAGCATTACATAAAAATATTGCCCGTACTGCCCCCTACTTGAATAGCTCTATACTATTACATCCTCTTAACCATATTTCTTTAATTGTTAAATTTTCTTTACTAATTCAATCAATTATATTATAATAATTAATTAATTTTCAAAGAACACGCCCATGAAAACAAATTCACCTGAAGCACAAACGGCAGTTTTTCAAAGTATTAATGCTAAAAATATAGAACAACTACGAGCTACAATAGTAAACGGAGCAGATTTAAACTTTGTTTTAGATGGGTCAACTCCATTAATCCAATCTATTAGAGCAGGCTTTAAAGATGGAATTGAATTGTTGTTAGAAAATAACCCTCAAATAAATCTACAGTTCCCTGATCTGTACGATACAGCACTTAATGCAGCTATAGCGATTAACAATACTGATTTGGCTTTAAATTTAATTAAACGAGGTGCAGATATTAATTTCGTTAGTTCCTCTGTTATTGCTACTCCTTTGGGCATGGCCATTCAGACGGGAAATTTAGATTTTGCTACTTATTTAATTAGCCAAGGAGCAGAAATTTATCCGCATACAACAACTTCTACACCCTTAAAAAATGCAGCAACGGCTTTCCATACAGATCAACGCGCTGCTATAGAATTACTTTTCCAATATTCTGAGCAAATTGCTCAAAACCAGCTAATGGACGCTATAACAATGTTAATAGGTTATGACCCTAATAATATTACCAATATTCTTCTTCCTAGGGTTGCCGATATTAATTCTATTGTTGAAAATAACAAAACTTTACTTGATATAGCGATTGAACGAAGAGCGAATGACTTTGCTATAAAGCTCATACAACAAGGTGCTAAAATTGAGGCTGAACACTTTGAAATTGCTCAAGGCCAAGGTAATTATGAGCTTGCTGAATTATTACGTACCACGCATGCGTCAGTTCCAGTCCCTGCTCCACTTAGCGCAGAAATTGATATTAGTTTTAACATTGCAACTGCAGCAATTTCAGTGGTTCAGGCCCCTTCTGTTTATCAGATAGATCCTATATCTAAATCTGCTTTGAATAATGATTTTCTGACAATAGAACAAGCTCAGCAATTACTTGAAGATTACCGGTTTCATCAAAGCTTAACTGATCGGTCATTTTTAAACTTTGGATATACCAGAGAGCAAATTAGCAGCATAATAGATACTCCCTTGCAAGATGGAAAAACTTTGCTTAGTAAATTTATTGATTGGAATAATATTGAGCATGCTACAGTTCTTCTACGCGAATATGGCGCAAAAGTTGAGTTTGAGCATTTCAAAATAGTCAGAGAAAAGATGACAAATCCTCATTTACGACATCCGGCTCAAGATATGCTCAGATTACTAGACGAAGCTCAAATGTATCATATTGAACAAGTTCCACTGCGCACTTTGTCAGATGCTATCAAATGCCACCCACGTCTTGCTGATCAACTACTATCAGAAGGTTGGGCTGTTAATGTTGATACTATTATGATGGATTTAGCAGATGCAATTGCTCGTGGCAATCACCATGTTATAAAAATATTGCTAAATCATAATACCCCGATTGATTGGAATCAACAAATCGAAGGAGATGCTTTGGGGGATAGTTTGCTGATGAAACTTGCAAGAGACCCACTGGACTTTACAGCTGTTGCAGACTATATCACTATGAAAGATTCAATGGGATTACCAATTTTCAAAATGAATCGAGAAAATAAAAACGGTCAAAAATTAATAGATATTTTTAAAGCTAAATTAGATGCAGAAGGACCAACACATATGCCAATCATAAGTTTGCTTAGAGCATGTGGTTCAAGCGAGCCTAATTCGATAATAGTACCTGAAACCAGGCTAAAATTAGATATTGATAATATACATAATACATTAAATGAGAACCCATTTAGAGATATTCAACAAGGTTTACATCAAGATTATGATATTGACTCACTTGATAATAGTCAAATTTTCGCTGAAATAAGAAGTTATATTGCTTCAAACGAGGCTCGTCTACGCCTTCTTCTTGGCGATCACAGCGGTGAAGCTCTTGAAAAAGGATTGAAAAATCTAGATGATATTGAGCAATATGCAGGAGATATTCGTAATGAACACAATAACAACTGGATAACAAGACAAGAAGTGGTACTTGTTTACCTTACAGCTAAAAAAATAGGCATATTAGACAAATTCATTGAAGTTATAACAGAAATGCATTCATGCGCATGGGGAATGGTAGTAAATTTATATAAGATCATCCAAAATGATTGGAATTTAACTGACTTTAGACCAGTAATTGATTTTAGGCCTTTAGAGCAAGATCAGGACCCTCTTGCTGAAAATGTGTATAAGATACTTTCAAGCTCGGGTATGTCGGCTAAAATGTTAGACCATGTTGTAGAGAAATTTTTTAAAGATATTTCAAACAATGTCAAACCTAAAGATTATTCAGTTGAAACTGAATTAGTAATGGGCTGTTTTGTTAGAACATTTGAAGGAATAGTAGGCGAGTCAGGAAAACATCCATTCGAAGTCTATAGTAAGGACATCAAAAGCTTCCTTGCAGTAATAGAAGCCTTAGTTATGTCTTATGATGCAGATGAAACTCCAACTAATCCATTATATGGAATAATGCACGCGAACAAAAGTGCGGAGGTTGAAGAGAGAGTAGCAATAATAGAAGCCTTATCAAATAGTAATTTTTCAGATCAAATATTGGTATTGGAAAATACAAGTTTAGAAGAAGGTGAGGTAGTGTTAATGGCCGACTTATCTATATTGCCCTAAATGGGCTGGTGTAAAAAGTATTACTGACTAGTATCTCTTACTGAAGATTGAATTTTATAATTTATATCTTTAATGTCTTTGATGATAAAGTGATAGGACTTGGTAATAAGAATCATATCCGGTTACTTACCCCACATCTGAATCTATATCTAATAAACAGCTATGATAAGCTATTAAATTTACTAATTCGTCTGGTAACTGCTCGTCTGGACGTTCTGCACTTAGAAAATCAAAACATGCCATAGTTTCCTCTCCTAATATAGAGAGAGACATCCGCGCTTGAACAACATCATGTATAACTACTACTCCACCCTTAGCCTGAATAAAAGATTTTACTATCTCTTGTTTACTAAAATAGGTTTTTATCGCTTCTTTTAACTCTTCTTTATCAACATGCTTTTTTAAACCAACATCTCCCAAGCAAGTTATTGCTTTGCTGACTTGCTTAACAACTGCTAGAACATCGTTATCTAAATCGTCAACTCTAACTTCATCATTAGAATCTGAAAAAATGTTTTCAGTACCAGTAAATTTAAACTTAGATATATTAGAACTGCTTAACAAATTAGCAAGATCGTCTATGATTTTATCTCTATTCCAATCTATATTTATACATAAATTAAGATTTAAGCTAGTAACACTACTATTGATTAAAGCTTGCTGCAAACCTTTAATCATCTCGTTATTCTTTCCACAATAACCATCAACATTTAACGTAGTAATTGTCTTGTTATGAACCAATGTATCAAGTAAATTTTTTGTTAAATACGTAATATTAAAAGCTGTAGTACGAATAGTTAAATTATTAATCGTGCTGTTGTACTTTAGAGCATTTATAACAATATCATGTAAGGTAGCTGTTTCTTCAGCATATAAACATTCAGGACAATAAATTTTTCCTTCGTGTCCTAATAATTTATTTAGGAGATAATTAGAAGTTTCTAGTCTATTTTGGTCACAAGCAGTTTGAACGATATAAAAAATAGTCTTCTTATTGCCATATTTATTAAAAATACAATCAAGCAAAGAAAAATATACATCGTCTTCTACCTTACCAAAAGTTCCAAGCATATCTAGTATAGCATTTTCAGCTCCATTAAATTCTTCAAGAAATTTAGAAAATTTCTTTTCCTTTATTAGTTGCAAAACCTGGTTTGGATATAAAGAATATGTTTTTTTGTCTTTGTAAGAAGAATAAGATTTATCGTCTTGAAATTTTCTTTTCATATTTACTAATTTAAATTCAATAGTACTATGTATTTAGCTTAGTAGAAATGTATTATATGTCAAGAAATGTTTACTAATTAGGGAGGTGGTTAATTCGCTATCTTCATCCAAATCAACAAATTACAGCTCCCGAAGCAATTCATTAATGCTTGTTTTTTGGCGGGTTTTTTGATCCACTTGTTTGATGATCACTGCACATGAAAGCCCTGGCATTCCATGTTCTTTTGCTGGCAAATAACCAGGCACAATAACAGAGTAAGCTGGTACTTTACCAAAAATAATCTCACCTGTGCTACGGTTGACTATTTTAGTGGACGCGCCAATAAAGACGCCCATACTGATGACAGAGCCTTCTTCAACTAATACCCCTTCTGCAATTTCTGATCTTGCACCGATAAAACAATTATCTTCGATAATTACTGGGCTAGCTTGCAACGGTTCAAGCACACCACCAATGCCAGTTCCTCCGGAAATATGACAATTCTTCCCAATATATGCACATGATCCAACAGTAGCCCACGTATCAATCAATGAGCCGTCACCAACATGCGCGCCAATATTAATAAATGAAGGCATAACCACAACATTTTGCCCAATAAACGATCCTTTTCTTATATAAGCACCTGGTACAAACCTAGCATTAGATTGTCTTATTTTTTCTTCATCACCACTAGCAAATTTTGGCTCGATTTTATCGAGCCATTTGGTAAAATTTCCATCAAAAATCTTCATTTCTGATGTTTTAAAACTGAGCAATATTGCTTTCTTTACCCATTCATTAACAAGCCACTGACCATCCTTTTTATAACTAACACTAACGCGCCCCTGATCTAGCAAAGAAATTATATCATCGATAATACACTTGGCCAGAGCAAATTGGCCCTCATTTTTGCTTAGACTATCTCTTGTTTGCCAAAGCTCTTCAATTGCTGTAATATAATTTTCCATGAGGAGCTATATCGTATCTTTTTAAGGTTGAATACAAATATAAATAGCTGTATTTTATTCTTACGTAAATAGTTTTTGTCGAAATCCATCTATTAGTAAAGCCAATGTACATCGCCTGCCCAGAATGTGATACAAAGTTTGTAGTAACGCCAGAACAGATTGGCAAACACGGCAGAAAAGTTAAGTGCTCGAAATGCGCTCATATCTGGCACCAAAAACTGGCTGATCAGGTAAGAATTGAACCGCTAATAACACAGCCAATTATAGCGACCCCTCTAGGAAATGGCATAAACTTACCGGCTCTTTTACCAATTAAGATTCAGCCATATCTTTATGCAATGCCGATTGTAATGATAGGACTCATCATCTTCATGCTCATTATGGTTTTTCCAAACGGACTTGGAATTAACACACTCCTAAACAATACCACTTTAAGTATTAAGGATGTTCAAATACAAAATCAAACGGAGCTTGAGAAAATTACTGTCAGTTATAAAATTCATAACACCGCCGACAAGACAGTCAAGATGCCTTTAGTTAGAATCAGATTATTCGATAAAAATAATAGAATTGTTAAGTCACTTATTGATGATCATACCAATATTGATATGTCCCCCAATCAGTTTATTGAGATTAAAACAGAATTCGTGCCAGCACCTTCATCAACTGATAGCATTGATATTATGATTGGAAATAAGATTGACTTTATTCTTAGATAATCCACTCTCTATTCATCAAAATAATTCATGGATTGATTAAAAATGGCTTGGTTGTACTTATTTATAGCAGGGATATTTGAAATATTTTGGGCAGTAGGCATAAAATATTGCGATGGACTAAAAATTACTCTTCCTTTAGTTTTAGTAATAGTCTCGATGGGTCTTAGCATAATTTTTCTTGGACTTGCTACTAAAACTATTCCTATGAGTATTGCGTACGCAGTATGGACAGGTATTGGAATAGTAGGAGTATTTGCCTATGGTCTATTAATACTTAAAGATCCTATTTCCACTAATAGTATTGTCTTTGTTGGCCTTATATTAATAGGGATTATTGGCCTCAAACTCGGGATTAAATAATATAGAACAGCCATAATAACCCACCCAATAATACTTGAATATATTAAGCGATACCACCACGTTAATATGGCAAAAGAGAGAACTCAGGTCTTTTTATCCATCACTCAAATCATCTTCAATTGATCCAAGCAATTCTAAAGCTTTTTGTTTATCTAAAATAGAAAATTGTTTATTTGTACTTTCTACGGAAACAGTACTTATGGAAGTATTATCGCTCTCTGAAATTGTTATAGTAGTATTTGTTATATTTAATTTATTGAGTATAGATTGAATTTTCTCTACTTTAGGGTTGACGTTATACTCAATAAGCTTTGTGTAAATATTACTTCTATCTGAATTAACATCTGTCATAGCTTTAAGTAAGTACTTTAAAGCAACTGGTGACTCCTGAAGACCAAGCTGAATTGGATTTTTATCGTTTGCATTAGTTAAAGCGAGTAATTCAGGATTATTCTCAACTAGTACATAAATAGTGTCTTTGTTGCCTGTTCTCACTGCAAAATGTAGTGCATTAAAACCAGAACTTGTCTCCTTTATCACAATCCACGGAAATTTCTCCATTATTAGTGCCACAGTATCACTATTTGCATTTAATACTGCATAATGCAAAATGGTAAAACCTTCTTTTCCTATTAATTGATCATCAGAATTTGTTCTTTCTATAACTTTCTTCAAAGCAAAATCAGCGTTATGCCTTACTATCATTTTAAGCAACTTGAATTTTACTTCTGTCTGTGGCATTCCATCTATTAACCTAATAACTAGATTTTGATTACCTATATTGAGAGCTTTTTCCAATTCAATGTGATACTTCATTCCTTATCCTGCTTTTTTAATTCTCAACAGTATATTTATTCTCCTATTCCTAATATTGTTTTATTATCATAGTATTGATTAGGAATTTATATTATTTTTTGATTTCTTGCTCCTTCACCCGCTGTCTAAATCTCTGAACATGCATATTATGCTCTTGAAGTGTACTAGAAAAGCTATGTCCACCATTACCATCAACAACAAAATATAGAGCATCAGTTTTTGCTGGTAAAACAGATGCCTCAAGTGAGGCAACCCCAGGACAAGAAATTGGACCTGGTGGAAGTCCCACTATTTTGTATGTGTTATATTTTGAAGCAATTTGTAAATCTACGCGTGATAAGGCACGATTCAACTTATATTTCCCCTCAGTCACAGCATAGATCACTGTTGGATCAGCTTGAAGCTTTATCCCTTTCCTCAAGCGATTAATAAAAACTCCTGCTATAAGAGGACGCTCTTTTTCATTACCAGCTTCTTTTTCGACTATCGAAGCAAAAATAAGTACATCTTTCCTAGTCTTTAAAGGCGAATCTTCTTTAAGTTTTAGCATCACAGAATCTAGAGCTTTTGACATACCGCGGCGCATTTCATCAATAATTTTTTCACGCAAATCACCATATGTATAAAAATAAGTTGAAGGCATGAGATAGCCTTCTGGGATATTAAGATTAATTTGCCCAAATAGCCGATCTTCGGCATTTATTTTTGTAATAATTTCACTAACTGTTTGCCCCTCAGCAATAGTAAGTCTGTGAACCACTGATTTTCCACTGGCAAGCTTTGTGAGAACTTGATAGGGAGATATAGCTTTCGTAAACTCGTACTCACCGCTTTTGAGTGGTTTATAGAACCCATAAAGTTTACTAATAAACTCAAATAGAATTCTATGTTGGATTATACCATCCTGCTCAAGAATTATACTAATTTTATGAGTAGAGCTACCAGATTTAATGATAACTATCTTCTTCTCTGCAAGTCTTCCAGGCAACACTAAGTAGCTACCAATAATATTGGCTATGGTGATAGTGGTAAGTGCTAAAGAAACTATAGCAATTAATTTTATTTTTAATAAGCTATTAACAAGCACTAAAGGTCAACCTCAACAGTTTGTACTTCAGTATCAGTTGCGTTTGTTATTTTCTCAATCTTTAATTTAGCATTTTTTAGCATGGACTCACAGTGTTTCTTGAGCAATACCCCACGTTCAAAACTCTCAACAGCGTTTGCAAGATCTTCCTGACCTGTATCAATTTTTCTTACAATTTCTTCAAGTTCAGCAAGCGCCGACTCAAAACTCATTTTTTCAATAGCTTTAGATTGGGTCATAGGATAAAATTGTTTTTGATTAATTAAACATTATTTGTTTTTCACATGCAAGTTAGAATTCTCAAACCTACCAAATCATCAATGCAATCAGCAAATGGTAATAATAAATGGTTACTAGAGTTTGTCAAACAGCCTAATTGCAAATTTAAGGAATCGACGCAAGGCAGAACTTCTTCAATTGATATGTATAACGAATTAAAGATTTTTTTCCCAACTCTTGAACAAGCTATTGCTTTTGCCAACAAAAAAGCTTTAACGTATGAAGTCATTAAGCCAAAAGAACCTAAAACCCCTAAAAAGAGCTATGCTGCAAATTTTAGGTAAGCAGCACTTAATTATGTAACTCTTCTTAAATATACTACTTCGGTTTTTGTTAATTTTTCTGTAATAAGTTACCATTACCCTTTACTCTCAATACTGAAAAATTATACAAAGTAAGGATTATGTTACTATTTCTACCAAACTCCAAATCAAATAAGCCTAATCAGATTGAAGATAAGCAGTATATGTTTATAAATAACTACAACCGAGGTTTACAAAATGGCATTTCAAATAACATATCAGATAAATATTTTGTATCGCTAATTTTGAACTTTAGCCTTATTGCCCTATTGATTATTTTTTTTACCACAATATCGTTAGGTAACAACGCAGACCCAGAAACAGACCGCCAACTTGAAGGTGGTTTTGTTTATTTAAGCGATATCGACCCATCTATACTAATTAATCTCAAATACCATCAGAATGAGAATTTTACTGGAGTGCCAGTAGCCGGATGTAGCAAAGGAAGGGCCGTAGTTACACTTGATGCAGCCGAGGCTTTACGGAACGTTCAAGAAGACTTAGTGATGCATGGCTACGCTCTTGTGGTTTACGATGCATATCACCCGCTCAAATCTCAAGAAAAATTCAATTCCTGGCTACAAGAGCAGAGCATTGATACTAAAGATAGTTACTATCCGAATCTTACAAAAACAGCGATAAAAGAAGCAGGATATCTCGAAGCTAAATATGCTCATGTTCGTGGCAGCACAGTAGACGTTAGTATTATTTCACTTAGAGATAAGTTAACAACTCCCTGTAAACAACAAAAGAGATCATATAAAGATCAAAAAGATCTTATCTATTTAAACGATGGTACAGCCGAAATGGGCACTTCATATGATACTTTCGACCCATTATCTTCATATTCAAACACTACAATTCCGCAAGAGGCTCAAGCTCATCGTAAACTCCTAAGAGAAACTATGCAAAACCATGGATTTGTTCCAAATGAAAAGTTTTGGTGGCAATTTACCCTAATCAGAGAACCATATATTGATAGCAAATTCGATTTTGACATCTAAAAATAGAACAGTGGAGTAAGCTACCTAATCACACTACAATTATTTTTTTTATAATTATCTTTGTTCTCTTTGCTAGCATGTAAACTTTAATTTACACTACTTAAAAAATATTTGATTTAATTAAGGCGTATATGGAATCTACTAGAAAATTTATGCTTGCTTTAGCTTATTTGTTACTAATAGCTGGGGCATTATTTACAATAATTAAAATGCCTAATTCAGATAAGCCCGCTGATGGTATACAATATTGCGAGAACGTCCAAGTGGGGGATGAAGAAAATCTTGTCATCAAGAAGGTTATAAAATCATTTGCAAACAAAGTAAATTGTAATATTAGCAAGAACTGCCTAACAAAATGGGATATTAAAGGTAATACCGCCAAATACTCTGTTGCTTGGCAAGAACAATGCGGACCTGTGGTTAATGGCGTTCACCAGTTAGGTGACAACGGTATGGGATCAACTTTCGTATGTGAGACAAAACATAATTCTAGCTGTTGCTGGCCATTAGGATATGATCATGTAGAAGAATTTGTCATGTGTTTAAAGTGGGATAATAACAAATAGCCAAATCCACTACAGGAAACTATTTAAAGCTATTCGCTGCAACAAACCCAGATGACCAAGCCCATTGAAAGTTGTAGCCGCCAAGCCATCCTGTCACATCTACCACTTCACCTACAAAGAACAAGCCTGGGACTTTAATAGATTCCATAGTTTTTGAAGATAATTCTCGTGTATCCACACCGCCAGAGGTAACTTCTGCTTTAAGATATCCTTCGCTATCGCTTATTGGCACTTGAAAATTATGGATGAATTTTGCAATATACGATAACTTTTCTTTGGTAAGGTCAGTAATAGTTCTATTAAAGTCTGAATTCCCTAAAGAAAAATTATCAACCAATCGATTTGTTAAGTAAACCTTGAGATAATTAGCAAGAGTTTGCTTGTTGTTTTTATCAGCAGCAAACATGTTCTCAAGGTTAAGGTTCGGCAACAAATTAATCGATATTTTTTCATCATCAAATTTATTTAAATATGATGAAATTTGAAGAATTGCTGGCCCACTCAGACCTTTATGAGTAAATAATATGTTTTCTGTAAAAGAAGTATCTTTATAAGTTACTATTGAATGGTTAGAGATTCCTCTAAGTTCGTTGAACAATTTCTTTTGCTCATCTGGAACGATAAGAGGCACTAAAGCAGGCTTAGTTAAAACAATATTAAGGCCAAATTTTTTGGCAACCCGATAACCAAAGTCACTTGCCCCTATTTTTGGAATCGACAACCCACCTGTAGCAATAACAAGAGTATCGCCAATAAAATCTCCTTGATCTGATTCAATTTTGAAATAATCATTCTTAAAAACATCTTTAACATTACACGATAGCTTTATATCAACTTGGTATTTTGTGCATAAATCAATAAACATGTTGATAATTTGGCTTGAAGACCCATCACAAAACAATTGCCCTAAAGTTTTTTCATGATAAGCAATTTTGTAAGACTCAACTAGACTGATAAAATCATGCTGAGTATATTGCGAAAGTGCGGATTTAACAAAATGAGGATTTTGGCTTATAAAGTTATGATTACTAGTATATAAATTGGTAAAATTGCATCTGCCACCGCCAGAGATTCTGATCTTTTCACCAATTTTATTTGTATGCTCAACAACTAGGACTCGTTTTCCTTTTTGCCCAGAACGAATCGCTGCCATTAAGCCAGCAGCACCTGCTCCTATTATAATTACATCGTATTTACCTGGCATTGTAGTCAATATTTAGTTTTTGGAACATTGTGAAACAATACCATTAAAGCGCCAGATAAAACTATTATTGTGCCCAATATCTGCGTAGATGTTACTTTTTCGTCAAGCAAAATAATGCCCAATATTAACACAAATACTGGTTCTAGAACAGATAATGTCGATGCTTTTTCAGCATCAATATACTTCAAAGCTTGTAGTAATAGCAAAATAGGTACCGCTGTACAAATAAGCCCTATACCTATTATGTTAAACCAGTTATTCAAACCACTTGGTACACTAAAGCTAGAATCAACTAAAGAAGATATAAAGCACGTAATCATGCAGCCTATTGAAACCATCAAAGTAGATAATATTGGATGAACCTCAACTTTCTCACTCATGACCATATATATAGCATAAAATATTGCTGTAGCTATCCCTAAACCAACACCTATGATATCTAATGCAAAATCTTGCATATCTACTAAAAGTGTCAGCCCTATTATAATAATTAAAAAAGCCACGCAATAAATTTTACTAAATGGAGCTTTATAAAAAACAATATTAACTATCATTACTATAGCCGGGTAGATGAAAAATATCACCATAGCGAGCCCTGTACCTATATAAACGCTAGCCATAAAAAAAGCTATTGAGGAAGTGCCATAAAAAGCCATTCCGCTTATCAACACTTTAAGGATAGCTTTTGGTGACAGTAAAATAGTTTTATATTTTGGTATTAATATTATTAGCGCAAATAAGGCGGATATTAGAAAGCGCCAAAATAACATATTAAAAACTGATGATCCAGCTTGCATAATAGTAACACCAAAATATCCAAGAAGGCTGTAACAAAGGCCAGAAGTAATTGCGTATAGCGCTCCTTTTTGGTAATTAGATAAAAATTTCATTTGTAAACTCGAGTATTTTATTATGGATTTTGCTTAATAGATTTTCCTCAAGAGGTTAATGCAAATCCTATGCGAATATGTTCTACCAATCGCTTGGTTAAATTGAACTTGCGAACAATAATTTCTAGTAGCTAGTTTCAATAAATTCTTTGAAGGCTTTAAAAGTATTTCTGCGATTAAACGTTCCCATAACCGTATTATGTCTACCAGTTAATTCTACCGTTACAGATTTTGCATAAGTTATTTCTCTAAACTCTTCTTCACTAATTGAAAAAACTATTTCTTCTTCATGGGTTCGGGAATTAATGTTATATGCTACAACTTTTGGTCTCAGTATAGGTTTAAAGCTTAAAATCTTTAATTTATCAACCAAGAACTTCAATGTTGTATCAAAACCATTATGAAGTATGTCTCCTTTTTTCGAATTACTCCAACGAACTGTTAATTTGTAATCTTTTTGTTTTGAGTCACGATTTAATAGAAAATAAAACGGAGTCGTTTTTGTATCTGCAAAACTCAAATGTACCGGTTGAGACTCAGACCTAGCCCAGGTAAATCCAGAATTGTAGCTACTACTAGTCCCTATTGCATAACACCCTGAAAGGGCTAATAAAATGGCAAAAAAACTGATGAACTTATTCATTAAGAACTAACCTAAACTTTTGTAATAACAGCGACTATAGCAGGATTTTCCTCGTCAGTAAAATAATTCTGGAAAACTAATAAATTAAATGTTATACCTAACATGGTTTTGGAGAGATGGCCGAGTGGCCGAAGGCGCTCCCCTGCTAAGGGAGTATAGGGAGCAATCTCTATCGAGGGTTCGAATCCCTCTCTCTCCGCCAT
>CAMBEC010000002.1:2500-191110 GCA_945865485.1 Rickettsia typhi
GTCTTTTCCGCTATAGTTTATTGTTGGTAATTGGCGTATTATATGATCAATATTTAGTACACTTTCTGAAATAACATCCTCAGCTAAATATTTTTGAATTTTGTTCGCGTAAACCAAAAATGCCATATTACAAATCAAAGAAGAAATAATTGATAAAGTAAGTATGTATTTTGTTCCATAACCTTGATACGAAGAAAACACGTCTTGGTAAAACTTTGCTGAACTGACAGATAGCCATAAATTTTTCGCAAGGCTTTTTATAAAAATTGTTAGGGTTGAAACTAGTGTTGTCATAATATTTTATTTAGTTTAAGATCCTGCTAAATTATTTTATTGATTGGACATTATAGTGAACGGGACGAAAAAGCAAAATTATTCATTAGATCAACTAAGCGATTGCATAAAAATTCTTTCAGCAGACGCCGTGGAGAAAGCAAAATCAGGACACCCTGGGTTACCCCTTGGTTTTTCTCAAGTCATGACGTGCCTTGCATTCGAATTCCTTAAATTCAATCCCCACGACTCTAAATGGTTCAATCGGGATAGACTTGTTTTGTCTGCTGGTCATGGTTCTATGATGTTATATTCATTCCTTTACTTAACAGGATATAAGGATTTTCCTTTAAATGATATTAAAAATTTTAGGCAATTATATTCTAAAGCAGCAGGACACCCAGAAAATCATTTATTTGAAGCAATAGAAACAACTACTGGCCCACTAGGGCAAGGTCTTGCAAATTCAGTTGGTATGGCTATTGCTGCCAAAAAATACCAAGCTGAATTGGGAGATAATATATGCAACTATAAAACATATGCAATAGTTGGGGACGGATGTTTGATGGAAGGTATTTCTTATGAAGCGCTCTCAATCGCTGGACACTTGAAACTGAACAATTTAATTGTACTTTTCGATGATAACGGGATATCAATTGACGGCAAAGTTAGCTTAGCAGTGTCAGAAAATCATTTAATGAAACTTGAAGCATTTGGATTTAATGTTGCTTCGGTAGATGGTCATGACACCACGCAAATTTGCCAAGCTTTGAGTGACGCGCAATTATCTGATAAACCAAGTTTCATTGCTTTTAAAACAAAAATTGGCAAAGGTACAAAAAACAAAGAAGGGAGCGAAAAATCACACGGATCTCCTCTTGGACCAGATGAGATTCAACACCTTAAGAGTAACATAAGTTTTGCTGGAGAAGAATTTTTTATACCCGAGGATATCAAGCAATTATGGGAACAAGCTTGGTTACGGAATCAAGCCGAGTACAGCTCTTGGCAAGAAGAATTTGCTGCACTTTCAGCGGCACAAAAAGCCTATATCAACAAAGCCAAAATCACTCTTCAAGAAGATATTCCTACGCCAACTAAACCAGAGGCTACAAGAGTTTCCTCAGGAAGAATAATTGAATCTTTAATGCAAAACGAAAATAAAACAATCGTAGGGTCCGCTGACTTAGCTAGTTCAAATGGATTAACAAACCAGGCATGTAAAGTAATTAACTCAAAGGATTTTAGTGGAAATTTCATTCACTATGGAGTACGAGAAAACGCAATGGCAGCTATTATGAATGGGCTAGCTTTGTCTAATTTTCTACCCATTGGCGGAACATTTTTTGTCTTTTCAGACTATATGAGACCTTCAATTCGTTTAGCTGCATTAATGGGATTGCCGGTAATTTTTGTCATGACTCATGACTCCATAGGTGTCGGAGAAGACGGCCCTACACACCAACCCATTGAGCATCTAGCCTCTTTTCGTGCAATGCCCAATATTGATGTATTTAGACCGGCTGATTTTATTGAAGTAAAGGAGTGTTACGAAATCGCACTTAAAAATACTACAAACCCTTCAATGATTGTACTATCAAGACAAAACGTACCTCAAATAAGGACAGACTCAGACAAAAACCAATCAGAAAAAGGCGGATATATTATTTCAGAAGCTCACAAGCCTAAATCAATAGATTTTACTATATTCTCTACAGGATCCGAAGTAAGTCTGGCTATGGAAGTACAAAAAGTACTCGAGGCACAAGATTTGTCAGTACGTATTTGTTCAATCCCATGCTTTTCAACTTTGTTGAGACAAGGAAAAAATTACCTTCATGAGCTCCAAGGAAACGCTAAGGACCTTGTTGCAATTGAAGCTGCAAGTAGTTTTGGTTGGTCCAGTATTATCGGCTTGGAGGGAATCTTTTTTGGACTTGATACATTCGGAGCTTCTGCGCCAGCAGAAAAGCTTTATGAGCACTACGGCCTTAACTCTAGCATCATTTCACAAAAACTTTTATCTCATAAAAAAACGTGATTTTTTGTTAAGATGAAGTATCTCAAACAGGTTTAGTTACCATCAAAATAAAGATAGTAGTTAAACTAATAAAGGCTGGCCAACCTAATAAAAACCAACATTTGAATAATTTATAATATTCAGCAGGTAGCTCTTCGTTATTTGCATAAGCTTTTAAAGCTAAATTTCTTAATCTGATTTGAATCCATATCACTGGCAACCAACAAATCACAGAGATAGAATACCCTACATAAGTTAAGACTAGCCATAATTCATCAAAGTCATAGCCCATTATCTTGATTAAAATGATCCCGCTAATTGGCTGAATAATAACGCTTGGAGTAGTAAATATAAAATCAGCAATAACAGTAGTTTTAGCCGCGTAGGTCTTTGCCGCCAAGTCTCCTGTTTTATTAGCCCACCACATAAAAAAGGCAATTCCTATTCCTGTACCAAATAGAATTGTAGAAGTGATTATGTGTATAATTTTAACAAATAGATACCAGTCCATCATTTATCACTTTCTATTGCTAAGATAACTAGGGTAAGAAGTATAACTGGAATATTTTTAGTAAGCGAACCAAGCGGATCTAACCACAATACAGGGTCAAAGAATGTTAGCACCAGAGTATATCCAATTATAACTGAAATTTGTATCAAGCACGTTGTAGTTATCTTTCGTTTAACTATTAGAAATATTCCAAGCATTATATCAAGCAAACAGGTGGCATAAAATATGACTGATGCAAATGATTCAGCAAAACCTAAATTTTCTATTATCCTTATTCCATTTTTAGAAGACACCAACCCAATAATTCCAGAAGCTATCCAAAACAAGCTAAGCACCCATTTTAGAAGAGGCTTGAGTAAAAACAACCTAGCGTGCCATAACGACTGAACAGTAAGGGGGTCACAAGATAAACCTAGGTGAAAAGTTTTTGGAACGACCGATGTAAATTCAATAAAATCTTTTTTATCTGCTATATTAGGGTGCATCATCATCTTGTATGACGTGCTGTTTAAAGGCCCCCTCCCAATTTTATCTGCTATCCACACCATTAATTCGATAAATATCAGAGGAATCTTAATAATAAGAGCCGGTGATAGACCCATCCACTCTCTAAAACTAACTAATATATCTTTAACAGCTACAACTTCAGGACCAACAATTTTGAGCGTTCTTTTAATTTCACTGTCTCTTTTTGCACAATGCAAAACTACATTCGTTAAATCACTCATGTGTATTGGTTGGAATTGCTGCGATCCATCACCCATAAGAAAAATAAAATATGGAATGGAAGCAAGACCTCTTAGTAGAGACGTCCCTCCATAACAACCACTTGCATACACCAACGATGGTTGTAATATCACCCAATCAATAGTGGTAATAGTTTGAAGATAATTATCAGTTGCCTTCTTGGTGATAGAGTAGTCAGTAGTTTTTTCATCATCTATTCCAAGCGCGGATATATGAATAATTCTTTTTATTTTAGCTTGCTCACAAGCCTCAAAAAGGGCTTGAGGACCTTTTATATGTACATTATCTATTTTGTTGTCACCGCTAGAATTTAATACTCCGGCTACATTCACAACAACATCAATATTTTCTAGCTTTTCAATCCAGCTTTCTGGTGTTATATCTACATTAAAATCACAGGCAATAACTTCGGCTAAAGGAAATCTTCCTTTAGTTTTTTCTACATCTCTTACACAACAAACAACCTGATGATTATCGTTTAAAAAAGATGCTGCAATATAGGAGCCAATAAAACCGCTTGCTCCAACTATTAATACTCTCAATTTTATTACTTATGGGTACAGAAAAAATGTTACCTTATGATTATCTCCTTATGGTAATTTGGAAGCAATATGTAAGTATTTTTAAAACTATAAAATAACAACAAATCGTGATATATATATTGGGCGTTTTTAGAAATGGATCTAACGATAACACGACTTAAAGTCTTTAGATGCAAAGAAGAAACGGCTTGAGTTGTTGTAATTAATCTGGGAAAGGTAAATGCATCTCACCGTCTCTCCTTGTTATCTACTCCTCCTTAGCTTTCGCTAGAACTGCACACACTAGGATAACCTGCATCAGTAAAAGAATAAATTGTTAACTTCAGGTTACGGACATAAGCACCATACTTATATCTTAAGTTTAATGCTAACAGCATAAAAACTTACTGTCTAGTAAAAAAGATCATTTTTTCAAAAAATTTAAATTTTAGGTTGTGTAGTTTTTACTAAGTATATAATCAATAATCGAGTTAGTTAAGAACCAGTTATAACATGATAACATTAGTTATTAATAAAGCAGCGCTTTAAATTTATATTTTATAGTTCTTGCAGAAATTCTTGTAGTTCTTTTATAGTTGAAATACTAAATGTTTTAAAATTATGGGGTGATTTTTTAGCCAATCCAGTGAGTACCTTTCCAGGTCCAATCTCAACTAGCTCTGTTATACCTAGAGCTTTAAATTCATCCATAGTTTCACGCCATTTGACGGCACCACAAATCTGCTCTAATAAATTGTGTTTAATTTGATTGGAATTTGTTTCGGCTTTAGCAGTTACATTACAAATCAAAGGAACTCTAGGCTGCATAAATTCAATACCAGAAAGAGCTTGTTTCATTGGCAATTCTGCAGCTTTAATTAGACTTGAGTGAAAGGGAGCACTCACATTAAGCTTTATCGCTTTATAACCAGTATCTTTAAGAATAGCAACTACCCGATCAACATTATATTCATGACCACTTATAACAATTTGCCCCTCAACATTATCATTTGCTATTTGACAAACTCCATGATCAACCACTGCATCTAGCATCTCTTGAAGTTTTGCCGCAGTAATACCAATACATGCAGCCATTGCCCCTTCACCTTTTGGTGAAGCTTCTTGCATAGAGGTAGCTCTTATTTTTAATAACATAGAAGTATTTTCAAGACTAATTGCATCAACAGCACAAAGGGCGCTGTATTCGCCCAAAGAGTGACCCGCCACGACTTTACAAAGCTCTTCGACCTTTTTACCCGATTTTTCAAGTAATACTTTTAAAATAGCAACTGAGGTGGCCATAATCGCTGGCTGGGTATTTGTTGTAATTGACAAAGCCTCTGTTGGACCATTAAAGATAATGTCACTTAGTTTATAGCCCAGCTCATCATCCACAGATTCAAAAACTTGTCTTGCTGTATTTTCAGTATCAAAAAAATCTTTACCCATTCCGACGCTTTGAGATCCTTGACCCGGGAAGATAAATGCTCTATTCATAATTATGGTGTAAATTAATTATTTATTTTTATTTCTTCTGATTATGAGAATTCTTTCTGTACTGTCAATTATTTTAACAATCTTCTTCACACAAACAACAATTCTTGCTCAGGAAACTAGCGAATCAAAAGTATTTAAATTGATAAAACAGAAAGACTGGCAAAATGCACTTAATTCCTCAAGCAAGGTTAATAACCCTGCTCTTAAGAAAATTGTACTTTCGCAACAATTTCTTGATTCCAACTATTCTGGCAATAGTTTTGAAAAAATAATCCAGTTTTTACAAGAAAATCCTGGCTGGCCTCAAGAAGCTGGGTTGAGAGTCAGCGCCGAGAATCTTTTAAATGATGCAACTAATAGCTCTTTAGTTTTTAAGTGGTTTCAAAGCAATAAACCTCTTACTGGTAGGGGCTACAAATATTATGCTCTTGCAGCGGCTAAGGTAATTAAAGACCCTCAAAAACTTTCTCCCATTATAAAGAAGGGTTGGCATAAGGGAAGTTTCTCTCTACCAGAGCAGAAAGCCTATCAAACCAAATTCAAAAATTATCTTGATATAAAAGATCATATTAAAAAAATCGATAATCTTCTTTTTGCCGATAGTGCCACAGCTGCTAAAAATAATTTATACCTAGTCGGGGCCGACTATAAGAAATCATTTGAAGCACAAATTGCACTTATACAGAAAGGAAGCAATGCACTGGGTAGATTTGGTAATATCCCAAAGAAGAACTACACTCCTGGCTTAATTTATAGGTATGTCGAACTAAAAAAGAAAAATTTACCTTCTAGCTCAGAAATTGCAAATCTGATAATGATGGCAAAGTCAGATCCTGAAAACGCTGATAAATTTTGGAAAATACAATCCTATCTTGCACGTGAATACATTGAACATAAACGATATAATGATGCATATAAAATAGTTTCTTGCCACTTTACTGAGAATGCAGCTAACAAAAGTGATGCAGAGTTCTTAGCTGGCTGGCTATCTTTAAGGTTTTTAAATAAAGCTCAATTATCGCTTGGACACTTCCGTAGCTTTAATGAGGCTGTAAAAACTCCTATGAGTAAATCCAGAGGAATTTACTGGTTAGGACGGGCTCACGAAGCACTAAAAGATAAAGAAAAAGCATATAAGTTGTACAACTTAGCAGCGACAAAATATCCTTACACTTTCTATGGTCAAGTGGCCGCTTCTGAAATAGGGATGAAAAAGATGATTTTTCCTTCAGACATTAATCTAAAACAACACAAGGTAACCGCTTCAAACAATGCTAAAGTCCATATAGCAAAAGCAACATATCTTGTATCAAAGTACGGCTCAAACGCTCTTAGCCAGCTATATATAAAAGCAGCCATAGAAAAAGCAGAAAACACAACAGATATTATAGACTTAGCTGCTCTACTGAGCACATCTGCAAATATTCACCACATGGCTTGGCTCACCAAATACGCCCTGCAAAAACATGTATTGATCAAAAACTATGCTTTCCCAACTCCATATAAATCAGGAGCACAATTGCCATTAGAAAAAGCTTTAATGTATAGTATAATCAGACAGGAATCAGTATTTGATCAGCGCGCCATAAGCAGTGCTAATGCTATGGGCTTAATGCAGCTAATAAAAGGAACAGCATGTGATACAGCGAAATCTATTGGTGATGCCTGCGTTATTTCAAAACTAACTTCAGACCCATCATATAATATGAGACTTGGAAGCAATTATTTGAAACAACTAATCGAAAAATTTGATGGTTCTTATATTATGGCAATTGCTGCTTATAATGGTGGCCACGTCAAGAAATGGTTAGGAATCTACGGTGACCCAAGAGAAATGGACGACCCTAGAGATGTTCTGGACTGGATAGAATCAATACCATTCTATGAGACAAGAAATTATGTTCAGAGAGTGCTAGAAAATTTACAGATATATAGAAGTATATTAAACGAAAATAATGGTTTAAGAATAGTGCAAGATTTAGTATTAAACAAAAAGAAAGGTACAGGATGAGTAAATTTTCAGTCGGTGATATAGCTCCGAATTTTTCAATTAAAGTATCCGAAGATACAACCATTAATTTGGAGAGTCTCAAAGGTAAATATGTAGTATTATATTTTTATCCCAAAGACAACACACCTGGATGCACTATCGAAGCAAGAGACTTCAACTCTCTTAAAAAAGATTTTTCAGCTCTTGGTGCTGAAATAATTGGCGTATCAAAAGACCCGCTTGCTTCACATGATAAGTTTCGTAAAAACCATGATTTACAATTTCATCTTGGAACCGACACTAATGGAGATCTATGTGAAAAGTTCAGCGTTTGGGTAGAAAAGTCGATGTTTGGAAAGAAATACATGGGTATAGAAAGAGCTACATTTTTAATAGATCCAGAAGGAAAATTTGCTTATATCTGGCCTTCAGTCTCGGCTTTAGGACATGCAAAAGATGTTCTAAAAAAACTAAAAGAAATTAAGTAGTTTAACTTTAATCTAAGAGCAAAAACAAATAGCTGAGAAAAAAGTTAGGTGAATTATCAAGGGGCCGCTTTGACTAGGTTTATTATTCTATTGTAACGCTATTAACCTCATTTTCTTTTCTATTCCATGTAAGGAAAAATAAATACGAGCCCAGAAGCGCTGCTACTATAAAAAAGCTAAATGCCCCAAACCAACCAGTCTCATCAATCAGCCATCCAACACACACCCCTGAGAGTGCTGAGCCAACGTAGCCCATAGTTCCAACAAATCCATTCGCTGTTCCTATTGCTTTTTTTGAAGCAAAATCCGCTGATGCAACACCTACTAATACTTGTGGACCATACACGAAAAATCCAACTAAACTTAGCGCTATAGCACCAAACCGGTCATAACCAGACGGCATTTGCCAGAAAATAATCAGAGTTATAGCTAAACAAATCATACATACTGCACCAACAGGTCCTCTTTGTCCTTTGAATACTCTATCTGACAACCACCCAGCTGCAAAACCTCCTAGTAACCCAGCAACCTCGTAACCCGCGACTTGCCATCCAGCATGCGTTAAAGATATACCCTTATGCTCCTTTAAAAATAAAGGCCCCCAAAATATAATACCAATTCTTACAATATAAATGCATATATTAGCAAAACTTATGTACCACATATTTCTATTGATAAAAACCTTACGAAAAATTTCGATTGTAGTCATATGATCTTCACTTCTATCTTCCTCGAACGATTCATCACCTTTATAAGCCTCAACCAGTGGGAACCCAAGTTCTTTTGGTGACTCTCGCAGACGATTAAACAGGATATAAGAAATACCAACTGCTATAATACTTGGAATAAAAAACGCGTACCTCCAACCATAATTGGCAACTAAATACCCAGAAAATACTAAAGTTATTGCTCCACCAACTTGATGAGAAGCGGCGCCAAGAGCCCATTTTGTTCCAAGCTCTCTTGGGGCAAACCAATGAGTTAACATACGAGCCGCAGGAGGCCATCCCATAGATTGAAACCAATTATTTATAATCCATAAACAACCTAGAAAAATTAAACTATTGGAGAATCCAAGGAGAAAAGTAATTAATGCAGAAGCAAATAATCCTATAGGCATAAAGTACCTAGCATTTGACTTGTCACTGAAATAGCCATTGACGAACTTGCCTATACCATAAACAATAGACGCCAGGGTTAACACCCAACCTAACTGAGTCTTGCTATAACCGAATTCCTCCATATAGGCTGGCATAATCATAGAAAAATTCTGCCGACACAGATAGTAAGCACCATAACCTATAATGATAAAACTCAATATACGCAAGCGCCACTTATTGTATATTTTCCGCTCTCGCATAGTCATAAAAGGTTCACTATCTTGCTTGATAGGATCAACAACATAATCCTCGTTTACAACCTTTGCCATAGACTTGCTTAAAATCTTTAATATCTGTGCAAGAATACTAGTAAAAAATTTGCCTATTGGCAAGGTTTGTTTTAACACCACTTGCAAACTAACAACTGAATAATTAATATGATAGGGCGTATTAAAACACGTAAAATTAGTGTATTTTATTGTTTTAGCTAAGTAAATAATGCAAATTTTGTCAATATAATGAACATGCAATATCTCGACATTACATCAAAGTTCTTCCTAGTATTTGGCCAAGAATTTATTTTAATACCTTTGATTATAATTGGATTTTTAGCCCTAAATAAAAAAACATATGGCCATGCTATATTTTTATTGCTCTTTACAATGATTTTCAACACCTTCCTAAAATCTATTTTTCAAATTCCATTAGCAGAGCATCTAAATAAAACTGGATACGCCTTCCCAAGTGGTCATATGCAAAGTGCAATAGTATTTTATGGTTGGTTATGGTTTGCTCACAAAAACGTTCTAGTTAGATCAATAACTTCAATAATAATACTTGGTGTAGGTTGCGCGCTAATACAACAAAAATATCATAATTTATATGATATTTTAGGAGCTGTTTTATTCGGCATCCTAACTTTATTCATATATGCAATGGTTCTACAAATCAAATTATTTAGAAATAAGCCATTTTTATTAGGGTATATATTGATTGCTTTTTCTGTTGGGCTCTTGTTTAGTATGAATTCGCTGCCAAACCACACTTTTATGGCATTTATGGTTCTTACAGGATTTACATTGTCCTGGACAGTCTTTCCCGATTCAACCGAAATGACTCTATCTTTCTTTAAATCCATGATAGGGTTCATTTGTATAATAGGGATTTATTTTTTACTACTCCAACTTAAGAAGTATATTAACCTTGAATATGACATACAGTGGCTAATAATTGGAATATTGATACCATTAACAGCTAGGGTATTAAAAGGTAAGCAAGGTGATGAATAACTATGAGCAGGAATTACCTAGAATATGTATTAGATTTACTATCTCACTGCGACTCTATCACTTCTCGAGCGATGTTTGGAGGATATGGTATATATAAAAATGGGGTTATTTTTGCAATTATTGCTCATGACGAACTATATTTCAAAGTCGATCAATCAAATATAGATCTGTATAAAAAGCAAGGCTCTGAAGCATTCTCCTTTGAAACAAAAGGTAGAGTATCTACGATGATCTCCTATTGGAAAGTTCCTCTAATCATTATGGAAGATGAAACTCAGCTAAAGGATTGGGTAGAGCAATCATATAACATTTCACTGAAAAATAAGATGAAACCGACATAACGCTTAATTAATTTATTGATAGGTAAATATATGTCTAAAGCCACTGATAACCTAAACATAATTACTGAACCTATCATTGAAAATATTTATAACATAGATGGTTATGATAAAGACGGCTACGATAAGAACGGCTATGATGAAGATGGTTACGATAAGGACGGATATGATGAAGATGGCTACGACCAAGATGGCTATGACGAAAAAGGTTATAATTCCTTTTGCTATGATAGGCAAGGAAATGATTTATTAGACCCTGATAATCCAGATGCCCAGGTAGAAGTTACAGGAAATTGTATTATTTCTTGATTTATTATAACTTAATACCCTACTAACCTGGCTGTCTTGGCAATTAAACCCCAGATTATAACCGAGCTTTTACCTGATCTTGTAAGGTATCTTAACCTGAACTATGGATAAAAAATAGAGTCATATGGTTTTATACTGGGACTCACTGTACGCACCGTCATCCTGAATTTACTTCAGGGATCTCATGAGATAGGAAAAGATTACTTGGCTGAAGAGATATGCAAAACCCAGTCAATTCCGCATAACTATAGATAAGAAGATACCTGATCAAGCGCTGTATGACTATATTTCTTGCCGGGCATAACTAAATCTAATATTTATCTTATCCATAGCTGGGGTTATCTTGGAAAATCCATCGTTGTATCTTTACTTGCTGGAACTACAATAGAAAAGTTTATATTCCATCTATCCTATAATTCTAAGGTCGTAAGAATTATGCCTAACGTAGCTGAAGCCAGTCCGCCTGACGGCAGAAGCTATAGCACATACCATGCTATACACACCAGGCAACAGCGGGGCAATAATCGCAAAAGATCAATAGGTTATTACTTATTTTACAAAAATGGTTGATGCTGCTGTGGTAGATGTTAACACTTCTACTAATTTTACTGATGGAAGACAATTTGGCAGGGGAAGTGAAATCGGCATCAGCACTCAAAACTGATATTCTCTTAACAAAACTACTTATTTAATTATTTATAGCAGCTTAACTTCAAGCCTTATCTATTGATTTGGTTGCGGGGGCTGGATTCGAACCAACGACCTTCAGGTTATGAGCCTGACGAGCTACCAGACTGCTCCACCCCGCGCCAATGTAGTTTTTAGTGATAAGTGTATTGCTCTTAACCATGTTTATACAGCTTTTAAGCTGCACAGTCTGGGTTTAAAACTTATATGCCCGACAAACACGTAAAATACTATAACTTTTTAACTATAGAGAAAACATAAAGGCTGCTTCGACGCTACCTCTCAGTAATCAAGTGGAAGCATAAACTATTTAATATTTTATAGCAAGTACCTATTCAAATTAATTGATTAAACCCTACTACCATCCTACGCTTGCGCTTCTATTTCTTGTTACTTTAGGTTTTATAATTGGTTTGTTGTTTTCTGCTTTACCTAATGAAGACCCAATAACCTGAGCTTTTGCCACTAGTTTGGGAGGTATTTGTTGACTAGCAGATGGTACTTCTTTATTAACAGAAGAAATTTGTTTCTCACCTAATATATTGTTTCCTTGAGTTTTAGCAACAGATGTAACTACAGCTTGAGGTTTAGCTTCCTGAGCTTTATCACCAAATAACTTATTATACACCCTTTGTAAGAAAGTAGGTTTTACTGGAAACTCAAAATCACTGTGGGCTAAATCCTTAGATTTTGCTTTATTCAGACCAAGTTTTTGCCCACGTTGCTTTATATAACTTTCTAAATCCCCTTTGTGAGCAGGTTTTTTTTCATCAGTTTTTAACCACTCTATTCCTCCCCCTTTCTGCCCTATTCCTTTTATTTTTTCAAGTTCAGCGTACTGATTTTTCAATTGACTCATTTGCTCTTTTGATGGTTCTACACCTTTCTTTTTTCCTTCAATTACTTTATCAATATCAACTTGTAACTGCATAAGTTTAGCAGCATCTTTCATTTGATTTTGGTTATCTTTCGCAAATTTCTCAATATTATCAAATGCCGCAGCTATGCTCTGCTGGGGAGTCAATTTGGGATTCAGCGGAACTTCGCTTACATTGTTACTTATAGCCTCTAAGGACTTTTGTAAATGTTTTATCCCTTTTTTATCATTATTTTTCTCCATCTCTATGAGAAGATCTGTAAATTCTTCACGCGCAGCATTCACTCCACTCTTTAATCCTTGAGCTTCTGAAAGTTCTTTAAATGCATCAGCCATTTCTTGCGATGGAATCATTCCTGGATAATCACGCCAAAGTTTAGGTTGATCACCAAATCTAAGATCCGCAAGGTTTTCTCTATTTAGAAAATCTAAAACCTGGTTATCTTTATTCCTTACCTTTCCACCAAACATTTTTGGTGCGTTCAACAAATCGTTGAATGCATGCCCAAAATCTATTCTCGCAACACGATCCTTTCCGTCTTTAGTGACTACAATCATATTACCAGGATTAACATCATGATCGCCCGAGATTATAGACCCAGCAATTCCTCTCGCTATATCTTTGCGTAATGAAGCATTTTTTTCTCCACTGATGTCGTATTCTCCCTTCCCCACCTTACCTTTTGTCCCATCAACGAATTTTACATGGCGCTTAGGTTTTATACGCGGGTCTTTTTCTTGAATGTACTCATCAAGAGTTCTGACCTTATCACCTTCTAAATATTTTGAGGCTACTGGTGTTTTTTTAGAAACTTTATCATACACTAATGAAACGTTAGGTGCCGCCTCGAAATCAGAGGTTATCAAAATTGCCCTACTAACTTTAGAGGCAATGACCTCACCATAATTCTCTCGATCAGTCCATCCAGCTTTTAATTTTCGCGTAAATTCATTATCCAAAATCGAAGGCTTTAGCTGATAATTTTTATTTCCCATCTTGACACGCGTACTGCCAGTAACCCCTCCGCTACTAACCGCATTTCCAACATCAAATCCATCATATTCAATAGGCATACAAAGCTCTCTTTTGCTAAAATTATTAAAAAGTATATAGCTTCATTCTACATAATACTTTCGTTATGAAAAATTTTTATCCTAAATAATCTAGCATCCTGTCCGTGATTTTCTTCTAAAAGAAGCTTTTTTAGATATTTTTTTAATTCATTTTTATTATGTAATTTATAAGTATGTAGCTTCTTTACTTCCTTGTTTGATATATTATATCCCTTAGAAAACAATTTTAAAGCATAAGATAAAAAGCCTAATTTTCTTATAGTTTCAGCATTTACGATCCTTTTAAAATTAGCTTCAACTTGTTCAATAAACATTATATCCATAAAATTATCTTCATCATAATGATAAAATTGACCATCAAGCATCTTATAAACACAGTTGATAAACTCTGTATTATCATTAATGCATATGCGGTGATTATTTATATTATTAATTATAGAATCTTTTATATGCAAATCTCGCCAATTAGAATCCTCAAAATTCACTTTACTAAAATCAGAGTCTTTAACTTCTGCGCCAACAAAGGTCGACCCTTTCAAATTAGCCCCAGTCATGGTAACGTTGAATAGCTTGGCGCCAATAAAATCAGCCTTTTGGCCATTTGACTGACTCATAATACAACTATTTAAATCTGCAAATTTAAATGAAGCACCTTCAAAACAACCATCAGCAAATTTTGTATAACCAGCCTTTATGTGATTTAATATAGCCCCTGCAAAATGCCCTCTTGGCGCTTTAACTCCATCAAAGATAGAGTATGAGAAATCGGACTTTTCAAACCGACTTCCTTCAGCAAACTTGCTACCTGTGAAATCCGATCTTCTAGCTTCAATTTCATTAGCAAAGCAATTGTTCCAAATCGTGTGAATTGCAGAGACTCTATTAAATAAAGATTCTCCAAAACTACAACTATCAAAACGCATATTATTCAGAAGACTATCATTAAACAATGAATTCTTGGCTTGAACTCTTGAAAACTCCGCCCCTCTAAAATCAGTGCAAGTAAAATCACTATAATTTAAAGATACCCTCTCTAATTTTACAAGTTTCCAAACAGAATTATTTGCATGCAATAAATCCATTTTTACATCACTAAAACTTGCTCCAGAACATTTACTCCAATTAAATACAGCCCCAGAAAAATCTGATTTTTCCACTTTACTATCAGTTATATCAGCATTATAGAAATTGCTATTTACCGCTACCGTATCTATAAAAACCCCTTCATTTACTAGCGCACTTTCAAAGCTAGCATTAGTAATATTCGCACCTTTAAAATTACTTCTTTTTAAATTAGATCCAGAAAAATTAACTCCAGATAAATCGGCATTAATAAAATTCAATTCTGATAAATCCAACCTATTCCATTCATTGTTACCAAACATATTTATCTTACTTGACAGATCAGCAATAATCCTAATCTCATTATCATATTTAACCGCCTTAGGAATTAAGGATACATATAACTCTTTCGCAAAATCATTTAGTGCTAAAGTTTTTGTACGTTTTATCCTTGTCAAATACTCAACTAGGTGATCACGAGTTAAAGTAATATACTTTTTTCTAATTTTATTATTACTATACCCCTCACCTGGTAAAAAAACTGGATCAAATATAAAAGCTTCTGCTTTAAATATATTCCCAAAACTACCATGAATAATACGATCAGAAAGAAATATACCTTCTTTCATCTTCCTATACTCATTACGAACTCTAATATATTCTCCAGCTGCTTCATATAACCCTAAAGCTACGCAAGCTCTAGTTACAAAAGGGGTGCGTTTCCTTATTTCTTCAAGTTGCAGGCGTTTATTATCAAGCAATCGCTGTTGCTCATTTTTTTTTGCTATTTCGTTTTTAATATCTGCATATATTCTAATGCATGAAACAGTAGAACTAAATTTCGCTCCTTCAGTTCCACTCCATGGCGCAGTACAATAACTATTATCAAAACTACAACTACTTAAATCAGCACGACTAAAATCAATAAAGCTTATACTAGACTCCTTAAAAAGAACCTTTTCTAAATGGACTCCACAAAATCTTGCATTTCTTAAATCACAACCAATAAAACTGGTATTATGAAATATTGAACCAATAAAATTAGCTCCTTTCAAATCTAATAATTCTCGAGATTTTATGTTACCAATAATTAAATTAGAAAAATCAGCAACAATTATTATTTTGCTATTATTATTTGCAGAATTTCGCTTTGTAAGAAAATTATTGAACGAACGTTCTCCCTTTTTTCTGCTGCTCAGCCACAACGCATAGGAGATGATATCTTCTTGCTTAACCTTCTCCAGTATAAATTTAAATGTCTCTTTATGAGCCTTTACATCTTTATTATCTACTGTTAATGATGTGATTTTGAGCACACGGTTAGAACTCCGCTTTTTTTTTAGCGAACCATCAGTATTAACATGTAAAGTTTTTTCAGATTCAGACTTACTCATTTATCATTATAATTCTCTAGAACTACTCACTGACTTAGAGCGCGGCCTTGTTTCAACAACTGGCTCACCTCTGCTAAGAGTCTCTTTAACCCCTTGTAGTCCCTCGCTTAGACTCTGAGGTTTTTGCTGCGTCTTACTAACAGTTTTAGTCGGGGCTTCGATTCCCAACTCCTCTCTTCTTAAAGCTTCATCATGCCCCTTTGCAAATGCTTCTTTGCCTTGACCTTTAGCTTTAACCGGCTCTCTTTCTGGAGCAACATATTGTTCTTGACATTTTTTCTTAGCACCAAGCAATTTCTCTTGTTCTTCCGATACTCCTACATATTCTCCTAATTTTTTAGCTCCGTTGCCTACACCTTCTACAACATTGCCAGCAAGCTCATCCACTGACTGGCCTGTTACTCCTTTTACTACTTGATTTACACCAACCCCTACACCCATACCGACTGCAGCACCAACAGGTCCCATGGTCACACCACCAGCAACACCAGCTGCGATAGTCGAAAGCCCCATATGCTTAGCTCCAAAATGTCCCGCTACTGCACCTACAACAGCTCCCACTGCAACAGCACCAGCAACAGCGCCAGCAATAACTGCTAGACTAGCTCCACCAGTTACAACAGCACTTGCTACAATCGCACCAACAATTAGAGCTCCCGCTACTGCACCAATTATTCGCCCCCATTTTGTACTAATTGGCTGCCTAATAAAATCCGCAACTTTTTTACACCCACCTCCAATACCCTTTAGTACATTACCGGCTAATTTTGAGAAAAAACCTTTACCTTCTGCAGCATGAACTTGCGCATCAATTTCCTTTTTCTGCTCGAGCTTCATTGGTTCTTTTACACCATCCACACCTTCGTGAACGGCAGTACCTTTTACTCCAGTAATCTCCGCTTCATGAATATCGGTCCCTGCATTAATTTTAACACCTTCTACTTCAGCATCTTTAAGGTTTGCTTTTTGCAGCTCAGCATCACGCAAGTCAGCCTTCTTCAAGTTGACTTTTTCCATTATTGCTTCTTTTACTTTAGCTCCCCTAAGGTTTGCACCCTCCATAACCGCTTCTGTAAAATTCGCTCTTTCGCCTTCTATACCTTCTAAAATTGCTTCTTTAAATTGTCCTTTTTTTGCATTTATGTCAGTCAATTTTGCACCAGTCAAATCAACCCCATTAGCCCTAGCACCTTCAAGTACAGCACCTTCAAGGTTAGCAAATTTCATACTCACCCCTTCCAGAACAGCTTCTTTCATCTGAGCATGCTCTAGATTCGCGCCATCCATATGAGCCCCAACGAAATTAACCCCATCCGCCTTAACCATTTTCATTATTGCGTCATCAAGCGCAGCACCTTCGAGTTTACAAAGCTTATCGATCTCAGTTTCGGTTAAATCGATCCCTCTTGCATCAACGTCCTTAAGTACTGTATCTTGAATTTTTGCTTTTCTGACCTTAGCTCCTTCCAGAAATGAACCGGTTAAGTCAGATTGGATGATTTCGCAATTATCTAATATTGCCTTTTCAAGCATTGCGTGCTGCATTTTAACTTGACTCAGCTTAGCATTCGCTAGCGAAACCCCTTCTAAATCAGCATAATCAAATGTGGCATTTTTAACAATAACACTATCCCATTTACCATTTTTAATATTTGAATAGTCGAAATTAGATCCCGTTACCTGCATACCAACAGCTTCTGACCCCCTCATAAATGCACGTTTAAAACTACTATCAACAACTGTAGATTTATCCAAGAAGCAGTGGAAAAAGTTCGCATCTTCTGCTCGTGTATTCTGAAAAGTCGCTCCTGTGATAACAGCAGATTCAAATATAGATTTGTTCAGGTTAGCTCCCGTAAAATTACACCCTCTAAAGGCCGCCCCTACAAAACAAGCCTCTTGTAAGTTGGCACCAGTAAAGTCTAGGTTTGATAAATCTGTACCATATTTAGCATAGGCTACTGGTTTTGATCCTTCATGTAGCTCAATCCCTTTTTCAGCCGCCTTTGATTTAGCGAAATCATTGAGCGTTAAGTCTGGAGTTGATTTTAATGCTAGTAGATAAGCTTCAACATCGCTCCTATCTAATTCAACATATTGCTTCTCTTGCTCTCTTTCTTTTTTACTACTTCCTCTAACGTATCCAGGATCAAAGCTTTCTGGATTTTTAGGGATATATACAAAGCTTGGGTCTACTATGTATTGTACCGTGTCCTTATTTAGAACACTTCTATCTATTTCGGCACGTTCTTGACGTAACTTATCATATGCCGTATAGTTTTCTCCACCCCACGCTAATTCCCAGGTAGTAACTTTGCTATAAGCTACCTCTATCTCTTTATCCTTAAGAACTAGATCTTCTGTCTTTTTCTTCGCGAATTCTTTTTCAGCATCGCTTAAAATTACCCTATTAATATCACCATACAAACTCATCAAATCGGCAGTAGAGCTGAATCTTACATCTTTATAATGCTTTGCCAATTCTTCAGGCATGTCAGGAACTGGGAGATGATCTTTTTTTGCTTTATTTACTTCCTGTTCATAAGCATTCCATTTTTCTCCAAACCCAGACATTTTACAAAAGCTTAAGTCGGCACCTCGCATATCAGCACCAGACATCTCACAGTCAAAAAAATCAACTTTTGATAAATCCGCATCACAGAAAACTGCTCCTTCTAAGTTACAAAACTGAAAATGCGCCCCAGTCAACTTTACTCCAGAAAAATCTACTCCTCTTAAATCTTGTACAATTTCAATATGCTGACCTGATAGATCTGGTACCACTACTACGTCTTGACCTTTGTAGAATTTCTCTTTAACATATTCAACCAAAGAGCCCTGGGCATTCGAATTTCCATTTTTCCTAGCATCCATAAACTCTTGCAAATCACCATCATCCATAACGTGTCGTTTGATTCCAACGGAAATATCTATTGGTTTTATTCCTGTTGATTCAGATTCTTGAGGGGATTTAGACATTATTAACTCTCCGCTTAGCCTATTTATTTATACTAAACTATTGTATAAAATATTTTATACAAGAGATAACTAATTAAGAGTATTTTAGGCCAATTGAAAATATTAATTATAAGACGATGCCTTTTGACAACTAGATAAGACAATTTTGATACATCAAACTTAACCAGAGTTTGATGTAAGAGGTGAATATTTTAGTATTAAATTAGAACAAACCCCTGGAATCCTGAGCTTGTACTTGAGGATCTCAGGAAACAAACGTAGGTCATCCTGAACTTGTTTCATGGTCTCAAAACACAGTGAGAGATGCCGGATCGAGCTCGGCATAACGATTTCACTAAGAAACAAAGTTATCCGGGATTTATTAGGGGCTTGCGCCTGTCTCTGGCCCAGAATCTCACGAGACAGAAGAAGATGCTGAATCAAGTTCAGCGCGGAGGGAGTAGATAAGGAGATCTACGAATCCAAACCTAGCATGAAGATGTCGTATTACCGAATAAAAAACTACGTTATTGGGTTTGGCTAATTTTAACCATTCTTTGCTTGTTTTTATCCCAGCTATAGTGGGTATTGACAGTTTTTACCTCAGTTACGATTACATCTCCGTTTGGAAGCTGAGCTATATCAAGGCCTTTTTGTAAAGATTCCACGATAAGTGAGGTAGAGCCACAAATGTATTTTATATCAGAAAAATTATCATTTGTTGATATTTCCTTTTTGTTCTCTACTGTTCTTTCTGCTTCAAGTACTGACATTTAGTTCCATTTGTTAAGATATATTCTGTATATTAACATATATTTTGATAGATATCAAGATGTGTTGGTATTCAATTTTTATCATTATCCCACTAATAAGGCTGCAAAAAAATTGCATTGATATAGAAATGTGCTATAATTTTTTACTCAGTTTAGTATAGTCCAGGTAAGGTGTTCAAGTAAATTTTTGGGGGTATTCCTTAATATGAAGAATAATATCTCTTTTATTGATTCTATTAATTCTAGAAAAACCCAGCTAAATACTTTTAAACTATATAAGCACTTCCTTTTTTCTAGTCAAAAAAGACAAGTAGTATCCTTAATTACTTTGGCTCTTTTAACTGGATTAATACCTTCAATAGATAGTTTATTTCTTCAAAATATAACTGACTCTATTGAAGCTTACTCAGATAAAGCCCTGTTAAATGTTGATTTACCAACTTTACTATTCAAGTGGGTGATAATCTACGCTTTATGGTGGGAAAGCTTAAATATTTTATGGCGAGTCTATGACTATCTATATCTAAAAGCAATGCCAAAAATCAAGGCACATGTGACTGACGAATTTTACGATTATGTGCAGTATCACAGTCATGAATTCTTTCAATCAAATCTTGCTGGCGATATCACTAATAGGATATCTGAAGCTTCTAGATCCATAGAAATGGTCTTTGCATATATTAATGAATCCATAGTCAGAAAATTATCTGTTTTAATATTCGCATTGGCAACCTTATATTCTGTTCACTCAACTGTTGCACTTATTTTCTTTTGTTGGCTGTTTGTATTTATAGGCACTAGCTTATATTTTTCTAAAACAATAAATAACTACTCTAGAGTATTTAGCAAAGATAAGGCACTTGTATCTGGCAAGATTGTTGATGCTATATCAAATAGCTCTGTAATTAGAATGTTTTCTTCTCATAAATTTGAGCGAAAATACCTTAAAAAATACATACACAATACCGTAAGGAGCGATCAACGCTTACAGTGGTTTATGTTTAAACTAAGATATGCACTCGGCTTGTCCTGCACTATAATGATCGGATTCATGATCTACTATATAATATCTTTGCGTAGCAATCTTGAAATAACAATCGGTCAATGCGTCCTTATTATAACGCTTTGTATCTCTGTTATTGAGGACATTTGGGACTTAACTCAAGAGTTTGGTGATCTATTTGAACAAATCGGCGCCTTTAACCAAAGCATTAGCTTACTCGAAGAATATTCCATCAAAGATATTCCAGGGGCAAAAAAGTTATATGTTGAAGCCCCATCTATTGAATTTAAAAATGTAACTTTTCGTTTTCGTAATAATGATAATAGTTTTGACAATAAATCAATATCTATTCTTCCGTATGAAAGAGTTGGCCTTGCTGGCTTTTCAGGATCTGGAAAAACCACTTTTACCAACATGATCTCTAGATTATATGAAATAGAAAGCGGCAATATCTTAATCGACGGACAGGATATTAGCCAAGTTTCTTTGGATAGTTTACATAAGAATATATCGGTTATACCTCAAGAACCAATTCTATTTCATCGTTCTATTCGAGAAAATATTTTATACTCTAATCCAACTGCATCAGATGAAGAGCTAATAGAAGCGGCCCAAGCAGCCTACATACACGACTTTATTATGGGATTACCAGATCAATACGAAACTATTTGCGGTGAAAGAGGCAACAATTTTTCGGGCGGCCAAAGACAAAGAATTAGTATTGCTAGGGCTTTTCTAAAAAAAGCACCAATTCTCATTTTAGATGAAGCGACCAACTCTCTTGATAGCCATACAGAACAGCTAATCCAGAAATCACTTCAAAAATTAATGTTAGGTAAAACTGTACTTGTTATTGCTCATAGACTTTCAACATTGTTACATATGGACCGAATATTAGTCTTTGCTGATGGCCATATTGTCGAAGACGGACCACATACCGTGCTTCAAAAAGATGGTATAATATATAAAATGCTCTGGGATAATTATTGAACCTGAACTTAGATAAGAAGCGATGATGACAACTTTAGCCGAATTAAGTTATCGTCAATTTAATTAACCTGGACTATAGATAAGGAATAAAGTCATATGGTTTTATACTGAGATTTGCTGTACACACCGTCATCCTGAATTTACTTCAGGATCTCACGAGATAGGACGAAGATACTTGGCCGACGAGACAAGCGAAACCCATCGAATACGGCATGAAGGTAGATAAGAAGATCCCTGATCAAGCCTGGTATGACTACTAATATTACTTACCATACATAACTAAATCTAATATTTATCTTATTCATAGTTGGGATTAATTACTATAGTTATCCCGGACTTGATCCGGGATCTCAACTAACAAAAAGGATGTATTGAATCAAATTCAATATGATATTGTATGTCTGGAATGATCTGTACAATAATAAATAAGCTACTCCCCTTGCGCAAGAGAATAGCCTCTTTTACCATCATACTCATATAGACTTTCTACTTTTATAAAATCAACACCAGCAGCAGCGATTTTCTCTAGCAAATCAGTTATTTCTTTATGCGTAATGGTTCCTGAATCTGGCATAAATCTACAGCACCAATGATCTGATTCTATCATATATTCATCATCTCTAGGCCAAAGTATCAAGCCCTTAGATGCAATAGTTCTCATTATCAATTTACCACCATCTATTGCGTTCATTTTTTTTGCCACCTTAGTAGCTGACTCTGCATGAATATCAACAAAAATATCAACTCCAACAAGAGTTTTGTTTTCAGAATCATCGATTTTATAAGTAACCTGTTTAGCACTTGTTGATTCACCAGATTTATATTCAGCAACTTTTAATTTCTTAGGTTTTTGGCCAAGTCTTTTGACAACTTCTTCAGCAAATTCCTTAGTCCCTACTTTTTTCGAAGAGGTCTTTTCATTATAAATATCCCCCGTATGGACACCATCTTCTAATGTTTTTTTCCATGCATTTTCTATGACAGAAGCAATATCACCTTGACCAATATGGACAAGCATCATTATTGCACCATTAAGCAATCCAGATGGATTAGCAATATTTTTACCAGCAATATCAGGTGCAGAACCATGGATAGCCTCAAACATAGCATAATTTTGCCCCACATTCGCACTACCAGCCAACCCTACAGAACCAGATATCTCAGCCGTAATATCTGAAATAATATCACCAAACAAGTTAGATGTTACGATCACATCAAAAATTTCTGGCTTAGTTGCAAGTCTTGCAGTACCAATATCAACGATATAATGCTCATTCTTAATTTGTGGGTATTGCTTGGCAATCTCGTCAAATACCTGATGAAATATACCATCAGAAAATTTCATAATGTTGTCTTTGCTAAAACAAGATACCTTCTTACGATTATTCAAAACAGCGTAATCAAAAGCGTATCTAACTATTTTTTCACACCCTACCCGACTTATCAGCTTAACTGATTCCCGCATGTTTCTAGTATGCCTGTACTCAATGCCAGCATAAAGATCTTCCTCGTTTTCTCGAACAATCACTACATCAAGATCAGGATGCCGCGTATTAACAAAAGGGTGGTAAGCGATAGTCGGCCTAACATTAGCATACAATCCAAGCGCCTTTCTCAAAGTTACGTTTAGACTTTTATAACCGCCACCTTGGGGCGTAGTAATAGGGGCTTTGAGCAATACTCTGGTTCTATCTATTGACTCCCAAGTATCTGCTGCAATCCCTGACGTATAGTTCTTTTGATATAGCTTTTCACCTATTTCAATCACTTCAAGACGAATTTGTGCTTCAGCTTTCTTTAAAATATGAAGAACTGCATCCATTATTTCAGGACCTATTCCATCCCCATATGCAACTGTAATTGGTACTATTTTACTCATAGATATCTCCCTATTTGGTATAGTTTTATATGTAAGAATTGTACCACAAGATGAAAAATCAGGGCGAATCTTTCTTTCTTTATACTATTGTTTTCTTATGCCATAGGATAAAAACGCAATCTTATAGTTTGTTCTTGGCTTTGGTTATACTAGTAGAACATAAATCTAAGCGCCAAAGAATATCCTAGACAAATGTTGCCCTTTTATCTAACTTTAAAATTATGTGGTATATAAAATTTTAAATGAAAAAGGTATAAATATGGCAAAATATGTTTCGCAAAAACTACTTCCTATCTTTCTAGGTATAGGTATCTTAGCCCCTGCTTATTATATTTATGATGCTTATACAAAGTCTCTAACCCCATCTGTTTTTGAATCATCTGCAAATAGATTAGGGTTTAACGGTTATAAAAAAACAGATCAAACTATAAACGCAGCACAACATCAAGAAGCTCTCTTGAAGCAATTTCAAATCGCCGGGTATTTTCAACCAGAAAATTTATGGCATACTATTAACCATTTAGGGGTAAAAGATCCTATCACAACTTTTACAAAGATGTATTCTGCTGTAAAAAGATCTAAAGCCGACCAAAGTGATCCTAGTAAATTTAACGCCAAAATATTACGCAAGAACCTTGGCAAAGGAACAAACTTAGATGAACAAGATGCGATGGATTTTCTTCTCTATACTGCTCAGAACGCGTTCGGGCGTAAACCAGGCCAAGAACGCAATGAGTTATCCTATCAAGACTGGATGAATAAATACAAGCAAGATTATTTTGAAGCAGCAAAGATATTACGTCTTATTGATCGAGAAATTCCGGCCCATAAAGAATATGACGAAGCTTGGATCGCTGGCGCTTCTCGTATTGGTGTATTGACCCGTATTATTGACTACCATTATATATTATCAAAATATGGAATTAAAATAAAAGGAAAGACAGAAATATTAGCCGGTGAACGCGGACTATGGGCTAACATTGACGGCATTACTCCTATTGTGCGAGATAAGATCATGGAAGCATACAAAACAAAAAGCGACTTGGATACGATAGATATTTCTCTACCGGTAGGCGAAGATAAAGAACGTGTTGAGGAAGGGAAAGAGTATATAACTAGCTTGGCAGCACGCTATGGCATAAAGTTAAATCCAACAGCACCATTTATTCAATACACAACAAAGGAAGATTGCCCTCCTGGTCATTTCCCCGCAAGATTATATCCTAACTACGCTGAAGGAGAAAGCAAGAAGTTAACTGAAACTTTGATGTCCCAGGATTTAATTGCTACTTATCTTACAAGCTTAAACACCATTACTACAGTGGATACCTTAGCAGAACAACACCTGAGGCCTACTACTTCTAGTACAGCTCGTGATGCTGCCACAAAGTTTGTGAAGCGTATTGCCGATGGAGAATTTGGAGATCAGAGAGAATTTGTAATTTTATATGAAACAAATAATCCTTATATTGAACGCCAAGAAATTGCTACTCAACGAGAAGTAAACAAAGTGTTGAAAGCTTACAAATTAGACAAAAGCTATATAATAAAAATTGAAGGTGTAGGCTTTAAATGTAAACAAGACGTCACTACGGTACATTCGGAACTAGCAGCCTTAATAGCAGAAAAATGGAAAACGGCTACTGGAGAAAATGTCTCACCAAAACGTCCCATCGAAAAGTTGCTATTTCAAACTCGGGACAATTCTTCTATTACCATACCTTGGCCAAATAATTCTGAAGTAGATACCGGAAGAGTGTTCCAAGATTTTTTTGATGAATACCTGTCATAAACAGAAATATTAAGCCTTTTAACTCATTAGATACTTTATTTAATTTATGACTTCATTACCTTTAGTCTATGCTCCTAATAAAATTTTTAAGCAACTAGCTAAGCCCGTTGAACTTGTTAATGACGAAATCAGAGTTCTTATTGATCAAATGCTCAGCACTATGTACGTTGAAAAAGCAGTTGGTCTTGGGGCAAATATGGTGGGGGTATTAAAGCGTATTGTTGTTGTCGATCTGCAAGAAGAAGGCATATTAAAGCCATATATATTTATAAACCCAGAAATCACCTGGCTCTCTAACGAACACCAAACTTTTACCGAAGCATCGGTATGTTTTCCAGGTATTGAAGCTAAAATAACCCGCCCCCAATCAATAAAACTTAACTATCTGGATTACGAAGGTAAAAGCAAAGAATTACAAGCAAGTGGATATTTCTCTACTGTAATCCAGCATGAAATCGATTATTTAAATGGCAAAGTATTTCTAGATTATTTATCCAAACTCAAACGCGATACTTTATTAAAAAAGATGCAAAAACACATAGGTCTTAATCAACTCTGATCGAATTAAGCATTCTATGCCCGACTTATGCCAAATCTATATTTTACAATAACTATTTTTAATGGGTTCTGTTCAGCAATTTCACATAATCATCTCGAAGCAACTTAACTCCTAGAATCCATACTAAGCAAACAACAACAAAAACAAACATTAAAAATCCTGCTATATCTTCATGATTAGCGGCAGGAAAAATAGTAAAACTAATCATTTGAACTAAAGCTCCAACAGACTTGCCTAGCTTTGCCCCTAGTACGTCGACTGCTGCCTTGCCTTTAGTTTTCATCTCTTGATCTAAAGGAATATAAACCATCTCTTTTGTTGCATCAAACATGGAATATTTTACTCCTTTACCAAGTACGTTTTGAGCGCTACCAACAAACACTATTATTGCTAGGGGAGCAAACGCAGTTAAACTTGGTAGAAGATAATCCAACTTTCCTTCTATGAGAACAAAGGTAAAGAAAGTGGACCCTACTAGAAGAAACATGAGAGGAGTCAATACAGCTCCCCAAAACCATCCACAACGCCTTACAATAATATTACCAATAAATATAAAGCCTAATGTAGCAATACCAGTCCAAAATAATACATTTCCATGATATGCCATGAAATCTTTTGTAGCTGGATATAAAGCCTTTGCTCTTGACATCCATAACCCTTCAATAAGGTTTACTACTGTACTATAAGATACCATAAGGATACAAATTAGCGCCAGATACTTCGATGTAAAAACCATTTTAGTACTTTGTCTTAGGGTCAATTTGAGAATGTCTGTTCTTTTATTTTTATGTATTATCCCTTTTAATGTTTCAATGTTTTTTACCTCAATATACTTATGCAGCAAAAGGCATACTATACCTGAAATAGTAATCAATATAGTCATTGATTTTAATACTACTTCTGAGCTATCGCTGATCATAGAAAATAAAGGGAGTAAAAAATGTTGCCCTTGGGTAAAATAAATAATTATTGCTCCTGAAAGAAGCAAGTTTAACTGGCCAAATAATCCAAAGAAAATATAGAATCTTTGTGCTTCCTCTGTCTTAGTCACTTTATTTGCTAGTTGCCAAAAAAATAAGAAAAATACTATTACTGTCCATAATTCACCCATAATATAAAATAATACAAAACTCCACTTGCCCCACATCACAATAAACCACTTTAAATGAGGGAACAAATTTACGTAATGTTCTACAACAACTGGGTCAGGGTGGAAAAACTCTTTATTTGGGAAAATAATAAATGCAAAAGCGGCAAAAAATATCAGAAAAATTGACACAATAATCCTAAAAACCTGCTCGGTAGTCATAACGTTACACATCTTTGTATATAATATAACGAACAATATACCCATAGGCATTTCGCCCCAAAGTTTTATAAAGCTTAAAACTTCTGTTCCAATCATCGTAACTATAAAGCCATCCTTTAGACTCCGCACCAAGTTTTGCGTAAGCAAAATAAACAACATCAGGAAGGCCATTGGAAAGAATTTTAGCAATTCGTATGACCTAACTGGCCAAACGGCAAACCGCACTTTACTATGTCTTAATTTTGCTACCCAACTAATTGATTCAGAGACTTTATCCACCGCACGCTTTCCTTAAAATTAAATTACTTGATGTACGCTAGTGCAAGAAACATTACATGTCAACGTAGTGCATAATAAAAAATATTTCAGTATCTTACCAAAAAATGTAATAATGGAGAAAACCAATATGCTTGAATAAAATATAGTCACTTTATGATATTAGATAATAAAAGTAAGACCCCAGGTTTATATGCAGATTTATATTCGAATTTTAAATTTTCAGGAACACCTTATCTGTCATATAGAGATATGCCTAACATCCTAAACAAACATGTTCAGGGTAAAAATGTTTTGGATTATGGATGTGGTAGCGGTGAATCTACCTTATTCCTAAAATCGCTAGATTATAACGTCACTTCAGTTGATATAAATGAAAGAATGTTATCTATAGTACAAGCAAAAGATCCGCTAGGCAAATATGTTAAAATAAATAGTGGTGTAATACCCTTTGATGATGATAGCTTCGATTTAGTTTTCTGTAGCTTTGTTTTGCTAGAAATCTCTACAAAAGACGAGATATTAAATATAGTTCGGGAAATTCACAGGGTACTAAAGAAAAACGGAATTTTTATATCACTTTCTGCAAGTGATCATACATATAATCATGACTGGCTTACACTAAATACAAATTTTCCAGAAAATAAAAATATTGCAAGTGGCGCAAAAGTGAAAATAGAGTTCAGAGATATAAATCTTACAATTGATGATTATTTTTGGACCGAAAAAGACTATAGGGAAATTTTTCAGAAAGCCGGGCTAGTTGTCGTTGAGGTGCATAATCCTCTAGGTAAAGATGACGATGGTTATGAATGGAAAGATGAAAAAATTATATCGCCAAGTTCAATTATTGTCTGTAATAAACACTAAAGCTAAATATCAATTTGACTCAAACCGCCAAACAATCAAAACCAATATGTTCCCCGGTATCGCACACTAGACACGACAAAGGCCAATCTTTAACATGAGTAAAAAAGCTTTACATCGCCTCCTCTCTACTCTTCTAAAGAAATTATTTTTTTAGTGTTGCTCCAGCTATTTTACCTTTCACTACAGAATCTTTACTCATCTCTATTATTCCTTTTCCAGATTTAAAAATAACGTCTCCAGAAATAACTGTTTTGTCTAAAATTAGTGTTTGCTCCTTTCCTTTACGACCATTTACAGTAAGATTGCTTAGCTTACTATCTACAAGACTAATATGACTAGAATTGACTTCTAAATCTTTAATATCTCCATGCTTTATATTGATACCGCCAGTAACTTGCATTTTCTTTTTTACTACAAGTTCACTAACGTCAATAGCACCCATAACAGACAAATTGTCACAAACTATTTTCTCTGCACTAAATGGCCCAACAATTTTAAGATTTACAAAAACCCCATTTTTGCTATTCTCAACCGGACCATGAACTTCAGCATCTTCTTCTACTAAGAGATTTGAAAATTGTAATGGCCCATTTACGTTCAATTTCTTTACCTTAATCTCCTGTAAATTCGCTGTCCCATTAATCGTTACATCTTGGTAGCTCTTATCAGATAATTTGGTTGTTCCATTAAAAACATCTGCCCTTGATATGCTACTAAATAGAATTAAGCTTAATAGGAAAATTTTCTTCATAGTATTTTACCTTCAAATATATTGTTAGCTACATCATACCAGTTAAGTATACCTACTTTACTAAACCTAGGGCATACAAGTTTAATGTAAAAATCCTATATTTAATGATTCTGTGGCTTCCTTGTTTTGCTTATCGATATATTTTTGTATAAGTGATGACCATAATTACAACACTACCTTCTTTGATCTAATAAAAAACCACCGACTTGAGCTTCCCAAAGAGTTTTATATATTCCATTCATAGCTAGTAATTCAGTATGAGTGCCATCTTCAACAATTTTACCCATGTCAAATACAAGAATACGATCCATATGCAAAAGTGTTGATAGACGATGAGCAATCACAATTGTTGTTTTACCCTGCATAAGATCCCATAGACTTTGCTGAATATCACTTTCAACAACAGAATCAAGAGCAGACGTAGCTTCGTCTAAAATTAAAATAGGTGCATTTTTTAGAATAGCTCTTGCTATAGCAATTCTCTGACGCTGGCCACCTGAAAGCTTTACACCTCTTTCGCCAACAAGTGAATTATAGCCTTGTGGTAGTTTAACAATAAATTCATGTGCATGCGCTTTTTTGGCAGCCTCAACCACGGAATCATCATTAGCGTCGATACGTCCATAGCGAATATTTTCTATCAGAGTTCGATGAAACAATGATGGATCTTGAGGAATCATGGCAATATTCTTACGAAGACTATCTTGGGTACATTCACGAATATCTTGTCCATCAATTAGTAGACGCCCCCCGCTTACATCGTAGAGCCTCAAAATGAGATTCACAAAGGTTGATTTTCCGCTACCTGAATAACCTACTAAACCCACTTTTTGCCCGGCTTCAATTATGATTGATTTGTTATGGAATAAAGGTGTTACTCCTTTGTAATGAAATAATACTCTGTCAAAAGAAATAGTACCTTTATCTACTTTTAACTCATAAGCTCCTGGCAAATCTTGAAATTCTGGTTTATCTAAAACGATTTTTAGGGCTTGAGTAATACGACCTAGTAACTTTGAAAATTCTGAAAAATCCTTTGTTAGCTCCCAGAAAAAATCAGCAATTGAAATATTAATAAGTAAGACAACAGCAAAATCTCCTACTGTAATCCAACCTTCTTCCCTACCTTTGATCAGGAAATAAAAATTGAATGATTGTAATATGAGAGAAGAAACTGAAATATAGATCCACATCCAAAGATATGCCCATTCTAGTTGCCGCTCAGCATTAACCGCATCTTGGAAAACACCACCTAAAGATTTTTGCTCTTGCGATTTAGCACTAAATAATCGTACAGATAAAATATTTGATAAAACATCAACAAGATTGCCCGTAATAGTTGAAGCAGATTCTGACCACTTAATAGCTAAAACACTTATGTGTTTCGAATAAATCCACGCCCCCGTAATCAAAACTACTGCCCATATTAGCATGCCAAGAGCAAAGTGAATATTTACTTGCCATAAAGTAATAATGGCTATGCATAAAGCTAATCCGTGGCTAAAAAATCGATCAATAACAATTCTTACAATTGCCGGAACAGAACTTGTTAAATCATTGACTTTATTAGTCAAACTGCCTGAAAAATTATTTTGGTAAAAATTTTGGCTTTTATCAACCAACAACTCTAAAGCATCGTTGGCTATTTTTGCACGCAGAGCTGGAATCATTTTAATCTCAACAAAATAATTATAAAGACGAAATGACATAGAAAGTAAGAGATATAGCCCGAGATAGAAAATAATAGGCACTATTAAATTAACAAAAATATTATGTTGCTCACTAGAAGCTAAACGGTTTAAAATAACTTTTAATAAATATGCTCTAAGCGAAAGATCTACTGCCCATATTACCGCCGCCATTACCATGCTAAATATTGGTAAAGGAAAAGGTTTTATGGCTTTAACAATATAAGTTAAAATTTGTTTTGCTGAGATGTTATTCATAGGTTTTCCTTAGTGTTTCTTCTATTATTATAGCGAAACACATTAAATTAGGCTATTAAATCCCACGTTACCGTCTGGCAAGCAACTTTTTCAAGCATCGCCATCCCAGGATACAAGTCATTCTGAACTTGATTCAGGATCTCATCCCAGAAGAACTAGATACCGAATCAACCACGGCATGACTGTTGTATCCCAAACTCAGTTTAATTAGTGTAAGTTTATTTAAGGTTAGCTACACCATGTTTTCTGGCACAACATATTTATCGAAATCTTCTGAAGATATAAGTTTCAAGGCAATTGCCGCTTCTTTTAGCGTCGTACCTTCACTATATGCTTTTTTGGCAATTTTTGCCGCATTATCATAACCAACATGAGGATTCAGCGCGGTAACCAGCATCAAAGACTGATCACGCAATAGATTAATGCGCTCAATGTTTGGCTCTATATCGTCTATGCAATGATCAACCAGACTTATTATTGCATCACTGAGTAAGTTAATCGAATGAATAACATTCTGAATTATCAACGGTTTAAATACATTAAGCTCGAAATGACCATTACTTCCACCAATAGTAACAGCCATATGATTACCCATCACCTGTGCTGCTACCATTGTCATGGCTTCACACTGCGTTGGGTTAACTTTCCCCGGCATAATTGATGATCCAGGTTCGTTTTCCGGTAGTTTAAGCTCGCCCAGGCCGCACCTTGGGCCAGACCCAAGCAACCGTATGTCATTTGCGATCTTCATCATGCTAACAGCCAGAGTATTCAACGTGCCAGAAAATTCAACCAAAGCATCGTTGCAAGCAAGAGCCTCGAACTTATTTGGCGCAGTTTTAAAGTCATAGCCAGTAAAGTTCGAAACTTCCTCAGCAAATTTTTCTGCAAAACCAGCTTTGCAATTAATGCCTGTTCCAACAGCTGTTCCACCTTGAGCTAAATAATGAACTCTTGCTAATGAATGCTCAACTCTTTCGATACCAAGCTGAATTTGACAAGCATAACCAGAAAATTCTTGTCCAAGAGTTACTGGGGTTGCATCCTGCAAATGGGTTCTGCCAATTTTTACAATAGACTTCCATTGTTTTGCCTTAGTATCAAGGCTCTCATATATTTTTTTTAGTGCAGGAATTAATTTTTCGTTGGCCCCAAGCACCGTCGCTATATGCATCGCCGTGGGGAATGAGTCGTTCGATGACTGCCCCATATTAACATGATCGTTCGGATGAACTGGAGATTTACCACCTTTTTTGTTAGTTAATTTTTCATTCGCAATCCCTGCAATTACTTCATTAACATTCATATTTGATTGAGTACCAGAACCTGTCTGCCAAACGACTAGCGGAAAATTATCGTCAAACTCTCCCCCTAGGATACGATCAGCCGATTCCACAATTGCATCAGTTAACTCTTTATTTAGCACGCCTAAGTTTGTATGAACTATTGCCGCAGATCTCTTGATAATGGTTAAAGCTCGAATTACTTCTTGCGGCATTTTCTGAGCAGCAATTTTAAAGTTATTAATAGAACGCTGAGTTTGAGCTCCCCAATAATATTGGTTTTCTACTTTAACTTCACCCATGGAATCAGTTTCAATCCGATAGTCACTCATAACATTTCTCTAACTCTTTATAACAAAATACTCCGTAGATCCAACATTTTTACTTATCGATAACTTATAACCATACTCACTACATATATTGCTTGCGTAGTGTTCACGACAGTTTGTTATAGTAAGTGGCTCAGCAACACCACCATTTAAAACAACAAAAGATCCATGCTTCAAATGAAAATTTCGGCCATTACTCTGAATTTTAAATAATGTATCATTTTCCTCGTGAATATATAAATCAATTGAGCCTTCAGACCCAATATTTTCTGAAGCAATAGAAACTAAACAATAGGCAACTTTAGCCATATGAGCATTCACTGATAACAACTCACCCATTATATGAGCGTTAAATTTGATTTTAGACTCGTCAAAGAAATTCTTCAACAAATCTACTATATCAATTATACTTAGCCTTGATTCATTCTCAACTAATCCATAAGTGCTACGAAAAAATTTAATACGTTTGACTAAGTTTTTTGATTCTTGTAATACCAAATCTTTGGCCTGATTTCCGATGGTTTTATTATCGCTATCAAGTAAACCAAGGCAGTTATCAATTGTACCAATTGAACCTGCTAAATCATGACAAATCTTTGAACCTAAAGCCTGAATAAGTTTTAAAGTGTCGGACATATGTTTACTATATACTTTTAAATATGTATCTGTTTTCCGTATGCTTGTAGGACAGACTCATGCATCATCTCCGACAAAGTTGGGTGTGGAAAAATTGTATTCATTAAATCAAGTTCCGTCCCTTCCATTTCTTTTGCAACCACATATCCTCCAATAAGCTCAGTTACTTCAGCTCCGATCATATGTGCACCTAACAATTCACCAGTTTTGGCATCAAAAATTGTTTTGATTAAACCATCTGAATCACCTAGAATCAAGGCTTTTCCATTAGCATAAAATGGAAACCTTCCTATCTTCATCTGATAGCCAGCAGCTTTTGCGGCTTCTTCTGTCAGGCCAACACTTGCAATTTGCGGACTTGAATATGTACAGCCAGGTATATTTGTTTTGGTAATAGCATGAGGTTTTTTACCTGCAATAAACTCTGCCGCAATAATTCCTTCGTGACTAGCTTTATGAGCAAGCCATGGTGCTCCAGCCACATCACCTATCGCAAATATCCCGCTTTCTGCTGTTTGCATCATGCTATTTGTAACTATATGCCCTTTCTCAACAATAACTTTTGTTTTTTCTAGACCTATATTTTCAACATTGCCAACAATTCCAACAGCCATCAGCAATATTTCTGACTCCAAAGATTCCCTCTTACCATTATAATCAAAAGTTACACTTACTCCCTTAGCAGAAGATTTTTGTCCTTCTAATTTAACTCCTATCTTAAATTTTATACCTTTGGCTTCAAAAGCTTTTTTTGCCATAGCTGAAATTTCAGAATCTTCAACCGGCAATATTCTATCAGCGGCTTCAAGGACTGTGACATCTGATCCAAGAGCATTATAAAAACTAGCAAATTCTATCCCAATAGCACCAGAACCAACTATTATCATGGATTTAGGCACATTATCTGGCACTAAAGCTTGACGATAATTCCAGATATTTTTGCCATTAGCTTCAAAACCAGGCAAATTTCTTGCTCGTGCTCCAGTCGCAATGATTATATTCTTTGCGCTTATTTTATCCTTATCATTAACCAATATCTGCCCAGGTCCTTCGAGTTTAGCCGCTCCTTCTATTACAGTAACTTTATTTTTCTTGAGCAGAGCTTTTATCCCGCCAACTAATTTTGTTGAAACATCACGAGAACGCGCTACGATCTTTGTTATATCAAACTCAATATTACTAGCCGAAATTCCAAATTCTTCTGCATGTTTCATTTTTTGATATAACTCAGCTGATTTCAGCAAAGCTTTTGTTGGGATACAACCCCAATTAAGACAAATCCCGCCCAAATGTTCCTTCTCAATCAGAGCCGTTTTTTTTCCCAATTGGGCCGCTCTAATCGCTGCAACATAACCACCAGGACCGCCACCAATTACCACAACATCAAAATTTTCCATAATTATTTCTCTAAATAAACATCAATATAGGAGATTCAATATATTTCTTGAACGCAGCTAAAAACTGCGCACCAATAGCTCCGTCTACAACTCTATGGTCGCATGATAGATTTACATCCATCACCATTCTCATTTCAATCCTATCTTCAATTACAACCGCTCTTTTGCTGCTCATACCAACAGCTAGGATACACCCTTGGGGAGGATTAACAATTGCATTAAAGCTCTTGATTCCATACATACCAAGATTGGAAATACTAAACCCTCCACCTTGAAATTCTTCTGGTTTCAAACTGTTCTCACGAGCTCTCTTAGCCAAATCTTTCATCTCGCTAGAAACTTTAATTATATCTTTCTGATCAGCATTTCGGATAAGAGGCGTAATTAAACCTCCGTCAATTGCTACAGCAATTGAAATATCTACGTTATTGTATATTTTTATTGCCTCATCGCTCCAACTCGCATTTGCAGCAGGCACATCTTTTAAAGCTTTAGCTACTGCCAAAATGACAAAATCATTTACCGATAGTTTTTTATTTTTATCTTCCCCCAACGTATTATTAATCTGCACCCTGGCCTCTAGGAGTGCATCCATCATACAATCAATTGATAGGTAAAAATGTGGGACAGTAAGTTTAGACTCAAGCAAACGCTTAGCAATAATTTTACGCATATTATTGTTTGGCACCAAGCGGAATTCCTCAGTATGCCTAAAAATCTTCCCTTTAGTTTGACTAGATGAGATTACATCTGCTTTGACAATCCTACCATGAGGTCCACTTCCTATAATATTTGCTAGACTTATACCATCCATGGCTGCAACTCTCCGAGCCAAAGGAGTAGCAAAAACTCTACCAGAACTTGGAGTTGCTGACGTTGGCATTGGTTGAGAATTAGGTACATTGCTTAATGTTTCTGGCTGTTTTTTATCAGGAGCAGGTTTGACAATAGACACAGGCTTGGCAGACGCTTCTTTTGTAATAAATTCTGCCAAATCCGATTCATTTTCACCATCCTCAATTAAAACCGCAATCAAAGCGTTTACAGGAACCTCATCTGTTCCCTGCGGTATAAGTATTTTTGCCAAAACTCCTTCATCAACAGCTTCAACCTCCATCGTAGCCTTATCAGTTTCTATTTCTGCAATTACATCACCAGCTTTAATAGTATCGCCTTCATTTTTTAACCATTTTGCAAGATTACCATGTTCCATAGTTGGTGAAAGTGCTGGCATTAAGATTTTTATCGGCATCGTCTCTTCCTTTATTTTTTAATTATCTTTATAAAGTCATCCTGAACTTAAAATAGTCATCCCGGGCTTGACCCGGGATCTTCTTCTGTAACACTAGATCCTGAAACAAGTTCCGGATGACTATGCACCTAGACTCAACCCAATTTAGTATAACAAGCCTTCTTAGCAGCTTCTATAATCTCACTAGTAGTAGGTAGTGACAATTTCTCAAGATTTACTGCATATGGAAGCGGAACATCTTTACCAGAAACTATCTCAACTGGCGCATCTAAATAATCAAAGGCTTCTCTCATTATTATTGAGCTAATCGTGGCTCCTATACCAGAGAAAAACCACCCTTCTTCAACGCATACCAGGCGATTAGTTTTTACCACGGATTCAATAATGGCATTCTCATCAAGCGGCCTTATTGTTCGCAGATCAATCACCTCAGCACTAATCCCAGCTTGAGCAAGTACCTCAGCCGCTTCAAGAGCCATCCCTACTTGTAAGGAAAAAGCAACAATCGTTACATCAGTACCTTCTCGTAGCACCTTAGCTTTGCCAATTTCAATTGGTCCAATAGTATCTGGAACTTCAAAACTCTGCCCATACATTATTTCATTCTCTAAGAAAATCACCGGATTATCATCTCGAATTGCGCTAATAAGCAAACCCTTGTTATCTTCCGCACTATATGGAGCAATAACTTTTAAACCAGGAATATGTGCATATAATGCTGCATAATTCTGACTATGCTGTGCGCCAACCCTTGCTGCGGCACCATTGGGACCACGAAACACTATCGGGCAACCAAGCTGACCTCCGGACATATAATTTGTTTTGGCAGCTGAATTTACTATTTGATCAAATGCTTGCATCGAAAAATTAAAAGTCATAAACTCAACAATAGGCCTAAGCCCACCAAATGCAGCACCAATCGCAAGTCCTGCAAATCCATGTTCTGTAATTGGAGTGTCTATCACTCTGCTCGGTCCAAACTCTTCAAGCAAACCTTGAGTTATCTTGTATGCACCCTGATATTCTGCTACTTCTTCGCCCATCACAAAGACCCTTTTGTCTCTGTGCATTTCTTCTCTCATGGCTTGGCCTAATGCCTCTCTAACTGTTATCTCTGCCATAATCCCCTTACTTAAAAATATCTGTAAAAAGCTCGTCTTCACTTGGAAGAGCTTCCGTTGTTGCGAATTCAGCTACTTCAGCTATTGTTTTTTTAACTTTATTTTCTATTTCCTTCAGTTGCTCTTCGCTTGCATATGATTTATCTATAATTATCTGCCTAACTGCAGCAACTGGGTCATGGTTCTTTTTCTCTTCAACTTCGTCTTTAGTCCTATATTTTGCTGGATCAGACATTGAATGACCACGATAGCGATAAGTTTTTGCTTCAATTATTATAGGACCGTTTCCACTTCGAACGTATTGTACCGCTTGCATCGCAGCATTGTAAATGGACTCGATATTCATACCATCAGCTTGAAAACCAGGAATTCCAAAAGACTCTCCTTTCCTATACAAATCTGTCATTGCAGTTGATCTTACGACAGATGTACCCATTGAGTATTCATTATTTTCTATCACATATACTACAGGCAACTTCCAAAGCGCTGCCATGTTAAAAGCTTCATACACTTGCCCTTGATTTACAGCTCCATCTCCAAGAAAAGTAAAGCACAACTTGTTTGTATTGTTATATTTTTCTGCAAAAGCCAAACCAGTTCCAATAGGTACCTGAGCGCCCACAATTCCATGGCCCCCGTAGAACCTTCCTTCACTATTGAACATATGCATTGACCCGCCCTTGCCTTTTGAGCAACCCGAGGCTCTGCCAGTGAGTTCGGCCATAACATATTTAGGGTCGATACCAGAAGCAATTATATGGCCATGATCTCTATAACTGGTTATAGTACTATCATCCTTATCTTTTGCCAGATCAATACCAGCAATCACTGCTTCTTGGCCAATATAGAGATGGCAAAAGCCACCTATTAAGCCCATACCATAAAGCTGTCCGCATTTTTCTTCAAACCTCCTTATTAATAACATCTTCTCATACGAGTCAACGTATTGCTTAAGGTTTAGCTTATATTTTCCTAATTCAAACATACCTAATCAATTTTAAAATAAATTGTGACCATAATACGGAGCCTAAGTCTTGTCAACAAGCTCTTATTATCTTAAGAGACTTGGTAGTATAAATTTTTTCATACCAATTCCCAAGTTTTAATATACAAATATCAGAATATATTTTAGAAATATATGACATTTACTACAGTTTTCCTTGCAAGTTACATCAACACACATTATAGTCGTATTGTTACTAGTGTATTAAATAATCTTTATGTATTAATGTATGTCTAAAAATAAACCTCAACAAAAACTAGTGTCATTTACTGACAATCAAGTTGAATTAGATAAAATTTCCGAAGATATCAAAAATGGCTGGTCAGTAATCAGCCTGGTAAAAAACGGAAGTTACTACGTTGGCATCATGGAGCTTAATTCGAATTTCAGCGAAACAAAAGAAACCGTTTTTATCCCGCCTAGAAAAAGAATCAAGATCTCTAGATAGTCGTTAAAAAAAACTTTCACCGCTTTTACCAGTTTTAATTTCTGAATATGCAATCGATCCTGCATATGCAATTCTGGACATTACATCGATATCTTAGTGCCCTATAACACCCTTAAGAATGTGAAGCGCCGACATTTAAGATGTCTCAAAGGAGATGATAGCGTAACGTAGACGGAATCAATGACAGATAACTAATAATATTTATTTCTTCTGATATTCATGCTTCTTAGAGACTATAGAACTTACAGACACAAACTCAATATCTTTTACTTCTAATCGCTTTTAAAGAATAAAATCCCTACTCAAATTCAATTAGCAACTGCCCACCTGATACATTTTCTAATGGAACAATATTAATCTTTGCGATCTTACCAGAACGCTCCGCTGTAATAATGTTTTCCATTTTCATTGCCGTAAGCACAATCAACTCTTGGCCAGGAACCACTATATCTCCAACAGCAACACTGATGCCTACAATTTGCCCAGATAATGGTGCTAGTAATTCCAACATTCCTTCAACATCATCTCTTTTAAGCATTAAAGATTCAAGTTCGGACATTCTTGGCGACCTGACATAGGTTTCTACCGATATCCCAGAATATGTCAGCCTATATCCAGTCACTATCCTTTCAACTTTGATATTTACCTTTTGGCCATTTATAATTGCTGTAATTAGTGGGCTGCCTATATTCCAATTACTGCTAATAGTAATTCTGTTTAAACCATGCCTTATATTATAACCATTATCAACCTGTTTAGTCATTATTGGAAATTGCCCACCATCGATCGATACAATCCAGCGAGTACCAATTTTATTTGACTGATCTGACATTTGATTTTGTAACGAAGAGGCCCTTTTTTGCTCGGTGAGAAAAGCAAAAATAGCTGTAGATAAGAAGACCTCATTTATTTCCGATGTTAACTTCGCTCCAGAAAAGCCATCTGGGTATTCTTCATCGATAAATCCAGTATTAATATCACCATCCATAAATCTCTGGTGGTGAATTAGAGCTTCTAAAAAGCTAATATTATGAGAGATGCCTTGAATTACAAAAGAGCTCAAGGATTTTTTCATTAGTTCAATCGCTTCTTCTCTAGTTTTAGCATAAGTACATAATTTTGCGATCATAGCATCGTAATACATACTAACTTCACCACCAGGACCAATACCGCTATCGATCCTTACATTTGCGCTCTTAGGCGGCTCATGATATTCTAAAATCCTCCCACTTGAAGGCAAAAAACCACGAGAAGGATCTTCAGCACAAATCCTAGACTCAATTGCCCAACCATCTAGCTTAACATCATCTTGAGTAAACGAAAGCTTTTCACCAGCAGCGACTCTAATCATCTGCTCAACAAGGTCAATACCTGTAATAAGCTCTGTAACCGGATGCTCAACTTGCAACCTAGTATTCATTTCAAGGAAATAGTAATTTTTATCCTGATCCATCATAAATTCAACAGTTCCAGCCGAGTAGTACCCCACTTTCTGAGCTAAAGCCACAACCTCTGAATACATTTTCTTTCTGGTTTCTTCATCAACAAATGAACTTGGAGCTTCTTCGATTACTTTTTGATGATACCTTTGAATTGAACATTCACGCTCACCCAAACATACAGCATTACCAAATTGATCAGCCAAAAGTTGGATCTCGATATGTCTTGGAGATTTAATCAACTTTTCAATAAATACCCTACCATCACTAAAGCAATTTTCAGCCTCAAGCTTAGCTGAAGCATAGGCCTTTTCCATTTCTTTCACGTTATTAACAACACGCATCCCACGACCACCACCACCAGCTGCTGCCTTGATAATAATCGGGAATTTTATACCTTCTGCTATTTCAATTGCTTGCTCCAAGCTATGAATTATCCCCATATAACCAGGGACAGTGCTAACACCAGAATCTATAGCAACTTTCTTTGCTTCAATCTTATCTCCCATTTGCTTGATAACTTTGGCACTAGGGCCAATCAAAGTTATGCCTTCTCGTTTTAAAATATTAGCAAACTGAGAATTTTCAGCTAAAAATCCATAACCAGGATGTACCGCAGTTGCACCGCTAATCCTAATTGCATTAACTATATTTTTGATTGATAAGTAACTTTCTGTAGCAGGAGAATTACCTATGAAATATGCTTCATCAGCATATTGCACATGATTAGAGTTTGTATCTGCCTCGGAATATATAGCAACAGATATAATGCCCATTTTACGCAAAGTTCTCATTATGCGTAAGGCGATTTCACCTCTGTTTGCTACTAATACTTTTTCAAATAATGGTTTGCTCATATAATTTTTAAACTATCTTTACAATGGTAAATTATCATGCTTCTTCCAAGGCGTTTCAACCTTCTTGGCACGTAAATAATTCAACGATTTACAAATACGCCAACGAGTATTCTGTGGTCTGATAATGTCGTCAAGATATCCCCTGGAAGCAGCAATAAATGGAGAAGTTATATTTTCTTTATATTCTTCTATTATTTTCTGTTTAGCGACCGGATCCTTACATTCTTCTCTGAAAATAATTTCTGCGGCCCCTTCTGCTCCCATAACTGCAATTTCTGAGTTTACCCAAGCATAATTAACATCACCTCGTAAATGCTTAGAATTCATCACAATATATGCACCGCCATAAGCCTTTCTAGTAATAACAGTAATTTTAGGGACGGTAGCTTCAGCGTAAGCATAAAGCAGCTTAGCACCATGTTTGATAATGCCATTATATTCCTGCTCAACGCCAGGCAAAAACCCAGGAACATCAACAAGAGTAACCAGAGGGATACTAAAGGCGTCACAAAATCTAATAAATCGTGCGGCCTTACGAGAAGCATCAATATCTAGACATCCAGCCAAGTGAAGCGGCTGATTGGCAACAAAGCCAACAGGCATGCCTTCCATATAGCCAAAACCTATTATTATATTTTTGGCGTAGTCAGGCTGCAACTCAAAAAACTCTCCTTCATCAACAATCCGAGCTATTAATTCCTTCATATCATAGGACTTATTAGCAATAGTTGGAACCAGAGTATTAAGCGACATATCGACTCTATCAGCCGGATCTCTTGTTGACCTAATTGGTAAGACGCCACGATTAGACAGTGGTAGAAAATTAAAAAAGCGCCTCGTTTCAAGCAGTGCTTCTATATCATTTTTGAAAGCTAGATCCGCTACCCCTGATTTAGTAGTATGAACCCTTGCTCCACCAAGCTTTTCTTGGGTAACTTCTTCGCCCGTAACTGTCTTAACCACTTCTGGCCCAGTTACAAACATATACGACGATCCTTTTACCATGAAGATAAAATCGGTAAGAGCAGGAGAGTATACCGCTCCACCAGCACACGGCCCCATTACTAAGGTAATCTGAGGAATAACACCGGATGCTTTAACGTTTCTTTGAAACAATTCTCCATATCCTCCAAGCGCATCAACACCTTCTTGTATCCTAGCACCACCTGAATCATTTATTCCGATTACTGGTGCTCCAATTTCAATTGCAGAATCAATCAGGTTGCAAATTTTCTTTGCATGATATTCTCCAAGAGAACCGCCAAGAACTGTAAAATCCTGGCTATAGACAAAAACCAATCTACCATTAATTGTTCCATGACCAGTAACAACGCCATCACCAGGGAATTTCTTATCACTCATCCCAAAGTTATCACAACGATGCTCAACAAACATTCCTGTCTCTTCAAAGCTATCAGGATCCAGCAAAACCTCTAAGCGCTCTCTTGCAGTAAGCTTTCCTTTTTCATGCTGAGCAACTATCCGCTTGATTCCTCCACCAAGGCGTGCAGCGCTCCTTTTATTTTCAAGTTCCTGCTGATGTAAAGCCTGTTTACTCATACTATAAATCTTTAAGATTAATATTAGCGATTATAGTAAATTTTTTGAGAAAGGATAGAAGAAAGTTATTTACCTAGCCTGAACTATATATAACGAATAAAGTCGTATGATTTTGTACTGAGACTGACCACATACGCACCATCATCCTGAACTTGTAAAAGGTCATCATCAAACTTAGTAAGAGTCATCTTGAACTTGATTCAGGATGACTTTTTGGTTCAGCCTAAATAATATCGCAGCGCCCATACCAAAGGCCGGAAAAATTTAAACGGATTTCCATTGGCAGCTTTCATACCTTCTTTCAAGAAAAACCAACTCTCTTTAAAGCCGCCTCTAGTTATTGTTTTGCAAAAACCTACACAACAAAAGTCGTATATAGAACTATTTAATAAATAGGTATATTGCGGATATTTGGCTTGTAGAATCTTAATAGCATCAATATGGTCAGTGCGATACGCTGAATTTGTTTCGGTAATATTTGACCCATGCTTTTGGTAAACATACAAAACTTCTGGAATATAATTTATTCTGCCTTTATTACCAGCCAATATCATAATTTCTTTATAAAAAGCTAGGTCAGCTCCATATCTTATTTTAGCAAAAATATTCTCCTTTGGCCTAAATTCAGCTCTAAACATCAATGTTGGTGAATAATATATAGAATCAGCTAAAGCAACTTCAATACCACCAGAAAGCGGTGGCCTTTTGTCGCTTAAACAATACAGTTCTTTTTGCAGAAAAACGTCAAAAACAGATGCGTCCGTATAGCAAATTATATTATTTGGATCATTTTCCATCTGCACAACCTGCTTAGCAATTATTGATGGTAAAAATCTATCATCTCCTGCAAGCGCAACTATATATTTACCTTGGCAAGCCCAAATGCATTTAAACCAGTTATTTACAGGGCCGGCATTTATCTCATTAATTAACACCTTGATTTTATCAGGATAGTTCTTTGCATACCCCGAAATAATATCAATAGTATTATCCGTTGAAGCATCATCTGATATTACAATTTCAAAATTTGGGTAATCTTGTTCCAACGCGCTATTTATGGCTTCAGCAATGAATTTACTACTATTGTAAGTAAGTATGGCTACAGAAACTAAAGGTGACTTAATATTCATTAGCTTGCAGTAATTTTATCGATGACCACCTTATACTCATCCTGTTGCTCTAAAAAAGTATTTTTTGTATAAGTCATAAGATAGTCCAAATCCGTTTCACCAAAAATAGTTGCGCCAAATCTTTGATAGAAATCTACAGCTTTCTTATTATTTTTTCTTACATCAAAATTAGTTTTATCCAATCCTAGTCCAAAAAATACAAATCTATATAATAAAAATACCGACTCAAAGCTAGCATATTTCCTAGCCTCGGGTACTACAATCCAGCTACCCCAACAAAAAATACTGTCCTTAATATCATAAACCCTTATCGTTCCAACAAGTTCTTGCTTCTTGTTTTGTATGATAAAATAAAAATCTCTGGAATATAGCCTATGCGTTTTTATCCATTCTCTTTGTTTGTCTAGGTCATTCTCAACTGGAGAAAGGTACTGATTTAATTCTGGATCAAGACGCAGAGCTAAAATAAATTCTGCATCGTCAATTTCTACTAGCCTTAGGTCGATATTTTTCCCTAGTATCACCGAAAACCCTCTTTATCCAAAAAATCAATTAGTAATTTTATATCAATATGAAAATCCGCATGAATACTATATTTTTTTCTAACCACTATACTTTTACCAATAATATACTCTAAATTGAGGCCTAAAGCTTGAGTAAGAGCACCGAATAAATGAAGATTGGTTTGACTAGCATCACTCATCATCATCAATATTTTACAATCCTTAGGGGCAAAAATGAAATTAGCCATTCCAGCCCCGCTTTGACCTATTATCAACTTAGCCTGAGAAAATAGTTGCACTTGAGCAAAGAACGACAAATGCTCTGGAAATATTATCTCGAAACCTTTTTCAACTAAAATATCCTCTATCTCATTCGAATTAAGCACTTGTCTATAATCAGAATTTTTTCTAGAAATATACAGCTTTCTAAAGCTTAGTAGGTTCTTACCAGATGCTATTTTTTTTAAAACAGCTTCTCTAACATAGCTAATTGCTTTGTCAGAATACAAAGAATCTTTATCGTAAATTGGATTATTATAGTTATCATGAACTACTGACAATTGAGACGGGAAATATAGCTTGCCAATCTCATATACAGTATTGCTATTCAGTTTTATTAATTTTCTATTATCTTGATTCAATAATTCGAGGGCTTCATAAAATTGTTTTGGCAAGTCCTCATCAACCAATAAAGGAATATTATTATCAAGTTCATTCACAAGGCTTAATCTCGGTAAACATTCTATTATCCAATGAAAATAGTTTTTTGAATGATCTTTAGCAAAATGAATTCCCTGATCAATATTTATAGTTTTTAAAGGAAGTTTGATTGTAATATTACCTCTAGAAACGCTTGATATTAAAGGCGATTTTACGGCATATCTGTCAAAGGTATTTTTATCAATTTCATCATATAGTATGCTTTTATCTACAACAATTAAATCTGTGCCCGCAAAGATTTGTGCACCACTAATTTCGGCCAAATAAATATCCGGCAATTTTGCTTCGCAAGCATATGCTTCATTTACTTTAAACCCTTTATTAATTACTTTAGGCAATGTTAACTCTATAATTTCACCTTCCTTGTGAAAAATTACCCGAGCCTTTAAATTTTGACATCCTTCTAGAATAGAAAAATACGGTAGAGTAACTTTTTTAAAGAAAAACACTCTATTTAATTTTAAACTATCCAAATTTTTTTGAAAAATTTCCCTACTTGGATTTAAACGAATAGCAACACTTATAATATATCCAGTAACAATCTGTGCTACCCGATAAAAGCGCATTGCAAACCAATTAAGTAAATTAGCCAAAGTAAGTTTTTTGTATAATTTAGCTATCTTCATATCGATTTGTTATGCAAAAAATTTCTTGATTATTTCAGCACAATAAGCTGCTTCTTTTTCCTGCAAATAAGGATGCATCGGCAGGCTAAGTACACTAGAGCAAATTTTTTCTGTATTCACGAATGAACCTTGCTTGATATTCATATCCTTATAGGCTTCTTGCATATGAATAGGTTTTGGATAATGAATAATTGCTCCGACACCATTTTTTCCGAGAAACTCTTTTAGCTCATCTCTTCTTGAAGTCCTAATAGCAAATATATGCCAAACATGCCCTGCATCGTATTCTGGCAGAATAATATCTCCTATACCCGCAAGCTCAGATAAGTAAATTTTAGCAACAGTGCGGCGCTTTTCATTCCAACTATCTAGATGTTTTAATTTGATAGACAACACGCCGGCTTGTAATTCATCTAACCTGCTATTTACGCCCTTTATTTTGTGTTCATAGCGAACTGGACTTCCGTAATTGCGTAGTAATTTAATTTTCTCAGCCAAAGCCGAATCATTTGTTGAGATACACCCGCCATCACCAAAACAACCTAAGTTTTTACCTGGATAGAAACTAAAGCCAGAGCAATCACCAAACGTACCAGCTTTTTTACCACTTATTAGATCAACTGCACCGTGAGCCTGAGCAGAATCCTCAATAATTTTCAAATTATGCCGACTAGCAATTTCTATAATTTGGCGCATATCGCAAACACGGCCATAAAGATGAACAGGCATAATCGCCTTTGTTCTATTAGTTATAGCTTTCTCAATTTCCAGCGGATCTATAAGGCAAGTTTTACTATCAACCTCTACAGGAACAGGGGTAGCACCAGCTTCCGAAACAGCAAGCCAAGATGCAATAAATGTATGAGCTGGTACTATTACTTCATCACCAGCTTTTATATCCATAGCTTTGATACTAAGGACAAGCGCATCAAAGCCGTCTCCTACTCCAATTACATGTTTTACTCCCAAATACTGAGCAAATTCTTGTTCGAATTTAGATAATTTATCTCCAAGTATATATGAACTATCTTCATTAACCTCATACCAAAGATGATCAAATTCAGACTTTAGCTCTTTATATACTTTTTTTAAATCTAAGAAATGGACATCCATTTTTGAAACTCCTTGTATGATCTAATATAATCTTGTTCATCATAAACATCAGATGCCAGCACAATAACCTGAGGATCATTTTGAAAATTCACTAATTCTCTCCATAAAGGCTTGGTAATGCACAAACCTTTATCTGGCGAGTCTAGAATAACCGACTCTCTTTGTTGTCCATCGTCTAAAGTAAATTCAACTGATCCGTGCGTGCAAAAAATAAATTGCTGCAGTTCTTTATGGGCATGAGCCCCACGAACTTCCTTTATATCATATAGCCAGTATACCCTTTTAACAACAAAAGTTAAAAGTTGCCCTAGCTCAGCAAAGGAAAGGCTTCCTCTCTCATCGCTAATGCGGGGTATTTGAACTAGTTTGTATCCTTCGATCACAACTTAAAATTAACTCTTTTTATATACTATTTTGTAAAACTATTGAAAAAAGATATGATATATTAAAATTCCTGTCAATAAGGTTTCACAAAAACATCTATAAACATCACAGTCAATTCAGATGAAGATCGGACTAGGACCGAGGAGCGAAGCCTATAAGTACTGGGAAGCAACTAGGAATGCCCTAACTTCATCTGAATTGACTATAGACTAAAGATCTATAGCACTTTATGATCCTCTCATTGGGTATTATCATAATTATATTAAATGCACGACAATCAAGAAGAATTAAATGAACCGCAACTACTTGCAACAAGATACACAGAAGGCCCTCTTCTTGTTCTTGCTGGAGCTGGTACGGGTAAGACAAAAGTTTTAACACACCGCATAGCCCATATTATAGAGCAAAGCCTTGCACAACCCTATGAAATTTTAGCTGTAACATTTACCAATAAAGCTGCTAAAGAAATGCAAGATAGAATAACTAATATTATTCATGCTGATGGACTTAATATTGGTACATTTCACTCCATTGCTGCAAGAATGCTAAGGACTCACATTGCTTCCCTAGGAAAAGATTTAACAAGCAACTTCACCATTATCAATCAAGATGACCAGATTCGACTCGTCAAAAATATTGCTCTTGAGCTAAACATAGATGTGAAGCAATATCCGGCTAAGATGATTCACATTATTATCTCCAAATGGAAAGACCAAGGCCTAACGCCAGATAAAATAGGTGAGTCAGATTTTATTGCACCAGCTTATAGACTTGCCAAAATAGTTTATTTTGAATATCAAAAGCAAATGCACGCCTCAAACGCAGTTGATTTTGGGGACTTACTGCTTTATTGCAATCAACTATTGATTCATAACCCTGATATTCTAGAACATTACCAAAACAAATTTAAGTATATATTGGTCGATGAGTACCAAGATACCAACGCCGTTCAATATGTTTGGGTTCGTATGCTCGCTAGTAAACATAAAAATATTTGCTGCGTTGGCGATGACGACCAATCAATATATAGCTGGAGAGGTGCTGAAGTTAAAAATATACTTCGGTTTGAACAAGATTTTCCAAATGCTATCGTGGTCAAGCTTGAACAAAATTATCGTTCAACTCCTTATATTTTAAGCGCGGCATCCCAAATTATCAGCCACAACAAACATAGGCACAGTAAAAAGCTTTGGACCGACCAAAAAGACGGAGAAAAAATTAAAATTATTTCTTGCTGGAACGATAAGGAAGAAGCGCGATTTGTTACTACCGAAATAGCAAAATTTATAAATAATGGTAAGTACAAAACAAATCAGATCGCAATTCTTGTGAGAGCTGGCTTCCAAACAAGATCTTTTGAGGAAACATTTATCAGCAATGCCCTACCATACCAAATTATTGGTGGCCTTAGATTTTATGAGAGAATGGAAATTCGTGACTTGCTTTCTTACATTCGTCTTAGCATTAATCATAACGATAACCTTGCTCTTGAACGCATTATCAACGTACCAAAACGATCAATTGGTAATGTTACCCTAAAAAAAATCAAAGACTTTGCTTCTGAATACGAAGTATCTGTATTTGAAGCACTGAAGCAGATGATTGAACAAAATATCTTAAAAGGTAAAACAAAAGATAGTCTCGAAGAATTTACCGACCTAATTGTTCTATGCGGTCAGAAATATCAGCATGAATCAGCATTTGAAGTAACAAAATTTATTTTGGAAAAATCTGGTTACCTTGCCGTATTAAAAGAAGAAAAAACCGACGAATCCAGAGCCAGAATTGAAAACCTCAATGAGATGCTAAGAGCGATCGATGAATTTAATAACATTACTGAATTTGTTGAACATTCAAGCTTAGTAATGGATAATGAATCACTAGAGTCTGACTTTGGTGGTACAGTTAAAATCATGACTCTTCATGCAGCAAAGGGACTTGAGTTTGATTTGGTATTCTTGCCTGGCTGGGAAGAGAATATTTTTCCTCACCAAAAAGCCATAGCTGAAGAAGGAGATAAGGGACTTGAAGAAGAAAGACGTATCGCATATGTCGGAATTACGCGCGCCAAAAAAGAACTTTACATCACACACGCTGAGAGTCGAAGAATTTTCGCTGAATTCATTAAGTCTGTACCGTCAAGATTTTTAAGAGAAATACCGTCTGAATTATGCGCAGCTAGTTCTTCTACTAACAAACTTAATTACTTAGGATCAAGACATAATTTTTCAATGCAACCAAGCAACCAGAGGCAAAATAATATTGATACTATAGCCACAAAAAAACCTGGCAGCAGGATACGGCACTCTAAATTTGGTACTGGTGTTATTGTGAGAAAAAATGGCGACAGCCTAGAAATAGCATTCGAAAAGATTGGTCTTAAAACAATTAAAGAAGCCTATGTTGAATTGATATAAATCAACATACATACTTTGCTCAAAACCATCATGCTAAATTTGCAGATTTTTAGCTCAGTATTGTCTCTGAAAATACCGTCATGGCTAGAAAGAATGAGCCTCTAGAACCGTCCAGTCTAAAACTTTATAAAAATTATCAATCAAAATAATGTTATGGACTATAGAAGTTTATTGAAATAGTCTCAATAAACTTCTATAGTCCTGTTCATTTTTAATAATTTGGGATAATCCAATTATGTCTAATAAAATAGGGTTTTGGGCAGTATTTGCTTTTGTAACGGGAAGTCAGATCGGATCAGGCGTATTCATGCTTCCAGCGAATTTAGCTGGGTATGGCATTTTTAGTTTAGTCGGTTGGGCAATATCTGGAGTAGGAGCAATTGCTCTTTGTTTGGTCTTTGCATCGCTTTGTGCAAAATTTCCTGAAACAGGTGGGCCACATACCTATGTAAAACATACTTTTGGCCTTACAGCAGCATTTTTTACCGGATGGACTTATTGGATTATTTCATGGGTTAGCACTACCGCTGTGATAGTTACTGCAATAGGATCATTAAGTGTATTCATTGGTCCACGCTCACCATTCGTATATTTAGCCTTAGAAATTATATTACTTTTACTTATTACATTTTTAAATCTTAGAGGGGTTAAAGCAGCAGGGAAAGCAGAGCTTTTCTTAACTTTACTAAAATTCATCCCTCTATTAATTATGCCGCTAATAGCTTTATGTTTTTTCAATAGTAATAATTTTGTTATTGATCAAAGTGTCTCAAGCATTTCAACTACATCAATGCTTGCTAAAGTTACACTCTTAACTTTATGGGGTTTTATTGGTTTAGAATCTGCAACAACCCCAGCTGGCTCAGTAGAAAACCCTTCCAAAACTATTCCTAAAGCAATTATTTCTGGTACTCTATGTGTAGCCCTGCTCTATTTTGTTAATAGCGTAGGAATAATGGGTTTAATACCTGGCCAAGATTTAATGCATTCAAAAGCCCCTTATGTTGATGCTGCTCAAATTATTTTCGGAGGCCAGTGGTATTTGGCTATAGCGTGTATTGCTGCAATTATTTGTGTAGGAACCCTAAATGCCTGGATACTAGCAAGTGGGCAAGTAGCACTCGGCCTTGCAGAAGATGGTTTAATGCCTAAAATATTTGCTCAAAAAAACAAACATAACGCACCACTTTGGAGTATTGTAGCAAGTTGCGCTGGAATCATACCTTTATTATTTCTTACTGCCAATGAAAGCCTAGCTCAGCAAATAAATGCTATAATTGACTTTTCTGTAATGGCATTTCTTTTTGTATATTTAATGTGCTGCCTTGCTTTCTTAAAATTATTAATTCAAAAGAAATTGCAATGTTCCATTATACAATGGTCATTTGGCCTTATTGCTAGCGGTTTTTGTGTGTGGATAATATATGAAACACCTATTAAAACTTTAGCTATCGCAAGCTTATTTGTACTTAGTGGGCTACCGCTATATCTGTTTTGGTATATACGAACTAAGCAACAACCATTGTTGGACAGAACCAATACAGAATTTTAATATCTCTCTTATTAATAAATGTTTAGTGTGATTTATATTTAATCAACCTGAATTATGGATAAGATAAATATTAGATTTAGTTATGTTCGGCAAGAACTATTTAGTAGTCATACCGGGCTTGATCCGGTATCTTCTTATCTACAGTCATGCTGAACTCAGGTGGGTTTCGTACGTCTCTTCAGCCCAGTATCTTCTCCTATCCCATGAGATCCTGAAGTAAATTCCGGATGACGGTGCGTACAGGGAGCCCCAGTATAAAACCATATGACTCTATTTTTTATCCATAGTTCAGATTAATTAGGAAATTCTATTTATAAATAGCGACTAATAAGCTAGTAAATGGATTATTTTCGAGCTTATTCTTTAGAAGGGGAATATTTAATGTCTACTATACTAAGCCTTTCATTTAGCTTAGTTATAACCTCAAGGGTAATATTCATATTACTCTCAACAAATAATACCTGAGAACTTGGAAAAACAATATTAAATCCATACTGTTTTGAAAGCTCAGTTATTACATCAATAGTACTCTTATGAACTTGAGCTATGGCTTTAGAGTGAGCTTCTTCTAAAGCACTTTTCTTATTCTGCATTTCTTTTTGAGTTTTGCTTACTTTTTTATTAAACTCCAAGACTTTCTTGTTAAACTTTTCTTCACCTAAGGCTACACGCTCTTTAATTAATGCATCTTCTATACTCTTAAGGTTCATTGCCTTTTCAGTAACTTCTCTCTCAATATTATCACTAATTTCATTAATAGACTTTTTTACATGTTTGATAGCAAGCGAATGTTCTAGTATTGACTCAACATCTACAACAGCTATCTTGGCAAGAAATTTATCTTCTGCTTCTGCCAAAGCAAAAATAGGTATTGTAACCAACAACAGCGCTATACATCGCAAAAATTTCATCTAAGCGAAACCACTAATCTTATTAAAAGTGTGTAGAAAATTTAATATGAAATGTTTGTCCTTCATCATATTTTTTCTTCTTAATCGGGAATCCCCAATCCAATCTTATAGGAGCAATTCTAGTCACCCAAAGAACACCAAAACCAACAGAGCTTCTAAGCGCTTTATCGTTATAAAATCCCTTAGAAGTTTTTGAGTCAGCGTCCCACAAAGATCCAGCATCACAAAATACAGCACCAGTTACATTAAATTCTTCTGGTAAACCAACTGGAAAATTAAGTTCTGTTGATAATGTATAATATTTTTGCCCACCAAGCCCCTCATCGGTCGCTATATCTCTAGGGCCAATACCACCTTGTGCAAATCCTCTTAGACTATAGTCTCCGAGATTGAAACGATCTGAAATCCTTACCTTTTTACCACCGACTCCCTTAATATGACCAGCAGCAGCAGAAAATTTTACAGTATATTTATTTTCAACAAAAGATTTAAACACTTTGCCATCAACATCGTGCTTCAAATACTTAGTATTACCACCCAAGCCAGCATATTCTTGTGTACCAGTTAATATATAACCATTTTTCGGTAGCACTCTGCTGTCTGTTCTGTCATAAGTCAAACTATGAGACATTGATGAAGTAACAAAGTTACCCATTTGCTCTTTAATAAACACTGAAGCTGAGCTACCTGGCGCTTTCAACTGATCACGCTTTATCCCATACTCAATTTCATGAGATAGATCATCTGATATGTCATACCCTAAAGAAATTTTAGCACCAGTGGACTTCAAAGAATAGTTTAGCTCCTGATTTGTAAAACCACTCCCACTACCATTTTCACTCCTAAATACGCTTCCTCCCAAAGAAAGATCCTTATCCATAAAATTTGGATCCGTCAATCCAGCATAATAATAAATACTCTTTTTACCAGCTTGAACTCCTGCACTGAGATACTTACCGGTTCCCACAAGGTTCCTTTCAAGGAAAGAAATTCTCCCAAATGGACCGCCAGCAGTATTGTACCCAACATCTAAACCTATTGAAGATGTCGATTTTTCTTCAACATTAATGTTAATATCATACCTATCACTTTTATCAGTAGGAGAAAGGTTAAGAGCCATTTTACCAAAATAATCAAGATTTCTGATATTTCTTTCGCCCCTTTCTATTTTCCCTCTATTATAAACATCTCCTTCAGCAATTTTCAGCTGGCGTCTAATAACATGATCTTCGGTTTTTAAGTTACCTTCGATATTAATCCTATTGATAAATATTTTTTCAGCTTGATCGACAACCATTACCACATCAACGGTGCCAGACGAAGGGTTGGTTTGTATACCAGGATGAACATCAACCTGTGGGTACCCTTTACCAGCAAGGTAATCAGCAATACGTTCTGCCGTTTTCTGAGATGCGCTTAAATTAAATGTTTGCCCCTCATTTTTATCAATAAATTTCCAAATTTCTTCATCATTGATACTTGCGAGTTTATTATTTAGACTTGTTTTACCAAATTTATATTTGGCCCCCTCTTCTATTGAGTAAGTTAAAATAAATCCTTCTTTGGTTGGCAACAAATCTGCTGTCACAGATATAACTCTAAAATCAGCAAAACCAACAGAATTATAGAATTGCTTTATCAGATGCTTGTCATACTCAATTCTTTCAGGATCATAAGTATCATTACTCTCTAAAAACCTAAACCACCTAGCTTCTTTAGTAAGAATTATAGATTTAAGTTCAGAATCTTTATAATTCTCATTACCAACGAAATACAAGCTTCTTATACCTGTTTTTGGCCCCTCATCAATTTCAAAAACAACTTTAACTCTATTGTTTTCTTGGGATTCTATTTTTGACTTAACTTGTACAGAGAACCTTCCAGAGCGTTTGTATATTTCTTTAATTTTTTCTACATCGGTTATAAGTTTAGCCTTCTTTAAACTCTCGCCTGCCGCAGTATATACTTCTGTTGCCAAGAGATTAGTCTTTACTTTGTGATTTCCTGTAAAAACAACTTTACTAATAAATGGGGTTTCGATTACATTAACCAGTAACAATCCATTATTAAATTGTATATTAATATTTTCAAAAAGAGATGTTGCATAAAGATTTTTGATAGCATTATTACCTGCTTGCTCAGAATATTCATCCCCAACATTAATCCCTAAATATTCCTGAATTGTTGATTTTTCTACCCGTTGATTACCTTTGATATTTATCCCACTTACCTTATCTGCAAAAGCTTTTACAGATACCATAGTTACAAACATCAAAACTACTATTTTTAAAACTTTATTCACGAGCGCACCCTTTTTTACTAAATAAATATCCAGGTTTTTATATCATTTGCAAGAAAAAATACAACCGAAAAATGCATGAAGAACACTACTTCCGAACGAATAATTATTATTATAGACGATAATACAAAACCAAACTATCATTCTAGCATTCTTCAATTTAAATCAGCTTAAGAAGGAAACTTACCTTTACCAATAACTATTTTTTTGCTAGAATGCTCAACAAATCACTTTAGACCCCCAAATAAATGTTCAATTCGCAACTTAACAGCAAGTCCATTGCACGCATTGCTGCAATTCAAACTTTATATCAATTTGAAAATGATAAACAAGATACGGATATTGAAACATTATTGTTACAAATTATTGATTTTTATCGAGACAAAGATATAAAGAGTGATTATGAACTTGATTCAAAAAGCCTATTAAAACTCAAACCTAGTTTTAATTACTTAAAAGAATTGGTTAAACATACGCATGACAATATACAGGAAATCGATAAAATTATTGAAGATCACCTGTCCAACGAATGGACTATAAGAAGCCTGCCACAACTTCTCTTTGCTACTCTTAGAGTATCAATTTGCGAAATGAAATATTTTCCAGAAACACCACGCAATGTTATCATTAACGAATATACTGATATAGCAAGCGACATGCTTGATGATGGACAGATAGGATTTGTCAACTCTGTGCTAGATAAGTACGCCGATAAAAAAAGGTAAATAATGTCAGCATCTACAGGCTACCGTGGTAAGTTCGTCAAAGTCAAAACAGCAAAAAAGAGAAAAACCTCTTCAACAAGATGGCTAGCAAGACAATTAAACGATCAATACGTCGCTCGCTCTAAAATTGACGGCTACAAATCAAGAGCAGCATATAAGATTATTGAAATTAACGACAAATTCCATATCTTAAAAGCAGGGTTCAATGTAGTTGATCTTGGTGCAGCGCCTGGAGGATGGTCACAAGTTGCAGCAAAAATTATTAAATCTGATTCTACAAACGCTCCTAATAAACTTGTAGCTATAGATTTACTTCCAATTGAAAATATTCCAGGGGTACTATCGTTTCAAAAAGATTTTTATGACCATGATACGCAGGAAATAATCATAAATGCTCTAAATGGGAATCTTGCTGACGTTGTGATGAGCGACATGGCAGCAAATACCATAGGACACAGCCAAACTGACCACCTAAGAATTATGGCATTATGTGAAAACGCGCTTCATTTTGCACTAAAAATTCTTAAACCAGGCGGACATTTCGTAGCTAAAATATTTCGCGGCGGAGCTGAAGTTGATTTATTGACTACAGTTAAACAACACTTTAAAACCATCAAACACTTCAAACCAGACTCAAGCCGTAAAGAATCAAGCGAATTTTACTTAATAGCTTTAAACAAAAAGGACTGATCGTATGAAAAAAAAACTTATAATCTTTCTTAGCTTAGCGTCAATTTTTACCGCATTTAATACCTCAGCCCAAGAGGTTAAAATCGGAATAACTCAGCATGATTTTGATAACAAACTAAAACATAGAGTTGAGAAAGGGCAAAATATTATTGTTGAGTACTTACTAGATAAGCTAGATAATTACCTAAGAGCTTATCCTCATATAGGGGCAAGCATTAATAATAAAGGTTATACCAGTAATCTGTATACAGGATTAACTTGGCACGCTGATCTTGGTAGCAGCTTCTTAGTTGAGGCTTCTCTTGGTATATCGATTAATAATGCCGAGAAAAAAATATCGAAAAAAAGAAGAGGTCTTGGCTCAAATTTACTTTTTAGAGAATCATTTTCACTCGGTTACAAACTCTCTGAAATACACTCAATTTCGTTAATGATAGACCACATTTCCAGCGCCGACATTGTAAAGCCTAATCCAGGTTTAACTGATATTGGAATTAGGTATGGTTATAAATTTTAAAAGACTATCTGAGTATAAGACCGAAGTTCTTAATATTAAATTCATTGCTTATTTAGATGAGTGAGTAACTTGTTTTATGTCAAAAAGAGAAAGCAAAAGGAACTATGATATTAGTTCTAAATGTAAAGAAATACTAAGAGGAAGTGTACAATCTATAGAAGCTTCTTATTTGTCTGACTTTAGGAGCTTTGAAGATCTGATTATTCCCAAGAATTATGAACTGATAATGGCCACGGCACATATGCTAGGCGATCTTTCGAGTAGTTACCAAGCTCTAGTACTTATTAATTATAAGGAAAAAGAAATAATTATTGCAAATAGTGGTTCAAGATATGCCCCTATTAAACACATGTTACTGGATTTATTTGGTGCTTTGCGTTTTGCTTTGGGCTTCACTCCTTACAATGTACAAGAAGTGATAAAGGTAAACGAAATGCTATTAGATTCATTAGGCCCTCTCGCTGAAAATTATACTTTTCGTTATACTGGCCACTCTATAGGGGGAGTAATAGCACAGTGCGGTGCTGTACATATGAAAAAAAGTCTTCAAGAACGTGATCAAGCAAAAGCCATTTCTCAAGTTACTGCCATAACATTTGAAAGCCCTGGTGCTAAAGCTTTAATAGAGAAACTTGACGTTGATAACGACATAAGTACAAACGGTTTTATTACGATTAATAATCGGCCAAATGTTATTAATAGTTGTGGCTCTCAATGTAGTAAGGTTTTCACTATTGTTCCTGATGCTCAGCCACCTATTCCATCTACGTATATAGGAAGGATTTTTAAAAAATTAAAGGAATTTTCTTCTAAAAATTATGTATTTTCATATTTTACTAATGTATTTCAATTGGCAGAAATGGGAGTCTCGCAACTACAACAGGACCATGCTTTAGAACGGTTCAAAGAAGTTTGCGTAGAGGAACGTGGATCTTACCTAGATCAGTCTGGCGTAACAACTAGCTACGTAGAGATATTTGAGCTGCCAATACTAGCTGATGGCTTCATGACTGACTCTGATTAACCCCAGCATCCTTAATAGGAGTCTAGTGAAAAATTCTAATAATGCAAATAAGCAATATTTGTTTAACCTGAATCAAGTTCAGAATGGAGTTGCTACTCCACCTAAACGCTTTTAGTCATAAGGAATAAGCATTTAGCCGAAATTACCATCGCTTCTTATGCCAAATTCAGGCTGAATAAATTCCTAAATAACCCCAACTATGGATAAGATAAATATTAGATTTAGTTGTGTCCGGCAAGAAATATAGTCATACCGGGCTTGATCCGGTATCTTCTCCTATCTCATGAGATCCTGAAGTAAATTCAGGATGACGGTGCGTACAGCAATCCTCAATATAAAACCATACGACTCTATTACTTATCCATAGTTCAGGTTAAATACCTAATATATAAGTAGATAAATTTAGTCAAAATAGGATATGATACAAATAATATCATACCCATTGACTTATAAGCGTTGATTATTATGCGTATTTTTATCCTTATCATTCTGTTTTTTCTATCTACTGCCACAGCAATAGGAGCATTTGATTCAGCTGAGCTTGCCAAAAATAAGGAGCTTCGAATCTTACGTGTAACTCCAGAAGGAGAAGCAGATGTACAAGCAGGTAGGCAAATCGTCATTCAGTTTAATCGACAGGTTGTGCCAATTGGACGTATGGAACGCGATAATTCAGAAATCCCTGTTGTAATTGAACCTAGCCTCCAATGTCAGTGGCGTTGGTTAAATACCAGTGCGCTTTCTTGTAATTTGGATGAAAAAAATGCTCTTAGGGAAGCTACCAGCTATAAAATTACCATTAACCCAGGTATCAAAGCCGAAGATGGGTCAACTATCACAGAGGCTTTTACCCACCAATTTACAACGCAACGTCCTGATATCGTGTATGCTTGGTTCAGAAAATGGCTATCTCCAAGTGTTCCAGTTTTAAGGTTAACATTTAATCAATCCGTAACTAAAGCGTCTGTGCAATCTAGTCTATTTATTGTTGCGGCACAAGGCAGTAAGGACAAAAATTTTACACTAAAAGTTGAACCAGACCCAGATGACAGAGAGCCGCCATCTTATCTTCCTATCCCAGGCACCAAGACGTTAACTACTATAGATCAGACTAGCCCCCAGAAAAGTGATGAAGATTTGCGAATGATTGGGGAGGATGAGGCAAGAAGAGTTTGGCTAGTCACGTCCGAACAAGAATTGCCACTAGATAGTTCTATTAGCCTTAAAGTCCTACCTGGCCTTGTTTCTGCGCTTGGTAACGAAAAAGGCACTGGCAATAGAGAGATTCTTCGGTTTCAAACGTTCCCCGAATTCTCGTTTTTAGGTATTAAATGTTATACTAATGAAGATGATTCAAATTCAATTCTGATTACACCGGGCAAAGCGGAACCACAAAAATTATGTAATCCTATGCGCGGAGCAGCAATGGTATTTAGCACTCCGGTATTACGTTCTCAGATAAAAAACAATATTCTCTTTAATCCACCCCTTGATGTAAACGCTAGTAGTCCAGACGTTTGGGCAAATAGTGAAGATTATTCTAGCCTTTGGCAAGAGCATCAAAAAGATAGAACATATGAAATTTGGCTACCTGTTGGACTTAAAGCAATTACTGATTACAATTTAAAAACTCAAACCATTGATGAAAACAAAGGAATAGGTAAAACAGCTTTACAAGATGAATTTGGTCGCTCCTTGCAAAAACCAATCGACATAAGTTTTAAGACAAATCATCGAAAGCCAAATTTTGAAATAATTCATAATAACGCCGTAATAGAAGCTAAAATTGAGAGCGAAGTACCCTTGTATGTAAATAATTTGAATAAAATCACTTTTAATTATCGTAAATTATCGCCCAATGGTGCAGAAGCTGGCCTTTCGTCAACTCAAGAGATTCCAAACGTTCAAGACGTGCAGTTTGCAATCCCTTTCAAAATTCGTCAAATGTTAGCTGGAAAAAGTGGAGCAGTTTATGGACAATTAAGCACGGAACCTTTGGTTACTAAATCACCTGATAGTCATCGTTTATTTGCTCAAGTCACACCATATCAATTGCATGTAAAATTAGGACATTTTAACAGTACCGTCTGGGTTACAGATCTAGCAACTGGTCAACCTGTTGATGATGCAAAAGTTAGTATCTACAAAGATAAACTCACTGAATTAAGTGCTGGCAAAGAATTACTATCGGAGGCAGTTACCTCTTCTGATGGTATTGCGATATTAGCCGGTATGGAAAAACTTGATCCGATGCTTGACCTTTATAGCAGCTGGCGAGATGAAGATGACAAATTATTTGTCCGTGTTGATAAAGATGGAGAAATGGCGCTCATGCCAATTAGCTATAATTTTATTATTGATTCTTATCGATCCGTCGGAGAAAGTGTTTACTATAATACTAAAAAACTTTACGGACATATTATAACATGGGGAACAACTGCTCAGGGAATTTATCGAACTGGCGATACTATGCAATACAAGCTCTATGTTCGTAACCAAGACAACAAAACTTTAACTACTGCACCAAAAAATGGCTATAATCTTGAGATTATTGACCCGGTAGGTAATAAAGTCCATGAAATCAAAGAACTGTCTCTTAATGAGTTTGGCTCTTACTCAGGAGAATTCACTGTTCCAAAACAAGCATCGGTAGGCTGGTACCAATTTCGTTTAACAGCCGATTTTGCTAATAAAAAATCAACCAATGAACAAGAAGCGGAAAAGCTTACATGGTATCCTATCAGAGTCTTGGTTAGCGATTTTACTCCTTCTCCATTCAAAGTGACTAATCAAATAAATGGAGATCTATTCAATTCTCAAGCAGATGTAGAAGTTTCTACTCAGGCAAAACTACATTCTGGTGGCGCCTATACAGATGCAAATGTACGTATCACAGCGATGCTTGAAAGTAAGGTATTTACCTCGAAAGATCCAATAGCTAAGGATTTTATTTTTGGCAGTTATGTGGGCGAATATTACCAAAATCAAGTATTCCAAAAAATAGACCGTATTGATAACAAAGGAGAAAACTCCATTCTATTTAAATTGCCTAAACAAAATATCTATTATGGTCGACTAATGTTTGAAAGCTCTGTGCAAGATGATCGGGGTAAGTACGTTTCGTCTCAAGCCTATGCAGATTATGCGGGCGTAGATCGTTTTGTTGGCCTTAAAACGAAAGATTGGATTTTTGAAACTAGAAAGCCTGCTAATATCGATTACCTTGTCACTAACGAACTTGGCAAACCAGTATTGGGCACAAAAGTCGCCATTACAATTGAAAAACAAGAAACAAAAGCCGCAAAAGTAAAAAGTGCTGGGAATAGCTACTTAACGGAATTTACCAACCATTGGGTACCAAAAGGTAGTTGCACAGGAGATTCACAAAATGTTTCAAATATTTGTGAATTCAATCCAAAAGAACCTGGCTATTATCGTGCTATTGCTAGTATTAAGGATACCAAAGGTACTGATCATAGCACTAATATATATATGTATGTAGTTGGTGATGGACATGTCCTATGGAATGAACCAAATGATTATTCTTTGGAAATTATTCCAGAAAAATCAACATATAAAGTAGGTGACAAAGCAAGATACCTGATCAAGAACCCTTATCCAAATGCTCAAGCTCTTATAACCATAGAACGTTATGGCGTAATTGATCATTTTGTCCAAACTCTTGAAGGCAGCACTCCAGTTATCGAATTTGAAATTAAGCCTGATTACATTCCAGGATTTTATTTGTCTGTCGTCGTATTCTCGCCACGTGTTGATCAGCCTATTGAGGGGCAATTAGATCTTGGTAAACCATCGTTTAGAATTGGCTATCTGACTGTGCCAATCAAAGATCCGTATAAAGAAATTCTAGTTACTGCTAAAACAGATCATCAAGTTTATAAACCTCGTGACAGAGTAAAACTTACACTTCATGCAGAGCCTAAATTCAAAGACAAAAAAGAACCTATTGAGATAGCCGTGGTCGTGATTGATGAGTCTGTGTTTGATTTAGTCGCAGGGGGTAAATCTTATTTTGACCCTTATGAGGGATTTTACAATTTAGATGGTCTTGATTTACGTAATTACAGTTTGCTTACACGCTTGGTTGGCAGACAAAAATTTGAAAAAAAAGGTGCAAACCCTGGAGGTGACGGTGGTTCTGATTTAGCTATGCGTAACCTATTTAAATTTGTCAGTTACTGGAATCCGTCTATAAAAACAGACGCCATGGGTAACGCCAAGGTTGATTTTGAAGTACCTGATAATTTAACTGGCTGGCGTGTTTTAGCTTTAGCAGTGACTCCATCAGATAGGATGGGTCTTGGCGACATAAATTTTAAAGTCAATAAACCAACCGAAGTTCGCCCAGTAATGCCGAATCAGGTTACAGACGGCGATAGCTTTGAGGCTGGCTTTAGTGTGATGAATCGTACTGATAAAAAACGAGATATAGTGGTAAATATTAAGGCTAGTGGGTCTTTATATGATAAAAAACTTCCAGCTACCCTAAATAAAAAAATAACATTAGAACCGTACAAACGCACTACAGTATGGATGCCAATACAAACAAAACTAGTCGACACTACAAAAGAAGGTGAATTAGGTAAAATTACCTTCCAAGTGACAGCTAAAGATTCGAGGGATGGCGATAAATTAGAGCATATTCTGGTTATAAATAAACGAAGGTCACTTGAAATATCTACAAATTATGGGACAACAAATCAGGATAAAGCTGAAGAATCTATCAAATTTCCTAAAGAAATTCAGACTGACATAGGTAGTGTTAGTATTGTCACCTCCCCTTCTGTCATTGGCAACATAGATGGCGCATTCAAATATTTACGTGACTATCCATATACGTGCTGGGAGCAAATTTTGACTAGGGGGGTAATGGCTTCTCATTATATTAATCTACGTACTTATATGCCAACAGATTTTGAATGGAAAGATGCCAAACAATTGCCAGAAGAAACTTTAAAAATGGCCGCAAACTTCCAGGCTCCTAATGGTGGTATGGCATATTTCATACCAAAAGACCAATATGTCGATCCATATTTAACCGCTTACACCGCCATTGCATTCAATTGGATGAAAAAAAGTGGATACACCGTACCAGAGGAAATTATAAATAAATTGCATGGTTATCTTGATAATTTCTTAAAGCACGATACTTACCCTGACTTCTACGATAAAGGCATGGCATCTACCGTACGTGCTGTGGCACTAGCAGCTCTTGCTCAAAATGATAAAATAAGCTTAGCCGACCTAGAACGTTACCGTCCACATGTGGCACAAATGAGCCTGTTTGGGAAAACTTATTTCTTACAGGCTGCAATGCATGTAAAAGGGGGAGAGAATTTTGTTACTGAAATATCTAAACTCATCTTATCCAATGCTAGTCAATCTGGTGGCAAGTTTACTTTTAATGAACAACTAGATGATAGCTACAGTAGAATTCTATCTAGCCCGCTGCGTGAAAACTGCGCTATACTTTCGACCTTTATTGAATTAGGAGAACAGAAAGAAGGAAAAGAACTAGTTGAAGACATTCCATATAAATTAGTTCGTATGATCACGGAGGCGCGTGGCAACAAGACACATTGGGAAAATACACAAGAAAATCTATTTTGTCTTAATGGACTGGTTGATTATGCAAGGGTATATGAAAACATAAAGCCAGATATGAATGTCACTGTTGCATTAGATAATAAAAAATTTGGTGAGACAAAATTTGCTGATGCAAAAGAAACTCCAGTTACTTTTATAAAAAAGATTGAATCAACTGATCCTGGAAGAGACGTAAAAGCAACTATTATCCGCAAGGGAGATGGAAGGCTTTATTACACAACTCGTGTCAGTTTTGCACCCCTTAAGGAACAAGATAGTTACACCAATTCTGGCATTGAAATCAAAAGAGAATATAGCGTTGAGAGGCAAGGTAAATGGGAACTACTTAAATCACCTTCAGAACTCAAACAGTCTGAATTGGTTAGGGTTGATATATTTCTTTCATTGCCGACTGCAAGAAATTTTGTTGTCGTTAACGATCCAATTCCAGGTGGACTAGAACCAGTAAATCGTGATTTAGCAACCACCTCTATCGTAGATGCAGACAAAGGAAACTTTACAGCGGCAAGTGGCTCGTGGTGGTTCAAGTATTCAGACTGGATTTCATATAACGTATCGCGCTGGAGTTTCTATCATAAAGAACTACGTCATGATTCTGCTCGTTTCTATTCTGATTACCTACCAGCAGGAAACTATCATTTGTCCTATACCACACAAGCCATTGCGCCTGGTAATTTTGTTATCATGCCAGTACACGCAGAGGAAATGTATGATCCAGATATTTATGGCAAAGGTATTACGGAGCAGATTAAGGTACATCAACAACAATGATACATACACCATATACTGGTAAATTTTTCAAATGGTCTTGTCTGTCCTTGATCCTTGGTTTAGTTATCTTTATTGGCAAAACTATTTCAGACTTTACCTCACCATACATGGAGTTTCACGCTGTCCGCTCCGATGCTAGTAATTTACAAATTTTGGACCGTAATAATAAACCACTTACTTTTTCATATCAAACTCGCTGGAATACACACGATAATATAGCCCTACATGAAATACCAGAATCATTCCAACAAGCTTTTATATTAGCGGAGGATAAACGTTTTTTTGAACATCATGGTGTTGATTGGCAAGCAAGGGCTAGAGCTTTATCGGAACGTATTTGGTCTAGTAACAGGTCCCGCGGGGCAAGCACAATTACCGAACAGGTAGTCCGGATGTTGCACCCTAGAGCACGTTCTTATTGGTCAAAATGGATCGAAGGACTAGAAGCAATTGCTTTGGAAATGCAAGTAAGTAAAAGTGATATACTTGAGTTTTATTTAAACCAAGTGCCTTATGCTTCAAATAGAAGAGGTGTAGTTCAAGCAGCGCGGTTTTATTTTGATCGCGACCTAAACACTCTAAGCATTAAAGAAACTCTAGCTTTGGCTGTTCTGGTAAGAGCTCCATCAAAATTTGACCTCTATGGAGGCAAAGTACAAATTGAGGATTCCATTAATCGTTTAGCAAAAAAAATGGTGGAATGTAATATTCTTGATTCAGAATCAGTTATTAATCTGAAAAAACATAATCTTATCCTAAGTGCTGCAAAGACGCCAACATCGTCTTTTCATTTTGTCAATTATGTAAGAGAACACATAGGAAATCAATCTGCTTGGAATCAGACTAAAATAGTTACGACACTAGATAGCAACCTACAACAATTTATCAATGATCTACTTGAAAATCGTCTAAAATCATTGTCATCAAAAAATATTAATAATGCCGCTGCAATTGTAATAGATAGCAAAACCAATGAGATTATCGCTTGGGTTTCCGTCGGTTCTAAGTGCAAAGAAACAATGAATAAGGCTTCTGGGTGCCTAATTGATATGGTAACTGTTCCACGCCAGCCTGGTTCATCTCTTAAACCATTTTTATATGGTGCAGCGCTTGAAAAAGATTGGACAGCAGTAACAATAATCGAAGACTTACCTTATTCAAATAGGATTGGTCAAGGTATTCACCATTTCCATAATTACAGCAATTCATACTACGGGAAGGTAACACTTCGAACTGCTCTTGGTAATTCTTTAAATATACCAGCATTACACACAATTAACTATGTTACGCCCGAAAAATATTTGTTTATTTTACAAAATCTAGGTTTCAAAAGTTTAACGCAGGCTGCAGATTATTATGACGAAGGTCTAGCATTAGGTAACGGAGAAGTAACCCTATTTGAATTAGCACAGGCCTATTCAACATTTGCAAATCGTGGGATATTCTCACCACTTAAAATTACCTTTTATCGTGATGCCCCATCAGATAAAAAACGCATCTACTCAGATGAAGTATCTTCTTTGATAGGTAATATTCTCTCTGATCCTTGGGCAAGGAATCTTGAATTTAGTCGAGGCAGTGTACTGAATCTACCAACCCAAACAGCAGTAAAAACTGGTACATCAAATGATTACCGTGACGCTTGGGCAGTTGGCTATAATTATAGATATGTTGTTGGAATATGGATGGGAAATGCCGATTATAGCGCAACAGATGGGATTACTGGTTCATTAGGACCATCTCTTGCATTACGTGGTATTTTTAATGAACTCACTAAAAATACCGAAACCGCACCACTTTATATTAGCCCAAAATTAGTAGCAAAAGATGTATGCATAAACCCTGAGGACTTAGAAAATCAAACTCTAAATTGTGCAATGCATACCGAATATTTCCTTCCAAAAGAAGAAAAATCACCAGTTGAACTTGCTACTAACAAAATAGATATTTTTCGTCCAGCCAATGGCCTAGAAATGGCCCTTGATCCCCGCATACCGCATAACAAGCAAGCATTTGAGATGCGCCTATCAGGAGCTTTAGAAACAGATACAGTCGAATGGGTTATAGACAACGAAAAACATGCTCCTACATTAGGAATAACATTCTTGTGGCCAACAAAAATAGGTAAGCATTACGTAGAAGCTATAATATGGCGTAATGGCCAAATTTTAACCAAAACAGAGAAGCATGCTTTTAATGTAAAATAACCGGCTTGATTAGTAGCGTTTACTTTAAATTAATTTAATTGAATTAGGTATACATCTCATTAATTAACTAAATATTAAAAAAATAACTTTTTATTTACAAAGTTGATTGCTCCGCATAAGATTAATTAACTCTAATATTTCACAAGGTATTTTATGCTTAATGAAACTTCTCCTGATGATACTCAAGGCTCTTTACTTACACCTGGAAGCATAGTAGCTATTACTGGCGCTGCACTTTCTTTAATAGGTAGTCTAGCAACTATTATATATGTAAAGGTAAAAAGCAGTTTTAGAGATGTACAAAATAGTAAAATAAAAATAGTCAGTAGTCTGGATGGTGATAGAATAGAAGGAAAGATTGTAATAAATTTAACCAATGACGAAAATTTTGCTACTACTTTAGTACAAGGCCAAAATGGTAAGGAAAGTGAGAATAATTATGAAACTGCGCTAAAAGAATTAGTCAGTAACAATACTGAAAAAGAAAATGCTACAAATGATACGGAAACAATTATTAATACCCCTGCACTAACACAAAACTATTCTGAGGCCCTACAAAATAATAACAATGGCGATCAAATAATTGCTGAAACCAGACACGATTTAATTAAATATGCTTTTAATGCTTATCTTAGCGTAATGAAAACTCTACGAGTTCCATTAAATGAAGTTGCCAATATAAAGAGCTTGGACTCTCAACAATTACCTAATAACCACCTAAACGGCTCTATATTTTTTAATGTAAAAGAAATCAAAAATAATACACAACTAAAAAAAGACGACAACCTACTGCATCCACCGAAGGCAGGATTAAAACGTCCACCAAAGTCTGAAGAACAAGAATTTACCCCGTCGAAAGCTGCGCAAAAAAAATATACCTCTACCGAATCTTTATCATACGCCAAAACAGATAAACCAGAGAAAACAGACAAACCCACCAAAAACCAAGTTACTACTACTACAACAACTTTAGTAGACGATGTATTGTTAAGCGATACTGACAGCGACAGCGACCAAGAAAAAAAACATGTCCATGAAAAAGTAAAAAAGGATCAGTCTATTCCTGTTGAAACCCAAGTGAAAGTGGTTGTAACAAATACTACCGACCAAAGGATGGAGTTGGTCGGCGACGCTGTCTATGATGAACCGTATGAGGAATAATACAGTTTACTAATATAAGGTTTCGCCAAACTTGATGCGGTATCTTCGGTATCCGGAGAAGCCTGAGATCGGCGTTCAGGATGACCCGTTTCTTCGACTACCTGCAATATTAATACCGTTTAATTATGTTATGCTATAGCCGCGAGCCGCGACCGGAAAAAACCAAACTCTATATAATTCTTGATTAATTCAATAACAAGATTAATTTATAAAAACTAATCCCTAACTACCATAACTGAAATAGAAGAATGCCTGACAATCTTTGAAGCATTTGGCCCAAGCATGTAATCTCTAAGCTGAGGCCTAACGGCTGAAATAATGATCAAATCAGCGTTTTCACTCTCTGAATATTTTATTACCTCGTCGTAAACGGCTCCTCTACCAATATAATAGCTAACATCTACTCCTTTTGGAACGTACTTTTCTACTATCTCATCAAATTGCTTAGTATATTTTTGCTTTTGGTCGCTCATCCAGTGTCTTGGAAGATAGTCCTCTATCATTTTCATTCCAAAGTCAGGCATTATATAAATTAAATGTAATTTTGAACCAAACGCATTAACAAAATTCAAAGCGGGTGGAAAAACTGCCTTTAGAGACTGTTTATCAGCCAAATCAACTGGAATAATAATATTCTTGAACATAAAAACTAAGCTATTTTAATAAAAACTACTTTTGAGTATCACTCTTAAACCCTGGTATAACAAAACCACTTGTAAATTCAGAATCTTCTATATCATAGAGTACAGGATCTGAAGATTTAAATCTACTAAGTCTTGAATCTAAATGAGCTAGAAAATTTTCTACTATCTTTTTATCTACAGATTTACCAGCTACAAATATAGCAGAAATTGCAACTGTTTCTTGATCTTCAGTAATACCAGGATATCCTCCAGCCTCTAGCACTACTTTTTTAAACTGCGGCGAGTTTTTTACCAACAAATCAATTTTATCACTTTCAATTGTAACAAAGTCATTCTCGCATACGTGAGTAACCATATTAACCAACATATCTGGATGCCCAGTCATAAGCATGATAGCATCAATTTTACCAGCACAAAATTCTTTTGCATAATCTTCATGAGATATTTCAATATCCTCTGGAGGTTTTTTAAAATCATAATACGCGGCAAGAGCGTCATAAGCGACAGAGCTGTCAGACTTAGGAGGTCCATTAGAAATTCTCTTGCCGTCTAGGTCTCCAAAAACTAGTATTTTATCATCATCCTTAACAAGGACAGTAAAATATTCATCGTGCAAACGCAATAATTGATACATATCTTTAAATGGCTCAGTAGCCGCAAAATAACCTGTCCCGTTATATGACTCCACCGCTAAGTTTGACAAAGTAAATGCGAAGTCTATTTTTTCTCTTTGTAATAGCCATATATTCTCTAGAGACCCAGTCGTTGGTACTACTTCACATTTAATACCATCGTTAGCGCGTGATATAAACCGGCATAAATTCAATCCAATATTATAGTATCCCTCAAGCAAGCTACCACTACCGATTTTTATGATTTTTTTCTCGACAGCACCTGCTGAACTAACACATAATATTAATATCGAAACACTTGTGCAAATTAATTTCCAAATCTTCATATCGACCTTCTTTTAAGAGTTATACATTTCTTTATCAAGAGTCCCTTCGGAGCTGTCTATAACTAAAGTTATAGTGGCATCCCCTGTAATATTGATCGTTGTACTTAGTAAGTCTAGTATTCTATCAATGCCCACTAAAAGCGCTACTCCTTCTATTGGCAACCCAACTGAAGTCAACATTATAGGTAGCATAATTATAAATGATCCAGGTATACCAGCTCCCCCAATCGACCCCAGTGTTCCTGTCAAGATAATAACAATATAATCGGATAATGCTAAGTCTACGCCCATTGCTTGAGCGAAAAAAATAACCGATAACCCGAGCTTTATCGATAAACCGTTCATATTAATTGATGCGCCTAAAGGTAAAACAAAAGAAGTGCTTGATTCAGAAACGCCCATCCTATTTTTACATACTTGCATCGTGGTTGCTAAACTAGCTTTACTACTACCTGTAGACATAGCAATCATCTGATATTCGATACTTTTTTTGTAAAAAGGTATTGGAGAAATTCTACAAAATACAAATATAATCAAACCGTAGATTAGATACTGTAGTATAAAGGCTAATATTATTGCCTGCACTAATTTCCCTAATGTATATATGATATCTAGTCCTTGGGTCCCAATAACCCAGGCCGTGAGAGCAAATGCAGCGTAAGGAGATAATTGCACCACCAAAGCAATCATTTTTAAGACTAGCTTCGCCGCAGAATGAATAAAATTTCGTAGCGGATCAGCAGAAGAGTCCATTCCATTAATTATGATACCTGTAAATATGGAAAAGAACACAACTTGTAAAATATTTGAATCGGCAAAAGCTTGAAACACATTATTAGGAACAATTTCAATAAAGAACTCTAAAAGATCAAAATTATTTTCTTTAAAGTTTTTCTCCGCCACCGGACCCATATCAAGAACAACACCAGCGCCAGGCTTTAGAATATAAGCTACTCCTAGACCGAACGTTACTGCTAAGCAGGTAGTTCCAAGATAAGCCATCACAGCTTTTCTTGCCACTCTTCCAATAGAGTTGGGGTCTCTCATACCCGTAATACCGGAAACCAAACTGAAGAATAGAAGCGGAACAATAACCATTTTTATCAAACGTAGGAAAACCGTTCCAATAGGTTTTATAGTTTCAACATGTTGGGGAATATACACTCCGAAAATCACTCCCAGAATTAGGCCTAGAAAAACTTTATGCCATAATTTCATAAGAAAACCCCCATCACATTAGACTATAACAGTCATATAATTACAACACACTACTTGTATGAATCCAATCTATATACTTAACCAATCCGCCAGTAATATCAAGCTTAATTATTTGAGGTAATTGATAATTATGATTTAATTTTATCGATTCTTCAATAAGTTTGTAGTTTTTAGATGCCGCTTTTATCATTAAGCGAAACTCTTTTTCTTGCCGACATTCGTCTTCATAATAAAAAAAACTTTTAACTTTATCAACTTGAACACAAGCTGCCAACCTTTGTTCAACTAAATCGCTAGCAATTTTATTCGCTACCTCTTCATTATCAGTCGTTGTGATCACAACACAAGATTCTTTAGATTTCACATTACCTCAACAAATGCATTAGGGGTTTCAAATAATTTAATTTTAATTATTTGAAATGAACTTTTAATAAATAACTTGGGTATAATATCTCTTTTAAGGTGCAGCGCTATATTCTCTGCAGTAGGATTTGCTTTTAAATAATATATATTCTGTCCGGTATAATTAGCAATAAAAGAGCCTAAATTCTCATCATCAGCATGCAAAATTACATTATGGTCAAGATTTAGATCAATCCATTCTTTCATTACAGATTTTAATTCTCCAAAATCTACAACCATTCCAAGATCGTCTAATTCTTCTGAGCTCGCTGTAATTTCAAGGACATACCTGTGCCCATGAAGATGTTTACACTTATGCTTATGGCCAATAACTCTATGACCAGCATCAAACTCTATACGACGAGTACATTCAATCATAATAACACCTAAAATTGTAAATCGTCATGCTGAATTTAATCAGCATCTTATGAAAATAGAAGATACCGGATCTAAGTCCGATATGACGATGTATGACAATACTACAAAAACTTCAGCAATTCCTGGCGCTTCTCAAGCTTATCTAAAATAATATATGCTTGCAAAGACCCCTGCTGCTGATCGAGAAGACTATTCTCCAGAAGTGTGATCTGGTTCATCACATCTGTTTTAGTTTCTTCTTCTAAAACAACTCCAAATTCACTAAGAATATTCAATTCTTCACCAGTAACTTGCGCAACCCCGTTAAAGACAAAATACTTCTGTTCTACCCCATTAAGAAACACTGAAATAATACCGGTGTTAATGTTAGAGATAAGTTTACAATGTCCTGGAAGGACACCAAACATACCTTCTTGACCAGGAAGATTTACCATATTTGCCTCTACATCGAGAAGAGTCATAGACGGTAGTATGATTTTCACTGATAAAGTACTTCTCATATCAAAACTACATTGTTACTTTTTCTTCAAGTTTTTTAGCCTTCTCAACCGCTTCTTCGATCGTTCCAACCATATAAAACGCAGCTTCAGGCATATAATCGTATTTACCCTCAATCAAGCCTTTAAACCCAGCTATTGTATCTTCGAGATCAACAAACTTACCCGGCATCCCAGTAAATACTTCTGCTACATGGAACGGCTGAGATAAAAATCTTTGTATTTTACGCGCTCTGCTCACAATCAATTTATCTTCTTCTGATAACTCATCCATACCAAGAATCGCAATAATATCTTGGAGAGATTTATAAGTTTGCAAGATTCTTTGTACTTCCCTTGCTATATTATAATGCTTATCACCAACTATTTCAGGATCAAGCATCTGCGAAGTACTATCAAGCGGGTCAACAGCAGGATAAATACCAAGCTCTGCTATTTGACGACTCAATACTGTCGTAGCATCAAGATGAGTAAACGACGTCGCCGGTGCAGGGTCGGTTAAGTCATCTGCCGGAACATAAATAGCTTGAACAGAAGTAATAGACCCATGTTTAGTTGATGTAATTCTCTCTTGCAGCATTCCCATATCAGTAGCCAATGTTGGTTGATATCCAACTGCTGACGGTATCCGACCCAAGGTAGCCGACACTTCAGAACCTGCCTGGGTAAACCGGAATATATTGTCGATAAAAAATAGAACATCTTGACCACCATCTAAATCTCTAAAAGATTCAGCAATAGTCAGCCCTGTTAACGCTACTTTTGCACGCGCTCCAGGTGGTTCATTCATTTGACCATATACTAGGGAAACTTTTGATTCTTCAAGTTTATCTGGATTAATAACACCTGATGCAATCATTTCGTGATAAAGATCGTTTCCTTCGCGTGTCCTTTCCCCTACACCAGCAAATGCCGTATATCCACCATGCGCCTTAGCCACGTTATTAATAAGCTCCATAATGATAACAGTTTTACCAACACCAGCTCCACCAAAAAGACCAATTTTACCCCCCTTAGCATATGGAGCAAGGAGATCTACAACTTTTATACCAGTTATCAAAATGCTTCTCTCAGTAGATTGCTCTTCAAAGGAAGGAGGTTGTCTATAAATCGAAGAATAGGTTTTGGATGTTATAGGCCCTTTTTCATCCACCGGCTCTCCAATCACATTCATAATTCGCCCTAAAGTACTAATACCAACTGGAATTTGGATTGGCTCGCCAGTATCAATTACTTCAGTACCCCTGGTCAACCCATCAGTTGAGTCCATGGCAATGCATCGAACAGTATTGTCCCCAATATGTTGCGCTACTTCTAACACTAATTTTTGACCATTATTTTTACACTGAAGTGCATTTAAAATATTAGGAAGTTGTGCGCCTCCCATAAATTTGACGTCAACAATAGCCGAAATAATTTGAGTAACTTTGCCTTTATTCATAGTTATATATTACCAATTAATTATCTTTATCAATAGCCAACTTTCCAGAAATGCTGTAATTTTCTAGCTCTAAATCTGTTATCACAATCCTTACTTTTTCAGGAGACACATTTACTGAATCACAAACCGCTTTAGTAACTGTTTCTATAAGTTTCCTTTTCTGCTCTAAGGTTCTTCCTTTTATCATTTGTATGTTTATCAACGGCATGCCATACTCTTAAAATTTATTACTAATTATTCAAGGCGCGATGGAGCGAAACCTATATACAATAGGAGAGCTACAAGCAACAACGGAGAAAATACCACTCGATTGGCTATACAGATTCCGCTCCAGAAATTATCTCATTAAGCTCTGTAGTAATAATCGCTTGCCTTGACCTATTTAGTTGAAGAGTCAACTTGTCGACTAATTCCCCTGCATTTCTTGTAGCATTATCCATCGCCGTCATTCTAGCTCCTTCCTCGCTTGCACGACTCTGAAGCAATCCATAATTGATTTGACCACTAATATATAAACTTATAACATTATGCACCAATCCAGAACCTTCATACTCAGAAGAATTATTTATTTTGCTTTCTGATCTGGGCTGAGCCGGCAAAATTTGTTCTTTTGTCATAATTTGTGTCATAGCATTTTTAAATTTGTTATAGTATATATAACAAGCACCAACCTTCTGACTCTCGACCAGCCCTATGATTTTATCCTTTACTTCTCTAGCAACGCACTCATAATTACCTTGAGCAACATGCTCATATCCAACTATTTTTTCTCCAAATTCATTCTTCAGCGCATCTATACCTTTTTTACCTATAATAAGCAATTTAACTTCTTTATTATGTTCTTCTAGTTGCTTAATATCAAGCTTAACTCTCTTGATGACATTTGAATTAAAACTGCCACATAAACCTCGCTCTGAAGTCACAACAACTAAAAGATGAGGCATATTTTCAAGGTCTTTACTAAAAAACCTACGATCCTCTGCTGGCAGGTCCAGCAAATTATCGCTTGCAGAAATATCATGCATAATGGCGCTAAGCACAGAAGAATAGTCATTCAGATTTTCCGCCTGATCTTTCAGCTTTTTAAGCTTTGCAGCAGATACTACATGCATAGCTTTAGTGATTTTCTGAGTAGATTTAATACTCTTCACTCTATTTCTAAGATGCTTCAGACCAGACATTTTACCTTAATTGTCTAAAAATTCTTCTACAAACCTAGCAAGATAGACTTTCAGTTTATCTTCGGTTTCTTCATTTAACTGCTTCTCTGCACGTATTGCAGAAAGTATACTATCTCCTTTTAACCTAATATCTTCCATAAGTTTATCTTCAAAAAGACGAACCTTAGACACATCTATCTTATCAAGATACCCCTTAACTCCAGCATACAAAATAACCACCTGCTCTTCTACTACAACTGGAGAATATTGTGGTTGCTTTAGAAGTTCAGTTAGCTTTGCCCCGTGTTTAATCAGCCTTTGTGTAGACGCATCTAAGTCAGAACCAAACTGAGCAAAAGATTCCATTTCTCTAAATTGGGCCAGTTCAAGCTTTAACGATCCAGAAACTTTCTTGATCGCTTTAATCTGGGCAGCAGATCCAACTCGACTAACAGATATTCCGACGTTTACAGCCGGCCTAATCCCCTTATAAAACAAAGCGCTTTCAAGGAAAATTTGACCGTCCGTAATAGAGATCACGTTTGTTGGGATATAGGCAGAAACATCTCCAGCTTGAGTCTCAATAATAGGCAACGCAGTTAACGAACCAGCCCCTTTGTCATCAGATAATTTTGCCGCTCTCTCCAATAATCTTGAGTGTAGATAAAAAACATCTCCTGGATAAGCTTCACGCCCTGGTGGCCTTCTAAGTAAAAGCGAAATTTGACGATAGGCAACGGCATGTTTTGTTAGATCATCATAAATAACTAGCGCATGCATGCTATTATCTCTAAAATACTCCCCAATAGCACACCCTGTATAAGGAGACAAAAATTGTAGAGTCGCTGGATCAGAAGCTGTTGCAGCAACCACCGTAGTATATTCCATCGCTCCGGCCTCTTCTAGCTTCTTCACAATCTGGGCGACAGTAGATCTTTTTTGGCCAATTGCCACGTATACACAGAAAATTTTATCCGCATCATTACCTGCGAGGTGCGCTGGTTTCTGATTAATGATTGTATCTATTGCAATAGCAGTTTTTCCCGTTTGTCTATCGCCTATTATCAACTCTCTCTGACCACGCCCAATTGGGATTAATGCGTCAATAGATTTGATCCCAGTCTGAACGGGCTCATGCACACTTTTCCGGCCAATAATTCCTGGAGCTTTTACTTCAATATTACTAAAATGTTTTGAGATGATATCACCCTTGCCATCAATAGGCCGGCCAAGAGCATCAACAACTCTACCAACCATTGACATACCTATGGGAGTTTTTAATATCTCTCCAGTACGTTTTACTTTGTCACCCTGGCGAACCGAACTATCTTCTCCCATGATCACAACACCAACCATGTCACTTTCTAAATTGAGCGCCAATCCTTTAACACCAGATTCAAACTCAACCATCTCACCAGCCTGAACTAGGTCTATACCATAAACTTTGGCAATACCATCGCCAACTGTAATTACATACCCAACCTCTTGTAGTTCGCCAAGCTGGTCAATGTTGCCAATTTCACGTTCTAAAATCTCAGATATTTCCGAAGGATTTAACGTCATTTTCTAAAACTCCTTATTAAAAAAACTATATCAACGTCCAAAATACAATAAGTAACTTAAGCTAATTATATACTATAATCTTGCAGCTATTTTTTGTATTCTATCCAGCATTCCTTGTACAGAGCAATCTATTAGATTACTATCATACTTAACTATAACTCCTCCTAAGAGCGACTCATCAACACTATGCTCGAGCTCAATTTTTTTATCAAGTTCGGATTCAAGAAGATTACGTATAAATTCCATCTCCTTTTTTTCAAGCTTAAAAGCTGACAATACTTTAACAAATTTAATCCCTTTACTCTCCATAAGCAGAAGCTCATACTCATCAACAATCTCAGAAAACAAATTTACTCTTGCATTTTTGATTAGAATGTAAATAAACCGCTTCAGAAGAATCTCTGATTTTAACTCATTAGTAATGGTATCTACAAATCTATTTTTATTAGATTTTTCAATAATTGGTGAGCACAACGTTTTTTTTACAGCACTAAACTTTCTTAGTATCTCATCAAAAACTTTTATACTTTTAAAAACTTCGCTTTCTTTAGACTCTTTTTCTGCCCGAGAGAATAAAGAATAAGCATAATTTTTTACTATTTTAATATCTAACGACATAATAATCTAGACAACTAAATTGTTGGTTGTTTCAAACATACTTATGTAATCCTTTTTTATCATATAAAGCAACGCAAAAAATAACAATCCCAATTGAAATAAAAAATACGCAAGCACTAAAGATACAATCTCCGTTGATTGCCAAATTAACATACAAATAAATGGAGTTGTTGAAGAAAAAACCATACTACCGATAGAATGCGAAAGACTGCACATTCTCATCCTAATACCAGTTTGAAATAATGACTGAATACGGACAGAACAAGGAATTGAATAAAATGGAACCAAAAATACTAATATACAATGTAGTAATATTGAATATCCCTTAAGGCCTAGAAAAAACTCCATCACCAAGGTACACAAAATACTCAAGACCAGCGCTACAATAATTTGAGTAACTATTTTAAATCTATCAGATATGTAGCCAGAAATTAAACATGCTATGCCATAAAGTGAAATCAACATAGTATTAGCAGCTGCAGCGCTCTCATTATCAATAATATCAGCCACATTTGCTGCAAATGTTCCAAAAAATATTATCAGAAAATGATATCCACCACCAAGCATTCCATTGATTACGGTGGCAAGTACAAATTTAACTTTATTCGCACCAACTATCTTAACTATACCGTTAGGCTCAATAGAGAGCCGTGACTTGCTATTGAGAAATTCTTCACTCTCAAGCAACCTTCTGCGCAAAAAAATTACTACTAATCCCAACAATCCACCAATAGCAAAATTCACCCTCCATAACCACTCTACATCTTCATAACTAACCGCTATATGATATGCAACTGAAGCAAACAAAACTCCTATTTGCGAAGAAAAAGAAACTATACCTATAACAAGATGCCGCCTCTTCTTGCCAATCATTTCAGCAACATAAATTTTTATAGCGTCAATTTCTCCTGCTAAACTCATTAAAAATAGCATTCGTAAAAGTGTAATTATTATTACAGCAAACAACCCTACGCTATCAAACCCTGGAGCAACCGCTACAAGGCAAGTTGAAGTTGCCGCAATAACTGTTGACATTTTTACACTTACTACTCGTCCAACCTTATCACCTATCTTACCAAAGATTAAAGACCCCATAGGCCTTGCTATAGTTGCCAGACTGAAAACAGCGAAGAAAATAAGCATCTGATCACCGTCATTGCCATGAGGCATAAAATTCTTCGACAACAACGAAGCAGATAGCCCAAAGAGAGCGTAATCATAATATCTTACTATCGTTACAAAAAACGCTATTATCAGCGATTCATATCTTTTTAGATTCAAAATTTAGTTCCAGAATTAATTGCGTATTCGTATCGTGGCTGATAGTATATCTGTGAAATAATTGATGCAACTAGAATATTTTATGATTGGTAAACTTAAAGGATTGATTGAATCGGTATACGATGACCACGTCATAATCGATATAAATGGGGTTGGATATCTGGTATTCTGCTCGGTAAAAACTTTAAGCCGACTTGCTCCGTCAGAATTTTGTGAATTATTAATCGAAACACATGTACGAGAAGACCATATTCACTTATACGGATTCAGTGATTTAGAGGAAAAAGCCGCATTCATTACCCTGCAATCAGTCAAAGGAGTTGGCACAAGAATGGCACTTGCTATTTTATCGCACCTTACTCCTGGAGAAATTCAGATCGCTCTTAACAATGAAGATAAAATAATTTTCAATGGTGTATCTGGAGTTGGAAAAAAGCTTGCTGAACGTATAGTTACTGAACTAAAAGATAAAACTATTTCAACCAAATCACTATCTGAAATAGCGCCTAAATCTGGTTTACCAAATACAAAAACGTTTAACAACTCTTTAGCTTTGGACGCTATTTCAGCACTGACTAGTCTAGGAGTTGGAAGGATTGATGCACAAAGTAGGGTCAATACAATACTTGCTCATTCCTCTGATATATCAATAAATGATTTGATTAGACTAGCACTTAAAAATTGAGCTTAATATATTATGACAACAGATCTTTTATCCGGGACAATCCTTGAAACAGATGTAGATTTTTCTCTACGACCTCATTTGCTCAATGAATTCGTAGGACAAGAACATATTAAATCCAACTTAAGTATATTCATCAAAGCTGCTCAAAACAGGAACGAACCTCTTGATCATACTCTTTTCTATGGACCACCTGGCCTAGGCAAAACTTCGCTTGCCCACATAATTGCCAAAGAAATGGGAGTGAATTTTAAAGCCACTTCTGGACCAACATTATCAAAAGCGGCAGACCTTGCTGCAATTTTAACTAATCTTCAAGAAAACGACGTATTATTTATTGATGAGATCCATCGCCTTAATACCAATATTGAAGAAATACTCTACCCAGCGATGGAAGATTTTTTCCTTGATATCATAATTGGCGAAGGACCAGCTGCTAGGTCTGTACGCATAGATTTACCGCGCTTTACCTTAATTGGAGCAACTACAAGGCTTGGTTTGATTAGCAATCCATTACGAGATAGATTTGGCATTCCATTACGACTTAATTTCTATAAAGTTGAAGAGCTAGTAAAAGTAATTAATCGAGCAGCAAATTTGCTAAATACAAAAATCACTAAAGACGGAGCGCAGGAGATTGCACAAAGATCAAGAGGCACACCAAGAATTGCTCTAAGATTATTAAAGAGAATAAGAGATTTTGCTTCTGTCGAAAATAGGCCAGAAATTGATGCCGCACTTGCTGATAGCGCTCTTACTAGACTTGAAGTAGATAAAGCTGGGCTGGATAGTAACGACTATCGTTATCTAAAATTTATTGTAGATAACTACAACGGCGGACCAGTTGGTGTTGAAACTATTGCTTCTGCATTATCAGAACAAAGAGATGCAATTGAAGAGACAATCGAACCATATCTTATACAAATAGGTCTTCTTCAACGAACTCCCAGAGGTAGGGTTATAACCAATGGCGCTTTTGTTCACCTTGGGCTAGAACCACCCACTCGCCTGTTATTCTAGTTTCTTAAACATGGCCTGAGATTAAAAAATGCTGAGCTTGTTATACACCTCGCACGCCTGGTACACGATCCGAAGTCACGTATAGTAAAAGCAGTTAAATTATGGGGCATTAAATTTCAAGGCGATGCTGCGCAGCATATATATAGTGAATAAGTTGACATAGCGTAATTTATTACAGAACAATTGTCATTCCCGCGTAGGCGGGAATCCAGCGTGGAAACTAGTTTTTCTAGATTCCCGCCTACGCGGGAATGACATAAAAAAGTGGCTTCATCAAGTTATCCTGAATCTAAGCAAATTGAACTTAGATTTTTAATAGATTTATTTTTTTGAACCGAAAGATAAGCCAGCAAACTTTTTATTAAAGTCACTGACATTTTTATTTGATTGGTTAACCATATTGATTACGTTTTTATTCCAAGCTGGATGCTCACGAAAATCAACGTCCATTAAAATTTCTCCTGATTTCAGAGTTGACATAGTCGAGAACTCATCATTACGAATTTTAATTTTTAGACCTTTATATTCAGGGTGTATATTTTTTCTCATGCAGCTAACTCTTTTTTCTTCTTAAAGATTTCTCTTTTTACTTTCTTAGCTTTATCCGACATCATAGAATCGTTAGCTTTAAGAATAAATAAATCAAAGCCACCGTTTTTCTCAACGGTTCTCAAAGCTCTTGCCACTACCTTTAACCTATATTTTTGTCCAGTAATTTCGCTTTTATACTCTACTGTTTTGATATTAGGCTCAAAGCGTCTTCTAGTTTTTCTTTGTGAGTGCGATACGTTATTCCCATACTGCACTGCAACACCAGTTAATTCACATTTGCGAGACATGTCAGATTCCCATAAAATTACGTTTAATGATAGGGAGAATATAGATTTTTGCTCTATCTGTCAAGCACCTATTGTACCATTATTTCTTAAGCAACTTTTCTATGGTTTCAAAGTTTTCAAAAGTGGGATCATAATAAAATCTAATTTCTGGAGAATATTTTAAATTTACCTGACGAGTAACATAGTCACGAATAGCAAAGCGCGAGAGTTCTAGCGCTGATAGTATGTCATCAACGGTCAATTTCGTATTAAATGGTACAAAAAAACAATTAGCAATACTAAGGTCGCTACTTACATTCACCTTGGTTATGCTCAAAGGACAGCTATCAAGACGATGATCTAGCTTACCACCTTTTCTAAAACACTCAATCAGACTAGAATGCACAGCATGAGACACCTTGAGCTGCCTTTGCGACTGATCCTTTTCACGTGTTTTTAAATTAAAGCTTTTGTTGTTCTTCGACAAGCTCAAATACCTCTACTGAATCACCGACTTTAATATCTTCATAATTCTCAAAAGCAATACCGCATTCATAGCCTTCTCTGACCTCTTTCACGTCTTCTTTAAAACGTTTCAAAGTTTTGAGTTTTCCTTCATGAATAACTATATCATCACGAAGTAAACGGACTCCAGCACCACGCTTAATCGTACCTTTTGTTACATAGCTACCAGCAATTTTACCTACTTTCGACACATTAAATACTTCACGAATATCAACCGAACCAATATAAACTTCACGAATAATTGGCGACAACATACCGCTCATTATGGCCCTTATATCATCAATCAGATTATAAATTATTGAATAATATCTTATATCCACTTTATTTTTGTCCGCATCTTGAGCAGCAGCATTATTAGCTCTGACGTTAAAACCTAAAATTATTGCTCTTGAAGCTGTAGCAAGAGCCACATCAGATTCTGATATACCACCCACTGCACTATGTAGAATTTTTAATTTTACTTCGTCACTTTCAATTTTATTCAGATTACTAATAATTGCTTCAATAGATCCATGAACATCACCTTTGATAATAAGCGGTAATTCTTTAATCTTGCTCTCTCCAGAAGCTTTGAGGAACAAATCTTCCAAGCTTGTTTTTGAAGCAGTGACCCTAGATTCTCTTTCTTTTCTGATTCTATAATCAATAATATCTCTTGCTTGCTTATCTGATGAAACAACATTAAATACATCTCCGGCAGATGGAGCATCGTTTAAACCAAAAATTTCTATAGCAAGTGATGGACCAGCTTCTGTAATTGTCCGCCCTTTATCATTACATATTCTTTTTATACGACCAGATGTTGTACCAGCCATAATGATATCACCCTTTTTTAACGTACCTCTTTGGACAATAACTGTCACAATCACGCCGCGAGCAATATCGACTCTAGACTCAATAACAACTCCGCAAGCAACACCTTGTGGGTTTGCTTTCAAGTCTTGCATCTCAGCAACTAAAAGAATAGCTTCTTCCAATTTATCAAGATTCAACCTTTGTTTAGCTGAAACCCCAACAGTTATTATCTCGCCACCAAAATCTTCTGGGACCAGGTCATGGATCAATAACTCTTGCTTAACTTTTTCAACGTCAGCATCTGGTTTATCAATTTTGTTTATTGCAACAATAATAGGCACATTTGCAGCTTTTGCATGACTTATAGCTTCAATTGTTTGCGCCTTTATTCCATCATCAGCTGCTACTACCAACACTACAATATCTGTTGCTTGTGCGCCGCGTGTCCGCATCTCAGTAAATGCTTCGTGACCAGGAGTGTCAATAAACGTAATCATTCTACCGTCAGACATAGTTACGCTATATGCACCTATGTGCTGAGTAATTCCGCCAGCCTCACCAGCTACCACATCGGTTGATTTAAGAGCATCAAGCAAAGAAGTTTTACCATGATCTACGTGCCCCATAACTGTAACTATAGGCGCTCTTGGTTTTAAATCTTCTGGGCTGTCCTCTCTATCAATTAAGATATTCTCAACATCCGACTCTTTAATACGCTTAACGGTATGACCAAAGCTAGTAACGACCAACTCTGCTGTATCTGCGTCAATTGACTGATTACTGGCTGCCATTACTCCAAGCTTCATTAGCTCTCTAATAACATCAGCTCCCCTTTCAGTCATTCTATTAGCAAGCTCTGCAACAGTAATAACCTCAGGAACTATAACTTCACGGTAAACTTTGTCAGCTTTTGCAAAACTGCTCTCGTGCTTTCTTCTTTCTTTTGCTCTTGCTCTTTGAATCGAAGCTAAGGACCTTGTTTTAAAAGGCGCATTACCTGCGTCCTGATCAAGCATATGGAAGATATCTGATTTCTTCAGTTTTTTAGTCTCTAAAAGCTTGGGTTTTACTGGAACCACCACCTCTTCTTCGGCTTTTTCATGACGAACATTGACAGGAGCTACTGCAGATTTATCACTCTCTTTTCTAAAATCCACGACAACTTCATCAGAGGTATTTAACGAAGCTTCTTGCTCATGAGTTTCTTTTACATCTGAACTTTGGTTGATTTCTGCAAGCCTACTTAGCGTACTCAAGGGAGCGCTTTCTTGCCCATCTTCGTCTATAGAACGTTGTAAAGCCGCAAGCCTTCTACTAGCCATTTCTTGATTAGACTGTAAATTATTTGATTCCCTACTAAGAGTGAGATCTCCCCCAGTAGCTTTTCCACGCTTGACTTCAACAACAACTGAAGAAGATGCACTCAAATTTTTTGAAACCATTTTAGGATAAATGGACTTGCTACTTAAACTCAGCTTATTAGTACCAAATGTAAGCTTTTTTTCTTTTTTCTCTTCTTTGTTATCTGTCATGTACCCTATTTTCCGTCTGCTTCAAATGTTAAACTGCGAATTAAATAACGACTATTTTATTCATCTGCTTCTGATTGCTTTTTAGCAAAACTAATCAAAGTTTCAATTTCTTCACTACTCACTATGTTTGCAGGGACAATTTGTCTAAACTCAGAAACTGTCACTTCTCCTAAATCTTCGATAGTCTTAACACCAAATTCTGCTAATTTTAAGATATACTCAGGTGGCAAGTCTAGAGTATCAAGAAGCTCTTGTTCTACTCCTAGTTTCTCGAGACCTTCAATAATTTCTTCGTTCTTCTCCTCAAAATAAGTTATAGCACGGTTCTGTAGCTCTTCAACTAATTCCTTATTACTAAAACCTTCAATCGAAGTCAAGGCTGCATTATCAGCATAAGCAATCTGCTCTAAGGACGTATAACCTTCGGCAGACAACAACTGAGCCGTTACTTCATCTACTCCAAGGTTATTTACAAATAACTCGGTTGTATTTGCAAACTCTTCTCCACGACGTTTTGACTCTTGCTCCTCTGTCATCACATCTATAGTCCAGCCAGTCATTTTGGAAGCCAGGCGAACATTTTGTCCTCTTCTGCCAATTGCCAAACTTAACTGATCATCAGGCACAATTGCTTCAACGCGCCCCTTATCTTCATCGAAAACTATTTTACTAATTGTCGCTGGCGTCATCGCGTTAATGACAAACTGAGCCACATTTTTATCCCAGCTAATAACATCAATTTTCTCACCACTAAGCTCATTAGTAATCGCTTTTACCCTACTACCACGAACACCAACACAAGACCCAACTGGGTCAACTGAAACATCAGTAGCAAATACAGCTACTTTTGCTTTTGAACCAGGCTCTCTAGCAATCGATTTAATCTCAATTATATTATCATATACTTCTGGCACTTCCATTTCAAACAACTTTCTTAGGAACTCATCATCAGTTCTCGATAGAAAAATTTGCGGCCCCTTTGGCTCTCTTTTTACATCCTGAACATAAGCTTTTACTCTATCGCCTACTTTGAACATTTCTCCACGTATCTGCTGAGTTTTTTTAAGCAACGCTTCAGCACGCCCCACATCTACAATAATATTACCAAATTCTACTCTTTTAACAGTTCCATTTAATATATCACCCTTACGACCTTTATAATCTTCGTACTGACTTTCTCTTTCTATTTCCCCAACTTTCTGAACAATTACTTGTTTAGCCGTTTGAGCCGCGACTCTACCCAAATCAATTGGTGGCAACGGTTCTAGTATTTCTTCACCATTTTCTGCTTCTGGACGAATTAATCTTGCGTCCTCAAGTGAGATCTCTTGGAAAGTATTTTCAACTTTATCCACCACTGTTCTAACTCTAAATAAGCTGATTTTTCCAGTGTTTTGATCTATCTGTGCGCTAATATTTTGCTCAAGACCATATTTCTTACGGCCAGCTATTTGAACAGCTTGCTCCATCGCCTCAATTAATTTGGCCTTAGACACCCCTCTTTCTCTTGATACAGCATCTACTATTTGTAAAATTTCAGCTTTACCAATATTATCCATAACTAACTCTCTTTACTTTATTTTTAAGTTTTCTAGTATTTCTTCTTATGCCAAATGATCAAGTGTCCAATTTATAACGAAATGCACTAATCTTTTTTATTTAATAACGCTCTAAACATATCATCCGTTAAAACTAATTTTGCATTCTTAATGTTGCTATAATCAAAAAACATTTCTATATTTTTTGACTTTAGCTTGACCTTTTCACCTTCAACACCCAAAAGCTGGCCTTTGTATGTAAGGTTTCCATTAAAAGCTGCTTTTAGGCGAATTTTAATTTCTCTACCGGCAAATTTATCAAAATCTGTAATTTTCACAAGAGGCCTTTCAACACCAGCCGATGAAACTTCTAAAAAATACTTACCTGAAATAATATCTTCAACATCAAGCATAGCAGAAATATTCTTACTAACTACTTGACAATCATTAACTTGAACCTTTTCACCATCGATTCGCTCAATCAATATCTCAACAATCTTAGTGCTTGTGCCGTGAATAATTACCTTCACAACATCAAAACCTAGTGTATTGACCGTGCTCTCAATAAGACTTGTTACTCTTTGTTCCATTCCAACTTATCTAACAAAAAAGGCGGGCCGTAAGCCCACCTTAAATAACTTATTATTTAACTCTGTGTTTTAGTATAAGTGAAAAAAATTAGTTTTCAAGAAATTTTAGTTTATAATTATAATTAATACTTAATACGACACTTAACTCGCCCCTTCCATCAAATTCCCAGCTAAGTTTATGTCTGTATTACTATCAATAGCTCTAGCTTCTTCAAGCGTCTCTAGTCTTGCTTCAGAATTGCCTTCTTTCTCTTCTTCTTTTTCTTCTTCTTTCCCTTCTTCTTTCTTTTTTGCTATTCTTAGCTCGGCCATTTTTGTTGCTCCCATTATAATAGCTTTAATTACATATGGTTTTACACCTTCAGCCTCAGCGAGTTGATTTATAAATGAAGTGGTTGATTTACTGAGCATATCTGCTACTGCCTTAGGATCTAAGGCAGCTAAACCTGCAATACGATCATCTATTATTGCTTTTGCCATAATTAACCCCAAAAACTAAATTATACATTGCTTAATGATATTGTATGTTAGTTAATTTTTAATTAATATATTAAAAATTAAAGTTTTAACAGCCTATTTATCTAACTCATCAATAACTTCTAACGCAACAAAAGCAGCTGTAATCGCAGGAGAGAATCCACAAAAGAAAGAAGTTTGCATAATAATTTCTCCAATTTCGTTTTTGCTAAAAATATTTCGTTTTAACATCATTCTAATAGTATTTTTTACCTGAACTAACGAAGCACCAACAGTAATTAGAGATGATAATCTAATAATTTCACGCTCTCTTTGATTGAGCAGAGAATCACTATTCATAGCCGCAACAGAGTTCTTGATAAACTGCGCATATGGGGGGTGCAACCTATTAATATTATTAATCATAAAATCCCCTAACTCACCGCCAAGCTCAGAAATTTTTTCTTTTCCCAATTTAATCTTTTTTTCTTCCATTAGGTTTTCCTATTTAACTCTTGATAATAAATCAACAACTGGCTTTGGTTGCCAATCTTCTGTCCATAAGCCACCATAACCACCAGGAGGTGACTTGATTTGTGCAAATGGCATATCAGTGGAAAAACTCCATATAAATGGAATATTATACTCTAATAATTTTTCATAAAAGATTTTTTGATTTTCATAGCTCTTCTCTTTTGTAATACCTTCAGGAATATTCTCTCCACATGGCCAAGTTGCCTCATGTACAATTACAGCTTTATTTTTTGGCAAAAACGGGTTTTTAAGTATTTCCTCATAAGTTGCTTTAATCCAACCAGCACCATCTATTGGATCACGACGAACGTTAACCCACCAAGTTTGCAAATTACACATAATATAATCACCAAGCTCCAACGCCAACCGAGAAGACATATTATATTCAAACCGGTGTAACCCAGTTGTAATTGGAATTTGATAACGCTGTTTTAGTTCTGTAATTTCATTTTTTAACTTGTCAAAATCAGCAAGACCTTTGTGTATTACTTCATTACCTATCAACACGCTATCAATATGATGTATTTTTTTCTTAAGGTTGTCTTTTTCTAATTCGTAAAGTTCATCATTTGGCCACCAAAGCAAAGAAATTACCTTCTCAAACCCTATCTCTTTAGCTATCTGAGGAATATTTTCTAAACCATTAAAAAACCCATAACATGACAAACCACGGAACCCAGATTTATACAATATGATTAATTCATCATAAACTTGCTTTTCTGTAACTTTATCTTGGCTATATAAGTTAAAAGGCTTACCAGGAGAATAGTTGATCCAATTACGTTTCTGAAGTAAAGATTCTACTAAACTTAAAGACTTTGTGTTCATAACCCACAACCTATAGATAATTAAATCAAATTTAGTTTTAGTGTACTAGAACAATAAAAAAATCGCGCAGCCTTTTAACTTGTGTTACAAAAATTAATTTATGTTAGGTGATTTTAAGGTGACACAAGTAACAATCACACAAAAGCTTTAAATATATGCTATTGAGCAATATAATAAGTTAGAGGAAATTGGTTTATACCATCTCTGTCAACCGATAATCAAGCCTATAGGTTTTGTTCATTCTAGAGGCAAGATTCAGATTATGAGAGACCATTACAATCGCAGTATTATACTTTTGCGCACGCTCTAGCAACATATTAAACACTTCATCAGCAGTATTTGAATCAAGATTTCCTGTTGGTTCATCAGCAAGGATAATTCTCGGGTCACTTATAAGAGCCCGAGCAATAGCAACTCTCTGCTGCTCACCACCAGAAAGCTCACCTGGAGCATTCCATAGTCTTTTACTAAGACCAAGATCTCCTAATATTTCTTCCGATCTATCCATTGCTTCATTCTTATTCATACCCTTGATCAATAAAGGCATCGCAGCATTTTCCTGAGCGGTAAAGTCTCGCAATAAATGATGATATTGATAAACAAAACCCAAGTTCTCGAGCCTTATACGATCCGCATTTTTTAGATTACTTACCAAAGAATCAGAAACTCCATCAATATGAACGCTCCCCTGACTAGGAGAATCAAGCAACCCCGCAATATGAAGTAATGTAGACTTACCACTACCAGAAGCCCCAACTATTGCAATCATCTGGCCACTATACACTTCAAGGTCAATGTTTTTCAGCACTTCTATCACTGACCGACCTTGACGATAGTCTTTAGAAACGCCTTTAAGGGAAAGAACAAGCTTGTTATTCATATCTCATAGCCTCAATTGGACTCAAAGCCGAAGCCTTATAGGCTGGGTAAATAGTAGCCAAAAATGATAAAACCAGTGCAATGGATGTAATCATCACAACATCACTAATTCTAACTACTGATGGCAGGCTATATAGGAAATAGATCGCTGGATCAAAGATTCTAGTACCAGATAATTTTTCCAAAAACTGCCTAACATTCTCTATGTTATAGGAAAATAAAAGACCAAATACTACACCTAAAAACGTTCCAATAAATCCAATCATCATACCGTTAAAAATAAAGATCAGCATTATTTGCTTTGTTGATGCTCCTATAGTTTTCAAGATGGCAATGTCTTTAGTCTTGTCCTTCACAACCATAAAAAGGCTAGAGATAATATTAAAGGCAGCAACTAAAATAATCAGCGACAAAATTGCAAACATAGCAACCCTTTCTACTTCCAAAGCACTAAGAAATTGCTGATTGTCCTGCATCCAACTCTTAACTTGTACAGAAAAGCCAAAATCTTGCTGCAATGTTTTGGAATACTGTTTAGCATTTTCTTGCTCCTCAATATTAATTTCAAGCAAATTTATGCCATTACCCATAGAAAGAAATTTCTGCGCAGCCACTACGGGCATCAACATAGCCGCCGCATCGTAATCGTACAAACCACTCGTAAATATTGCAACAACCGTGAAATCTTTTGCTCTAGGCATACTACCAAAAGCGGTAGGCAACAAACTAGGTGCAATCAACTTAATTTTCGAACCAGCAGATATTCCTAAAACACGTGCAAGCTCAGAACCAACAGCAACCACATTAGCTCCATCGTAATCAGAAAAACTACCTTCCAAAACATTACCAAGTATTTCGCCTTTCGTCTTTAAATCAACAGCATCTATACCCTTTATAATAACCCCGCTATTGGTTCCAGTGCCAAGAGCAAGTGCTTGCCCAACAACCAAAGGAGTCACTTTTTTAACGAATTTATGATTACGCGCTTTGCTAACCAAATCTTCATAATTCTCTATAACTTTGCCCATTGGGGTTACAGAAATATCTCCATTAAGGCCAATTATGTTGTTAGTTAACTCGATATGAAAACCATTCATTACAGACATAACAATGATTAAAGCAGCCACGCCAATCGTAATACCAGCAAGAGATATTCCAGAGATAATCGAAACGAACTTCTCGTTCTTTTTAGCGTTGAAATATCGAAACGATACAATTGATATAAAGTTATTTAACATGAAGACTACTTATTATTTCAATTGCCGCTGAATCTACCGAGATATCTTGCACTTCACCAGATTGTCTATGCTTCAGTTCTACCAAATCACTCACAGCTTTTTTAGGACCGACGATAATTTGCCACGGCGAGCCAATCAAATCATGCGTAGCAAATTTTGCACCTGGGCTATCTCCTGTATCGTCATATAACACATCGATATTTTGATCTACAAATTGATTATACAAACTCCTAGAAATTTGATTACACTTATCGTCCTTAATATTTAAGTTAATTATCGAAACTTTGAATGGAGCAACTTGCATTGGCCAAATTATCCCTCTCTCATCATGACTAACTTCAATTATTGCAGCAACTAATCGTGAAATACCAATTCCGTAGGAGCCCATTTGTATAGGAACCAGGCGACCGTTACTATCATTAACCATAGCATTCATTGGTTTTGAGTACTTATCTGCAAAATTAAAGATATGACCAACCTCTATTCCTTTTCTTACAGATAGCTCACTTTTGCTCAATGGACAATTATCTGGGTCATGCTTCTCCTCAGTTGCCGCATAAAGAGACTTCAATTGGTTTATATCCCCAGCAAGAGTATCGCCTAAAATATCGAATTTCTTATCATAGTATAAGGTACTTTCACCAGTATCTGCAACCACATGGAACTCATGACTCAGCTCACCGCCGATCTCTCCAGGATCAGCAGCAAGGGGAATTGCATTTAAACCTAAATCTCTAAATGTACGCATGTATGCAACAAAAACTTGATCATAAGTCCTGATAGCGCTTTCCATGTCTATATCAAGTGAGTACGCATCTTTCATCAAAAATTCTCTACCACGCATAACGCCAAAGCGAGGCCTGATTTCGTCACGAAACTTCCATTGAATCTGATATAATACTTTTGGCAGTTCTTTGTAGGACTGAAAACTATTACGAACAATGTCAGTAATTAATTCTTCGTTTGTTGGCCCAAATAATAAATCGTGATCATGCCTATCCTTGAAACTAAGCATTTCTCTTCCGTACACATCAAAACGCCCAGATTCACGCCATAAACTAGCATCCTGCACACATGGCATCAATAGTTCAACAAAGCCAGAAGCATCCATGTTAAACCGCACAATATTTTCAATATTTTTGAGGACTTTTAAACCCAGTGGTAACCAGCTATAAATCCCCGCCGAAGACTGACGAATCATACCGCTCCGAAGCATAAGCGAATGAGATACAACTTGAGCCTCAACTGGCTTTTCTTTTAATACTGGCAAAAAATATCTGGATAATAACATAACTTTAAATTAACTTTTTCATCTTATAAAAACTATAACAACTTATCTAAAGCTGTCCTGAACTTGTTTCCACTAGTATCGAGAATAAAAAACCCTTATGCAAAATATAGCACACGTCATGCCGGGCGTGATCCGGTATTGCGCGAGATCCTGAATCAAGCTTAGTATGACTTCTTAGCTCAAAAAGGCTTTTGATTAACACAATCAACAGGTACTAACTTATTATTCCAAACACTTAGTGCACCCGCAGCAGGAATAATAGGAAAAGCAACCCTACTCTCCTTAAGCCTTTCTGATCATATTACAAAATTCCTGGCGTTTCTCATGATTGTCTAAATATAGGCCAGTAAAATGACTCGATTCAAGCACGCTTCCTTCCTTCAATGTTCCTCTTGTAGTCATACAGCTATGGGTAGCTGAAATCCTAACAGCCACACCTTTTGGGTTCAAATGTTTTTGCAAAGCGCAAGCGATATTAGCAGTCATTCTTTCTTGAATCTGTAAGCGCTTAGAGAATACATCCACCAATCTAGCCATCTTACTGACTCCAACTACTACCCCATCAGGCATATACGCAATATCTACTGTACCAGAAAACGGTAACATGTGATGCTCACATAATGAAGTAAAACTCACTGACTTGAGCAATACCACGTCATTATATTCACTAATATCATGAAATTTTTTATTTAAAACCTGAGCAACATCGTGCGCGTAACCTTCAAAAAGCTCATCGTAGCTTTTAACAACTCTTGTAGGAGTATCTCTCAAACCTTCTCTAGACGTATCTTCACCGATATACTCTAACAATAGTTTTACCGCTGCTTGAGCTTGTTCTTTTGTTGGCCTTTCCACTTGATTTCTCTAATCCTTAAAATTCTTTTGCAATCAGTATACTACAAATCTTTAGTCTAATGAATTTCAGAGCGAGGTTAGCGCAGCGTACACTTTGTACGTTAGCACAACTGAAACTCACAAAATTCGTTTGTATCATTTAAACTGAAGAACGGTATAAGTTTTTAGCACAAATATAAACAAACATCAAGCCACCAATTATCGCAATCAAACCTCCACCTCCAACCATACTCATATACATCTTTGCAGAGAAAGGTATATCACTCCCTGGTGTTTTTCGAAGAACTCCATACCCGCCAGCAAGAGCTAACCCCGCTACGTGCAACAACTGACCAAAGGTAATAACATAAATTTGCCAAGCGACAACTTTGCCCGACTTGTTTCCTTGCCAATTTTCTAAAATATCATATAACCTACCAATTAATCCATCCGAGTGAATCAGTGTTTTCTTGATTTCCGCTTTAAAACAAATTAAATATGTAAGACCCATAAAGGCAACACTAATTCCAACAATTGATCCATGATAATGTGCAGGAATAGTAACATTTACACCAGATATTATTGCTCCAATTAACCCTCCAGACAAGAACAGTAAAGAAGACGCTAAGAATGCCGCCGATACGAAAGGTGGGACATTTTTTATTCTAGCTGTCAGCAATTCAAATAATAAAGCTAAAATGAAAATCGTTGGCGTAAGACCGCCAGTATAAATCATATGTAGAGTAAAAAACTCTTTAAAAACACCGTCGGAAACATCATAATAAAAATGACCAATAAAAATAAAAAGCGCCAGAACAAAATTAAGTGCCAACAACATCTCATAAACATTGGTATAATTCAGCCTTCCCCCTTTCCAAGTTTCAGCTAAAGCAAGCAAAGCAAACATCATCACTTGAGTATATATAAACTGAAGCAAATGCCCCCCACTCCAAAAAAGCATCTCGTAGTAATAATCAATCTCGAGCGGAACGATATTAGTCAAAGAATCAATACCGAAATAAGAAAGTATAAAACAAGCCCACACACCGATAAATAATAATGCCGAAGTACATTTAGTAATCACAACGATCCTGTCTCCATAAGAAAAGGCATCTTGTTTAATAAAACTCATAACGACTATTTGTACCGAGAAGATCAAAATTACTACACCAAAAAGACTTAGTCCTATTATAAAAACAAGGTTTTCGAGCATTGGCACGTAATTATTCATTACCGGCTCTGATCCAGGGAACAAAGGACTAAGAGCCATAAGCAACATTCCAATGAACCCGGCCTTAGCATAGGCCGATTCGAAGCCTGATTTAATCTTTGACACGCTCCAAACAGCGCTTGTAATAGCAAGTAACCAGACGAGTACAGATAAATTCACATGAATAACTAAAGCAGTTCTGAATACCATGGGGTCGGAAAATACTTGACCAAGGCCTGGGGTTCTAAGCACAACTAGAACAACTGAATACAGACCAGCAATTGCTAGTGCAAATACGCCATTTTTAAGCCAACTAATCATCACTACCTCCATTAACAATAAGCAGTATTTTATATATCTCGCTTGTGATCATTTACAAACCATGCCCTGCAGCATTACCTTTAACTTTAAAACTCTTTCTATGATGCACAGACTGCCCATACTTTATTATTGCTTCCATATGTTCTTTTGTTCCGTAGCCTGAGTTTTGGTGCCACTTATACTCGGGGAATTCGTCTGACAAATTATCCATCAACCTGTCTCTTGTTACCTTAGCAATAATTGACGCTGCAGCTATTGAAATTGACTTATCATCCCCTTTTATTATGCTTAAAAACCTTTGGTCTTCAAATTTCATATTACCATCAACTAGTACAATATCAGCTTTTACTTCAAGAATAGAAACCGCTAGACGGCAGGCTTTCATCGTTGCTTGCAATATATTTATCTCATCAATTTCGCTAGATCCAACAATTCCAACAGACCAGAGGTAATTCGATGTTATATGGTGATAAATATCCTCTCTTTGCTTCTTAGAGAGCTTCTTAGAATCCTTTATACCTTTAATAATATTATCTTGATCTACTATAACAGCAGCAGCAACTACCGGCCCAGCAAGCGGCCCCCTACCAGCTTCATCAACACCAGCAATAGTTTTACCAATAAATTTCTTCTCAATTTCTAAATCAGGCATTATTTCTCATCATTTGTACGCATGCAAGCGCGGCAGTAACGGCTGTCTCAGTTCTTAGGACTGTATTACCCAAACTTATAGGATATACGTGATCATATGATTTAATAAGGCGCATTTCATTCTCAGAAAAACCACCTTCAGGACCTATTAAGACAGCTATTGTTCGTTTCAGATTTGGGATATCAATGATTCTATTTGTCTTAATCTCTGATTCACAAGCGAAAATTACCTGTTCAATTTCAGGTAATTTACAAAATTCACTGAGCTGCATTTCTTGCGCCAATTCTGCTGGCTTAAATCTCTCACTTTGCTCTGTAGCACTTATGATGCATCTTTCCATCTTTCCTTTGTTAATTGTTTTATATTGGGTTCTTTCCGACAAAAGCGGGATAATTTTGGTCACACCAAGGGCAGTAGCTGACTTTATAGCTTCGGTCATACGATCAGGCTTAATAAGGCAAAGCCCAAGTATCAGCTCTTTCTCAACTGTAACAGCCCTAATTTGAGATTCAATACGAACAGTCACGTGAGACTTACCGACCAATTCTTCTACTTTAGTAGCAAATTCACCATCAATAGCGTTAAATATCCTAAAAATATCTGACTTCTTCAAACGCATCACTGACTTTAAGTAATGAAAATCTTCGTTTTCTATTTTTAGAGTTTGATTTTTACAAATGGACTGACTAGTATAAAGCCTGGTTAAATGGGAAAACTTCATCATCTACATGAAAGAAAATAATAATCTGGATAATACACCAACAATCAAAAAAAGCTCAAGCAAAAACATGCCCGAAGAATTTGGTGGTCCAAAAGGGCTCGAACCAACGAGATATGGCGACTGGGAAAAAGGAGGCAGAGTTTCTGATTTTTAATTCAATATAAAATTAGAGGAATTAGTAGGAATTGGCTAATATTAAACCATCTTTGATCATCATTTGTACGTTTATAGTTGTAGCACTTGCAGCCACAGCAGAATGGATCAACCCTGGAACTTTCTTTATCGTAAATACATTTGGCCTTACTGCCTTAATCATAATTATTACAGCAAAAGCACATTTCGGAAAAATTGATTTAACATCCGAGCAAAATGCACACTCACAAAAATTACAATCGCTTGGCCAATTATCCAGCGCAATTGCCCATGATTTTAATAATCTTTTGACAGTAATTATTGGTAATAGCGACTTACTACTAAATCGCTATTCGCGCAGTGATAATTCTTTTAAAGAAGCTTATCAAATAAAATCAAATGCTCTCAGGGGGGCAAAGCTTGTTAAGCAGCTTCTTTCTTTCGCTAAGAAGTCTTCAATTCAACCAATAAACATAAATATCGCTGAGCTATTCACAGAGCTTACCCCTTTATTTTCACAATTACTTAGTGAGAAATATAAAATTGTTATCACTAATATAGACAAAGATGCTGTGATATATGCCGATCCAATTCAACTTGAACAAATAATTATCAACCTAATAATAAATGCACGGGATGCTATGCCAAATGGCGGAAATATTTTTATCGGTATTGTTTTTGCCTTTATAAACAATAAGCATACTACTGAAGGATATTATAAACCGAATACTTCAAAAATTATAGAACCAGGGCAGTATGTCCGAATTGAGGTAAGTGACTCTGGCATCGGTATTCCAAAAGAAATATTACCCAAGATTTTTGATCCATTTTTTTCAACAAAAGATTCCTCTGGCACCGGCCTTGGATTAGCAACTGTTTTTCAAATTATTGAAAAACTTGGTGGCCATGTTCTAGTGAAGTCACAAAAAAATATAGGAACCAGCTTCATTATTTATATCAATCATGTCAAAGATGCCGATATATCTGCTATATCAGAAATATCTCCAGATGAATCCCTTGAATTAAATTCCTCTGATTATAACATTTTATTGGTTGAAGACGAAGATTCTGTAAGGATGTTTGGCGCTCATGCTCTAAGCGACTTTGGTTTCAATGTATTGGATGTAAGAACTGCCGAAGAAGCCCTAGAAATCGTCACACAAAATCAGAGAAGAATCGACCTATTAATAACCGATGTAATGCTTGGATCTATGGACGGCTATGACCTAGCAAAATTGATTAAACTAGAACTCCCAGACTTAAAAATAGTAATAACATCCGGTTACGACGAAACTGCAATGGATGGCATAGAACTAAAAAAACACCTCTTTTTAAGCAAACCATATACACTTAAAGAACTTGTCGATAGCGCAAGAAAGGCACTAAGAGATTAGATAGAAATAGCCAAGTTTGAGGCACGTAAGCAACGGTGGCAATTTTGGTTAAATTAACCTGAGTTTGGTGTAAGAAATGGATATTCTGGTAAAAATCCGAATGGAACTCTGTCATCCTGGTTTTACCCCGCCGCCTAAATACTTCTTTACTACCAACCTTTCTTTTTGCCAAATTTTACCTGACAAGTCTTATCACTAGAACAATATAACATAACTTGCTTATACTCTACGATTTCACTATTACTAATTACTTGGTTCAAAGAAGAGTCGCACTGGATCTTTTTTGAGGTTATAATTGATAGATCTGAATCAAGACAGCGCCAATAATTTAAAGATACCGTTTTTCCGTTAGCTAGCTTAAATAAACGATCTGTTCTGGTAATAGGCATTATTGACATTTTAGCTTCTTTTTGACCAAACCAACTAACCCAATAATCTGCTGTAAAAGCTGGTATTTTTTCTTCTGACAATATCTGAAATTGGCCATCTTCATTTTTAGTAGCTATTATTTTTAAGCTATGATCATAAATAAAATCTGGCTTTGCTGCAAAAATCATCATTAACAATGAACATAAAACTATAATAAACCCAGCCAAGCGCCACCTTGTCTGCCAAAGACTAAGCCAGAAAAATCCTATAGTAAATACCACTAGACTCAGTGGCGTAATATGACCAACAGCCCAAACTGCCCCTGGAAGTTTAACGACAAAGTCTGCGCTATCAATTACTATTGAAATAAAATAACTAAGTAACTTTAACACCGGAGAATCAAGACCAATCGGCATCAGAATTGAAGCAATTAGTACCAATGGCATCATAAAAAATGACATCATTGGAACAGCTATCAAATTCATCAAAATTGAGTAATTCGCAAATTTATAAAAATGATAAATCACATATGGCGCAGTCATAATACTAGCTAAAAGGCTAGAGTAAATATTGGCAAAAATATATAACTTGATTGAAGAGACAATTCCTTTGCTGTTACCAAGGATATATTTATTCTTCATGTAAAACTCATAGCCAGATATCAAACATAATACTGCAGCAAAGGAGAGTTGAAAACTTGGGTGCAACACATATTCAGGCAAAAACAAAAGAATTAAAAAGGCTGCAATCATTACGGAACGAAGGGGATAAGGCGACCTGCCCCAAATAGTTGAAACAATAAAAATAGACGTCATAATAAATGCCCGCGAGGCAGCAATATTTGCTCCACTTATATGTAAATAAGCAAAACTACCTATTATAGAAATAATAGCAGCAATTACTTTTACATTAGTGTTGTATGCAAAGAAATTAGAGCAATTTAACAATGCTCTACTACTTATAAAAAATAGCATAGCAACAAGAGAAAGATGCAACCCAGATACACTTAAGATATGGGCAATGCCGCTATCACGCATATTCTTCGCAACATCTATCGGTATTGCTTTTGTTTCTCCAATCAGAATTGCTGCAGCAAAGTTACCTTCTCTGCTTCCCATCACCTCTACTAAACGACTATATATTTTTGCTCTAAGCCTTTGAATAAAATCATTAAAACTGCTATTTTTCTGTGAGATTACTTCAGGCGAAGTTAAAGCATACCCAGACGCTTCTATACCTGACATATACATATAAAAGCCAAAATCAAATGTTCCTGGAAGCACACTTGAAGAAAGAGGAAATAATTTGGCTCTCAATTTTACTTTGACACCATAATCCAAATCAGTTGCTAGTTTTTGACCAATATTTATCCTAACTTTACTTAAAGATTCATTATCTATTTTTGCATCAATAAGGGTAATTTGCATACCTCGAAGAGACGGCTTGATAGCAATAACTTCACCAATAACATCTGTCACAACAATCTTCTGAATTGGTTTTGTTTCAACTAAAGAAGTACGTAAATTACTAACAAAAAATCCGATGAAGAAAGAGGCGCAACAAGTGATAATAAAAAATATTACTATATCTTTATTTTTAAAATAAAGAGCCAACAATACTAATGGGATAGAAATGACTAACGAATAATAGGAAGAGAAAACAAAAACATTTTGAAAGAAATATATAATACCAAAGATAAAGCTAACAAAAAACCAAAGGCTTAAGTGATGATACTCTTCTTCGAGTTTACGACGGAAGTAGTTGATATTCATCGAATCATATCAACTACTATTTTGGCGGCAATGTTTGAAGGTTTCTGATCTGAATTAAAGCCAATAGACTCAAGCACTTTCTGAGATTCAGCAACCTGACTCTTAGCTCCCTTATAATCACTAAGAAGATCGCTTATTGCTTGTGTAACATTCTCTGCGTTAAAATCTGATTGTATGTACTCAGGAATTATTTCTCTATTTGATATGATATTTATCAAAGATGCGTATTTGATTTTTACCATTAACTTCAAAAAGAAAAATGTAAGAGGATTCAATTTATACCCCACAATCATCGGAGTACCTGATGCTGCAATCTCAATTGTATTAGTACCAGACTTGGCCAAAGCGCAATCGCTTATGGCAAAAGTCTTGAGACGATCTGTAGAAAAACCAAATTCAAATTTAGCCCCGCCAAGGTATTTAAGTATATTTTGTACATTTGATTCATCTGATTGAACAAAAATTACCTTAATAGCATGCGTCGATGAAAGCTCATCAAAAACCTGCCTAATTATTGGCATATGACGAGATATTTCTCCAAGTCGGCTACCAGGAGTAACAGATATTACTTTAACATTTTCATTTATATTCATCTCTTGTTTTAACCCTTTTGAGCCTATATAAAATGCTTCTTCTAAAATCGGGTGTCCAATACAAGTAGCCTGCAATCCACAAGCCCTAAAATAAGCTGGTTCAAACGGGAGCAAAGTCAGTAAATGATCATAGACCTTAGCATATTTTTTGGCTCGACCTGGTTTATATGCCCAAACAGACGGAGCAACAATATGAACAAGTTTTATATGCGGTGCAATCTCTCTGATTTTACTAGCCACTCTGTAAGTAAACCCAGGAGAATCAATAGTAACTAGAACATCTGGATTCTGTGCTATAACGTCTTTTACTGTCTTATCAATCAGCTTTTTCAGATGAAAAATATGAGGTAGAACCTCAAAAAAACCCATCATGCTTATATAACTCATCTCAAACAGAGATTTCACTCCACCACCCATCATGTTTTTTCCACCAATTCCATGGAAAGTTACATTAGTTTGATCTTTTACCAATTCTTTGATAGCTTTGATTAGCAATCCACCAATAAAGTCTCCAGAAATTTCACCTGCAATAACGTAGAGTTTCATATTATTATCCACTTCGGCATAAGCTCAGAGATTTATCCACAGCTTCTGATTCTATATTAAGACAATCGAGTATCGTATGAAAGATGTAATCATGCGATATTTCTTTTTTTTCTACAGATTTAACTGCTTTCCACTTCTCTGGATAGGATGATTTATAGCTATCAGAAAACCATACCATAAATGGCACTATACGTTGTTCCTCTACATATTCATCGGCGCCATGGGTTAGTCTTCCATTTTCACCAAGGGACTCGCCGTGATCTGAAGCATAGATCATAAAAGCTTTTTTATTTTTTAGAATATTTATTACGCTAGATAAAAAAAAATCGGTATATAGTATTGAATTATCGTAGCTATTTAAACGCTCCTGCTTGTCACAGCTTGCTGCATCGCGCTTTATAGTATCAGTAATAGTTGGCTTGAATTTAGCAAATTCTTCTGGATATCGTGCAGCGTAATTCCAATGGCTACCAGTCGTATGAAGCACTAAAAATTTTTTTTTGGTAGAAATGATATTTTGCTCTAAATACGGAAGCAGTTTACCATCTTGACTATTTGGTGCCATTAGAACAGAACCTCCAGGAATCATATGAAATTTAACTTCATCATAGAATGATCCACCTGGCTTATTCCTATAGTATTTTGTAATTGACTGAGTACCAAACCAAGTGGTTTCAAACCCTAATTTGGTCAATACAGATAATACACTAGATTCTGAATCGATCATTGCCATATCCTTCTCGCCAAAACGCGATAACATGCATGGAACAGCTAGGTATGTTGTACTAGCACATGATCTTGCTTTATATGACACCAGATTTTCAACCAACAATAAGTTTGGCGTTGTTTCCCTCTCATAGCCGTTTATGCCAAAATTTCCGTATCTAGCAGCTTCCCCTATAACCAAGACACCAACAACATCGTCGTCCGAAGAGTCAATAAATGAATATTTATCGCTAATGTCTGTCTTAATATACTCCTCTTCTGCCTGGCCAAAGAAATATAAGTAACTATTATGCAAATACTGTATTGGAAAATAGCTACGCACAAAACTAAATTTAGGAGCAATAATATTGTTTAATACGATTAATAAACAAACAGCAGATAAAATCCTAGTAAAGAATAATTTAGTTGTTTGAATTTTAAAATAGTTAACGCTATAGATACAAATTCCAACACTAAAAACCAACCAAACAATAAGCCGCGCACTAACTAACTCATATACTTCTGTTGAATCTGTGCCAAATATTGATGGCATTATAGAAAGCGTAGGGCTAATCGAGAAGAAAAATAAATAATAACTAGCAAGCGCACCTGTTACGAATAAAAATACCGAAGCAATAATAAATAACAAGCGATAAACAGTAAGACCAAAAAATATAATAAATAGTACAACTATGTTATAAACAAAGTCCTTTGTAAGCTCCATGATTGCAATCAGTATATCTGACTGCACGTACTGAAATTTGTAGATAAAAACAGCAAAGTTGAATAACACACAATATAACAACGCAAAAATTAGCGAAGCTTTTATTAGATTAATGTCTAAGTGTTTTTGAATATATTTAAACATAAACTATGAAATACGCTTGAAAAAAATTAACTATAGCAAAATCAACTGTATTCTGGTACGTTAATTTTAGAGTGAGGATGCGCAACGTATACTTAAATACGTGAGCACTCTGAACCTTGCAAAATTGATGCACCAGAATACAGCTTGAGAAAGCTACAATACTAATTATCATGATCACAAACTCCCTGCAAGAATTTTGTCAATTTTTCCAAATAGGAAAACCTATTCTTTCTATTGATTACGGTTTAAAAAAGCTTGGTCTAGCCATTTCTACACCAAATCACCACTTACCTATGCCCCTTAAAATAATTGAACATGAGTCTGACAAAAAAAAGATTACAGATATCTTATGTATTTTAAAAGAAAACAATATATGTGCTATTGTATTAGGCTTACCAATCAACATGAACGGAACCAAGAGCGAACAAACTTTAATAGTAGAAAATTTTGCGAATAAGCTTACGAAAAGAACTGAGCTTCCGATATTTTTCCAAGATGAACGCCTAACTTCCAAAGCAGCTAATAACCTACTAAAAGACTTTGGCTTAAAAAGAAAAAATCGAAATTCAATTGATGATTTAGCCGCCGCAAGCATGATACTAGAAACTGCACTAACTAGCGCAAGCAAGCTAAGCAAATATTAGGATTATTTATAGCGCTTGTAAAGCAGATTGTAGCCACCCAACATAAACTAGTTTGCGCCTAATCGATGGGATAATAAAGCACCATCATGCTAGACTTGATTTGCATCTTAGGAAGCAGAATAAGATCCCGGATCAAGTCGGGGATGACTAAGAATACCGTCATACACAGTCATGCTGAACTTGATTCAGCATCTCATTCCGTTGCCTTAGATCCTGGGCCAAAGGCAGGCACAAGCACCAATAAATTCAGGATGATTAGTTTTTGTCATAGATCTATAGAACCAAGGACCGCGCCCATCAAGTTCATAAGTGAGCTTTTGATCAAAAATCAGGCTCCTCTAAAAAAACAAACACGAAAGTTTAAGACTCTCGCGTTTGTTTTTGATTTTTTAAAAAGTAAGCTAAAAATTACTTGAAGTTGTTAATGATTGGAGTGTGAGCATTATTATTTGCACCATGTTGTGCAGCCCATCCGGCAACTGTTTTTCCTCTTTCTACACAATTAAAGAAAGCTAGTTTCTCTGAGGAAGTCCAGCCTGACTCTTTAGTACTTACATATTGAGCATCTTTCTCAATTGAAGAACAGAACTGCTGAGCTAAACCAGTAGCTTCATGAAGATCGTTTTTTGAATAATCCACCACTACACTCGCAGGTGTAAAGCTAACCATTTTAGGATGTGGGTTACCACCACAACCAACTAAAATTGAAGCAGCACAAACAAAGATACCCAGTTTTTTCATAAAAAACACCTAAACAAAGTTAATTTAATAATATTGACTGTAAGATAATAACGATAGTAGCGTAGAAGGTCAATAATAAATAAACATATTAAATCCATAATTAATGATTAAGAAAACCTTAGGCGCAATTAAGCATCTAATATAAAATGTAATAATTCTGCTACAGCCAGATCTCCATTTGACAACTAAAGTAACCTATATAGCTAAAAAATAAGGTAAACTTCAACTTCTGAATGATATGTTTAGTACAATTATTAGTTTTTATAACCAATCAGAAATTTGTTCATAATGACGATACTCAAACAATACGGCTCACGCTTAATATTTATTACTGCAATTATTGTTATAATTATAATAGTCGTAATCAACTCTATAAATAATCGCCCTATATTAAATGATGAAAAAGTTATCCGTCCTGTGCGCACCGTTAAGGTTGAACATAAAATTGCAGGAAAATCCTTATCTTTAACCGGCGAAATTTTAGCAAAAAATGAAATAGATCTAGCTTTTCGTACTGACGGAAAATTGATAGAACGCCTAGTTTCTGTTGGAGATACGGTTACCTCTGGACAAACCATCGCCCGTATAGATACACAAGATGCCGAGGATAATTTTACTTCGGCTAAATCAAACCTTAGTGCAGCTCAAGCAGCATTAGCACAAGCAATTAGTAATGAAGCTAGGCAAAAAATTCTACTAAGCAAAGGCGTTATTGCCAATGCAAAATACGAGGATGCCACTACGCAGCTTCAATCTGCACAAGCAAAAGTTGAAGGAGCAACCGCTAGCTTAAATCAAGCCCAAAATCGCCTTGAATATACTAACTTGCAAGTAGATATTTCGGGAATAATTACATCTATTAACGCAGAGGCCGGCGAAGTAATAAAAACTGGTCAGGTTATTATGCGCGTGGCTACAGATGAAGGAAGAGACGCTGTATTTAATGTACCAGAACAATTATTTCAGAACAAACCAGAAAGTAAGCTACCCGTCGAAGTATCATTAAGCCATGACCCTTCTATCAAAACTATTGGCTATGTCCGGGAGGTATCACCTCAAGCAGATTCAGTTACCCGCACTTTTGCTGTAAAAGTTGGTCTAACTAATCCCCCAGAAGCATTAAAACTTGGGTCAACAGTTACTGGTTGTGTTACTTTGAATAAAGCAAGTTCTATTGAGCTACCGGTTATGTCCTTAAATAAGTCTAATTCCAGCCCAGCAGTGTGGGTTGTTAACCCCGAGGATAATACTGTAAGTTTAAGGAATATTAAAATAATTGGCTATACCCAAGATTCAATTGTTGTTTCTGAAGGCTTACAAAATGGTGAGCTCGTTGTTACTGCAGGAGTTCATTCCCTACATCCTGGACAGCAGGTTAAATTACAAGACAAATAGAGGTTAAATAATGAAAGAGCGCTTTAATCTCTCTCTATGGGCAATTAACCATAAGGAGTTGGTATGGTACTTGATGGGCATGTTAATAATAGTAGGTAGCTTATCTTACACACGCCTTGGTAGAAACGAGGATCCAGTTTTTTCAATTAAAACCATGCTTATCCAAACCAAATGGCCTGGGGCAACAATTGAAGAGACCATGAATCAGGTCACCGAACGTATAGAAAAAAAGCTGCAGGAAACTCCTCACATAGGTTATGTACGTAGCTTTACTACACCAGGATCATCAACTATTTTTGTTAATTTACATGGAACCACCCCAGCCTCTGAGGTGCAAAACAGCTGGTATCAGGTTCGTAAAAAAATTGGGGATATTGTTAGCACCCTCCCGCAAGGAACTATCGGACCATTTTTTAACGATGAGTTTGGTGATACTTACGGCATCATTTATGCCTTCACTGCAGATGGCTTCTCAGGGCGTGAACTAACAGATTACATAGAAGATACACGATCTAAACTTTTACAAATACCAGACGTATCTAAAATAGAAATCTTAGGAAGCCAAGATGAGAAAATCTATATCGAATTTTCTATCAGAAGACTTGCTGGGCTTGGAATAAAACCTTCAGAATTTATTAAAATGTTGCAAACAACAAATTCTGTAAGACCAGCAGGAATGGTACAAACAGAAAATGAAACAATATTATTGAGAGTTTCTGGAGGATTTCAGTCGGAAGAAGACTTGCGTAATATAAACATGAATATAAATGGAAAATTATTTCCGCTAGGAGATATTGTTACTGTTAAACGAGATTATATTGATCCTCCACAATCTCTATTTAAATTTAATGGAAAACCAGCGATAGGATTGGCCGTGTCAATGACTACAGGCGGAGATATCTTGGCACTAGGTAAAAATGTTAAAGAAGCAATGCAGAAAATTGGCGCAGATTTACCAATTGGTATAGAGTACCAACTAGTAGCTAACCAGCCTACAGTAGTAGAAGAAAATATCGCTGAGTTTACAAAATCATTAGAAGAAGCTTTCGCCATTGTGCTTTTTGTTAGCTTTTTAAGTCTTGGCCTACGTGCGGGGGCTGTGGTTGCATTCTCGATTCCATTAGTATTAACTATAGTATTTTTAGCTATGGAATTTTTTCATATTGATCTCCAAAGAATTTCTTTGGGAGCGTTAATAATTGCTTTGGGATTACTTGTTGACGACGCGATGATTACCGTTGAAATGATGATCACAAAACTAGAAGAGGGCTGGGACAAAGTTAGAGCAGCCACGTTCGCATACACTTCCACTGCCTTTCCTATGCTCACCGGCACATTAGTTACAGTGGTAGCATTTATTCCAGTAGGATTTGCTCGTAGCTCTGCTGGTGAATATGTATTTTCTTTATTTGCAGTGATTGCCATTGCCTTAATTGCCTCATGGTTTGTAGCAGTGATATTTACTCCTATACTTGGCTTGGCTCTTTTGCCAGATAAATTAGAACGACATCAAAACCATGAGACTAAATTATCACAAATGTTTCGTACTATTTTACTAGGTTCTATGCGTTCTCCAAAAACAACCATTTGTATTACAATAGCGTTATTTATGTTATCAATTGTAGGAATGAAATTTGTTCCTCAACAATTTTTTCCATCGTCAGATCGTCCAGAACTTTTAGTAAATATGCAATTACCACAGAACTCTTCTATATTTGCTACTTCTAATGAAGTGACAAAGCTAGAGCGGTTGCTAGACAAGAATCCTGATATTGTACATTGGAGCTCCTATATAGGCCGAGGTGCAATTCGTTTTTACTTACCACTCGAGGGGGCTCAAGCTAACCCATCATTTGCTCAAACTGTGGTTGTAACCAAAGATATAGAAGCAAGGGAACGAGTAAAAAGTTATTTGCAAAAAGAATTTAAAGAAAATTTCTCAACTATAAACAGCCGAGTCATGCCGCTCGAAATGGGACCTCCAGTCGGGTGGCCATTACAGTATAGAGTAAGCGGTCATGACCTGGAACAAGTTAGAGATATAGCCTACAAAGTTGCTCAAATTCTAGGTTCAGAATCACACGTTCAAGATATTAATTTTGATTGGATTGAACCATCACGAGTATTAAGAATCAAAGTTAACCAAAATGAAGCTAAACTTCTTGGCTTAAGTTCAGAAGATTTGGCTAATGCACTGAATGCCGTGGTATCAGGAATGAAAATCACCCAAGTACGAGATAATACTTATTTAATTGATGTAGTGATCCGAGCAGAAGCAGAACAACGAGTTTCTCTTGATTCTCTAAGCACATTACAAATTTCTACTCCAAGCGGAAAAAAAGTCCCCTTACTACAAATTGCCACCATTGAATATGAGCAAGAATATCCTTTGATCTGGAGACGAGATCGTATGCCGACAATTACCGTACAAGCCGATACTTCTGCAACTGTCTTACCTGCAACTATTGTAAAAAAACTATCCTCTAAAATTTTAGAACTTAACGCGCAATTACCAGCTGGATACCAAATAAAAACTGGTGGATCAATTGAAGAGAGCGCTAAATCTCAAGCTTCAGTTGCAGCTGTGGTACCACTGATGTTGACAATTATGATAACTATTTTGATGGTGCAATTGCAGAGTATCCAACGTGTTATTTTGGTATTAAGCGTAGTGCCCTTAGGTTTAATAGGAATAGTCGCTATATTGTTGGTTGCAAACAAACCTTTAGGGTTTGTTGCTATTTTAGGAATTATCGCCTTGATTGGTATGATCGTACGTAATTCAGTCATTATCATAGACCAGATTGAAACGGAAATTGCTCATGGTTTATCCCGCTGGGATGCTGTAGTAACTGCAACGACACATCGTTTTCGTCCGGTAATTTTGACTGCTGCAGCTGCAATCCTAGGAATGATTCCAATCGCTCCAACAGTGTTTTGGGGACCAATGGCTTATGCAATCATGGGGGGCCTAGCTGTAGCAACAATACTTACGTTAGTGTTCTTACCAGCTTTATATTGCACTTGGTTTAAGATTAAAGAGCGACCAAGTGCTTGACACCGTCGTATCTGACCGAATTTGTAGCTGACTCGTTCAAGCTGCTGGTTCAAAAAATAACGCTATCTAACCTAAACTATGGAATTGTACCTTGTTGGGCTTCCGCATGTCTTTGGCCCAAGATCCTCTAAAATCTAGTCATCCTGAACTTGATTCAGGATCGCAGGCACCAGAAAGAAGATCCTGAATCAAGTTCAGGATGACGGAATTTTGCCCTGACTTTTACTTAAAAATATTCACTTCTTACATACTTCTTACATAGAACTGAGGTTATTCATAGTTCAGGATAATTCATTAGCCAAAGGCAGCATAGAGATCACCGGCAATCTTTGTAATTCCTTCTTCGTCACAATAATCATTGTATGTATTATAAATAAAATCCCAGGTTTCCCTGGGCGCAATTTCAATAGATAACAAACTTTCTTCAAAACCAAGATTTGCTAAAAATTCCTTTAATGATTCTTGTTTATCAATTAAAATTTGCTCTTCAGAAGGAAGATTATGCTTTTGTTGCTTAGCATACTGAATCATTTTGTCAAACTGGTCACCATAAATTTTTGTGACTTTTTCTAAACTCAATGTCTCTAACGCAATCTGTTTTTCAAGCGTTTTGGTATAAAGTTTACTAAATTGATCAAACGGCATTAAATAATCTCGAGTATTCTGTGCATCAACCTTTAGTGCTTTACTATTCCTCTCATCTAACCTATCTACAAGCCCTTCAATCGGACAAAACATCAGCACTTTTTTTACAGAAATATCTTCTATTCCTCTTGCGGTCATACATTTGGAAAGATTTGACGGATGAAAAAGATGCAAAATAACCTGCTTCCCTTTTAAAACATGATCTATTGCGTTATTAATCATTACAAACTCCATTTCTGGTGTTGTAGGAGTAGTTGGATTACGCATTAGATCTAGATCTTCTTCAATAAGATTTGGATTTAATTTCATTAAGGATTTAGCTACAGATGATTTTCCTGAGGTTGAGGTGCCATTGATGACTAAAATATCCGTTTTAACCTTCATAGAATTAGGCCTTTCCTGTTAATATTTTATATCCATACAGCTTGTATATGCTTATTCTACTAGAGACTGCGAGCTAAGCACCATAACGATCTGTTTTCCTTCCATCTTTGCCTCAGATTCAATTTTAGCAATGGGGCCTAAATTTTCTATAATCTTATCAAAAAGCTCTTTGCCTTTATCTCTGTGGACAATCTCCCTTCCCTTGAACCACAAAGAGATTTTTACTTTATCCCCATCTTCAAGAAACTGTCTGATTTTTCTCAATTTAACATCTAAGTCGCCCTGACCAATATTTACTTTGAATTTCATTTCTTTTAAAGAAACTTTTTTTTGCTTCTTTTTCGATTCTTGTTGCCTCTTTTTGGCATCATATTTAAATCTACTAAAATCAAGTATTTTACAAACAGGGGGCTCCGCATTTGGAGAAATTTCTACAAGATCAAGACCTGCATCAGCGGCTATCTGCATCGCTTTTTGCAAAGTAACAACACCCATCATTTCGCCTTCAGCGTCAACCAACCGAACTTCCACCGCTTTAATTTCCTTATTCGCTTTAGGAAATTTACTTTTTTTAATCTCAGTTATAAGAACTTCTCCACAAAATTTAATAAATTATACTTAGTAATCTAACCAAAATACTTCTTATTATCTGTTAAAACCAGAGCAATCAACTCATCTACATTAATTGTTTTTTGCTCATCAGAACCAAGATATCTTAGTGTAACGGTTTGGCTTTCTTGCTCTTTTTTACCTACAACAGCAATAATCGGTACTTTCAAGTTAGAAAAATTTCGTATTTTATAATTCACTTTTTCCCTTGAAATGTCAAGCTCAGATCTAATCCCAGCATCAATAAGTTTGGCATTCAATGAACTTAAGTAATCATCCTGATCATTAGTTATACCGACGAGTGCGACCTGAGTAGGAGCGAGCCAAAGTGGAAATTTTCCAGCATATTCTTCTATTAAAATTCCTATGAATCTCTCAAAAGTACCAATGATTGCTCTATGTAGCATAACTGGTCTCTTTTTTTCTCCTCCCGGAGCAACGTATTCGGCAGAGAGCCTCTCAGGAAGAACAAAATCTACCTGAAAAGTACCGCATTGCCAATCCCTACCGACTGCATCAGTCAGAACAAACTCAAGCTTCGGACCATAGAACGCCCCCTCGCCTGGATTCATTTCATACTCAAGCCCAGCCTCTTCAACAGCCGCCTTTAGAGATGATTCAGCCTTATCCCAAACAGAGTCTTCACCAGCTCTCACATCTGGTCTATCAGAAAACTTGACTTTAATTTTTAAAAACCCAAAATCTTTATAAACTTCAAGTAAAGATTTACAAAACTCTACCGTTTCTGCATTTATTTGATCTTCACTGCAAAAAATATGCCCATCATCTTGAACAAAATTCCTTACACGTAACAATCCATGCAAGCCACCAGAGGATTCGTTACGATGACAACAACCAAATTCTGCCATACGAATGGGTAGGTCTCTATAACTCTTTGTACCCTGGTTAAAGATCTGAATATGGCACGGGCAACTCATAGGCTTTAGAGCATAAGTCCTATCCTCAGTTTCAACTGTAAACATATCTTCTCTGAACTTTTCCCAGTGACCTGATGCTTCCCAAAGCTTTCTATCAACCATTAGAGGTGTTTTAACTTCTATATAGTTGGCCTTTTGTAATTTTCTCCTTATATAGCTTTCAATGGTGCGATACAGATTCCATCCTTTTTCATGCCAGAATACCATCCCTTGAGCTTCTTCTTGAAAATGGAATAGATTAAGCTCTCGCCCAAGCTTCCTATGGTCTCTTTTTTCAGCCTCTTCTAGCCTATATAAATGTTCGTCAAGCTGTTCTTTTGTTGCCCAAGCTGTACCGTATATACGCTGCAACATTTCGTTATTACTGTCACCTCGCCAATAAGCTCCAGCTACTTTCATTAACTTAAAATGCTTAATTCTTCCAGTTGATGGACAATGTGGCCCTCGGCACAAATCAACAAAATTACCTTGACGATATAAGGTAATAGTCTGGTCTTCCGGTATCGAGGCAATAATTTCTGCTTTATAATGTTCGCCCATTTCCTTGAACATCTTAATAGCTTGGTCCCTAGAACACTCTTCTCTGTTAAAGCTTTCATTGCGTTTTACAATCTCATGCATCTTGAGTTCAATCTTTGCAAGATCATCTGTTGTAAATGGAACGCTTCTGGCAAAATCGTAATAAAAACCATCTTTAATTGCTGGCCCAATTGTTACTTGTATGTCAGGAAAAAGTTCTTTGGCAGCTTCTGCAATAATATGAGCTGCATCATGCCTTATAATTTCCAAAGCTTCTGGATCATTTTCTGTAAGTATTCTTAATATGCAATCTTTATGTATTGGCAGAGATAAATCTTTAAGCTCTCCATCAACTGATACCACCATGGCAGATTTTGCCAGTGATTTTGAAATAGAAGAAGCAATTTCAGCTCCGGTTATACCCTTATGAAACTGCTTCTTAGAACCATCAGGAAATGTTATATTAATCATGCTATTGTAATTATGAGTTTTAACTTGATATATTTAGTAGATTTTATATCCTTTTGTCAATCAATAACATCTTTTACACTACTATGGTTAATATTCCTCATTGGCCTCCAGTTCCTATATGGAAAATACCGGGTAAGTTTAACTTAAGCGGTAGTTTCCGCTTGCTTGGAGCCCTTGGCAACCCACAAAATTTACTCCCACCTACTATTCATGTTGCTGGCACAAATGGAAAAGGTTCCACAGTAGCTATGCTAAAAAGTATTTTTATCCAGGCCGGCTATTCTGTGCATACTTATACTTCTCCTCATCTTCTCCAGTTCAATGAGAGAATTAACCTTGCTGGCAAACCTATATCTGACGATCAACTAAATTTCTTCCTTGAACGAACCAAGCTTGCTGCGGAAAAAGAAAATATTCAACCTACTTTTTTTGAAGGTACTACAGCAGCTGCATTTCTAGCTTTTGCCGAGACAAAGGCAGATATATTACTTTTAGAAACTGGCCTTGGTGGACGGCTTGATTGCACTAATGTCATTTCATCGCCACTTGCTACAATAATTACCCCAATTTCTTTTGATCACACCGAATTTCTTGGTAAAGATATCAAACAGATAGCAAGTGAAAAAGCAGGAATTATAAAAACAAATGTACCTTGTATTATTGGGCCTCAAACGCCTGAAGTATACGAAGTTCTTCTTTCCACGTGTGAAGAAAGAGCTGCACCTTCTTTTTGCTATGAATATGACTATTGCTCTGAAAAAACAGATACTGGTTTCAGATATTTATCCCGAAAATATAATCTTGACCTTCCATACCCCAGTTTACTTGGTGATCATCAAATACGGAGTGCAGCAACGGTTATAGCTGCTACAATGCTTGTAAATAAAGAATTTCAAATTACTGCGCCCCAAATCGCCAAGGGCTTAACTTCAACAAACTGGCCGGGCAGGATTGAGCGGGTACCAAATGAAAAAACAAAAAAACTCACTGGCCGCAAAGACATTCAAATATATCTAGATGGAGCACATAACGATTCTGGAGCTCTTAGCCTGTCGCACTGGGCCTCGGAAAATTTGCAGGGACCAATATATCTGATACTAGGTATGACCAGAAAAAGAAATGCCGCAACGTTTTGCGTTTATTTCAAAGATATCGTACAAGGTGGAATTGCAGTAAACGTTGAGTCCGAACCATCCAGTTATAGTGCAAGTATACTAGCAGACAAAGCCAGCAAAAGTGGAATTAAGTTTACCTGTGCAGATTCTATTAAGGACGCTATCGAGATTATAATTAACAAAAGTAATATTCCTTCAACAATTATAATTACTGGATCGCTCTTTCTTATCTCTGATTTCCTCAAGTTGTAATACTAAAAACATAAAAAACACACAATTGATCATTATTCAGCAAATCATATTTTAATTTTTGTGTAAAATGCTTGACCCTAATAGAAGTAAATATATAAACTCAATCTTGTGTTTAATTCTTATTTAATAATTATTTCGAGGTGTACTAAGATGAATTCTACAAAATTTCAAATTGAACTTAATGCTGACCTTGTATGGCGTTTGGTTTTGCTATTCGCTGCAATTTGCGTAATCCTTACTTCTGCAGAGGCCGCATTTGCAGCCGCTGCTCCTGCAGCTGAAGACAACGACGTGGTCGGACAAACACTATGTAGATTAGTAGCTAACCTTTCTGGTGGCATCGCAAGAGGCATAGCAACAATTGCTATATTCTCAGTTGGCGTTGGTTTATTCCTTGGTAAACTTAATTGGGGTATTGCTGCTGCAACCGCTGCTGGTGTTGGTATAATATTCAGTGCACCAAGATTAGTTGCTTTCTTAAGCGGAGATGCTGACAACGCAACTTGTGATGTAGGTGATTAAAACCTTGGTGTTTGCAGATTAAGTAAAGTTTTTCTTAATCAAACTTATAGGCGGCTTTTTGTAAAGCCGCCTATTTTTTTGCTTACAGATTTTTAGTTTTACTGGTTTTTGGTAATCATCCACTGTACAATGAGTATTCATTAAAATTTTTTTAATACCCTAAAATCATCTTATGTTAAGAATTTTATTTAGAAATTTATTGTACACTTTGAAAATAGGATTTCGTAAGAAGTTTATTTTTATAATGCTGGTGCCCTTAGTTTATTTGCCAACGTTAGCTTATGCATCTTTTCAAGATGCCGTAGATATTGAAATAACAAAAATTGAGTACCACGATTTTTATGAAAGATTTGTAGTTGTCGGCCAGTCAAGAGCAGAAAATAGTAAAACATATTATGCTAAGACCGCAGGAACTATTGATTCAATAGCAATCACCCAAGGCCAAGAAGTAAAGAAAGGTGACGTGTTACTTACTATCGATTTGGAAATTGCCGAGGCCACAAAAACTAAAGCTGAGGCGTCTTTTGAATCAGCTAAAAGTACTTATGACAGAGATTTTTCACTTTGGAAAAAGAAAATTATAAGTAAAGAAGTGCTGGATAAATCGAAAGTGGCATTAGAAACAGCTAAAGCCGATTTGGCAACTGAAAATGAAAAATATCAGAATATGATAATTAAAGCGCCTTCTGATGGTTCTATTGGGGTAGTTCCTACACAAGTGGGCAACGATACAAAGGTGGGAGATTATCTTTTTACTATAATTGCTGTGGGTGAAAAAATTATATTTGTTGAACTTCCAGAATCGCTTAACGGAAAAATCAATAAAAATTCTGAAGTTTCAGTGAGAGACATTACTGGTAATAAAGTGCTTGGTAAAGTCACTGCTATCTCAAATTATTTGAATGACAATGGAACCATTACAGCAAAGCTATCTTTTCCACCCAATACTAAAATACTACATGGTAGTTATGTAGAAACTGAGATCATTTTTGATCGTCATAAAGGCCTTGCACTTCCTGAAAAAGTTGTACTTAAGAATAACAAAGGCAATTTTGTTTATAAAATAGATAAAGATAATAAAGTTAAACAAATTTATATACTAACAAAAACGAGGTCTGATGACTTAATTGAAATATCCTCTGAGGAGCTTCAAGCTGGTGATCCTATTGTCCTTGAAGGATTAACTAAAATATATGACGGTGCTTTGGTACGCTTAATTGAAAAAGCTCCCCAAAATCAAGGTAAAGAACAAGTAAAGTAAAATAAAAAGCTATGCAGTTACCTGAAATTTGTATTAGACGGCCAGTTTTTACTATAGTCTTGAGCTTGATAATTTTGTCATTAGGGGCAATCTTTTTTACTAAATTACAAGTAAGAGGAACTCCTAACATTAATCCCCCACTAATTACCGTCCGCACTGAGTATCCAGGTGCCGATGCTTTGTATATGGAACGCCAAATTACCCAACGCATAGAAAAGGCACTTAAAACCGTAAAAAACCTCGAATCGATTTCTTCTACAAGCGCTGTTGGTGAAAGCAATATTATGCTGGCCTTTGACCTTGAAGCTGATATTGAAATAGCCCTTAACGATGTTCGCTCGATGATCTCTGACCTTGGTCAAATCTTTCCTGATGATATGAAGATGCCTTCAGTTGCAAAAATGGACTCAGACGCTTGGCCTAGCCTGTGGATCAGTATAAATAGTTCACGACATGATGAGTTAGAATTAACAAGAATTTCTGATAATGAAATAAAATCTGTTCTAGAAAAACTTCCAACAGTTGGTAATTCAAGGATCTTTGGTGCTAAATACTACAGCATGCGTATTGAGCCCCTTAATACTAAGATGTTTCAGCATAAATTATCGCCTTTAGACTTGGAGATAGCTATACGCGAGCAGAACAAAGATTATCCAGCCGGATCGATTAAAACCGATGTACGAAATTTTTCTTTAAAACTTAATGCAACCCTTAACTCTCAGGAAGAATTTGAGAATATAATTGTCAAAAAATATCCTGATGGAACCATAATAAAACTCAAAGATATTGCAAATGTTAGACTTGAGCCTGTTGAAAATGACGTAATCTTGCGTTATAACGGTAAACAATCCCTAGCTGTTGGGTTAATAAAACAATCAACGGCTAATATTATCGAGCTCTCTGATTCAGTAAGAGCAGAGCTGCCAAAAATCCGAAAAAATCTTCCTGCTGGCATAAAAATCGAAGTTGCATACGATGCAGCAATACCTGTAAAAGCTTCAATCAGCTCAGTTTATCACACAATTTTTGAGGCAATTGCCCTTGTTGCAGCAGTCATATATTTATTCTTAGGATCAGCAAGAATAACGCTAATTCCACTAGTAACTATACCAATTTCATTAATAGGTACATTTTCAGCAATGTATATGCTGGGTTTTACAATAAATACATTTACTCTCCTTGCTATGATACTTGCAATTGGCTTGGTGGTTGATGATGCAATCGTTATGCTTGAAAACATATTCAGACATAATCATGAATTAGGAAAACCACCAATACAGGCAGCATTTGATGCTTCTAAGGAAATTGGCTTTGCTGTGGTTGCTATGACGATCACTTTGGCATCAGTATTTCTACCGATTGGTTTTATTGAAGGGTTTTTAGGAAAACTATTTATTGAATTTGCTTGGACCCTTGCTTTTTGTGTCCTCTTTTCAGGATTTGTGGCTTTAACTTTAACACCTATGATGTCCAGTCGGATGATAACAACTAATAATAGTAAGCCTCAATTTTTACAAAAATTTGACTGTTATTTATTAAAAGTACAGCAAAAATATATCCATTATCTTGAACTAGCTCTTGATAACAAAAAGAAATTCTATTCTATTTGTCTTGCTTCAGTGATAGTACTGATCCTTAGCTTCATTAACGTCAACAAAACTTTTGTACCTGATGAAGATCAGGGGTTCTTACAAGTCTTTTTTACTGGGCCAGAGGGCTCTAGCGTATCTTCTTCTCTAAAAACTGTTTTAGAGGCCGAAAAAGTATTAAGCGACACTCCCGCTATTCTAGGATACTTTGATGTTATTGGATGGGGTGGTGGTGATAGTGCCATGGCTTTCGTTCCTTTAAAAGACTGGAAAGAAAGAGATGCATATCAAGCCCAGATACAGCAAGAACTGAATCAAAAATTTTCCAAAATTCCTGGCATGTCGATATTTGCTGTTAGCCCACCATCGATAGGTGGTGGCGGTGGCAACAAAGTAATTGAATTTAATATTCAATCTTCACTTGAATACTCTGACCTTGATACTATTTCACAATTGTTTCTGGATAAAATGAATAAGAACCCAATTTTTGTAGGTTCAGAGAGAGACTTTAAAGCATCAACTCCTACCTTAGATATTATAGTCAACAGGGAAAAAGCCTACAGATATGGTGTGAATATTGAGACAATAGGCAAAACTATACAATATTTAATAGCTGGACGACAAGTCGGTGACTTTAGGATGGGAACCGATATTTACGACGTTATAATTGGCTATGATATAAAAGATAAAAGCAGCCCAGCAGACATAAAGAAAATATTTGTAAAAAATAACGAAAGCAATATATTGCCACTTGAATCTGTTGCTGATGTTAGAGAGACAATCAGCGTAAAAGAATATAGTCATTATAATAATTCAAGATCTATAAAAATCAGCGCCGACCTTGCTCCAGGCAAAAACCTTAATGATGCAGTTAAAGTAATCGAAGAAATAGCAAAAGAAATTATAGATACAAATAAATCGAAACTTGAGTATCTGGGTCAAATTAAACAAATGGAAGAATCGAGCGGCGATACACTTATTACGTTCTTGTTTGCACTCTTGTTTATATTCTTGGTACTATCCGCTCAATTTGAGAGCTTTGGTGATTCGTTGTTAATCTTAATGGCAGTTCCGTTTTCTATAACTGGTGGAGTCGTTGCACTCCTTCTCTTTAATGATACTATAAATATGTACAGTAACATTGGCTTAGTTACGCTCATTGGCCTAGTTACTAAAAATTCTATTATGCTAGTTGAATTTACCAATCAACTTCGTCATGAAGGAAGAACAATTGCCGAAGCAGTAATTGAATCGTCAAAACTTCGCTTGCGCCCAATTCTGATGACAAGCATTGCAACCATATGCGGGGCTATACCTCTGGTTCTAGCAAGCGGTGCTGGAGCAGCATCTCGCAATTCTATTGGCCTAGTGATTATTGGCGGAATGTTGGTTGGTACTTTATTCACAATTTTTGTAATTCCCGTTTTGTATCAAACATTCAAAAAGGAAAGCAAGGCATTAACCTCCTAAAGAGGTATATAAAAAATAATAAATTACTTTTAGTAATTTAGAAAAGCTTGTTTATACACTAAATTGTACAAATTAAGAGTAACTAATGAGAATTCTTGGTATTGATCCTGCGCTAACTTGCCTTGGCTGGGGAATGATTCGTTTTAATTCACCTAAAATATACTACATAGCTAGCGGCGTTGTAAAGACTAGTGTCAAAACTCCTATTCATATCAGACTTGCACAGCTAGTCAGCTCCATTGAGCAAGTAATTGAACTCCATAAACCAGAAATAATCGCCATGGAAGAAACTTTTGTAAATGTTAATGCAATATCTTCATTAAAACTTGGGTACGTCAGAGGTGCATTAATGTCAGTAATAGGCAAAACTGGGTTGCCTTATTATGAGTTCCTACCTAACAAGATTAAGAAAACAATAGTTGGCGTTGGGCATGCAGAGAAAGAACAAGTTAAGCATATGGTAAAAATAATAATGTCAGGTGATATGGAACATGTAACGCTTGACGAATCTGATGCTTTGGCTATAGCTTATACCTGCCTGGTTTACCAAAAGTAACACAGTTATACCGGACTTGATCCGGTATCCCAAGCAACAGAAGAAAATCCTGAATCAAGTTCAGGATGACGGCAGTATTCCAAATTCCAGTACAAAACTACATGACTCTATGATCCTCACCCATAGTTCCGATTAATTAGATAATCGTGACAAAAAAGACACATAACTTGTGGTACATATAGTTTATGAATAGTTAACAAAAAATATACTTTACCCCATGTTAATATTTTTATATGTTAAGTCTCGGACAATTAACCTTCGGATAATTGATCAGCATATTAATGCTCACCAAATTCGATTTTTTATAATAAATTTAATGAGAACGTCATGAAAAAAAAATTACTTTTAACCACTGCTTTGGTATCGGCACTTTCAGCAACTACTGCTAATGCTAATATTTTTGAAATTACATATAATGGAAACAATACTTATGCCTTTGATGGGGCAAATTACGCTAGTTTTACGGCTTTAACCACAGAGATAGATACTCGTATAAGAGCAGGAAGAATTAATTTAGATAATGATGATGTTTCAATTAAAAAAGATACACAAAAAGTTTTCTTCAATGATTTATTCTCTGCAAACGCTAATATCAGAACTGAACTGGCTACCATGATAGCAGCTCAGGTGCAGGCCGATGGAGGACGAGTTACCAGAGACGAAGTGCTTGCAGGGCTTAACGAAGTGACTAATCTCCTTTCCTCTCTACCATCATCCTTAAGAGATCAGATATTCAGCACAATGGATCTTGAAGATTTATTTGAGAGTGATATAGATGAGCTAAGGGATGCTTTTGCGTACATAAAAGGCGGAGATGCTGGCCAAATACAAAACTTCGTTGCACTAAGAGAAACAAATAAAGTAACTGACTCAAATTTTTCTACAATAGAGACTAAACTTGCTTCTCAAAATGCGACTATTAAGCAGCTCATTGAAGAAAGAGATAATTTGCTTAATGCTGCAACTCTGTCTGCAGAACAAACAGCTAGATTAGACACAATATCCAGGCAAGTAGGTGGACTAAAAGAATTTATTGAGATAAGAAATGCCAAAGAAACTCAAGAAAATCTAAAACAACGTATTGCTAAAATCGAGCAAGCTGCAAGTTCAAAGCAAAATAATGCTTTAAAAGCAAAAGCTCTAGCTGACTTAAATGAATTAAAAAGAAGCATTGATAAATACTTAGTAAGAGATGTTAAGGATGCAACTAAAGTGCCTGATGTACAAAAATCAGACAGTGCTGTTTCAGAAGGTTTAATGAATTCATTAGTAATCTCAAGAGGGGTGGTTGATTCAAGAATTGGTGGATTTTCTGCTGTTTCTGCTGGTGACTTAATGCAAGCTTATGGAGTTTGGGTTCAAGGTAGCCTATCAAGAGGTACCCAAAAAGCACATGGTAATGCACCTGGATACAAATTAGATCAAAAAGGAGTTACCATAGGGGCTGATACAGGAGACGAGACTCTCCTTGGTGTGGCATACTCATTTTTTGTAAATGATATAAAAAATAAAGCCAACACTTCTAACAAAGAAGATGTTAAATCTCATATCGTTACTATCTATGGTAAATTTGATGTAACTAATGAAGTGTTCGTAAGTGGACAAGGTCAGTATGGTAAATCTAACATTAAGAAAAAAAGAGCTACTGGTGATATTGCAAACAATATAGCTAGTGCAAAAACTAAAGCTGATTCTATGGCTGCAAAACTTGAAGTAGGCTATGACTATGAAGTGGCTCCTCAAGTACATTTAGTTCCTACCGTTGGTGCTTCATATGCTAACATCCAAGTTAAGGGATATAAAGAAAGTGGTAAAGGCCTAAACAGAGCAGTTGCAAAAAGAACAACTAACAGAACTTCTGGCTTAGCTGGAATTACTGCAAAATATGTTGCTGACATGGGCGGTTCAATGAAAGTTATTCCTGAAATTCACGCAAACGTGGATTATGCTTTCAACACTAAAAACTCAGCTACTTCAGTTACACTTGTGAATGGTATTGATGCTATTGCTACACCTTCACAAAAAATCTCGAAAGGTTTTTACAACATTGGTGGTTCAGTAAAAGGAATTCAAGCAGATATGTATGAAATTTCTGCTGGATACGATCTTGGTTTAGCTAAAAAATTCCAGTCACATACTGGTACATTAAAACTAAAAGTTAATCTATAGTCTCTAGACATTAGATTACGATAAAAAACAGCGTTCATAATTTGGACGCTGTTTTTTTATATGATATGTCCTGGGATACAAAAAAGATCGTAGTTTAAGAAAGCGTAAGGCGTAGTCAGGTTATCCTGAACTTGCTTTACGAATCTCAGGCAACGAAAGAAGATCCAGGATCAAACCCTGGATCAATTTTTCTTCTGAATGTACCCTTCGAAGGTTGCTTGTCGCGGCAAGCTTTGTACCTAATTCAACTTGAATGGCTATAGGATCCCCGATAAAAATCCTTATAAATAGGAAATGCAGTCATACCGGGCTTGATCCGGTATCTTCTTATCACTACCATCGTGCTGAACTCAATTGGTTTTGTATGTCTCTTCGACTCAGCATCTGCTTCTATCTCATGAGATCCTGAAGTAAATTCAGGATGACGGTGCGTACAGCGAGCGCCGGTATAAAACCATACGACTCTATTCCTTATCCATAAGTTCAGATTACTAGGAAAATTTATAGGCTGCTACTCTGCTGCTCTAGCAAGTCGGTCATTTATGGCAAGACCTATGCCAATATTTGGAATATCAGCAACTGCAATCGAATCTATATTATTTTTCAGGCAAAATTCATCCAAAACATGTAAATAGTCAAAGAGATTTGCAGCAGCTTCTATTGTGTCTGCGCTAAGGCTCAAATTCATTGATCCAACCACGTTAAGTTGGCTGTTACCAAAGTTCAACCCAACTTCTGAACTTCTCAAAGACTCTGCCTTTAGACGCAGCTTGGTTTTAGGTGAGTAATGCTTTAGAAGCATACCTGGAGCTTTTATTTCTGACAATTTTGAAGCAATTCCAACTTTCTTGCCAAGCAATTTTTCTAAAGTACATGGAGTAATAAAGCCAAAACGTAATATTGTGGGAACTGATGAGGTAAGATCGATAATAGTCGATTCAAGGCCATAAGCACTTTGACTATTTGAGGTCAATATAAATATTTCATCCCCAAAATTTTTTTTCACATGTTCATAATTTGTTGAGCTTAAAGTACCAGATTTATTAGCACTCGGCGCCGCAATCGGCCTTCCACTAGCTTTGATCAAACTCAAAGCTACAGAATCAGCTGGAATACGGATTGCTACAGTATTAAGCCCAGCCGTTACGCACTGCGCAAGTTCGGCATTATCTTTTTTGGGGAGAACTAAAGTAAGTGGACCAGGCCAGAGGCTAGCAAGCTTCTCTGCATTGTCATTGAACTGTACTATATTTTTAGCGTCTTGTAATGAGGCTACATGGACTATGAGCGGGTTATTAGATGGCCTACCCTTTGCCTCAAAAATTTTTAAACAGGCCGATTGGCTGCAAGCATCCGCCCCAAGGCCGTAAACAGTTTCCGTAGGAAATGCAACTAGGCCACCGTTTTGAATTATGCTTGCAGCTTTCTTAATATCGTTCATTAATTAGTAAAAATTGATATGCAATTACAGCGCTCCTTCATCCTCAACAACCCCATCACCAATCAAACCAGGCTCATCCAATTTCAACCGTATAGTTACTATATTACCATCTTCTGAGGATGATACATTAATTATACTCCAGCTTTCAGTCAGATTTTTTGTCAAATGTTCAGCCTGTTCTTCTTCAGCTTCTTTTCTTGCTACTTCTTCAGCTTCTCTTCTTGCTACTTCTTCAGCTTCTCTTCTTGCTACTTCTTCAGCTTCTCTTCTTGCTTCTAACTCTTCAGCTTCTCTTCTTGCTACTTCTTCAGCTTCTCTTCTTGCTACTTCTTCAGCTTCTCTTCTTGCTACTTCTTCAGCTTCTCTTCTTGCTTCTAACTCTTCAGCTTCTCTTCTGGCTACTTCTTCTACAGCTCTTCTTGCTTCTAACTCTTCAGCTTCTCTTCTGGCTACTTCTTCTACAGCTCTTCTTGCTTCTAATTCTTCGGCTTCTCTTCTTAGTGCCGACTCATCGGAACTACTAGGCGCTGTCCATGTATGTACCTGAGCAAGTGCAGCTTTATCTAGCCCACCATGTTTCTCTGCTCCGCCTTCTATTTTTTCCACTTGCTCTGCTATTTTTTCCACTTGCTCTGCTATTGGTGCTACCCATTTTTCTACTTGATCAACCATAGAATTTCCCCATCCACCATTTTTCTTAGCACCGCCTTCCCATTTTTTAAACATCTTTTTCATAATCGCTCTCCTTAATAATATATTAATATTTACTCACAATAGTTTTGTTTTAGTTTTTTTACAGCAATCTTTGTTTGTATGTCACTAACAACCATTAGTGATGGTATTGCAAATAGCCTTCAGTGTCAATCTATAGTTGATCAAATTTAGCAATCTGATCAAAAATCTGCTTTGCCTTGCTAAGCAGTAAAAGACGATTATTGGCCACAATTTGATTATCAACTTTTACCATCACGTTATCAAAAAAACTTGATATTGGAGCTCGCATAGCAGCAAGCATCTTTAAGCTCTCAGAGTAGTTTTTTGCCATTATCTCTGCTTTAATTTTTGGCTCATAATCTTGTAAGAAATTATATAGATTTTTTTCATAGTCATTATCAAATAAAGATTCATTGATTTTTTCATCTTTACCAACAAAGCTAGCAACAATATTACTAGCTCTTTTATAGGCAATGATTAAATCAGTATAAGCGTCTTCTTTCACGAATCTTTGCAAGGAATCTAGTTTAATCTTAGTATTAACAAGGCTTGGTTCTTTCTCAAGGTCCAAAACTGCATTAACTAACTCATGAGAATATTCATCTTTGAGAAAGTGACGCATACGATCTTCTAGAAATTCTATTATCTGGCTTGCACTGCAAAAATTAGCATCCTTCTTATAAACACTATAGCCGCTAACCGCTACATCAACTAGCTCTGAAATATTAACAAGTAACTCGTTTTCTAAAACGATTCTAACTATACCAAGCGCTTGTCTTCTAAGCGCAAATGGATCTTTTGAACCACTTGGCTTTTCTCCGGCTAGCATTAAACCACATAGACTATCTATCTTATCAGCCAAAGCCAAAAACGCTGCAATACCGGTTGGACAACTATCACTAGGTCCTTGGGGCTTATAATGATCACGGATAGCAACAGCAACATCTTCATTTAACGATTCATATTTTGCGTAATAATACCCCATTATACCTTGCAAATTTGGAAACTCTCCCACAACTTCTGAGACAATGTCACTCTTACAAACTAAGGCTGCTTTTACGATATCTTCATTATTTGGTAACAAGTATTCAGCAATTTTTGCTACTCGCTGCACCTTATCATCCACAGTACCCAGCTTTGCGTGAAATATAATTTTATCAAGTTTTTGAGATTTTTGGTTTAGCTTAGTTTTCAAATCTTGGTTATAAAAATACAAAGCATCTGACAACCTCGCGGATAAAACCTTTTCATTTCCCTGGACAACTAATTCTGGATTAGTGGCTGCAATATTTGATACAAACAGAAAGTACGGAGCAAAGTCACCTTTTTGATCAAATAGACTGAAATACTTCTGGTGACTCCTCATTGAACTACTCAACACTTCACTTGGCACAGATAAGAATTTTTGATCTATCGAACCAAGTAAAACTTGGGGGTACTCTACAAGCCCAGTCACTTCTTCTAAAAGATCGTTATCTTCCTTTATAACCAAACCCATTTTGGCTGCTATTTTGTTAGATTCTTTGGATATATACGCTTTGCGCTCAAAGTGGTCAAGTACCACAAAATTATCAGATAATTTTTGTTTATACTCAGCAAAATTAGTCACTTCAAATGGTTCTGGGCTCATGAATCTGTGGCCAAAACTTTTATTATTTGCTACTAAGTGCCCATATTTAAAATCAAGCGTCAGCCCATCAAATATACACATAATATTTCTAAGTGGACGAACCCACTTTATTTGATAATCGCCCCAAAACATTGATTTTGGCCAAACATATGACGAAATAGGGTCCATTAAGGTTTTTTGCAGTATATCTTTTGTTTGCTGCTCGGCTGTCATTTGCTCATATACAAAATACTCTACTCCCTTTATTTCCTGACGAGATAGCAAGTCTTTGCTAATACCATTTGAATGACAAAAGCCATGAATTGCATTTTCTGGAGCCGATGTCTTCGGCCCTTTTACTTCCTTTTTACTTGCCGAGATATAAGCAGCAATGCCAGTAACATGAATAGTTAGCCTTCTAGGACCAACATAGGATTTAATACTAGCAAAACTTATTGTTTGCTCTTGAAAATATTTGGCAAAAATTTCTTCATACGCAACAGCCGCCTTTTGCTGCATCGTTGCAGGAATTTCTTCAGAAAATAACTCTAATAATAATTCGCTCATGATTTATCCATTTCTATCCAATTCTCACAAGATAATTTTGCTAAGTGCCTAACTCTTGCTATATACGCTGCACGTTCAGTTACACTAACCACCCCTCTTGCACAAAGTAGGTTAAATAAATGGCTCGCCTTTATACAATATTCATATGCAGGCATAGGTAAGTTTTCCTTGATCAATGCCGAACACTGCTTCTCAGCATCTTCAAAATGGCGAAATAATATTTCAGTATCTGCTAATTCTAAATTAAATTTTGAAAACTGTTTCTCTGCTTCAAAATCTACTTGTCCATAAGTCAATGCTTTTTCTCCAGTTTGGCCATTCCAGTCTAAATCCTTAACCGCATCTACTCCTTGAATATACAACGCTAACCTCTCCAAGCCATAAGTTAACTCACCAGCTACTGGCCTGCAATCTATACCACCAATTTGCTGCATATAAGTAAATTGTGATACTTCCATTCCATCGCACCATACTTCCCACCCCAGTCCTGAAGCACCTAGAGTTGGCGATTCCCAGTCATCTTCTACAAAACGAATATCATGTGCTTGCATGTCAATTCCAAGATGCTCTAGGCTTTTTAGGTATAGATCTTGAATGTCATCTGGCGAGGGCTTTAATATAACTTGAAACTGATAATAATGCTGCATTCTATTCGGATGCTGAGCATATCTACTATCAGTTGGTCTTCTAGATGGCTGCACATAAGCTACATTCCATGGCTTAGAACCAAGCGATCTTAAAACAGTTGCTGGGTGAAATGTTCCCGCCCCTACTTCAACATCATAAGGTTGCAAAATGGCACATCCATAATCTTGCCAATAATATTGGAGTTTCAAAATTAATTCTTGGAATGATAATTTTGTCATATCTTCTATGCTTTGGTTTGGTCTATATAAGCAGAGCAGTATAATTGCATTTTCTTTATTTTGCTATAGTAAATTCAGTGCTATTTAATCTGAATGTTAGCCGTAGCTCGAAGATAAATTGAGGTATAAAGCTACCAATTTATTACCGAATAATTTAAAAATTAACTTGTGTTATCTACCAACTTATTGTACCATCTATTTGTATCAGACAATATGGAGTATACTAATGGTTACATTGCTTGGGCTTGTGAGTATTTTTGTTGCTTTCTGTTCTTATATTGTCCTTTCGGTAAGAAACAATTCTTAAGGCCAACTTCTGCTTTATAGATTTCTAGACATAGTAGTGCCTCTCCATTAACAGGTCTTATTACCTGTAATTCTTATATCCCTAGCATTCCTACATATTACTTATCCAAAACAAACATAGTTCGTATTTTTCTAACCTAAACTCTCATTTCTCTACAATAATAATAAATCCTATTGACATTGTACTGTTGTATTACTATGCTAGTACAATAGCACAAAACAAGGTAGGTAGACAATGCATAAACACGCAGCAGTGGATTTATTAGAAGTAATTCTAATTATAAAAACGAAAGAAGAGCTAAATGCCTTTTTAAAGGATCTATGTACTCCTGCTGAATTAAGGTCGCTAGAAGAAAGGTGGAAAGTTTGTCAGCTATTAGCAAAAGAAACTTTGTCTTATAGAGAAATACATGCAATCACTGGGGCAAGCTTAACCACGATAGGAAGAGTGGCTAGGTTCTTGAAAGAAGAAAAATATGGCGGATATAAAAATATTTTAAATAAACTCGGAGAATAAAAATGGTTAAAACTTTTATTTGGTTAATTGCAATTTTTTTAAGTTCATTATCAATTGCAGATGCTAAAGATACTGCAAAGACTGTGAAGAAGGTCTATATCAACCAATTAGTTCAACACCCAGCGCTTGACATGACTACAAAAGGAATTATTGATGGCCTTGCTGAGTTGGGATATATAAATGGTAAAAATTTAGACTTGAAAATAGACAATGCTCAAGGTGACACAATATTAGCAAATCAGATATCAGCAAGACTTGTTAGCCTAAACCCAGATGTGGTTGTTGGCAACCCCACAATCACAGCACAGTCCTTTGTTAAATATGCAAAAGAGGGAAAAGTAAAATTAGTTTTTACTTCTGTTACTGACCCAGTAGGAGCAAAAATAGTGAACAGGCTTGACCAGCCGGGCGACAATGTTACCGGTGTATCAAACTTTGTTGCTGTTGAACCCCAAATTGAGATGTTCCAGAAAATAAAGCCAACAATGAAAAAACTAGGGTTTTTATATAATCCTGGAGAGCTAAATTCCATTACTTTACTTAATATGCTAAAAGAAATTTGTCCTAGATATGGGCTAGAAGTGATAGGAATAACTGCTAGCAAAACTTCTGAAGTTTATCAAAGCGCTGTTAAACTTAGCTTGCTTGTTGATGCAATATTTATTAGTAACGATAACATGGCTCTTTCCGCATTAAAAACAATAATAAAAGCGGCGAACGCTCAACAAATACCTGTGTTTGTAAGTGATACTGATATCGTAAAAGATGGCGCTTTAGCTGCGCTTGGTCCAAATCAATACGAAATTGGTAAGCAAACAGCCCGTTTGATTGCAAGAATACTAAACGGAGAAGACATAAACAAAATGAATGTTGAGTTTCCAAAAGGTACAGAATTATTTCTGAATCAAAGCGCGGCAGCTAAACTTGGAATAGTATTTCCAAAAGAACTACTGGCAAAAGCTGACAAGATTATTTAGAACAACAGTTTTGACTATTCCTATTATCTTAAAAATAAAGAGCCATCCTAAATTAATACGGGTGGCTCTTTGTCATATTTGACTTAATAAAAATTGAGTCTACTTATGTTTTGCCTTCGCAAAAGCTTTACCAGTATTTTCTTTAATACCAGTTTGCATAACGTTAAGCACTTCTATCAATGATTTCGTAGACATATCAATAACTTCTTTGGCATTATTGAAATTAGTATCCATGGATGATTGTAAATATTTTTGCTGGCAAGCACTAATTTGATTTACGTCACCTGCAGAAATGGCATCCTTCATCGTGTTATACATTTCAGTTGTATTTTTCTGAAGCGCATCGGCTCCTCTTTTGAAGATGGATTGCATATTTTCCGATACCATTTGATTTGTTGAAGATACAGCTTCAGTAGTGTTTTTCATCGCAGCAGAAAATGAAGACAAGTCTACATTAGGCATTCCTTGCATTGATTTTGTAAAAGCTTCTTGGTTCAAAATTGACTGAAAAAACTCAAACGGATTATTATTACTCATAGCTTAACCTCTCTATGTGATGTGTAAGTTAGTTATATTTAAACTTAGTATTTATTATTTACAGATCTAATATGCACCAACTTGGTTATTGTACCATGAATTTCTAAAGTTACAAAAAAATAATTTCCTGGTTGAAGCTAATTGGTCACAAATTAGCTTTTTATACATCTATTTTTTACTGGAGGCTTTAAGGCTAAGAATCTCTTTTTCAAGCTTCCCAACTAGTTTTTTTAGTTGTTCATACTCTTCTCTCGAAACATACTTTCCTTTGATGACGTTTTCTTCTATATACTTAGCACCTGATGATCTAATAACTTGTCCAGATTCTCTTGCTATTTTACTAGCACCTGCCAGCATCTTTATTATGTTTTCTTGGGTCATACTAATAAGTCACTTATTTTTTGACTATTGTAATAGAAAGCGCATGCAATCCATTAATAAATTCTTTTTTCAGAAGATTATTAATGGCACGGTGTTGCTCAATTTTTGTACCACTATTCAGAGCATCAGAAGAAATTTTAATTTCAAAATGTGTTTGACCATCACCATTAGGGTTACCAACATGCCCAGCATGGCTGGCACTTATGTCATTTACTTCAAGAAAATGTGGATTTAAGGCACGAAGCTTGTGTTCAATGATTTCTTTTCTAGTCATTATATTGCTTTAATGTTTAAAAGTATGATTGGTTTTGCTATCAATGATGTGCGTTACTCTTCAACTACAAAAGTATAGGGTATTATGTCTAATAAAGCAAGAATCATGGACACCTTGCAGAAAGAGATTAACAGAATTAAGAGTGGTGTTTTACTAATCGTAAAGCTCTTGAATAAGGATGAACTCAACATTCTAATAGAAGATACTGCAGCTATTATCGACAAGTTTTATTTAATGGTAGAAAAAGCATGTGAAAAAGCTAGCGACTACGTTATTTTAAGAACACATGACCCAACTAGATTATATATAGTTCTGCCAGATGATACAAAAATTGCTGAACGCTTAGCCTATTCTATTTATAAGCAGGTTCAGCTTTATGTCGATTCAGACATACCAGAAAGTTATCTAAAATGCGGAGTAGGTAGCATAAAATTCGATGAGAACCAGAAAAGAGCTGACAAACTGCTTTCACTATTACTTTATGCTATGTCAGTTTCAAAAGATCGTAGTTATTATCATAGTTATGATGATCATCCAATTGATATCGAGACATTAAGGCTTAGTAATAGTAACTTAAATTTGCTAAGAACTTCTTTGCTAAAAAAGAAAGCAAAGTTTATGTACCAACCGATTGTCGATCGCAAATCCGGTAATATTGAATATTACGAATGTTTACTTCGTGTGCCAGACAAGAATGATGAGTTTATCTCTGTAGGTCCAATGATAGAGGCTGCGGAATCAAAAGGATTGATAAATATTGTTGATTTTACTGTAATTGAGATGGCAATCAAAGAACTTGAACGCGATAAAAAAATCAAATTATCAGTCAATATTTCTAATATAGGTGTACTTAATAAAAGATTACTAAAAAGGATTGAAAGTTTATTCAAGAAATATGAAGTAGCTAATAGGCTAATAATCGAAATAACAGAGACTTCATTGAATCAAGATTTTATTACTACTAAAAAGTTTATTGATACACTACATACATATGGATGTCGATTTGCACTAGATGATTTTGGTTCGGGTTTCACTTCTTTTAAACAACTTCTTAATTTACCTATTGATATTATTAAAATCGATGGTAGTTATATACGAGACATTTTAGATAATGATCATAATCGGTTTTTTGTAGAAGCTCTAATTAGTTTGGCAAGCGATCTTGGTATTAAAACCGTAGCTGAGTTTGTTGAAAATGGGGAAATTGCAAGATTTTTGATTGATATAAAAATTGATGGAATGCAAGGTAATTTCTTTTTGCCTGCTTCTGAAAACCGTATTAACTAGATTATTTGTTAATCAGTCTCTTCTACAGTTGATGACCCATAAGTACCACATAGAGACCCTATAAACGAGTTGTTTTGGGCTTGATTCATAAATGTCCAAAGTTACCAAGCACTAGTGTCGAGAATAACTCTTATGCAAAAGAGCTGCACACTCATACCGGGCTTGACTCGAGTCTCAGGCGACAGAAAAAAACCCTGAAACAAGTTCTGGATGACTAGTTTTTGCCTCTGATCCCTGGGCCAAAGACGACAAAGCACATCAAGCTAAGCATGGTGGCATGGTGGCATGGTGGCATGGTGGCATGGTGGCATGGTGGCATGGTGGCATGGTGGCATGGTGTGTATCATATGTAAAAAAATATAATTGATAACAACGATTTGTTCAGGTTAACTAAAATTAAATCAAATATATCAATTTATATTTGGTTGTTGATATAATAACGTTAGTTTTTGATAAAACTTATCTTTATGATAGAATCAACTTAATAAAAAATTATAAATAAGATGAGTTTTAAAACATACTTAGAAGCTTTAAACGCTGAAATTCAAGATATAAAAGCAATAAAAATATCCGGTAAAGTTATTTCAGTAAAAGGAATAGTTATAAAGGCTCGGGGTATTAGTGAATTTGTTTCAATTGGTACACGATGTAAAATCAATAGTAACTTACGTCACTCTTCAATATTGTGTGAGGTGGTTGGTTTTGACGATGAGGGCGTATTATTGATGCCTTTTGAAGATACTCAAGGCGTTGGATCTGGAGCAGAGATAGAAGTCTACCAACATGAGAATGTTATTCATCCAGAAGAAAGCTGGCTTGGCCGAGTATTTAATGCTTTTGCTGAACCCATAGATGATTTAGGTCCCGTTAAATACGGAGAGAAAGCCTATTTACTCAAAACAAACCCCCTACCAGCTCAAAAAAGGCAACGAATTGGTGGAAAAATAGATCTTGGGGTAAAAGCTATCGACAGTTTCGTTAGTTGCTGTTTTGGTCAAAGAATGGGTATTTTCGCTGGAAGCGGCGTCGGAAAATCTGTATTGATTTCAATGCTTACAAAATACGCTGACACTGATGTTAAAGTAATTGGTTTGATAGGTGAACGTGGGCGTGAAGCAAAAGAGTTTATAGAAGAATATCTTGGACCAGAGGGCCTTAAAAAAGCGGTAATAATATTAGCAACAGGTGACGAATCGGCGCTACTCAGGAAACGTGCTGCTTATGTAACGATGGCTGTAGCTGAATATTTTAGAGACGCTGGAAAGGAAGTGTTGTGTATTATGGATTCAGTTACCAGATATGCTATGGCTCAACGAGAAATAGGTTTAGCTGTCGGTGAACCACCTACTACTAAAGGATATCCTCCATCAGTATTTAGTGAACTACCCAAAATTCTCGAACGCGCCGGTCCAGGAATCGAGAAAGCAAATATCACAGGACTTTTCACTGTGCTCGTAGAAGGTGATGATCAAAACGAACCTATCAGCGATGCTGTCCGAGGGATATTAGATGGTCACGTTGTGCTCGATAGGTCAATAGCAGAACGAGGTCGGTTTCCTGCAATTGATGTTCTTAAAAGTGTTTCAAGAGCAATGCCAAAATGCAATAATGAATTGGAAAACAGGCAAGTAACATACGCTCGTAGGATGCTTGCAACCTATCAAGATATGGCAGAAATGATAAGGCTTGGAGCATATAAAAAAGGAACAGATCCTGAAGTTGATTTATCTATCGTTTACTTTGATAAAATAGAGCAATTTTTAAATCAAAAACCAGATGAAAATTGTTCTATGAAAGATAGCTACAAACAACTTGGTGAGATTCTGGGCATCACTACATGACAAAAACTCTTAAGACCCTAATAAAGCTGCACAAAAATAAACTCGATAAGATTCTAAAGGATATAGAATCCAAAGAATCAGAGAAACTAAGACTGGAAGAGAAAAAAATATTAATTGAAGAAGAGCTGAATCAAGAAATTGAAAAATATTCAACTACAGAATTTAGTTTTATGTTAGAAAAATATGTAGAAACCTCAAGAAAGCTAATTAAACGTATTGAGGCTCAGATTAATCAGCTTGAAACAATGATTATAAAACTCAGAATTGATTTAAGAGACCAATATTCTGAACTTAAGAAATATGAAATAGCTTTTGGCAATAAGCAAGCACTAGAACTAGAGGCCATTAAAAAATACGAAGCAAAGCAACTCGATGAATTTAGTATCAATAAATTCGTTGCCGAAAGTAAAACAATAGCTGCTAAAACTTCAAAGAATTAGTGTTCACAACTAAGAATTAAATGATGTCTAAAAAGATTCCTATACAACAGAATAGATCTATTATCTTATTTCTATGGCAACATATAAAACCTTATAAAGGTTTGTATATAGTAATGCTAATGGCCCCAGTTATAGGCAGTATTTATCCTTTTGCTTATCATTATGCTATTAAATTATTTGTTGATGTAATGTCAACTGACACTAGCATAAACTATGGCGATATGGTTTTTCCTATTACCCTATTGCTTTTCTCTCAATTAATTATGGAAGTTGCATGGAGAATAGCTGATGTAGCCGAGCTTAAGGCTGAGCCATATGTCAGACGATCATTATTATTAAAATCATATAATTATATACAGCACCATTCTTACAGTTTTTTTCAAGAGAATTTTACTGGGGCAATAAGCAGTAAGATCAAAGGTATTTTAGATGGTTATGATCATTTTTGGGCTGAAATGCATCATGGCTTATCACAAAGAATATTGAAAATTATTATTAGTTTTTGCGTTCTCTCTATAGTTCATTTTAATCTTAGTTTATTTATTTGTGCTTGGAGCGCCCTATACTTCCCAATTATGTACAAATATTCAATTAGATTGAATCACCTTTCTTTTGCTGAGACAGAAAGCAGACATCGCCTTATTGGACAAATTTCAGATAAAATTACCAACATCATTGCTATCTTATCGTTTTCTTCTAGAAAAGCAGAACTGGAAAAACTAGATGAACAAATATCAAATGATTTCTTACCAAAACAAATTTTGGTTTATAAATATAGTTTGATTGGTAACATTATTAGTGGTGTATTTTTTCTTATTATGATGTCCTTCTTTCTCTTTTACATGGTACATCTGAGGATAAATAATTTAATCTCTGTTGGGGATTTTACTTTTGTCTTTGGTATTGCCATAGTGATAATAGAAGAAACATGGGAAATAACAATATCTATGCAGGATTTTGCCCGAAACATTGGGGACTTAAGAAGTTCCATTTCACTTTTATACACTCCGCAAATGGACATAGATAAACCAAATGCGAAGAGTTTAAAAATTAATGACCCAAAGATAGAATTCAAGAACGTTAGTTTTGGGTATAATAATGATGATGGGGTTTTTAAGGATCTTAATTTATACATTAAAGCAGGAGAAAAAATCGGCTTAATAGGTTATTCCGGTGCTGGTAAGTCGTCCTTAGTGAACCTTTTACTAAGGTATTTTAAAACTACTAGCGGTGAAATACTTATTGATGATCAAAATATTAATTACGTAACTCAAGATTCGCTCCGAGAAAATATTGCTGTTATCCCTCAAGACACGATGTTATTTCATAGATCGCTTTTGGAGAATATTAGATATGGCCGCTTAAGCGCTACCGAGGAAGAAGTTATTGAGGCAAGTAAAGCTGCCCATATTCATGAATTTATTATTAGATTACCAGATCAATACCAAACATATGTAGGTGAAAGAGGAGTAAAGCTTTCAGGTGGTCAAAGACAACGTATCTCTATTGCTAGAGCAATTTTGAAAAATGCCCCTATACTAATTCTTGATGAAGCAACATCATCGCTAGATAGCCATACTGAAAAACTAATTCAAGATAGTCTTAATTTTCTAATTGAGAGTCAAGGTAAAACAGTTATTGCCATTGCACACAGGCTATCTACCTTAAAACATATGGATCGCGTTATAGTTATGGATAAAGGGAAAATTATTGAAGAAGGGACTCACAACCAATTGCTCCATAACCACAAAGGCCTGTATAAAAAATTATGGGAATTTCAAGGAATTTAATCGAAATAGTAAAGCTGTTCGATTAAAATGGCAAAACTCACCGTGAATCTATGATTGATGAAATTCTTCCTTGACTCCCTTAATATATCCCCTAGACTTACAATTAGGGCAATGATGTTTGCCCTGGGGTTTCGAAACCTCTGTTAACATGGCGCTTTTTAGCCCATAAATTAATAGGATCCTATGACCGAGGAGATGATAGCGATGTTCAGAGGAAGATTTTATTCTTAAAGGTTATTGTAGCTGTTGTTAACAGTTTTCGAACTCCCCGGTCAAAGAGCTCTAAAGTTACCCAGAACTAATTAGTAAGCTTCAATTTTTGTAACCTAAGGTTGTATATATAGTTTGGTATAAAAACAAATTAAGTTTATTTCATGCAGTTTGATTATCAGGTAAATCAGTGGTTAACTCTTTTACTTCTATCTCTGTTTCCGTTTCAATTTCAATTAATTCAGATTTTGTAACAAATACTTGTATACGCTGCAGAGATTCTTGATCTTTTTTAAGACCACCATCTATACCCATTTTATTAAGTTTTCTAGCCTTTGAAAGAAAATTACGGTTGAAAGAAGCAGCGAATTTGTCGTAATGAGTGACTGCACTGGAAATGCTATTACCTAGCTTCGAAGAATGCTCAGCCATAAGACCCACAGAGGACATAAGTTTCTTTATCTCTTCAATTATCTGCAAGTGGTTATGCATCATCATTTGCTCTGATATCTGGAATTTTGCAAATGACAACATATTCATAAGCCCAGCTGGCCCTACAGGAAAAATATTAGCTTTCCAGGCCTTATTCATAAAATCGCTATCGGCATCTATCAACTTTTCAATCGCCTGCTCAGATGGTAGAAACATCAAAGTAACTATGTTTGCCAGCGAATATCCTTTGTTCTCTATATTCTTCCTAACAACATCCGCATAGCTTTTACCAGACAACGACTTTAGATGATTATTCATTGTCCTAGCAAGGTTTTTTAAGTCATCCTGGTCTTCCACTAGGAACTTTGAAGCCTTTGCATCCACAACCATCAACTTATTACTTGGCAGAAAAACTACTGCATCTGGTCTAAAGGAGCTATGCTCTTCATCAACAGCGCTATATTGCATAATAAAATCCAGCCCTGTTCTAAGACCAGAAGCCTTTAGAATATTCTCTAGAGTAATTTCAGCAAGACTGCCTGCACCAGATGGAGATAGCAAAGAATTCTTTATTATATCCACAGTGTCTTTAGACAAAGAAACTTCTTTACTAAGCGACCCAACCATACTAACTATTCTTTCAAACTCAGCGTTAAATCTAGATGATGTTTCTTTGATGCTTTTCTCTGAAAACTCTCTAGCTTCCTGATTTTCCTTTTTATGAATTTCGATTAATTGTTTTGATAGCTGGTTACCTAGTTCAAAAAGTGCCGCTTTAGTTGCATCATTTGAATCAGCTTTTATTTTATTGAATTCATTAATTAAGCTCTCTTGATACTTTGTCTGCGATAATAATTGCTCTATTCTTTTGATATATTCGATCTTTTGAACTTCCAGTAAATTATTTTTATTCTGCTCCTCTTGAGATAACTGCTTAAGAAAATCGAGTTGAATACTAAGTCGTGCATTTTTATAAAAAGAATAGACAAGTCCTAGACCTAAAATTGTAGCTACTATTATTAAAATATATAAAGTCATAATATGGTTTTATAAATTAGAGAATTAAATCTTAAATCACGACTAGTTTGAGCCGGCATCTCCTTTTTACTTTCATGCGGAACTTGATTTGGCGAAGCCATGCTCTTGGCCCTAGACTATCTCATAAGCCAAGGACGTGGCCGTAAGCCCAACAAAGTTCAGAATAACTCTTTCAAGCAAAATTCCGATTTTTATTTGACACCTAAGCTATCCAAAAAATCCCGCAATTCCTGACGAGCTGCCACATGTGATAAGCTAAAAGATTTGTTGAAATTAGCTTTTTTCAAGTCAAGCAAAGTAAGTCCAAAAGGAAATAATTCTCTAAATATAACACGTTCACTAAAACCTGGCAAAACTCTGAAAGACACACGCTTGGCTAACTTTTCGAGCGCAGAAGAAACATTGCGCTTATTCTGGGCATCTATGTTACTAAGGCGATTTCGCACTACAATCCATTCTATTGATCCTTGATCTCTTGAAGCGCGCTCCATTTTTTGCTCCCAAAGCATTTGGCTATATATAGAAGGTTTGGAGACATCAAAATTATCTCCACTTATTTTTGCTATTACATCTAAGTCAACAAAACTATCATTAACTGGAGTAATAACCGTATCGGCGTATGAGTGAGCTATCCTTGATAAATTTGTATGACTTCCAGGTGTATCAATCACAATATAATCAGCATGGGTTTTTGCAGCACCAAACACTTGTTCGAATTGCAGCTTCTCTTGCCTATCCTTTTCTTCAATCGAATTATTAACTACTTCGTTTAGATGAAAATGCATTGGCATATCAACTTTATGATCTATATTTTGCTGATTATAACTCTCACGATTATTAATATAAGACGTGAGAGAATGTTGCCTGGAATCTACATCAATACTAGCAACATTATAACCCCTATCAAGTAAACCAATAATCAAATGCATTGAGCAAGTTGTTTTACCTGCACCACCTTTTTCATTACCAACAACAAAAATACGTGGATTTTTATTTTGACTCATAGTTATCCCATACAAACTTATTGAGTAACCTTACACCAAAACCTACTGCTCCTTTCGGGCATATTGGATTTTTACCAGCCTTATCCCAAGCAGTACCAGCGATATCAAGATGCGCCCATTTAACTCCATTTTTAATGAAGCGACCGATAAAGTGAGCCGCTGTTGCACTTCCAGCCATACCCTTTTCGCTACCAAGATTTGCAACATCTGCAACAGAAGATTTTATCATATCATCATAATCTTTATGAAGAGGCATTCTCCACAATTTTTCATTGGTTTTAAGAGATGACTCAGTAAGCTTCTGAGCTAGCTCATCATCATTGGCAAATATTCCAGCATAAGTACGACCCAGCGAAACAACAATTGCTCCAGTCAATGTGGCAAGGTCAATCACGCAATCTGGTTCAAATTTTTCTTGCAAATAAGTAACACAATCACATAACACCAGCCTTCCTTCCGCATCAGTATCTAACACCTCAGCTGTTTGGCCAGACATAGTTTTTACCACGTCTCCCGGTCTTTGTGCGCCGCCACCTGGCATATTCTCAACTAGACCAACTATACCAATAGCGTTAACTTTTGCACTACGCAAGGCAAGAGCTTTCATTACACCAACTACCGCAGCTGATCCACCCATATCATGCTTCATATCGCTCATACCAAGAGATGGTTTTATCGAAATACCCCCAGTATCAAACGTGACGCCTTTACCCACGAAACTGACTGGTTTCTGATCAGACGGTCCACCATTATATCTCATTACCACTAACTTAGATTCATTATGAGACCCTTGACCTACACCAAGTAAAGCTCCCATTTCTAAATCTTTCATCTCTCTCTCTCCAAGAACTTCTATATCAATTCCAAGTGGTTCAAGTTTTTCTACGATCCGCTCGGCATAGCTTTCTGGGTACAAGATATTTGGTACTTCACTAACCAAATCACGCGCGAAATAAACCGACATAGCTACAGCCTTTAAAGGCTCAAAAGCATGGTAAGCAACCTCCACATCAGGAACAATTAGGTTAAAATCTTTTGTTACAAATTTTTCTTGCTGCGTTTTTTTAGTGAAATATTTATCAAATTTATATGCAGCAAGTAGTGCTCCACTTGCAAGAAGCGATGAGACTTGCTCTACACTAAAATTACCGATTCGACCAGCTGCTTTAAATCCAACAGAAGAAGCTTTAAGGTCTTCGGCTTTAGAATATATCCGTCCACCCAGCTCTTCGATTTGATATTCAGAAACACTAGATTCGTTTCCTATCCCTATAATGATTAGGTGTTTGATTTTACCATCTTTATCCACAGCTGTTAAAGAAATAGCTTGCCCTGCTTTGCCTTCAAACCTATTCTTATCAATAATAGTCTTAGAAATAATTCCATGGTATTTTTGATCAATCGCCATTGTCTCATTATCTATTTTTAACTGATCATTGATTAAGACCGCTATAGCTTCATTTTCGTATAAATCCTTGCCTTCAAAAGAGATATTCAACATTTTTCCTCAAAAATTTTATTTAATTATTAATCACCATCTAAATTAGCCCTAGATTGGCGAAGTTGCAAGTATTTTAGCATGGTATATTGCTAAATATCGTAGGATAAATTGCTATATTTTGATATGTTATATATAAAATTAAATAGTAACAATGCCATCTTGAGCTGGATTTGAGATCTTTGAGAGGCGGAGTCCAGCTCAGCATGGCAATAGGCTAACCCCATTTTACCAATATTATGATATATGAATCTTACCGAAATATACTTATTACTTTTCACTGATACCTTAGTAAGCAACCTTGCCATTAACCCGTCTTCGGAACTCGTTATTTATTCAATGAAAGTCTTTAATTCATATAATCCATACATAATTATAGCGATTACCGCGGTCTCATTTTCTATTGCCTCCTGTATAAATTACCTGCTTGGTATAATATGCCATAAAATATTAGCTCCCCTCGCAAGTGAGGAAGCATCATCGTCACAAAATAAAATTGAACAAATCCGTCGTTCCAACTATTTATTTTTATTTTTAGTACTTAGCGCAGTACCTTTTTTTGGTAAGTTTATTATAGTGTTTGCTGGGTTTTGTAGAATTAATTTAAGCCTAACCCTTGCTATAGCAGTTTTTGTAAAGATTGTTTATTATAGCTATTTTATGTTATTTCAATGACAGCTTTTCAATCCAGTTCTAAATTTACATTTCTTGAAGACGTAGCTCAAATAGCTATAAATAATTCAGCTAATGATTTCACTAAGCTTAAAATTCTCTTGCCTACAGGCCTTGCATGCAGCGAATTGCAAAAAATCTTAGTAACGAAGCTTGGTACTTGTATACTGCCAAAAATCATTCCCATTAGTGAATTAGTTGCTGAAAGTGAAGAGATTTTCAAAATACCATCAGAACAAATTGGCAGCATAAGTCGCCTTGAAGAAAAAATCACTCTGGCTAGCACTATTAGCGAGTACAAAACATTAGGTTATAATTTAGTACAAAGCCTTCGCCTTAGTCCGTCTTTAGCAAATCTGTTTTTTGAACTAGAAGCAAATGATATAAAACTTGAAGAAATAAAACAATTACCAATTCTTGATCAACCTGAGCATTGGCATAAAATACACGATTTCCTTTCTTTTGCTTTTTGTAATTGGCAAATAAAAATTCAATCTATGAAAAAAATGACTCGTGCATCATACCAAAAGTTGATGTTTGCCTCTGAAATTCAAAGGTTGAGTAAAGATAAATCAGAAATTCTTATCCTTGCCGGTATAGTTAGTAATAATTTGATGACTTCTGAATTTATAAAAACCGCACTCAGACTAGACAATTGTCTGTTTATAACCCAGCCAGAATTTGATCTAAACACTCTCACCAATAATAGACTTTTTTCAAAACTCGCTACCAAAGAGCAAATGCTAGGAGCCCACGGAGCGCAAGACCAGAGCGTACTTAATGTACGTGAGGATCTGAGTACCGGAGCGACAAAGCAGATGCCTTTGGTAGTAGAGTTAAAGCACGTTGAGTTTGAAAACATTGCCCATGAAGCTGAATATATAGCCCTCAGATGCGCATCTGAATTGAGCCAAAATCCAACAAGTAGAATTGCATTAATTACTCATAATCAATATTCTAAAGAGCAATACCAGCTATTTTTAGAAAAATATTCATTAGGATATAAAGACCAATTTGGTGACAATATCTTTAACCAACATTCTATATCTTTAATATTAATTGTTGCCGAACTTTTATGCAGCGATTTTGATTTAAAAAGGTTTTTTACCTTCCTCGCACATCCAATGATTAATTCAATTCATTCACAAAAATTAAAAAATATAATCAGAAAAAATAATAAATTTGCGTCTAATTTAGAAACTATTTTATCTATTTTAGAAATTCATGGAGGACAAGAATTATTAAAGTATTTTAGGACTATTACTAATGCACTTTCTTGTCGCACTAGGTCAAATCAATTTAATGTGGTATTTAAAAATGTAATTAAGGTAGTTGAAAAACTTGTACCTACAATTTGGCAAAATAGCCAGGGGACTATATCCTTAATTAGCGAAATTGTTAGAATAAAACATACTTTAGAAATTAATAATATAGGTGATTTTCCAGAGATCTTGCGTCAAATTATTGATGGAGGCAGATTATTTCCACCAAATCATGAACAACAAATTATCATCTGCCAGCCTAGTGCCTCAGGATTTATCAATTATGATCTAACGATAATAACAGACCTAAACGAAGGTAATTATCCAAATATCACGCAAAATAATCCTTGGCTTAGCAAAAAAATGCAAATAACGCTTGGTTTAGATAAAAGACAAATTAACTTCGATAAAGCGTTGTACGATTTTTATATGAACATTCAAAATCGACAAGTACTTATTACTAGAGCAAAAAAACAAGGTACAAACAAACTAACCCTCCCTTCACCATTTATTCTAAATCTAAAACATATTTTGGGTAAAGATTTAGAAACAATAGTAGCAAAACCAGTTTTTGATCAATACGAGCCAATATTGCCAGAAATAAGTGCAAAAAGCGAAAGCTTTCCAGATACATTATATGCCACCGATATTGAAACTTTAATTAGGTCCCCTTATAATTTCTATGCTAAAAAGATACTCAAATTACGTAAAATTGATGAAATAGACGAACGTCCTAATTTAGCTGAATTTGGTAATTTCTTTCACCTAGTTGTCGAACAATATACAAAACATTATAATTCCCAAAATGTTAATAAATCTCTACAGGTTATATCTATTGCAGAATCTATACTTGCAGACAGTACCATTCCAGACTATAGCAAAAAGTTATGGAAAATAAAGATCACAGCTCTTGCTGATGAACTTATTAAATTTGATGAACATAGGCGTGAAACTGCTATTAAAATTTATAGCGAAATTGAAGGGCATACCACTCTAAACATACAGGGAAAAAATATTACGCTAAAAGCTATTGCAGATAGAGTAGAACTTGACCACGACGGGACATTGGCCATTATTGATTTTAAAACAGGATCCGTGCCCACCAAAAAAGATGTCTTATCAGGCTTATCACCACAACTTCTTATTGAGGCAATTATAGCGTGCGAAGGAGGATTTCCTCTTGGGTCAGAACTGTCATATAAAAATGGTATAGTTATAATTTATGTAAAAATTGGGAGTTCTAGCCCCTATATTTCATTAACCGAAATTACTCTTTCACTTGATGAAATAGCTAAGCACAAAGCTGGACTCTCTAATCTACTTGGACACTATATAGATACTCTTGAGTTTCCAGCAAAACCGAATTTAATGAAATATGATGATTATTCTCATTTAGCAAGAAGAAATTAACATCTATTCTTCTTGCTAAACTATTTTTAGAATTTATGAGAAATCATCTACTGGATCTTTCGGAAGTTCACCACCAACTTCTATATGATCATTATCTGCAGTATAAACATGATCACTAAGACCATCTGCTAACTCTTCTGTTTTTTCTTCTATACCATCTACTTGATTAATCAAGCCAAGTGCTTGCATATATTTTCCAAGTTCTATGGTAAGGGATTGAGGATCAAGAGACAGCATTTCTTTCCATTTGATATTTTTACATATTATTATAAAAGTATCCATTTCTTCATCGTTGCCTAATTGATCTCTACCTTCAGCTAAAGCTTCTTTTATCTGAACCAAATGCTTATAATCTCCAGGTAATTTCTTAGCAAAAAATGATAGCCTTGCATAATATATTTTCTGATTTATATCACCTTCAGCCTTAGGTAAATTTCCAGTTAATGCTAGGGAGTCTGCGCTCTTGACTGCAAGCATTAAATCGACTGATTCTGGGTCAATTGATTCTCCAGCAATTAATCTCATACCCTCTATATCAAATTCGCTTACATCTGCTCCGTGTGCTACTAGCACATAAAACATTTCGCTCATATTCTCCCTGGACTGCATAACCATCATTAGAGGATTTTCACCATTCATAGCTGGTAAATCTGGCTTACCACCATTTTCCATCAATAAATTTAATATATTAAAACTTCCGGAAAGAATCGCTTTGTGAACTGCATTAAACCCATCTGGACCTATCTCGTTCGAATCTGCACCTTGTGTAATTAGCATGCAAAGGGCAAATACATTGCTTGTTCCAATCTTTTGGATAGGAGTAAAACCATCACTATCTTTTCTATTAATTTCATAACCAGCTTGAGATAATGCTACCATCATCTTAATATATTCGGGACCGCCTTGCATCGCTGCAGCTGCGAATAAATTAGAAGCATACTTATCCTTATCTAAGACTCTTATATCTTTCACATAAGAAACAACAGACTCTATATCACAAGCCTCAAATGCTTTACCAATGTCAACTGGTCTAGGAACATTATGATGAGACTGAGCAGCCTTAGAAATATGAATTATTGGACTTGAATCATTATCATCAGACTCAAAAGCTTTGGAAATATGAATTATTGGAGTGGTATCATCTATACTTAGATATTTATCTAATATTTCACCTGCACCGCCATCAACTGCAGACGCAACTTTTTCAACTAACTCCGCCTGCACTGCAAGCTTTGTAAGAATTGCTGCACCATGGCTCTTAATTATTCCTTTCAACTGAGATACATCTGCTCCATTAACAATTAAAGCGCTAGTCAACTCGGGAGCTAAAGTTTTATGACGAATTGCATACATCCATGGAGCCAATCCATCAACTGGCAGTTCTGGGTTTGCTCCCGTCTTAAGTAGAAGGTGCAACGCTCCAACTTGACCATTTTTTATAGATACAGCCATCGGAGTTACTGCTCTATTTTCTGGTGTATCTATTGTTGTATACATATTTAGATCAGCCCCTAAACTTATTAAACCTTTAATAAGTTTTAGACCGCCCGAGCCTGCAACGTAATGAATGGGAGCAAACCCATGTTGATCAGCTTCATTTACATTTATTTCATTCACCGTGTTCAGTAAATCATTTAAATCCCAACTTGGTTTATTTTTTGCCATTTTTTACCTATATTAAGTATTAATTTAATTTCCGCTAATGTCTGGTATATATTGTAACAAATTTCTTTATTTATATCAAGTTCAAAAGTATTAAGCTGGAATCTGCAACTTTATCAGCACCTAAATTCAGCTTAATTATTATATTTATTTGCATAAATTTCAATCTATGCTAATTCGAGATAAGTTTTATCCAAAATTAAGTAATAATATATTAGTAGATGGGTGATGTTAAAAAAGTAATTGATACAATGTGTTGTGATGATAAGAGATAAAACAATTAAACTGGATTGCTCTCTTACCAAATTACCCCTTTCGAAATGGTCTAAAAACTATCTGACGAATCTTCTAAAAACCAATCACTACGCCATAAATCATAAGTTTCTTTACTAGTAAAATCACTAAAAAAACCTATAAATTCTTCCGCTTCTTTTTCTATTTTCTCTTTCTTGTTTTCGTTGCCACTAACGCTAATCTCATCACTGCCTAAATATTCCTCTAATATTTGATCTGCATCACCATTAACTGCAGAAACAATCTTTTCAATTAGCTCCTCTTGTACTTCAAGAATTGTAAGCGTTGCTGAACCAAGACTCTCTATTATTCCCTTCAACTTAGATATATCTGCTCCATTAACAATCAAAGCACTCGTCAACTCAGGAGCTAGAGTCTTATGACGAATTGCATACATCCATGGAGCTAATCCATCAACTGGCAGCTCTGAACTTGCTTCCATCTGAAGTAGAAGGTTCAACGTTCCAACTTGACCATTTTTTATGGCAGCTATGATTGGGGTCAGCGGTTTGCTCTCTGCAGTTTCTGTCGTATAGAGATTTAGATCAGCAGCTAAACTTACTAAACCTTTAATAAACTTTATTTCACCAAAATCAGCTGCATAATGTATTGGAGCCCACCCGTGCGAATCTCTTGCATTCACATTTTCTTCGCTTACAGTAATCATTAAGACGTCTAAACTACAATTAACTTTTGTCATTTTATTCTATAATTTATTTTTAAGAAAAATTACTCTAACGTTTTTTGACAAAATATAATCGACCATACGTGTGCCGTGATGTTGAACTTAGTTTAAGCATCTCCTTCAGCTGCCTAAGCTCTGACCTAAGACAAAGTAAGCCCCATAAATTCTTGACTAGTTAGTTTTCTTCTCTTCTGTTGACTCTTCTTCTGTTAATTCTTCTTCTGTGTATTCTTCTGGGAACTCTTGCTCTACTTCTTCCTCTTGAGCATAAGCCTCTTCAACCATTTCCTCACCATCATGTGGTTCTTCTACAAAAGACTCTTCTTGAATATTACCTTCTTCTTGAATATTACCTTCTTCTTGAATACTGCTTTCTTCTTGAACCCCCTCAAGTTCCGACTGTTGTTTCTCAGTTCCGAGGGCATAAACACACAAATCTTCAAGTGCTACGCCATTTTTCTCCGCTAATTCTTGGAGCTGCGTAACCGCTTCCATTACTTCGCCAGGTATCATTCCACCACGAGCTTTAGACAACCAATCAGCCTGAAAGTGAAGTGGATGATGTCCTTTTTCTGGTTTGCCTATGAATATTGCAAATGGAGACATCTGCCCACCAAAATCGCAATTTATTGTAAATTTTTTGGTCACTTAATTACATCCCCGATTTTAAACGTCTAATTAGATTATAATACTAATTAAAAATAGAAAATGAAAAAGAATTATATAAATAGCCTATATTTTATATAACTTTCAGTTTTAAATCAGACACTTGGCTAGTCATAGATATTATATTAAATTCAGAGGCATTTTGTGCAAATACGATGGAGAAAAGCCTATATACAAATAGGCGAGCAGCAAGTACCAAGCTACGCAAAACCGACCAATTTATATTGTATGAACAATGGATAAGATAAATGCAACCCCTTTTAAGCACTGGTTACAATTGGTCTATAGCATCAGAAGAGACATGAGGTTACGTGTGGCTTCTTTATACCAAAGAAAGTCATACAGAGCTTGATTCAGGATCTAGAGCAACCGAAGGAAATCCTGAATCAAATTCGGAATGACAAGCCCAGCCCAGAGATGGACTATCGTTCTAATTTTACTCAAAATATTCACTTCTTACATCAAACTGAGGTTAATACATCAAGAGTACGACAAACAACACAACGCACATAATCCAAAGTGCACAAGACTCTATAGATTAAGCAATATGTTTTATTTTATCATGAAGTTTAGAATTAGAAGCGACAATTTTTCCACCTTTTTTATGAAAAACACCCCCGGCTTCAGCTATAAAAAGCTCAATACCCATTAGAGATATATCACCAGGCTCAATAATAATCACATCTATCTTTCCTGATACTAAAAGTGCTAGTGAGTATGTGTATGATTCAAAGATTCTTAAATTACTAAATGTATCAGGGTTATCTTTTAGAAAATTAAAACTTGTAGAAACTATGGCATCTTCGATATTTTCAGTGCCAGATACTCTAACGCGCGTTGCACCTGGAAAGTTAAAAGAATGACGTTCAAGCCATACCCCCTTACCTTTTTCTGTAAAATATATTTCTCCGAGAATCGGGAAATTAATAACAGATTTTTCAGTAATAAGTTGACCATTTTTGTTTGATATTATAGTCACCATAATCCCAAAAAATGGGAGCGACCTTGTCAGATTTGTAAACCCATCAAGCACTTCAACCAATGCCGCCTTACCAACAAATTGAGATTTTGCTATTTCCTTGCTATCAAAAATGATTGTATGAAAATATTTACCTAGCCTTTCTTGTAAAGTCTGAAGCATCTTTACGCATGATTTTTGGCCAAAGCTTGAAGCACTGGCGCTCTTAGTAGAGGATTGTAAGTTTTCTAACTCAAAATAATCTCTAAGTAGGAATTTTGATGCTTGCCTTGTAGCATCAACAACTAACCCGACTTCTCCATCCATTATTTTGACCTTTCAACAAAAGTCAAATCTTCTGTTTTAACAATTATTTTTTCTCCAGTCACAAGATACGGCGGAACCATCACACGTAATCCATTCGTCAATATGGCTGGCTTATATGAAGACGTAACCGTCGAACCTTTGATCACAGGATCGGTTTGTTCTACCTCTACTATTACAGTTTGAGGCAACCTTATGTTCAACGCTTTATCCTGGTAGAATTCAACAGTAACTACCATACCATCAGTAAGAAACGGAAACTTATCACCAAGCATTTCTTTGTCAAGCATCAGCTGCTCAAATGACTCGGGATCCATCAACACCAACTTTGTATCTTCCATATACAAGAATTGCATTTCTTTAAATTCAAGGAATGCTCTTTCAACATTTTCCACCGAACTGAATCTTTGATTAAGCTTATTACCAGTACGCAGGTTCTTCATCTCTACTTGAACATATGCCCCACCTTTCCCAGGTTTAGTATGTTCAGGAGTTTTGGCTACCATCCACAACTCCCCTTCATAATCAAGTATATTACCGGCTTTAATATCGTTTGCAGAAATTCTCATAAAATTACTCTTTAAAGTTTTTTAAATTAAATAGAGTTAGAATTGGCGCTGAAATAAATATCGAAGAACATGTACCAACAAATATTCCAAAAAACACCAATATACTAAAGCTTTTTATGGCTTCCCCACCAAGTAGTATCAATGCTAAGTTTGCAAGCAATGTAGTTAGTACTGTAATTGTGGTTCTAGACAGAGTTTCATTTATACTCGTGTTGATTATCTCATCTATCCCTTTTCTATTAAATTTGCGCAAGTTGTCCCTAATTCTGTCATATATAACAACTGAATCATTCACCGAATATCCTATTATCGTTAGGATTGCTGCAATTGTACTCAAATTAAAATCATACTTGGTAACGCTCATAAAGCCCAAACTGATTATTACATCATGAACTAATGCAATTAATACACCAACACCAAATTGCCACTCAAATCTGACCCAGATATAAAGCATAATTGCTATAAAAGATAGAACCATTGCCATTACCCCAGACATAATCATTTGTTGCCCTACTTGTGGACCGACAAAGTCAACCTTCCGGTAATCAAATGTATAAGAAAAATTCTCTTCAAGAGCTTTTTTTATGAGCGCAATATTTCCCATCAAATTTTCTTCGCTGCTTACACCAACTCTAATAGACAAATCACGAGAAGTACCAAAATTTTGCAAAACTACTTCACCGATACCTATTGCTCCTAAGACTTCTCTCATCTTCGTAAGATCTGGCTCCTCGCTAGCACGAACTTCCATACTAATCCCGCCAACAAAATCTATTCCAAAATTGAACTTAAATATGCTAATCCAGCAAATACTAAACGCTATCAAAAATATTGACAGCCCATAAGTCACCTTATTCATAGCCAAAAAATTGATTTTGGGAGATTCTGGTATAAATCTAAGTGGAAATAACTGCATACCTAAACTATTGCTAACATAAAATCAAAATTGATGTTCGACATTCTACATTAGGACTAATAACAAATCCAGAAAAATAATCTGCAGCACCGTAAAGTTAAGTAAAATAAGGCCTAGAAAGCCTCCTTATCACTGAATTTAAGCAACAATAATTCTTAGGTAGTTTTTTCAAATTAGCTTAGCTACTACGAATGAAGTTCCAATATCTTCTTCTACAATTTCTGATAAATTGGAAGTTATAAAAACCGCTAAAAACGTATATGTAGAAAAATCAGGAACTACTAAGCCCCAAGGAATTATTTGGTCAACCTGGATTTATTCCTTGCTAGGTTACCCAAACGCACAAAAAACAACAGATAATATACATAATAATGAATTGGAGAAAAGCATAGTTGTAATGGGAGAGAAAACTAATGATATATTGGATGAATGGATAGAAATTAATAACTGATTATGTTATATAAGTACAAATCTACGTCCGCATAAACTTTCAACAATCCTAGCAGTTAATCTAACACTAACCAATAATATTACCTTTTGCTTTTGGCAATAGGCATATTATTTTGGTGATTTAATCTTCGTGGAGTTTAAACTCCGCAAATAAAAAGCTAGCTAAATTTGCTTATGGGTTTTCACTTGGTTTCTAAGCATCAAAATCAAAGCATATTAAGAGTGTAATCATCAAGTTGCGTATTTACTTTTTGCAATCTGCTAAGGTCTTACTTAACCTGAACTATGGATAATAATGCTGAACTTGTTTCAGCATTATTACCATCAGTCATCCCGGACTTGATCCGGGATCTTTTTCTGTTTCATGAAATTCTGGGCCGAAGGCATGCGAAGCCCAATAAATTCAGGATGACTTATAAGCCTTGGATGACTGGTGTTTACTCTTGATAACTTTACAAATCGTCCCTTCAACAAAAATCCTACATAAGAAAACTTATGAAAAAAGTATGTTTTTGCAAAGCTAACTTATTTTCACAGAAAACTAACTAGCTTTTTTGACCTGCTCTACGATTTGAGCAAAACCTTCTGGATTATTTACAGCTAGCTCCGCTAACATCTTGCGATCAATTTCAATTGCAGCTTTCTTCATTCCACCCATGAAGGTAGAGTAAACCATACCGTGCTCACGCACAGCAGCATTTATCCTTTGAACCCATAGACCTCTAAAATCGCGTTTGCGATTTCTTCTGTCACGGTAAGCATATTGCAACGCTTTTTCAACTTTTTCAATTGCTACTCTGAAGCAGTTATTAGCTCTGCCTCTATAGCCTTTAGCCATTTTGATTATTTTCTTATGGCGATTTTTAGATACTAAACCTGATTTTGCACGTGTCATATTACATCCCTCCTAATTTAATTACTGTTTGGGAGGAATATTTTCTTCAGTCTTTTTGCATCTGGATTGCAAAGAACTTCAGTTCCTCTTAAGTTGCGAAGTTGGGCTTTAGTACGACGTCTCATGAAGTGCTGTTTACCCGCCTGACCAGCCTTTACTTTACCAGTAGCGGTTAGCTTGAAGCGTTTTTTAGCACCAGAGTGAGTTTTCATTTTAGGCATAAAAATCCTCTATCAAAGATGGTATTTACAAAGATTTTACACTACATTTTCTATCAATCATAAAAAGGCTGTGTAAAGTAAGCAAATTAGGCATACCACGGGCCACGTTGCTTTAAATTCAACAAGATTATATATAGGACAAGACTTTTTGCAAGTCATTTTTTACACTATCTAGCAGACTAATAGCTATATAATCAATTGGTATATTATAAAAAGGAAGGAAAATCACCTTCCTAAAAAGTTAGGAATTGCAAACCAGATGATGCGAAAGTTATGTTTTGGCTGAGATAAAATGTAACAACTAGTAATGTTCTTTCATTTATGGTAAAGTAGATTTCAGTTAAAGGAATAATTGCATTAGATATTCCTCCTTAGTTAAATATTGGAAAAAATTTATTATGAATAAAAAAAATATATTTATTTTCTTAGGATTAAGCGCCTTATTTTTGACAGCTTGCAATACAATGGAAGGCATGGGACGAGATATTAAAGCGGGGGGGAGAAATCTTGAAAAGTCCGCAAAAGAGAACAAACCTAATTAAGAAAATTGACCCCATCTTTTGTTAATATAGTACTTGGTAGGCTTATCAAGTACTATATATAGGTTTATCAATATTACCACTATAAATACTCAGCCGCGCTTACGCGCTTAGCTTAATAAAAAGGAGATTACGTTGTAATTTTCTTTTTTTAAGAGCTGGTCTCACCTAATTTTTTTGATTCGATATCTTTTTACTGGACAAGTCTACATTCTATATTGTATCCCTCTGTTATATTTTTAAAAAATAATAAAGTTCGTGAATTATTAAATGAAAAAATTTTTTGTAGTTATTTTATTGGCAGTTATTAACTGCTATGCATTAGGATCTAAAGCATCGTCTTCAGATGATTATTTATCTGGTTATATTCAAAGTACATTTATTCATATCTATTACTTGCCTAGTGATTCTGTGATAGTTAAAAATGGCATAGTCTATATTAATGAAGATAAATTAGGCCATTATAATGGAGAACAAATATTGCAAAAGGTAAGACAAAGTACTGTAGGCTTGCAGACCCATATTAAAGATATAAAATTAGTTAAAGGCAATAGTAGTGAAGATTTACCGCTAACGAAAAAGAAAACAATCAAAGAGTCTGTTTTTACTCAAAAAGCTACTTCCCAAACTCCAGTCACTGACGGGTTAATGCCTAACCATAGCTTATTTCAGCCCTTAATAGCAGACCCAAAATGGCCACGTTTTACTCTTGCTTATCAATATGATTTAAAAAGAAGCGTTTTACGACGTCATGCATTTGCACCAAACTTTGGCGCTAGCTTTTCTCTTTACCGAATAGCTGATATAGAGAAGGATCAAGAATGGGAATTAAGCATGCAGGCTGGCTTATTTGGACTTATGGATATTGGCAGAACTCCCAGCGCCTTAATAAATGCGGATTATTTTGTGGGCGTGCCTATTTCTTATCGCACTGGAGCATTCACAGCTTTATTACGTCCTTACCATATAAGCACTCATTTAGGAGATGAATTTATGTTAACGCCCGAAGGAAAAGCTATACAACGGATTAATCTAAGCTACGAAGGTATAGATTTAATTTTATCTTATAATATCAATTCTTTCCGAGTATATGGAGGCGGAGGTTACTTAGTTCACAAAGAGCCTAGTTATATAAAGCCCCTAAAAATACAAATAGGAACTGAATATTATTCGGATTACACATTTATGGAGGGAAGATTAAGACCTGTATCCGGAATAGATATAAAGGCTGATCAGAATGGATCATGGTTTCCAGGAGTATCTGTAAAAACAGGAGTTCAAATTGAAAATTCGGCTCTTATTAGTAATAAGATGCAAGTTATGCTAGAGTTTTATTCTGGCAGGTCAATGCATGGGCAATTTTATAGAGATAAAATACAAACCGTTGGTATAGCTCTGCATGCATTCTTGTAATAGGATACAATAATTGATCATCGCTGACTTATAGCACATCTATCAAAATCTGCTTTTATCTCATTAGTCATTTTATATATATCTTTACGGCTAAAGCATTCGCTATACTCAGCAAACATTTTATCCGATACTGACTTTGCACTTAACCCCTCAGCAATCAAGCTAAGTATATCCGCACGTAATTTATCAACTGATACTGCCCCAAACTCTTCACCATATATACTAAGAACTATTTCTCCTTTTGGCGGGAACAATTTATAATGATCAATCAATTCTGATAAACTTGCCGTATTAGACTCCTGATATAACTTCGTAATTTCTCTTGCTACATTAGCCTTTCTATTACCTAACACTTCCAATGCTATTTCCAGAGTAGTAACCAACCTCAGAGCTGTCTCATAAAAAATAAGGGTACATTGCATGTTTGATAGTGAATTAAATGTTTTTAATTTTCCTTCTCTAGTTTTGGGCAAAAAACCAGCGAAGTAAAATTTATCGGTAGGCAAACCAGAAAGAGTAAGAGCAGCAATTGCAGCGCATGGACCAGGAATAACATCTACATATAAACCAGAACTCTTTAAATCCCGAACGAGTTTATATCCTGGATCTGAAATCAATGGAGTCCCAGCATCCGAAATGAGGCTGATTATTTTTCCTTCCTCGATAAGCTTCTTTATGTTATTTCTTGATGAGATATCACTATTGTCGTTGTAAACTTTTAATGAAGCCTTTATTTGATGTTTCAATAGTAATTTATTTGATACTCTGGTATCTTCACAAAAAATGATATCAGAACTTTTTAGTACATCTAATGCACGCAAAGTTATGTCATTCAAGTTCCCTATTGGAGTAGAAACAATATATAGTCCTGGTTTTAAATTCACTAAACAACCCGTCTTCATAGATTTGGAGAATTATTTATGAGTAATATAAAACAAAAATTCTTAAAGTTCATCATTTCTTTTGCTTGTATAGTTTTAATAAGCGCTTGTAGCCAGACAGACAAACCTTCTGCAATAAAAAATATAGCAGACCAAAAAGGCATAGATGTAGCCATAGTATTACCTTTGTCCGGTCCTGAAGCGGCGCTGGGAAAGGAATATGCCCAAATGATTAAACTCGGCCTTTCTGACGGAGCAAAAACAAAGATACGTGTTACAACTTACGATTCTTCAAATCCAGAAACTCTTAGCAAATCTCTAGATAAAATCCTTGAAGATGGTGTTGACATAATCATTGGACCAGTTTATTCGGAAGAAACAAAAGCAGTTGCAGAAAAGGTTAAGGGCAAGGGAACGATTGTCATATCGCTTTCAAATAATCCCGTTCTGGCTGATAAGCAAACCTATGTATTTGGCCATGCTCCTATGAGGCAACTAGAGCAAATCACAAATTATTTCTTAGAGAAAAAACATCAAAATTATATCACCCTACTTCCAGCAGGTAGATACTCTAATACAATAAGTAAAATACTTAAAGATATGATTACTTCAAAAGGGGCTGCCCTTGCTAGGCTTGAATTCTACGGTACTACACCAGAAGATTTAGAAAAATCTTTACGTTTAGTGTCAGATACTGTCGATACTTTAAATGAAAATGATTATGAACTTACAAGACCTGTAATCCTACTTGCAGACGATCAATCAGCACTTGAGACGCTTCTCAAACATGCTCGGAAATTTAGTTTAGATAAAAAGGCTATTCTTGCTGGAGACAGCAGAATTGATCTTAATTTTTCAGAACCAATTACAACAACATTTACCGGTTCACTAAACATAGTAAATTTTGACTTACCAGCTCGCTCGACGCAACTTGGTATTAAGCATATTTCGTTCATCCACACCCTTGCTTATGATGCAGGCCGACTAGTAGGAAATTCTATTGGATCAAACTATAGTAAAACTAAATTTGTCGAGCAACTGAATTCAGCAGAACCGTTCCCTGGCGCATCAGGGGCTATTGGTTTTGTTGATTCTATTGCTCAACGTAAATACGATATAATTAAGAAAGAAAACGGCCAATACAAGTCGGTTTCAAATGAAGGTAATTAAAACCAGCTCTATCTAAAGGAACGTAAGGTACTAGAATGCTTGAGCTTGCGTAAGTTAATGCACTTACAGGTAACGTCATCCTAAACTTGATTCAGGATCTTCTTCTGTCTCGCGAGATCCTGAATCAAGTTCAAGATGACTTTTACAAGAATGTGTGTTTTTACAGCAAAAAAAGTGGCGAAATAGCGCTTGTTTCTTATCTAAAATTAATGTTAATGACATATTAACGCATACGTTCTCCCCCACTCTTGCTTTTATTATGCCCCTTGTTCATATTAGGCGTAAGAGGTGGTGATATTGGGGAACGTTGCTTACGGTGGGGAATAGACTGGCGAGAAGAAGCGGGAGAGTGTAGCTCAGCTTTATTAGATTGTTTATTAACACGCGAATCGTAAACACTTTTTACCATAACTCCAGCCATAATAGTTCCGGCAACAGCTGTTCCTATTGGCCATACCGCAGCTAGAAGAACTACACCTATTGCTTTCCATGGGTTTTTTTTAATTTTATGCCAAAGTTCAGATCCTACCGATTTGTTGATGCTTTTTGCATTATTTTTGGATTGTGAAGTGAGTAATACTGGTTGTTCTGTATTTTTCTTTCCTTTTATAGAAGTTTTTAAAGGGACGTTCATAGGAACTGGCCGCTCTAAAGGGACATCTAATTGTGTTGGCACGGGAATTGGCTTGGGACTAATCAGTTCTGTTTTTTCTCTTTCTTCTTTAGTTGCAATTTTTTTAGCAGGTAGCTGCTGTTTTATGGGAGTGGTTTCCTTAATTTGGGTAGTTTTAGGTTTTAATACAATGTCTGGTACTGGCTCTCTGATGCCTTGAGCAATATTACTGAGAACGGTTTGTATAGCATCGGTCATCTCTTTCACTGACTCAGGTGCTAAACTATTAGCCGCAATACCTGTACCAATGTTAACTTGGCTTAAATTCCCTTGCTTATCGAAGGTAGCTGGTACAATAAATACTGCATCAGGATTTTTTGCAGCTGTATTGTAAAGATCTTCTAGGCTTTGTTTAAAAGATTCACTAAGTGGACCAGCGCCATATTTAGTTGTTACTACACCAACTGCATATTCATTATATTCTTTATGTGTTCTACCATTCAGCACGGAGGCTTGATTTGCAGAACCAGTTCTAATACTTCGGCTGTTAGCTTTTTGTTTATCTACATCATTTTCACCAAAAACCCAGAATATTTTCTTATTGCCTTTTGCTTTGTTATTTTTTTCGATATCATCAAGAAACTTTGAATTTGCCCACGGCCCCGTATATATTACCTTAGGCGGCGTTTTGCTAGCTAATTTTGGTAATATATCTTTTGTAACATCGGTTCTTGCGCCACTTGCACCAGATCCGAGAACATAATCAACTTTGGCATTTTTACTTGATGTTTTGCTCATATGATTAATTTACTAGAATTTTCTTTATTACAGATAATAATTAAATTTAGGGATATAGCTTTTTCCATTCATAATCTTAATCATCTTTGCCTAAAAGGGCTATAAGATACTGTTACAAAGCTAAGTAAATTCACTACGACAATACTACAACAACATCTTGAAGACTTAGAGACAACTTAGGGGTCAGCGACCTATTCCACCACTTTTACTCATTGACAAAGCTTGGTGTTTTATACGCTCAACTTTTGCTTCTCCATACTGCTTAAGATCAGATTCTTTACCACCTTCGTACCTACTAGCAAGCTGTTCTCCACCTTGCATTAAGTTTTTTCTGTAATTATCTTCTTTAGTCTCTCCAGCAATTCTTTTAGGATTCATGATTTTATACACTTCATAAACCGCAAAGTTTTTCATAATACGTTTTAGATTTTTTTTAGCCTCAATATTCAATATGCTTTCTTTGCCTTTTTTGCTAACCGTGCCTAGATTTGGATCAATTTCTTCTCCTATAACTCTATTAAACTTTCCAGCAAATTTATTAATATCTTCAGTTATTTTTTTCTCTAGCTCATCAATTTTATTAACATCAATGCCTGATTTCTTTTTTGCTTTCAAATAATTTCTTATTAGCAAAATGATTTTTACCTGGATTTCATTTAAATCTGTTATCTCATCAAAAATTTTCTCTACAGCTTTTCCCAAGTCTTCGTCCTGCCCAATCTCCTCAAAGAGATTTTCTAACTCAGACTCGGGCTTTACTTTAGCTGAAGCGCTTAATTTCTCTATCACCCCTTCAGTTTTAACAAACTTATCTTCATCCGGCTTCATTCTTCTCTACCTTCCTCTGTTTTCTCCAACACTTATGTTTATTTCGGCTTCTTTGACAAGGTTCTTTACTCCGGACTCTATAATGGTTTTTTTAGCTATTTCTTGAGTAGCCGAAATTTTTTGAGCAGCATTTGCTATTTTCTCCATGTTTTCTTTAGTAAACACTTCTGGATTACCAACATCTACTATTCTCGATATTCTTTCTTTATCTCCATCAATAACTGCAGAGTAAAGCTCATTTAGCTGTTGTTTTGCCGGAAGTTTGTCTAGTTTTTTACTCATTTGCTCATCAAGTGCTTCTTCCTCTCCTTCAATGCCACCACGCCTTGCTTGCATAGCTTGTTCCATTAAGGTCTTTGGGGCGAGAGTCTCTTTTGAAGCGGTGTAAGTAAACTCCTCTGAATTTAAAGACGGGGCTTGGCTAACACTTTTTAAATTCTTCAGACCTCCTTCTCTAATTTGAGCAAGTACGTCACCTTTGTCTGGTACTACAATAGGCTTAAGAGGTGGAGCCTTTGGTTCCTTAACAACAGTTTCCTTTAAAGGCGGTGGCGGTGGTGGTGGTGGCACCCCTCCTCCTATTTCCTTTATTGGAGGGGACGGTGGTGGTGATACGTTCTCAACTTTTACAGTACCCACCTGCTGTTCTTCAACTTTCGGTGTAATAGGGACTGTTTTTGGCTCTTGTTCTTGTGCCGTAACAAGATCAATTCCGTTAACTACTCTATGTTTCGTTTCCTCGGCAGCTTTACGAATAGCTTCAACTCGCTCAGGGGAAAAGGTCGATCTTTTTTCTACAATGTCTTCTTCCCAACCATCATCATTCTCTCGTTTCTCCCCAGTGTTAAACTCAAATTGATGTTTTAGCAAGTCTGCAACAAGCCCTTCATTTTTATCAACCATTGCGGAATAAAGAATATTTTCCTGATCTTTTTTAGACACCTTATCAAGCAATCTTTGCTCTATAGGTATTTCATTCTCTCCTTCTCCCGTTCTCGCTTGAAGAGCACCTTGAAGCTGTTTTACTATACCGACCGAAGGGATTCCTACCTTTGGCTCTGTAGAAACATGTGCATAATCCTTATGGTTAAGAGACACTTTCTTTTTGTTAGTTTTTGCCAGTAATTCCTTAAACACGTCTCCAACAGGAGGTATATCCTTTTTAGGAGCCACCTTAGGCATACCATCCATTGGCGGCGGAGGTGGTGGAGGTGTTCCTGTTTTGTTCATAGGTGGTGGTGGTGGAGCCGGTGGTATACCACCTACATTCAAGTCAGTTGGCGGTGGTTTTGGTATACCACCTGCATTCAAGTCAGATGGAGGTGGTGGCGGTTTTGGTATATCTCCTACATTTAAGTCAGATGGCGGTGGTGGTGGCGGTTTTGGTATACCACCTGCATTCAAGTCAGATGGAGACGGTGGAGAAACACTCCCTACACTTAAATCCTTTGGCGGAAGGGGTGGCGGCAGGTCTATTGGAGGTGCCGTAAAACCACCTAACTGCTGAGAACTCATTCCTTTTTGAACAACTTGTTCTGGTTGTGGTATTTCCGGAGCATCCTTCCCCTTTCCTGGAATAGCAAACCTCTCTTGGCCCTCGTTACTAATTGCGCTACTTCTACTCTCTAAACTATTCGAAGCCTGAGCCAGTTTTTGTTCATCTTTTCCCTTAAAAATATTGCCTATAAAACTAGCAAAAGTAGAAAAAAATCCTTTTGATACTTTTTCATGCTTTTCTATCCCTTCAGAAAATTCATTTACAGCCCTAGTTATAGCAAAACCAGAAGTTTTTTGGCCAACCGAAGATGAAAGATCAGTTAATCTATCTTTAAGTAATTTTATTTCTGCGAGTTCGGCTTCATTTTCTGCAGTCCTCTTATTAACATAATCACGAGTAATTTCCCCAGGATTTTGAGGGTCAAAAGCTTTCAATAGCTGCTCTTCGTAATTACGAACCGCCTTTTCTTTCTTATCTAGCATTTGCATTACATCAAATAGCTTACCACCTGATTTAAATGCTTCCTGTAATCCTGAAGCTCCAGAATTTGTCCTAACCGCTGTTACGTATCCACTTAAATCTTTTCCTAAATTTTGGTATTCATCTAATGATGACATAAAATACCCCCTAAATTTGCAATTTACTTAATTCTAAAGTACATCGGATCAGAATCACAAGTCAATAGAAGGTAAAAAACTCATTAAATAGGGAGACAAAATTAACTATAATGATAGTTAATTGTGGTATTTTTTCAGGATAAGATTTATGTAAGTTTAGCAGAGCTTAGCAACTGCTCTAAAAAAGTCAGCAGTTAATTTTGAAAAATCATAATTTTCAAAACCTCGTTTTGGTATAACTATTATTGATTTATTGTCCGTGTTTATATCGGAATTTTTTACAAGTAGTTGGGTTAAATGCCTTATTCTTCTCTTGGCCTTATTACGAACAACAGCCTTTTTAGAGAATTTGCGACTTACTTTCATTCCCAGCATTGTTGGATTAGAAGCTGCCAATTCATCATGAATGATTTTTGTGGAAACCACCAAAATAAAACATGATCCATGTATTTTTGATCCACGCTCATTAACACGATCAAATTCTTTTTGGCTTTTTAAGGAAAGGATATTCACCTGTAAGGGGTTAAGCAGTAAGTTTTTGTCTGCCTTTAGCTCTACGATTTTTTATTACAAGCCTACCACCAACAGTAGCCATTCTAGCTCTAAAGCCATGTCTTCTTTTTCTTACAAGATTACTTGGTTGGAATGTACGTTTCATAACAAACTATTTTTTTTATATTATTTATGTGATCAGTTCCGGACAGTTTAATAAAAAACCATTCGATTGTCAACAGCTCAAAGAGTGTAATTATTTAGTAAGCTTGACAAATCCTCCGCATAATCCTTTAATAAACACAAAATTAGAACTAAATATTATGATATTCATCATTGTTTTTGCTGCACTTACTACAATAGTTTTGTTATTAGGCTTGCTTTCCATGGCAGCTGGAGAAAAATTCAGTAAAAAATATGGTACAAAATTAATGTCGTTAAGAATTGCAATGCAGTCCATTGCGATTTTATCCTTAGTTTGCGCTTATTTTCTGTGGTCTAATTGATTATAGCTACTTTTGAATTATTAATATCCACAAAAATTGTGGATAACTATGTGAGTAATATGTTTAAATGCAACAATTTTTCTCTAGAGACTCAAGCTTTGCTTAATTTGACTAAAAAATGAGCGCACCCCGGAAACCCGCATGAAGCTTATAAAAGCTAAACTTAAACATAAATTTTTTTACTCTATGGTTTAATCATTTAGCAAAAAACATGATTTTGTGCATAACTCAAACCTATTTTATCAATTTTAGATTGCTATTTTAACTTATCATCTTAAAACAGACGGTAAATAATCCTCTTTGACTTTATGAATTTATTTGACAAAATAATTCTGTAGTTATAGCATGCCAAAGTAATCTGGTTTTAACACATTTGTTTTTGAGCAAATATAATGATTCAATCAATGCTATTTATTATAACCACAACTACTACCGGTTCTGTCCGGTCAACATTATAGCATTAATCAAATTTTTTCATAATATTCACTAAACAAACATCAAAGGTTAAAGCCATGTTTCATCAAATGCCCGCAGCGTTGGCAATAATAATATTCACAATAATTGCCTTTGGCAGCTACATACCATTACCATTAGCAGAGATACTCTTTGGTATTAGCTTAACCATTAAATCACTAATTATCTTCTTACTTCCGGTAATAATCTTTAGCTTGCTTTATAAAGCAGCCGCAAACCTTGCTAAGGACGCATCCAAGATCATCTTAATAATTCTGGGAGGAGTGATAGTTTCTAATTTCATAACCACTTCTTTGAGCCAAGTAATCGGAATGATTATCCATGGTTTTGATTTATCGCTTGCAATCCCAAATGAAAACGACACCCTAAAAGGACATGTATTATTCACAATACCAAACGTAATACCTAATCACTATGCTATGTTTTCTGGAATTATTGCAGGAATATTATCGGCAAGAATTTTTCCTAAAAAGGCAGAACGCTTCTGCATATTCTTTGAAAAAATTACAACTCATCTACTTAAAACTATCACTTTAATGATACCCTTGTTTGTCGCTGGCTTTGTAGTAAAACTTCAACATGATGGTGTGATTACTCAGATCCTTAGAGATTACACTTTAATATTTGCAATCATCGCCTTTAGTCAATTTGGATTTATTACATTTATATATTTCATACTTGAGAAATTTAATCTCTCCAGGTCTATTATTTCCATCAAAAATATGATTCCTGCTGCTCTCAGTGGATTTAGTACAATGTCAAGCGCGGCTAGCATGCCCCTAACTATCATAGGTACAGAAAAAAACGCCCAAAACAAAGACCTTGTTCACACGGTCATTCCAGCAACTGTTAACATTCATTTAATCGGTGACTGCATAGCAATACCTTGCTTTGCCTATGCAATATTAAAAAATTACAACCTACCACAACCTGACATATCCACTTATTTCCTCTTCACATTTTATTTTGTATTAGCCAAATTCTCTGTTGCTGCAATTCCTGGTGGAGGAATAATCGTTATGCTGCCAATATTGGATAAATATCTAGGATTTAACACAGAAATGCTTTCTTTGATAACAGCTTTATATATTTTATTTGACCCGTTTATTACCAGTGCTAATGTACTGGGGAATGGAGCATTTGCACGAATCATAGATAAACTAGACTTAAGAAAAACAATTCGAGAAAATCAATGACTTTTAAATTAAGTTCAATATTAGAACAGGATAGTATCCTTGTAACTAAGCTCGAACTATGCCAATTACGTCTGATGAACAACTCTGACTTTCCTTGGGTAATACTTGTCCCCGAGCTAATCAATATTGTTGAAATTACAGACTTAAAGCCAAGTGAGTTTGATAAATTAAATTCAGAAATACTCCAAGTAGCTAAGGTGATAAAGTCAGTATTTACTCCAGACAAATTGAATATTGCAACCCTTGGCAACGTAGTTCCTCAAATGCATATTCATATTGTTGCGAGATTTAAAAATGATAGATTATTTCCTAAGCCAGTTTGGGGACATGAATTTAAACGATACTCCTTAGAGGAATCAAAAGAAATAATACACTCTATAAAAATAGCTATTAATAATATAACCACCTAACATAAATCATGACTAAAAATCTACCATTGTTACTTGTAATATCTCTACTAACATGTTGCGTAGAAGTGGATATTTCTGTACCAAGTTTTCCTGATATTTCAGACCATTTTAATATCTCAGATGGCTTAACCCAAATGACGATAGCCCTAAATTTCTTTGGGTTTTTCCTATCTAGCCTATTCTATGGCCCGTTGTCCGACACTTTTGGCAGACGCAAAATCATGATAATTGGAAACGCAATAATGATGATAGGAGCCTGCGGCTGCTCCCTTTCAACCAGTATAGAATTTTTACTTTTTTCAAGGCTAATTCAAGGAATTGGAGCCGGAACTTCTGCCGTTGTTGCCTTTGCCATGGTTGCAGACGTTTACAACGCAGAAAAGTCAGCTAAGTTAATTGGCATGATGAATTCAATGATTACAGTTTTTATGTCTGCTGCTCCTATAGCTGGCAGCTTCATTAACAAATCTCTTGGCTGGAGGGGTAACTACACAACAATTGCTTTAATCTCCATTATATCTTGGATAATGTTATATTATTGGTTACCTGAGACAAAGCACGACGTTGAGAAATTTGAACTTAAAAAAATTAAAAAAGACTATACACAACTTATGTTTAGTAAAGAATTTTTCTATGCATCCATAACCCCAACTTTAGTATATGGAGGTTGGATGAGCTTTGTTGCATGCGGTTCATTCCTTTATATGGAAACATATAAACTACCTATTATGTATTACGCTTTGCATCAAGGCTCCATTATTGGCGTATTTTGCATAACTAGTCTTTATTGTGAACAAATAAATAATTTTATTGGTATGAAGAATTCTGTAATTTATGGAACCATACTTGTTATGTTTGGATCAACGCTACTCCTTACTACGTCTATACTGTTTGATAGCGCCCCTTATATGACAACCATTTCTATGACAATTTTTGGTATTGGTGCGGCAACTACTTATCCTGTTATATTTGCTAAATCAATGGACTTATTTCCCCATATCAAAGGCACAGCTTCATCGGCAATCATGGCACTTCGTTCATTAATATGCTCTGTATTCGTTGCCATATCAAGCTACCTCTATTCAGGTAATCTTATTACAGTAGCTGCTATGGTACTACTGGCAGCAGTATTAACGTCACTAGTTACAATAAAGTTGTTGAAACTAATCCAGTTTGATATATTAGCTAAAGTTTAACATGTAGAGAGTACTAATCCTCCAAGCGTACATGCACGGTAATATCGAGCTTGGCCTGGTATCTTCTTCTGTTGTGGACACGCGGGGACACCGGAGGCATGTGAAGTATAGTCTGGCGGACTAATTCAATTTGCAACAAAAACGTAACTAAGAGCGATACTTTTACCCCCAACTAAATATTACTTAACACTCATTCAAGGATAGAGATCGCACTATGAAGAAACAAATCGTCTATTCTAAATTCATTCCTAGAATTTTTGCAATGACAATAGACTTAATCATATTGTCTATTGTGCTCACACCGCTAATGAACATAATATCCCATTACGTATTTCTGTATTTTTTTAATGACTTTTTTGTTACTTATGGTGTGGATAGTTCTAATAGAGAAGCTTTTTCTACAGCAGTCAGAATGCCAGAGTTTGCAAGTTATCTCACAGCCGGTAGATTCATTTCATATTCAAGCGTACTATTTCTACTAAACACTATCTTCATGGCGGTTTATTTTATTACTTGCTGGAGAAAATTTGGAGCCACTCCTGGCAAAATGTTCATGCGAATGAAAATAGTTGATGCTGACACTATGGAAAGGCCATCTCTTCGCAGTCTAATCAAAAGATTTTTAGGATATATTACTGCCATAATTGGCATTTGGTCCATAGTGTTTAGTAAACGAAGCATGGCTATTCATGATAAAATCGCTAATACTATTGTAATTAAAAGTTAGGGTTAATGTAAGCTGGATGTGGATCACAGCCTAAGCACGAGATGACCTATTATTAGTCATGCCGGGCTTGACCAGGCATCTCAGGAGATAGAAGAAGATCCTGAATCAAGTTCAGGATGACTTACAAGAATAACAAACTGTGATGCCTAATAACACCCACAATCTCTTATATAACCTGAACTATGGATAAGGAATATGAGTCGTATAATTTTATACTGGGATGGGACTCGCTTACGCACCGTCATCCTGAATTTACTTCAGGATCTCATGAGATAGGAGAAGATTACTTGGTCGAAGAGACATGCGAAACCCACTAAGTTCAGCATGACAGTAGATAAGAAGATACCGGATCAAGCCGGGTATGACTGTATTTCTTGCCGGACATAACTAAATCTAATATTTATCTTATCCATAGTTGGGGTTATATATCGTCCTAAAAACCAAAAAAAATAAATGGCCAATAAATTCGTAGGTTTATTAGTTACTAGTTTTTACACATATCCGTGCCATTTCTTAACGATTAGAGCTAACAAAACTTAGTTTTTTTATTTGACAAGCTATATGAAAATAGTTATTACTTACATTTCATATAACTTACTAAATATTAGCGTTCGCGTGATAATATTTAATACAAATAAAATTTAAGGAGAATAACATTATGAAAGAGACAAGCAAAAAGAAAGAACTAGATTTTCTTAAGTCATTACCTAGTGCACAACCAAAACAATTAACGCTATCTTTTCCTAATGGATGCACTTCGAATCAAGGAAGTTATACCCATTACCCTATGCCACACAACCCATTAAAGTTGGAATGGCTTAATTTCTTGAAAGAAATCAGCAAAACAAAAAATGGTGACACTTTGACCTTATTTTTAGACTGTAACTATATGAGCTTAAAACATATAGAAACCCTATTAAAAGTAGTTCAGCTAAGTAATTGTAGTGTGAAAGAAGTCGCCATGCATAATATCGATGCGCTTTTATCCTATTCTTTAGAGCCATCACTATGTGTAACTTCTAATAAACCAGATTTGCTCAGTTCTAGCCTATCTAATTCTGAAATATTTAAGTCTGCTTTGTCTAAATCCGTCTTGTCTCAGTCTGTTATGGTGTCAAATTCTATTTTTGCCCAACTAGCACAAGAAGAACAAGAAGTTCTGGCAAAAAGCCTACCTCTTTTACTAGAAAAAGCTCTTAAAGTTAATTTATCTGATTTACCTTTAGGATCGTCGACATGTGATTTTATGTTCAGTATTCTAAATAACCTAAAATGCAGTGAGTTAGCAATTTCAGCATCAGTACATAATGCTATGGATATGAGTATGATCCCAGATTACTTGAATTTCTTTATATCCCAAAATAAGCACATAGCTAAACTCGATATTTCTAAAATTTGTCAAACGATAGGCACAGATGTTTTATCAGAAGCTGTAGTATTAGGGTGCTATGATAACCCAAGAATAGAAGTAAAATACTCAGATGTAATGTATTCTAAAAATAATATACCATTTAACTTTAAATACTATTTTGATTTATCTGAAATTAGAATGGAACCGATAAAGGAAGACTTTATAAAGTCACTATTACAGGTAGCCCACAAGTTGGCTACTAAACTAGGATTTCCTAAAGAAACTATAGCTCATATCATGCATGATTATGTTGATCCATATCATTACATGGAGACAACAAGTATGTTCCAACCTGATGGGCAGCATATCACCGCTCTATTAGGATTAGACCATACTACTGATATTGTTGCTGATTTTTCGTAAATTCATAATCTGAGCAATTTGTCTTGCCCTATATAATAGCATAAGTACGTAATTCTATTTTTGCTTTCATTGTTACCAGTTCATAATTATTTCCTTTGTGGGTTATGAGCTGGTAACTTTTATTTTTATTACTAATTAGTAAATTAAGTTCCCATAAAATGTTTAAGAAAAATAAACTTATTGCATCACCGTTCTTGATTTTGTTATACTAAATTGGTATTATCCAACATCTGGGAAGGACCCTATATCTTAATAACAATGCAACATGGATAATGTTTTTCACAGCGTATTGCCAATATTTTTAATCGCATTCTTAGGAAGCGTGATTAGAAGAAAATGGCTAACTTCCGACGAGTTTTGGCGTGGTCTAGAGAAATTATCTTTCTATGTTTTGTTTCCAACAGTCTTATTCGAACATAGTTCAAAAGTGGATTTTACTTCATCGGAATTCCTAAGGCTAACAATTGCACTAGTAGTTGGTAACTTAATTGTAGCCACCGCGCTTATTGTTTATCAAGCAAGAACAAATTACGATAAAATACAATTTACTTCTGTATTCCAAGGAGCGACTCGGTATAATAATTATATCTTTTTCTCTGTTGGCGCAGCCCTGTTTGGCTCAAACGGACTTACCATTATCGCTACAATTTCACCTTACTTACTGATCCTGACAAACATTACAGCTATAATGTCTTTTTATTATTATTTACCTAAAGAAGGCAACTTAACTAAAAGAAAAAGCTTAGCTATAATGACTAAATCAATTATGGGAAACCCATTTATATTAGCTAGTTTAGCTGGTTTTATGTTTAATTATTTAGGATTGACCCTAAATCTAGGAATTTATAATACTCTTGAAACTATAGCAGATTCAGCTTTCGCAATTGGCATGCTAATTGTTGGTGCTGGAATAAAATTCAAAATTGAGCCTGAATATTTCAAACAGATAGCTCTGACTAGTGCTGTTAAATTAATAGCCACCCCTATTATAACTTTTATTATATTGTGGTTAATGTCAGTGAGTGGAACGGCAAAATCTGTAGGTATACTCTTTAGTTGCCTACCGTGCGCTACCTCTTCTTATATTTTATCAAGGCAACTTGGAGGGGATCCGGAAACAATGTCTTCAATAATAACCTTTACAACCGTCTTTTCAATCTTGTCATTATCAACTCTAGTGTATATCCTAGGCTAAATACGTAACATTAGTTTAGGATAAAACTATGGATAATTCAAAGTCACCCGAATATCTCAAAGCGTTGGAATATCATCAATCTGGCAAACCTGGCAAAATAGCCTTGCGACCAACAAAGCCTCTTGATACTCAGCAAGACTTGGCTCTAGCTTACTCGCCGGGCGTTGCTGCTCCATGCCTTGAGATCCAAAAGAATCCAGATGATATTTATAAATACACAGCCAGAGGTAATACTGTAGCTATTATTTCAAATGGTACAGCCGTCTTGGGGCTTGGAGCCATTGGAGCTGCAGCTTCTAAACCTGTAATGGAAGGAAAAGCCGTATTATTTAAAAAATTTGCTGATATTGATGGTTTTGATGTTCAAGTAGACTGTACTGATCCAGATGAATTTATAAATGTAGTAAAGCATCTCGGATATAGCTGGGGTGGAATCAACCTAGAAGATATTAAAGCACCAGAATGTTTCATCATAGAAGAAAAATTAAAAGAATACATGGATATACCAGTATTCCACGATGATCAGCATGGAACAGCAATTATAACTGCAGCAGGACTTATAAATGCCGCATTCTTAACTGATCGTAAATTATCAGACCTTAAAATTGTGGTAAATGGCGCTGGAGCTGCTGCGATTGCGTGCATTAACCTAATTATTTCTCTTGGAGCAAATAAAAATAACATCATTTTATGTGATACAAAAGGTGTGATCTACAAAGGACGAACCGATGGTATGAATAAGTGGAAAGAAGCAAAAGCTTCTGAGACAAAATGCCGTACTCTTGCAGAGGCAATGGTTGGGGCTAACGTATTTTTAGGTTTATCAGTTAAGGGAGCTGTAACGGCAGAGATGGTTGCATCCATGTCTTCTTCTCCTATAATATTTGCTATGGCCAACCCTGATCCAGAAATTACCCCAGCAGATATTAGATCTGTTCGAGATGATGCAATTATTGCTACAGGCAGATCTGATTATAATAATCAGATTAATAACGTAATGGGCTTTCCTTACATTTTTAGGGGAGCACTTGATGTACGCGCGAAATGTATTAATGAAGAAATGAAAATAGCCGCAGCAACTGCAATAGCAGAGCTCGCAAGACTCCCTGTTCCAGGAGAAGTATATAGAGCATACGGTTCCGGGCATAAATCATTTGGTCCGAATTATATTATCCCTGTACCGTTTGATCCAAGATTAATCACCACAATTCCTGTGGCAGTAGCACAGGCTGCAATTGCTTCTGGCGTGACAAAAATTAAAACTTTAGATGTTAAAGCCTACAAAGCAGAATTAGCCAGTAGACTTAACCCTACTTCTTCATATATGCATTTTGTATATGAAAGGATTCAACATTCCGAAATGCAAAGAGTTATCTTTGCAGAAGGAGAAGAAGAGGAAGTAATTAAAGCAGCCATGATGATGAGAGATGAACATTATGGTAAGCCTATTATTGTTGGCAGGAAATCAAAAATCGATCCAATCGTTGCAAGTCTAGGCGAAGGCTATAATCTGGAAGGAATAACGGTTATGAACGCTGCTATAAATAAAAATATAGATATATATATTGAGTATCTATATCAAAAACTCCAGAGAAAGGGCTACATTCATAGAGACTGCGCAAGGATGGTAAAAACAGATCGTAATGTCTTTGCTGCTTGTATGATTGCATGCGGCGATGCAGACGCTATGGTTACTGGAACAACAAAAAGTTACTTCAATTGTCTAGATGATATATGTAAGGTAATACAACCAAAGCAAAACAAGAGAATTCTTGGATATTCTATCCTATTGTCAAATAAGCATAATGTCATTATTGCTGACAATACCGCATGCGAGTTTCCCCTTGCCCAAGACCTTGTTGAAATTACTATCCAAACGGCCCAAGCTGCTAAAATTTTGGGATTTAAACCTAGAGTCGCCGTGGTATCCTTCTCCAACTTTGGTAATCCGATGCGTGAAAAAACCAGTAGAGTTCGTGATGCAGTTGCTGTCTTAGATAAAATGGATTTAGATTTCGAGTATGACGGAGAAATGTCCGTAGATGTTGCTTTGAACCCTAATTTACGTAAATTATACCCATTCTGTAAATTAACTGGGCCAGCTAATGTATTGATTATGCCAGGACTTCATTCTGCAGCAATTTCTACTCATTTGTTAGAAGAACTTGCTGGTGGAATATTTATCGGCCCAATTTTAGATGGGTTTGAGTATCCAGTACAAATAGTTGCTATGGGAGCCTCGGCAAGTGATATTTTAAAAGTTTCTGCATTTGCAGCAATCGATGCAATAAATGCAAAAAAAGATAAGAAAACTAAGGAACCCAAAAAAGCAATTAACCTAAACTAGGGATAAAAATATAGTTTTGTATAAGGCTGCTTACACACGCACAGTCATGCTGAGCTTGTTTGAAGCGCAGCCTGCCTCTTGGCCTAAAATGAACAAAACTACTCATCCCTAGGCTTGTAAGTAATCATGAATTTATTGGGCTTCGTATGCCTTCGGCCCAGGATCTTATGAAACAGAAGAAGACCCCGGATCAACCCCTGGATGACTAGTGTTTACTCTTGATGACTTTACAATATGACAACTATGTGGCCTAACAAACTACTGATCTCTTATCCCTAGTTCAGGTTGTTATTATTTCAAGTGCCACGCGCAGTGTCTTCTCCGATTTAAAGCTTGTGAGAACAGCTAAGGAGCAGAACTCGGAACGAATTACATACTTGGCAATGTCATCGTTATCATAGACCTACTTCGCACGATTAAGTCATTCAGGAACTTGGCAAGGGATCTCATAAAATAAAATGGCCTTTTATTTTAACAATTAACGTCCTAGCTAATAGAAGTTTGCTGAAAAGAATGCGTTATATCCTCAACTGAATCACCTGTCTCCCCAATCACGAAGATATCGCCATTATCGTCTACACTAAGTAATCCGGCGTTATTTATAGTTGAGGTTGTCCGAACATCTTCATTTGTAATAAAATCAGGGCCAGAATCTTCAGATTCACCAAGAAAACCATCATTATCTATCGGAACTATCTGAATATTTTGGTTTGCAGCTACAGTAGTTACGGGAGTTTCATCATCAGAACTATCAAATTTTTCAATGTCGTTCGTTAAAGCTTTGCTCTTAGAAATTTTTTGTGATTTTTTTTCTATTGTTTTCCTATTTACCTTTGTTAAAGATGCTTTCAGATCCGTTTTTATTTTTTCGAGTAACTTTGCTTTAGCCATATTTTTTATATTTTTCTAGATTAATAACTTATCCTATTCATAAGGAGTATATTGGTATAGTCGAATCAAAATAAGATTCAAGTAATTTTTATATATTTAACCGGAGATTATATAAATAACTTTGATTTAATTACTAATAACGTGAATTTGATGTAAGAAATCATAGCAATTCTGGGTTGTTTAACCTACCATTCCTTGAAACAAACCACCATCACTGAGCTTAATCCTGGATCTTTTTATTACTCCGAAAGAGACCTTAGACCAAGAGGCCGGCTGAAGTTTCAAGCGAGTTCAGGATGACTACATTTGAGCGTATATATTGCCATACTGGACTTGATCCGGTATCTCAGGAGGTCGAAGGAGATCCTGAAACAAGTTCAGGATGACTAGACTACACTTAGGCCGTATCTATTTGTCATACCGGACTTGATCCGGTATCTCAGGAGGTCGAAGGAGATCCTGAAACAAGTTCAGGATGACTATGCTGTTGGAGCATAGGCAGGAGGGCCTGGGGAAGCACCGCAAGTTCAGCAGAACTGGTATGTAGGCACGTTTTTTAACTAATTTATTAGTACGACAGAGATGTAGGACCACTTTAGTCGTTGAGCAAAGTTCACCTTCGAGAACCTTTTTTTAAAGTGGAACCAGTCTAACAACACCACGATGTTGCCAGGGACCGGCTCTAATAGAATTTTCATAGTCCAGAGGATTTTTTATCTACTCTAACCTACCAAGTAGCCCTAGCGTGGATTCTAGTACAAAACTTATTCAACATCAACCATGTAAATATAAATTATACCCACGACCGTTGTCATACCTAACTCACTTGAAGCTTGCGCCTGCCTCTGCCTATGCTTCCAAACGGCATAGTCCTCCTGAACTTGTTTCAGGATCTCCTGCGACGGCCGGAGATAGCGGATCAAGTCCGGTATGACAATCTATAAGAATAAGCTAGTCATCCAGAGTTTGACTGAAGCTGCGCTTGCCCTCTGGCCTATGGATCTCAGATGGGCAGCAGATGCTCCTCTTCACAAGGCCCGGGCTGCTCCCCCCGCGGAGCAGTGTTGCGTTGCCTCCCCCTTGAAGTGGTCACCCCATGAGCAGGACAGGATTGACTATATATATGATACATAAAAAAACCTCTGCAACAATAAAGCTGCAGAGGTCAAATAAGTTTATGATTTATACCAAATCATAAGTCGCTGGGGTTAAAGGAACGAATTCCCTTAGCCCCATTAGAATTAGAAGTTCACACGAAGCTTCAGAGTACCTTGATGTCCAAGACGCTTAGTAGCAATCTCAGCATCATAACCAGCACCATACTCCATCATGTTGTAGGCAAAGTTTACACCAACACCAACATTAAATGTAGTTTTAACAGGCTTATTTGATTTAACAGCTAAACCGTTAGTACCAGCAAGACCCAAAGTTTGTTTTGGATTTTTACCAATTATATCATGGTTAATGAATCCATGGATTTCAGGAGTTACAGTCATACCATTCATGCCGAATGTACCACCAGCAACTCTTGCACCAGCAACAACTTCAAGTTTGTTAGATGCCTTAGTATTAACATCTAAGTTCTGACCTGTTGTTGATCCAGTTTCTTTATATCCACCATCGTTAACTCTGCTGTATCTAAGACCAGCCATCGGTGTAAATGTTACTTGCTCTGTTAAGAAATTATAACCGAACATTGCTTCACCGTTGAATGACATAGAAGTGTACTTACCACTAACAGTGTCATACGTTGTAAGCCCTGAAACTCTTCTTTCAGAATTTTTTACATCGTTTGAACCGAATGTAGCAACTCCATGAGCAAACCAACTATCAGTAATTTGTTGCATTCCATATATGGAGAACATCATAGAACTGATCTTAGTTTTATCACCCGATTTGAAATTTCTGTGCTTCATTTCGTTATTAGCAACAGTAACCGCACCACCGATAATCATATCGTCGTTAGCTCTGGTATCAAAACCGAAGCTTGCGCCATATGAAGAGCTCTTATAACCAGCAGCACCTTTTCTTTCTTTCTGCGTAGTCTTGCCAAAGAATGGGCTTATCCATGCACCGTATCTTGCACCTTCGTCACCAGCAGCAATACCGCTCATTGCAGCATCACTAGATGCAACAGTTCTAGATTGAACTGGTGTACCTTGGCTTCCAGCTAGGTTAGTCATACGTTGTGACAGACCCATGCTCACTGCCCCAGATGCTGTTTCTATAGCATCACTAACAGTTGACACAGGAGGTAAACGATCTAGTGTTTCATCAACCTTAGCTTTTACCAATTTACCAGAGCTATCTGTCAACGAACTTAGTAAGTCAACAATTTTTGCAGCATCGGTACCTTGAGCAGCAGAAGTTAACGCTTCAATGTTAGTCTTATCTGTAGCATCTAAGCTTGTTCCTAGTAGATCCATAATAACTTGCTTAGCGTTATCTTCTTGTGTAAGCGCTAATCCACCAGTACCATCTATCGTTGGTGTCCACTTAGTAAATGGGTTAACTGAGTCATCCATTGTGACTTTAGTTAAATCCAAAGTTTTTCCATTAGCAACAGCTACTGCACTTGAAATCAAAGTAAATGAACGAGTTTTACCAGCTGTTGGTCTTGAGTTTTTAGCATCATTAGGTCTCACAACAATCGTTGCTGCAGGATCGAATTCAAGAACACCTAAGCTGGCAATTTGACCACCAGTTGCAGTGTCTCCATTAGCAGTAACATTAAACGCGATATTGTTATTACCGCTGAAAGCTAGAGTATTTCCAGCTGCAACAGTCAACTTCTTGTCACCAAGAGCCAATGGCGTGCTAGCTATCGTAGTTGCACCATTTAAAGTAATGTTTTGGCTCAAGCTTACCCCACCTTTTCTTAAGGCAATAGTATCTGCAAAAATATTAGCAGTGTTCAAGTTTGCGGTGAATTGTGCATCATCAGCAAAAGTTACTGAAGCAGCTTTATTTGCACCAGTACCAATATCTTGATTCAAAGTTGCGCCACCGGCAAATTCAACCAAACCTTTGTTAGCTAGTGTCGCTTTAATAGCTGCATCGACAATTGCTCCGTTTGATAGAATAACTTTTGAATTATCACCAGCAAGACTAAAGTCACCTGATACTATTCTTCCACCTATTGTCGCAGTCTTTGCTGCAGCAACAATTACTTGTTCAGCAAAAAGACCGTTCGTAATACCACCATCTAGAGTAAACGTAACTTTCGCTAGATTCTTACCAGATGCACCAGCAGAATTTATAACAACATTAGCTGCATTAAACTCTAATTCACCCTTAGTATGAGTTCCTGTAGTAAAGTTCGCTCCAAGTGCGACAGATGCTCCACTTATCTTAGCATTAACCCCATTGTCTAATTGGAAATTAATTTGCTTGCCATTTTCAGCTAGCTTAACAACATTGAAGTTAGTAAGCGCATTTTTCAATATTACGGTATGCTTAATACCATTTTCACTGTTATTTACGAAGTTGTTACCACCAACGTCAGTAGCAGCATTGGTTAATGTTACAGTCGTCGCAGCATTACCTGAGAATGTGAATTCGTTACCAGCAGCATGCGCTACTTGACCCGTAAAATTAACATCACCACCTGCAAATTCAATTGCTTTTAGTGAGTTACCTCCGTTACCAACAGCACCTGCAACAGTCATAGCAGCGCCATTAGTAAACCTTACCGTACCGTTGCTCGCCCCTTTACCTTGTAGAAGAACAGCAGTAAAGTTATTTGCGATTTCCAAAGTACCATTAGCAGCAACAGTAGCATTACCACTAATATCTGTTACATCAAGTAATTTTACTACCTTACCTGCGCCACCATTAACGTTAATTGTAGCAATTCTATTAGCATTAACACCAGTAGCAGAGAATGTAGAACTACCTTCAAATGTAAGGACTTGTGCGTTTGCATCGTTTGTTGCATGAACAGTAGTTGCATAAATACTAATACCATCACCAACTACTAAAGTTTTCCCATTTTCAAATACAATTTTATGTAACTTTGCATCATTAGTACCAAAAGTTACCGCTGCATTATTAGCTGCAGATTCGAAAGTAGTGTTTTCAGTTATCTTTAATATACCTTTGTTATTGACAGCTGTAATGCCACCAATTTTATATGTTGAATTCGCTTGTGCAAATTCTAGGACGCCACCACCAGCACCAATTTCAATGGCTGTGATTTGTGAATTAGCTGCAGCAGTCATGAACTTAGCTGTAACACCGTTCACACCATTTGCACCAGAATCAAGTTGGAACAATTTCAATGAGTTTGCAGTACCTCTATCACCAATTTGACCTTCAAATTTTATAAGTCTAGCACCGGCAGCACCAACTGCACTAGTAATTGTAACAGTACCTTTATTACCAACTGTTGTAATTGCTCCTAAGTTGTGAGCTTCATCACCAGTAATTAACAATCTACCACCATTCGCAGTAAGATTTAATGAACCTACTATGTCATTACCAGCCACACCATTTAATTCTAGTGTACCACCATTAACAGTATTAATATTGGCGGCTGTGATTTTATCACCAAATTTTACTACTGAATTAGCATCACCATTTAAGTTAACAGTTGCTAACGCAAGACCAGCAGCAGCACCTGTAGTTCCAGTAATTTCACCGCTACCTGTGAAATTCGCTACACCATTTACACCAGCACCTGTTGTGTTCTGTATTTTACCAGTCACATTCGCACCATTAGCAAACTCAAATATTGAACCAGCATTCTTTAAATCAAGTGTGGTAATTTTATGAGCACCAGCACCAATTTTTACAATACCAGCACCATTTGCTTCGACTTTAGCAATAGCGTTACCAGCAGGGTTGCCTATTGTACCAACGATTTCACCAGCTCCCTTGAAAACAATCTGACCATCAAGGTTAGCATTTGCTACAATATTACCAGTTAATTTACCATTAGCATCAACTCTAATTATTGCACCAGCATTTTTTAGTAAAAATTGTCTAGCGTAATGAGCATTAGCATCAACATCTAATATACCAGCACCAGTTACTTGAACTGTGTCCAATCTATTAGCATCAGTACCGATAGCCCCTACCACAGAACCAGCAGCTTTAGCTATTAATATACCACCATTGGTACCTATAGCATCAGTATTAGATGTGGTTGTTATCGCACCTGTAATTATTTTGCCGGCATCAAGAGTCACTGTACCATTAGCAGTATATTTAACTGCACCAGTAAATCCACCATCAAGCTGAACATCAGTAGTTCCAGCGTTTGCGATAGTCAATGTTTCAGCTTGCGCAACAGCAGCAGCATGACTTAACCTTACTATACCAGCACCACTAGCTCTAATTTCTTTCAGAGCATTACCATTACCAGCTTGAAGAGTCACTTCACCAGCACCAGCAAAGTTCAAGATACCGTTGTTTGGAGCAGCACCAGTTACTTTACCAGTAAATACTACACCGTTACCAAGATTTAATTGCGCAGTAGCACCAGTTAACACCGCACCATTAGTACCAACAGTTGTAGCATCATTAATATTTGCAATAGAACCCGCTGCTAAAGTAATAGCTTTAAGCGGAGCACCACCACCAATGATACCATTAAAGGTCGCAGCTCTATTAGCGTTTATTGTAATTGTTCCCTCATTATTACCACCACCATCAATTGTTCCACCGAGAACTACAGGAGCAAGAGCTGTTCCTGCATCGATGATCAACGACTCTGTACCATTACCACCAGCGCCGATAGTTATGTTACCAATACCAGTCTGAACTGTACCATTAAGAGTAAAATTCATATTATCAGCGATTACTAATAACGCCGTACTACCTCCATTAGCAACCGAAATAGCCGATGCATGTTCGAGGACATTAATAGTTCTGCCGGCCTGAGTAACGGTTATTGTACCGACTGTTGCGGGATGATTACCCGCTATAATACCAAGGTCAAGATTGAACGCTGCATTAAGGTTAAAATTATCACCCGCTGTCCAGTTTAGTGTTCCACCCGGAACACTAACCCCGCCAACAACAGCTTGCCCATCGGCAAGTTTAGAAAGGACACCGCCGTTCGACTGAAAATTAGCTGCCATCGCACTACTTACACCACCGACAACAATCGCAAGCGCAGAAGTTGTTGTTAGAAATTTTTTAAATTTAGATTTTTTATCCATAAGTTTTATACCTAATTATTTATGGTTAATAATAATTCTTCGAGACAGTAGACCCTGGACAAACAGCCGTCATGCTGAACGCAGATATCAGCATCTCGTTTCTGCTTCCTGAGTCCTGGATCAAGTTCAGGATGACCGTTTATTTTGTCATCCCGGACTTGATCCTGGATTTACTTCCCGAAACATTTCGCTTTGATAATTTTTAAAACCTCGCGCACTCAAGAGAAAAAAGCCCTGAGCGCTTAAGGCCCCTCCCTACTTCAGGAGCGACAAAATAATCAATTACGAAGCAATTATATACATGCAGGAACATTGGGGGCAAGTATAATGTCTGTCACCTGGCTAGTTTTTCATAAGCCGGGCATTTATATCACACTGGTTAATTATTGGTGTGATTTAGGGCACAACACCGTCATGCTGAGCAAAATACTGTCATCCTGAACTTGTTTCAGGATCTTCTTTTGCTTCCTGAGATCCCGAGTCAAGCCAGGGATGACTAACAGTTTTGCCTGGGATAACTAGTATTCTATATACTTTGCGGATTCTTCAAGATAGCGGTTGATAAATTTGTAGACAGAATGCTTACCTTTCCCCTCTTCACCTGGAAGATCAAAATAATGGAGACTCAGAAAATGTGGGTCTGTTTCACTATTGCCGTTATATATCAGCTGACAATTTTCGTATAACCACCTATTGGTCTCCCTATAGCCCGCTGGGCACTCGGCACAATCACTTTCAATGTCAACCCTGATATTGTACTCGGCACCAATTGCTATAGTCCGATCATTTTGTCTTCGCAAATGGCAACGATACGGGCCGGTTTTATAAAAATCTTTGCCCGGAATAATTTCCCACTGAGCATATAGCAAAACTAGTCTTATTATGCTTTCAAAAAATGGAACTTGATAATGATGCGCCAAAACTGCCGCTAATGTTTTAAACGAATTACTATTTATCTGCCTGAAGCTGAAGCCATATAACTTTCGAAAATGCTCGGCAACCATTTCTTGCACCCCCGCGCCGAGTGAATTTCCTTGCAAAACTATCTGCCAAGGTTTTAGATCCATTTGATCGAGCAAATATTTTATTACCGCTATGCCATCATCGACTATATCAAAAATCTTCTCAGTCTTACCCGTGCTACTTCGAAATCCCTTAGGATTAAAACCCAAAACCGTAGCACCGGTCTCTCGCGCCTGAATAGCCATATCACGAAAACGACTCTCGTAAAACTCCCCTCTTCCTTGAAAAAATACAAAGCACAACCCCTCACCCTTCCTTTTTGAGTTGGTCACCTCTTGAGGTATTAACAATACTGAATCTAGCTTATATTCACCAGATTGAATGAACTGCCGTTTTAAATTAAGCGACTTAAACTCATCGTAAAATACTGCTCCTTCTTGGTCTTGACTGGATAAAAATTGTGAAAATTGTTCTAGCGAGTCTTGGCCATTGTACCCTTTACTTTTATACCAATCATCCGAATTAGTTGGATAAAAAGAGGCGGCAAAGAATTTGCGCAAGTAATTCCTTATCATATAGCTTACCAACTTTAATTTTGGGATATAAATTTAGCAAGACTCGCCTGTGCTCACGTAGCAACCTACGCTGCACTAGGTGCTGCTTTAAAATTAACGTACCAAAATTAAGATGGTTTTGCTATATTATTTTTGTTCTTGGCGCTGAGCTTCAAGCAACAATTTTGCTGCATCATCCTCGAGCCACTTACCATTTTGGATTAGTTCCCTCTGTTGTAAGTCTACTAAATCACTATCTGGTCTACCACGAACTTCTCTGGAGCCAAGATAGTGAACACTGCGATAATCCATATTAAAAATCCTTAGCGCACTATCAATAGCTTTAACTTCATGTTTAATGCTGGATATTATTAGCATTTTTGAAGGAACATTATTAGTGACACGAAGAAACTCTAGCAATGTGTGCGACTTAGAGTAAGGTCCAGTAAAAATTATACCCTTATAGAATCTTGAGAACCAAGCCTCTTTTTTCTCAATCACCATATCTTGTTGGTTATTTATTGAATTAGAAAAAGTAATACCTAAGTCTTTTGTTTCAATATAACGCTTTTCTTCAATATTAACCAGATGCAGCGGCATTGAGCATAAACCATATACTGCAACTCCCCTCGCTTTGAGCCTGTTTATAAAATCTACCCATCCGTCTTCTACCACCTTCACCTTTCTCTTGTGGTACCATGTGGCCACAGCAGAATTATAAGAAGGCATACGTTTGCCTAGAGAAATCATATTATCTATGAATACTCTATAAGGATTAGAGTCAAAGGAAAACATAAGAGATTGTGGCATCATCAAAGTGTCATCAATTTCAATAAATACTAAGGTATCTTTGTCAACCCACTCTTCAATTTTCTTAATGGTAGGCGAGTTCACTGAGTAGGTGGCCGTAAATTGTGCATTAGCAATATTGCTGCTCAATATTAACATTATTATAGCCAATAATATCTTATTGTTCATATGGATCCTCTTTTGTACCAGTTGACTCTTTTCTGGTGATAGCATTGAGTTTTGTAACTAAACTTTCCCAAAATTTTACAAACTCACTTGAACTTATTTGAATATCGCTTTTAACTACCGGAGAATAAACAAAGCCTTCAACTTGTATGTCCGAACGTATTGATTTAAATTGCTGTTCTAAAGATTGAATATAACTCTTCTTTTTATCAACAACGTAGATCACATCAGGTAACCATTTTAATTCTTGTGATAACAGATAGGCAATAATACTTTGTGGAGAATTTTCTCCATCTGTAGAGTTGCATGATAACAAACCCTTATAAAAAGTAGGGTATGTTCCACCAATTTTCTTATATTTTTTATTAAACATTATCTGCTTGGAACCAATTGGGCTTTTTGAAAGATCCACCCCTTTGTCAAATAAATATTTCCAGGTCCACACTTCTAGATATGGTATCTTATTCAAACTTCCAGAGAAGTTTCTTGTGACAACAATAATAGGAACATTCTTTTTTTGTAAATTTTTGACAAACTCTGGAATCAATGGATCACTGAACCTTTGTTCGTATTGTGTCAGAATTAGCCCACCTAAATATTGTCTTCGAGATAACTTAGCTTTGCTTGAAACACGCGCAACTAAAACTCGGAACTCTTCCTCCTTAGTAGCGTCAAAAGCAGGATGAGTGGGCACTGCAAAAAAATCCTCCAGAGGCAGCACTACCAAAGTTTTTTCAGGATTACGTTTCTCTAGAAACTCCATTAAGCTATTGTTTATCTCTTCTACTGTCTCTGCAGAGTAAATATCCGCTTTGACTGATAGTGACATTATTGATAATAGAACCAGTAGTAAATTTCTGATTATTTTCATACTCTATTGCTAAGCTATCCTCTGTATTATATCTCAAATAAACTGAACCAAATAAAGATTTTAATGACAAGCGTCCTTCACCTATTGTTTATAGGGAAGAGACACAAGTTCCATGAAAAAATCGTTTGTACGTTTTATTTCAAAACTTGATATCTAAAAAGAATAGCACAACATATTAATAGTTTAATAGTAAAACAAGCTTTGAATTCAAAAATGGATAGCTTGTGAGGCAAAAATTGGCAAGTGCCCGCCATAGCAGGCTATTATAGTCCTGAACTAGCTAAGGATCCCAGCCAACGGAAGAAGACCACGGATAAGCCAGGGAAGACTGTGTATTAGTATTGTGTCATGGAATATACTGTCATCCTGAACTTGATTTGGCGAAGCCCTGCCTCTTGGCCTAGGACCTCGTAAGATAAAAGAAGATACCAGGCATAACCTGATATCTTCTTTTAATCTGAATCTGGATATTATTTCTCAGCGATAATTCTATCTCTCTCTGCTGCTAATTTTTTAGCCATTCCCATATAAAAGCCAGTCCCAGATGGTATCAACCTACCCACAATAACGTTTTCTTTCAAACCCTGTAGATAATCTATTTTACCAGCAACTGCAGCTTCCGTTAAAACTTTGGTAGTTTCCTGGAATGAAGCAGCAGAAATAAATGAATTTGTCTGCAATGAAGCTTTTGTAATACCTTGCAATACTGGTTCATATCTAGCTGGCTGACCGCCCTCTTTTACTACACGCTCATTGATCTCATCCAAGCTACGTGAGTCAACTTGTTCACCAGCAAGGAAAGTTGTATCGCCCGCGTTGGTAATTTCAACCTTTTGTAACATCTGACGAATCACAACTTCAATATGCTTATCATCAATTTTTACACCCTGCAGCCTATACACTGCTTGAATTTCAGATACCATGTAACGAGCAAGAGCTTCAACTCCCATAACTTTCAGAATATCTTGAAGCACTGGATTACCGTCGATAATCATATCTCCACGTTTAACAAAGTCGCCTTCATTAACTACTACGTGTTTACCTTTTGGCAGCATATATTCGACTGGCTCAGCGCCATCAGTAGGATGTAAAATTACTCTCCTCTTAGATTTATAATCCTTCCCAAATTCAATGCGGCCATCTACATCAGCAATAACAGCATGATCTTTTGGACGCCTTGCTTCAACAAGTTCAGCAACTCTTGGTAAACCACCAGTAATATCACGAGTTTTCGTGGATTCACGAGGAATACGAGCAAGAATATCACCAGCAGCCACTTGGGCCCCGTCTTCAATACTTAAAACAGCTCCAACAGGTAAATAATGTTTTGCTTCCAATCCAGTTGAAAGCTCTACTGATTTGCCCTTTGCATCAAGCAACTGTACACGCGGACGCAAATCAGCGCCTTTTGAATATTGCTTAGATTCAATAACTATCTTGCTTGCAATACCAGTAGTATCATCCATTATAGTTCTGATTGATAAGCCCTCAAGCATATCAGTAAACACAACTTTACCTGACTTCTCAGTAATAATTGGAATAGTATAAGGATCCCACTCAGCAAGTTTTTGACCTTTTTCAACTTTATAGCCGTCATCAACCATCAACCTTGCACCATAAGGTACTTTAAATCTTGAACGCTCAGTTCCTTTGTCATCAACAAGAAGCACCTCACATGAACGACTCATGACGATCTGACGACCTTCAGAGTTAATCACTAAATTACGACCTTTGATTTTTACCTTAGCTTCGTACGAAGCTTCAACAGAAGATATCTCGGTACCTTTTGTTGCAGCACCACCAATGTGGAACGTCCTCATTGTAAGCTGAGTTCCAGGCTCACCAATAGACTGAGCAGCAATAACTCCAACCGCTTCACCCATAGATACCAATGATCCAGTAGATAAATCACGACCATAACAATGCGCACAAATTCCATTTTTAGTTTTGCAAGTAAGCACAGACCTAATTTTGATTAAATCCAATCCAGAAGATTCAATTTTATCGAGCTTTTCTTCATCTATTAGCTGACTAGCTGATACTAATATCTCACCTGTAACTGGGTGGTACGTATCAATTGCAACAGTTCTTCCAAGAATTTGATCTGCAAGAGAGATAATAATCTCACCTCCCTCAATGATTGTTTTTACTTCAATACCATCAGTTGTTCCACAATCATCATCAGTAATAATACAATCCTGAGCAACGTCAACTAATCTTCTAGTCAAGTAACCAGAGTTTGCTGTCTTAAGAGCCGTATCTGCTAATCCTTTACGAGCTCCGTGAGTGGAGTTAAAATACTCACGAACAGTAAGTCCCTCTTTAAAGTTAGACTTAATAGGCGTTTCGATAATTTCACCTGATGGCTTAGTCATCAAACCACGCATACCAGCAAGCTGTTTAATCTGCGCTGCAGAACCCCTCGCACCCGAAACCGCCATCATGTGGATCGAATTCAGTTTTTCCTGACTAGTACTATACTTTTCATCATCAGAAGGTACCGCTATTTCTTCCATCATTTTTGATGCGATTTTATCCGTACAAGCAGTCCATGCATCAACAACTTTGTTAAATTTCTCGCCGTAAGTAATCAGACCTTCAAGGTATTGCTGCTCAAATTCATTTACCAAGCCTGTTGTTTCACCAATAAACTTAGATTTCGCAGCAGGCACAACCATATCATCCATTCCAAAAGAAATTCCAGATGAACAAGCATGCTTAAAGCCTAATTCCATTAATCTATCAGCAAAAATTACCGTAGCTTTCTGACCACAATAACGGTACACAGAATCAATCGCTCCAGATATATTTTTCTTAGTCATTTCTTTATTTAGCAATTTAAAGTCTAAGCTATTACTCTTTGGTAGTAACTGAGACATTATGACTCTTCCTGGAGTAGTATCAACTATAGTTTCTACAAATTCTCCATCAGAATTCAAAACTTTGGTACGATACTTTATCTTTGAATGGTAAGTTATCGCTTTTTCAAACAAAGCAAACTCAATTTCTTTTATATCACTAAATACCATTCCCTCGCCAGGTTCTTTATCAAGCGCAAGAGTTAAGTAGTATAAACCAAGAACTATGTCTTTATCTGCTGAAATAATAGGCTTACCATTAGCAGGGCTTAAAATGTTGTTAGTTGACATCATAAGCACTCTAGCTTCTAGCTGAGCTTCAATAGATAGCGGAATATGCACTGACATTGTATCACCGTCAAAATCAGCATTAAAAGCTGCGCACACTAATGGGTGTAGCTGGATTGCTTTTCCTTCAATAAGCAAAGGCTCAAATGCCTGTATGCCTAAACGGTGAAGTGTTGGCGCTCTGTTTAGTAGTACCGGATGCTCTCTAATAACTTCCTCAAGAATATCCCAAACCTCAATTTTTTCAGCCTCAACTATTTTCTTTGCCGCTTTAATAGTCGTAGCAATACCATACATTTCAAGCTTGGAATATATAAATGGCTTAAATAATTCCAGAGCCATCTTTTTCGGTAATCCACATTGATGCAATTTCATCTCTGGACCTACAACGATCACTGAACGACCTGAATAGTCGACCCTCTTACCAAGAAGATTCTGACGGAAACGACCTTGCTTACCTTTAAGCATATCACTCAAAGATTTAAATGGCCTTTTATTTGCATTTTTGACCACTTTGCCACGTCTACCATTGTCAAACAACGCATCAACGGATTCCTGTAACATACGTTTTTCGTTACGAATGATAATGTCCGGCGCTTTCAACTCAAGCAATCTTCTTAAACGATTATTTCTATTGATTACCCTTCTATACAGCTCATTTAAGTCCGAAGTAGCAAACCTTCCACCATCTAGCATCACTAAAGGCCTGATTTCTGGTGGAATCACCGGCAACACATTCATGATCATCCATTCAGGCTTATTGCCCGAAGACAGAAAATCTTCAACCAGTTTTAGCCTCTTAACAAATTTTTTCTTCTTCGTTTCCGACGAAGTTTCAAATAAATCAGTTTTTAACTGCTTTTTTAATTCTTCCAAATCTAAATCAGCCAATAGTTTCTGAACAACTTCAGCTCCTATCATAGCAACAAAGCTATCCTCACCATACTCATCTTGAGCTCTTAAGTAAGCATCCTCTGATAACAAATCATCTTTTTGTAACGGCGACATGCCTGGTTCTACTACTACGTAATTCTCGAAATATAGGATCTTCTCTAGATCTTTCATAGTAATATCAAGCAACGTACTAATCCTTGAAGGCAGGGATTTTAGGAACCAAATATGAGCTACTGGAGCGGCCAATTCAATATGGCCCATACGCTCGCGCCTTACTCTAGAAGTAGTAACCTCAACGCCACATTTTTCACAAGTGACGCCTCTATATTTCATCCTCTTATACTTACCACACAAGCATTCGAAATCCTTCACTGGACCAAATATTCTTGCACAAAATAAGCCTTCTTTTTCAGGCTTAAATGTTCTGTAATTTATTGTCTCTGGTTTTGTAACTTCACCATACGACCATGAACGAACTTGCTCTGGACTAGCAATATTTATTTTGATTTGATCAAATTGCTGCGTACTATTGAGCTGGCCGTAAAAATTGATCTGTGACATAATGGACTTTTCCCCAAACTAAAAACCTTATAAAACGCTTACCAGCGCTAAATCATAAACTAAAGTTACAAAGCCCTTAAACTCAAGGTAAGCGCTTTGTTTTTACTTAAGAACTTTCTTCTAACTGTACATTCAAACATAACGATCTGAATTCTTTGATCATTACATTAAACGACTCTGGTAATCCTGAACTGAAATTATGATCACCTTTTACGATATTTTCATAAATTTTGATTCTTCCAGTTACATCATCAGACTTAACAGTCAATAATTCTTGCAATGTAAACGCTGCACCATAAGCTTCCAGTGCCCACACTTCCATTTCACCAAACCTTTGACCACCGAAATGAGACTTACCTCCAAGCGGTTGCTGAGTAACAAGACTATACGGACCGATAGAACGAGCATGTATCTTGTTATCTACTAGATGATGCAGTTTCAAGATATATTTGTAACCAACTGTAATATGTCGATCAAAATACTCTCCAGTTCTACCATCAATTACTTTAACTTGCCCAGAAGGATCTTGACCAGCTAGCTTGAGCATAGCCTTTACACCCTCAACTTTTGCTCCATCAAATACAGGAGTTGCAAAGTGAACACCGTCTTTTAAGTTATCACAAAACTCTAAAAAATCTTCTTTATTCAAATCTTTGACTTGGGCAGCAACTTCACTACCTTCGTAAATCTTACTAACAAAATCTTTCATTGAATCAATATCAATCTCGTTATGAGAGTACTTCTCAAGCATCCCACCAACATTTTTACCAAGATTTTTCGCTGCCCAACCAAGATGTGTTTCAAGAATTTGACCAACGTTCATCCTTGATGGCAAACCTAATGGATTTAATACTACATCAATAACAGTACCATCTTCTAAGAAAGGCATGTCTTCTTGAGGCATAATGCGTGAAATAACACCTTTATTCCCATGACGACCAGCCATCTTATCACCAGGTTGGAGCTTATGCTTTGTAGCTATAAATACTTTTACAACCTTTAAAGCACCTTGCGGTAAGTCATCTCCACTTTGTAATTTGTCTACTTTGCTATTAAAACGTTTATTTAGCTCATCTCGTTTTTCGTCATATTGCTGTTTAATTTGTTCAAATTCACTCATCACAGCATTATCTTCAACAGTAAGCTGCCAATATTGACCTTTTGACAAAGATTCAAGCAATTTTTTGTCTATTTTTTCACCAGCTTTAACGGATTTTGGACCACTGATAATTACTTGACCTTCAAGTATTTTATGCAAGCGCATAAATACAAAACGATCTATAATTTCAACTTCGTCATCTCTATCTTTTGCCAGCTTTTCTACGTGCTGTTTCTCAATAGTAATTGCACGCTCATCTTTTTCAACTCCACGACGCGAAAGAACTCTCACCTCAACAACTGTACCAGCAACACCGGGTGGAACATACAATGAAGTATCTCTCACATCCGACGCTTTTTCACCAAATATGGCTCTTAGTAATTTTTCCTCAGGAGTCATTGGCGACTCACTCTTTGGAGTCACTTTCCCAACAAGAATATCACCAGGCTTAACCTCTGCACCAATATGGACAATACCTACTTCGTCTAGATTACGAAGAGCTTCTTCACCTACGTTAGGCATATCTCGAGTAATCTCCTCCGGACCAAGGCGTGTATCCCTTGCCACAACTTCGAATTCCTCAATATGAATAGAAGTAAAGACATCGTCTTTTACAATTCTTTCTGAAATTAATATCGAATCTTCAAAGTTATAACCTCTCCACGGTATAAATGCTACTAGCATGTTACGCCCTAAAGCTATTTCTCCGCGGTCAATCGCAGGACCATCAGCAATTACTTCTCCTTCTCTAACCTTTTGGCCAACCGCAACCAAAGGCCTCTGATTAATACAAGTATTATGGTTAGATTTTTGATACTTCATTAAAGTATAAATATCAACTTCAGGAGCACCATTTTGCTTACGTTCAAGAGTTTGTACAACTATTCTCTCTGCATCAACCTCTACAACAATACCATCATTTACTGCAACTATGGCAGCCCCAGAGTCTCTTGCAACAACGGCCTCAATACCAGTACCGACCAATGGAGCATCAGTAGTAATCAATGGAACAGCTTGGCGCTGCATGTTTGATCCCATCAAAGCTCTATTCGCATCGTCATTTTCTAAAAATGGAATTAAAGATGCAGCAACAGAAACTACTTGCATAGGCGTAACGTCAATAAAATCGACTTCACTTGGAGGAACAGAAACAAAATTTCCTGTTTCATACCTACAGTTAACTAACTCCGCTTTTATTTTTCCATCAGAGCCAATTTCCATATCAGCCTGAGCAATCTTAAATTTCGCTTCATCGTTTGCCGTTAGATAAACAACTTCATCAGTTACAAAGCCATCTTTGACTTTTCTGTACGGGCTTTCAATAAAACCATATTTATTAACTCGAGCAAATGTAGCCATTGAGTTAATTAAACCAATATTTTGACCTTCTGGAGTTTCAATCGGGCATATACGACCATAGTGAGTTGGGTGTACGTCACGAACTTCAAACCCAACCCTGTCTCGACTTACACCGCCAGGACCTAAAGCAGAAAGTCTTCTTTTGTGAGTAATTTCAGACAACGGATTAGTTTGATCCATGAATTGTGATAATTGTGAAGTACTAAAAAATTCTTTAACTACAGAACCAAGAACCTTCGAATTAACTAAATCATGAGGCATCACCGCATCAATATCAACAACGCTCATACGTTCCAGGATTGATTTTTCCATACGAACCAAACCAACTCGAAATTGATTCTCGAGCAGTTCGCCAACAGATCTTACACGTCTATTTCCTAAATGATCAATATCATCAACAGACCCCTTGCCATCTTTCAAATCAATCAACACTTTTACGATCGCTTTTATATCATCTTTAGTCAAACAGGTATTTTCTTCGGCAACATCAATATCTAAGCGAGAGTTTAACTTAATTCTCCCTACTTCTGACAGATCATATCTGTTGGCATCAAAGAATAAATTCTCAAAAAGTACCCTACCAGCCTCAACAGTAGAAGGCTCACCAGGACGCAGAACTCTAAAGATATCAATAAGCGAAGAGCCTTGATCTTGGTTTTTATCTGCACAAAGAGTATTTCTTATATAGGCATCGCTGTATGGGGAAACCTTTAAGATCGCCACTGATTTTACACCCGCTGATATCAAGCCATTGATTGTATCTTCAGTAAGTGTATCACCTAGCTCTGCTAAAACTTCACCACTTTTTGTATCAACCACTTCTTGTCCAACATAACTACCAACTAGAGTATCGTTTTGAACTAGAATTTTTTTCAAACCACTTTCTACAAACTTCTTAGCCAATCTAGGGGTAATTTTTTGGCCAGCCTCTAGAATCACTTCGTTAGTATCAGCATCAATTAAATCTGCAGTCAGACGCTGAACCACTACTTCACTTGGATTGAATTCTTTTACCCAACCTTTCTTTTTATGCTCATAAATTTCATTGTCGTAATAAGTAGCAAGAATTTCACTCTTAGTCATACCAATAGCAAATAGTAGAGTAGTTACTGGTAATTTTCTCTTACGATCAATTCTAATGTAGATAATGTCTTTTGCATCAAACTCAAAATCAAGCCAAGACCCCCTATAAGGAATAATCCTCGCAGAATATAAAAACTTACCAGAAGAATGAGTTTTACCTTCGTCATGGTAGAAGAATCCACCTGGAGACCTGTGCATCTGAGAGACAATAACTCTTTCTGTACCATTTATTATAAAAGTACCATTTTTTGTCATAAACGGGACATCTCCCATATAGACTTCCTGTTCTTTTATGCCTTTAATTTCTTTGGCACCGGTAGTCTCATCTATATCCAAGACGCTTAATCGCAGAGTAACTTTCAACCCAGCAATATAGCTCAATCCTCTCTGGATACATTCTTCAACATCATATTTTGGATGATCAAAAGCATATTTGACAAACTCGAGCGTCGCTGTATTAGAAGGGTCTTGGATTGGAAAAATAGAAGCCAGCACTCCTTGCAAACCTCGATTACTTCTCTCTTTTTCAGGCAAATGAAGCTGTAAAAAACTATCTTCATAAGATTTTTTTTGAATTTCAATTAAATTTGGTATAGATGCTACCAATTTAATCTTACCGAAGTTTTTTCTAACTCTCTTACTTGTTTGTAAGGATTGCAGCATAAGATCTCCAGATGTTTTTATCGATTACTAATGTATAATACCAATTTCATTTTTAAATAATACGAATGAATTTTTTAATCTCAGAATGGCTCTAATAACAAACATAGGAATACACTCGTCTTTAACTCAAACGTCTGATTTAACAATGAAAACGGCATTAGTTGTTTTAAGTTCCAGCAACTCAACTAAGAAAGAGCGATAGAGTGAATAAAATAATAATTGATTGAACCTAATACTATATAAACTCATACAGAACAAACAAAATATTATTAAAACAAGTTGTTCGCAAAAACTTAAATTTTTACTGAGTACGCGCCTCACATGCAAAAGTCGCACTTTCTATGGAGCTTTAGTAAGCTATAAGAAAGTGCAACTATCACTTAAAAATCAAAGTTAAGTAATTACTTAACTTCTACTTTAGCTCCAGCAGCTTCTAATTCTGCTTTAATTTTATCAGCATCAGCTTTTGCGATACCTTGTTTTACCGGAGAAGGAGCGCCATCAACTAGATCTTTTGCTTCTTTCAAACCAAGACCTGTTATAGCTCTAACTACTTTAATTACTTCAATTTTTTTGTCTCCTGCAGCCGCTAGAATAACATCAAATTCTGTTTTCTCTGCAGCAGCTTCACCACCAGCAGCTGGAGCCGCCATAGCAGCAACAGGAGCAGCAGCAGAAACACCCCATTTTTCTTCTAGAAGCTTAGAAAGATTAGCCGCTTCCATTACTGTAAGAGCCGATAGATCTTCTGCAATTTTTGTTATGTCCGCCATAATTTTACCTCTTTTAACCTATTTATTTATTATTAATTTTTATCAGCGTAAGCTCCTACAACTCTGGCCAACGAACCGGCCGGAGCCTGTAAGACTCTCGCAAGTTTTGTCGCTGGTGCTTGTAACAGACCAACAAGCGTACTTCTAAGCTCATCAAGTGATGGCAATTTAGCAAGTTGTTGTACTGCACTTACATCCAGAATCATCTCATTTACCACACCACCAATAATTTTTAAATTATCGTTGGTTTTAGCAAATTCCACTACACCTTTCGCAGCTGCCACTGGATCCTCGGAATATGCAATCGCCGTTGGCCCAGCATACATCTTAGGGTCATGAACCCCACCCATGTTCAACGCAGCTATGTTAGAAAGTGTATTCTTTACTACCTTAAACGAAGCTCCCTTCTCTCTCAGAGATTTACGCAACTTCGTAACCTCTGCAACCGTTAGGCCGTGGTAGTGTGTTACGATTACAGAATTTGAGGTCTTATAAATACCCTCTAATTCTTCTACAAAACTTTTCTTTTCAGATCTTAACACTTCTATCTCTCCAAATATTCCTAATTAGAAATTGTTGACAAATCAACCTTCAAGGAAGGTCCCATAGTTGAAGACATATGAACCTTCTTCAAATAAACACCTTTCGCACCAGCCGGTTTTGCTTTAACTACAGAATCAACAAAAGCCCGAACATTCTTAAGCAAATCACCTTCTGCAAAAGAAAGCTTACCAAGACCTGCGTGAATTATCCCAGCTTTTTCAACTCTATACTCTACTTGACCACTTTTAGCATTCTTTACTGCATTTGCAATATCAGGTGTGACCGTACCTAATTTTGGGTTTGGCATAAGCCCTTTAGGACCCAAAACTCTAGCTACTTGACCAACTATACCCATCATGTCGGGAGTCGCAATACATACATCAAAATCAATTTTTCCAGCCTTAATATCATCTATTAATGTTAAAGACCCAGCCAGATCAGCACCAGCAGCCTTAGCTTCTGCTACTTTCTCGTCTTTACAAATAACAGCAACCCTAACGTCCTTACCAAGACCAGCTGGAAGAGAGACAATACCTCTCACCATTTGATCAGAATGCCTCGGGTCAACTCCAAGATTAATCGCGACTTCTAAAGTTTCATCAAATTTAGTAAAACTAATTTTTTTAATAGTCGCAATGGCATCTTGCAAAGAATATTCCTTTGTTTGATCCAGCTCTTTTACTACCGCTGCTATTTTCTTCCCCATAATATCCTATACTTTAACTTAGTGTTTAACTGACTCTATTTAATTACTTCAAGACCCATAGATTCAGCAGATCCAGCTATAATTTTTGCAGCCGCAGCCAAATCGTTGGCGTTCAAATCTTGCATCTTAATTTTTGCAATTTCTTCACAATCAGCCATTGTAACTTGGCCAACAAAAGCCTCTTTCTTCGTAGCACCAGAACCTTTTGCAATTTTTGCAAACTTCTTCAAAAAGAATGAAGCTGGCGGAGTTTTTGTAATAAAATCAAAACTTTTATCTACATACACCGTGATAATCACAGGTATCGGTGTACCTGGCTCAAGAGAGCTTGTTGCAGCATTAAAAGCTTTACAAAACTCCATAATATTCACGCCTTTTTGACCAAGCGCAGGCCCAATGGGTGGCGACGGATTAGCTTTCCCAGAAGGAATAGTTAGCTTAATGTAACCAGTAATTTTCTTTGCCATGCACCTAATCCTTAAACTTATGTTTGTATAATAATTATCTAAATTAAACTAACCTTAGACCTTCTTTACCTGAGTAAAACTGAGCTCTATTGGCGTAGCTTTACCAAAAATAGAAACAGAAACTTTTAGTTTTTGCCCCTCAACGTTCAACTCTTCCACAACACCAGAAAAACTATCAAACGGCCCATCAATAACTTGAACTTTATCTCCAACACTATAAAGACTTGAAGAGCTAGCAGTTTTCGATTCCGATTCAAGCTTTTTAAACACCGCCTCAGCTTCAGCATTACTAAGTGGCTGCGGCTGCGTTTTGCTCCCTAAAAACCCAGTTGTTTTTGGCACTGATTTTACTAAGTGCCAAGACTCATCTGTCATTTTCATCTTTATTAGTATATAACCAGGCATAAATTTCTTCTCAGCAAGAATCTTTTTACCCCTTTTTATCTCTGGCACCTCTATTACTGGAACAACTACTTCCTCAAAATAATCAGACATTTTCTTTTTAATGACCTGATCTTCGATCATTTTCTTAACCCCTTTTTCAGAGCCAGAAACCGTATGTAGTATATACCACTTAGCCATAATTATCTCTTCACCTAAGCTACTTACCAATATTTAACAAAAACTGTATCAAGTTATGTATGCCATAATCTAATACCAAACTAACTAAGCTAAATAGCAAAACTGCTACAACTACTATTGAAGTAGATGTTATAAGTTCTTTTTTTACTGGCCATATAACTTTTTTTGCTTCTTGCTTGACCTGATCAAAAAACTTATACGCTTTTAAATTCTTAAACATACGACCTTAAATCTCGTTCTAAAAGCAAAAGTGGCAGGAGCGACAGGCATCGAACCCGCAACCTCCGGTTTTGGAGACCGGCGCTCTACCAATTGAGCTACACTCCTATCATATTCTCGGCGCTAAATCAAGTGTTATTACACTCTGTCTGCGCCTTGATGGTCAAAAACTATTTTTTCTGTTTAAGCAAAATTGCATCAACAACTTGTCCAGGCACTTGAGCATAGCTATTAAATTCCATACTATACTGAGCCCTACCCTGAGACATAGATCTTAAAGTATTCACATAACCAAACATTTCAGCCAAAGGAACATGAGCAGATATTACCTGAGCATTACCTCTTGGCTCCATATTTTGGATAGAACCTCTACGACTATTTAA
>CAMBEC010000003.1 GCA_945865485.1 Rickettsia typhi
AGCTACAGCAAAAATGGTACGATTAAGGTAAGTTTATTGCGTAAGGATAAAGATATAGTTGAGTTTGAGATCATGGACGAAGGCATAGGTATAGCAAAGACAGAGTTGTTTGATATTTTTACGCCATTCAAGATGGGTATAAAGACAGAATCTAAAGCTGAAGGACGCGGAGTTGGCTTGGCTTTATGTAAGTCGGCGATTGAAGCGCATGGAGGTACGATTAAAGTTGAGAGTAATGGTACCATTGGAGCCACATTTAGATTCGTTTTATCTCTAAGGTGATTAAGTCATCTGGCCCGTACCCCTAAAGCGTTACTAAGTTATGGCTGGTTTGAACTTTCATCTCTTTGCCTATGTCTTGCTGAACCAAAAATATGCGCAACTTCCTATAAATTTAGGATAACTTAACTTGGTAATTGAGATTTTGGGGCGAAGCCTATCAAATTTGGGAGAAGTATTTGGCTATGATGGTCTTATTATTAGTTGTTCATAAAAATATTGAAATTTATAATTAATTCGTTCTCAAGTAATAGTAATTAATGTATAGTCATGAGCATTGTTACTAGAGGGAATAATGTTTGATTATAACGCAGCTTTTGAAAAACAAGTTGAGCAAATAAAAGCCGAAGGAAGATATAGGAATTTCGTTGGCTTACAAAGAGAAGCTGGAAATTTCCCAATGGCTTTCTGGGGAACTCTTAAGAAACAGGTCGTAATGTGGTGCATAAATGACTATTTAGGTATGAGTCAGCATCCAAAGGTTATAGAATCAGCGGCCCAAGCTATTTTGAATAATGGTGTTGGTTCTGGGGGCACTAGAAATATTGGTGGAAATAACCGTGCAATAGTTGAGTTAGAGCAGGAAATAGCTGACTTGCACCACAAAGAAGAGGCGTTAGTCTTTACATCTGGTTATGTTTCAAATGATGCAAGTTTGACTACGCTCTCTAAGATAATGCCTGATTTAATTTACTTCTCAGATGAGTCTAATCATGCATCTATGATTGCAGGAGTAAGAAATTCCAGGGCAGAAAAGCATATATATAGGCACTTAGATGTAGTGCATCTTGAGCAATTGTTAAAATCTGTAGATATTAACAAACCAAAAATGATTGTTTTTGAATCCGCGTATTCAATGGATGGCTTAATTTCTCCTATTGGTGAAATCTGTGAGTTGGCAAAAAAATATAACGCTATGACTTATATTGATGAAGTTCATAGCGTTGGTTTATATGGAAATAGAGGTGCTGGCATCGCTAATATGCTTGGGTTTGAAGATAAAATAGATATCATTCAAGGGACATTAGCTAAGGCTTATGGGGTGATAGGGGGTTATATTGCGGGCAAGAGTTCTTTAATTGATGCAATTAGGCTTACAGCAAGTGGATTCATTTTTACAACCTCGTTGCCGCCAGCAATTACCGATGCGGCAAGAGTAAGTATACGTTATTTGAAGGATTCTAGCACGGAGAGAGAGCGGCACCAAAATGTTATATCGAAAGTAAAAAAATCTTTAAAAATGGCAGGAATTCAAGTGCTTGAAAATCAAAGTCATATAATTCCTATAATAATTGGTGATCCTGAGTTAGCTAGAAAGGCTTCGCAGCTGTTGATAGAAAAACATAATATTTTTGTTCAGCATATTAACTTTCCAACAGTACCAAGAGGAACTGAGAGGCTAAGAATTACTCCAACTCCAGGGCATACACAGGAGATGATTGTTAATTTGACAAATGCTCTTGTAAGTGTGTTTGAGGAATTAGGAATTAAACCAAAAGTTATTGAAGCCGCTTAAAAGAATATTTATGCTAGATTTTCCTAATATCGACCCTGTAATTATAGCATTTGGACCCCTTGCAATTTCATGGTACTCTCTTTCTTATGTGGTAAGCATCCTTTTAGGGTGGTACTATGTTTTGAAACTTATCGAAACAAATTCTCTTGATATAAGTAAAAAGAACATAGACGATTTTGTCTCATGGGCAATTATTGGCATCATTATTGGTGGTCGTTTAGGCTACGTTCTGTTTTATGATCCTGTAAAATATTTTTCCGATCCAATCCAGATTCTGAAAACATATGAAGGTGGAATGTCGTTCCATGGGGGAATAAGTGGGCTTATAATTGCATCATACTTATTTTGTAAAAAATATAAAATCGCTTTTTTAGGATTAATGGATCTTTGTTCGATTGTTGCGCCAATTGGATTGTTTTTAGGAAGAATAGCAAATTTTATTAACGCTGAGCTTTATGGGCGCATTACTGATGTACCATGGGCATTTATTTTCCCAGGAAGTGATGGCTTTCCAAGGCACCCCAGCCAACTTTATGAAGCAATCCTTGAAGGCTTTGTATTGTTTTTCATTCAAAGATACGCTGCTGGTAAGTTTGGTGCTTTAAAATTTCCGGGATTACTCTCTGGTGTGTTTTTAGTATTTTATTCGTGCTTTAGAATTGTTGTAGAATTTTTTAGAGAACCAGATTTTAAAATAGGGTATTTGGCTAACTATTTTACTATGGGACAATTATTGTGTCTACCTATGATTATTGTTGGAATTCTTTTAATTTATTTTAGCAAAAATCAATGCCAATCGACGCGAAAATAAGAAGTATTATTGCAGAAAACGGCCACATCAAGATTGATGATATGATGAAGCAAGTACTGTCGATTAACCCAGATTCTTATTATATTTCTGCCGAAAATATTGGAGCCAATGGGGACTTTATTACATCTCCAGAAATATCCCAATTGTTTGGAGAAACCATTTCTTTATGGGCGATTGAGCAATGGCAAAAATTGGGAAAGCCAAATGAATTTTGTTTGTTAGAATTGGGTCCTGGTCAAGGAACCCTTATGGATGATTTGTTGCGTACTTCTTCCAGAATAGCTAAGACCTTTGCCAAGGCCGCTAAAGTTTACTTATTAGAAATTAATCAAAAATTTATCCAGAAGCAAAAAATAAAGCTCGCCAGGCATAAAAAAGAAATTACCTGGATTGAAGATATTTCGGATCTTCCAGCATTGCCACTAATAATAATTGCCAATGAATTTTTTGATGCCTTGCCGATAAAACAATTTGTAAAAATTCAGGATAGATGGTTTGAATCGATTTTGGTTGTTGATCCGATAGATGGACAAATTAAATATAGCAAAATTGAAATACATAAGGCTTTGCAAAATCAACTGCAATTTGATCATGTAAATGCTAATGACGGAGCAATTATAGAAGAGTCAATAGAATCTCTTGAAATAATTAGGAATTTGAGTGATCGCATCTATAAATATTCTGGTGCTGCTTTAATTATTGATTATGGTTATGACATTAAAACTCTAGAAAGAAGTAGAAACCAATATAACTCAACTCTTCAAGCTATTAAAAACCATCAATACTGGCCAATAATAGATACGTTGGGAGAGGCTGACTTAACGGCTCATGTCGATTTTGATGCCTTGAAGAAAGCTTCAAGAGAGCGTGGAATTAATGATTTTAGAAATTTTGTACAAAGGAATTTTTTACTATCATACGGTATTGGAGTGAGGTTAAGTGAGCTCAAAAAAAGCTTGGTGCAGGATGAGTATGACATTCTTGATAGGCAAGTTTTGCGTCTTATTTCAAAAGATGCTATGGGAGAGCTTTTTAAAGTCTTAGAGGTATCTAATGCCAAACCTCAGTTTAAATGAGACCACGAATTTTACGAATCTTGCTTGTGCTCAACTTATTTTAAAAATAGGTGGCTCGTTGCTTAATATTCTGTGCTGGGAAATGTTGTAAATTAAGATAATTAGGTCTATATCTCCTTGCAAAAATTTGTAAAATCTTCTATTCTCTCTAAGTTAAAATAATCATTAAATATGAGCATATGTAGTGAGTGAATCTGAACTAAAAAACATGCTGCCTATAAGCATTGAAGACGAGATGAAAAGTTCTTACATGGACTATGCGATGAGCGTGATTGTAAGTCGTGCAATTCCTGATGTTCGTGATGGTTTAAAACCAGTTCATCGACGCATTTTATTTTCGATGTATGAAGGTGGATATCATAGTTCGAAGCCGCACAGAAAATCAGCCAGAATTGTCGGTGATGTAATAGGTAAGTACCACCCACATGGTGATGGGGCCGTATATGATTCGCTTGTTAGAATGGCGCAAGATTTTTCTTTAAGAGTTCCTTTGGTAGATGGTCAGGGTAACTTTGGTTCGATGGATGGTGATTCAGCCGCGGCGATGAGGTATACAGAATCACGTCTTACTAAAATTGCCCATACACTTTTAGAAGATATTGACAAAGAAACTGTAGATTTCTTACCTAACTATGATGGTTCAGAGAGTGAACCAACAGTTCTCCCAGCTATGTTCCCAAATCTTTTGGTAAATGGGACTGGTGGTATTGCTGTTGGGATGGCAACCAATATTCCACCTCATAATCTTGGAGAAGTTATAGATGCAGCTTGTGCTTATGTTGATAATAACGATATAGAACTTACAGAACTAATTTCTTACATAAAAGGACCGGATTTTCCAACTGGAGGAACAATCTTGGGTAGCTCAGGCATTCAATCTGCATATTTGACTGGTCGTGGAAGTATTTTATTTCGCGGTAAATGTGAAATTGAAAACAATAATGGACGGGAAGCGATTATTGTAAAAGAAATGCCGTACATGGTAAATAAAGCAAAACTAGTTGAAAGAATTGCTGACTTAGTAAGAGAAAAGAAAATTGAGGGCATTAGTGATCTTCGAGATGAATCGAATAAAGATGGGGTTAGAGTTGTAGTTGAGGTAAAGAGAGATGCAGTAGCAGAAGTGGTCTTAAATCAACTTTATTCTTATACTCAGCTTCAAACCAGTTTCGGGGTAATAATGTTAGCCCTAGACGAAGGAATGCCGAAAGTTATGAACTTGAAGGAAGTTATTGGTGCATTTGTTCGTTTTAGAGAAATAGTAATTACTAGAAGAACTATATATCTACTTAATAAGGCGCGTGATAAAGCTCATATACTTTTAGGTGTTAGAATCGCGGTTAGTAACATTGACGAAGTGATAAGAATCATTCGAGGAGCTTCAAATCCTTCTGTGGCAAAAGATCTTTTGATGGAAAAAGCTTGGGATTGTGCATCGATAATAAATCTGATTAAGCTGGTTGATGATAAGGCTAATATCAAAGATAATAGCACTATTCATCTCTCCGAAACACAAGCTAAAGCAATTCTAGAAATGAGATTGCAACGTTTGACTGCAATGGAGAAAGATAAGATTGAAAACGATCTTGGTGATTTAACAAGAGAAATTACTGAGTATGTAGATATATTAAGTACTAGAAGTAAGCTTCTTGCGATCCTTAAATCTGAATTAATCAGAGTCAAAGATGAATTCTCAACGCCAAGAAAAACTGATATTATTGAAGGGTCTTTTGACCAAGATATCGAAGATTTGATCCAGAAAGAAGATATGGTAGTAACGGTAACGCTCAGTGGCTATATTAAGCGTGTACCTCTTGCGACCTACCGAGCTCAAAAACGTGGTGGTAAAGGAAGATCTGGCTTATCAATGCGCGATGAGGATATTACAACGCAGCTATTTATTGGCAACACTCATACGCCATTATTATTTTTCACGGATCGTGGACAGGTATACAGTCTAAAGCTTTATAAATTACCTTTAGGCAATCCTCAAAGTAAGGGTCGTCCGATAGTTAATATTCTTCCTCTGCAAGATAAAGAAACGATCACTAATGTTATGCCTATGCCTGAAAATCAGGAAGAATGGGATAATATGCATATTATGTTTGCAACGGCAAAAGGGAACATTCGCAGGAATGATCTGTCTGATTTTAAAAAGATACAATCAAATGGCAAAATTGCTATCAGAATGGATGAAGATGATAGTCTTATTAATGTCAAAGCGTGTAATGAAGATGACCATGTTTTGCTTGCGAGTAGACTTGGTAAAGCAATACGTTTTCCTGTAAATGCAGTCAGAGTATTTAAGAGTAGGACGTCTGACGGCGTGCGTGCTATGAGATTGGCTGCAATGGATAAAGTAATATCAATGACAATCTTACGTGGGACTAAGTCAACGATAGAGGAGCGCGAGGCTTTCCTTTCTATACCGTTTGAAAAGCGTGTAGCTATCTCTTTGGGTGATCACGAATTTAATTCAGCTGATTTCGGGCTAGAGCTTTCAAAAGAGCAGATTATTGAGATGGCAGAATCTGAAGAGTTTATACTTACAGTTGCTGAAAACGGTTTTGGTAAAAGGACATCCGCTTATTATTATAGAATTACTAATCGTGGCGGAAGTGGAATTGTAAACATGGTTTTATCTGATAAGACCGGTAAAGTTGTTGCTTCGATGCCGGCTAATATGAAAGATGAACTTATGCTTATTACTAATAACGGTAAATTAATCAGATGTAAGCTTGATAGCGTTCGTGTTACTGGAAGGAGTACAAGTGGTGTTATATTGTTTAAAACTGAAAAAGATGAGATGGTAGTTTCCGCTTCTTTGATTGCTGAGGGCTCTTCAGAGGAAGATGAAGAAGATGGAGAAGATTTAATGCTGACAGAATAGAGATTTCTTGCTTAATTTCTATTGGTAATTTTGGTGTCAAAGCTAGGCCTTGCTCATCACGTACTAAAAGTACGCTGCGGTGCTCGTGTTTGCTTTTCCTAAAACTTCCTATATATAAATTTAATTACGTAGGAGATCAATAGTCAGAATTAATAAAAATTCTGGAGCTATTTTGTTAAATAAAAGAAACGCCTTACACACCATATTCCTGTTTAATCGTGTCCAGAACATTTTGATATGCAGTATTTAGAAGTGGCTCACCGTGCGCGCTTAACAAATGTCTAAAGGATAATTGTTTTAATCTCTCAAAATCACTGGCTTTTACTGCCATCGCTTGCTGCCAAATCTTTGAAATAGTTGCCTTACCAAAAAAACCTTGCTCTTTATATGCAGCAGCAGTTTGTTCGCTGAAATATTCATCTGCGCTTAGCCAATTTTTAATACTATCACAACTAAGCAAAATACCATCATGCTGTTTAATATAAATTACTGCCTCTGGAAAATTTGCTGTTGCATAAGTTAATAATGAACAATTGGCAAACGGTTGTTGTCCTTGTGCAGTGAATACGACATCGATACGACAGCCATGTTGATTTTGCATACCTGGTAATGCCCAAAGAGCGGCTTGATATTTATTGACATAAAAAGCATCATCACGACCATGGAATGCACCAATACTGATAACTTTATCAACTTGACCAAGTTTTTCTAAAGCTATCAACCCAATATCAGTCAAGCGGACGCTATTTATCAGAGATAATTTACCTTCTTCACGTACAATTATCATGTTACGACTATGTTGCAATTCAACACCATCATGTACTGTTTTATTAATTCCAGAGACAAAAAAGATATCATCAAAAATTTGTTTTATTTCGCTATGCGGCCAAGCTGTTGTTTGCAATGTCATTACTTTGGCTCCCCATTTATTTATACTGTTCTGTTGAACTCTAAGCTAATAAATCTAGCAAGTGTTAGGTATCTAATCAAGAGGTTTTACGACATACTTTGAGTTAACTAGGATTTTAGGCATTACCAACTAACTATTTAGTTATAGTTCCAGTGGGGGTATTAACAAACTGCTAATATCATGAGCAGAGGTCTTTTGCAGACCTCTTTTTTTAAGAGTATCTTACCTTCTAACGGTTATAGTTCCCATAATTTTCTCTTCTGTGAGCTTGACTTCTCCTATCGTTATGCTGGTCACTTCTGCCGTATTGGTCTCTTCTGTTGTCGTCGTATTCATGATTAATTCTGTTGGATCTACTTCTTGCTTCTCCACCCATATGCCCCAATTCAACATATCCATCATGACCTAATTGTTGCTTACGAGCTTCTCCGCCTTTATGAGCAATTTCTTTTACTTTCTCTTCATCCATTGAAGCAAAGCCTTTATTTCTATTAGCCATAATTTTTCTCCATTTATAAAGGTTAAAAGAATGTACACCTTAGGTTTAATAGAACCTATAGGTTACAACCCTATAGTAGTATTCTGTATTTTAAGTGTCAATTATTAAAAAAGATAATGTGTATTGTAATATTCATGCTCAAAAGGCTTTATATATAGTATTCTTTAGCACTACAGAAGATTAGAGCGGTCCAGTTATGGAAGAAAAATAGCTAATTTTTTACAATAGTTTAAGTAACTCCACGACAGCGGTATTATTCAATATCTCAAACCAATATATTCAAAACTTTGTAAAAACACATGGACTTGGATTGCTGCTTCAACTTAGAGCAGAAGTTATGTACATGGCATATGGTGACGTTGGACCAATTTTCTGGCAGTTCGGTCCATTTTCATTTTTGTAGTTATCACTTTGTTTATTTTTGGCCTATGATTTGATGTGTAAAATCATAAAATATTGTAATTTCTAGGTCTCTTTATGCTAGCCATAAAAGTGCGATTAGGATAGCCAAAAATACTATAAACACAATGAATATAGCTGTTTTTTGGTTATGAATAACTGTTAATTTAGTGGATATTTGATGCTCCAAGCTGTCAATTGACCATGATTCGGTGATTGGAGGATCTTCATTACTTTTGCTGAACCACCAAGAATGTAACTGCAAAAATATTTTGCCAAACCATTCAATCAGGTTAATAGATTCTGTATGAAATTTTTTAATTTTGTATTTTAATGCTAGATAAAAACCAAGAAATATTATAATAAGTTGCTTTAAGCTATCGAAACTAAACATAACAGGATAATCAAAGGTTGTACCGTTAGTTAAAAACAGTAATTTGCTCCCAAATAAACCAACACATATTAAAACAAAACTCATGAGAATGAGACTCGCTTGCGTATAGTTATTGAGCATTATCCTTGGATTGGCGACATGTTTTTTAAAACAATTCTTCCAAGGGAGCGAATAAACTGTTATTAAGCTCAATAATATTGGAGCTAGGTAGAATACATCTCCTGAGAATAGATGGGAAATAGCCGATTTAATTTGCAGCGCAGAAGTTCCTGGAAGGCTTATCATCATAGCTATACTAATTATTGAGCTGAGTACAATAGTATTATTACTAATTTTCTTTAGATCTGAGCAATCAATAATCCCTGTGGAATCTATTACACTTGCTGTGCAAAGACTAAGGCTGGCTTTATACAAGATATGTATGAACAAGTAGCAGATGACTGAGTTAATTGCAACGAAGCTACCGATACTGATTCCTATTAACATTAATCCCATAGCCATAATTGATAGGTAACACAATAGCTTGAGTATGTTGTTTTCCAGAATGGCTTTAATACTTGCGTAAAGTATCATCATTATGCCGATATATTTTAGGGCTAATAACCCAGAAAAAAGCTTTAGTATGAGCAGCAGAGATAGTTTGGTAGTAAATGAAATGAGGTAGATGAATCCTGAGGTGGAGGCATTTTGGTAGTAGTTCACCATCCAACCGCTAAAGGGGAAGGCTGCTATATTTATCAACAGGCCAACAAGCATCATTATTAGTACAACGTTAGAATATTCAGGATTAGACATCAAAGAGGTAATACTAATTAGCGCAAGTGATTTACTCTTGGAGATAATATGCACAATACCGAGTAAAATTAGGCTACTGCTTGTAAAATGTGTAATAAAATATTTTTTTGCTGATCGTATGCTAAAACGACCTTCTCCAATAAAAATTATCGAAGACGAAAATAACATCATTAGCTCAAGGCCAATAAATAGAGAGAGAAAATCGCCAGCAAACAGGCATAATAATGAGGATGCTGCGTAAGCACTGCCAAGTATTATTTCAAGTTTTTTATTTTGTCCTATGGAATAAAGATTCGCCGCAATTAGAACTATGCAAAAAGCGAAGCCGATTAACTTATTGTAAAATGAGCCATCCCAAATAATTTCTGTTTTAAATAAATCAAAAATCCCTTGTGGGGGCATAATGTAGATAGATATTAGAGCTGCAATTGGCATAAAAAGAGCGATATACCTAAAGATTTTCTCTTGTTTACGTGTGGCAATCAAACCAACGATAAACGCCAATACTATAAATGCGGGGTGATGGTACATATGATTATATAAAGCCTAAAAATTTTACTATCACTTGTTGTATAAAAAAGAATCCAACTACGCCAGATAGGCATAAAATAATACTAATAATCATGAATATTGGCAATTTTTTCTCAGCCTCATAGTTTGAGCTGGTAACTCTATTTGTGCTTTCGTTCTCAGATGCTTCAACAAAATATGGTTTTAGTTTAAGGTGCAAAATAAAATGTTCTGAAGCTGGGCGATAAATAAAAATAAGCATCTTTATTACATATGCAGCAGTAAACAGAGAGCTAATTAAAAGAATGGTAATCACAAGAAAGTTATTTTGTTCTGCAGCGGCAAGAAGAATATAAAACTTGCTTATAAAACCAGCAAATGGTGGGATACCAATTAGCGATAAGCCAGCTATCAGCATTACAAAACTAGTTTTAGGCATGGTATTTTTTATTCCTACCAATTCACTTAAATTATAAGAATTCTTAACACTGTATATGTTGCCAGCTGCATAAAACATACAAATCTTGGAAAAGGAGTGAGAAATCATGTGCATTACCGCTGCTACAAAACCTTTAGGCGAGAGTAAAAAGGCGCTTAGCAGCGCTATTGAGAGCTGATTAATGGTTGAGTAAGCTAGTATCATCTTAATTTCATTAAAACGCAGTACCTGGAAAGAGCTATAAATTATTGTTACAATAGGGAGCAAAACTAGCCAATTATAACTGGCAAATAATGTTTGCAAGTAAGCAATACCAAATACATAAGCGATAATTTTGTATGTGCAGAATAGCCCGGTTTTTACTACAACCACTGCATGAAGTAGAGCGCTGACTGGGTATGAGGCAACCATTGCAGATGGTAACCATCCATGCAGAGGAAAAAGTGCCGATTTTGCGGTACCAAAAATCATCATTAATAGTAGTATTATTGCGTACGAATCCTTAAAATGACCGGCAATAAATCCACCCTGTACAAAGTTGCCACCTCCTGTGTTAACATATATAATGATGATCGCTGGCAAGAGAAGTAGTAGCGCGCTAATCATCAGGATTTTTAAATACTTAAACAATCCTTGAGTAGATTTTTTATTAGTGGAATGAACAATCAATGGTATTGTAAAAAGCGTAAGCAGTTCATAGAAGATAAACATAGTGAATAGGTTGGCTGAAAGTGCGATAAAACTTCCGGTCATGATGCAGCAATTAAGAAAAAACAAAAATCTGTTGCTGTTCTTTATCTCATTAATTGCCAGGAATTTTATGGTATATAAGAGAGAACAAGTCCACAATACCGCTAGCAAATTTAAGAAAATCATGCCGAGTGACTCCAATCGCAGAGCGATAGAGTATTTGCCAAAGTCAAGTATAGTAAAGCTTGGCTCAATACCATTGAGAAATAAGTAATCAAGCATAAGTACATTACACAGGAACGATACGCTTGTAGCAATTAGGAAGAAGCTTCGAACAGGAGAATCTTCTTTTGAGATGAAGGGAGTAATGAGATTAACTATACCGATAAATATCGTCAGAATCACTAGAATATTTGGTCCGGCAAGTTGCATCATTTTTTTTGTTGATTATAAATATTTGTTATATCAGTTCTTGCTGAGTTAAAAATCATCGCTATGCTAAACTTGTTTCAGCATCTTCTTTTTGTCTCATGAATCCTGCGATAAATTCAGGAGAACTTATTGCAGTTTGTTTGTGCACCTAAAATTCAATTTACTATAACCGATTCGGTATAGCCAGCAAGCGTTGCCATATTATTCATATAAATAAGCGATATTATTTGAATTACAACTATTGCTGTTAGACCGTATAGTTTAGTTTCTATTTTTATTGTCTCATTATGATGCGGACTAAAAAAGATAGCTTTTGCCAGTCTTAAATGATAGAGAAGCGCAAGTAGTGAACCTAAAACTACTATTATAAATTCTGTTATTAAATTTTTGCTAATTAGTAAATCAAACATATTTATTTTGATTAGAAACATACTCGTAATAGGCATGCCAGAACTGAACAATAGACTAAAGGCCACAAGAGTTTTGAAAAAAGCACTCTTCTCTATATAGACAAAGTTTATAAATCTTAGATCTTCTTTTTTATTTTGGATGTGTGCAACAATAGTAAATAACGCAATTTTATTTATTGCGTCAACAATCAACAATTGAAATAAAAGTCGTTTTGCTTCTGGAATGGTAATTAATAAAAATATATAGCCAATTTGAGAAGCTGTGGAGTAGATAATGACTTTTTTGAAGTCGCGCGATCTAAGAGCTAAAAATGTACAGATTGCTATTGTGAAGATAGCGATTGGGCGGAAAATTAAGGATAAACTATTGATAATTGCTTCATTATCAATAGTAAAATGTATAAATCGTAAAGTAATATATACTCCTAAAATACTTGATATTGCAGCCAAGTATGAAAGTACAAATGGTGCGGTCGAAGAATAGGATCTGATCATCCAAAAGTGCATTGGGAAAAAAGCCATTTTTAGTATTACCCCAGTTATGAAAAATGCCACAGCAGTTATTACTAATCTCGAATTATCGTTATTGCTTAAAATATTGGCTACATCAGAAATATTTAGGCTGCCTGTTAGTGCAAAAAGGAAGCCTATACCTATTAGGATAAGCGTAGCACCAATTGTTCCCATTATTAAGTAATCAAATGCACCTATCAATGCTTTGGGCGATCTTCCTTTAGACATAAGTACATAAGTAGATAAGGATGAAATCTCAATAAATACATAAATATTAAAAAGATCATTTGTACTTATGACGCCTAGGTAGCCAACATGCGCAAATAGTAAAAGTGAATAGAAAATATGCTGTTTACCATATTCTATATAGTTTGTAATAGTGACATTAATTAGCTCTTTGCCAAAGATAAGAAAAAATAGTAATACGGCATTTATAAAGATAATAACGGGTTGGTTTAGATGATCTAGCCTATATTCAATACCAATGGGTGCTGGCCAATTTCCAAAAGCATAAAAAATTTCATTCATTTTCGTTAGCTGAAGCGCATAAACTGAGAGCAACAAAGATAAAGACACGCTAATAATAGCTATTAGCCAGGCGGAAACTCTATTGAAGCTTAATACAGCAAAAAGTGCTCCAGCAAACGGAATCAGGATTTGTAACGCTGGGAAATGCTTTGCTAAAATATTCATAGTAGGGTGTTCCTTTGGTCTATCTCGCTTGCATTTACAGTGTTGTATTCACGTTTTATTTGATAAATTAAAGCAAGGCCAACAGACAGGGTAGCAAACCCAACGACTATTGCTGTTAGCATCAATACATGTGGTATCGGACTCGAGTATATGTGCGGGCAGTTTAATGTATTTTGGCAAATGTCTATAGGTACAATACCGTCTCTAGTTTTCCCAAGTGATATATAAAAAATGAGCACAGAGCTTTGGAATACACCAAGGCCAATAATTTTTCTTACGTAATTGTCACTAGTCAGCATTATAAACAAACCAGCGTTTAGTACAATTATGGCAAATATGTATATCAAATGTTGCATTTTATAGGTTTAGTCCTCTCGAAGTAAAGTGTATATTAAGCACATCACTGATGAAACTGTAAGGCCAACACCAATTTCAATCAAAAAAATTCCTAAATGTTGTCCGGCAATTGCATTGCTTTGAAGTGAGTTGTAGTTTAAGTAGTTATCGCTGAATATCAAAGAGACAACACCGGTTCCTGCATACAAAAACACTCCCATTACGCTGCATATTAGCAAAGCCTTGATAGAAATAAATCTTAAAAAATGCTCCTTACCAAAAACTAGTTCATATCCGATTATTCCTGTAGCAAAAATTACACCAGCTTGGAAGCCACCACCTGGTGATATTTCACCATTTAGTTGAATATAAATTGCATATAAAGTTATGTAGGGAATGATAAATGATAATATAAGTTTTATTACTATAAAATCTTTAAGCATGATTATTTTTCCTAGAAACAATTACTAACACAGCAAGACCAGCAATCAGAATAACTGTTGTTTCACCGAGTGTATCGTAACCTCGGTAACTGGCAAGTATAGCTGCCACAAAGGATGGAATGGCTATATCGGTCCTTGTGTTTTGGAGATAGTATTTTGTTAAATGTGTTTGTACCTCTGAATCTTGTGTGCCAAATGATGGTAAATCAAGGCTTATCCAGGTCAGTATAACCACAAAAAAGGAGCATAAAATTGCTGCTAATAGGGTATTTAATTTTTTTAATTTCCCAGTATCTTCTCCAACGATTTTGGCTACGTTAAGTAGGACGCAAGTTGATAAGCAAGCACCAAGTGCTGTCTCAGTCATGGCTACATCAGGAGCATCCATGAATAAGTAGCATATACCGATGAACAAACTGAATACAGACATAATGATGATAGATTCAATTAAATTACGGCTTATGATTAGCCAGAAACAAGTAATTAGCAAAACTAAAGATGCAATAAAAAGAAGCATCTCATCTAATACGAAGCTAATCTTAAAAGGTAGGGTAAAAAACTCTTCCATATGAATTACTTAATCCTCCCTTGTTTATCAATTTTATAAAGTAGTGATGACCTCCCAAGGGCAAAGGTCAATGCTGGATTTAAGATAAAGAGTACAACTGTGATGGCTAATAACTTAAATGAAGAGCTGTAGCTATCTTGCAGCATAGCCAAACCGATTAAACAGAAAGGAATGCCGCAACATTCTATTACGCTTACTGCATGTAACTTTGTATAAAAATCTGGAAAACGAAATAGGCCAACTATTCCTGATATAATGAAAAGTATCCCTATAAATATCATAATCCAACCGAGGTATATCATAATACTATTCTCAATTTAATGACATTAAAGAATTATACAAATAATGCGATGGCAGTGACCATACGGGAGCAGGATCATTCCCATACGACGTATCATTCGGAACTTAAGTCCATGATCTTTTGTCATCCTAGATCCTGATAGCTGCTTTCAGGATGACTATTAGTTTAATTTCTACATTATATTTTTCTAATATTCAAGAAGTACAAAGCAAGCACAGAATTATTTAATTTAATTCACTTTAGTCCTTAGTGATCAATAGATTATAGATAATATTATCAAATACCCGAGTTTTTTAGCGATCGGGGTTTATTATCTAACTTAATAAAGGGGGTTATTTTGCAAAAGGGTTGGATAAGTCCAGAGTTTCTTATTAAATCAAGTAAGGCTGATAATACAGTTATTATTGGATATGCAAGTGTTTTTGAAGTAACTGATAACCAAAATGATATTATTTTAAAAGGTGCTTTCAAAAATTCTGAAAGTCATAATGTTAAGTTGCTTTGGCAGCATGATGTTACCAAGCCAATAGGAGTTATTAAGTGTCTAGAAGAAGATGAATATGGTCTTAAAATTGAAGCTGAAATTAATAATAAAACTTTATTAGGTTCTGAAGCTACTGCACTTATAAAGCAAAAAGCCGTCAGTGGCTTAAGTATTGGGTTTACCATCAAATCATCAGACTACAATAACCAAGGTTTGCGTCTTATTCATGACGTTGAGCTGATGGAAGTAAGTGTTGTTACCTTTCCGGCAAATAGGATGGCTGGAATTAACCAAATAAAGCAGCGGAGTTTAAATGATACAAACTTTAACTGCAGATCATTAGAAGAGCTAGCTTATTTAGTAAAGAAATTAGAAAAAATTTAGGAGAAATATGCAAGAGAATGAAATACAAGCAATCGCATTTGACGTAAAAAAAATTTTGGCTAAAGAGTCAGGTGCGCAAATAAAAATCAATGAGATAGAGGATAGGATTAACAAAATGGATCATTATTTTTCAAACACCCATACAGATAATTTTTCAATTAACGAAGAAAAATCAGCGTTAGATAATTTTATACGTAAAGGGATAGAAAGCGATTTTATAACGAAATCTCTTAGTGGTGGAGCAGAAGAAGGAGGAATGCTAATCACTCCAACTTTAAGCCAAAAAATTATTTCGGGAATCAACACTAGGTCTCCAATGCGTCAAATTGCCTCTATAGAAACTATTTCGACAAGAGCCTTAGACATAATTATTGAAGATGGAAAATTTGTTTCTGGATGGATTGGAGAAGACAAAGCAAGGCCTGATACAGATACCCCTAAATTGAAGAAAAAAACTATTCAAGTACATGAAATATATGCTCAACCAAAAGCTACTCAGAGCATTATCGATGATTCTGAGATAAATATTGAAAATTGGTTGGCTGAGCGCTTGATAGACAGCTTTGTTAGGCTGGAAAACGAAGCTTTTATCACTGGAGATGGCGCTAACAAACCGAATGGTTTGCTAAAAGACCCTAAAGTGGAAGCTATAGCAGTTGGTGCAGCTGTTACGCCTGAAATGCTATTAAAGCTTATAAATACCCTTGATGATGGGTATCTTGCTAATGCTAGTTTTTTAATGAATCGTGGTACTTTATCAGCTATTCAATCCCTTCAAGATAAGACGGGGAGATTTATTTGGCAGCAATCACTTACTGCTCCATTAGAACAAAGTATTTTTGGAATTCCTATTGTTATCGATTCTCATATGCCAGAGATAGGTGCTAACAGTTTATCAATTGCAATTGGCGATTTTGAGTCAGCATATAAGATAATTGACAGGTCTGGAATTAACTTGATTAGGGATCCCTATACAGACAAGCCGTTTGTTAGGTTTTATGCTGTTAAAAGAGTTGGTGGTGATGTGGTAAATCCTGCCGCTATTAAATTTGCTAAGTTTTCCGTCTAAATGTTATTGGGGCTGCTTTAAATAGCGGCCCTTTTTCTATGGAGCACACAAATGATCATAAGCTATTTAGTAAAAGATATTACAGCTGAAGAGATTTGGCCATTAGAGGAGGTTAAAAATTACCTACGTATTTCCCATAAATATGACGATAATTTGATACAAAGCCTTATTGAGTCAGCAACAGAAGCGGCGGAAAATTTTACCGGCCTTAGCATACATCAAAGGCGAATAGAGTATAAAATACAGAATGCTAAGAGTGATTTTACTTTAAGATATCTGCCTATACTTAAGGTTGAGGAGGTTTATTTAGTTAAAAAAGAACAAAAAGAAAAAATTACGAACAAATTTGGTTATGCAAATACTACTACTAATCGAGTTTATTTAAATGATGATTATGTCGGTCAAGATATAGAAATAGGTTATCTTGCAGGTCATAAGAAGATACCGAGTACTATAAGCCATGGAATACTTATGCATGTTGCATCTATGTACGAGCATTCAGAAAATGGAACAAACTTAAACTCTCAAATTCGAGATTTATATCTGCCATATAGAATTATAAAGATTTAACCAAGTGAGTAGTAGATATGAAAAATTCTAAGATGATTTCTCAAATGGTTCATAAGATCATTTTTCTTAAAAATATTGCAAATTCTGAAATAGATCAGCCAAAATGGGAGCAAGTAACGGAAAGTTTTGCTGAAGTGAAACCGGTATGTGACAACAGGTTTATCTTACTAGAAGGAATGCAGTTTGGCAACGTTATCACAGAAGAGTATTTTCTTTTTACAACCAGGTTCATTAAAGACATTGATAAGACCATGCGTATTAGCTTTCATAATCAGATTTTTGAAATAAAAAGAATTATTGATGAAGACTCTAAAGGTAGAATGTTAGGAATAGTTGCCCTTAAGGTATGAATAAGTATAGTAAATTAATTATTTAAATAACTTACAAAAGTTGCTACTATAGGTTTAAATTTATAAAATTAGGAGAAAATATGAAAGAAACATTTAACCTTTTAGTATTGTGTTTAATTTTGTTCATAGCAAATGCTGCATTAGCTGTCGAACTACCTAAGGATTTTGTTAATTTAAAAGAGATTGAGCCTTCTATTATTGAGAATCTTCGTTATTTTTCTAACGAAAATTTTATTGGTAGAAAAATAGATGGTTACAACGCAAATCGAGTAATTTTAACCCATAAAGCTGCCATAGCGTTAGTAAAAGTTCAACAAGAATTACTAAAAGACGGCTATTCTTTAGTTATATACGATGCATACCGTCCCCAAAGAGCGGTTGATCTTTTTATGAAATGGAGTAAGGATTCAGAAGATCAAATTGCCAAAGAAAAATACTACCCCAATATTAATAAAGCTGATGTTTTTAAATTAGGATACGTTGCTGAAAAATCAGGCCACAGCCGAGGTAGCACTGTGGACTTATCAATAATAAAAGTAGGTGATTCCCTTAAACCCATTACCTTACAAAAGCGTCAGTTAAAAAATGGCAGTATTATACCTTTCTTGCATGATGGCACTGTGGATATGGGGTCGTCATTTGACCTATTTGGAGAAGCCTCCCATCATGATAATAACTTAATTGAAAAAGAGTTCTTAGACCAACGTAATTATTTAAGAAGAGTAATGAAAAAAAATGGATTTAATGACTATCAAGAAGAATGGTGGCATTACACTTTAAAAGATGAACCTTTTCCTGATACTTACTTTGATTTTATAGTTGAATAAAGGGTTTAACTTATATAACGAAACTTTACTCACCTGTGTAACGTTACAAGCTTCTTCAACTTATTTAAAACTACCAATAACCGTTGCTATCTGAGCTACTGTTAAAAGGTAAAAATAATAGCTAACAATTTTTAAATCCATATAGAAAAAAACATTATGTCACTTACATTTATTCACGATTTTCAAAATCGAATCTATTCTTCTTTATCAGAGGATAAAGAAATTATGTTCATAGTTAAAAAAATATATATAGGGGCTATTCAAGACGGAGTTAGTCCATTTTTGCTTATAAATGTTGCAAAAGCTGACGATCTTTCTGTGCATAATATTGCCTTATATGAGGTTGAATTTCAAGTTTCAGCTTATGCAAAGGATCAAAATCATCAATTATTAGTAAAGCTTTCTGATTTGATAGTAAGCAATCTGTCCAAGATAAATAGATTATTTGGCGGATATATGATTGATGGTATCAAGGCTAATAATATGCAATTTGAGAAAGCAAAGGATTTGGTTTTGAATAGGCTAGTTATTAATTATAAATCATTTATAAAAAAAGAAGGTTACTAATGAATTTTCATAACGTAAATTTACCCAAATATATAGAGATATTTGCAGTAGGCGTTTCAGAATTTACTACATCATGTGCCACATCCATGTCAGGACGAGAGGCTAGATCATCGGATAGTCAGATAGCTCGTAGGCGTTACCTTTTAAAAGAATGTAGGTTATCACAGCTTCAGTTTGATGCTTTTAATAGCTTTTTTATTGCAAGAGCTGGCAAAAGATTTTCTTTTCGCTTAAAAGATTATTTTGATTTTACGGTTGATAAACAAATTATTGCTACTGGTGATGATATAGAAACAAAATTTCAGTTAAAAAAGCTATATCAGGATGATTTTGCACCTTACTTACGCAGTATAACAAAACCTAAAATTAGTACTTTAAAACTTTGGTTAAATAATGAAGAGATTGTACCGCAAGATATAGGTTTAGATGACGGAATTGTAAATCTAGGTAAGCCACTCCCCACAGGCGTTAAACTGGTCGCTAGTTTTGAATTTGATGTTCCGGTGCGATTTGCTAATGATAACTTTGAATACAGTTTTAATAAAGACGGGACAATAAGTTTAGATAAAGCTGAATTGATTGAGGTATTAGAATGAGTTTAAAAGAAGATTTGATTTATATGTTTGATATAAAGTGCAAAAATGGTGAGGAATTTCATCTAACTTCATCATCAGTTTCTTATAAAATAGACAGTGTAGATTATATACCCAATTCTGGTTTAAATTTTATTGCTGGAGAGTTTGATGAATCTGCTCATAATAATATTTGTATAAAAGGGGTTTTTGAGCAAGGTGGTATTCAAAAAAAAGATAATTTAGCCGGGGCTTTGGTTAAAATATCTCATATGAACTCTGGGAAATTAGTACATTTTATAAGTTATTTTTGTACTCAATACCTAAGCAAAGATCTAGAGTTTGAGATGCGATGTGAGTCAGAGGTCATCAAATATAATCAGTCACTTTTACAAATGTTCAGCAAGACATGTAGAGCAAATTTTGGTGATAGTAGGTGCAAAGTTTCAATAGAAGAATATGCGGTAAGGACTGAAGTTACTGATTTTGTTGGGAATTTACTTAGATGTGCATTTGAAGGATTTGATAATGGATATTTTAAAAATGGCAGGTTGCTAGCAGTTGGTGAAGAAAATAATAAGTACGAGTTCAAAATATTATCGCACCTTGGGAATAATATTGACATTGATCTAGACACAGAGTTTGATTTTACAAAACATAAATTAGTCACTTTAATTCCTGGGTGCGATAAAAACTATAGAACTTGTTGCTATTCTTTTAATAATGCAGTAAATTTCAGGGGTGAACCGGTCATCCCGGAGTCTAATATTATAGAAAATTGATAACAGAATTTATTGATGTTGAAGCATTTTTTATCTGGTTTTTTGAGTGTATTTAGGTTGGGGCAGGTGTCCACAAAATATATTAATACAGTTGATATTTCAGAGTATTTTATCCAAGCTAGCCAAGACATCAGTAGTTCGTATGAGAAGATAAAGATAGACCATGAAAGAAAGTAAAAAATTTTTTGATAATAATCGCTTGAACAAAGGATACAGCAGGGTTGTTAACTTTTATCAAAGTGATGCTAACCTAATTCGTAAGAAATATAAGCATGTCCTTCCTCCCATCGAAATGACAGAACAGTATGAGGAGCTTTATCCGGGTACTTTTGAGAAGTTGTTGGATATGGCTCAGCGCGAGCAAAACCACAGACACTCTATGGATCTCTTGGAGATAGAAAGGCATGCTAGAGATACAAAGTTAGGCAGAATGTTTGCATTAATTTTTATTGCGATCGTAGCGTTTGGAACAGTGATATTAGCCGCTTTAGGAGGCGTATTGATTGCAACTTTATTTGCTCTGTTTGCTTTTTGTTGTATCACAATCGTCTCTTACCTTTATTCTAAAACGTATATTAAAAAAGAGCCGAACAAAGTTAGGTATAATAACAACAGGCCTAATAACCCTAGACACAGAACAGCCTAGGGGTTGGTCTATCTATCTATCTATCTATCTATCTATCTATCTATCTATCTATCTATCTATCTATCTATCTAACTAGCTTGGCGAAAATAGTTATTTTCTGTGGCTTAATTCTTTATCCTAGCTTTTTATTTCAATTTTTTTAGAAGTTTCTTTTTCTAGTTTTGGTATTTATATGCAAAATATTATTCTCGAATTTAGCGTTTACATTACCTGAGGCGACGTTGCTAGGCGGCATAACGGCACGTTCATGGAAAACCATAGTATCCTCCAGGATAATCTCTTTCTTTTTGTCCGAAATGTTCTTCCTTTTTACCTTTTATAGTCAAAATATTATCGTTGATTCTAACTTCTATATCGGACTGATTAAGTCCTGGAAGCGCTGCATCTATAAAATGCTTTAAAAGTGCGCGATTTAGAGGGGGTAGTTTAGGTATTTCTAAATATTATTGTAAAATATCTACAAAGCTTACGTGAAGCACAATTTAAACCTTAGATTGTATTGCTGTGCTACTTAGGTATAAAAGTAAAAAAGATTATAAATTCATTCTATCTTAGTAACAAATGTTATTATCAAGTTACCTATTATTCCAAGGTATAAAAGACTAACCCTTAGTTAACTTATGGTAATGCGCGGGTTGAAGTTATAAAAATTAGGCCTTACCTAAAGATAAAAATCCATCATTTATTTATCATTTCAATAGTTAACAAATATCAAGTAAATTTTTGTAACATCTAAATATAAATTTATTATTTTTATATAATGAAAGGCAGAAAACTGTTGATATTAGCCATATTTTTAAAAAATAATGTTTTATTGAATTATTTACTTAGGCACTTGAGAAAAAGTTATTATATTAAGCTCTAGGTTGTTTTTTAGTAATACTAAACTATAAAAATTGTATAAAATTTTAATCAGGAGGTTTAATAATGAATAGGTATGGCGTAATAAAATTTCAATCACCATTTGAAAGAATGAAGGACTATAATTTTAAGCCAGAAGTAAGGTTATATAAATCCGTAATACTACAAGCAATTATAGATGCTTCTAATGTATCAGATGATTCTTATGCAAAAAAAATTGAGCTAGATGCTAAGGGGTGGCTTTTTGGTAAATCTAAAGATTTTCAGGAAGCTTGTTTTAGAGCTGAGATTGAACCGTATTATGTTATTAGAACAGCTAAAAAGCTCATTAGGCTGAATTCAAACAATAAGCCTAACGAACTAAGAGTAGCTTGATAACATTATTTTTAAGATAAATCAATAGTTAAATAATCACATAATCTATTAAACACTAAAGTATGTTTATTTCTATCCTTGAATTTTTATTAGGTATATACTACTTAAAGGTGAGTGTAACTCTCTTACACGATATAATTACATATAATTGGAGATAAATTATGCATATACAAGTATCAGGACAGCACATTTCTATTGGCAATTCAATTCAGGAATATGTAATTGAAAAGCTATCCAACATAGTAAAAAAATACTTTGCTGGAGCACAGAGTGGGCACGTACATTTTTCTAAGCAAGGACGGGAATTTGGTTGCGATATAGTGGTTAATGAAGGTACAGGAAGACATATGATAATGAAAAGTAACAGCTTTTCTGATGAAATATACAACTCGTTTGATATTGCGCTTAGTAAGCTTGAGAAGCAACTTAGGCGTTATAAATCGAAATTAAATAATCATGGTGATCGCGCAAAACTTTCTGAAATAACTTCCGAAGCAGTAAAATATATAATTTCTCATGATCATTCAGGCGAAAAGGAGTTTAATGTAGATAACCCTGCAATAGTTGCTGAAAAACCAGCTAAGATTTTATCTCTTTCGGTAGGAGAGGCTGTCATGAAGATGGATTTGGAAAACCTACCAGCTTTGTTATTTGAAAACGTGAAAACAAAAAGAGTGAATGTCGTTTACTATAGAAAAGATGGTAATATTTCTTGGGTAGATACAAAGTAGTGACTTTTTAAATAAGCCTAAGTTTAGAGATACTCTTATGAGTATATAAATCAGGCAAACTAGGTCATGCTTAGTTCCAATGTTACAAGGAATTTTTTTACTTTATAAAATACTATCTTCTTGTAATTTTGTGTAAATAGAAAATATATCAAAGCAACTTGGATTCTGTTTATAACTAACTTCGGCTTTTTGTAGAGCATCTATATACTTAAGAGCATCAGCTGAACTATATATACGTACTATTTGCTTAAAGTCATCGACATATTTGAAGAAAATTGGTGGAGAAAGAGATTTGATTGCTTTATCTATAGTTTCTCCATCTTCAACCCTTGATGCTACAGAGTAAACATTAAAAAAATATCTGAGTAATGCTCTGATCATTAGCACTTCATTTATGCTTTGTTGCTTTAGTTTTTCAATTTCTTTCAACAATTTTAACGGTTCTTTTTTACTGAAATAAATGCACATATCATCGCCGCTTGCTAAGAGATCTTGGCTAAGTGAAAGTAGTATATCTCCTTTAGTAATAGTTGTTTTGTCATGTGTATAATAAAAAAGTTTTTCTAACTCTGATTTTATTATCTGGTGATCACCTTTTAAATGCGACTTGAGATAAAACAGGGCCTCTTCATCAATTTGTTTATGTCTATTCCTGCATTGCTCAAGAATAATTTTTGATATAGTTTGCTCGTTATCAAAGTAACAAGCTAAGATTGCTAAATGCTGTTGTTCTTCAAAGAATTTACGTATACCATTTGCTGGTAATGAATCTTGTGCAATGAAGCACACAAAGTGGTAAAAGTCGCTTTTAGATAAAAAGTCTTTCATCTCTTTGGTAATAGTATTAGGGATATCGGTAATTTTAATAATTTCCCTTTTAGCAAAGAAATTTCTGCTGTTTGCAATCATTGATAGTCTATCAGCTGTTAGATCCTTTGCGCAGTAGTTAGAGGAATTTAACGACAGTTTTTTTTCTATCAGACTTAAAGAGGAAGAAATAAATCCCTGATTTGGTCCGTAGATTACCAATGCTTTAATTTCTTCACTTTCAATTTTGTGAATTAATTGTCCTAGTCCATTTGTAAAGAATTTCATTTCGGGCTATTTTCAATATAAAGAATAATTCGATTTCTAACTTCTTCAGCTGAGATTATTGCTAAATTCGTAAGAGTTTGCTGATTTTTGTTTAAGTTTTCATACGGAGAAAAGCTTGTGTTATTAGAAGATAATCTTGTGAACTTTCCTGATGTAATTGTTTTTCCAGTCATTTTTTCTTTAAGCGTATAAGAAACTTTTAATGTAACGATCTCTCTCAGTACATCAGAATTTCTCTGTATTATACTGAAATCTTGAGTAAACTGTAATTTGCTTTCTAGTATATAGTTTGCGTGTAAAGAAGTAGGGGGAATAATATTTTTAAGTTGATTATAAAACTCTGCTCCTTCTAGTGTGCAGGGTGGCGCTAGTTCTATTTTCTGCAGAAGCTCATAGGTCTTGTTATCTGTTGTTTTATAAACAGGTTTGAAACCGCAAGCGCTTATTACCAATAGTGTGGCCATAATCAAAATAATACCAGGCCAATTTTTAGAAGGCATGTTTAACTTCCATAAATTTATAAGGTTGTTTTGAGTTGTTGTTTAAAATGCTACCTAATATAACAGAACAACGTCTCCTTATTTCGTTATTTTATACTATAATTTGTTCACTATGATAAGCAACCTTCAGAGTATACCCATAAGAAAAGTCACCCAAAGCAAAACACCACTCATATCGGATTTGATCCGGCGTCTTTTTCAGTTGACCCGAGATTCTAGTTAAGAGTAGGCGCTAGCTTACATGCCTCACGCTCTCCTAAACTGCTACCTTTTTGCACCTAATTCAATATGTGGTTTATTATACTATAAACGTAGTTGAATTGTGTGCTTACTCACTCTTGGCGGTGCTTGCTCATACTTGTAAGCTCCACAACTTCTTTAATATATAATCCAGAATTAGCGTTAACTTACAATTTTCTCAATCAAACCTTTAATTACAGAACTAGTTCCTGTATTATCTGCTTCTGGTCCAGAGGCAGCATTATCGCTATTCGAATTTTGTGTAGTTGACTTTTTTGCAATTCTTTTTCTATTGCGATTCTGTCTACGTTTTTTTGCTGCCACTTTTTCTTGAGAGTCAATTGGATCCTTTTGTTCTTCAACTGGAGTTTCCAGAGTCTTTGGCTTTAGTTCATCAGTTTTGGGGTTAGAAGAGCTAGAAGCTCTATCTATCCTATGCTTTGACTTGTTTGGTGTAGGATTAATATTCTCGGAAAATTCATTGTAAATTTCTGAGGTATCTTGTAACACTGGTGAATCATCAGAATCTAAGGTTTTGTATTTATCGGAAAGCCTTATTTTTTCTATAGAGTAACTGTCTGATGTAGCTTCTTTGTCAATGCAGAAATTTAGTTTAATGTTGTATTTATTCTCCACAAAAGCAATTTCAGTGCGTTTGTTATTTAGCAAATAAATTATAGAAGATGCAATACCGAAGACATTTACTACGTCGTAAGAACTATTAAAAATTTCATTTTCAATAGTTCGGAGTATTAGCATCGCATTTGACTCATCAGCTCTTACTACGCCTTTTCCACTACAGTGAGAGCATATATTAGAATTCATCTCTAAAAATGATGGGCGCAGTCGCTGTCTTGACATTTCAAGCAGCCCAAACGAGCTAATATGAGATGTTTGAATTCTAGCTTTATCTTTACTGAAATATTCCCAAAGTGATCTTTCTAAGATCTTCTTATTTTTGTTTTCATTTAAATCGATAAAATCGATTATTAATAAACCTGATAGGTCTCTAAGCCTTGCTTGTCTAGAAATTTCTTTCGCTGCTTCAAGGTTAGTTTTTAAAGCCATTTCTTCTATATTGCGCTCGCTAGTTGCTTTACCAGAGTTAACGTCAATTGAAATCAGAGCTTCTGTTGGGTTGATTACTATGTAGCCGCCAGATGGCAAGTAAACGATTGGTTGATAAAGTTTTATTAATTGATCCTCTATCCCAAATTTTGTAAATATAGGAGTTTTACTTTTATATTCTTTTACGCTTTTTACTTCATGAGGAAGAATGTCATTCATGAATTTTATGCATGAAGTATATGCCTGTTTCCCTTGAACAACAATTTCTTTTACATTGCGATCAAACATATCACGGATAGTTTTTAGAATGATCCCGTCCTCTTGATGAATAAAGCAAGGAGCTTGTGATTGTAAAGTGGTCTCTCTGATTTTATTCCATAGTTTGGCTAAATAATCGTAGTCTTTTTTTATTTCCAAGGTCGTATGACCTGCGCCAGCTGTTCTAGCAATTACACTGAAAGATTTATTTTCTGTTTTTGAGACCAGATCATTAATGATTTTTTTTAATCTTTTTCGTTCTTCAGCATTAGAAATCTTCCTTGAGATACCATTTTGTGATGGTTTATTTGGCATTAAAACGCAGTATTTACCGGCAAGAGAGATAAAAGTTGTCATTGACGCGCCTTTATTACCACGCTCTTCTTTTGTCACTTGGATAAGTAATATTTGTCCCTTTTTTATGACCTCTTGAATCTTGTACTGCCCTTTATGCGGAGGTTCTTCATGATCCCTGGAGATTCCATCAATTTCGTCGTCTTCAGCGTCGATATTAAAATCTGATTGAAGTTTTTCATCAATCATTTTTTCAATAGTGCTGATATCAACGTCATCACTATCGACCAGCTCATGAAATTTTGTATTGGCGCTTTTTTCTGCTAAATCTTCTGACGTAATCTCTGCGGAGCTTAACTCATTACCAGCTAGAGTGTTAGCTTTCTTGTCCGTGGATAAAGTTTGGTAATAGTCTGGGTGTATTTCACTAAATGGCAAAAATCCACCTTTATCGCTGCCATAATCGACAAAAGCCGCTTGAAGGGATGGTTCTATTCTTGTTATCTTTGCTAGGTAAATATTTCCTTTAATTTGTTTTTTATTAGTGGAACTAAATTCTAAATTTTCAATATTGTTGTTCTTGTCCAGCAAAATTACCCGTGTTTCTGAGGGAAAATTTGCATCGACTATTATTTTTTTGCTCATACCTTCTCATAAAATATATTTATTTACTTTAAAGTCAGGCAAACATACATCGTAAAACGAGAATTTATATATCCATCATATTCATTCGCTTTATTTATTGTGCTATTGGATTTACGCTCACACTTATAACTAAATATTTATCTACCTACATTGAGGACGATGCAAATTAGTTGCCCTTGACTAGTAAAATTTATATACCAACAATAGGCTATTAGCAAACAATATTTATGACAAAGAACAATAGGATGCATGCTTTTTTTACTTACTTTTTCTGTGTTGTTGTATATTTTGTTGCACTTGGCGCCAATGAAACATTCTTAACTTCGCTTCGCAGCAATTATGAGATATCTTTTAGCGAATATGATCAAATAGAATATTATAAGATTTTGGGATATGTTGCAGCTTCAATTTGTTTACTCGTATTTTCTAGATTCCTCTCCCTTAAAGTCTTCATGATACTATGTACAGTTTTGTATTTACTTAGCATGGTTGCTATTAGTTCTAGTGATATCAATAGCCAGACCAACTTTTTCTATTTTTCTTTATATTCAGCAAGCTATCTAATAATAGGTAGTGCAATTTTTATATATATTTTCTGTGACACGGATCTTAGTAGTGAATTTAATCTCATTTGTATTTGTTTGGCTAGTATTGTATCTTTTTTTATAAACGAGATTAAATTCTTTGTCGTTACAATTGATGGGTTGGCGGGGTTGGTAATAACCAACGTAGTTCTACTTGGAATTTTTGTTTTAATTAACCTTAATTATCCAATCTTTAAGAAAAAAATAAAATCAACTGATTATAATTTTTCTGGTGTTGTCAAGAATATGGAACTAGAAATCCTTTGTGGGTTTTCTTTGTTCTATATACTTATGATTGTGATTGATGGATATGATATTTATTCAATGACAGACCAATTGTTTACTATTGTAGATACTAGTATTCGTCATTATATGATGGTGCTGATAGTTTTTGTTATTAGTTTACTGATGCTATACGTAAAAAAAGTTAATATTCATAGAGTGAGTATAGGTTCTATAGGATTATCTTTTACTTTATTTGTTACCATGCCATTTTGGGCAGGATATAATGTTTTAGGATTGGTTGGCTGGTTCATACTTGGGGTGCTGTATTCAATAGTTTTTGTAACTAATATATTGGGAATAACCAAAAAGTTTGATGAGATTAATCTTGTTACAGCTTTCTCATTATATCTATTAGGATGTTGCGCAGGATACTATTGTGGTTATATAACAATCGACACTTCTGAGGATACATTAGGTGAAAATGGCTTTCTAATTTCAATTTGTTTTGTATTGCTTAGCTTATTGATTTACTATGTCTATCTTTTTAGGAAGTATAAATTGTCGCAATGAAAAAATTAAATATAGTCGGTGGCGGTTTAGCTGGTGCCGAAGCGGCTTGGCAAGCTGCAAACCGTGGTATAGAGGTTACTCTATATGAGATGCGTAATCAATCAAGGAAAACTGAAGCTCACCAAACTGACAAATTAGCTGAACTAGTCTGTTCAAATTCATTTAGAAACGATGATCCAACTAGTGCTATTGGTCTACTACACGAAGAAATGAGAAGATTAGATTCTCTCATTATGCGCGCTGCAGATAAAACAAAAGTTCCGGCTGGATCTGCTTTAGCTATGGATCGGGATCAATTTTCTCAAATGGTCACTGATTTAATAAGCAAGCATAGCAATATCACTATTGTGAGAGATGAAATTAAAGAGTTACCATCAGAAGGTAATTGGATAATTGCCACAGGCCCTCTAACATCAGGTGAGCTTGGCTTGCATATTAGGGATGTGACAGGGGAAGATAAGTTGGCATTTTTTGATGCCATTGCCCCTATAGTGTACAAAGAAACTATAGATTTTAGTGTGGCCTGGTTCCAATCTAGATATGATAAGGAGGGTCCTGGTGGTACTGGCAAAGATTATATTAATTGTCCGTTGAATAAGGATCAATATTACGATTTTATAGATAAATTACTCTTAGGTGAGAAAACAGAATTCAAAGAATGGGAAAAAGATACACCATATTTTAATGGGTGCTTACCTATTGAGATAATGGCTCAGCGGGGACGAGAGACTTTAAGATTTGGTCCTATGAAACCTGTTGGTCTTACTAATCCGTACAGCCCAGAGAAACCCTATGCAGTTTTGCAATTACGCCAAGACAATGCTTTGGGTAGCTTATATAACATCGTTGGTTTTCAGACGAAGTTGAAATATGGAGCACAAAAGGAAATTTTTTGTTCTATACCAGGGCTTCAAAATGCTGAATTTGCTAGACTTGGTGGGTTGCATCGCAATACATTCATTAACAGCCCAAAGTTGCTTGGATCAAAATTAGAACTCAAAGCGCAGCCGAATATAAAATTTGCCGGTCAGATCACTGGGGTAGAGGGGTATGTAGAAAGTGCGGCAATGGGATTGTTAGCTGGCCTATTTTCTTCCTATGAATTACAAGGAAAAGAAATTGCTATACCTCCGGCTCAAACAGCAATAGGAAGCTTACTTTTACACTTAACATATGGAGCTGATTCTACAACTTTTCAACCAATGAATATTAATTTTGGTCTGATTCCTGAATTTGATCAGAGGATACGTTCAAAACAAGATAGGGGTGCCGCTATTTCAGCAAGGGCATTAGCATCTCTTGATGCCTGGATTAATCAAGAAGGAGTTAAATATGCATAAAATAACTAGTGATGAATTTCTAGAAAATTGTCAAAAAGTTGGTATTTACTATCAGGAGATCCTTACTCATGTTTTAAATAATAAGAATTTTGTTGCTCCTTTGAAATATTCCGTTAATGAAAAATACCAAGAAACGACTTCTAAAGTATTTGAGCAAATTATTGAACATCCAGAAAAATTTACTGATATAAATTTAGAATATGTACAAACCTTTCAAAGACTAATTAGTGATTCAGTTAATAAATTTATTGGCAAAAAAAATGGTAAGTCTGTTACTGAGGAAGAATCGACTGATAGAAGATTTAAAGACCCAGAGTGGAATCAAAATATCTATTTTGATTTTATTAAGCAGTATTATTTAATTACTTCAGACTGGATACAAAAAGGCATTGCGCAATATGACCTTGATGAGGATAGTAAGAGATATGTACAATTTTCGACAGGGCAGTTTATTGATGCAGTTTCACCAACAAACTTTGCATTTAGTAATCCCGTAGTTATAAAAGAATCTCTTGAAAGTGGACTAGAAAATATTGTCAAAGGTATGGAAAATTTTCTTGAAGATATAAAAAAATCTAAGGATTTATTCAATATATCAACTACTGATAAATCATATTTCAAAATTGGTAAAGATATAGCCGCAACAAAAGGTAAGGTAATATACCAAAATGACTTAATGCAATTGATTTGTTACCAACCAAAAGAAGAAGCTTACGCAGTTCCATTGCTTATTATTCCGCCATGGATAAATAAATATTATGTACTTGATCTTTCAGAGAATAATTCGATGGTTAAGTGGTTAGTTGATAATAATTTTCAAGTTTTCTTGATTTCTTGGGTTAATCCAAAGAAGAAACATGCTCACAAAGATTTTGAAGATTACTTAAAAGAAGGGATCCTTGATGCAATAAATGAAATTAAAAAACTCGGATTTAACAAGATTAATACTCTTGGATATTGTATTGGTGGAACTTTGCTTACTATTGCTTTGAGCTACTTAAAGAGTAAAAAAGATAAATCAATTGCTAGTGCAACTTATCTTACGACTCTTGTAGATTTTTCTAACCCTGGTGAAGTCGGTGCGCTGGTAAATAAGCATACATTTCCGTTGATTGAGCAAGATGTTAATGCAAAAGGCTATTTAGATGGAAAATATTTATCAAATAGTTTTAGCTTGATTCGTGCAAACGATCTCGTATGGTCTTTCTTTGTAAATAATTATTTATTAGGCAAGGCTCCAGCCGCATTTGATATTCTGTATTGGAATTCTGACCCTACAAATCTTCCGGCAAAAATGTATATTTACTACTTAAAAAATATGTATATTGATAATAAGCTCATATTGCCCAATGCACTCGAAATGTTAGGTACTAAGATCGATGTTTCAAAGATTGATATACCATCATTCTCTTTGGCTGCAAAAGGTGATCATATTGCTCTTTGGAATGCAGTATATGATGGTTATAAATTACTTTCTGGTCATAAAACTTTTTGCTTAACAGATGCTGGACATGTTGCTGGTGTAGTTAATCCAGCAAACAATAAAAAATATTCTTATATTATAGGCGAGAACGTTGACGCTGATTCTAAGATTTGGCAACAATCAGCTAAATCTGAGCAAGGATCGTGGTGGAATGGTTGGAAAAAATGGTTGACGGTGCATAGTGGGAACATAGAAAAATCCATTGATTACGATAAGCTAGAATTTATTGAACCAGCTCCAGGTAACTATGTTAAGAAGTGAATAAAAAATTCATTTAGCTTTCCCTTGGGTAAATAATTCGTGTGTAATTAATTATGCCAAAGGTCATCCTGAACTTGATTCAGGATCTTCTGCTGGTTCATGAGATGCTAAGCCAAAGGCGGGCGCAACAAGCTTCAATAAAGTTCAGGATGGTCTCCTTTCAAAGATGACTTCTTTTAATTTGCTATCATATTATTGTTTTGCAAGCCCTGAATCTTATCAAGGGTCGTTCCAGGTGTTGGCATTTGGTTATCAAAATTAAAGAATTCAACCATAAAATACTCATCTTCAGGTAGTGAGTTTTCAGGAAAAATAGTGCTAAAATTTGATGCGTAGGACTTAAATAATTTGCCTTTAGCAATGACAGTTCTATTTCCTACGGGAATCTTGTTGTGTAGGGAATGGGAAAAGATCATTGGATAAGCTAAATTTCCTATCTGCATACTGATCTTTTTACCGGTATCAACAGAGTTATAAATTACTTTTCCATCACTAAGTTTAGTTATTTTTGCATCGTAAACAGCTTTTCCACCACAAAATAGTGGGATTTTATAAGATAATTGGTCATCAAATATTTTTACATTATTATCTACAAAATTTTCTGGCATTATTTCTTTCAGTAATACATTTACCTTAAAGGCGCTCAATTTATTAGAATAGGTCTCTGGAAAATATTTGCTAGAAATAGTAGCGTGGCGTGTTTGACCAGTTTTCATACCAACAATTACGGCATCTAGTCCTGGTGCTATTTTATTAGAACCAAGAGGGAATGTCGCAGTATTTTCTTCAAGCAACGTATTAGTTAAAGATAGTATTTTATATTGAACTGTAACAATATGTCCACAAGAAGCTGGTCCCTTTTCTCCATTACCAAAAGTATTTATTTTAAATAAGGCGTTGATAAATTTATCGCTGTTCATTTCAAAACTTGCGCCAGAACCAGCAACTGACTTATTCATAGGTTGAATAAGGCTTTCTAGAAATAATCTCCCTTCATCAGTTTTTAAAACATTCAATAAAACGCCAGAAATAGTTTTTTCAATAAAAGTTCCGCTGAATTCAGCTGGTTTTTGTTCTTGGTCAGGAGTGTCGGGTTTTTTTAGGTGTTCTGGAGGTTTCATAGAACTCAGGCTTTGCTGAAATATCATGTAAATAATGGCGCCTGTAATAATTAGTGTCAGGAGTTTTTGCATAATCTTACGTAATGTTCTATATATCTTTAATAGTCTAAACTATAACAATCGAACGCTAAAGATTCAAGATTGAACGATATTTATATGGATTTAAAAGTAAAAAATCATTTTTATGATGTACTAATTGTTGGTTCTGGAGGTTCTGGGCTTGCTGCGGCAATTTTTGCAGCAACAAAAGGGTGGAAAGTGGCTGTTGTTAGTAAAGTTCACCCACTTAAAAGCCATACAATAGCTGCTCAAGGGGGGATTAATGCAAGCCTTGGGAACGTGACACCAGATGATTGGCGCTGGCATTCATATGATACTATAAAAGCCTCGGACTGGCTAGCTGATCAGGATTCAGTTGAGGAAATGTGTAAGTCTGCTCCAGATGTGATAAACATGCTTAGTGAATTAGGTGTAGAGTTTGATCGAATGACAGATGGCACAATTGATCAAAAAATATATGGTGGTCAGAGTACAGACTATGGTAAGGGAACATTTGCGCACCGGGCTTGCTTTGCAAAAGATAGGACTGGCCATTCAATAATGCATAAGCTTTACGAAGAAGCGATTTCCAAAAGTATTACATTTCATAACTATAATTTTGTATTAGATTTGATTTGTGAAGATAATCAATGCAGCGGAGCAGTGTGTTGGGACATAGAAAATGGATCCATAAATATAATTAATGCAAAAAACACAATTATTGCTACGGGTGGATGTAGCCAGATGTATTCCACTGCAACATCATCGGCAGTATGTACGGGTGATGGTAATGGGTTAGTAGTTAGGGCGGGTATTCCTTTGCAGGATATGGAATTTGTGCAATTTCATCCAACTGCACTTCATAAGGTAGGTGTTTTGATTACTGAAGCTGCAAGGTCAGCTGGAGGAATATTACTTAATTCGCTTGGCGAGAGGTTCATGCTCAAATATGCTCCTAAATTTAAAGAACTTGCGGCAAGAGATGTTGTCGCTAGAGCGATTGCGACTGAGATAAATCAGGGTAGAGGATGTGGTCAAGATCAAGACTATGTATTTCTTGATTTAAGGCATTTATCAGAGCATGAAATAGTTGAAAAACTACCAACCGTTTTTGAGAATTGCATGGAATTTGCTAAAATTAACGCAAGTGTAAATCTGATACCAATTGCTCCAGCATCACATTACACAATGGGTGGCATACCAACTGATAGTAATTGTCAGGTCATTAAATATGACGAACAAGGAGAGCATAAAGTTGGCTCTTTATATGCAATAGGTGAAGCTGCGTGTATTTCGGTACATGGCGCTGGGCGTTTGGGTTGTAATTCGTTGCTTGACCTAGTCGTTTTCGCAAAAAAAGCTGTGGACTCTTTAGGAAATATGGATAAGCAAGAAAATAGGAATTTAGCAGGGCATAAAAATATCGATAAATTTAAAAAGATTTTTACCAGAAAAGCTTGTGATGTTGAATCAATGGCAGGGCAATTGAAAAGTACTATGAGTAAGTATGTGGGAGTATTTAGGACTTATGATGGTCTTGTCCAAGCCTTAAAAAATATCACGAGTATAGAAGAAGATTATAATAAGGCTGGTATTATGGATAAGTCGCTTCAGTGGAATATGGTACTTCAACATTATCTAGAGCTAGGTAATATGATTTTATCAGCAAAGGCCACTATAGAGTCGGCCCTTTGGAGAGAAGAAAGTAGAGGAGCTCATTGGAGGGATGATTTTACGCAAGTCAATCCTAAATATTGGGGACATACTATTTGTTTTGTGCAAAAAAAATCTTCTTTATTCTTAAGACCTATCAGAATTAGCAAAGATAATGTGGATTTTTATCAACCAGAAAAGAGAAACTACTGATGCGATGTTTAATTTGCGAAGTAAGGGTTTACTTTCAATGGTAAAGTAATTTTAGTCCATTAGGAGGATAAATGAGCTTCGAAAATAAATTGGTTATTATTGTAAATAAAGATATAGAAATTGGTGTTGCTTTAAATGCAGCTACACACGCATCATTTGCGATTGGTGCTTTACTTGGTCAAGATACAAGCTTTCTACAATCAAACAAAGATGCAAGTGGTAATGATTGGAAAGTCTCCGGTATGCCTTATATTGTTTTACGCGGCAAATCAAATGAGATTAAGAAAGCTGTTTTAGCTGCAAAAGAAGCTAAGATTATGCAGCTAGCATTTGTTGATAGTATGACTGGGGGGACCTATTTAGAGCAAATAGAAAATATCACGCGAAAAACTCAGGACGAACATATTTATTATGCAGCAGTACTTTTTGGTAAATGGGATATAGTGACGCAGATAACCAAAAAATTATCACTTTATAAATAATAGTTGGTTAGTTGTATACACAAATAAATATATATAATTTTTTAGGTAGTAATTATGAGTCACTTTAAGCTAGCTCTATCTGTTTTTGTTATTTTTACTGCAAGCCTAGCTATCGCAGCTCAAGTCGAAGAAAATCTACGAGATTTAAATTTTTGTGCAGTTACTAAAGTTACTATGAATGACTATGAGCCAGAAAGTTTTGAGTCTTCAAATAATTTACTCCGAAAAGCAGGGCAAGAAGAAATCTTTTGTGGTAAAAAAATAATAGTACATGGGAGAGTTTTAGACCAAAATTGTATTCCTGTTGCTGATGCAAAAGTTTATATTTGGCAGGCCAACTGTAACGGTAAATACCCTTATAAACCACTTAAGAATATAGCAAAAAAGAGTTTAGTAGACATTAATAAAGAACTTACATTTACTGGTAACGGTACAGCGACGACAAATAATAAAGGTGAGTTTACGTTTGTGACAACTTATCCGCCAGCAATGCAGGGTGCAGCTTCACATATTGATTTGCGTGTAGAACATTATATGCTTGGTACGATTCAGACCACCGTAATGCTTGATAGTAACAAAGTGAGTAATCCACATGATAAGCCAGAATTACAATCTATTGCTGAAGCCCTTGAAGCCACTGATACAAGCATTTACAATTTCCAGATTGTGCTTCCAGGTTCTGGGATCAAAGGCTACACTGATGGTTCAGATTAACTGATATTTTTAAAAATTTTGTAAATTTAATTTATTATAAAAATATGAAAGCATCATCTGATGTAACAAGCGAGGAAAAACGGTTTATTGTTTCATTTAAGGATTCAAAGCCAAATAAAATCTACAATTTTGAAAAGGAGCAAAGAAAACAAGAGGCTGCTGGAGAAGCTGCTGTTCTTAAAAAATTTGCTAAAATGCGTGTTGATAATGATATATCAAGCGAGAAACAACATTCTTCTGAAGTTAAAACCATGTCATGTGCTCAAGGTTTTTCACCAGAAGAAGAAAATTTGATATCTGGTGACATATCAGATGACTCTGATTGCTAAATTAAACCTAACGAAAATTGAACGATCAAAAGTAGTTCTTATAAGAACCTTGTCGGCTTTAGTATAAGAGCATATAACTCTTATACTAAAATCTTATTTTTAATCGCTATCGCTATCCATCTCTTCATCGGAAGAATTTCCTGCTAAATCGACTTCTTCCATAGCAATGACTCTTTCTATTACAGGATCCGGCATAGGTATTACTAAACCAGGTAGTACTAAACCTATCTGGCCAATGATTTGCACACCGCCATTACCAATGGCTGGCCCGTTGCCTGGTACACCGCCAACATTAAATGCTGGATTAACTTGAATTTTCATATTGCAAATACTCTCTATAAATTAAATATATAACGGGGGTAGAAATATATCGAATAAAATTAAAAAACAATAGAAAATATATTTTATTACTACTTTATATTAACGATTAACTCCCTTAGGCTTCGGAGCTAGGCGCTTTTAGCAAGTATAAATGGTCATGCCATACGATAGGGTGCGGCTTTTAGTATAAGAGCATATAACTCTTATACTAAAAGCTGCATTTGATCTCTTTCTAGGTTTTAAGGAAGAGAATTATTCTAGGAATGAATATAGGTCGTCATCTCCATCAGTTGATTGAAATGGATTTGTTGAAGAAGAATTCCCTAATACATTGACTTCTTCTACAACTGGACCAGCAGCAGTAGTACTTAAAATAATATCCTGTAGGCTTAAGGATGATAATAGTTCAGAGAAAGTTTCATGTGCTAAACTAAAGAAGTAAGAATCAGTGTTTAATTCTTTACAAACTGCCTTAAGGTAGAAGATATTTTCCTTTGCCATTCTATTGAGCAGAAAGACAAATTGCTCTCCAACGACTTGTAAATCTAGATCTTCGCTGTTTTGGGATAACCATTTTAAAGCTTTTTGAGCTTTAGGACTGAAGATAAATTTTATCAAAGTCTCCCGTTCTTGAGAAGAATCTAGGTCAAAAGAGCTTAGCATTTTATATAAAACGTTCATAATAACGCTAGCGTCCTCTTTTCTCTGGGCTAAAAGATTAGTGTCTCCAAAAGTAAAGTTGATTAATGGTGATTGATAAATATTTAGTTCCATAGTTACTAGATCTTGTGCCTGATCAAGGTTCATTTGGCAACCAGAAAAATTAGCTGATACTATATTATGGTGCGCATTAATAAAATTCAGTAATCCAAGTGGGGTTATATGATTGTTGCTCAAATCAATAAATTCTATATTTTGGTTATTTTGCAAGTGTTGGCATATAATTTGTAATTGCGAATTATTAAGATTCGTATTTGAAAGATCAAGACTAGTTGTTTCCGGATTGTTTATGGTTGCAATGGCTCCTTCTACTATAGGGTCAGCCTGAGCAAAACCTATTGGGCCTATAACTTGTGCTCCACCGCCAAAAAATACCAGGTTTCCCGGCACGTTCCCTCCCAGTTTATCACCACCGCCAAAATTAATAGCTGCTGGTGCGTAGGCAGCTGCTGGTCCGTTGGCACCTTGAGGGTTAAAAGCTACATTGTGATTGTCAAAAAAGTGATGTTTCATACTAACTAAGTACCCTTGATATATTATATATAATAATACATAATATATATATAATAAAAATTAAAAAAGCAATAGAAAATATATCTTTATTTCTAATTTATATTAATAATATCATTACCTGAGATCATGAAGCAAGTTCAGGATGACAGTTTGTTACTTATGCTTAGGCAAAGGATATGGTTTCGTCAAGACGGGTTCAGTAGTATGATGATTTATTGTTTTTTCACTGGGTATCTCTCTTTAGCCGAGTTTGCTCTCTCTATTTTTCATTACTAGTGAAACCAAAACTCCAAGTACTAGTAGTACGAATGTGACTACGAGAGGGATGTATTTAGGAATGTCTATAAAATGGCCAGCAAATATTTTCACTCCAATAAGAATTAAGATGAGTGCTAGGGAGTATTTTATGTACTTAAACCTTTCCACTATATCAGCAAGGCAGAAAAATAGTGCTCTGAGTCCAAGAATCGCAAAAATATTTGAGGTATATACTATAAATGTATTCTGAGTAATAGCAAAAATAGCTGGAATACTGTCAATGGCAAATACCAAGTCCATGAACTCAATAGTTATTAAGGCCATAAGTAAAGGTGTCGCAAATACTTTACTGTTTTCAACAACAATGAACTTATTTCCAACTAACTCTGGATATATATTTAGCTTTTTCTTTAAAAGCTTATACACATACATATCATTTATATCAAAGGAATGATTGTTTGCTAGATAGAGTGTTTTTATTCCGGTAACGATAAGAATTGCTCCAAAGATAAACAATAACCAACTAAATTTAGCCAGCAGAACTGCTCCAGCAGAAATCATTATTGCTCTAAGGATAATAACACCTAATATGCCCCAAAATAAGACTCTATGTTGGTATTTAAGAGGGATTTTAAAAAAACTAAATATGATTGAGATTACAAAGATATTATCTAAAGACATGGCTTTCTCAAGTAAAAAGCCAGTAAAATAATCATGAGCTGGACTTGCACCGATTGCATAATGGATATACATGCCAAAACAGCATGCGATTGTGATATAAAATAAACTGAGAGACAAGCTTTGTCCAAGGGTCATGACATGATCACGCTTATTTAGCACTCCTAGATCAAGGATAAGTAGAGTAATTACAATTGTTCCAAAGACGGCCCAATATAGTAAGTTAGTTTCCATAATGCGTGATATAATTAATTAATACTAAAGAGATTAAACCTTGACCTGGGGTCTTTTTTCTAGCTCAGGATGACGGCATTTAGTCATGTTGGGCTTGATCCAGCATCTCATTCTACCTTTAGATAAAGAAGATAGATAAGAAAAAAGAGGGTGAGAGAGTTAGATTAATTAGATGAGTATTGTAGAAACCATAAAATAAGGGAGAGTAACAAGATATGTTCTCTCCCTTATCGAGTCTTACGAATTAATGTAAGTTTAAGCCTGCTTGGCTTTAAATCTTTTATTTACTTTATTAATAACAAGAACTCTACCTTTTCTTCTTACTATTCGGCAGTTCTTATCTCTAGCTTTTAAAGACTTTAACGATTTAACAATTTTCATGACCGCCTCTATAATTTCAGCTTTTGCATTTATTTTGGTGCATTATAAACATAATTAGTGATAGTGGTCAAGATAAAAACAGCTCTTGTAATGGCAATACTGAAATTAAACGGCAAGTAGATTGATTTGTTCTTGACCGCTTCGAACAAGAAATTTATCATCATCCGAACATTGAAACAAAAATTTAGGAGAAAATCTATGAAACCTTATAGCGACCTTGCAAAGATAATTCACAGAGAAGGGTATATATTCATAATTATTTTTGCGGCAGTAACTTTTGTTTTAGGCTCATTTAGCTCTACACTATGTTGGATTGGAGGCATTTCTACCATTTGGTGCGCATATTTTTTTAGAAATCCGGAAAGGGTGACTCCGGTAGGCGACGATCTAATTATAAGCGCAGCTGACGGAATTGTTCAAAAAATTACTGAAGTTATTCCTCCGGTAGAGCTTAATTTGGGAAACGAAGAAATGATTAGAGTCAGTGTCTTTTTGAATATTTTTAACGTTCATATTCAGAGAGCGCCAGCAAACGGAAAAATTTTATCACTACATTATCATCCAGGAAAGTTCTTTAATGCTGCTTTAGACAAAGCTAGTATCCATAACGAGCGCCAATCTGTACTCATGGAAACAAACAATGGGACTAAAGTTGCTTTTGTTCAAATTGCAGGGCTTATTGCAAGGAGAATTGTTTGTGATCTAGAAGAAGAACAAGAAGTAAAAGCTGGACAAAGATATGGTCTAATTAGGTTTGGCAGTCGTGTTGATATATATTTGCCAATTAAATCCGCTATCATGGTTTCTGAGGGGCAGACTTGTGTTGGTGGTGAGACAGTGATTGCAGATTTGAATAAAAAGAAGTCAGATCAAATAAAATTTGAAGTTAGATAATATATTTAGGGGTTTAATTTGCTAAGATTCAAACGTAAAAGGTTAGGTATCAGGCCAGTACCGTTTACAAAGCTACTTCCGAACATAATCACTTTAATAGGGTTAATTATAGGAAGCAGTTCAATTAGATTTGCTCTCGACAGTCGTTGGGAAACGGCTGTGTATTGTATATTAATTGCAACGATAATTGATGGGCTTGATGGCGGAGTTGCAAGAATGCTTAATGCTACTAGCCATTTCGGAGCTGAGCTTGATTCATTGTGTGATTTTATGAATTTTGGTTTATGTCCAGCAATGTTAATTTATCTTTGGTCTTTTCAGCAATACGAGTACAAAGTAATATCATGGGCGTCTATAATGTTATTCTTGGTCTGTATGGCAATTCGGTTAGCACGGTTTAATACAGCAATTGTCCAGCCAAGTGAAATAAAACAAGATGATCGTTTTTTGCTAGGAGTTCCAGCACCTAGCGGAGCGGTTCTTGCTTTAATTCCGTTGATTTTAGATTTTGAATTCTCTCCCCTTTTTGGTGAGTTTAATCTTAGGAATCATACGTTGCTTATTAATCTTTATATTGTAATTATTGCTTTGTTGCTTCCAAGCAGATTACCCACCCTGTCTTTAAAGAAAATACAGATAAAACAGGAATATTTATCACTTTCCATGATTGTTTCTGCAGTTATTATAATAACAATTGTTATATATCCTTGGTACTCGCTGCCGCTAGTTGCTATACTTTATGTATTATCTATACCAGTATGTATGTATGTAACTCGTAAATTATGATGAACAAAGCCATTGAGTCACTAATTGACAAATTCAATTCTTATCGTTATGCAAGGTATATATCCGTTGCTGCATCACTATTACTTTTATTTTTTACTTATGAGATATATGTTTGGGCAAAAACTCAATCAACTGATAATGCATATGTAGAAGCGGATATCTCAAGCATTAGTTCCGAAGTCAATGGCGTAATAGATAAAGTATTGGTTAAAGAAAACAACGTCGTTGAGGCTAACCAAATAATAGCTAAAATCAAAGATGATGATCATAAAGCTAATTTCAATAAAGCTAAGGCTGATCTTGATGGGGCTAGGCGAGATATAGAAATGATCGAGCAAAACATTAAGATCTCAAATATTGAACAGCAGAAAACAGATGAAGCATATCAGTTTGCTGTTGAGAGCTTTAAGATTTCTGAGATTGATTACAAAAGAATTCAAGCACTAAGTAAAGATAATTTTGCTAGTAAGAAAAACGTTGATAGTATTAAAATTTTGTTTGAAAAAGCTAAAAGTGATCTAGCTCAAGCTGAGTTCAACATGCAGACAAGTAAAGAAAACCTTACTTTGCTTGAAATAAAGCGCTTTGCTGCGATGGCAAAATATAACACCGTTTCTTCTGAACTTGATTTAGCTAAGAGAGCTTTGGATAATACCGTTATTCGTTCTCCAATAAGAGGTATGATAGGTAATAGCTCTTTAAGAGAGGGAAACTATATACGCGCTGGCAGTGTTTTGTTTTCTGTTGTTCCGATTGATGAGTTGTATATAAAAGCTAATTTTAAAGAAACGCAAATTTCCAAATTCAAACTAGGCATGAAGGTTGAAATTTTGGTTGATTCTGAGAAAGGGGAAAAAATTGAAGGAGAGATTCGGAATGTTTCTCCGGCAACTGGTGCTAAGTTCAGTCTTCTTCCTCCTTCAAACGCTACAGGCAATTTTACTAAAATAGTGCAGAGGGTACCTGTAATTATTGATTTCCAAGTTCCCGAACGTGTCAAAAACAAGATAGTTCCAGGCATGTCTGTGTTTGTAAAGGTCAGAACTTGATTTAAGTTTTATATAAATGCTCCCTCTTATTGCTGTAAACCCCTTATTGAACTCTCATTAGTTGTCGAGCCTGTCCAGCAGACTGGAGCTATTATAATGTTAGCCATATTGACAAGAAATTTTTAGATTATTACAATTATATAAGCTATTTTAAACTATTTTTATTCACATTTTATATGAGGTAGGTTTATGACTAGGTTATCAGTACAATCAAATATAATAAGTTTTATCTTTGGGATATTTTGGTATTTTTCTCTTGGCTCCTATGCTCTTGCTACTACTCAAAATAACCCCGAATGGAAGGAAGCGACAAGCCAATTTGAACTAATAAAAGATTCTGTAGAAAATTTGGAAACAGAAGGAACTGTACTTGGTGTTTTATTGCAGCAAAGTGGTAGAAATCTTAATGAGCTTCTAGAAGATGATAAGAAGACTCTAGTATCCTTTGTAATTAAATACAAAGCACCAGTAAAGCTTAAAAATGAGGCCCATGCAAAAGAAAGAACTATTACTCAATATGGGTTATATAGAATGCTGGATTCTAGAATCCAATCTTATCTGGAAAAGCATAGAGGGGACAATCTTAAAATTATGTTTGCTCAAAGCGACCCTATATTGATCCAGTTTATCGTAGGTAAAGAAGCTATATTAGCGCCTGTGCTGCTTACTGATACCATAGATAAAAAGTGGCAAAAGCAAAAGAAAAGCCAATAAAAATAGGTATAAAACCAATTCCTTAGGTTATAGAGGGTAACAACTTCAATAGTAACTATATTTATGGTGGGACCGAGAGGATTTGAACCTCCGACCTACGGATTAGGAATCCGTCGCTCTATCCTGCTGAGCTACGGCCCCAAGAATAACTATTGACCTGAGGGATCATAATAGTTTTTTCAAAATCAATCAATACTGAACTAGAGACAGCACCTTATTTCTGATTTAAAATACAGCCCTACCAAAAAAAATACCGCGCGTCAGGCTGAACTTGATTGAAGCTTGCGCCTGCCTCTTGGCCGAGTATCTCATGAGACCGAAAGAGATCCCGGATCAAGCCCGGGATGGCTGGTTTTTGCTCTTGGTGATTTTACAATATGACAACTAGGCTGCCTAACAAACTACTGATCTCTTATCCATGTTCAGGTTAACTTACTATGTCACCGACAAGTACACTCGCTAGAAACGAAATCATAAGGATTCACGTGACGATCATTTACCCAAACCTCAAAGTGTAAATGATCACCTGTTGTGGCTCCAGTGCTACCTTGCACTCCGACAGCTTTGCCTCTTGCTACTGATCTTCCTTTCTTAACAGAAATTTTAGCCAAATGGGCATAAAGTGTTTTAAGCGTTTTGCTATGTTGAATTTCAACGACATTGCCATATCCAGCTTTTTTCCCAGCAAAGACTACTATACCATTTGCAGAAGCATAAACGTTAGCCCCATTTTTTGCGACCATATCTAATCCACAATGAAATACTTCTCGTTTTTTTATAGGATGTAATCTATTTCCGTATTTACTCGTAACCTTGGTGCTGCCAATTGGTATCATTATTGGTATAAAAGATATAATCCTATCGAGAACATCTAGCTCTTTGCGTAAATCGACTTGGGTTAGATCGGATCTAGAAAGCCTCCTTACATATTGGTATTTACTGTTTGATAATATCCGATAATTATGATGTAGTTCTAAAAGTAATTTATTAATCCTTACAATTTTGCGCATAGCTTCTTTTTTCAAAGTAAGAGGAGATTTATATAGAGCTTTGAATCTAGATATATATTGTGATTTGTAACGCCGATCGTTAATGATATTCCCTAGGTCAGCTGAATAGATACAGTTTGTTTTATCTATTCTACCAAGATCATAAGCAACAATAAGATCGCCCCTACTTAGCTTGTAGTTACGTTTTAACTCGCCACCAATCGATTTGTAGGCTTCGACTGAATATCCGCCAGTGCTACATCCTTGGGTTAAAATACAAATTAACAGTAAAAATAGTATATTTTTGAACGTAGACATCTGATAAAAAAATGATGTTTTCGACACTATATACCAAACCTTATACATTACAAAATTAAAATAAAACTTAGGCTTTGCTTCACTTTAGCAAATGAGATTTAAGTGTTGATTATTACATAGTTATGAATTCTAAAAGTGGTCCAAGGATCATAAGAGGCAAAAACATTATAGCTCCAACCAATATTACTGTAATTAATAGGAATAAACTAAGCTCAATACTAGACTGGGTATGCCTAACTATTTGATTGCTAAGTCTTTGTTTAGCAGCAAATGAGCCACTAATTGCTAGAGAAAAATATATTATCGGGTAGCGGCCTATGAACATTGCGAGTGCAGTCATATAGTTAAAATAATCTGTAGATATATTAATCCCAGTAAAACTTGATCCATTATTAGCAAAACATGAAGCAAAGTTATAAGTAATATCAGTAACTGCCTGTGATCCATGATGTGTTATTAAATTTTGAGAAGAGGGAATAAGGAGTGTAATAGCTGTAAAAAGCAGTACACCAACAGGCATAACAAGAAATACTATGATAACATAATTTATTTCGTTAAGAGCAATCCTCTTGCCGAAGAAATTTGCTGCTTCTCCTGTAATTAAACCTCGCAGAAATACAGCGACCATAAGGTACGATAACATAGCAAAGAAGCCTGATCCAATTCCTTCGATAATGAATTTGCTTATGATCAAATTGGAAAAAAGAACTAATGTGCTCAAGGGCGAGTAGTTTTCTAGGCATGCATTGGGTGATCCATCGGAGCTCATGGTGATAGAAAGTGCCCACATTAGAGATGGAAACTTGTCATATATTAATTCTTTTCCTATGTAATTAAAATTGTCGATTAGGCTATTATCACCAAGGATATAAGGTAACCCATAGCTAGTTTCTCCAAGATTAATAACGAACAATGAAGTGATCATGACGAAGACTACAACACAATATAGTGCCCAGCTTAATCGAAGCGTGCCCAGCAAAAATCCATAAGTAAAAATCATAGCAACTGGTAATGTTATAACTAAAATCAAACAAAACATTACAGCTTCTCTTGAAGGTGATTCAAAAGGATGGGCTGAAGCGCTTGCAAATAAAGATCCTCCATTTGCAACTAAGTTTTTTATTGCAACTTGTCCTGCAATTGGACCAATATACATTTGTTCACCTATACCATCAATGTTAGTAAAAGAAAATGTTCCCAGGAAGTCATGCGGTAGGCCAAAGCTTATAAGGGTAACTGCAGCAAATAGGGAAAATGGCAATAGAATAAATAATAAAGCCCTTAGGAAATCATCATAGAAATTACCAATGAATGGGTTGTGGCTATTGATTATGCCTCTAATAAAAGCAATAAAAACTGCAATGCCTGTTGCCCCAGAAAGAAAATTTTGCGCTGTCAGAGCAAAAATATGAGCGAACATACCTAGCTCTTTTTCTGGGTTATGACTTTGCCAGAAAGTTCCGGTCATAAAGGAGACAGATGCATTTAGCGCAGAAGAAAAGCTTATTTTTTCTATTGCTGGCGTAAAAAACGGAAATAAATCTTGATAATATATAATTAAGAAAGTTGAGATCATGCATATTATATTAAAATACATGAGGGTCAAGAAGTAGTCTTGCCAGTTTTGACTTTCCCACCTAGCTCGTTTATTTTTTAATTGTTCATGCTCTGCATGCTCATACCTGTATATAAAAGCTATATATTTACCAAACAATGGTGCAATAATAGTTATTATAGTAAAAAAAACTAAAGCTTGGAAAATCATTTTAGTGCTTAAAAGATACTGGAGTATCTTCTTTTGGCAGCCATAGAGGTTTTTTTAAGCCGCAGCTAGATAACATAAATAATGCTAGCAATACAAAAACTGGTTGTTTCATTTTATTTTTAACTATAGAAATATTGAAGTGATATATTAAATTATGCAGGAAACTTGCTTTGAATAAAAGATATTTATACCTTATTGGTCTGGTTTTGCTTGTTTTTCTTGCGCATATTGTTAGAGCTGAGAAACTGATAGTTACAAAGCATGACGAGTTTCTTGACACGGATACTAATTTTTTTGATTCCGAGGGGAACAAAGTTTATCTAGATCAGTATGAAGGAAGCACTATATTGCTTGTTTTTTGGGCTACTTGGTGTGGTAGTTGTGTAGGTGAACTTCCATCACTTGATAATTTACAAAAAGATTTTCGTAAACTACCATTCAAAGTTATAGCCGTTTCAGAAGATTATCAAGGAATTGAGGTGGTAAAAAAGTATTTCTCGGAGAATGAGATTAGGCATTTGGAAATTTTTCATGACTATCAGAATAAATTGTTTAGAGCTTTGTCCATAGTTGGCTTACCTACGGCTTATTTGATAAACGCAGAAGGAAAGATAAAATACATATTCAACGGGGTTGTAAAGTGGCATGACAATGATGTGCGACAAATGATACTTGCGCAAATAGAAGGAAACTTGCCGTTGCCTAAGAATACTTTTAAAAGTGCCTCGTTAAATAAACAGGTTGGAAAAGCCAAAAAAACGGTAGTAGAGGTAACTGCAGCTGAAGTAAAAAATGATAATAAAGAGGTGAAAAATGAAGAGGTTCCAAGTGAAAAACAGGAATAGTAATACAATTACTAGCACAAGAGAGGATGCAACAAATAGGCGTTTTGGTAAAATTGATCAGTTGATCTCGGTATTAACTTTTGGTTTTGGAGGGACAAAACCTGTAATTGCTGTACTTAGACTCGATGGGGTCATAGGTAAAGTAGGGGCGATGAAATCCGGACTTACGCTTTGCTCACTTAATAAATTGATCGAAAAAATGTTTAAGACTGAACGTTTGAAAGCTATTTGTCTTGCCATAAATTCGCCTGGCGGTTCACCAGTTCAATCGGAATTAATAGCAAGCAGAATAATAGAACTTGCTAAAGAAAAAGATATTCCTGTATATAGTTTTATAGAGGATGTTGCTGCTTCAGGAGGGTACTGGTTAGCGTGTGCAGGAGACAAAATTTTTGCTAATAGAAGTTCTATTGTAGGAAGTATAGGTGTTATAGCAGCTGGCTTTGGTTTTCATGAGGCTATAGAGAAGCTGGGAATCGAAAGAAGAGTATATACACAGGGTAAGACGAAATCTGTCCTTGACCCATTCCAGCCTGAAAAAGAGTCGGATGTAAAAATTATCAAAAAAATTCAGAAAGATATTCATGACCATTTTATCGATACTGTAAAAGAAAGAAGAGGTGGAAAGCTTACTCAAACTGATGAAATAATTTTTAATGGAGAATTTTGGTCTGGTCAAACCGCGCTTGATTATGGTTTGGTTGATGGCATAGATAGTTTATACTCATTTATTCAAGAAAAATTTGGCGATGAGGTAAAAATCGAGTATATAGAACAAAAACAATCTTGGTTTAAGAAGCGTTTTGGTGTAAGCCTTCAGTCCAAAGAATTTACTGATAATTTAGCGAGTAGCCTCATCGAGTCAGCTGAAAAAAAGCTTATACAAAGTAAGTTTGATATTTTTTGATAAAAAATCCTGAGCTTGACTTGTGGATTTTGTTGAGCATAAGAAGATACCGGATCAAGTCCGGTATGATTGTATTTTTATACGCGGGCAGTTATCCTGGAATAAAATACTTTCATCCTGAACTTGTTTCAGGATCTTATACGATTGGAAGAAGACCCGGGATCAAGCCAGGTATGACCTATGTTGCCTAAGCGGATCACCTTATAATTCCAGACCTATCTGTTAAATATAAATACGTTAATAATAAATCCTGAATAATTCAAAAATTATGCATCTAGAGCAGTTTAAAGAAAAATATAATTACCCAAATGCTACGCAAGTAATGAGGCAATATTTGGATATCAAGTTTGCTAATATTGAATGTTTAGTGTTATTCAGAATGGGAGACTTTTATGAACTGTTTTATGAAGATGCTATCACAGCCAGTAGAGTTCTTGGTATAGCTCTTACGAAACGAGGTAAGACTGGGGAAAGTGAGATTGCTATGTGTGGTGTACCGTATCATGCTTTGTTTAATTATCTCAATAAATTGCTTGAAGAAGGCTTTAAGGTAGCTATTTGTGATCAGATGGAGACGCCAGAGGAAGCAAAAAAGAGAGGGGGGTATAAGGCCGTTGTTAATAGGTCTATTACAAGAATTATTACTCCTGGCACAATTATCGAAGAATCTTTGCTGGAGGCAGGTACACCGAATTATTTGGTTAGTATAGCTGTTGAAAACAAATCAGCAGCAATTGCTTCTGTTGATCTGTCAACTTCTGAAATCTCAGTGATTACAATTCCAGAAGCTGAAATAATAAACGAGATTGCAAGGCTTTCGCCAAAAGAAGTTTTACTGGCTGAAAAATATCGATCAAATGAACTGGCATCAAAAATAGGAGGGCAACTTAGCAAGATGATCTCTTTCCAAGTTGACAGTTTTTATGCTGTTGCTAAATGCGAAAAGATTATTCTAGAATTTTATAAAATTAGCGATTTATCAGCTATAGGCAACCTAAGTAGTTCTGGGGTTTCCGCTGTTGGTAGCTTATTAGAGTATGTATCGCTAACCCAAAAAGAGAATATGCCAAAGTTGCCTAAGCCAAAAATTTTGAATTACTTTAAATTTATGAGCATTGATGCCTCAACGCGTCGAAATCTAGAAATTACCAATGTCCAAAATGGTGGATTAAAAGGTAGTTTATTTTCTTGTATCGATGAAACTATAACAAAGGCAGGAAGTAGATTGCTTTATCAATATATATTAGCACCACTTTTGGATATTGTGGCTATAAACAAGCGATTAGAGACTACTGCATTTTTTTATGACAATATGTTGCTAACTGAGGCTGTTCGCAAATCCTTAAGTAAAACGGGTGACCTTGAGCGTTGTATTACTCGTATTAATATGCGTAGAAGCACTCCCAAAGATCTCCTTAGTATTAAATACACTATTGAGATAGCAGAAAAAATTATGGCAGATTTTGTAAATTTAAAAGGCTTAGGCATAAATGAAAATATAGAAAATATCATAAAGCCACTAATTGGTTTGCATTCATTATATGAAATTATCGATGAGTCTATTCGAGAAGATGCTTCGAACTCGATTTCTGATGGAAAAATCATCAAACTTGATTATCATCCTAAAGTTTCCCAACTACATGATTTATTAGATAATGGGCGCAGTAAAATAGAACAAATTCGAGATAAATATCGCAAGGAAACTGGAATAGACTCGCTTAAAATTACAAATAATAACGTAATTGGTTTATTTATTGAGGTCACCTCAAGGCATGCAAATAAAATTGTGGATGATAAGTTTATTCACAGACAAACGACTATAAATTCAATTCGATATACCACGGCGGAGTTGCAGGAACTTGAAAGCAATATGGTCAATGCAAAGCTTCTTGTTGTTAATTTGGAACAAGAATTATATGATAAAATATGCTCGCAAGTTATTGATAATCATCAGTTGTTATTAACTTTAGCGAATGCCTTGAGTCAGCTTGATGTTTACTGTAGCTATGCGTTTACCGCCAAGAAGTATGATTACTGTAGACCAAAATTAACTGGAAACTTGGTTTTTAGCATAATAGGAGGTAGGCACCCGGTGGTGGAAAGGGTTTTGGCAAAGTCTAATGATTGTTTTATTCAAAATGATTGTCAATTGTCTATGGATGAAAGAATATGGCTTATTACGGGACCAAATATGGCCGGTAAAAGTACTTTTTTAAGGCAAAATGCTCTTATTTCAATACTTGCTCAAATTGGTTCTTTTGTTCCGGCGGTTAGTGCTGAAATTGGTATAGTAGATAAAATTTTTAGTCGTATTGGGGCTGGTGATGATTTGGGCAGAGGTCAATCTACTTTCATGCTGGAAATGCTTGAAACATCTGCAATTCTCGCTCAAGCTACCCATCAATCGCTCATTATATTAGATGAAGTAGGTCGTGGTACGTCAACTTATGACGGTGTTGCAATTGCCTGGTCAGTGCTTGAGCATATACATGATAAAATAAGAGCGCGTTGTTTATTTGCTACCCATTATCATGAACTTACTGCAATGGAAGAAATTTTACCGAGTCTAGCAAATTACACAGTTGATATTGACGATAATGGTGAACATATTTTGTTTTTACACAAAATTAAAAAAGGTTCGGCAGATAGATCTTACGGTATTCATGTTGCACAGCTTGCTGGTTTGCCAAAGTCAGTTATCCAGAAGGCAAAGGAGCTGCTAAACAAATTAGAAAAAGATTCTATGAAGTCTGGTAAAAAAGTACTTAAGGATGAATCGCATAATATGAATTTATTTGCATTAAACCCAAGTTCAGAAGCGCATAAAAACCTGCATGATGAGATAAGCAAAGTAGATCCAGACAAATTGTCACCAAGAGAAGCGCTAGACATAATGTATTTTCTTAAATCTATTACTTAGTAGATAATGCGAAGCTTAACTCATAATCTCATGCAATTCTAAGAAGATGCTAAATCTAAGTTCAGCATGACATAATTATTGCTGCCTCCTTGAACTAAGGTAACCATTTTTTTATTGGTAGGACTTAATAATGTCAATTAAATTTATATCAAAATATTGACTATTACGGTGCAATCTAGTACAAAGTCTCATGTAAAAAAATTCATTGTAAATTATTATGGCAACTAAACAAAAAACTGTAAAAACAAAAGACTTAAAAGGCTTAAAAGAAGTTCAAGAACATTATTTGGATTATCCTTATCCGCTTAGAAATCCAGAAGATGACAAAACCAGGTTGCTCAAGGTTTATGGCGACTATCTTGGTGAAATTAATCACTGGCTTTTTGATGCCAAGAAAGACTTTAAAAAGGGGTTCCGTGTTCTGATTGCCGGAGGAGGGACTGGAGATTCTACGGTTTATTTAGCTGAGCAGTTAAAGGATACTGATGCTGAGGTGATTTATTTAGATTTTAGTAAGAACTCTATGGCTATTGCGCAGAAGAGAGCGGAATATCGTGGCCTTACTAATATAACATGGATCCATGATAGCATATTAAATATCCCAGCGCTTAAACTAGGAAAATTTGACTATATAACATGTACAGGTGTTTTACACCACCTTGAATCTCCAGATGTTGGGCTGAAAGTGCTTGCTGATTCCCTTACTGATGATGGAGGTATGGGGATCATGGTTTATGCCCAATACGGTAGAACAGCAGTTTACCAAATTCAGGATATGCTTAAAATAGTAAATGAAGGAATTACCTCCCGACAAGAAGAAGTAAAGAATGGCTGGCAAGTTGTTAATGCATTACCCAATACTAATTGGTATAAGAGAGGAGCAGAATTGCTTGGAGACCATATTAATCATGGTGATGTTGGTATGTATGATATGTTCCTGCATAAACAAGATAGGGCCTATACTGTGCCTCAATTGTATGAATTTGTTGAAAAAGCTGGTTTAAATTTCGTTGATTATAATTCGCCCCATAGCAGAATAATGCTAAAACCTGAAACTTATTTTCAGGATCCTGAGTTTTTAAAAAAAATTAAGGCAATGGATAAGTGGAAACAGCAGGCCGTATGTGAAATTATGTGCGGATCTATTATTAAACATAGTTTCTATGTTTCTAAGAAGAAAAAACCAATAGCAAAAATAACTGACATGGATAATATTCCATATATTTATACAGTCAGTAATCTTCCGGCTCAAATTGCAGATTACATAAAAAACAATCAGAGCCTTATCGGTTCAAGAATAGGTTTCTCATTTAAATCAGATTTTCTTGCTGATGTAACGATTAATATTTCTGTTTCTAATTACACTGAGCATTTATTCAGAAATATGATAAGCGGTGATAAGTCCTTAGGAGAGCTTCATAAAGCAATTGAAAAAGATCTTGGTAAGAAAGTAAGCGACACTGAATTCCTTGGTGAGTTAAATAGGATTTTTCCAGTAATGGAGGAAGTCGGAGCATTGCTGTTTAGAAATAAAAAAGTTTCTATTGCGCCACTATATTAATTTGTTTTTGAATTGTCATTTAGAGGAAAATTTCTTATAACTCTGAATACAACGCAGTCATCCTGAACTTGTTTCAGGATCTCCTTTTTCATTGCCTGAGATACCGGATCAAGTCCGGTATGACGATGTAAGGCGACCTGAATTTGTAATGTTTGTCAGTAATGCTATTTTTATTTGACCGCAAAATTTTGTTATATATAATCCAAGACTAATTTTCTGGCTTATTTATTAATTAAGAAAGGTTTTATGAAAATAGTCACGCGAGGCGTAAGGGCTGCTTTACTAACAAATACAATTTTGTTTTCAATAAGCACTGCATGTGCAAATAATGCCGAAGATAGATACATATATATTGGGACAGAATTAGGGATTTCTGAGCCAATAGTAAAAAGTTTTGTAGATAAAGATACAGATGCAAAGTTTAGGTTAAAGCAGTCAAGAATGGTTGGAGGGCGTATTGGTTATAGTTTTTATCCCAATATGATGGTAGAAATTTCTGGAACATACCAACCAAAATATGGACTTACATATTTATTGCCTGTAAAACCAGTTACCTTCGGTGGAATTGTTGTAGCAAATATTCCGAGGACGCCTGGTAGGACCAAGGTATCCGCTAATGTATATACAGCAAATTTCATATACGAATTTAGCGAGCAATTCGCTAAATTAAAGCCATATGTAATTTTGGGTGCGGGTATAGCAAGACTTTCTATAAGGCCTACCATTACCACCACTGATGCCTTAGCTCCTATCGGTCTTGGTAATAAATTTGAATTTTTTAGAATCACAAAAAATACTGTAAATTGTTTTGCATGGCAGGCAGGTGGAGGGGTAGCTAGAGATTTATCCGAAAATATAAGCGTAGATTTTGGTGCGAAGTTACAGGTTGTAAATAACATTAAAGTGAAATATGATACCTTCGACATCCAAACACAATCTTTTGTGGCCCAAAAGCCAATTAAGAAAACGATTGGTGTTGGTGAATTTACCCTTGGATTTACGTTCAAGATTCCCGTTTAATAAAAATTGAATTATTTAGATTATGACAAATACAACAGAAATATATGCATATGATGAGATGCCATATGAAAGCTATCCTTATGCACAAAGTAGTCCAGAAAAATTAGCTACTCTTGGTAGATTGTTTGGAATGAATCCTCCTAAGATTGAAACAGCTAGAGTTCTAGAGCTTGGAAGTGCAGCTGGTGGAAACCTTATTCCTCATGCAGTACATTATCCTAAGGGACATTATGTAGGTGTAGATTTGTCCAAAGTACAAGTTGAGGACGGTCAGAAGCATATTAAGGCGATGGGGCTAAAAAATATTGAACTTAAGCATTGCTCTATTACCGATGTTGATGAGTCGTTTGGTAAGTTTGACTATATAATTTGTCATGGCGTTTTTTCTTGGGTTCCAGAATTTGTACAAGATAAAATCTTTGAGGTATGTAATAAAAATTTATCAGAGAATGGTATAGCATACATTAGTTATAATACCCTTCCTGGCTGGAATATGGTCAGAACCGTTAGGGATATGATGATGTATCATGCAAAGGGTTTTGTTTCTCCGCTTGATAAAGTTGCTCAGGCGCGTGCATTGCTTGCTTTTGTAAAAGAGAGTTTAGAGGGGCAAGATACTCCATATGCAAAAATGTTATCTCAGGAAGCTGAGCTATTATCAAAACAAGGTGATCATTATATTAGACACGAACACCTTGAAGATAATAATAAGCAGTTCTATTTTACTGATTTTATGGCAGATGCTGCAAAACAAGGCTTGCAATACCTATCAGATGTGGCTCTATCGACGATGTATTTAGGAAACATGAAACCATCGGTAATTGAGAAATTGCAAAGTTTAAATGACATAGTAAAAACTGAGCAATATCTAGATTTCATTAACAATAGAAGGTTTAGAAGCACGTTGCTTTGTCATGGTAACGTAGCAATAAATAGGTCATTAAATAACGATAATATTAAAGAATTTGCTATTTCATTGGATATCGCTCCTGAGAAACCTTTTAATCAAAAAGATTTAGAGAGTAATGAAGTTGTTAAATTCTTCTTTAAGGGTGATGAAAATCAGTATGTTTCCTCATCTTCTCCATGGTTAAAAGCTGCGCTTTATGTTTTTGCTGAATATAAGGGGTACCCTTTGAAATTTGAAACTATTATTGAAAAAGCTAATAAACTTTTCAAGAATGATTGTAAGGCCCAGATAGAAGCTGATTTGCTTGGTAATGCTATGAATCTGGTAATGAAGGGATACATGGAAATTTCTTTATTTGAAAGAGATAAGTCTAAAGTAAATCTTGAAAAACCAACATTAAGTAATTTGGCTTTATATCAGGTAAACAATACTAGTAGCACTTGGGTTACTGGGTTTAATCATGCTCCAGTGGGTATCAATATATTTGATCGTTTTGCTCTTAAATATATGGATGGTAAAAATACTAAGAAACAAATTCTTGATAATTTAGTCAAAGAAGTGACTGATGGGCAATTGACTGTAAATAAAGATAATATGAAAATTGAGGATCCTAAAGAAGTTAGGAAAGAACTTGTGGCATACCTTGATAATACGATTACAAGGCTATCAACTCTTGGAGTTTTTGAATAATGATGCAGAAGAGGTTTGATGATAATATCAACCCTCTGTTATCAGAAATTAGCGAGGCGACTTCCAATGGAGTCGCCTTAAGCGTTTCTGGGGGTTCTGATTCTATTGCGCTACTACACCTTACATCCAACTGGGCTAAATCTCGAAAAATTCGTCTTGTAGTCTTTAGTGTTAATCATAACTTACGCCCAGAGTCGTCTGAAGAAATTGAGTTTGTCAAAATGACAGCATCGGGTCTTGGTCATGAATTTTATGAATTGTCCTGGGATAATGGCGGTAATAAAGTGGCAATTCAAGAAAGAGCTAGGGACGCACGCTATAGTATGATCAGTAAAAAATGCCATGAATTTGGTATAAACATACTGTTAACTGCTCACCATTTAGATGATATGCTTGAGACGTATTTAATGCGTAAAAATAAAAAAAGCAGCATTTTGGGCCTTAGCTATTCAAATAGTTTTTTTTATAATAATACCCAGGTTATTAGGCCTTTATCATCATTTTTGAAGTCTGAATTAATTGATTATCTAAATAGCTTAAATATAAAATGGTTAGAGGACTCTTCCAATCTTTTAGATGTATATGAGCGTAATAGGATTCGCATGGAAATATCTAATGTATCTGAGGAGAAAAAATCTGAATTTTTTGTTGAAATGAGGGCGATAAACAAAAAGGCTAACGCTCTTAATGAGCGTTTAATTTCTACTATAGCTGAGGCGGTTTCTATTAATAATTTTGGATTTGCTATTATTGATATTGTAAAAATCCGAGATGAGTGTTTGGATATTCAGATTCATGTTATTAATTATGTATTGACCATTATCAGTGGCAAGGACCATTTACCTAGATTTCGTAGTACCAAGCAAATAATACATAAACTTAAAACAATGCAGAAAATTGACAATAGCCTGCATGGTTGCCTTTTAAAGCAAATTAAAGGCAAGTTGTTGGTATTAAGAGAACAACAAGAAATACAATTAACTCCAATTAAACTGGGTCATCCCAATACATATTGGGACAATAGATTTATCATTGAATGTAGCAAATCAGAGTATAGTGTTGGCAAATTAACGTTGCTAGAATATATACAAAAAAGAGATCGGTTTGATCTTAGTGAGCTGTCGCTGATTGTGGATAATAGCCATAAACTTATTTTATTTACCCTACCAGTAATTAAAAGCCTTGAAAAAATCGTAGCAATTCCCCATATATCTTACTATGATGAGACTGAACTTGAAGGAGCGTTGAAGGTTATTTTTAGGCCCCACTTTATTTCACGATTTACCCATTTCTTATAGGAAAAATTTAATGAACAATCAGAACAAACAAATTTTTATTTGGATATTTATTTTCATTTTAATGATCATGACCTTTAATGCTTTGCAAGGGGATGGTGCCTCTGGTAGAGCAGAGTCATTAGCGTTTTCTGATTTTCTAAATAAAGTAGATGAGCGTCAGGTAAATTCTGTAAAAATACAGGGAAGGAGCTTAGAAGGAGTGCTTGCTGATGGTACAGCTTTTTCAACTTATGCAGCTGATTATCCTGGGTTAATAGATAAATTAAGCATCAATGGTGTACATATTGACGTGACGCCACCAGATACGAAAATGAATTCTTTATTTAGTATATTTGTCTCTTGGTTTCCTATGCTCCTCCTAATAGGAGTGTGGGTATTTTTTATGCGCCAGATGCAAGGTGGAAGTAAAGGTATGGGCTTTGGAAAATCTAAAGCAAAACTGATTTCGGATAAAGGCCCAAAGATTACCTTTGCTGATGTTGCGGGTATTGATGAAGCCAAAGAAGAACTATCTGAGATAGTTGATTTCTTAAGAAATCCAAGCAAATTCCAAAAACTAGGTGGAAAAATTCCAAAAGGTTGTTTGCTAATTGGTCCTCCTGGAACTGGTAAAACACTTCTTGCTAAAGCGATTGCAGGAGAGGCTAACGTGCCATTCTTTAGTATTTCGGGTTCTGATTTTGTTGAAATGTTTGTTGGTGTTGGTGCAAGCCGTGTACGAGACATGTTTGAGCAGGGGAAAAGAAATGCCCCATGCATAATATTTATCGATGAAATTGATGCTGTTGGTCGTCATAGAGGTATTGGTCTTGGTGGGGGTAATGATGAACGTGAGCAGACGCTTAACCAAATGTTGGTTGAGATGGATGGGTTCGAGTCAAATGAAGGTGTGGTAATTATTGCGGCAACTAATAGGCCGGATGTTTTAGATCCAGCTTTGCTCCGTCCTGGCAGATTTGACCGACAAATTACCGTATCTAATCCTGATTTAAATGGTCGTGAACAGATTTTGAAAGTTCATATGAAAAAAATTAAGCACTCAGATAAAGTTGATCCTAGAGTTATTGCTAGAGGTACCCCTGGCTTTTCAGGAGCTGAGCTGCAAAATTTAGTAAATGAGTCAGCTTTACTTGCTGCAAGGCGTGGTAAAAAAATAGTGGATATGCACGACATGGAAGAAGCAAAAGATAAAGTAATGATGGGGGTCGAAAGGCGCTCTCTTATTATGTCTGATGCAGAGAAAAAACTAACGGCATACCATGAGGGGGGACACGCCCTTGTAGGATTGCATTGTCCAGCATCTGATCCGATACATAAAGCTACAATTATTCCTCGTGGTAGAGCTCTTGGGATGGTGATGAGATTACCAGAAAGTGATCGACTTTCAATGGCATTAGAGAAAATGAAGGCTGATATAGCTGTAGCTATGGCTGGAAGGGTTGCTGAGGAGATTATTTTTGGTAGAGAAAAAGTAACATCTGGAGCATCATCTGATATTAAGATGGCGACTAGAATGGCTCAAGCGATGGTCACAGAATGGGGGCTTAGTGAAGAAGTTGGTCCAGTATTTCATGGCAGAAGTAATGAAGATATGTATGCGTCAGGAGGATCCGGAGATAAAACTAGATCCGAGAAAACGTCTGAAGCAATAGATAAAGAAATTAAAAGAATAGTGGATGAGGGGTATAATTTTGCTAAGCATATCCTTACAACTCATATAGGTCAGCTACACACTTTGGCAAATGCTTTGATTGAGAAAGAAACACTTAGTGGTAAACAAATAAAGAATTTATTACTAGGACTTCCGCTTGATAGTGAAAATGATCCAGAGTTTCCGGCTATAGCTGGTAGTAAGAAGGGGGCTAGCAAAGAAGAGGCGGATATTACTCCTAAAAAAGCACCTCTGAAAGAACCTAAGGCTAAAGCAAAGAAGGAGTAGTGAGGGTATAGAGGGGGTTGAGGAAGTAACTTATCTGGCTAATCTTCTTGTACCTCTGACACAAGGCATCTTTTTTGTAAATGCTTGAGCCACCTGCTGGGCTTGACCAGGTACTAGGGTAGTCTCGCACACAGTCATACCGGGCTTGACCCGGTGTATCTCGGGAGGTCACAGAAGAAGATCCTGAAACAAGTTCAGGATGACGTATTGAATGATTTGGGATCCTGGGCTAAAGGCAAGCGAAACCCAATAAATTCAGGATGACAATTTAGAGTTCTGGCTAGCGCTGATGGTACTAGCATTAGAATTTTCTATTGAGTTTCTATATTAATCAAATTATTAAAATATATGAGTGTAAGAACTAGATTTGCTCCTTCACCTACTGGATATTTACATATTGGTGGTGCACGAACAGCTTTGTTTAACTATTTATTTGCCCATCATCATGGTGGAAAATTCCTACTTAGAATTGAAGATACTGATTCTTTAAGGTCAACCGAGGAAGCTAAACAGGCGATCCTAACTTCTCTTGAGTGGCTTAATATTAAGCATGATGAAGAAGTCATATATCAATCAGAAAGGGCTAATAGACATAGAGAAGTTGCTCATAAACTAGTTGAAATGGGCAAAGCTTATTATTGTTTTTCATCTCAAAATGAAATTGCAGAAATGCGGGAAAAAGCTTTATCAGATAAAGAGCATTTTATTTTTCATTCTCCATGGCGCGATAAGTCTTCTGATCAGTACCCAATTGATATTAAACCGGTAATTAGAATAAAGGCTCCGCGAGACGGGCAAACAACTGTAAATGATTTGTTGCAAGGTAAGGTGGTTGTACAAAATTCTCACCTTGATGATATGGTTCTTCTTAGAGGGGACGGAACACCAACCTATATGCTTGCAGTAGTGGTTGATGACCATGATATGGATATTACTCATATAATCAGAGGAGATGACCATCTAAATAATGCTTCAAGGCAGCAACTAATATATGAAGCAATGGGTTGGAATATACCTAAAATGGTGCACATCCCTCTTATTCACGGGTCAGATGGTGCTAAATTATCTAAGCGTCATGGTGCTCTTGGTGTTGAAAACTATAAAGAAATGGGATATTTGCCTTTTGCGCTAAATAACTACTTGCTAAGACTTGGTTGGTCACATGGTGATAACGAAATAATATCAAGAGAGCAGGCGATTAAATGGTTCGGAATAGATGGTATGGGTAAGTCACCAGCACGTCTTGATTTTGCTAAAATGAAGCACATGAATGCTTATTATCTGAGGTCTATGAATGATGATGATCTGGCTAAACTTATTTTTGAAAATTTAGATCAGAACTTGAGTGCAGAATCTAAAAATAATATTAAACTAGGTCTAGAGGCAATGAAACCAAGAGCAGAGTTGGTCACAGACCTAGTAGATTTAGCGAATATATTCATAGTAGATAGTGCGATTAAATATACAGACGAAGCAAAATTTTTAATAAATGAATGTGATTCTGGTCTTATTGATAAAGTAATGGACAAAATTGATAATATTGCAAAATTTAATAAGGATAATATACAGGTTGTTTTAACAGAAGTAGCAGTAGAGAATCAAATGAAGCTTGGTGAGCTTATGAAATACATCAGAGCGTTTATTACTGGTAGAATTGTGTCTCCAAGTGTATTTGAGGTCATGGAAATAATAGGTAAAGAAAATAGTATAAAACGGCTTAAACAGTGATAAAGCAACATCTAGAAAATCATTATAATATAGGTAAACTAAGTAATTGTTATCTGATCAATACAGATAGTGTGGATGATGCACTTGTCGAGCTTAATGACTTTATTAGTAGCAATCTTTTAAATAGTAAAGTCGAAAGTCACCCCGATTATATGTATGTTCGAAAGATAGATAATAAAACAAAGAATATTTCAGTAGACCAGATTAGATTAATGCAGAAGTTTTTATACAAAACATCTGTTATAACTGGCAAAAAAGTAGCTGTAATTTATGCTGCAGACCAAATGAATATAAATGCTGCAAATTCTTGCTTGAAAATACTGGAAGATACCCCTGACAATACCTATATTTTTCTAGTAACGAATAATGCGGCCAGCGTTATACCGACAATACGTTCAAGATGTGCAAAGATAAATTACCATTATAATCTGCTTCCAGGTAAAGAAACTGATGTTAAGTTTTTAAAGCCTCTAAATAAGAAGGTTAGTATAACTGAGAAATTACAATTTATAGCGCAGTTTGGTTATAAAGATCGTGATTTATGGATGCAATTTTCTGTTTCTATGGAAGAATTGATGGCAAAATTTTGTAAAAAAATTGCTGGATTAAATGTTGATCTATCAGAATTAGAGTTATCAATTCTTGCGCAATTTAGATCCAATTCACCTTATTATTTGCAAATGAAATATGATCAAATTAGAAAAATTACTGATGATACAAATCTGTTTGATTTAGACTTGCGTTCAAGTTGCCTTTTATTAATTGATAAATTCAGAAGCTAGATTAATGTACGATATTTTTTTTCAGCCTGTAAAATCAATTATCCCAATTAAAGAAACAGCTGAAAAAGCATTAAAAAGGCTGAGTATTTTTAATGTACGTGATTTAGTTTTTTATAAGCCATATTCTTATAGTATAAGTGATACATCGTCTAATTTATCGGCCTTGCGGGATAACGTTTTGATCCAAGCGGAGATAAGAATAGTTGATATCGTACGACCACGATCTAATCGGACTCCAACAAAAATATCTGTAGCCAATGACACAGGGGCTTTAACTTTAGTTTTTTTTAATAAGATTCCACCATTTATATTCAGCAAGTTAAAAGTCGGCGAAAAATATACCATTCATGGTAAGGTGCAGTATTTTGATGGCGGATTCCAAATTACCCATCCAGAATTTATTTTTAAAAAATCTTTATCGGTGCCAGTCGAGCCAGTGTACCATTTGACCTACGGCTTAATTAATAAGCAATTATATGATTATATACTTACAGTAATAAAAGCTCTTGAAGTTGCTATTGGTGCCAGAATTTCGTTTGGCAAAGTTGAGGCTGAATCTTCAGATTATATTAACTCTCTGATTCAGGAAATAAAGAAATTACATCTGGTTTCTCATGTCCCCAATAATTTGTTGATAGAACAGACCATAGAGTCTGCCATTTCTAAACTTACTGAAAAGGAACTGTTTGCCAATCAAGTATCTTTAGTCAAGTTAAAAAGAAAAGAGCAAGAGGTACTTGGGAGAAGTTTTAATATTGCAAAAGAGGTTAAGGATCAGGTTTTAGGTAACCTAGGCTTTGAGCTGACAAAATATCAACAAGAAGCAATTAAGCAGATTGAGTTTGATCAAACCTCGAATATTCAGATGATGAGGCTTTTACAAGGTGACGTTGGATCAGGTAAAACTATTGTTGCACTCCTTACAATGCTTAATGTTATGGTATCTGGAGCGCAAGCTGTGCTTATGGTACCAACAGATTTACTCAGTTTGCAACATTATCAGTTTTTTGTTAAAGCGTTAGCGAGAACTGGCGTAAATGTTGAATTACTTACAGGTAAAACTACTGTCAAAGCAAGAAGATCTGTAAAGGAAAACTTAGAGAATGGAACCATTAATATTTTGATCGGTACCCATGCTTTATTTCAAGAAGCAGTTGTATTTAAGGATCTTGGCTATGTGGTCATTGATGAACAACATAGGTTTGGTGTGCAGCAACGTCTAGAACTGATCGCAAAGGCAACTCATCCAGATGTACTGGTTATGACAGCAACACCTATCCCTCGGAGTTTAACACTGACGATGTTTGGTGATATGAGTGTCTCTCAAGTAAAAGATAAGCCAAAAAACCGTTTACCAATAGTGACAAGTATAACATCTAATAGCAGGAGAGAGCAGGTTATAGCCTCGTTGAAAAAAATGATTGATTGTGATCAGAAAGTGTATTGGGTGTGCCCACTTATTGATCAAAACGACAAGATCATTGAGCATGAAAATGACGTTACATATGCAGATGTTACCGCGCGATATGAAGAGTTGGATAAATTTTATCCAGGAGAAGTAGCAATTCTTCATGGCAAGATGAAGTCTGCGGACAAAGAGGCTGTAATGCAAAAATTTAAGGATGGGGTAGTTAAAATTTTAGTTGCAACGACAGTGATTGAAGTTGGTATCGATGTGCCAGATGCTACATTAATTATTGTCGAAAATGCGGAGAAATTTGGCCTTGCGCAGTTGCATCAACTAAGAGGTAGAGTGGGGCGTGGAGAGTTACAGTCTTACTGTATTCTTATGTATAATCCTAAAAGATTTTCAGCTACTGCCAGAAACAGATTGGAAATCATGAGACAAAGTAATGATGGGTTTTATATTGCTGAACAAGACTTACTTCTTCGTGGAGGAGGAGAAATTCTTGGTACTAAGCAAAGCGGAGAACCAGAGTTCTTCTTTGCTGATTTAGGACGTGATTTGAATATTTTGCTAAGAGCAAACAAATTAGCTCAGAATACTAGATTTTCTGAATTTACAGAGTTTCAAGCAAAGCTTTTTGCAAGAGATCGTCAGGAGTTAGCAAAAAGTGGATAGTGAAATAATATTTGTTTCAAAAGTTACAAATACTTGCCTTGCTATTGGTCAATGTTTTATTATAAAAATATAAATAATTGAACTTAAAAATTAGTACAGTTTATGTCCAAATCACATACATCTCAAGATACAGCTCCCCAAAATCAAATAGTTTTTTCTGATAAGCTGGTTATAAGAATGGCTAATAAATTGGCCCAAAACGTATATGCTTCTCCTCCAAAAACGAGGCAAGCAGCGTTTGATATAGTATTTAGTAAAGAAAGCCCTTCTGATATACTATTCGTAACTCAATTTATAAAATCACTTATTAATAAAATAACAGAAAAACTTCCTGATGATTGGAGTGATTCTCAACTAAATGAGTCTATATTAAAATTTCTTGATTCAAATCCAGAAGCAATGATTTTATTTCAAGAATTAAAGCTGATAAAAATAGTAACGATAGATAAATTGCCTGACCATTTGTTAGTGGAAGAAAATAAATCATTAGAAAAAGGGGGAGGTACCGAAACTTTAGGGGATATAAGTATAGAAGACCTAACATAATTTTATTCTTAATAACTTAATTTAGTTATTAGTGTGTTTTGTAATTTATTCTCTTTACGAAGTAAAAAGCCAAAAATATCAATAAGTGGGATATGGTCCCAACAAATACTCCTTTGAGATAGAAATACTTTTCAAAGTACAATTGCCATATAACAAATGTTATGGCGCCAGTAGTACACGAAATAATAAAATCTCTTTTTCCAATAATGATTCCAAATAAACCGAAAATCATTGGTACCAGAACTATAGGACTCCAAAAACCTACTACGAAGATTACCAAATCAACTACCTTAGAAAAGCATAAGGCAATAACTATTGCTATACTACCAATCAGAACATTCATTATTCTGGCAAGCATTAACATAGAATTTTGATTCTTAACTGCAAATAATGGATTCATAATATCTTTAACAATAGTAACGGAAGTAATATTCAAATCTGAATCAGCGGTCGACATCACAGCAGCTAATAAACCAACAACAACTATTCCTTGAACTCCTACTGGAATTATATGATCAATTAAATAAGGCAGGGCTAAACTTGCCTTAATATCTGGGTATTGGATATAAGCAATTAAGCCATTAATAGTTACAAATATTAAAAATATAACATAAATACCTGTTTTTATGAGTATAGCATTGGTTGTGGTTTTACTATCTTTGTTAATCAGAGCCCTTTGAATAAACGTTGGTAACAAGTTGATAACTGAAAAACCAAGCGCTGCCGATATCGTGATTCCAAGCAGATCTTGATTATCTGAGAACGAAACCTTATCAAGAGGTACGGAGGAAATAAATTTATCAAGCCCGATTTGGTATAAGCCAAAAATTGTGATAATTGGTATGGCGACTATCATCGCAAAGAATTGAATTAGGTTAGTGAAGAGGACTGATTGCAAGCCGCCTATTGTCGTGTATATAACCACTATTCCGTAACTAAGAGTTACCCCTAAAACATAGTCTACTTGTAGGATATATTCAAAAATTCTTCCGCTCACGCTTATTTGGGCTGCCAATAACCCTATAGAAACTAAAATTGCCGAAACTCCACCAATATAGCGTCCGGGGGAGCCGTAGTAACTTGACATAATATCACCAATAGTTTCTGATCCGTAATGCTGGATTAGCTTTGGAACTACATAAATTGCTATCAATATATCAATCGGCATAGCAATAATTAGACCGTAGCTATTTGCAATAGTTTCGGAAAAAGCTTTTTCAGATATTCCAAAAGTTGTACCTCCACCAATACTTGAAGCAAAGATCGTAGCTACAAGCAATAGATGATTTCCTTTAACTCCTTTGGTAATTCTTGAAAAAGACTTGAAGTTACCGCCTGTAGTTCTTTTAACTATACCTATTATGAGTAAGAGCAAAAGGTATGAGAATACTATAATTATATCAATCACGGTTTATCCTAGTTTGTTTTTTTTCATTTTTTCTAAGTATACTATCATCACCAGTGCTGGAACTGTGGCAACTGTTGTAAAAAGATAAAATATTGTCCAGCCAAAATTGGCAACAAAGTAACCAGAGATAGATGGTAATATTGATCTAGATAGCCCCATCATTGAAGAAAAGAAAGAGTATTGTGTGGCTCTAAATTTTCCATCACATAAAGATGCGATAAAGGCAATGTATGCAGCCATTGTCATGCCTCCACTTATACCTTCAAATCCAGTAATTAAGAATAATAAATAGATATTCTTTCCAAAAGCATCCTGTACCACAAAGAGAATGTGAGCAGCTGCATGAATTGAGCCAAAAAGTAATAAACTGTCATAAAGAGGCTTTCTCTTCATTATATAGCTTGCCATTAATCCGCCAATCATTGCAGAAATAGCTCCAAATAATTTCCCTGCTGTAGCAATTTCAAATGAATCATAGCCAATATGGTGCAGAAATGGGTTAATCATCATACTGATAAAGTTATCTGGTAGTCGGTATAAGATTAAGAAAATAATGACAAATAATATGTACTTATTTGAGCCAACTGGCTGTAAAATTTTATTTACTAAAGAACATATTTTTTGAAAATGACTTTGGTTTTTAATCACATTTTCGATGATTTCATTGTTGAATTTTGTATAAAGCGAATTCAAATCTTTTGATAGTAAAATCAAGATGATAGGAAAGGTAATTAACACAACGCTGAATAGTTCGTAGACAAGATCCCATCTCATATATTGAGAAATATAAATTGCTCCAGAGCTAGAAATTAACATACCTATACGATAGCCAAATATGTACATTCCAGAAATTTCACCTTGATGTTTTTTGTCAACTAATTCTGTTCGAAGAGCGCCAAGAACTGAATCTTGGGCGGAAGCAAAAACAGATATCAAAAATCCAGATATTGCTATAGGTAAAAGTTCTTCAGTTGGGTCAAATGCGCTTATCAGGTATACTGAGGCGCTTAGTAAAAGTTGTACTAATAGTAACCAAGAAAGTCTCTGGCCAAAAAGAGAATGTAGTACTGGAATTTTTCTGGTATCAAACAGAGGCGCCCAAGTAAAATTTATTGCATAAGGTATTGATACTAGAGAAAATGCCCCTATGGTTCGTATGTCTACTTTTTCGAATGAAAGCCAGTAGTTAAGTGTATAACCGCTAAGCATTATAGTAAAGCCGCTCATTAATCCGAACAGCCATACGATTAAAAACTTTTTTCTAGTCATTGGCATGCTTTCATACTCAAGTAATTTTTAGTATACACAGCAAAAATCTATGAAGATTAATCCTAAGCCGTGTAGTGTAAGTAAAATAGTGTGACTTTACAACTGTATAAATTAGTCTTTAAATTACCTCTGCGTGATTCTTGCTCCTCTGGAGCCTTATAAGACTTAGCTTGGTGGCCGTGGTGGGCCAGAGTTAAGTTCACAAGAATATATACTATAACAGCATTGTGTGACAGTATTATCCTTTAATGTTTATCAGTCAATAACTATAAAGACGACAAAGCTTTTTTATTGACAACCAGGTGGCTGTGTATTAGAAATGGTAGGTATTTACAAGAGCATGTAAGTACTGTTTTTAAGCAGGTTTTTTGTAAATTTTGAATGTCTAATCTTAGAAAGCCAATCTTCTCCCGTAAGATAAAAGATATATTCTGGCCAATCGAGCGCTCAGAGATAAAGCTATTTTTACCTCTTGGGCTAATGATGATGTGTATGTTGTTTAACTTCGGGTCATTAAGGTCAATTAAAGATAGCTTAGTTGTGCCAAATATAGGTGCGGAAGTTATTAGTTTTCTTAAATTATGGTTGGTCCTGCCATCTACAGTGATTTTTACTTTGATTTACGTCCGATTAAGTAATGTATTTGAGTATGACCGTTTATTTTATCTTATAGTTTGCTTTTTTCTTAGTTTCTTTATTTTATTTACATATGTTCTCTTTCCGCAGCAACATATGTTTCATCCAAGCGACGAAACTATAGCGCATTTAGCGCAAAATTACCCGTACTTAAAATGGTTTATAAAAATCTTGGGTAAATGGAGCTATGCCTTGATGTACGTTTTTTGTGAATTGTGGAGTGTTGTAATAATCAATTTATTATTCTGGCAGTATGCAAATCATATTTTTGATACTGATTCAGCTAAAAGGTTCTATCCATTTCTTGGTATGATAGGTAACTTAGGTTTAATTATAGCAGGGAATGTGTTAGTAAGCTTTTCTGACCTCTCAGGTATTTCGGACGATCATATCCTCAAGTCATATTCAAATGACATTGGATATCAGTGTGAAATGGTTTTAAAACCGATTATGAAGTCTGTTGTTTTTGCCGGTCTAGTAGCTATGGTTTTATATAGGTATATAGATCATTATGTTCTTAAAGGTAGTGAATTCAAGCGTAAAAAAAATAGTACTGGGGAAAAAACTAAAACTTCCTTATCCTTTGCCCAAAGTATTAAATTAATTATGAAGTCAAAGTATATTGGTCATATTGTCTTGCTCGTGCTTTGTTATGGGTTGCTAATAAACATTCTCGAAGGCCCTTGGAAGTCAAAAGTTAGCGAACTTTATCCCAATACAATTGACTATATAAATTTTATGGGTAGGTTTAATATCTGGATGGGTGTTTCTTGTGTTGCTTTCATGGTGATAGGTAGTAATATTTTGAGAAACTTTTCTTGGAGTATATCGGCGTTAGTTACGCCATTTATGATTACGGGAACTGGTTTAATCTTTTTTGGTTTTGTAATAACTGCTAATTACGTAGATTTTTCCGATGAGTGGCTGAATCCAATATATTTTGCGGTACTTATAGGGGCTATTCAAAATATACTAAGTAAAGCAACAAAATATTCTTTGTTTGATTCAACAAAAGAAATGGCCTATATACCACTCTCTTTGGAGCTTAGAACTAAAGGTAAAGCTGCAGTTGAAGTTATAGGTTTGAAATTCGGCAAGTCGCTGGGGGCGTTTATACAGTCTTCAATGTTTATCCTTATGCCAATGGCAACTTTTGATTCAGTGGCTCAATATTTACTTGGTATTTTTATATTAGTAATGGCGTTGTGGATATGGAATGTTAGGATCCTTGGAAAAGAGTACGCAAACCTAAAAGGTAAAGAAAATGAAAGCAATTAAGATCATATTTATTTTATTAGTATTAACTTTATTAAGTTTAGCTGGGCTTTGGTATTATGTGACAGATAGAGTTGCTACGGAATTAAATGAAAAATATGCTGGTAAAGAATTTGCGGTCAAAGGAATTGATAAAACGGATTATTTTATTACCTTTGACAAAGTAGTTCCATCAGGTTTTCCATATAAAATTGCTTGGGAGGCTATAGGGTGGAAAGAGGAGAGTAGAGGGGCTGAAATTATCTATAAATCTCCTCTAGAATTTGGTTATGATTTAATGTTACAACGGGTGTTTGTTAATTATAGTGGAGATATAGTTGCTTCTTATAAACCAGCCAAACATGGCTTTGGCTCGCTGCTAAAAATAGATAATTATAATATTGGTATGGACATACCTTTAAATAAGGAATTGTTTAAAACGCTTAAGGCAATGAAAGATCCGGTGCAGATAGTAAACCATATATCGGAGATTAAAATTTCTACTGGAAAAGTTGAGATTTTTGATTTAATTGATAACGAGAAGTTTTATGATAAGGAATTTGAGCGCATGAAACTATCTTTTTTGCCTAAAAAAACTTATGAAAATATAGAAGATTTGTTAGCTAATATTCCTCAAGAATACAAGATACATTATATTGTTAAAACAAAGCAAAACAATGCAACCATGAGGCGTTTACCGGTTAGCCTATTTTATGGATTCTCCGCCTTGCCTGCAGGTTTTGATTTTACTGCTAATGCTGAAATAAAAACTAATGGCAAGACTTCTGAGGAATATATGAAGGGGCTCGAGATTAAAGCTGATATTATTTGCGAGTCAAATTATATTGATTTACCAGACTTAAAAATACAGTATAAATCTGGAAATTATATTGATGGCAGAGAATTTATGCTTGATACGAGCTCTAAAATTAAAGCAAAATCAGGTTTGTTCGATCAAATTTTTGAACGATATGAGTTATATGCTCCTTTTGTTGTTAAGACACCAATAGGAAGAGAGATAGACCATGAAATTCGCTATATTATACACAATAAAGAGGTATTTAAATTCAAGGACCTTGAGAATAGCTCATATGATTTTAGCTTAAAAATGAATTCTTCTAATACAAAGAGTAAGAAGAACCTAAAGATAGATGATTTTAGTATTTTGTCTGACAAATCTGGAGTAAGGCTAAAACATGAAATGGAATCAAACATTGGTCCAAAAAGCAATTGGTTTGCAAATGGTGTTTTATATTTAACCAATTACCCATCAGTGATCGAATTTACTTCTGGATATATTTATAGATTTGGTAAATTCAAAATCTTAAATGATGAAGCAAGAAAGCTTTATATAGATGTAAATAAAGCTTTCCTTAAGGATATATCAGACCATCCTAAATCAACTTCGAACGACCTGAGTTTTGAGTACACAATTGATTCAAACCATATGGATCAATCAGAAATTGGTAGTGTAAAATTTGGTCAGATAGCGCAGCTATATACTTTAATGCTTTATCAAAAGTTATTTGATAAAGTTGGGCACGGTGGAGATGTTCTAGCCAGAATGAGAGAAATCTTGCCTCAAATTGATGGTAGCGAACCATTGCTAAAAAAGATTCTACCAAGAATTTCTGATGGTAATGTAGTTAAGAAATTAGATAATGCCTCACCTGATGAGGCAAAAGATATAATTGGTAAGCTTGTACCGAAGAATAAGGCTGGGCTACTTCAAAATTCAATCCAATAAAAAGATAGGAAATAAATTTGAACTTAATTCAGGAGATTCATAGTTATTTGTCTAGCGACATTCAAGCGATGAATGAAATCATTGTCGATAGTTTGTCTGTTGAGGAAGAACTAATTAAGGTCATTAGTACACATTTGTCTACTACTGGTGGAAAAAGAATGCGTCCTATTCTGACTGTGCTTTCTGCAAAAATGCTTGGCTATGAAGGGTCTCAATCAATAAAACTTGCTGCTGCAGTTGAGTTCATTCATATGGCTACCTTGCTTCATGATGATGTTGTAGATGGTAGCAGAATGCGTCGTTTTTTACCCACCGCAAATGTTGTGTGGGGAAGTAAAGCAAGTATACTAGTTGGTGATTTTTTATTTAGTCAGTCATTTAAATTAATAGTATCGACTAAAATTATCCCAGCACTGTTGGCCTTATCTAATGCTTCAGCAATTATAGCTGAGGGGGAGGTGTCTCAACTTGTTAAGCTTGAGCAAAAACGTATTGTTGGGGAAGAGGAATATCTGAAAGTTATTAACGCTAAAACAGCAGAACTTTTTGGTACTGCTTGTGAGGTTGGAGGAATTGTTGCGGGAAGAGAAGACCTTGCTCCAAATCTTAAGAATTTTGGCTTGTGTTTAGGAAATATTTTTCAGATAGCTGATGATGCTTTGGACTACTTTAGTGATAGTAGTAAAGTTGGTAAGAATGTAGGTGATGATTTTTTTGAGGGAAAAATTACATTACCAATTATTCTATTAACTAGAAAAATTTCAGATAAAGAAAATAATAGACTTAGGAAAATGATAGAGGCTCAAGAGCGTTCTGAAGCTGATTTTAATTGGATTAAGTTAATTATGAATGAACATGAAATTCAAACCGACATTAAAACCTATCTTGATGCATTAAGGCTTAATGCTCTAAATTCATTGGCAGAAATCAATGTTAAAAATAAACCCAAAGAATACTTGGAAAAATTAGTAGATTTTGCCATCAATAGATCATATTAAAACATGAATTCAAGGTCTGATAAGCACAATAAGATTATTTCGATTTGGCTATGCATGATGTGTTTTCTTGTTGTGTTGATGATTTTTATAGGTGGCTTTACTCGCCTTACAGAGGCTGGTTTATCGATAACTGAATGGAATCCAGTTAGTGGAATTTTACCACCTTTGAATGAAAATAGCTGGCACATAGAATTTGGAAAATACAAACACTCACCAGAATACCAAAATATTAATTTTGGCATGAGTTTATCAGAGTTCAAATCCATTTATTTAATCGAATTTATTCATAGGATTGCTGGTAGAATAACCGGCCTTTTATATGTTATCCCATTATTGATATTTCTTTTGAAGGGCTATATAAAGCCAAATGAGGTTGGGATATATTGCGTTGGCTTAGTATTGTTCTTATCCCAGGGTGTGATGGGGTGGTATATGGTTAAGAGCGGCTTAGTGCTTGATCCCCATGTCAGTCATTATAGGCTGGCTGCGCATCTATTCCTTGCGGTATTATTATATACTTTATTCTTTTGGCAGTTTATGAAAAGTAAGCTAGATATAATACTTTTTCCATCGGCTGTTTCTGTTTCCTTGGAAAAGGTATTGTGCAAGCTTGCTATTATAATTTTACTCTTACAGATAGTCTTTGGCGCATTTGTTGCTGGGCTTGATGCTGGGCTTGTCTACAATCAATTTCCTTTAATGGGAGAAAGGTTTGTTCCTGATGAGCTCAAAATTTCTACTCTTACGTGGACTAGTTTTTCAGATCCTATATTTGTTCAATTTGTTCATAGAATGACAGCTTATTTATTAAGCGTTATTATCGTTATTTTTTGTATCAAAGGGTGGAAAATTGCTAATAAAAAATTCTCTTTAGTTTTAGGATATATATTTATGGCTTTAGTAATACAAGTTTTACTTGGCATATTAACTCTGGTTTATAATGTTCCAATAGAACTTGCTCTATTGCATCAGTTTGGCGCAGTTGTATTACTTTCTTGTTTAATTTGGGCTTATTTTCTACTTAATAATTCATGAAAAAAATAATAGTTGAGTCTTCAGAGCCAATAAGGCTTGATCGTTATATTAAAAGGATTTTTCCTACTGTTACTCAAGGCGTTATAGAGCGCTATCTTAGGAACGGTAAGATTAAGGTAAATAAAACCAAAGTTAAATCCAGAGCTCGAGTTAAAACTGGAGATGAGATAACGTTATTTGCTGAGTTATTTCAAAACAGTAGCCCTGCTAGAAATTTTTCAGACAGTATTAGATCGTTGGCTATGAAATTGCTTGGCGAGTATTTGCTTTTATCTACAAATGAATTTATAGCCATTAACAAGCCTGATAATATAGCCGTTCAAGGTGGAAGTAAGATTAGTTTATCTATTGATGATGCAATATCATATTTAAACATAACAAATGGGATACATCTTAAACTAGTCCACAGACTAGACAAAGGAACGAGTGGCGTGTTGCTTATTGCTTGGGGGCATGATAATGCAGCAAAATTAAGCAAAGCATTCAGGAATAAGCTAATACAAAAGACATATTATGCGGTAGTTTGTGGTCGTCCTAAAGACCAACAAGGTATTATTACCAATTATATAGGCAAAGATAGGTCAGGTATTTTTGAGATCGTAAAGGAATTAAAAGACGGCAAAAGAGCGGAAACAAGATATAATGTCTTAAAAGAAAATGATGGCTATTCGTTAGTTGAGTTCAAGCCGCTAACAGGGCGTATGCACCAACTTAGGGTGCATAGTAAAATTCTTGGATGCCCAATTCTTGGCGATATTAAATATGGTGGTTTGAGCCATAAGAGAATGATGTTGCATGCCAAAGAAATAGTGATTCCACAAGAAGTATTTGGTAACAAAATAATTATAGAGTCCAATTTACCAGAGACATGGTTTAAGCTGGACATTTAATTGCTTTCTCCCAAGTAATTTACAACAATGCCATAATAATTATTATTTTAAGGAGTCTTTAAACTGTGTTCTTAGACCTAAGTGGCGTAAATTGTTTATATACACTTACGATTAACTAAGTTGATATATAAATTAAATAAAAACTAATATGGCAATAGAGATATTTGGAGAAGGAAGTGATTGGGAAAGGCAAGGTAAAAAGGAGGGGGGAGCAAGAGGTGCTGGTGACGACGGTGGTGTATATAAAAATAAGGCAACTAAAGTCACGGCGCTTATAAAGAAGGATGATAAAATAGAATTTAATATTGCAGAATTTTTAGGTTCTCAATTATTTGCAGCAACAGAACCTGGTTCTGGTGCGACGGTGCAATTAATGGTAACTGGTACAAATTCTTCCAAGATTCCTGGTGATGGTTCAAATGTTTATGTGAGATCCGAATTCTTTGAGAATTATACCGATATGTTCAAGGACATGGATCGTAATATGCCTGAAGAAGATAGGCCTAATGAGCATTTGCGAAAAGACGGAAGACCTTTAATGGTGGGAACTAGGGAGTTTTTTAGTAAAACTTTATCAAAAGCCTTTAGTAAACAAGGCTATCAAGATTTTGACAAAATTGCCCCCACTTCTCTTTTAATGGGCGATTTTGATGTTCATATAGGGAATATTGGTGTTATAAGAAATGGTAGTGAAAAGCCAAGGCTAGTTCGAATAGATTACGGCTGGGCATTTAGTAATTTAACTAAAGAAGTTCATCCTCATTCTAATTCAAAGCACCTGCCGGGAATGGGGCCCACGAATCATTTTCGTGAATTCCCTAGAAGTTTAAAATTAACGCCTGAATTTGTTGCTGGATTGGATAGAGCAGCAAATGTAGATATGGAAAAAGTGCTTGATAAAAGCTTCGCTGACCTTGAGAAATGTTACAATCAGGAGGCCTTGGCAAAGTGGGCGAAGCATGCCATGCCTAATATATATAAAGATAAGGATATCAAAGATATTAAAGTTGATGATGTAAAGAAAAACTTAAAAGAGGTGATGGTTAATAGGCAAAAATCACTTAAGGAATTTAGCTTAGAGATAAAATTAGGGCTTTTAATCGAAAAAGGACCAAAAGGTCAATACCAAATAAAAAATCCAGAAGAATTAAAGCAACTAGTTAAAGATAACCCTCAATATTTTGAGGATATTGCTTCTGGGAAGAAGAAGGTGAGATTTAGAGATCATAAGCTTGGAGACAAAGCTAAAACATTAATAAAAAAAGAAATAATACAAATTAAAGAAGTATTAAAAGTTGAATTAGCGGAAGAATCACGAGCTAAGGTTGTTCCCAAGAAAGTTCCACCACCAGTACCGTTGGCTAAGAAGCCATTGACAACAATTGTGGAACCAAGGGCGCAAGACAGGATAATGGTACCAGTTAGTAAAGGGGTGGAGAAGGTTATGACAGGCTCGTCTGGCCCAAGAGTAACTTCTGGAGGCGGAGCTGATCCAATTACTCAAGCTATTCGTGATGAAGTGTTGACAAAGCAACAGTTATATTTGCAACAAGAAATCGCTAAGACTATTCCTGTAGGAGAAAGAAATCACTTTTTAGATCAGGATTTGAGTGCGTTTCGTACATTTTTACAAACTGACAATGGCAAAGAGAAGTTATCTTCTGTGATGCAAAAGCCAGAAACAGAAAACCAACTAAAAAACATTGAGTCAAATGGGTACAAAGAAGTACATACCCAATTCCAGGATAGCTTTAAGAACGTAGCTTGGGTGTCGCCACCTAACTCCAAAGTTCGTTTATCGGAGATCAAAGATGCTGATGGTCAACTTATTACCTCATTAAAGGAAACTACAGTTCAGGGAACAACGCAGGTTTCACTTGAAGATGGATCAATGCGCTCTATTAAGAGTTATAGACAGATAGAATTTCCTAAACAGATTGAGGGAGGAAAAGGTCCGGCACATTTTTCAATGGCCGTAAAAGATGAGAATGGTCGTAATGTTCCAGAAAAGGGAGCAGTATATTTTACTGCCCACTATGATGACAAGGGAAAACTGATTGAAGTAAGTTCACCAGTACCTGTAAAATTTATGGGCAAGGGGGATGATGCAATTGGTTATATTGAACGTGGAGGAAAGGTTTACACTTTGCCAGTGACGCAAGGTAAGTATAAAGAAATGATGTTAGAAGTTGTGGCAAACAAAGGAATGGGAGCTAATGTATCTCAGTCGGTAGAAGCAGAAGCGCAAGACAGAGTGACAGCGGTAAAAGTCACTCCAAAGGTTGCTGCGCTAGCATCGGATATCGGTAATACATACAAAAAGAAAATGACTGAACACCAGCCTAAGCCACCAACTGTTTCAAGGAGTAAGGGTAAAGGGAACGAAGGTATGGTTGTTTAGTCAGTATCAAGACTTAACCTTACAGGAATCATAAATTAAGCTGAGTTTGATATAAAACGATATCAACTGGTTGAGTCGTTCTATTTTGATGGCAAGAAAGCTTATTATGCAATGTGGTAAAGTCATCCTGAGCTGACTAAAGCTTGCGCCCGCATCTGGCAAGAGGTCCGAGGGCAACGGAAGGAAGATCCTGATATATGCATTCAGGATGGTAGACTTTTATTCTAACAAACTCAGGTTAAATTAAGCTATTGATGGTCTAATAAATTTTGACTGTCAGGTAGATCTTCATACTACAAGGTTTTAGTATTGTTTCTATCAACCAAACTTGCTTGTTCAAGTATTTTTATCTACTTTAGTCAAAATGTTGAATAAATTATCCAATGATTGCTATTGCTAAGCTCAAAATATAAGTCTAAGTCCATAAAACATTTTGAATTTATTCCGCTGCAGACGTGGAAGCTCCTTTAAGCTTGCTTCTAACAGAAGGAGATAACATTATATTAAGCTCACGCAACTGTTTTTCTGTTACATTACTAGGCGCTTGCATTAGCAAATCTTCAGCTTGTTGGTTCATAGGAAATGCTATTACTTCGCGTATATTTGCAGTTTCTGCAATAAGCATCACTATACGATCAATACCAGGAGCAATACCGCCGTGAGGCGGTGCGCCAAATTTAAATGCTCTAATCATACCACCAAACTCTTTATCTACTTCTTCCTTGCTGTATCCAGCAATTTCAAAAGCTTTATACATAAGTTCTGGTTTGTGGTTCCTTACCGCTCCACTTGAGAGTTCTATACCGTTACAAACTATGTCATATTGAAAAGCCTTGATCGCTAATAACTCTTCTTTAGTTTTTGCCTTTTCTAGGATTTCAAGCCCTCCTTGTGGCATTGAAAAAGGATTGTGGCTAAAATCAATTTGTTTTGTTTCTTCGTTGATTTCATAAAATGGGAAGTCTGTTACCCAACAAAACTCAAAGCGGTCATCGCTAATAAGCTCTAGTTCATTGCCAAGTTTTATTCTGACTTTACCAGCTAACTTTGAAGCTACCAACTCTTCAGCGCACGAAAAGAATACCGCATCACCATTAGAAATTTTTGCTGATTTTTTTAGTGCTTCTAGTTGGTTAGTTGGTAAGAATTTAGCGATTGGTCCTTTCGCTTCGCCATCCTCAGTAAATTGTATATACCCAAGTCCTGATGCTCCTTCATCAATTGCAAACTTAATCATGTCATCAAAAAATTTGCGAGATTTTATAGCAGAGCCTGGGGCAGGGATAGCTCTAACAACTGAACCTTTTTTAATTGCCTCTCTAAATACGGTAAACTCTGAGTCTTTAAAAATATCTGTAACATCAGTAATCTCTATTGGATTCCGAAGATCAGGTTTGTCCGAGCCGTATTTTAGCATTGATTCAGTATATGGGATTCTAACAAACGGTGCTTTTGAAACTTGCTTATTACCAAATTTGCTAAAGATTTCAAACATAATTGGTTCAATAGCAGCGAATATATCATCTTGTGTTACGAATGACATTTCGATATCAAGTTGATAAAACTCTCCTGGAGATCTGTCTGCTCTTGCGTCTTCGTCCCTAAAACATGGAGCAATTTGAAAATATTTATCAAACCCAGACATCATAAGCATTTGCTTGAATTGCTGAGGGGCTTGAGGTAAAGCGTAAAACTTACCAGGGTGCAATCTGCTTGGAACTAGAAAATCTCTTGCTCCTTCTGGCGAGCTTGCTGTTAATATAGGAGTTTGAAATTCGGTAAAGCCAGAATTACTCATTAATTTCCGCAAGTGAGAAATTATATTCGACCTAAGCATAATGTTTTTATGCAATTTTTCTCTGCGTAAATCCAGAAACCTATATTTAAGGCGTGTATCTTCAGGAGCTTCCTGTTCAGCGTTAACAATTAGAGGTAACACATCAGCTTCTGATTCAACTAGGTACTTGTGAGCAGCTACCTCAATTTCGCCTGTAGCCATAGATTTATTGGCTGTGTCAGCACTTCGAGCTACCACTTTTCCTTCAATCGTAATGACGCTTTCATAGCGCAAGTAGCTAGCTTTATCCTTTAGTTCTAGGTCTTGGTCAGTAAAAACTAATTGCGTTATGCCGTAATGATCTCTAATATCTACGAATAATAAATTACCATGGTCGCGACGTCTATGAACCCATCCTGATAATTTAACAGTTTGACCAACGTGCCCTTTGTTTAGTTCATTACAGTTATGAGTTCTGAATTTATGCATATATATTAATTTAGTGTTATTTATCTAGCTGATAAATATATATAGAAAATAACCATTTTAAGCAATCGAAAACTCATGAGAATTATAGCTGACCAGAAAGAATTCGAGCTAATTTGTGGAGAATTAGCTCTAGAATCTGTTATTTTCATGGATACAGAGTTCTATAGAAGAAAAACATATTATGCTAAGCTAAGCCTAGTGCAGATTGCTACAAGAGAGCAGAGAATAATAGTGGATGCTTTGGCGATTACTGATATTAGCCCATTAAAAGAACTGCTGTTAAATGAAAAAATTTGTAAAGTTTTTCATGCCCCAGATCAGGATTTTGATATTTTTCTTCATTTATTTGGTAAATTACCTAAGAATATATTTGATACACAAATAGCAGCTGGCGTTATAGGTCTTGATGAAGTCATGGGTTATGGTAGGTTGTGTAAGGCTTTGCTGAATATCAACATAGACAAAACAATGCAGAAAGCGAATTGGCTTGAAAGACCACTGTTAGAAGAGCTAATTGAATACGCAATTAAGGATGTGGAATATTTGATTCCTCTTTATAGGGAATTATCTAACTCTATTAACAGTAGAAATTTATGGGAAACTTATAAAGCTAGAAGCCATAAACTGTTAGACACAGAATCTTATAAAATAAATCCAGAAAAAATGATAAAGAAAATAGGCCTTCAAGAAAGGTCTAGTGTTTTTAGGGAGAATTTTTCTCATGTTTTGATGCTAAGAGAAGAATGCGCTCAAAGTGTCAATTTGCCTAGAGGGCACTGTGTCTCTGATCAAGATTTAATTAGAATTTGTGAAACATTACCAACAACTGATCGAGATTTGATAAAGTTGCAAATTGAACGTTTACCTATAGCCAAGAAGCCTTTTAAAGATAAATTGTTTGAATTATGTTTAGGCCTTCGTGAATTATAAGTTGTAAAATTTGCAATAAAGGTTTATTTTTACAAATTCAAGGCTCCTAAGTCAGCTGAGTTGTTACGTTATAATTGTTGGGATCTAAATACTTTACCAAACTGAGGTTATATTACTAAATGAGAATTATCCTGGTTAGCATTTTTAGTGCTATCATTTTATTTGCAGCACAATTATTTGCGTCTGATTATCCTCAGACTCAGGTTGAGAGAGAAATGGATGAGATGGGTTCTTTGCTTGGCGGGGAAGGAATAATTTTTAGACCTGGTAAAGAGAGAAGCAATGCTACTAAAGCAAAAATTGGCAATGTAAACAAATATTTGTTTCAGGCGTCAATTGATGTACTAAAATTTGCTCCTCTATCTTCTGCAGACAGTAAGGGTGGCGTCATCATTACTGAATGGTATAGTCCAAAAGATCAAAAAAACACTCAATTTAAAGTAACAGTGTATATCAAAGATGACCTTATTACTCCTGAAGGACTAGAAGTAATTGCTTTTGAACGTAAAAGAGTAGATGGAAAATGGTCTGAAGATCATCAATCTTCTACAATTGCAAAAGTTTTAGAAGATAAAATTATTCGCAAAGCTAGAGATTTATATTTACAATCTGCTAGGTAATTTCTATGGGCTTCTTAAAAATCGAGAAAAAATGGCAACAATTTTGGCATGAAGATAAAGCGTTTGTTGCTTCAAAAGACAAAACAAAACCAAAATATTATGTCCTTGAAATGTTTCCATATCCTTCTGGAAAATTTCATGTTGGACATTTGAGGAATTATTCCATTGGAGATGTGATTTCCAGATATTTTCGTGCTACTGGTTATAATGTCTTGCATCCAATGGGCTGGGACGCTTTTGGCTTGCCAGCTGAAAATGCAGCTATAAGCAATAACTCTCATCCTGGCCAGTGGACATATGCAAATATAGACGCAATGCGTGACCAGCTAAAAACTGTTGGTATTTCATATGATTGGGATCGAGAACTTGCAAGCTGCTCGCCTGACTATTATAAACATGAACAACAATTTTTCATCGATCTTTACAATAAAGGACTAGCATATCAAAAGGAATCTTCGGTCAATTGGGATCCTGTTGACAACACTGTGCTTGCTAATGAGCAAGTAATAGACGGCCGTGGTTGGAGATCTGGAGCGGTAGTTGAAAAAAAATATTTGAAGCAGTGGTTTTTGAAGATCACTGACTATGCTGAGGAATTGCTAAATGATATAGATTCTTTAGAAGATTGGCCTGATAATGTTCGGACCATGCAAAAAAACTGGATTGGTAAATCAGAGGGTGCTCGGTTTTATTTTGACATTGTTGGTATGGATGAAAGGATAGAAGTATATTCTACTAAGCCAGAAGTAATTTTTGGGGCAACATTTGTTGCCTTGGCGTACAATCATCCTATTCTTGCAAAAATAGCGAAAAACAAAGAGATAGAGGCGTTTATTACTAAATGCGCTCATACTTCAACTTCCGAATCAGACGTCGAGAAGGCTGAAAAAGAATGTGTGTTTACTGGCCTTGAGGCAATTCATCCTTTTGATAGGAGTGTAAAGATTCCCGTAGTAATAGCAAATTTCGTATTAATGGATTACGGTACTGGAGCTGTATATGGTTGTCCATCCCATGATCAGAGAGATTTTGAACTTGTACAGAACACCAAAGGCCTTACGATGATACAAGTTGTGGATAGCAAGCAACATGAAATTGATCTAGAGAAACAGGCTTATATCTATGTATTAGATGACGTAATAATTAACTCGGACTTCTTGGATGGGTTAACTGTTGCCCAAGGTAGAGCAAAAATTATCGATAAATTTGAAGAACTTGGTATAGGCCAAAGAGAAATCAATTACCGCTTGCGTGATTGGGGAGTTTCTCGTCAGCGTTATTGGGGGTGTCCGATCCCTATCATTTACTGCCAGTCTTGTGGAATTGTGCCAGTTCCGCCTAAAGATTTACCAGTAGAGCTTCCAAGTGATGTTAGTTTTGATATACCTGGAAACCCTCTGGATAGGCATCCAAGTTGGAAACATGTTGATTGCCCAAAATGTTTGTCAAAGGCTATCAGAGAGACAGACACATTTGATACATTCTTTGAGTCATCGTGGTACTTTACAAGATTCTGTAATAATAATGCGGAAAGCATGGCGGATAAAGATGATTGCGAGTATTGGCTTCCAGTTGATCAATATATTGGTGGTATTGAGCACGCGATCTTACATTTACTTTATGCGCGGTTTTTTACGAAGGCAATGGCAGACGTAGGCTACTTAAGTGTACGTGAGCCATTTAAGCGGTTGCTTACTCAGGGAATGGTCCTTCATGCCACATATAAAGACAAAAATGGCCAATGGCTATATCCAGAAGAAGTAATCGAAAGGGATAATAAGTTTTACCACGCAAAAACTAATGAAGAAGTTTTTAAGGGTAAGATAGAGAAGATGAGCAAATCTAAACTGAATACTATTGATCTTAAAAGTATGCTTAGCTCCCATGGTGCTGATAGTATAAGATTGTTTGTTTTATCAGATAGTCCTGCAGAAAAAGATTTAGAGTGGTCGGCAGCTGGTTTAGATGGTTGTAAGAAATTTATTACCAGACTAGTTGCTCTAGTGGAAAAATTAAGCGAATTGAAAGCAACTTCGGTTGTTAATAGTAAATTGCAGATGCAAATTCATGCAACTATAAAAAATGTTTCAGACGACATAATGCACTATCACTTGAATAAAGCGATTGCAAGAATTAGAGAGTTATTTAATTCGGTGAATGACGAACTTGGTTTAGCAAATTCAGATACAAAATCAATAATAGAAGCAACAAAGGCTATGGTTCAGTTGTTAAATCCATTTATACCTCATATCACAGAGGAGTTGTGGCAAAAACTTGGTAATACAGTTCCTTTGTATAAAACCAATTGGCCTAAATCGGATGAGACAAAACTAAAGACTGACAGCTTTATTATGGCTATTCAAGTGAATGGAAAACTTAGGGCAACCCATGAATTTTCCACTTCAGACTCAGATGAAGAAGTAAAAAATTTGGCTAAGTCTTTGCCTATTGTTAGTAAACATATTGGAGAAGCTGTGGTTAAAAAGATAATTATCGTTCCTCGCAAGATAGTGAATATTGTTATTTAAATGAGAATTGCCAAGTTTATTGCTAATAACGGTATATGTTCTAGAAGACAGGCTGAAAAACTTATTGAGCAAGGTGTTGTTTCTATAGATGGTAAAATAATCAATAGCCCGGCAGTTAATATCAGCGAAAATAATGTAATTATCGTGAATGGTCAGAGGCTAAGGCATGATAGTATCACTCGACTTTGGATCTATTATAAACCAATAGGATTAATTACGACCCACCTGGACCCTCAAGGTCGAACAACAATTTTTGAGACTTTAGAAGGTAAATTACCAAGAGTTGTATCAGTGGGCAGGCTTGATATCAATAGTGAAGGCTTGCTGTTGCTTACTAATTCTGGTGATTTAGCGAGATACTATGAATCACCAGCTAATAAAATTGAAAGAATATATAAAGTACGTGTTTTTGGGAGAGAAAAAGAGCTTGATTTTCAAAATCAAGAAATAGTAATAGATGGAATAAAATATCACCCGAAGTCCATAAAATTAATCAATAAAGCGGCGGCAAACTCTTGGTATGAGGTTATTTTAACTGAAGGTAAGAATCGTGAAATTCGTAAGATTTTTGAGCATTTCGGTTTTGAAGTCAGTAGGTTAATTAGAACAAGTTTTGGTAGCTATTCACTTGGGAACTTGAACCCTGGTGAATTTAGAGAAGTAAAGGTAGACCGGGTATGATAGCATATTGAATTACGGAGTAAGGTCATCCTGAGCTTGACTAGCGGGATCATGGGTAGCATTAGATGTTGAATCAGCTTCAGCATAATTATGGACTCGGGTCAAATCCGTTATAACGCTTACTTTTTAGGTAAAAAATAAATGAGAATTATTGCTGGTAAACATAAAAATAGAGTGATCCCAACACTCAAAAAATCTGATTACCGACCTTCAACAGCAAAGTTTCGTGAAGCGTTATTTAGCATTTTGTCGTCAGGTAATTTTGCGGATACTAGGTTAATCAATGGCGCACAGGTGCTTGATCTTTTTGCCGGAACAGGTTCTTTATCCTTTGAAGCGTTATCACGCGGTGCTAGCAGTGTTACTTTAGTCGATAGTTGCCTAGAACACCTTGATTTGGCTATGGAGTTTGCCAGAAAAATTGGAGAGATCGATAACATTAGCGTGCTTGTTACCGATGCCACATTTTTACCAAAAGCGGAGAGAAAATACAATCTTGTATTTATGGATCCGCCATACAATAAGAGGTTTGTCGTTAAATCGTTGATTTGTTTAGTTAAAAATGGTTGGCTTACGAATGGCGCTATAATTGCAGTGGAAATGAATAAGCGTGAAACTATAGAGCTTATGGATGGGATCTCTCTGGTAAAAGAAAAGGTTTATGGTAACAATAAATTATTAATTCTCAAGTATGACCAAAAATAAGAGTACGTATTCTTGCACTAGTTGTGGAAGTGTGAGCAGCAAGTGGATGGGGCAGTGTCCGGAATGTCTAGAGTGGGGCACTGTTATAGAAGAATCTGTCTCTGCTAGTAAAATTATAGTTCCTAAAACTGGTAGCGTACAAGAAATACATACTCTTGCGGATAAAATTGAGTCAACGATTAGAACAAAAACACCAATTGAAGAGTTAAATCGTGTTTTAGGAGGTGGATTAGTAGCCGGTAGTGCAATATTGATTGGAGGCGATCCTGGTATTGGAAAATCAACCCTACTTTTGCAACTTTGTACAAGCTTAGCTAGTTCAGATATTGGATGTTTGTATATTACAGGTGAGGAATCTACCAATCAAATTAAGCTGCGAGCCCAAAGGCTTGGTATTCACGACAATAAAACTGGTTTGTTAGCAGCCACAAATGTTGAGGATATAATCTCAACGATAGATCAGAATAAGAAACAGCTAAGCGTGGTTGTTATCGATTCTATCCAAACAATTGCTTCGAGTGAGTTTTCATCTGCTCCCGGGACTGTTTCACAAATAAGGGCTTGTGCTCATCAACTCATACATTATGCCAAGCAAAATAATATTACCTTACTCTTAGCTTGTCATGTGAATAAAGATGGTCAGCTTGCTGGTCCAAAAGTTTTAGAGCATATGGTTGATACTGTGCTTTATTTTGAAGGTGATCACAATAATCATTTTCGTATATTGCGTTCGATTAAAAATCGATTTGGTGGTGTTAATGAAATTGGTGTTTTTGAGATGACTTCTCATGGGCTTGTAGAAATTTCTAATCCCTCTGAATTGTTTTTAATGGAAAGAGAAAATAATGTTAGTGGTAGTGCAGTATTCGCTGGCATTGAAGGTTCAAGGCCTTTGCTCATAGAAATTCAAGCTTTAATAGCGCCAACCAATATGGCCACACCTCGTAGATCCGTTGTTGGTTGGGACAATAATCGATTATCCATGATTATAGCAGTTTTAGGAGTAAGGTTTGGTCTTAACTTGAGCTCGCATGAAGTGTATTTAAGCGTGGCTGGTGGATTGCGTATAACCGAACCTGCTGCTGATTTGGCTGTTGCTGCTGCCTTGATTTCTGCAGCAAGTAATAAGCCTTTACCCCAAGGTAGTATTTTTTTTGGCGAAGTTGGGCTTTCTGGTGAAGTACGGAAAGTAGCTCAGACTGAAGCGCGTATAAAAGAAGCGACCAAATTAGGGTTTATTTCAATGTATTGTTCCTCTAAACAAAAATTCAATGGCTTGCAGCCAATTATGCACCTAAAACAGCTAAAAGGCTTGGTATAAAACTTTTATATCACTGACAAAGAAAACCTAAATATATAGGTTGAGTAAAATGTTGTTGAGTTAGCAAAAGCAATGAACCAAAAAAATTTAGAATTAATCTAATATCTGAAATAACTCATTAAGTTTATAGGTAAAGAGTCTTGAATTAGGTAACAATACGTGTTCAGGATAACTAATTTCCTAGTTTTTTATGTATGTTACTAAGGTATGGAGAATGGTGGGCGATAGAAGACTCGAACTTCCGACCTCTACGATGTCAACGTAGCGCTCTAACCAACTGAGCTAATCGCCCTATACAGGGCCACGTACTACATAACTAATTTAATGGCTATGTAGATGAAGTTTTTTACTCTTAATTTTATTAAACTTCAAGAATTTAATTTGCTAAAAGATAAAAAACGTCATAAAAATATAATAAAAATGCGGTAATTTGATGAGTTTACTTGATAAGGCTTATAATAACCAGTTGAATTTTATTGTAGCTCTAGATGGTCCTTCGGCTTCAGGTAAGGGGCATATAGGATCTTTGATTGCAGAAGAATTTAGTCTAACTTATGTGTCGTCTAGTATTATGTATAGAGGCCTTGCATATATTTGTTTGCAAGAAAAAGTTGCTGTAAATGACGAGGCAAGGATTATAGAGCTATCGCAAAATACAGACATTATTTCAAGAACTGAAGGTGTAGATCTTAATGTTGAGATAATAGGGGAATTTGCATCAAAGATTTCGGTATTATCTCAGGTTAGACAAAATCTAGGTTTTTACTTAAAAAAATTAATCCAAACAACTCCTAGAATTATCATGGAAGGACGAGATATTGGGACCGTGGTTGCGCCGAATGCAGACTTAAAAATCTTTATTACCGCATCTGCAGAAGTCAGGGCAATTCGGAGATATAAACAGTTGCTTATGGCTGGAAAAGATTGTATACTCAGCGACGTTTTGGACCTCTTGAGAAGTAGAGATGAGCGGGATATATCTCGCGAAGTGGCTCCTCTAGTACCGGCAACTGATGCTTGTATTATTGATACAACTAATCTTACCACAGATCAGGTAGTCCAGAAAATAAAAGATATTGTTAGTAAATCGTTATAGTGAAGTGCCGCCGATTTACTTATTTTGTTAATTTAAAAATTTGGCTAAATTTGGCATTTATTTAGTCATTCACATGAATTCTTATGACCATAAAAAAAAGATTTGTTCCTCAGCTTGCAAACGTTGCTCCATCAGACGAAGATTTCGCAAAATTACTTGAAACGGTAACCACTTCGCATGTAAAAGAAGGCTCTGTAGTAAAAGGCCAGGTAGTAGAAACTACCTCTGAAGTTATTGTTGTTGATGTAGGACTGAAAAATGAAGGCAGAATTGCCGTTAGCGAATTTCAACTGATAAAGGGGCAAGAGCTTCCTAAAGTTGGAGACATCGTTGATGTGTATGTAGAGAAAGTTGAAGGTAGAAGGGGAACGGTTCTTAGTCGTGAAAAAGCAATCCGTGAAGAGTCGTGGGTTAAGCTTGAGAGAATATTTGAGAAGACTGAAAATATTATTGGAACCATATTTGGTAGAGTTAAAGGTGGCTTTACAGTTGATTTAGATGGTGTTGTTGCTTTCTTACCTGGTAGTCAAGCAGATGTTAGGCCTATCAAAGATCCAACAGTTTTCATGGGTATACCGCAGCCTTTCCAGATTCTTAAAATGGACAGAAAGCTTGGTAATATTGTTGTTTCAAGAAAAGCAATTCTTGAAGAATCAAGGTCTGAAGAAAGAGTAAAAATGCTCGCTAACATTAAAGAAGGTGATGTTCTTGATGGTATCGTTAAAAACATTACAGATTATGGTGCTTTCGTTGATCTTGGGAGCGTCGATGGCTTATTGCACGTAACTGATATTTCTTGGAGTAGAATTAACCACCCTTCTGAAGTCCTTAGCTTTGGTCAAGAAATAAAAGTTATGGTGATTAAATTTAATGAAGAGACTAAGAGGATTTCTCTTGGTATGAAGCAGCTCGATGCAAACCCATGGGAAAATATTACTGAAGAATTCCCAATTGGTAAGGTTATGTCCGGTAAAATTACTAATATTGCTGATTATGGTGTATTTATCGAACTTAAAGATGGCATTGAAGGTCTGGTCCATTCTTCTGAGATTGCTTGGGGTAAGTCTAGTCAAAATCCTAAAAAACTGTTGAATATAGGTCAAGAAGTTGAATTTGTTATCCTTGATGTTGACACTGAAAGACATAGAATTTCTTTAAGTATTAAAAAATGCCAAAATAACCCATTAGTTAAATTTGCAGAACAAAATCCTGTTGGCAGTATTATTAAAGCTCCAATTAGAAATATTACTGATTTCGGTATGTTCGTTGCTTTAGACGAGAACACAGATGGAATGATTCATGAATCTGATATTAGTTGGGAAAACGACGGAGTAGAGTTACTAAAGAACTATAATAAGGGCGATGAAGTTGAGTGTAAGGTTCTTAATATAGACATAGAGAAAGATAGAGTAGCTCTTGGAATTAAACAACTTACAGAAGAACCTGATCAAGTTGTTGTTGTTGATACTTACAAAAAGAACATGGTTGTAACTTGTGTAGTAATAAGTACAAACAATGACGGAGTTGAAGTAAGCGTTGACAATAATGCTACTGGTTTTATTAAGAAAATTGATCTTTCTGCAGAAAGATCAGAACAAAAATCAGAAAGATTTGTTGAAGGTGATAGAATTGATGCTAAGATTATTTCTATTGAAAAAAGTGGTCGTAGATTAAATTTATCAATTAAAGCCTTAGAAATTGATGAACGTGAAAAAGCGATTAAAGAGTATGGTTCTACTGATAGTGGAGCAAGTCTTGGGGATATTTTAGGGGCAGCGCTTGGAGAAAAAGAAGAAAAAAAATAAACCCTAATTACAGAACCTCATGGTGAGTCAGAGATAACTGCGTGAGAGCAAAGACATAGTTATCCTGAACTCATTGTTATGCTGAATTTATTGGGGCTTGCCCTGTCTTTGGCCCAGCATCTCATGAGACAGAAGAAAATCCCGGATTAAGTCCGGGATGACTTTGCGCGACGTCATGCTAAATTTGTAAGTTACCCCGAACTTAGTTTTGGCGAAGCCTTGCCTCTTGGCCTAGCGCCTCATGAAATAGAAGAAGATATCTGAATTTAAAACTCTAGAGACTATTGTTGGATAGTCGTAGAAAAATGTAGCGGCTTATATGGATAGTATTTTAATAAAAGGCGGAACTCCTCTTATTGGTGAAATAAATGTTAGTGGTTCTAAAAACGCTTCATTACCAATTATGGCAGCTTCATTGTTGACAGAGGATGTTTTGCAGCTTAGCCGTGTACCTAAGCTATCAGATATAGCAACTATGAAAGCTTTGCTAGAAAATCATGGCTCTGTGGTTACTTCAATAGAATCTGAGGATGATAATCACTCTTTAAATTTATCTTCTTTTAAGGTGAGTGATTATACTGCTCCTTATGCTATTGTTCGTAAAATGAGAGCGTCAATTTGGGTTCTTGGGCCACTATTGGCAAGGTTTGGTAAGGCAAAAGTATCACTGCCTGGTGGTTGTGCAATCGGTGCAAGACAAGTTGATTTGCATATTGCGGTTATGGAAGCTCTTGGAGCGAAAATAAAAATTAAAGATGGATACATTCACGCTAGCTGTAATGATAAGTTACAGGGGTGTCATTTTGCTTTTATTAAACCTTCTGTTGGTGCAACTATTAATGCTGTGCTGGCCGCCGTCCTTGCAGACGGAGAATCTTATTTTTTAAACTGCGCCAGAGAGCCAGAGATTTCAGACTTGTGTAATTGCCTTGTAAAAATGGGTGCAGAGATAGAAGGGATTGGATCAAGCGAACTCAGAATCGTTGGCAAAAAGAAATTACACGGAGCAAGTCACAGAATTATTCCAGATAGAATTGAGGCTGGTACTTATATGTTGGCTGCAGCAGCAACTCGTGGCGATGTTACGTTAAGAGGAATTGGCTATGATATAATAGAAAATCTTGCTCAGAGAATGAAAGAAGCTGGTTCTCAGATAGAATGCGGTGAAGATTACATTCGTGTTAGACATAAAGGCGTAATTAAGCCGGTCAATATTTCTACACAGCCATATCCTGGATTTGCTACAGACCTTCAGGCTCAATTCATGAGTTTTATGACACTTTCTGACGGAGTATCGATTATTTCTGAGAATATTTTTGAGAATAGATTTATGCATGCTCCAGAACTGTGTAGAATGGGAGCAAATATTATAATCAATGGGAATAATGCTGTAGTTCATGGGGTAAAAGAATTAATGGGAGCAGAAGTAATGGCTAGTGATTTAAGAGCTTCAGTTTCTCTCGTTATATCTGGGCTTTGTGCTAGTGGTGAAACAAAAGTGAGAAGGGTCTATCATTTGGATAGAGGGTATCAAGCTTTGGAAAAAAAACTTATGAATTGTGGAGCTGAGATTATAAGAGTTGCTGGAGATTCTGTATAGTATTTGTAAAAATTATGTACATGGAGCTATATGGGTGCTGAATTGATTAATTAGGTCATCTCCAAGGCTTGATCCGTTGGTTATTTCCGTTTTCTGAGATTCTGAAACAAGTCCAGTATGACTATAACGCCAGTTTAATAAAAGTAAATCTGTGATAAAAGAAGCTATTATAATAGATGGTAAAAAAATTAGCGAAGTAATACTCGCCGATTTAAAGACTAAGATTGATAATGATAAGAAGCAAGGGCTAAGACCAGCTAAACTTGCCATAATATTAGTGGGAGATGATCCATCAAGTGCAATATATGTACAAAATAAAATTAAGGCTGCGGTAAGAGTTGGTATAACAACTGAGCTTAAACAATTTGATAACAATCTTCCGGAAAAAGTACTTTTAGCTGAAATTAGCCGATTGAACAAAGATCCAGAAATTTCTGGAATTATTATTCAACTTCCGTTGCCAGATCACATCGATAAAGCAAAAATAATAATGGCTGTGAATCAGGAAAAAGATGTAGATGGATTTCATCCAATAAATATAGGTTTATTATATAGCCCATTCGAGAATGGTTTTGTTCCTTGTACGGCAAGAGGCTGCCTTGCGTTGATAAAATCCTGCGTTGAGGATTTAGTAGGCAAAAATGTTGTGATAGTTGGTAGATCGAATATTGTTGGGAGACCACTTGCTGCTTTACTTCTAAAAGAAGATTGTAGTGTTACGATTTGCCATTCAAAAACTAGAGATTTGGCATCTATTACATCAAGAGCTGATATTGTAGTATCAGCGATTGGCAAACCGCAATTTCTTACAAAAGAGTATTTTAATCCTAATGCTGTTGTTATAGATGTAGGAATCAATCGCTTAACTTTAGAAAATAAATCTATAATGGTAGGTGATGTTGATTTCCAAGTTGTAAAAGATCATGTAAAGTATATTACACCAGTTCCAGGCGGAGTAGGGCCTATGACAGTTGCTTATTTACTGGTGAATACCTACGTTGCTAGTTTGAAGCATAGATAAATAGTAGATATAAAATGGACAAGAGATTTATTCAAGAAATAAAAGAAATCATCATATCGGCTGGTAGAATTGCCCTTGATGTTAGGGAGCGTGGTCTTGAGATAAAAACCAAAGAAGATAACTCTCCTGTAACTAATGCCGATATACAAATCAGTGATTATATATTTACCAAGTTACTAGAAATTATGCCATCTATACCTGTTGTTTGTGAAGAAAGAACATTAGTTGATATAACAGATAAAAAACAATTTTGGCTTATTGATCCAATTGATGGAACAAGAAGTTTTATCAAAAATAATGATAGTTTTACCGTGAACATAGCAATGATAGATGATAAAACTCCAACTTTTGGTTTTGTATATCTTCCATCTAAAGACCGTCTTTATTTTACTGATGAGAATATGGATTTTTGTATCCAAGAAAATGGTAAAATTGTTGGCAATAATAAACATACAAAAGATGGGCTTGTAGCAGTTGTTAGCTCTCATAACTTTAATTCCGAAACAGAAAGTTATTTAAAAGAAAATGAATTTTCTGAAATTATTGCAGTTCCTAGCTCTATTAAATTGTGTATGATTGCCGAAGGGGCGGGAGACGTTTATCCTAAGTTCGGTCCAACCATGGAATGGGATACAGCTGCTGGTCATGCACTGGTAAAGTCAGCCGGTGGGTCAGTTCGTACTTTGTTAGGTGAAGAAATGGGCTATGCGAAAGAAGGGTTTTTGAATCCTGATTTCATTGCTGCAAACAAGAAATGGGCTGAGAGTTATAATAGATATAATCATTCACTTTGAACAGGTGTGTTATTTCTTGTTGTGACAAGAAGGACTCGGGCAACATGATAAATTCTTCTAACCATAGTGGCCTCACATATCAAAAACCTTTGCAACTTCCCATCCTCTAATCATTTTTGTTCCAGCTTCTCAAAACATTTCTTTTCTATTAACTGTTATTTATTGACTCTAAGAATACACTGTGTAACAATAAAATCGGTTTTGTAACCTAAATTTATAAATATGCTTAATTAACTCGATGTTTTATAACCGTTTTAACATCACTATTATTTTCCTTATTATTATCGGCTAAGGCCGATACATATTTTCACGTTCATTTTTATTATTAAATCCTAGTTTTTTAAGTTCATTCATATAATGAGGTTGTATATGCTTACTCTAAGGCATAAATATTTGCCATTTTTTATGTGGCTTTGGCCATTGCTTTTTTTTGCTTATCAATTTATTTTACGTCTTTGGCCAGGTTTGATGATGCATCAAATCATGGATCAATTTTCTATAGACGCTAGTCATTTTGGTTTGCTCGCCGCGTTTTATTATTATGGTTACTCCATAATGCAAATTCCGGTTGCGATTTTACTAGATAGATTTAGTGCGCGACGCATTATTTTTATATTCGCTGTTCTTTGTGGACTTGCGACTTTAACCTTTACCTATACAAGTAATTTCTATTTAGCATTATTAAGTAGATTTTTGATAGGAGTTGGTTCAGCAGTGGGGTTTTTAGGTGTTTCTAAAGTGTTATCTGAATGGTTTCCCAAAGCTCAATATGCAAGAATGGTAGGTTTTTCATTCACTTTTGGACTCACGGGAGCGATCTATGGAGGCAAACCTGTGAGTATACTTATAGAAACCTATAGTTGGAAAACGGTAGCTCTAACTCTGGCGATTGTTTCAATAACACTCGGTTTTGCCACATATTTTGCTTTACGTTCACCGCAAAATATAAAAAAATCTATACCAGAAGAAAAGTTTAAAATAGCAAACTTTAAGGCTATTCTTGCTTCGCCTTCTATTTGGTTTTTGGCATTTTCTAATCTGTTGATGGTAGGCTCATTAGAAGGGTTTGCCGATGTTTGGGGGGTGCCATATTTAATGACTGCTTATGGTATAAATAAAGGAGATGCGGCTGGGCTTATATCATTTATATTTTTTGGCATGCTTTTTGGTGGTCCATTGCTTGCCTTGTGTAGTAAAAGATTCGGTAATTACTCTGTTATTGGAATGTGCGGATTTATTATGGCACTTACCTTTGTCTTACTGTTACAGAGTAAAACATATAATCCCTTAATGCTTACTTGCTTGTTTTTTGTACTTGGTATTATGTGTTGTTATCAAGTAATTGTTTTTTCAGCAGGTTCTAGCCTTGTAGAACCTAAGAATTTGGGTGTTACCATCGCATTTTTAAATTGCATCAATATGTTAGGTGGTTCATTTTTTCATACTGTTATTGGTAAGATAATGGATGTATTTTGGGTGGGGTCGCTGAATGATTCCGGCCTTAGAATATATGATATTCATGCATACAAATACTCGCTTAGCGTTGTGCCAATATGCGCCTGTTTAGGTTCAATAATAGTAATTATGGTTGGTTGGAGAGTGCAAAACTCATATAATCAAGTTAAATCAGAAAAATTTTTGGTTTCAGAAGGTTAATATATATAATGTACGTACTGAATTTAGAATAAATAGCACTATTAAAGTATTTGCTAAATTCAGTACAAATAACCAATTAAAAAAATTTTAATCATTAGAGAGTTTTTGACTTAGTATATAAAACATTACTTATGTACAGTTTTCTATGCTTTTTACGTAACGTTATAATAACAATCCTTAACATTAATTAAACAAACTATTGCACTTTACTATTAATTATGTTAGTGTCTAATGCGGGATTATCTCATTTTAATTTATCTATATTAATTATTAAGTTTATTGGATTGTAAGGTTATGGCACGTAAGAACGATTATATAATAGAAGTCGATAAGTATATAGGCGGTAGAATATACTCTTTGAGACTTGCTCAAGGTTTTTCTCGTCAACAACTATCGAAGATTATTGGCGTTACACATCAGCAACTACAAAAATATGAAAAAGGTACGAACAGAATTTCTGTAGGTAGGTTGGTTTTAATCGCTAAAGCTTTGTCTACAGATACGTCTTATTTTTACGAAGGGCTAGAAGCTGCTGACAGTAGTGAGCCTATAGTAACGCAGCACCAACGTATGTGCATCGAAGTATCTCGTAATTTTATGAAAATAGAGAACTCTGATCATCAAACAGCTGTCAATACATTGATTAAATCACTCTCTAAAATAGCCTAGCTTGTTAACTCACTGGGGTTTAGTGTAACAAATGAATATTTTTGTAAATTAGAACAAAAATTTGTTATCCTGAACTTAGTTGGCTTCGTGGGCCTTCGGCCCAGGATCCTTTTGCTACCGGAAGTGACGATATAAGAAAAGCATGACTAAATATAGTCATGCTTTTCTTATATCAAACTAACATTTAGTGATACAAACCAATAAAAAGTATAGTTATTATCCCAATTGGGTAATTTAACTTCTTCATTATGGCGCTAGGAAATAAACGCAAAAATATTATAATAGCAGTAAAAATTAATACGCCGTAATTTTGGCACCATAGGCTTGCTGGTAAAATTAAATGCACTATCACAGTAGCTGTACTGATCGCATTTTTGTCTCCAGAATTCCTGATATCTACTAAGCTATTACGAATAATCCATAAGCTTATAATAGCAGCAAAAGATAAACTTGTTACCCACAGCAAAATTTCTTGATCTGTTAAGGTGCGGTAAATAATACCTAGAGCAATTATCCCTAAAGTAATGTTTATAGGAACGAAATTATGTTTTAAGTAAATAAAAATATTCAAAATAACCAGTGTAGCAAAGCAAAAATAAATAAAGAAATATTCTAAGTTTTGACCAAATAGGTAGTATAAAATTATTGCTATTAGCCCAATTAATATTTCAAGGGCTATATAAGATTTTGTAATAGCAATATGACAGTAATTACATTTCCCAAAAGTGCTAAACCAACTTAAAATCGGTAAGTATTCATAGAAACGCAAAATGTGACCACAATTTGAGCAAAACGGAGGTTGGGTTAATTTTTTATCAAATCCTGAAATCATTATATTTCTTGGAAGACGATGAAATATAGTAGTGGTAAAATTACCTATTAATGTACCGAATAAAAAAGTAATTAAATAGCTAATAATCACGGTAAGAATCATATTTTTATAAGGAAGAATTAAAAATTAAATATATTTTTGAATCAAAGAGTTAGTTTTATTAAGCGCCTCTTCCGCGTTTGCTGGATTTAGATTTTTGTTTTAACATTCGCTCAGGAGTACTTAGATCAGGAGCCTCTGCAACTCCTATAGGCTTGATTTCTAATGTTTTAGCTAGTTCTTTAGCTTTTTCTTGTGATAACTCATTTTTGATGTTGGTGCTCTTTGAAAGATCTGGGTTATCAATTAAAATTTGTTTGCTTATTTCCTTAAGCTGATTAAGGTTTTTTGTTTCATTTACTATAGTTGGTACGCTTTGAGCAACTATATTACCAATCTTTTCACCTAATGCTGGTCCATATTTTATTGCATATAGTGTTGCCGGTAAAACAAGTGCGGGAAGGGCTAAACCTCCAACAACGATTCCAATTGAAGCCGCAACGATCACGCTTCCTGCCAAGGCAATTTTGGCAAAGGCTGATTTGAACCCTGTTACTTTTTGATTCAGAGCTTTTGATTGGACTAATATTGAATTTAGTTGAGCCCCTACAGATTCAGAAATTTCTTGCTGTTGTTTTTTAGCTTTTATGGCAGAAAGTACTATAGAATGGAACAATTTAGGATCTGAGATAACAATAGTCATTAATTCTTTGCCGTCTTTACCGTTTAATAAATCTTTAAGGACTAGTCTAATAGCTTGTTGTTCTGCATGACTTAAATTACCAAAATGAGTAGAAATTACGGATTCAATAACTGCATCTTGAGATTGTTCGGCGGATTTTGCATTATCTTCGTCATCTTGATTTTCCGGTGTAATAGCAATAGCAAATAGTGTCATTGCTGATGAAAAAGTTTCATTAAGTATAATTTTTTGATCTAAATGTTTCTTTAACCTGGAACCACATAAGTTTACATATTCCTCTAGTTGAGGGATTGATTTCAATCTGAGAGAATAATCTATTGCCAAGAGGTTAGAAATAGCTCTCTTGAGTTGTTCTCCGAGGTTATTACTCAAATGCTTGTCAAAATGCAGGTTAAAAGGTTTTGGATCAACACCTGCTGGGAGTTTTATATCATTTTTCATACACAATATCCCTCAGAAGAATTTTTATTTTTACCTCTAATAATTCTGGTGCCTTAGTTGGTGTTAATTCGTTGATTATTTCTGGTGTTAAAGCATCTATTGACCGAAGATTACTGCTTAGCACCACAGAACCTTGTGGAATAATACTGCGTAAATCATGAGTAATATTTAGCAATTGATAAGGATCTAAAGTTTTAAAATGAATATCAGCCGTGTGGTAACTTATTTTTACATTCTCATTATTAGCAAAAGAAGTTTCTCCATCAAAGCCTTTGGAGATTTTAATACTTATAGGTTCAAACAGCCCGTATTTTGTAGAGAGAGATTCTACTGTATTGATAAATTCTGTTCGTCTTATACAATCAAGATCTTCAGTACTCGTAATTAGAGAGTTATAATCGTTGTTTATGGTAACAATTTTGTCTTCAAAATCCTTGATAGATTCTATTTGTAGCGCGGCTTCTCGGAGAAAAGAGTTGGCTTTTTGTTTTCGTTGAGATGATTTTTCTAAGTCATTGGTAAACACAGGTATTAATAGTGCAAGGCATATTATAAGCAGCAGATAAATAATAATCTTGAAAAAAATAATATTTTTAAGATGAACTACCAGCTTATCTAGCATGTTTATCCTCGCCAACTTTTCCTTTAATTAAAAAATGAGCTGGTATAGTGACCCTCCTTGCAGCTTCTTTAATCTCATCAGAATTTTTAGTGAAAACAATGTAGAAGTTCTGAAAATTAGATTTTATATGATTATAATACCCATTAATAACTTCTATTCCTTCTAATGTAGAGTCTATTGGTCCGTCGTAGTTAATATCGATAGATATTACCAAATCGCTTTGAGGAAAATTGACTAATAAGGGATTGACCAATTTCCAAGATAGCTTATTAATCTTTAAATTCTTATGCTGAGTTAAAACAAGAATTTTATAGTGATCAAAAGGAGTATTGGGCTGCCTAGCAATTATATTTTGTAAGTTATACATTTCAAGCAAATCTCCCACATTTGAGAGCTTTGGGTTTCTCTTCTTTACTTGTCTATACTCTTCAGCAAGCTTGTAGTATTGTTTATTAAGATCGTTTGCTTGGGATTGAACTGTAATAGCTTGATATTTAAAAAAGCATAGAGTTAAGATCATTACAGAAATAATAGCAATAACAGGTTTGAATATCACTCTGTTGAGTAAAGTAAGTTTTGTAATGCCTCGCAACGGTTTATTTGAAGCTAGATGGGTAGTACTATTATTGAACATTTCTATCAAAGCGGTGTCCTGAAATCTATCGTCTGAATTATGCGTCGTGAGTTCTAAATCATCCCCAGTTAAAGCTAATATATTGCAATTATCAAACTTAAGTTCAGATATCATTTGCTTAAGCGTATTATCTACTAAAAATATGAGACATGGTTGTGTTTCAAGCGTTTTAATATATTGCTTATAAAATAATAGTTTATCAGAGATTACTTGTTCAATTGTTCCAATTAAATACATATCTGATTTTTCATAAGGAAATTCTACCGTTTTTTCACTCATGATGTTATTTTTATATTTTACAATAACCCTAATATTGCTTGCCTCAGTGGTTATAGTAAAGATCTGCAGGCTATCTAAGTGCTCCGATTTGCCACTAGCTTTAAGTATGCGGTCAATTATCGTTCCTAATTCTAAAGATAAGAAATATATCCCACTATATTTAAAAGATTTTTTTATTGAATATTCTAGTATATCACTTAATGGAGGGGCGAAAGGAGTTGTGGCTATACAAGTATTCCAAACTTCGCCATTTTGGTTATTAACGTCATAAACACTGTAAGCAACAATATCGTCTGGTTTATATTTTTCTGAAATAAACTTATCAACAGGGTTTACTTTAATAAGGGTGCTCAAAATTGGTAGCATCTCATGATCAAGTTCACATTCTTTGTGGTCTAGCAGGAACATGATGTGATAGCCTTTATAAATCGATAAAAATTTCCTGTACCTTTGGTGATATTTTTCGGAGCCATATTTAACAAATATACTGTCTTGTACCTGATTTTTTTTCAGAGCAAAAAGCTTAATACCATTTTTCCCTAATAGAATAGTTATATTTTTCTTATGGAATAAATTATTTAGTAGATTGACTATAAACTCTAACTTAGAGCTATTTTTTATATTCGCACTCATACGAGAAACCTAATTTTAGTAGTACCAAATAATTTATCAGAGGCATTAGTTAACTTATTTAATAAGACAAAGCCATTCTTATTTTTAAAACCTGTTAATCCAATTTACGATAGAACTTAGTATCATTTATTGACAGTTTTGATTAAAAAGCTTTTCTGTATTACTTAATATTAGAGTAGGGAGTAATCAGATCAAGCTCAATAGCAACAGAAAACAATAAAAGGCTTTTTAAATTAATATTGTAATTTAGCCATAAATTTATTAAGGTTATGGTCTATAAAATTCTTAAAAATTGTAATTAGTTCTATGCATAAAATTACTACGCAACAAATTAGAAGTACCTTTATCGATTTTTTTAAAGCTAATGGACACACTCATGTTCCTTCAAGCTCATTGGTTCCGCATAATGATCCAAGTTTAATGTTTGTTAATTCTGGGATGGTGCAATTTAAAGATGTATTTACCGGAATCGATAAGCGTAGCTACTCAAAGGCTACCTCTTCACAAAAATCTGTTCGTGCAGGTGGTAAACATAACGATCTAGATAATGTTGGGTACACAGCAAGGCACCATACGTTTTTTGAGATGTTAGGTAATTTTTCCTTCGGTGATTACTTCAAAGAGGAAGCAATTTTTTATGCATGGAATTTATTGACTAAAGAATATAAGCTACCGAAAGAAAAGTTGTATGTAACAGTTTATCACAATGATGACGAAGCAGTATCTTACTGGAAAAAAATTGCTGGTATTGGCGATAATCGTATAATTCGCATTAATACAAACGATAATTTTTGGTCAATGGGTGATACTGGTCCGTGTGGACCATGCTCTGAAATTTTTTATGATCATGGAGAGTCTATTCCTGGAGGATTACCTGGAACCCCGGAGCAGGATGGAGATAGGTTCATCGAAATCTGGAATTTAGTTTTTATGCAATTCGAGCAAGTCGATAAAGATAATCGTATTTTGTTGCCGAATAAGTCAGTAGACACTGGTATGGGCTTAGAAAGGATCTCAGCTGTAATTCAGGGTGTACATGATAATTATGATACGGATATTTTTAAAGAAATAATTGGCCATACGGAATCTATTTTAAAAGTAGCTGCTAAGGGTGAGGCTTTGTTTTCATACAGAGTTATTGCTGATCATTTGCGTTCTAGTGCTTTCTTAATAGCTGATGGTGTAATGCCCTCAAACGAAGGTAGGGGTTACGTGCTAAGAAGGATAATGCGCAGAGCTATGAGACATGCACATCAGCTTGGAGCAAAAGAGCCGCTGATGTATAAACTACTGCCGAAATTGGTTGATTTGTTTGGTCATACATATTTGGAATTACCTAGAGCTGAAGATTTTATTTCAAGTATTTTAAAACAAGAGGAAGAAAGGTTCAAAACAACCCTTGATCGCGGGTTAAAACTTCTTGAAGATGAAGCAAAGCTTATTGCTAAAGGCGGAGTGTTGTCTGGAGAGGTGGCTTTTAAACTATATGACACATATGGTTTTCCATTAGATTTGACAGAAGATATTCTGAAAAAACAAGGGGTTACGGTAGATAATAAAGATTTTGATAAGCAAATGAATTTGCAAAAGGAGAGAGCAAGAAAAGCTTGGGTAGGTTCTGGTGAGCTTAAGACTGATGCGATATGGTTTGATATATTATCGGAATTTGGTTCTACAGAGTTTCTTGGATATTCACTCGAATCGGCTGAAGGTAAAGTTCTTTCTCTGGTACAAAATGGCAAAAAATTAGAACAAATTTCTAAGTCTGGTGAGAAGTTTACCTTAATAGCTAACCAGACACCATTTTACGGTGAATCAGGTGGGCAGATGGGTGATATTGGTATAATAGAATCACCACATTGTAAAATACAAGTATTAAATACAATGAAATTTTTGGGTAAAGTTATAGGGCATGTTTGTCGTTTAGATGAAGGAATTGTTTCTATAAATGACGTAGTTAAAATGTCTATAGATCTTTCTTATAGAAAACATTTAAAAATGCATCATACCGCTACTCATATTTTACATGCAGTACTACGAGATGTTCTTGGAAGGCATGTAACTCAGAAAGGCTCTTTAGTTGCTGAGGATAAGCTTAGGTTTGACATTAGTCATCCCAAAGCGTTGACAAATGCTGAGATCAAATTAGTAGAAGAAAAAGTAAATCAAATTATTTCTGATAACTCTAAAGTTGTTACGAAGCTGATGTCTACTGATCAGGCTATGGAGGCAGGAGCTATGGCATTATTTGGAGAAAAATATGATGCTGAAGTAAGGGTAGTTTCCCTTGGTGCTTTTGAAGATAACACCAATCCTTACTCTTTTGAATTATGTGGTGGTACACATGTTAAAAGAGCAGGAGATATTGGTGCATTTAAGATTCTCAGTGAAAGTGCTATTGCAGCTGGTATCAGAAGAATAGAGGCGGTATGTGGTAAGTTTGCTTTTAAAGAGATTGCAGCCAATGAAGAGCTACTTAATGAACTTATTGATATTCTTAAAAGTAACAAATCAGAATTATTACAAAAAGCTGATAGTTTGCTAGTGTCGAAAAAGGATCTCGAGAAACAGGTTGAAAAAATACAGATAAGTAGTTTGATGTTGTCAGATGATGATATTAATAAAACATCTGCATCTATAGACGAAGGGCGTTTACTTTACAAAATCATTCCAGAAAATATTGACGCTAAAATTACTCGTATAGCAGCTGAAAATCTATCTAAAAAATATAATGATTTAGTGGTTGTATTTGTAAGTAAAACCGCTGAAAAGCTATCAATTGTTATTGCAGTTTCAAAAGAAATATCACAAAGATATAATGCTAACGAGATTTCAAAACATTTATCGAGTTTTATAGGTGGAAGTGGTGGAGGGCAAGCTGGTCTTGCTCAGGTTGGTGGAAGTAACCTTACTAAGTTGCAAGGACTCGACCATGAACTTATCAAAATATTGAGTTAATAAAACAATAGGGGAAAGGTTGTATGAGAAAGTATATTATTCTGTTTTTAGCGTTAGTATTAAATTCGAGTTTGTCTTTTGCAGATAAGGATCTAAGAAATAAAGTTAGCCAAGCTAGTAAAGACTATTTATCTTCACGGTTTATGAATGGCACCTATATGTTTTGTGACGATGATGGTGTTATAGAACAAGGAGCCAAAGGTTTACACTCTTTTGAAACAAAAAGAGAACTAATCTCAGAACAAGCGATGCCTATTGCTTCTACAACAAAAACAATGACAGCTGCTGCTATTTTAAAGCTGCGTGATCGAGGGTTATTGGACGTCAATGACAAAGTGGCCAAATTTTTAACTAAGGAAAGTAATATATGGACGGATGGCGTTGTGCCTGCATGGGCTAATAAAATAACTATTCATAATTTGCTTACTCATAGAAGTGGCTTAACCGAATATTTTATGGGCACCAAGCTAGATATCACCAAACCACACTCAGAAATTAATAAAGATATTGTCAATTTTGCTGCTGGTAAGGAGCTAACATTTGAGCCAGGAATTAAGCATAATTACTGTAATACTAATTATGTGCTTTTGGGACTAATCATTGAAACACTATCTGGTAAGAATCTTGCTGATTTTTATGCCGAAGAATTTTTTAAACCCCTTGGAATGAATGACACAAGATTGATTAACCTTGCAGAGGCCGTTAAACACCAAGTGGAACCTGGTTCTACAAATTATCCTATTCGCTATTTTGTAACGCCAACTGGTAACTCTGAGCCTCAGTTTAATGTAGCTAAGTCAGAATTCATTATGGTTCCCTATGCTGATGGTGGTGTAGCTTCGACTGCCAAAGATCTCATTACGTGGAATAAAGCTCTGCATTCTGGTCAAATAATTTCAGATAGTTCTTATAAACTGATGATAACAAGACATTATCAACTTCCTGAAGATCTTAGTGATGGTATAAAAAAATATACTGGCTATGGTCTATTTATATCTGAATTAGAAGGTGGAGACGTAGTATACCATCATGCTGGCAAAGCTTTAGCTATAAGATGTGAGTCAGGTTATATACCATCTAAGAATTTATATTTTGCCGTTCTTAGTAACGTAATGAATTATGTTCCTAAGGAAATGCAGGATAAGATAGATATGGAGAAAGTGGAAAATCAACTCGATATTGCTTATTTCACAAAGCATATTTTTGATTCAATTAGGTAGTTTTTTGTCCATTAAAGTCCTCGGGTTAGAATCTAGTTGCGATGATACAGCTGCGGCAATAGTCTCTTCTGGTCCTAATATTCTTGCAAATATTGTTATTTCGCAAACCGAAGAGCACGTAGCTTTCAAAGGAATTGTGCCAGAAATTGCAGCTAGATCTCATCTTTATAATATCAAATCAGCTATCGATAAATGTTTGTTTGAAGCATCAATAACGCTGCAGGAAATTGATGCTATTGCAGCAACTTCTGGACCTGGGTTAATTGGTGGTGTGATTGTTGGGTCGATGTACGGTAAGGCTCTTGCTAGCGCTTTGGATAAGCCATTTATTGCAATTAATCATCTTGAAGGGCACGCTCTTACAGCAAGACTTACTGACAATGTTGAGTTTCCTTACCTACTTTTGCTTGTGAGCGGGGGGCATTGTCAATTTGTTGCAGTACATGCATTAGGTAAATACACAATTTTAGGCCAAACTTTGGACGATGCAGTTGGTGAGGCGTTTGATAAGGTCGCAAAGATGATGAATCTAGGGTTTCCTGGAGGTCCTATTATTGAAAAAATAGCTACTAATGGTGATCCAAAGAGATTTAACTTTCCCCGCCCTTTGTATAATCAAAAAAATTCTGATATGTCTTTTTCTGGACTCAAGACGGCAGTTAGGCTTAAACTTCAAGAAATTCCTGTGCTATCAAATCATGATATGAGTGACGTTGCAGCAAGTTTCCAACAAGCTGTTTGCGATGTCTTAGTACAAAAAACAAAATTTGCCATAGATCAATACGAGAAGATGTGCCAAGGAAAGAGATTGGTTGTTTCTGGTGGAGCTGCTGCAAACAGCCAAATCAGAAGCGACCTAAGCGTTCTATCAGAAAGATTAGGGTATAATTTTGTTGCACCACCGATAAAATTATGTACCGATAACGCTGCTATGATTGCTTTTGCTGGACTTGAGAGGTTAAAAGTTGGTATAATGAACGGTATGGATTTCAAGCCAAGAGCTCGTTGGAGTTTGGAAGAATTGCTATAGTTATAAAAAAATATAGTGTTTATGTCAGGGTTAGAATTAAATAAAATTGCGGCTGCAGTGTTGCTAGCCAGCTTGATCGCGATGGTAGTTGGGGTTGTAGCGAATGCTCTTTATAAACCTAAACTAGAAATAGCTCAGCGTGGCTATCAGATAGAGGTATCAGAAACATCTTCTAGCCATGGTAACCAAGGACCAGAGGTACCAGTGGATATTTCTGCGCTTATGGCTTCTGCTAATGCAGAAGATGGAGCCAAAGTTGTAAAAAAATGTTTAGCTTGTCATACTCTAGATGAAGGTGGGGCAAACAAAATTGGACCACATTTATGGAAAATATATGGTTCTGCTAAAGCCAAAAAGGATGGTTATGCGTACTCAAAAGCAATGGCTGCTGCGGGTGGGATTTGGGATAATGAAAGTTTATACCATTTTCTTAATAAGCCAAGTAAATTTTTACCAGGTACAAAAATGAGCTTTGCTGGTATTAGTAAACCCCAAGACATTGCTAATGTTATAGCGTACTTAAAAGAGAAAGCTAGTTAAGCTGAACTATGCGATAAGAAATAATAGAGTAGTTTTTGTACAGGGACTGCTTACCACGCACCGTCATCCTGAACTCAACTTAACCACCCTCATGCGAAAAATTGATGAGAAGCTTGCGCCGTCCTTCTTGGCACAGCAGTTAATGAGACGGAAAGAGATCAGCCGCCAGGGATGACTGGTTTTGCTAGCGATGACTTACAATAATGACAACTATGGTGCCTAACAAGCCACTGGCTCTTATCCATAGTTCAGGTTAACTTTAGTAGAGAATTATTATGACGATTACCCCAGTAGAAATATGGCTTGTAGTAGGTATTATTTTTATATTGATAGAATTTAGTAAGTTACCTGGTATAGGATTTTTATTTCTCGGACTCGGGGCAATGTCTAGCTCAGTGATTTTTTATTTCTATCCTGAGATACAAAATTATCAAGTTGCATCTATTGGATTTTCGTCATTAGCATGGTTTTTGGTTTTATGGTGGCCACTTAAAGCTTTTGTTTATGGTAAGAATAAAAATTTAGGCAAAGATTATTTTGATATTGTTGGTATGCAAGTGGAAGTAGCTCTTGAGGATATTAAGCCAGGTAGTATTGGGCAAGTTTACTGGTCTGGTACAATTATGAATGCTCAACTTAGTAGTAAAGAAAAGGCTGCACGAGTAGGAGATAAGCTTTATGTATTAGAAGCAAAGGGCAACATACTCATTTGTAGTCATAATACTAAGTCTAATTTAAAATAATCCAAATAACTTGGCGTTTTATTACTTCCTATAGGCTTCTCTCTATCACCCCTTGCTGATGAATTACCTATAGTAGGAAAAATAAATACAATTTTTATAAAAAACCTCTTGATCCTATAGTTACTATATACCTTATCTTCTAAAATAAGGAGGAAAAATCATGACTCATTGGTACGTTAAGACTTTAAGCAAATTAACTGGTGTATCGGTGCAAACGCTGCATCATTATGACCGTATTGACTTGTTAAAGCCTAGCTTACGTCTATCCAATGGTTATCGTGTGTACTCCGAAAAGGATTTATTGCAATTACAACAGATTATTGCTTTGAAGTTTTTTGGCTTTGAACTTTTGAAAATTAAGGCATTGCTAACAAGTAATACGGGAGCATTTGAGCATTTTGCCGTTCAAGCTCAATTTTTAGAGCAAAAAGGCAATAGTTTGCTTGATGCAAGCAAAGCGCTTAAAAGCATTATTTCTAAAGTAGGTGACGATAAATCAATTCCTTGGGAAACCATTATTAAACTAATTGAGGTATATCGTATGACACAACAACTAGAACATTCTTGGGTTAAAGAAATATTTACTACAGAAGAATTAAACCAATATGCAGCCTTTGAAATTGAATGGAAAAATAATTCTACTGCAGAGAAGAAAGCCGAATTCGAAAAAAATTGGGCTAATTTAGTATCCGAAATTAGCAACAATCTTGATAAGGATCCCAAATCAGCAATAGGTATTGATATTGGGGAAAAGTGTATGTTATGGGTTAATCAAGTGTATGGCAAAAAATACGCTCATTTACGAACCAAAAAATTCGAAAAAGGTTTTAGTAAAGGAAGAGGGCTTAAAGAGGTAGGCTTAACCCCTGAAATTGTATCTTGGATGGATAAAGCAATGGAGGCTTACTGGAAGGGTCGCATTTATGGAATTTTGGATAAAGTAGGAACTGGAATCGCTGATGAGACAATTTTCAAACTTTGGAACGAACTCCTTGATGATATGTATGGAGAAGATAATGCACGTAAAAAAGAAATTTATGATTTCGCATTAGTTGATGAAAAAGTTAGTGAGAAAGCAAAAGAATGGCTAAGGACATTAAGAGATTTAGTGATTATTAATAACCACCTATTGTAGAAAAATTATTTTTTTGTTATTCCAGCGGAGGAGAGAATCAGGTTTTTTAGTGGGTTTTCTCTAAATTCCTGATTCTCTAGGCAAGTTTATCATGAACGTGAAAAGTCTTGGATACTTTCGGTTTAGAGCCTAGGGCAACATATTCATTTATAATTATAATAAATAAACGTAATTAAGTTTTAGCTATTGCCGCCTTCGTTTTTCTATATTTTATTAACTTGATAATTTTTAAATTTTTGCAAAATATACCTTCTCGTTCTTTCTTCCAAAAAGTGATAAGATACCGCAGAAATACAAAAAGTTACCACAAAAGCCATTACAACGAGCAAGTGCAAGTTAAAATCTGGGTACATTCTAATCAATTTCTTTCCCAGAATGATAGCAATAGACTGCCATAAAAAGAATGAGTAGCTGATTAACCCTAAATATTCTAAATATTTATTATTATAAATTTTGGATTTTGAATAAAAAACCATAGTAATCCACACGCCAAATAAAGGAACAATAATAAACTGCCCCTGCATATATTGATAACTACCGCCTAGCTTTTTGCAAGTTAAGTAAAGCAGGATAACAGTTATTAAATGCAAGTAATTAGCAAACGGGATACTTCTGATTTGTTTACGCAAAAAGTAGAAACCCATTCCACAAAGGAAGTCTCCCACTCTACAAACAGGATTTGAATATATTGAATCAAATTTTACATTTAAACTAGCTATTATAGTCAAAATAATTGCTACGATTAGTATTTTGGTGGATTGGCCAGAAAGAATCATTAGAAAAGGAAATAAGAAATATAAAAATATCTCTACAGTCAAAGACCAGGTCCCTCCATTAAGTCCAATAGGAAACATTGAAGGAAAGAAACCTTGGACCAGAAATAAATCATTAACTATCACTCTGAGATATTGTTGCGATGGAATATCTCGTATAACAGCAGAATAGACAAGAGTAACAACTATATAAGTGGGATATATTTTAGCCAATCTCTTTAAATAGAAATTAAAAATATTTTTTTGTTTTGTAAAATCTGTATTACAATAAGCATGAGCCATTACAAATCCAGATAAAACAAAAAATCCGGTCATAAAAGTTGCTCCACTTAAAAAGAATTTATCCAAAACTCTTATATCTAATTTCCAATTAAAATGGATTCTACAATGAAACAAAAAAACGACAAATGCTGTTATGAATCGAAAGGAAGTCAGGCTGGTAATCATAGAGTTATACTCAGCACTAAACTTTAACTGGCATTACAACAAAGCAATCTTTGGAACTCAAATTCGTTTTAATTAAAACAGGAGAAAAAGAGTCTTTAAAAAATATTTCAACTTGATCTGTATGTATTGCACCCAGCACATCACTTATGTATCTTGGATTAAAGCCAATTGAAACATTTGATCCAACGTAATTACAAGAGTTATCTTTTTCTAACGAGTAATGCAGTACCTCGCTTGCGGCACCTTTTGCTTCGCCGGAAGCTGTTATTTCCATGGATTCATTACCAATAAATAGCTTTACTGCTCTAAATTTATCTACTGTAACAGTGGCAACTCTATCAATTGCACTAGCTAAGAGCTTTGCATTGACAGTAAGTTTATTTTGATTCTCAGTTGGAATAAATGAAGAATATTCAGGAAAAGTGCCATCAATAAGCTTGGAAATTAGAACCAAATTATTACATTTAAATTTAATCTTGGTATTAGATAAAAATACTTCGATGTCAGATTGAATGTTTTTTGAGTCTTTCAATATTTTCAATAGCTCAATTACAGTCTTTCGTGGGACAATAACTCCAAAATCATCTGTCTTTTTATCCAGTAATACAGATGCTATAGAAAGCCTATGTCCGTCAGTAGAAACACCTGAAAATTCACCTTCTTTGACATGCATGTATATGCCATTTAAATTATATCTCGTTTCCTCAGTTGACATAGAAAAATTAGTATACTCAATTACTTTTGCTAATTCAGACGAGGGGATCCTAAGGCTAACGCTAGAATCTATATCCTCCATTGCTGGAAAAGCGACAGCTGGTAGTGTCAACAATTCAAAACGGCAGTTTGCTCCAGTTATTTCAATTTTATCTGAATCAGCTATTTGTTTTATTCTGATTTTAGTATCGGGTATCTTTCTGACTATATCTGAAAGTGTTTGTGTTGAAACTGTAGTTTGTCCCTCACAAAGAACTTCTGCCCCAATTTCTTGGTTCAGGTATAAATCCATATCGGTTGCTCCGATCTCAACTATACCAGATTTTACTACTAATTTTATGTTATTCAGTTCTTGCAAAACATTTCTTTTTTCGACAACCGAATTTGCAAAACTTAAAGCATGCACTAGGTCTTTTGTCTGAACTAGCATTTCAAGATTCATTTTTTTTATATCTTCTGACATAATACCCTAAAAATTTTTTTAAATTATATTAATTACCAAATCGTTAGCCTCAATTTGATTCACAACTAACTGTTCTAAGTTGTCGAAGATATAAGGAGATTTAACCTAATATAATCGACCGTGTTGTTCTGCTGAACTTAATCATTTCTCATGCCCTGGTGAGGGGGCTTTTTATAACGCACTATACCGTCATGCTAAAGCTTACACTTGCGCCTCTCTTTTTGGCACAAGTAGCTCCTTTTCTATTGCCTATGACCCTAAAACAAGTTCAGAATGACTTTTTTTGCCGTACAAGGCCTTTGTTTTAACTAAGCCAACAAAATACTTCGTTATCCGGGCCACTAGTTGTCTACTTAGCTGCTTAGCAACTTCGGACAGTTAAACCAAATTCAGCAAGACGTGCTTATAATCAACTTTGCAATATTCTAGATAAAAGATTCACTTCTTCTCGAAAATCTGGGTCTGACGCCATGAGTTCTTCTATTTTTTTTATAGCATGCATAACTGTTGTATGATCTTTTTTACCAAACTTTGCTCCAATGTCAGCGAGACTCTTTGGAGTTAATGTTTTTGATAAATACATTGCTATTTGCCTTGGTCTGGCTATAGATCTTAGTCTACTTGAAGATGACATATCAGAGACTTTCATGTTATATCTATTAGCTACTTTTTTATGTATATCTTCAACGGTTATTGTTCGCTCATTTGAGCGGAGCAAATCTCTTAAAATATCTTGAGTGCTTTCCAGGGTTATTTCCCGTCCAACAAGGGTTGAGTGTGCAATAACTTTATTAAGTGCCCCCTCTAACTCCCTGACATTCGATGTTATTTTTGAGGCTAAAAAATCAATTACATTCTTGGAGATCTTAACATCCATTTTCTCTAGCTTAGATTCAAGGATACCAATTCGAAGCTCGTAAGTTGTGCTGTGAACATCAGCAACTAATCCCCATCCAAGTCTAGATTTTATTCTATCTTCGATGTTATCGAGATCAGTTGGAGAGCGGTCACAGGAAATAACCATTTGTTTATTATTGTCGATAATTGCATTGAATGTATGAAAAAACTCTTCCTGCGTACTTTCTTTTCCACAAATAAATTGTATATCATCAATCATCAAAACATCAACAGAACGAAATTCTTCTTTAAAAGACATAATATCTTTATTACGTAGCGCTTTAATAAAGCGGTACATGAATTTCTCAGCCGACATGTACAGCACTTTTCTATTAGGATTCTTTTTATTGGCATGCCAAGCAATGGCGTGCATTAAGTGAGTTTTGCCAAGACCAACACCACCATACAAAAATAGTGGATTGGACTTTGCGATTGCGCACTCTGCTTCAGCGACAGAAAGAGAGGCCGCATAGGCTAATTCATTTGGTGGTCCAACAACAAAATTATCAAACGTAAAACGTGGATCCAAAGAAGACGTAGTATCTTCTTTAACGTCACTTTGATCTATCAGTGATAATGTATTGGGAGAAATAACTACAACATCAGATTTAGGTAATTCTTTAGTGATTATATCAACCGATTTTACCTCAGTATCATGATGCAGTAATAGTTTTGATATGATATCAAAATAGTTAGATTTAATCCAATCTCTAATGAAATTACTTGGCGCTGAAAGTATTATTTCATTGCCTCCAATAGCTTCAAAGAAACTTATCTTACTAAACCAACTTTTATAAAGATCTTCTCCATAATGGGCAACTAAATCACGGCTTACACTTTTCCATAAGTCGGCATAATAATCACCATCTTTATATTGTGGCATAATTTGATCCAACTGTTTCATCTTTCACTAGTCTCTTAGGATAAAATATATATTTTCATAATAACGGAGGAAGCCAATTTAAGGCTTCAACATGGATTGCTGGAAATTTAAGCACGATTATAAATCGCTTGCTTTTTTACTGCTGTAGACAATAATATTACCATATTTTTTTTTTGCAAGGTCATAAATTATGAATATCAAAAACAGGGACCAATTTATCAAAAAATTGCTTTATCAAAGTTGTAATAGGGGTTGTAAAGAAACGGACTTAATTATTGGTCAATTTGCTAAGCAAAATATAGAAAAAATGACAGATTATGAGCTGCAAATTTTTGAACATATTTTGCAACAAAATGATGCTGATTTATATGATTGGTATGTGAAGAAAAAGCCTGTTCCTGAAGAAAATTTATCCACAGTAATGACTCAAATACTAAAATTCGACCCATCTGCATAATGAAAAAACTCTTGATTCCTTTTTCTTCTAAATCACTCTACGCTTTAGAACATTTTAACAACAAAAATAAAAATCTTTTATTGTGTTGTTCCGAAGAAGAAAATGCAATTTCTGCATATAAACAACTAAAATTCTATGGCCACAATGGAATTACCAAACGCCAGATTATTCACTTTCCTAGCCTTGATACTGTTCCTTATGATAGGGTTTCTCCTAACTCTGAAATTTTGGCAAAAAGGGCTTCTGCTTTAACTGAGCTCGCAATGAATGGTGAGCCTAAAATACTTGTCACAGCAGCACAAAATTTGCTCCAGAAAATTCCTCCTCCGGAAGAATTTGTTGATTCAACATTGAGCATTAAACCTGAGGCAAAGCTTGACATTGAGGCTATAATAACGTTTCTTATAAAAGCTGGGTTTTCTAGGGTTGCCAGTGCCGTAGATAGTAGCGAATTTGCAGTAAGGGGAGAGATTGTTGATCTTGTCACGCACGCAAACAAAGGATATAGAATTAATTTTGGTTGGAATCAAATTGAGTCAATCAGGGAATATGATACTTATAGCCAAATATCAACAAAATCAGTCGATAGTCTAATTTTATCATCTGCAACAGAAACGCTTATTAACTCCCAAACTATAATTAATTTCAAAAACAATTTTTTACAACTTTTTGGTGTAAACCATATACATAGTCCAATGTATGAATCTATAATATCTGGCCAAAAATTTCATGGGTATGAACATTTAATGCCTTTGTTTTTCAAAAACATGAGTTCGCTCTGTGAGTTTTTGGGTGAACATGAAATAATTTATGATAATTTGTGTCTCCAATCAATGATAGAGTTTGAAAATACTTATAATGACTTTTATGAATCTCGTTTGCTTTCAAACAAAGCAAATCCAGACTCCTTTTATTTTGCTATCCCACCATCTTTCTTAATTAATAGCAGTCAAACAATCAAAGAAAGGCTATCTCTTGATAACTGCACTCTAATAGAACATGGCTCAAGTAACGATTTAACGTCTATTATAGATATCGCCATACAGGCTAAAATTGAAAACAAGACAGAGTTTGACAAATTGTTTGAGCTTATCGTAGAAAATAAGAAAAAAATTCCAATAATTCTTTGTAATTCAAAAAGTGGTAAATCTAGAATAAAAAACATTGCCGAAACTAGTGACTATGCCACTTTAGAAATTAGCAAACTATCAGAAGCCAAGAAGAATATTATAAACTTAGGGATTGCGCCATTATCGACTGGTTTTATGTCCTCTAAATATCTATTCATTGCTGAAAATGACATTTTAGGTAATAAGTTTGTTACCCAAAGCCATAAATCAGCTAGTAAAAAACTTAAGAGCATACTAACCGAACTTGATAATATTGTTGAAGGTGAAATAGTAGTTCATAAAGAGCATGGTATTGGTAGATTTGAGAAAATACAGACTATCTATGTTGATAATATAGCGCATGATTGTTTAAAAATTATCTATGCCAATAATGATATATTATATTTGCCGGTTGAAAACATAGATCAGTTTAAAAAATACGGTGGTGATGAGGTCGTTCTTGACAAGCTAGGAAGTGCTAGTTGGCAAAAGCGTAAGTCCAAGTTGAAGAATAGGATAAAAGATATTGCGGCCAAGTTAATTAAAATCTCAGCTGCAAGACAGCTGGCTACAACGGCACCAACATATTTTGAACAAAGTGCCTATGACAAGTTTTGTAAAAATTTTCCTTATAACGAAACTAATGATCAAATTTCATCAATTGAAGATATAAAGTCGGACTTAGAAAGTGGCAAACTAATGGATAGGCTTATTTGTGGAGACGTTGGATTTGGTAAAACGGAAGTTGCGATGCGTGCTACCTTTATGGTTAGTTGTAGTGTGAACGACGATAGGCCGCAAGTAGCAATTATTTCACCAACAACTATACTTTGTAAGCAGCATTTTCATAACTTTCTTGATCGATTCAAAAATATGGGTTTGAATATTGCTCAGCTATCACGCCTTATAAAGCCGTCACAAGCCAAGAAGGTAAAAGAAGGGGTGGAAAGAGGGGAAATTAACATAATAATCGGAACACATGCTTTGCTTGCTGCTGATATAAAGTTTAAAAACCTTAAAATGATCATTATTGATGAGGAACAACATTTTGGTGTTGCTCAGAAAGAGCATTTAAAACAACTAAAGTCAAATGTACACGTGTTGTCACTATCTGCAACTCCAATACCAAGAACCCTACAAATGTCAATGGTAGGCATTAAAGATTTAAGTTTGATTACAACCCCTCCGATAGACCGCTTGCCGGTTAGAACAAACGTTTTACCATTCGATGCCGTAGTAATCCGAGATGCTCTAATGAGAGAGCGCTTCAGAGGCGGTATTAGCTTTTATGTTGTTCCTCGTATTAAGGATATTGAGTGGGTAGCAAATCAACTAAGTGTTATTGTACCTGAGCTTAAATTTAAAATAGCTCACGGGCAAATGGCTCCATCAGAAGTTGATACTACTATGAATGAGTTTTGTGAGGCAAAATTTGATATTTTACTGTCAACAACAATAATTGAATCTGGGATTGATATTTCTATTGCAAATACTATTATTATTCATCGTTCTGATATGCTGGGTTTAAGTCAGCTTTACCAACTTCGAGGACGTGTTGGTAGAGGAAAGGTTAGAGGGTATGCGTATTTAACATTAACTCATCATAAATCTACCAAACATTCTTTGCAACGTCTTGATATTTTGCAAAATATTGATTCTCTTGGTGCCGGATTTACTATAGCTAGCCATGATATGGATCTGAGAGGATTCGGTAACCTTGTCGGTGATGAGCAATCGGGACATATCCGAGAAGTAGGGGCTGAATTATATCAAGAGATGTTAGATGAAGCAATTAATGAGTTGAAGAATGATGCTGCTAATAACTCAGAGAGCTTTAATCCAATAATCAACCTCGGTATAGCTATATTAATCCCCGATAATTATATAGAGGATTCATCTTTAAGGCTTGCTATATACAGAAGAACCGGTGATCTTAAATCAAGTGAAGAAATTGAAAATTTCCGTATAGAGATGGAGGATAGATTTGGCTTAATTCCAAAAGAGTTTAATAATCTTTTAGAAATGGTAAAAATCAGAAATATGTGTTTCAAACTAAATGTAGAAACTTTTGATAGTGGACCAAATGGGTTTGTTGTGAAATTTCGTGAGAATTTAGGTGTAGCTGAAATGGTGCTTTCTTTTATTAACAAGTTTCCAAGGCATGCTAAGATAAAACCAGATAACAAACTTGTCTTCATAAAAGCCTTGAATCAAGATGCTTTAATACGTGATGCTCAAGAGTTTTTAACGAACCTAATGTTATAATAACCTGGCTTTGAAAAAGTTATCCCGGCAGATATCAGGTTTTCTGGTATAAAGCTCTACACATAACCTCATCTTCGGACGCTACAGACCTTATAACCAGCACTTAAAAGGATTATGTTTACCTTATCCATAGTTCAGGTTAATTATACAGATTTTCTAAAATGTCGTTGTTGATCTTATCAAATTAGTTGACAAATATTATATTTTTGATTAGATATTAGAATTAATTCATCAATTTAAGGTTATATTATGAAAGCGCAAAATGTACAAGTCGAAAAAGTGGCAGAGGGCGCCCATCAACCATTAAAAGCCTGGAAATTGGATAAAGATGGAAATTTGCCACAAGGCGCATCTTTACTTGAAAGTCTAGAGCCAGTGAATTTTGCCGCTCCTGTTGCAACGACCGTTGTTTCAAACGTTATGAATCTTAATTCAGATCAAGAGGTTATTAAATCTGATAATGCAGAACAGCTTGAGCTGCTTGGTAGTTCTGATGCCTAGGATGAAGTCGACTTGCCTAGTTAATTTTAAAACCAGAGTTGTATACTAAATCAGGTTATAATGGCGATCTTCCAAGGTTTTTTTCTGGCGCTATTGCACGTTTAATCAAAATTTCATTAGCAAGGTTAACACCAAGAATTTTTTTTGCAAAATCTTTAGCTGGTGAATCTGCTGTCATTTCTTTAGCAATTTTGCTTACATCTCCACGAATACTATTGTTAACTTCGGCCTTTAGGTTTTGTGTGCATTCTTTAAAAGCTTTAGAATGAGATGGGTTTTTTTCTCCAATTTCCTTCAGTTGATTTTCAGATTTACTTAATATATCGGCCGAGATAAGAATATAGCCAACCTTGTCGATAATCTTACTCTCCTTATTAAGGCATTTTATCATTTCTGATTTAGCCAACTCAATATTTTTATCTAGGATTAGGGTCGCCTCGGCAATTAATTCTTTTGGAACGCCATTTTTTTCTAGTTTGTCTAATGTTGACCTTTTTACGATCTCTAGTTTTTCATTAATCTCCCTTTCGGATGATGGAATATGGTTTTCTGCGTAGTCAGCTACTATCGTGAGCAATTTTTTTGATGATGCATTCTTGGATATTTCCTGAACTGTCTCAGAAGCCGCTTCGAGAGTTAAATTAAATTTTTCTATGCGGTGTCTAATTGAAACTAGGTCCTCAGATAAAGTAGATGATGATATTTGTTTTGCAATTTCTGTGAATTTGGAACCGGTCTCATGTATCTGAGAGAGTGTTTTATCTTGTTGAATTTTATCCAAACTATGATACATGTTGGTTACTGTTTTACTCAGATTTTCTGTTTTCAAAAAGTCACTAACTTTGCTTAAGACACCAGTAGTTTTTAAAGCTAAACCCAGTGGAGGAGAATACATCGAAACTAGACCCAAGATAGCTGGAGATGTTTTTGAAATAATCAAGTCAGATAAGCCAGGAAAATTCTTATCAATTGCTTTTTTGAAATCTAAAATTCCTTCTAAAATAGTTATAGTTTTTTCTGATAATATTGCGCTATATAGTAAACCTTCTCCTTTTTTTAAATCAGTATATAGATTAGAAGATGCTTTGTTTATTGCAAAAACAAGAGTTTTTTTGAGTATATTGTCAAGTAAGCTCTTTTCCTTATCGGATAATTTTAACTCTGTTATAACAGGTTCAATTATATATGAAAAATTTGTTAAAAAATTTGTTAAATCTATGGCAAAGCTTGCTGCAATTTCTTTTGCAACTGCTTCGAAGTTGGCAAATTCAAATAAGTTGCCTAACTCTTGAGAGCTAAGGCTAGATAAACTCTTTTTTAATGAATTAAGAAGGTGAGGAGCATATTGTTGTATTAATTTAATTTTCTCGTTTTGAGTGAGTTGATTAAATTGTTCAATAGTTGGGATCATGCTAATAAACTACAAAAAATGGATATAAAAAGAATCTTATCTCAAAAAAAATATACTTTCATTATAAATAGGCTATTTAAAAAGATTTTTCTAAGTAGGGGTACTGTATGTTAAATTCGCGGAACATTGGTAGCAAAAGTTAGGTTGTTTGTAGAAAGATAGCTAAGCAGGTATTGATAAATATGATTAATGTGCAGCAAAAATACACCTAAATACGATGTGTTTCTTACCTAAATCTAAGGTTATCGTATACTAATTTGCTTTGTTGGCCTAGAATTACTTTCAAAGTAAAGATTATTTTAGGATTAGGCTTTGTATGCGCAAAATACTTGTATTATCACTGATAGCCATGCTTTCTACTAGTGCCTCTGCAGTGACATTGGAACAAGCTCTTACGAGCGGATATAATCAAAATGAAGAGTTGCAAACTATTAGAACTGATTTCTTAAATGAAATAGAGCAATTTCCTAGGGCTTTAGCTGGTTTTATGCCAAGAGTTTTTGCAAATATAGATTCAACTGATTCAAAAATAAAAAGAAGAAGTAAAATCCCTGCAGTTATCGATGCTACTACATCTGATAGTCTGAGGTATAATAGATCTATTACCCTAGAGCAGCCATTATTTGATGGGTGGAGTTCAGTAAATACTTTGAAGGCCGCTCAGTTTGCGTTTAGATCGTCAAGGGGCGACTATTACGCAAAAGAACAGGATGCTTTTTTAAAAGAGATAAATGTCTATTTAGATTGCGTTGAAGCCGCTGATAAATATTCTATTTCTAAGGTTAGTGTAAGATCAAATAAAACGCAGCTTGAAGCAATGACAGAAAAATTTAAGCTGGGAGAGTCTACTGAGACAGAAGTTGCCAGCGCAAGAGAGGGGCTAGCTACGTCAGAAGCTAATCAGGCTGTTGCATACGCTAATTTCGAGGCTTCAAAGGCTAACTTTTATAGATTTTTTGGTATAGATCCAATTGATGTGAAAATGCCAGAAGTTCCTTCTGGTTTACCGCCTTCTCTTGCCGCATTAATAAAAACTGCAACTGAAATACATCCGTCTATTGATAGTGCAAGACATAGAACTTCTTCGTCAAAAGCTGGAGAAAATGCTGCTAAAGGAGAGTTGTTGCCAAAGGTTAGCTTTAGGGTTCAAGGTGGAACTACTGACTATAACCCAGAACAAACTAACAACGGTAATGTTAATAATAGAAGTATTACTTCTACATTATCTGTAAACGTTCCAATCCTTGGAAAAGGAGGAATGGAATATTCTGATATTAGAAGAGCAAAATATCAAACTCGTAAGGCGGCAATTAGTTTAGATAGTGTTATAAAACAAGTGCAGTCGAGTTGTAAAGCTAGTTGGTCAGAACTTGAAGCCGCAAAAATGAGAATAGACGCTACAACCCAAGCTGTTAATGCAGCTGAGATTGCATATGAGGGAATGATTCAAGAAGAGATGCTTGGATCTAAAACGATCGTTGATGTCCTCAGAACGGAAGAAAGATTGAATAAAGCTAGAGAATCAAGAGTTGAAGCTCGTAAGGGCTTGGTGTTAGCTGCTTACAGAATTAAATCTTTAACAGGAGATTTGACGGCTAAGAGTATGAAGCTTAAAGTTGATTATTTTGAGCCAGAGGCAGAGTTTAAAAAGGTAAAAATGAAAATTGTAGGTTTCTAAAGGTGACTAAAAAAAATGACGACACCGAGGAGGGTGAAGTTAAATTAGAAGATATACTAAGATCAATTCGAGGGATTATTGACAATAATAACAATATTTTCAGTTCCGAAATTAAGAAAGACAATAAGGCTTTGTTAGGAGATGAACAGGATAATATTCTTGAGTTGACAAGTGTTTTAGAAGAAAACACAGAAGAATGTTTAGTTTCGGAGAATACTAAACATTCCACCAAAACTGAGATTAATAAACTTAATGACGCTTTAAAAAGCGGAGAGTATTTAGAACGTAGTCAATCTTTAGATATACTAGTAAACGACTTAGTGCGTCCTTTAATTAAGGATTGGCTAGATAATAATCTGCCTAAAATTGTTGAGAATATTGTTTCGAATGAGATCAAGAAGATTATTCCCAAAAAGTAATGTATTGTAATAATTGAGGAAAAATGGAGAAAAATCTTTTAATTTTCGTCTCTATACTACTTTTGAACTCTGCGCCTTCTTATGCGGATAATGAAAGTGGCTTACCAGCGCTTCCAACAGCTTCTGAGATTCAGGTAGAAGAAGTTGGTTCGGATAGTAGTAAATCATTATGGCAAAAATTTAAAGAATATTTTGGTTTTGGAGAAGAAAAGCAGATAGTAGAGAAACAGCCTGACGCTCCAGTAGCTGTTGAAAAAACAGAAGATACTGGACAAGCTGCTCAATCAAAATCGATAAATGATAGGCAGACAGTTATTGACAATAAAGAGAATAATAATAGTTCTGATATTCCGCCAGGAAGCACTGATGAAGGGCCGATGAACGTCAAGCTACCAGAACCTGAGAGTGAGGTTGACGTTCCGGATCAACTAAAATTACCAGTTGGCTTTGGTGATGATGTAATTAAGGATAGTAACGCAAACGAACCAATCCAAGATGTAACTAACCTAGACGAAATCACTCGCAAAAATAATGTGGCTGATAACGCTACTGCAGCCTCAAAAATTCTTGATCAGGCTGAAGAAAAAACTAAAGATATCAAAGAACCGGCAGAGCCACAAACAGAAGAGATGAGTATTCCTCAATTACCAGAGGCTTATGAAGATAAGACAAAAGAGGCAGTAAAACAGGATGGAGTTATAGAACCGGCAGAGCCACAAACAGAAGAGGTGAGTATTCCTCAATTACCAGAAGCATATGAAGATAAGACAAAAGAGGCAGTAAAACAGGATGGAGTTAAAGAACCGGTAGAGCCACAAACAGAAGAGGTGAGTGTTCCGCAACTACCAGAAGCTTATGAAGATAAGGCAAAAGAGACGGTAAAAGAGGGGGGCGTTAAAGAGCTGGCAGAGCCAAAAACAGAAGAGGTGAGTGTTCCTCAATTACCAGAAGCTTATGAAGATAAGGCAAAAGAGGCGGTAAAAGAGGATGACATTAAAGAACCGGCAGAACCAAAAACAGAAGAAGAATTGGGTGTAAAAAATGATGAATCTACTGTTAAATTAGTATTACCTACGGATAAAACAGCGGGTGCATCTGCTAATTCTCCTAATATAACTGTACCAGAATATGCTAATGCTGCAAATCAGCCTAATGAAGATGAAGCTGCTATATCTAAATATAAAAAAGAGTTTGAAGCAAAGACTAGTAAGCCTGCTGTAGTACCAAAAATTTCAGAAAGCGAGCTATCATTAGAAAATAAATCTAAGCAGGTTGATTTGAAAGCTTCTGATCTAGAAGAGTTCGATACAAAGCAATTGAAGTTCGTTAATAATGAAGCTCAAGTATTAATACTGCCAAATGATGATATTGTTCTTGGTGTACTTGTCGATGAAGCAAAATTGGAACAAATGGATTTTAGATCATATATAGATAAGTTTTGGGAAAATTATAATAAACTAAAAAGGGAGCCTAGGCGCCTTGAAATAGAAAGGTTTGTTGAAAATTATGATGAGCTGTTTGATACCAACAATAATCTGTATGAAGAAAAATAAGATTATAGCTATTCCTAATAAACAATAAAACTTGAACAATTGTTTGTTCTAATAGATCTTGTTCTAAAATTAACCTAATAACCAAATAAAAACTAGATACTATGAACATTGATGGTATTGAAATTTTTGTTGAAAAACTCGAAGGTAAAGGGAAATTAAACTTTGTTTTAATTCATAACGCTGGTGGAACTCACCAGTTTTTTACCCATCAAATCAGGTTATTAAAAAAATATGGTAACGTCATCTTGCTAGATTTGCCGGGACACGGTAGGAGTCAGGTGATAGCAAGTTATGCAATGGATAAGTTATCACTAATCATTAAGGAAATTTGTGAAGGTTTATCCCTTGAAAATATATATTTTATTGGATTGAATAATGGTGCTAATATTATCGTTGATGTAGCGCTTAACCATAGGTTGCCAATTAAAAATATTATTCTAATTGATCCCCCGATATTTATAGACAAATCATTCATTGTAGAAATAAATAATTTTATTAATCAGTTAGACCAAGCTGATTATGATAAATTTGTTATATCGCTAGTTGATGATTTATTTATAGATACAGATTATTATAATAAGGAAATTGCGATTAATGCTTTTAAAAATGTTGATAAAGGATCATTACAGAATATTTTTAAAGAGCTAATAAGGTGGGACCTTAACTTATCTAATAAATTAAAAAACATTACTTATTCCACCCTATGTATTTTGACAGATGAACATCATTGCAGTTATGATAAATTGAGGCTAGAAGCTCCTCAATTTGAAATTGGTAAGGTCGTGGGATCTAAATGCTGGGCAACACTTGAAGTGCCAGAGCAAGTAAATGCTATGATGGAACGTTTTATAAGGCTTAAAAAATAGATTTTGCAGTTATTTTTTTACAAATGAGGTATGTTTTCTAGTTTATGAACGTTTATAATATACAATATTCAGAGATTAATTGACATAATGACTAGAATTTCATAATATCCGTCAATATTTTATTGGAGAAGTGATGGATTCAAATCAATTTTATCTCTTTAAAGATAGAAGATTTTTACCTATTTTTTTAGTACAGTTCTGTGGCTGCCTTAACGACAGTATTCTCAAAAATGCATTAATTATCCTCATTACATTTAAGCTTGCAAATGATTTAGCAACGCCGGCATACGTTCTTATCATGCTTGCCAATGTTATTTTTATACTGCCTTTTGTATTATTTGCTAGTATTGCCGGGCAAATTGCCGATCGGTATGAACGCACCACTATAGTAAAAATAATAAAATTTGTTGAGATTGGTATAATCTTAGCTGCTATCTATGGGTTCTATACTACAAATCTAGTTGTACTTTTTATGTGTATAGGGTTTATGGGGACCCATTCTACTTTTTTTGGACCAATTAAATATAGTGTCCTGCCAGATCACATGAAAAAAGAAGAGCTGTTAGGAGCTAATGGCTTTGTTGAAGCCGGTACGTTCCTCTCTATTTTAATGGGTACCATGATGGGAGGTTTTTATAACATTAATGGATTAGTAGTAATTGGTTTTACAGTTGTTATTGCTTTTATTGGCTTGGGTTCAAGTTTTTTTATGCCTAAATCTAATAATTCAAACAAAGAAATTAAGATTAATCCAAATATTATCAAAGAATCTATTCAGATGGTAAAATATGCATCGTCCAAAAACAAAGTATATTTAGCAATACTTGGTATCTCGTGGTTTTGGTTTATCGGTGCTGCGATAATGGCTCAAATTCCCTCTCTAACACGTGATACACTAGGGGCTGATGAGAATGTAGCCAATTTATTTTTAGCGGTATTTTCTATAGGGGTTGGTGTTGGGTCTTTTGGGTGTAGTTATATTTTCAACAATAAAATTACTACAAAGTATGTATTTATTGCAGCGCTGGGCATTAGTTTCTTTGGAATAGATTTGTATTTTGCAAGCCATATAGCATCTATAAATTATGCTCCAGAGCAATTGAAGAGTATTTCGCAATTTTTATCAAAATCACATTATTGGCGAATATTATTTGACTTATTCTGCCTTGCAGCAGTTGGAGGTTTATACGTTGTGCCGTTATTTGCAGTTATGCAGTATTTTACATCTCCAGCTTATCGAAGCAGGGTTATAGCGGCTAACAACTTAATTAACTCGTTTTTTATGGCTGGTTCTACAGTTATACTTTCATTACTATTTTATATGGAATTCTCAATTCCTTCGGTAATTTTAGTGGTAAGTGTATTAAATATGGTGATTGCAATTCATATATACCAATTAATTCCAAACTCTAGAATAATACCGATGAAATTGTGGAGAGCAATATTCAGACTCTTTTTTGTTATTTTTTATAAAGTTGAAGTGAAAGGTATAGAAAATTATGAAAAAGCAGGAAAGAGAACGGTAATAGTTGCAAATCACTTGTCATATATCGATCCGCCTTTAATAGCTAGCTATATCCCAGAAACTTTGCAGTTTGCCATCAATTTAACCATTACAAGAGAGTGGTGGGTCAAGCCGTTTTTAAAAATTATTAAAACATATCCAATCGAATCCAATAACCCGATGGCTATCAAAAGCTTAATCGAAGAGGTAAGGAAGGATAAAAAAATAGTTATATTTCCTGAAGGAAGAACTAGTGGTACTGGCTCATTGATGAAAATTTATGATGGCCCAGGCATGATAGCAGATAAGGCTAATGCCACAATACTTCCAATAAGAATAGATGGAACTCAATTCACGATATTTTCTAAAGTAAGAAAATTGATGCGTGGAAAATTTACTTTTAGGCGAAAGCTAACTATCACTATTCTTCCACCTGTTAAAATTACTCCGCCACAGCATTTGGATAAAAGAGAGAGACGTAAATTTATTGGGCAATCTTTATATGATATTATGAGCGAAATGATTTTTGAAAGCTCTAACTATCAGGAAACGATATTTGAATCACTAATAAGTGCCAGTAAAATTTATGGTAAGAAAGCTATTATAATGCAGGATATTGATAATAATTCCGCTTCCTATAGAGATGTTTTGTTAAAATCTTTTATTTTGGCTGAACTAATATCAAAAAAATCTCAAGCTGCTGAAAAAATAGGCCTAATGCTACCAAATATGGTAGGGAGCGTAATTGCTTTTTTTGGAGTTCAAGCCGCGGGCAGGATAGCTGCAATGATAAATTTTACTTCTGGGTCAAGTAATGTTATATCAGCTTGTCAGACTGCTGGGATAAGGACGATTTATACATCTCGGAAATTTATAAAAAAAGCTGAGCTTAAACCCCTTGTTGAGGCGGTTTCCTCTGCTGGTATTACAATAATATATCTGGAAGACTTGCGTAAATTTATATCGATTAAACTTAAGCTAAAATGTTTTCTAGCAACCATATTTCCAGAAATTTATTATAGGAAAATATGCCCTAATCAAAACGATTTAGATACGGCGGTAATTTTATTTACATCTGGCACAGAAGGGAAGCCTAAGGCAGTTGCTTTGTCACACCGAAACCTTCAGGCTAACAGATGTCAGGCCATTGCTAAGATAGATTTTAATCCATACGATAATGCCTTTAATGCATTACCAATATTTCATAGTTTTGGTTTAACAGTAACTTTAATAATGTGTTTAAATGGTATAAGGACATTTTTCTATCCTTCGCCGCTTCATTATAGGGTCATTCCTGAAATAATTTATGATATTGGTGCTACTATCATGTTTGGAACTGATACGTTCTTAAGCGGATACGCTTCATACGCACATCCATACGACTTTTATTCGCTAAGGTATGTGGTTGCAGGAGCTGAAAAACTAAAAGCTAAAACTAGACAAACTTGGTTTGATAAATTTGGCATTAGAATTTTTGAAGGTTACGGAGTAACAGAAGCTGCTCCAGTTATTGCCATTAATACGCCAATGCATGATAAATCAGGAACGGTAGGCAGGTTACTGCCTAAAATTGAATATCATTTAAAACCTGTTGAAGGAATAAAAGAAGGGGGCAAACTGTGTATACGTGGCCCTAATGTCATGCAAGGATATATCTTGCCAGATAATCCTGGAGTAATTGTGCCTCCTGTGGTTGAAAAGTTAGGCAAAGATTGGTATGACACGGGTGACATTGTTTTGATAGATGATGAAGGTTATATAACAATTTTAGGTCGTGAAAAACGTTTTGCAAAGATTGCTGGGGAAATGGTGCCTTTAGCTGCGATAGAAGAGTTAATGACTCTCTTGGATTCAGAAGCAATCCATGCGGCTGTTAATATTGAAGATGATAAAAAAGGCGAACAAATAATTGTGTTTACTACTGGAGAAAATATTCCTAGAGAAAAAATAGCAAAAATTTGTCAAGAGCAACAACTGTCGGAACTATATATTCCTAAAATAATTATAAATGTCAGTGAAATACCGGTTCTTGCTACAGGCAAGTTAAATTACCGCAAAATGGTGGAGATGGCACAAGAGCACGTTAATAAGCTAGCAGCAACATGATTAAATAATAATTAGGTACTGTCTTTCTCGCTTGAGACAGTACCTTTGGTATTAAATATACAATTAATTCTTAATCTTGAACACTAGTACTGAAATTCCAGTTTTAGTGTCAAGGTTCTTCTCAAGTTCAAGCCCTGCAGATTGAGCTAGTTTATTGAATTCAGAAATTGTTCTTTCATGAGAACCTCCAAGTGCGATTCCCCCTAAGCTAGTATCGATAAGTAGAGAGCCATCAGGAATGGTTGGCATAACTTTTTCGATGATAAAAATTCTCCCCAGGTTGGTATCGTTAATTGCTGACACACAATTCTTTAGTATTCTTATGCAATCCTCGTTACTCCAGTTATGAATAACTCGTTTCAGAATTATGGCATCAGAAGATGGAATAGACTTGAAAAAGTCACCCTCAATCCCAGAAAGCCTATTGCCAAACTTATTGTTTTTTAAAATACTAGATTCTCTAATAGCACTTTTTAAATCAAGTACAGAACCATTAACAGTTTGATATTTTGTAAGGATTTCACTTATCAAAGACCCATCACTGCCACCAACATCACATATAGTTTTGAATTTCCCAAAATCATACAGTGATGGAATTTCTTTATTTTCTTTACCAGAAAAATTTGTCATCCCTTTATTGAACAAATCGGCTGCTGCTTTGTTATTATCTAAATAATCATAAAAAGTCTCGTTATATAAGGTTTCAAATGGGTTGCCACCTTCAACTACAGCGATATCAAGCCTACCAATGCTTGACCATCTTCTATTATCATATTCCTTTGCAACGGCTGGCTGTAAGCTGCCACTTGCAGTGCTGACTAACATTTTAGATTTTTCATTTAATGAATATTTGCCGTCACTGGATTTTTCTAGTATTCCATGGTTAGCAAGCACCATTAATAATCCTTCTAAGTTTGCATCATTGAATTTTAATTTTTCTGCTAGTTCTTGAGCATAAGTTCCTTTTTCATCTATCAGATCAAAAATCTTATAATATGCTGCAAGATGTAAAGCCCTAGCCGAAATATGAGCATAAGTAGTGTTTAATATTTCAGCTCTTTGCTTAAGTCCTGTTGCTTCTATATTATCAGCAAATGCTATATTTGTAGAAAGTAATATTGGCAAAGCCATGGTGCATGTAGCCAGTTTTATTTTAGTAGCAATATTATTTTTCATTCTTATTCCCTCTAGTTTTATATGATAAAATACACAAAAATTGATTGAACGATCGGTCAACTTCTTTCTTTTAATTTAACCGTAATTATAAATGCTGTCAATAATTAATTGAACGACTGGTCAACTAATTATGTAAAATTTATTATTTTACTAGTAAGATACTATTAATCCCATTTACAAAGAAAAAAATGACAAAAAAAGATCATAAAACTGCAATTTTAATTTTAAAAGTAGCAAGAAAACTATTTATAAGAAAAGGGTTTGCAGCAACATCTATAAGTGAAATTGCCAAAGAGTGTAATATTAATAAAAGCCTCATATATCATCATTTTGAAAACAAAGAAAGCTTATGGAAAGCGATAAAAGGCGAAATGATTTCCACCTATATTGACCTAGAGAAAAAAGAATCTGATTTTTCAGCAAGTAATTTAATGGAGTTGCTAGAAAAAATGGTGACTCTAAGGTTCGATTTTTATACAGAAAACCCAGATATAATAAGGCTAATACTTTTTCAAAAACTTGAAGCTAATAGTAAAAAACTTGAGGGGGTTCCAGACAATAAGTATAATGATATCTCAGTCCAAGTTAAGCAATTACAAGATAATGGTGAGATAAGAAAAGATATTGATGCCGATTTTGCTAGTTATTTAATTTTTACAAATGCGGTTAATTTATTGATTGATCAATATAAAGGAGTAAATAAATCCTCAACAAAGGATAAAGAGCAATATTTAAAAACTATTATTAATTTTCTTTACAACGCACTCAAGGCATAAGATATTGCAAGTAGAGTTTAAAAGGGGGCTTGAAGGAATGAAGAATCAACAAAGTTATGTGCAAGATAAAATAACAGGCCAACTATATCTTTGCATAAAGCGTGGTACAGAGTCATTATTTTCACCAGGTATTTATTACAAACCTCTTAGTGAGGATGAGATTCCTGAAGGAGCATCTGTAATTCAGAAACATTTAAAGATTTGGTCTTTTATAATGCCAGAGACTGATGCACTAGTTAATAATAATGATTCGAGTTACTATACTGAAGATTCTGTATCTTCTGAGAGCTTGGGTGAGTTATAAGTAGTTTAACTCTATGCTTAAAAGCTAAACTGTTCCTTAATCACTCTGTCTTCAAAAGTATGGCGCTGATCAAATAAAAGTTTTATAACTTTTGTATCGGTTGATTTTATGGTAACGGAGGCAATATCCTTGAACTCAAAGAAATCAGCAACAGCATTAACGGGTCTTTTTTTACTATCGATAATTTCGAATTTTATTTCTACATCGACTGGAAGTAGGGCGCCACCCCATCTGCGAGGTCTAAAAGGACAAATAGGAGTTAAGCATAATACTTTTGATGTTAAAGGCACAATTGGCCCGCCAGCAGATAAATTATAGGCACTACTTCCTACGGGAGTTGAAACAAGAGCTCCGTCAGCTGACATCGTCATACGTTCTATACCATCTACTATTATTTTAAATTTTGCAGCTTGGTTTGTCTTTCTAAAAATTGAGACTTCATTGATTGCCAAAGCAGACTCTGTTTTACCATCATTGTTTATAGTGTTCATTTGTAATGGGTAGAGTTTGGCAATTTTTGAACGCTGAAGATTTTCTAAAAAATTTTCAACGTGAAATTTATTCATCATAAAGCCAACACTTCCTGCATTTATACCATAGAATGGTATATCTAGATGCATGTAATTGTGCAAGGCGTGGAGCATACTGCCATCGCCTCCAATAACAATTATTAAGTCGGCTTGCTCTGGAGCAGCTTTATCGAAAAGTTTTTTAAGTAAATTCTCAATTGCTTCGGCCGGAGCTGAATTGCTTGATATAATGGCTATTTTTTTAACTAGGATGTTTTCTTTTTCCATAATAAATAAATTAGATGATTTAATAGCAATACTAAGAAGGCGGATATAATTATGTCGCTTGCAAAATGACCACCCATTATAATCCGTGATAGGCCAACAATAGAACCAAACAATATGCTAGTTATGTATATTCTAGCAAAGTATAGGCTTCTCGCAACATAAGCTATTGAAGAAAAGTAATAACCCATAGCAGCATGACCAGAGGAAAAAGAACAGTTTTTAGGGCATTGATCTGAGAATGCAAAGGCTCGAGAAAAATTCTTAGTGCCACCGAATTCTACTATTTCTCTAGGTCTTGCTCGTCCAAAATTTTCCTTTAACAGTGAATTCACAGTTATTCCAGGAGCAATTAAAGCTGAAATAATTAAGAAAAATGCCCAAGAAGATAGGGCTTTTTTAAAGTTTTTGGATTTTATTAATATATATAATAGGTAAAGAACACATATAAAAACAAATGTTTTAGTTAATAGTGGTATTGCATTATAGAATAAGACCACTGCATAGTGGTCTTTGTATTTAAAGCCAAATTCTTTTGAGTAAAATAGTTCGGATATTTTAATATCAAAACTTGGAAATATAACAAAAATAAGCGAAAGAAAGCCAAATACAATTAAACTAATATTAACCAGTCGGTTGTTAATCATAGACTATCTAGAAAGAATAAGGTATAGTTCATCCAAATTTTCAATCATATAGCAAAATAGATGTCAATCAACTTCAAAACATATAAAGATAAACTATTGTTCTTGCCACTTGGTGGGTCAAATGAAATTGGTATGAATGTTAATTTATACCAATTTGAAGGTAAATGGATAATGATTGATTGTGGCAGTGGTTTTGCTGATGATTATTTGCCTGGTGTTGATATGGTCGTAGCAGACCTGAGTTTTATTGAAGCTTATAAAAAAGATTTATTAGGCATAGTATTGACTCATGCTCATGAAGACCACCTTGGGGCAATTCAATATCTATGGAATGAACTTGAATGCCCAGTTTACGCAACAAAATTTACAAAATGTTTTTTAAAAGCAAAATTATCAGAATATGCTTTTGCCAGCGATATTAAACTTATTGAGTTAGATCCAAACAAGAGGCTTGAACTTGGTCCGTTCTCTATTGAAATGATAGGGTTGACCCATTCGGCCCCAGAAATGCAAGCTCTTATGATAAGGACAAAGGCTGGAAATGTACTTCACACAGGTGATTGGAAATTTGATCCGAACCCTGTTGTAGGAAATTCTTCTGACGAAGCAGCTCTTAGAGCTTGTGGTGACGAAGGAGTTTTAGCTTTAGTTTGTGATTCGACTAATGTATTTAACAAAGGTGTTTCTGGTTCAGAGGGTGATGTTAGAGATAGCCTAATTGATATTATTGCTGGTTGTCCAAAAATGGTTGTTGTGACCACTTTTGCCTCTAACCTTGCGAGGTTAGATACGTTAATTCATGCTGGCCAAAAAGCTGGAAGAAAAGTTTGTCTTACTGGCCGTAGTTTACATCGAATATTTGCAGCAGCACAAGAGAGTGGTTATTTATCTGATATTGCTCCGCTTGTAGATGAACGATCAATCGGTAACTATAAAAGAGAGGATTTGCTTATAATTGCAACTGGTTGCCAAGGGGAACCAATGGCAGCGACATCTAAGATGGCAAGTGGTTCTCATCATTCAGTTAAGCTTGCGCCGAAAGATACAGTTATTTTTTCTTCTAAGATTATTCCTGGTAACGAGAAAAAGATTTTTAAGCTGTTTAATATTTTTGTAAAAAAAGGTGTTGAAGTAATAACAGAGCGGGACCACTTTGTTCACGTTTCTGGTCATCCAGCAATAGACGAGCTCAAAAAAATGTATGAACTTGTACGGCCACAAATATGTGTACCTGTTCATGGCGAGCCAGTACATATTCACGAGCATGCAAAGCTTGCAAAGGCAAACGGTATAAAGCACGCTATAGAAGTTGAGAATGGAAGCGTTGTTTTACTTGAGCCAGAAGGAGCAAAAATTATTGATGTTGTAAAAAATGGCTACTTAGCAGTAGACGGTAATTATCTCTTACCAGATGATTCGCAGATATTTAGAATGCGTAGAAGAATGCGCGATGATGGTATTGCAGTTGCTTCAGTGGTTGTAGATTCCAAGCTACGATTAGTGTGCAGCCCTATGGTGGCACTTCCTGGGTTATTAGATCCAATTGAAGACTCGGATTTTATTTCTCAAATTAAACAAGAAATTATTGATGCAGTAGCTGATCAACGCAAGCAAAGTAAATCTGGGCTTACTACAGATCAGATAGAGTCTTGTGTTGCCAAGACTTTACGTCGGATGATTAAGCATGAGATAAATAAATCACCCAATATTATTGTGAATCTTGAGGAGATAGAATAAGTCTTATTGAATTAGGTAATTAAATTCCGTCGTAACAAGCAGAACTTGTGCAACATTGTAAAAGTCATTCTGAACTTGATTCAGAATCTTCTTCAGTGGCCTAAGATCGTGAATCAAGTTCAGGATGACTCATTTTCCTATACTACGCTCTCAACTGGTCGCGCTATGATGTTTTATCACCTAATTCAATGCGATTTGCTCTAGCCTTGTTTTTAGATAAAAGCAGGGTGAGGCGCTTATGCATGAAGTAGTAATGCTTTGATAATCCTTTGAAGTTGTAAGCGACGGTAAGAATATAATTGATTTTGTTATGGTATAGTATAAATTGAAAATCTTAGTTTTACTAAGAATAAAATATTATTCAGCTCATACAAATCATGTTAAATAAAGCGGCACGCCAAAAAAACAATCTTATTCTATTATTGACAATTAGTTTGTCATTAATTGCTTGGTACTTGCCAATATCTGAAGCTATCTCTATAAATGCTTGGCATTTACTTATCATTTTTATAGCGACCATAATTGGCATTATTTTGAACCCTCTGCCTATGGGTGTTATTGCTTTGCTTAGTATCCTTGCTTGTGTTCTAACCAATACATTATCGTTATCTGAATGTTTGTCTGGTTTTGGCGATAGTATAGTTTGGCTAGTAGTTTTTGCTTTTTTTATTTCCAATGGCTTTATCAAAACAGGACTTGGTTCTAGAGTGGCTTACTATGTATTGTCTAAAATAGGTCATAGTACACTTGGCATTTCCTATGCTTTAGTAATTGCTGATTTTGTTTTGTCGCCATTAATTCCAAGTGCCACGGCAAGAGGTGGCGGGGTAATTTTTCCTATTGCTAAATCTATTTGCAAGTCATTTTCAGATGACGAACATCCAGGTGTTTCTTCTAAAAATGGTGGCTTCATAATGAGTGTTTGTACACAATCAACTGTGATTACTAGCACTTTATTTATTACCGCAATGGCAGCCAATCCACTTGCCGTAAAACTGGCAGAAAATGCTGGTTATTCCATATCTTGGACAGACTGGGCAATAGCAGCTATTGTTCCAGGTATTGTCTCTCTAGCAGTAATGCCTCTAGTTGTTTATTATCTATACCCGCCTACAATTAAATATTCAGATTCTGCGCCTAAAATAGCTAAAGAAAAATTAGCTGCCATGGGGAGACTTTCAATTCATGAAATTATCATGATGGTAGTGTTTGTAGTTTTAATAGGGTTATGGATTAATGGGCCCAGGTTTGGCTTGGAACCAACAACGGTAGCTTTAATAGGCCTATCTATTTTGTTTGTTACTCGGGTGATTAATTTTGAGGATAATTTAGCAGATAAAGGAGCATGGCACACTTTTATTTGGTTTGCCACACTTGTCATGTTGTCAGACTTCTTATCTAAATTTGGGTTGATGACTTGGATTGGAACTAAACTGCAATTTCTTTTTATCGATACTTCGCCAATAAATTCGTTGGTTATTCTATCCTTGCTCTATTTTTATATTCATTATTTTTTTGCAAGTAGTACAGCTCATATTACAGTACTATTACCAACGTTCTTAGTTTTATTTGTCAACGCAGGGGTTCCAGGGGCACTTGCGGCATTAATTTTAAGTTTTTTATCAACTTTATCTGCCGGATTAACACATTTTGGCTTAAGTAGTACGCCGATATTTTTTGGTGCTGGATATATGAAAACTAAGGATTGGTGGTATATTGGGTTAGTAACAAGCATAGTATATTTATTAGTCTGGATCTTTATAGGTGGGGCCTGGTGGAAGTTATTAAATTTATGGTAGTAGATAAAGCTAATTAAATCATATTTTAATTAAGTAAGGTTACTTGTAGAGGTACGATAAAATATATGAATAAATTACCCTCAATAAAAACAACTATTATTTATGATAATAATCTTGCGGTACCCGGTTTACAAAATGGATTTGGCTTTTCTTGCTTACTCGAATACGACAATAAAAAAATAATCTTTGATACTGGTGGTAATAGATTAGCATTCTTTAATAACTTGCAGAAATTAAATATTTTATTAGATACTATTACGCATATAATTTTCTCTCATCAACATTGGGATCATACTGCTGGATTTGAAGAAGTAATTAGTAGAATTAACAATGATTGTAAGATTTACGTGCCTTTTAAATTTGACTATAATCTCCTATCTAAAATCTCAAAAGAAAAGAAGTTAAATTTAATAAAAGACATAACTCCAATTGACGATAATTTATTTCTAATCACATTAAAAGGTAGTTCTTGTGTTATTAAAGAATGCTTTTCAGTGTATGAACAATCATTAGTAATTAATAGAGACAGCGGATCTATAGTTTTAACTGGATGCGGGCACCCTGGTATTAAAAATATTTTAAGAACAGTGCAACGCAAATTAGTAAGTAATATAGATTGGGTTATTGGTGGGTTTCATCTCCACAGGAGTTTTACCAGAACTATTGAGGATGTAGTAAATGAATTTAATTTACTAGGAGTTAAAAATGTTGCTCCATGTCATTGTACTGGTCAAAAGGCGGTTAGCATATTTAAAAATAAATTTATTAACAAAATTCATGAGATAGGTACGGGTTCCATTATCTATATTTAATTCAATAGGGCGTAGATATTCTTTAAATATCTACGCCCTGTGTATTCGCTGTACTGGTTCTTTCTAGGTATAAATTAATCTATAACATGTGACCAGTCTGGATCTGAAGCGTCACTAGGAGTAGGTATTATGCGCTCATTATAACCAGTGAAGTCAATAGTGTAAATTCTATTAAGGCCGTTAGAGCTTTTTCCTTTATTACGGGACCCTTTGGTAAATACTAACACTCTACCGTTAGGCGCCCATGAAGATGCTTCAACAAGGAAACCACTAGCAATTAAGCGCTCATTGCTTTGTCCATCAACAAAATCTGGTTTCATAACCCCAATAGTAAAGCCGCTACTTCTGCTCACTTTCGTAAATGCAATGAAGTTACGACTAGACCAATTAGGCTCAGCATAAGAACCGCCCCCAAAACTAATTTTCTGGATATTAGAACCGTTTCTGCCCATAACAAATAATTGCCTTGCTCCATGTCTGTCTGATTGAAAAACAATATTTTTACCGTCTGGAGAATAACTTGGAGAGGTATTAATACTTGCGCCTCCTTCAGTTATTTGAGATACTTTCTTATTCCTAAGATTCATTTCATAAATATTAGTAGCACCGTTTTTTGCTATAGACATAATTGCATACTCGCCATCAGGAGAAAAGCGAGGGGCAAAGGACATTCCTGGGAAATGTCCTAACAGCTGGCTTTTACCAGAGCGCAAGTCAAGCATATGCACCTGAGGTATTCTGTTTTTATAAGATAAATATAATATTTTTTTGCCATCTGGTGAGAATCTAGGGGTAAGAACTAAATCAGAACCATTAGTCAAATATTGGTGGTTAGCTCCATCCTGATCCATTAGTGCAAGGCGTTTTACTCGTTTTAAGTATGGCCCACTTTCAGAAACATAAACAATTCTGGTATTAAAATAACCATCATAACCTGTAATTTTGCTGTAAACACTATCGGCTATTTTATGAGCAACTCTGCGCCATAGTTTTTCTGATAACTCAAAAGATTCACTGACAAGTTGTTTTTCTAAAATAGCATCCCATAGAATGAATTTAACTTGAAGCTTACCAGAAGCAGTTTTAGTTACTTCTCCATTTAATAATAAATTAGCATTTATTTGTTGCCAGGCCGCAAATAAAGGCGTGTGACTGGTTCCTATTTTTGATTCTATAAATGCTGCTGAGGAAATAGGTCTGAATATTCCAGAACCTTTTAAATCATTAGAGATAACGGCGATAACATCTTGCGCGATTTTTGTATCTGCTGGATCCACACCCCTAAAGCTATTAATAGCTATAGGTATCGGGTCAACGGTTCCTCGTGTTACATTAATTGTGTTATCTGCTAACGAAAATAACGGGAATATACACAGGAAAATAGCCAAAAATAATCTTTTCATATAATTTAAAATAAATAATTAATTAATTTACTGATCCATGAAGCTTGGGTCAAAAAGCAAGTTAAATTCTTTCCAAACATCATATCTATCAACTGGCAAATTTTCAATTGGACTTGCTTGTCTTACAGCACGAACAGCGCTTTCTGCTGTAAGTTTGCACGTTGCATCTGAATTTGGTGGGCAAATAATTTTTATAACGGTTACGTTACTTATAGTTCCGTCCGTTTCTAAAGTCATGTGCAACATTACACGTACATCCTTAAGGTTTTGATTTCCAACTGGTGGACGCCAATTTTTCTCGATTTGACTTTTAACAAGAGACTTTTCTGTAATAGAAAGAGGGGAATCTTCGTTATATTCCATCCCTCTTGTTTTCTTTGTTCCTTCTAATTGTTCAGCATTACTTTTTTTGAGTACTTTTGAGTCCGTTCCTACAGATTCTTCTTCTAAGTTCTTTAGAATAGAATCAATGCTATCATCTTCTTTCGGAGCTATTTTTGGTTTAGCCTTAGGTTTAGGGGTTTCTTTCTTAGGCTCCTTTTTAGGCTCTATTTTTGGTTCTACTTTTTTTTCCGGCTCTTTCTTCTTTTCTTCTTTTTTTAGGGGTTCTTTTTCTGGTATTTTTTCAGCATCTTTAGGTTTCTCTTCTTCCTTCACTGCTTCTTTTTTCTCTTCTGGCTTAGGTTCAACTGGAGTAGGGTCCTGTTTTTTTGCAGTAGCTGACTTTTTTACTTCTTTTGACTTTTCAGGTTCAATCGCTTTTTTAGCGACAATATTTTCATTTTTAACGTTTGATAGTTCGCTAATAGGAAGAATTTCAAATGTCATAACATCTTGTTCTTCAGGCAGTTTTTCAAACACCGAAGGGAAGCCGAGAAAAAATACTCCTAGTAACACTAAGTGCAAGATCGCCGAGACAATAATAGCTCTTTGAAATTTCTTATCTTCTTGTTCTTTCATTTATTTATGTTTTATGTCCGAAATGAGAGCAACTTTGCTAAACCCAGCACTTTGTATGCGAGACATTGTTTCAACAATTACTCCATAGGATATACTCTTATCACCTTTGACAAAAATTCTTGTATCTTTATTTTCTTTGGTGATTTCTTTAAGTTTATCTATCAGAGTATCTTTGCTAATTAGGGTTTCAAAGAGATATAATTCTTCGTTTTTATCTATGCTTATGACCAACGGCTTGAAGCTTCCTGAGATTGGCGTAGATTCAGTTTGTGGCAGATCTACCTCGATGCCGGCAACGAGCATTGGAGAGGTAATCATGAAGATAATTAGAAGAACAAGCATCACGTCAACCATTGGAGTAACGTTAATTTCGTTCATTAATTTGCGACGCTTTCTACCAGCGTTGCGCCCTTGAATAGATGCTCCCATAGCTACATTTTCTCTTCGTCAATTGCTCTTGAAATTAGGGAGTTTAGCTCACCAATAAAGTCATCAAGTTTATTATTAATGCTATCTATTTCAGAACATAAATAATTATAGAAAATTGTGGCTGGTATAGCTACAAAAAGGCCAATAGCAGTTGCAAGCAAAGCTTCAGCGATACCTGGGGCTACCACGGCGAGAGTAGTATTTTTAGAGGCCGCGATAGATTGAAAACTGTGCATAATACCCCATACCGTTCCAAATAGTCCTATAAATGGGGCTGAAGAGCCAACTGTAGCTAAAAATCCAAGCTTAGTTTCAAGTTGTTCAAGCTCTCTATTCCGAGAGAGATACATCGAGCCAGATACTCTTTCTTTGTGACCAATCCTAATGAAATCATTTTTTTGAGGATCTTTGCTATTACTTTTTTTACATTCCGTCATTGCGCTAACAAAAACAGCTGATAAAGGATTGTCGACAGATCTTTTTACCCTTTCAAAAAGGTCATCTAAGACTTGTCCTGACCAAAACAAACTCTCAAATTGCTTTATCTTTTGCTTTGTCGTAGAAAATAATTTTAATTTATTTACAATTATTGCCCAACTCCAGATCGAAGAAATAAGGAGAATTAATACAACAGATTTACCAATTAAATCTGATGACATTACCAGTGAGATTATTGACAGGTCGGCGCTACTTGCTTGCGTCACGACCTGATCGACGTTTTCTGCTATTTCCATAACTTATTTAGAGATTATTACAAATTGAAAAGCACATACTACACTTTTTGATCATTTGCGTAAACAAAATCTTTTATGGATGGAACTATCTCTTGCCTGAACTTACTTCCACTAAAAGCCCCATAGTGACCAACTCCTTTTTGTAAGTGATATTTTTTCTTACTATCGGGAATATTTTTACATAAACTCAGTGCTGCTTTAGTTTGACCAACAGCTGCGATGTCATCATTTTCTCCTTCTATACCCATTAAAGCAGATTTGGTAATTGAGTCTAAATGAACCTTTCTACCTCTAGAAACAAACTTATCCTTAGCCAGAGAGAAGTCATGAAATACTTCTTTTATGGTTTGTAAGTAAAATTCTGCCGGTAAATCCATTACAGATAAATATTCATCATAAAATTTCTTTTGCTTATCAACTTGCTCTTCATTTCCACCGACAAGGTCTTTGAATAAATCATAATGAGAAGTTAGATGTCTTTGTAAATTCATTGCCATGAACCCAGCTAATTGCAAGAAGCCGGGATATACTCTTCTTCTGTAGCCAGGATAGTTAGAAGGTACATTGGTTATTAGTGTTTGGTCGAACCATACTAAGCTTTTATCCATAGCAAAATCTCCAGGTTTTGTCTGGTTTTTCCTTGCGTCAATAGGCCCACCAATAAGAATCATTGATTTTGGTACGTGGATGTCATTATTTTGTGACATGAGCGCAGTAGCTGCTAGTACTGGCACTGTCGGCTGGCAAACTGCAAGAACGTGCACATTAGGACCAAGAAATTTTGTGTAATTGATTACATAATCAATAAATGAGTCCAAATCGAAACTTCCATCTGTAATTGGTACCTGGTTGGCATCAACCCAATCGGTTATATATACGTCGAAAAATGGTAACGTATCCTGAACTGTTCCTCGCAGTAGTGTGGCGTGATGACCAGACATAGGGGCTACTATTAAAAGTTTTGGTTGATACCCTTTATATTCTGGTTTTTCAAAATGTTGTAAATGACAAAATACGTCCTTACATAGAGTACGTTTATGAATTTTCTGTTCTTTTCCATCTACCATACACTTAGTAATTCCAAATGAGGGCTTTTTATATATTCTAGTCATTCGTTCTGTCATATCTAGGCCAGCTTTCATCAAGGAGGCTAAATGCGTTTTACTAAAAGGGTTGTTTGGTTGTTCAAGCCATTTATGAGTCATCATTAGACCAAACCTAGAAGGAGATAAACTATGTCGAGCAGACTCTATAAGTCCATAAAGAGAATTCGTATCTGGTATAAAATTGTTCATAGTCGGTACCTTGAATTGAAAAACTATATTTTTATTCTAACATTATTTTTAAGTAACGTTTACAGAAAGATTACTATTGTCTTAAATTTAGTAAGAGATGATGCATTTTGTATAGTTATTCTCACTTACTCAAAAAATTAACCTTCCAATAGATTTTGGATTTGCCACTTAACTTAATATATTACTTATATTACTTTACAAAAATATTCTAAAGTTTACAAAGGGGTGATAAATATATAATATTACCCATAATTTAAAATGGTATGCGGTTAATGAAATTTATATTAATACTATTAATTGTTACTTATAGCTTTTTTACTACGGCTACACCTCAGTATGATGATTTTAAAAACTATCAACATCCAAGATTTAATAAATTCAAAACAACTACATTTCCTAGGTTAGAAAAATTTGTTGATCAAGAGCTAAAATCATTAACCGAAGAAACTAAAGCGGTGTTTTATCCGTTTGGTGGACCAGATATTAGCTATCCTTTAATGTTATTTCCACAAGCACAGAGTTATCTTTTAATTGGTTTAGAGCCGGTGGGCAGCGTAGACTCTAATTTGGAAATTCCTAACAACTTAAATAATCAACTTGACTCTCTTTTTCGTCGCAGCTTTTTTATTACCTCAGATATGAGTCGTTTAATTCATAGTAAACAAGGTGTTCTTCCTTTGTTTCTTGCGCAAATTACTTTAATGGGTGGAGAGGTTGAGGATATTAAATATTTAGAGCATTCCTTTGGTAAAGCGCTTGAAATAACCTTTACATATCTAAAATTGAAAAAGAATCTTTTTTATGTTCAAACAAATTTGACAAATCAGGGCTTGAGTGATGATTTAATCAAATTCATAGAGGATAACAATCTATTTGATACGTGCATGCTGAAAGCCAGTTCATATGCGTTTCACCAAAATATTTTTTCTAAATTAAGGAGCTTTGTAATAACAAATGCTAATGTAATAGTTCAGGATGATACAGGCATACCATTAAAAGATCTCGATGAAGATTTTAAGATTCATCTATTTGGCAATTATGTCGGACCTTATGGAAAGGAGTGGGCTGGTTATTTTCAAAAGAATCTATACAAAATGTATCAAGAGAAGAGTCCAAAGTCGAAGCTTCCATTTTGTTATGGTTATGGTTGTGGGCGAAATCCAGTTGCTATATTGTCAGCTACTCGGAAGGATAAGGATTGACTCTAGAACTTTCTTGAGAGAACCGCTATCGATTTCATGTCCACCCTCATATTCAATAATTTTATAATTTAAATCTTTAGATTTCTCATACGCGTATGTATCACCTCTACCTATCATAACATAAATTTGATCGGTTGATGTTAAGCTTCCTGGTGATCCAATCGTTACAACCGGATTTATTATAACATTTTGTTGTGAAATTTCATGTAAAAAATAACCGCCGTTAGAAAAACCAATCCAGCCGTTTACTCTTATTCCTGCTAGATCTGATATTATTGATTGGTAAGTTTCTGATGCTTGCTCTGGGTCCTTATGAGGCCAACAAATTTTATTGTCAAATTTTGGGCAACGATTGCGCGGTATAAGGGCTATAAAGCGTATATTCAGCTCGCGTCCTATATCATTCAATATCTGTCTATGGTTTTGTTCATCTGGTGAATCAAAAGATTCTGCTAATCCGCAAAGGTAAACCCAGCAGTTAGTAGATTTAGAATCGCCTAGTTCAACAAAACGTGATTCTGCATTTGCCTGTGATATCATATAAAATAAATATATTAATATAAAAAGATGTCTCATCATACCCAATTAAAGTAATTTATTCCTCAGTATAATTAAATAAATCTTACTATAAAGAAGATAATTCTTTGATATAAAGATGGGGAATACTTGAGTTCATGTAGCTTGGGCAAATATTATCTTTATATTATCTTTATATATTATCTAATTCGTGTTAATAATAAGCGGATAATAATGGATATTAATATTGTAATGAAAAAGAAAATTGTCGCTCTAGTTGGTCGTCCAAACGTGGGAAAATCGACTTTATTTAATAGATTGAGCGTTGGTAAAAAGGCTATAGTACATGATAGGCCTGGTGTAACAAGAGATAGGAAATACTCCGACGCAAAAATTGGTCCTATGGAGTTTACTGTTGTTGATACGCCTGGACTAGAGGAATCAGAGGAGGGCAAGCTTGAGCATCGCATGATGCAACAAACTATGATTTCAATTGCAGAGGCTGACCTAGTTTGCTTAGTTGTTGACAATCAGACTGGTATTACGCCAGCAGATAAATTCTTTGCTGAGTTTATTAGAAAATATGCTAAAAATCATATAGTTATAGCTAATAAATCAGAAAAAAGATTTAACCATGACCAAGAATATTATAAATTAGGTTTTGGGGACCCTGTCCCAATTTCAGCTGAACATGGTCAGGGTCTAGCTGATCTTTATGATGCAATTGCAGAAAAAATTGATACAGAAGAAGGGGAAGTGATATCAGACCCGATTAGAGGGGATTGCTTACAAATAGTAATTGCTGGAAGGCCAAATTCTGGTAAGTCTACCTTTGTAAATGCGATTATTGGAGAAGATAGGATGCTGACTGGGCCTGAGGCTGGCATTACAAGAGAGTCGGTTGAAATTTCTTGGGAATATAAAGAAAATCGTATTAAGTTAATTGATACAGCGGGGCTTAGAAAAAGGTCTAATGTCACTCATAGCCTAGAGAAACTATCGACTGGCGATGCGATTGGCAGTATTAAATTTGCAAATACCGTAATTTTGATGTTAGATGCTACAATTGCTCTTGAACAACAAGATCTTACGATTGCAAATTATGTTATTGATCAAGGCCGAAGTTTGGTCATTGCTGTTAATAAATGGGACTTGATTCGTAAGAAGAAAGAATATAAAGAAGAATTCGAATATAAATTAGGAACTCATTTACCGCAAGTAAAAGGTATTCCGGTTGTATATCTTTCTGCTATTGATAGCACCACAACAGAAGGGGTCCTAGACAAATGTATTGATATATATAAACTATGGAATAAAAAAATACCAACATCCAAGCTAAATGATTGGTTAGGATTTGTATTAGATCGTCATCCGCTTCCTCTTCATAAAAAGCTAGGGCGTAGGGTAAGAATCAAATATATAACCCAGATCAAATCACGACCGCCGACATTTAAGTTATTTGCTAGTGATCCAGATAGTATAACAGATGCTTACAAGCGATATTTAGCAAATTCTTTACGGGATGATTTCGAAATGCCTGGAGTTCCAATGAGATTTTATTTTGAAAAATCTGATAATCCTTATGCTAAGAAAAAATAAATTGATACAGCAATATCAACATACACTCCTAAACTTGGTGGAAACTTGTATTTGTCCCTTGAGGGAAGAGGTTCAGGCAGTGCTACGCATCATGCCGGATCAATTCCGGTATGACAAATATTGTTAACAACAGTATTCGCCAATGAAAAAATCAGTTTTATTAACTAGATCAAAATCAGCAAACAATGAACTGAAGGAAAAGTTTATAAGCCAAGATTATGACTTTTTAGATTGCAACCTTATTAAATATAAGTTGTTTCCAGTAGAAGCAGAGTATATTAATAAATTTTCTGATTTAATAATTACTAGTAATTTTGCTGCCAATAATATTCCTAATGCTCCAAGGTCTGATATGTCAGTTTGGGTAGTTGGAGAGAAATCAGCAAATAGCTTGAAAAACAAAGGTTACAAAGTTGAGCATTATGCCTCAAGTGCAGAAAATTTAAAAAAGCAACTTCCAGAAAAATTACACAAAACAACGTTGTATCTATCAGGAGATCATATAACTGTGAATATGCCATCTGAAATAACAAGAAAGATACTATATAAAACAGAATATCTTGAATCTCTTTCAGAAAAAGAAGTTATAAGGTATAAAGAAGGTATAGATTATATAGTTTTATACTCTGAAAATTGCGCAAAAACCCTACTGAAATTATTAGTAGAAAATAATTTGGTGAATTATCTAGAAAATACTGCCATTGTTGCTATAAGCTCAAAGGTTGGAAAGGTATTTAGGCAAGTGTTTAAAAATGTGGTAGTATGCCATGATAGCCAATCAATGTTGAAATATATAGAAGAACATGAACGGAAAGATAAAACCAGCAGAAAATAAAAATACAAAAAGAGCAAATAGTAATTCCCTTAGAATTTTTGCCTTAATTCTAGGGCTCGTTATAGCTGTAATTGTAGTTTTGGTAAAATATAACCCGCAATTATTTGATAGTTTTTTTAAAGAAAAATCTTCCCCCGCAGAACAAATATTGGTTGAGGATAGTAGCCTTGATAAAGCTGCTCCCGAGGAGAGTTATTTCCCGGGACCAGAGGTGCCTTTGCTTAGTTTTTCACCAGATGAAAATGAATTAGATAGAGAGAATGGAGACCTTGCGGTCGCTGAAAATATGGAGCCAGAAGCCAGGCATCCTTATGAGATAGAGGTAGAAAAAGATGAACTTGCTGAGAAAAATATAGATTCCTCAGAGAAACAAATCCGATTGATAAGCGGATTAAATAATTATAGATTATTTTTAGCTAACGCCGAAAGGCTAATGACTAAATTTAGGCAAGACCAACTATTCTATAATGAGCTAAGGTTTTTTAATTCAATTACTCATCCTAATATGATAAAAAATACACTGCTTTTACTGGATGATTATAACAAAATGTTATCAAACCCTGAATGTGAATGTACTGATAAATTCGTTGAGATTTTTAGTTCTAAGCTAATGAGTAAGTTCATAAAAGTAACAAAAATTTCTAAAACTAAAGAAGAGCAGAAGCAGCTAAAAGACGGAATCAATGAAAACTTACCAGTGCTGATTAATTATATATACTCATCTGAACTGCAAGGGAGTTTTATAAAATGACGGCCTAAACCAGTTATACTGGACTTGACCCGGTATCTCCTGAGTTGCTGAAACCAGTTCAGCAGGACAATTATAGGTAGTCGGCTTGAATTTCAAGTATAACTTATGAGATGTGAGTGTGAAGATGCTTTTAATATTTAACTTGAGTGTTGTGAAATGATTAGATTTTTGATTTTATGTACAGTCTTTTTCCTTCTTTATATTGGATTTAGTACTATTGGCGAGTACGATTCGGAGATTAAATTATTTGTATTTGATTATCAGATTGAAACAACTTTGTTTTTGTTTCTGAGTGTATTTGTTTTAATTCAATTGCTTCTTATGGTTGCTCTAAAATTAATCTTTTTAATATTTGATTTGCCTACTATTTTGAAGAAAAGATGGTACAGAAGAAAATTACTAAAAATAAACAACAGACTACTAAATGTTTTAGCAGAATTGTTAATGGGTAATAAGAAAAAATCACTTAAAATAACAAGTAACATATTGTCTGAGCTCGACGAAGAAAATAAGGATTTTGTAAATTTAGTTCTTGCGGAAGGAGAAGATAGTTTTGATAAAAAAATTCAATATTATCGCAACCTAATTGATAAAAAGAACTTTAGTGTTTATGCGTCAAAAAAACTTGCAGAAATTTTTTATAATAATACGCACCATATACAGGCTGAAGAATTTGCACTTAAGGCTTTTAACGAAGATGATACCGATCCAGAGTTAATGTTGATTTTAATTAGAATATATGCCAACCTCGGATCTTGGCCCAAAATGGTATTTATTGTATCAAAATTACAGAGAACATACATGCCTCTGTTTGAAGTAAATTCTGAAGAGATAGCTTCGTATTATTATGCAGCTTCAAAGCACTACCTTCAAATAGGCTCAGAGGATGAAGCCAAAAAATACCTTGAGTTAGCTCTTGAATATAGACCTGACTACATAGAAGCATTAAATCTACTTATGGAATTACTTACAAACACCAATAACACTGCATCTATACTAAAAGTACTTAGAGCGGCATTTTCAGCCAACCCTTCTTTTGAAATTGCTAGAATGTTTGCTGATAGCTCTAGAAGCTCTGCGGAGGCAATTTATGGTACACTTGCTGGTATAGCGCAGCCAGCAAAGTATCCGGGTGTGTTTTTGGCGCTAGCAGGATATTTAGGTATTAAAGAAAAGGTAATAGAAATAAAGGAACCAAAATTAATTTCATACGATTCTAAGTAAAGGATTTGTATGACTGTGTCCGAAGCAATCCTTGATAGTAGGCAAAAAGAGCTTTTGGTCATATTGCAACAAGCAGGGGCTTCTATTGAGCCAATAACGTCCTTGACCAAGGTTAAGCGCTTGTTTTTTAAGTCAAAGCATCCAAAAAGCATATATCTTCATGGCGGTGTTGGAAGGGGTAAAACTATGCTAATGAAGATGTTTTATGATGCGGTAAAAGTTCCTAAAGAAATTATTCATTTCCAAAATTTTATGCAAATCACGCATAAAAAACTTCATCTACTTCAGGGTAAATCTGCTAATAAAGTTATCCAGGAATTAGCTTCAGATATCTCAACTAAGGCTCGTGTAGTTTGTATGGATGAGTTCGAAATAAAAGATATTACAGATGCAATGATTATAATGAGGTTATTTCGCTATTTACTGAAAAACGAAGTGTTTATTTTTTTAACAACCAATACTATTCCAGATAATCTATATAAAGACGGCATGCAGAGAGAATCATTTTTACCTTTTATTGATATGGTAAAGAAGAAGTTTCAAGTTTTGTACCTAGATACTGCTATCGACTATAGATATAATGCTGTATCGGTGATAAAAAATAGAATTTTATATCCAGCTGATCGAAAAACTAAGGCTATAATAGACAAGATAAAAATAGACCTATGTGATAAAGAAGAATTAACTGAGGTAAATGTAAATCTTTTTGGGAGGACATTAAGTTTCCCTCAAGGCCATAAAAATACACTGATAACTAATTTTAAAGAGCTGTTTGAACGATCTATTGGATATGCTGATTATGTAAACCTAACCGAGCAGTTTAAAATTATTGTAGTTGAATCGGTAAGAAGAATTAATGAAGATGAAACTGATATAGCAACACGTTTTATAAATTTTATTGATAATGCTTATTTCAATAAGGTAGTTTTATTCATGGAGATTGAATGTTTGCCAGAAGAAATTTATCCTTTTAGCAAAAAGAAAGGGGAGTTTATTAGGACTGTCTCTAGGCTTGCCGAGATGAACTCTGATGAATATTTACAGTAGGGGCAAATAGACAAAGCTTATAAGTTCATTGCAAGGATTCATCTTGAACTTGTTAGGCTTAGCATGTCTTGGGCCAGGATTTTTTACTCCTTACGTTTAGTGAAAATGAATTCAGGATAACATATAGACCATATAAAAATTATGACGAACTTTGATAAACCTAAATTTATTACTTTTGAAGGAGGAGAGGGTAGCGGAAAATCCACGCAGAGCAAAATGTTGTATGAATTTCTTTTGTCTAAAAGAATTAAAGCTATTCATACAAGAGAAGTTGGAGGTACAATAGAGGCAGAAAAAATACGGCATTTATTGGTTTATTCTGAGCTTTTGCCAATGTCTGAATTGCTATTAGTTATGGCAGCTCGTTATGAGCACCTAAGTAAAGTTATTATACCATCTATGCTAGATGGGTTTTGGGTTATATGCGACAGGTTCATAGATTCCACGGCGTGTTACCAATCAGGAGAATCTGGGTTAACAATAGAAGATATTTTTGAGTTGCATGACCACTTAATGAACGTGAGTTATGAAGACGAAGCCAAAAATACCTGGTCTAAAGCTATTATGCCAGATCTTACATTCTTTATGGATATCCCGCCAGAAATTGGTTTAGAAAGGGTTGCTACGAGAGGTGATGCAAACAAGTTTGAAGCTAAAAACATGGCATTTCATCGTAATATTTACGGAAGATTCAAGTCCATTGCCGCGATGCATACTGATAGAATTGTTTCAATCAATTGTGTGAACAAAACGGTTGATGAGATACATAAAGTAGTGATTGATAAAATTTTTTATTAGGTAGTTATTGATTCGAGGTTAAAATTAATATGACTAGAAAATTATCTTGGTTAATAGAGTCTTTGCATGTTAATGAAGAAGGGGTTGTTTATGATAGGGATGATTTGCCGGTAGAGTTATATAATAAAACTAGCGGCGGTTATGGTTGGATTCATTTAGACGGCACCTCATCAGACGCAAAATCGTGGCTAAAAAACGGCTCTGGTATCGATGAAATATGGGTTGACGCACTACTTGCAACTGAAACACGTCCAAGGCTAGTAAAAATAGATGATAATACTATATTCATAAATTTAAGAGGCATCAATTCTTTTAACAAGGAAGAGCCAGAGGATATGATTTCTATCCGTCTATACGTTACTAAACAACAAATAATTAGTGTAAAGCTCAGAAACTTAAAGGCGGTTACTAAATTAAAGATGGATTTTGAGAGTTCAAGAGCTCCTAAGACTACATTTGAATTTTTACTTACTTTAATCGAACATATAAACGAAGAAATTGAGTCTACTATCGCTGATATATATGAGGCTATAGACGATCTAGAAGAGATGGTTTTAATAGAACATGATAAGGATTTTAGACAAAATGTTATTGACGTTAGAAGACAGGTGATTATTTTTAGACGATATTTCTTTCCCAATTTAGACACGCTGCAACAATTAGCAGCTATAGAGGGTTTTTTGGGTTCAGGTGCTGATAATGCAAGTAATTTATCTGAAAGCTGCCATAAGATGACCAGGTTTATCGAAGAGATAGTATCTATTAGAGAAAGAGCGCAAGTTATTCATGAAGAGTTAAACAACCACCTAACTGAGAGATTAAGTGCAAGTACGAATAAATTATCGGCTATAGCCTCAATTTTTCTTCCTATGAGCTTTGTCACCGGCTTATTTGGTGTGAATTTAGCAGGGATACCTGGAGCTGCTAGCGATAAATCATTTCCAATCTTTGCTGGTATTATCTGTGCAATTTTGATTATTCAATTTGTAATATTAAAGTGGAAAAAATGGTTCTAAAGCGCTTATTTACTGTTATCGTAATTTTATCCTTAGTAATTTATCTTATTTTACTATACAACAAAGATCGTTCAGGAACTTCTATAAAACAAGGAGATGAGATGATAAAAGAAGATGATTTAATTTCTAGGGATGTATTATTTGGCAATCCAGATCGAATTGCTACTAGAATTAGTAAAGATGGAAAGCTTATCAGCTATATAGCTCCAAAAGATGGAGTGTTAAATATTTGGGTTGCACCAATTGATAAACTACAAGAAGCCAAAGTTATCACTAGCGAGACGCAAAGGGGAATTAGAAGTTATTTTTGGGCTAATGATAATAGCCATATAATTTATGCTCAAGACAAAAAGGGTGATGAAAATTGGCGCTTATACTCTGTTAATGTGACCACTAATGAACAAAAAGATTTAACGCCTAGTGATGGGGTGCGAGCATCAGTTTTAAAGCTAAGTGATAAATATTCAAATGAGATATTAATTCTGATAAACAACAGAGTGCCAGAGTATTTCGATATCTATAAAGTAAACATAGACACTGGTAAACGCGATCTAGTATATGAAAATACTGGTCAATATGCATCTTTTATTGCCGATGATGATTTTAAAATACGTGCCGGTTATAAAATGCTTCCAAGTGGCGAAGGGGAAATTTATCTTTTTGAAAATGGCAATATTGAAAAAGCTGAATTATTTCAGAAAATTTTAATTGAGGACATGTTAACTACCAACCCACTTCATATTTCAAGTGATGGGATGAAATTATTTATGACCGATAGTGTTGGAAGAAATACTGCAGCTTTGATGGAGGTAGATCTTGCCACTAATGCAAGAAAAGTAATATATGAAAATGAAAAAGCAGATATTGATGACTACTTAGTTGATACTAAGTCTAAGATGATCCAAGGCGTTGCAACTAACTATTTACGCAAAGAGTGGACAATTATTGATTCTAAAATCGCAGCTGACTTGGAGTATCTTAAGACAATTGAAGATGGTGATCTTGAGATTTTATCTAGAACATATGAAGATGATAAATGGATAGTGGTATTCTCTAAGAGTGATAGTCCGTTTAGGTATCACCTCTATGATAGAACAAAGCATGAAGCTCAATTTCTGTTTGTATCAAATACAAATCAAGAAGGGCTACCATTTTCAAAAATGTATCCACAGAACATAAAATCCAGAGATAATTTAGACTTGGTGAGTTACCTTACAATACCAAGGTGGCTTGACGATGGTAAAGGTATTCCAATAAAGACAATACCACTGGTTTTATATGTTCATGGTGGACCAAATGCACGAGATAGTTGGGGTTTTAGCCCAGTAGTACAGTGGCTTGCGAATAGAGGCTATGCAGTGCTAAATATAAATTATCGTGGATCAACTGGTTTTGGTAAGAATTTTACAAATGCCGGAGATGGAGAGTGGGCTAGAAAGATGCAAGACGATCTTGCTGACGGAGTGCAATGGGCGGTCAATAACAAAATAACTGAGAAAGATAAAATAGTCATAATGGGCGGAAGTTATGGCGGTTATGCTGCCCTTGTTGGCATGACAATGACCCCAGATATGTATGTTGCGGGAATTGACATAGTTGGCCCATCTAATCTTGAAACTTTACTAAAGTCTATACCTCCTTACTGGAAACCTCAAATAGCTCATTTAATTAAGATTGTTGGAGCTTCACCAGATACAGAAGAGGGTAGAGATTTTTTGAAAGAAAGGTCTCCTTTAAGCTTTGCTAAAAACATAAAAAAACCTCTACTTATTGTACAAGGAGCGAACGACCCACGAGTGAAGCAAGATGAGTCTGACCAGATAGTCGAGGCAATGAAAAAGCTTTCAATACCAGTAGTTTATCTGCTATATCCTGATGAAGGTCATGGTTTGGCGCGGCCGGAAAACAGGCTTTCAATGTACGCTAATGCCGAGGTGTTTTTGGCTAATTTTGCTGGAGGAAGATTTATTCCGCATAACAATAATTTCCCTGGTTCTTCTGTAGTAGTAAAGGAAGGTAGCGATATAACCTGGACAAGAGAGAAGAAATAAATATAACGCCTAATTATGGATAACAAACATTTAGATGGAATTAACGCTATAGTTCATATGAATATACATACGTCTTTCCTCGCTTGGTCTAGGATTTTCTTCCGCCACTTGAGATCCTCAAGATGACGTAGCTTCTTAACGCCGCCATGATAAGTGATAGAGCTTGTTTCCAACGCTTACATGGTACCCAGATCTTCATTTAAAGAAATAGCCCCTAAGCATTGATATAATGCGTTATCATTACAATGTTCAGGGCTATAGTTAAATACTAAATCTTTTATTGTGTTCTTTATTTTAGTGTGATCAAGACAGTTTATAGCCGGTCCATCAATACTATTTGCTTTAGCTTGTTCAATAAAGCTATCATAGAATAAACTATTAGCCAGCTGTACTTCTAGAGAGCCAGCGTACTCAGAATGTTCTCCTTTTATTTGACAAGTAATTTCATTGCAGAATTTTTTAATGATTTCATTTGTCTTGATATTTTCTAGATTTAGTTTATTTAACTCTTCTATTGTGCGATTTGCAAGCATATTAGCGTTAATTGTAAACATAGGTTGCTTAGAATCTACATTAATATTCTCAATTAATTTATAAAGATTCACAAGTTTTCCTATAGGACAACTATCTTTTAGACTTAACACTTGGATTAGGCTATCTATATTAAACTTTTTTGTAAAATCATTTTGCTCGTGTAATTCAAGGAATACGTGGGCCAGTTCTTGCCTAAAATTCCATTGATTACCAGCTTCTGAATCCAACTTTAATTCAGATTTGGTGCTATTAATATGATCCCGCACCTTTTTCATGATTCCATCTATATTTGCTGGATTTTCAGCAGTTTCCTTTAGAAGTTTTTGTAAGCGTCCCCCTTCTAGGGTTATGTACATTTCAATAGCATTAAATATGCTATAATATGCGTCTTCTTTTAATACTCCATATTTACTTTCTATTTTATTTTTCAACTTTGATTGTATGGTTTGAATAGCCGGCGCATTCTTAATATTATGCATATCACTAATATCTAATTTGTGATTTTGGCTAAATATAAATGGATTATTTGGTTCTTCAGAACCAATATGCCTCAAAAAATTTATCATTTCCAGGCTTTGTGATGTATCTTGCCCTTTTGCAAATTTTAGAGTATAAAAATCTATTAATTTCTGACCATTATTATTAGTCAAATTAACTTTTACCTTTTGCAATTCATTAGGATGAGTAGTTAATACTTCCTTCAATTTGTTTACGTTAAAGCCTTCTGCCATCCACATAAATAAGGTATTATTTTCTAGATCAATTGGTTTGTTAAATTTTTCAATATCTAATTTACTAAGATCCAAGCGGTCTATAATATAACTCTTCTCAAAGAGTGCTCCTTTGGAAATTAAAAACTTTATTGTATCAATATTATTGGCTTCAAACGCACCAAATAAAGGTCTTTTTGTATAATCTGAATTACCATTTATTTGAGAGCCTTTTGCTAAAAGAAACTTTACCGTAGAGGTTCTTGCATATTTTGCGGCCATGTACATAGGAGCAGGGTAGCCATCTCCACCGTTATTCGGATTAGCGCCCGCCTCTAAAAGTGAAGAAATTACAAAGTTAGAATGGTTTAAACGTATTGCCATTGTTAATGCTGTTGCCCCAGACTCTTCGTGAACACTATTTACATTCGCTCCATTATTAATACAATATTCTATTAGGTCGTCTTTATCTTCTGACTTAAAAGTGCCATCTAAGAATTTCAGTAAATTATTTGTATGATATAATTGATCTTTGCTCATAATATACATCTTACTATTAATTAATATTTAAGAGGTATATTAACATAAATCTTAATGCAAATCAATTGTTTTGTAAATATAAAAGCGAGGACTTACCTATATATTTTAAAACCATTTTTTGTTTAATTTCATGGTTGTTGGCTACTACGTTCTTGTAATATAAATGTATAACCTGAACTATGTATAAGGAATAGAGTCGTATGGTTTTATACTGAGACTTGCTGTACGCACGGTCATCCTGAATTTACTTCAGGACCTCATGAGATAGGAGAAAATACTTGGCCGAAGATATATGCGAAGCTCACTTAGTTCAGCATGACGGTAGATAATAAGATACCGGATCAAGCCCGGTATGACTGTGTTTCTTGCCGGACATAAATAAATCTAATATTTATCGTACCCTTAAATTTAAAGAACTAAAAAGAACCGATTTTTTGCAGCTATTTGAGATATTATTAATATGAATTTGTCAGAAAAACAGTTAAGTTATCCAACTTACTAAATGATATCATTGTGGCGCTCTCGATAAAACTATGTAATCTTTGCCAATTTCTGGAAAAAATTCTTTTGTGAACGGAAACATTTCTTCTAGATCATTGTTAAACCTTATTTCTATGATATCACCAGCACCGAAATTGGCGACATCGATAATTATACCAATTTTTTCACCATTTTCGTTGACGACAGAAAGTTTTTTTAGATCACTGATATAATACTCATCTTGTTGAGTTACAGGAAGGTGGTCGCGTAGACAAAATAATTTCGTTCCAGATAATGCTTCAGCTGCGTTTCGATCATTGCTTCCGATAAATCTACATACTAACGTTCCGTTAGAATTTACTCTTACCTTTTTTAATTTAATTGGCACATGAGTTTTGTCCAAAATATTAATAGATAAGATATTTTCTTTTGGGTCAGTAAACGATTTAACTAATACGTCCCCCTTTATCCCATGAGCTGCCGATATTACACCAACTAAAATTAATCCGTCCTCTTCTTTCATTTTTTTTGTCGTTTGATTGATATATTTCTAAAAAACTATTAGTGTTGTTATATCTTCATAAATTAAATTTAATAAGCATGAAAAAACTACTTATAAGCCTGGTAATTATTTCCTTAATAATAACAGGGGTTGTTAGCGCATCAATAGCATTTACCGATTTCACAAGAGTATACCAAGAATTTGTGAAAAGTACTAGAATAGATGTTACCACCCTTGAAGCAAATAATTTTAGGGTTATAAAATTTCCAGTACCTTACCTTGTTATCGATGAGGTTAAGCAAGATGGTAAAGTTGCCCTTAAAGATATAAAAATTGAGTTTTTGCTATCATCCTTATTTCGCTTTAAACCAGAAATCAGTGAATTAACTATTGGAGAGGTGGTCGTTCACCTTAATAATGATGATGTAAATTTTTTAAGTCATAGTGAGTTTATTTCAGAATTAATATTAAAAAATGCTCTTTCAGTAAAAGCAAAGGTTAACAAACTTACTTTCATCGAATCTGATAATGATATTCCTCTTATAATTGATAATTTAAATTTCTCTAGCGGAAATAAAGGAGCAAACTTTGAAGGAGTTATTGATAACGTTGGACATATAAACGGTTCATTTGAGAACTCAGCTGATAACAAAGTAGTATTCAAACTAGATGTACAAGATACCAGTTATGATTTTAAATTGAATGAAATTTATAAAAATGGTGTGTTTGAAGGAGGGGATGCAGAATTAAAAACTACTAATTTATCAAGTAAAATTGCAAAATTAGTCCCTGATTTTTCTAATATAGAAAGCTACCTTAATAGTAATGAAGAGGTAAAAATTAACTTTGGTATCAAGCCAATAAAACAAGGTTTGATAATTGATTCGCTTATTATAAGCTCAGATTCCTTGCAAGGAAAGGGTGATATAAAAATGAGCAAAGACCCTACGTTTGTCTCAGAAATAAATATTGAATTTACTAAACTAGATCTAGGTAATTGGTTGAAATCTAAAAAAGATGGAGCTGTTGTGGTAGGTACCACTAGGTTTGGAGCTAACAACAGAATGGATTTTAGCAAAAATAATTTGAACGTAAGCTTTGTAGCCAAAGCAGTTAAAATTGACGAAAATAACTCTTTAAGTAATGTAAATTTAAAAGTAAAAGTTGAAAGTGGTAAGTTTGTTATTCAAGACTTTTCTGGTGAGGTTGATCAAGATGGTAATTTCAATTTAAGTGGAGCTATAATTCAAAATTCTTTCAGGAGTATTTTTAATGGAAAAGTTGTTTTAAATCATAAGGATTTAAATGATTTTGCAGAGTTTTTTGGTGGGAAGGATGTAAGAACAGATAAACCAATTCCATTTTCTTTATCGTCTGATATAAAATTTAGTTCAGTTGATTTGTCGCTTCAGAACTTTTTGATTAAAACACAAGAAACAGAAGTAATTGGGAGCCTTTCCTCTAAATTTATTGGAAATTCACCAAGAACCAACGCCAGCATAAAATTTACCTCAGTAAATATTGATGAAAATAGCTTTCCAGTTTTATCACGAGCAGTTGCCTATGTTAGCAACTTACTTGAAGATATGAAGGATGAGACCTATTTAAACAAGTTTATTCCTATAAGAAAGATCAGCTCTATAAGTAGCTTTGATATTACTTTTGATCATCTTACATTGAATAAAAAATTATATGAAAATGTAAACTTCGTTTTGGATCTTTCACCAGGAAGAGTTTCTGTTGAACAATTATATATAACAGATGGTACTGACTGGATAGATACTAATTTTACTCTAGAAGCCCAGAGCATAAGACCAAGCGTAAAGATTGACATAAATAATGGTTCTATTGCGGTTGATTTTCTTTCCGCCCCTGCAATTCTGGCGCTCAAAAAAAAGATACTAGATAATTTTGATCTCAGTAAAATAGATATTGTCACGCGGTTTTCTCTTGCGCGTGTATATCAAGGTGATTTTGCTCTTGGTAGAGTAGTTTTCCTAGCAAGAAACGATAAGAATTTGATTGATATTTCTAAGTTTGACGCTGATTTATTTGGAGGGCGCTTGCAATCGTCGGGTAGTATTTTGCTCCAGCCATATACCCTGAATTTTGTATATGCTTTGAATTCCGCTCAGATAGAGCCAATTTCGAGGTTACTACCTAAAGACATGATTAATTCTGGTGGAGTAATAAGTGCGAGTGGTATGTGGTCAACAAATGGTGAAAAACTTGATGAACAGCTATATAACCTTTACACAAAGTCTAATATCGTAGCCAAAGATATTACATTGAATAATTTTTCTATCGATAATTTTATTCAAGTACTCGGGGATCCAAATTATAACATTGGCTCGTTTGATGACGATTTAAATAAAACTTTGCTTTTAGACAAAACACAGATGAGTGATTTGCAGGCTAGTGTCGAGTTATCAAAAGGTATATTTACCTTACCATCTATGGCATTTAAGACTAAGTATTCTATTGGCCAAGGGGCTGCTACATTCAATTTGTATGATTTTAACTTAGATATATCATCAATTTTTTCTTTCTACCTTGCTAAACCTAAATATGGTCGTAGCGTCACAGACTATGCTCCTGCAAAAATGAGCGTTACTGTAAAAGGTAATTTCTTTAATCCTAAAAAGGAAGCAAAAACAGAAGATTTAAAGGAAGTGCTTAAAGCTAGAAATTTGAAATGATAAGTGGCGAATTGTGATACAGCATAAGGTAGTCGCCTGACTTGGTATCTTATCCCGCTACCACTCATACCTTATCAAGCCCGATATGTGGCGCCGATTTGTTTTTTTTAATCATCATCATACATCACCATGCTGCACTTGTTTTAAGATCTCTTTACATCTCTTTTTTGAATAACAGATGGTCAGGCCGACTATTACTGCACCAAAATTCGGAGAAGAAACGCTTGAATATCACGCTTTATAAGCTTGACATTAATCTTTGTATGTACTAAATTTCACTCCTTTGAAATTAAAACCTTTAGTTACATATATTATGAATCAATCAAATATTCTAAAGTTATTTACTGATTACAGGCAGTTCCAAATCTTTATTTTAGGGATCTTCAGTGGTATGCCACTTTTTATTATATACTCTACTATTGCAGCATGGATGAAGGGAGCAAATATAGATATTGCAATTATTACCTCTTTTGCTGCGGCGAGGGTTTTTTATTCCCTTAAGGTTTTCTGGTCTCCTTTAATTGACCACCTCAAACTACCGATAATCCATCGTTTAGGAAGGCGCAAGAGCTGGATGTGCTTAATATCAGGTATAATAGCGTTTATTATATTTTCATATAGTAAATTAGATCCAAATGAATCTATTGGGATGATTTATATATTGACTATTGCTCTAGGTGTAGCATCAGCAACTTTGGATATAGTGATCGATGCATTTAGAATTGATACAATTGAAAAAGAAAAGCTTTCTGTGGCTGCAGCAAATGCAGTTTTTGGATATAGAGTAGGTGGACTAATAGCTGTTGCAGGTGCATTTTTTGTTGCAGAAGATTACGGTTGGAACATTGCCTTTTTAGCTATAAGCTCTTTATATTTTATTGGAATATTTTTTATTCTAACTTTAAAAGAGCCAAAAATCGAACAAGCGGCTATCAATATACTAAGTATTTCTTCGTGGAGACTTATGACGATTGATCCGTTTGCTGATTTTTTAAAGCGTGATGGAGCAATAGTTATTTTGCTTGCTGTAATATTCTATAAATTGGGTGATGCTATGCTTGGTGTAGTTGCAATGCCATTCTATATAGAGCTTGGCTTTACACTTAAAGAAATTGGGGCAATAACTAAAGTTTTTGGCTTAATTGCAACCATTGGTGGAGCTTATGTTGGCGGCGTAATAATGTATCGCTATGGCAGTATTAAAGGGTTGATATTTTGTGGAATTGCACAAGCCGTAACAAATTTAGCTTTCGTATGGTTACATCACCAGGGGCATGATACAAATGCTCTAATGATTGCAATAAGTATCGAGAATATGGCTTCTGGAATGGGAGATGCAGCTCTTGTAGGGTATTTGAGTTATTTATGTAATAAACAGTTTTCAGCAACGCAATATGCACTGCTTAGTAGTTTATCTGGATTGTTTAGTCATACTATAGTAGGTTTTGGTGGTTCGATTATGAAGCTAATGGGTTGGGATAATTATTTTATTATGACGGTATTTTTAGCGATTCCTGGGTTGCTTTTATTATTGTATTTAAATAAGAGATTTGAAGGAAAAACAACATAAAGTAAAATATAACGATTCTGATTTATATATGTTGATTTTTTACAAACGGTTTTATGCTACTCTTTAGTTACAGAATTTTTTGGTTAGGTTTTTTTATGTTTAAGAAGTTATCTTCTGTTTTATTAGTGTTATTTTTAGTAACAAATGTTTCTGCAGCTACGATAGCAAAAAATAAAAAGCCAAGAAAATCTATTTCTTCCCCTATACAAACAAGCTTAATAGTCGATGGCAAAACTGGTAAGGTCCTTCATGCAAGTAATTCGAAAGAGAAGATTTATCCTGCCTCATTAACAAAAGTTATGACTATATACATGCTATTTGAAGCTCTAGAATCAGGCAAAGTAGGGATGAATGATAAGTTTTATGTTTCTAAATATGCATCCCAAGCACTGCCTTTAAAGCTATATGTGCAACCGGGTGAAAAAATAACTGTAAAAGACTCTATACGAGCTGTAATTATTAAGTCTGCCAACGATGTATCCAGAGTTGTTGCGGAGAATCTTGCCGGCGGTTCTGAAACTAAGTTTGCTCGTTTAATGACGGCTAAAGCACATCAGCTTGGAATGAAAAATACTAATTTTACTAATGCTGATGGGTGGCATAATCCAAAACAAGTAACGACTGCAGTTGATTTGGCAAAATTATCTATCGCAATTAAGCGTGATTTTCCACAATATTATGCTTTTTTTAGTGAGACGAGTTTTACTTATAAAGGCAAGACAGTTAATGGGCATAACAGGGTTACTGCGACATACCCTGGAGCTGAAGGTCTAAAAACTGGATATCACATACCAGCTGGATGTAACCTTATTACAGTAGCAACAAGAGGTAACAAGAGCTTGATTGGTGTGGTCACCGGAAGAAAGAGTGGTGCTGTGCGTGATAGACATATGGTTGAGTTGTTAGATAAGCATTTTGGCGTAGCACACCAAGTTAAAGTTGTTAAAAAAACTGGCAAACCTTCAAAGAAAACAGTAAAAGTTGCTTCGAGACATAAGTAGACATAAGTAGGAATAAAATAGTCATCAGTAACAACATAATCTCTCCCTAAATTCCTATTACAACTTATAAATTACCCGCTATCAATATTAGTCAAACAGGTATTGAGATTATTCTCAAGTATTAGCTTTCGTTTTACGCTTCAATAAGCATTTCCTTGTTTTTTTTAATAAGGTCAATAATACTCTTTAAACTTGGAGTCATTTTGTCTTTTCTCCAAGCTAAATAGCAGCGACCTGGAGTCTTAGGTCGATCAACTTCTTTTCTGATAAGGAGTCCCTTTTGGAGGTAAGGTTTGGCAAGCTTAAGTGGAAGGAATCCGACTCCGAGCCCAGCTACTTGTGCATTTATTTTACTCTCCATTGAAGAAACGGATAAAAATTGACGCTCTGGAGCGTATCCTGATGCTGCTTTAGGAATGTTTTTTGCTGTATCGGGCGTAATAATTATACGATGATGGGCAATTTCTTTAAAAGTAAGAGGAATTATAGTTTGAGCCAATGGATGTTGTGGAGCAACAGCAAATACAAAGTGTATATCTCCGAGAGTTTGATAATGATACTGAGATTCAGTAGGTGGTTCTGATAAATATCCAATAACCAAATGGCTTTTTCCTGAGAGGAGAGAATCTCTGCACCCATTTAAGATTTCTGCAGAAGTACATACTGAAGTTTCGGGGTATAACTCAAAAAAAATTCCAAGTATTTGCTGGATACCATCAAAACCAAGTGCTGCATCATAGGCTATAGATAAGTTTGATGGAATGAGACCTGCTGACACCTTTATTTTATTCTCCAAAGACTGAGCTTGTTCAAGAAGTGAACGTCCTTCTTTCAAAAGTTCTTGCCCTAGTGGCGTTAATTTAAATCGATAGCCAGAACGATTAACAAGAGAAACACCTAAATCTGATTCTAATTGCTTGATTGCATAAGTGACTGCTGATGGTACGCGATGCAATTCTTCAGCAGCGGAAGCGAAACTATTGTTTCTTTCGACAGCATCTAAAACACGTAGTTTATCTAAACTAATACGCATATTCAAAAATTCTGAATAAGTTTATCAAAAAATAATAATTTTTATTTTCTATAATAATAGTTATAACAAATACATAGCAAGTCATTTTAGAAATATTTGCTTAAAATATTAACTTAAAGGAAATTGAAGATGCTCAAAAAAACTGTACTTATAATTGACTTTTGAACTATAGGCTAAAAGTATTTTAGTATTTTTGATAACTATAAAAACCCTAGAAGAGGAATTAACTGATGAAAAATCTACGTACAAAAAGCCTGATTATCTTTGTATTATTTATAAGTTTACCATTTTCTACATTTGCTGAAAGTGCGTCTAGTAGAAAGCCAAAAAGCACTGAAGTAAATAAAATACAAGACACTCAAAAAGCATTCGAGTATTTTGAAACTGAATTGAACTTCAAAACAAATGCATATTTCATAAATAGAGCTATAAAAGAAAAAATGCCGAATATTAATATTATTGATGTTCGATCTGCTGAAGCTTTCCGTAAAGGGCATATTCCAGGAGCAATTAATATTCCTAGTGAAAAGCATAGTGGCTTTGAGGGAAATGAGACAGATATCCCAGGCTTGCGCAAGGATGCCTTTAATTGTATTTATTGCTACTCGGCTACTTGCAATTTATCTCAAAAAGCGGCGAAGAAATTTGCATCTCTTGGATATCCAGTTAAGGAAATAGCAGGTGGATATAAGGCGTGGATAGAAGAATACAAATTTCCCGTTGAGACATATCCAACAAAATAAGGGGGAAAATAAGGCGGGATTTATAATACAGTATTTTATTTGTATTATAAATCCTTAAATTAAATATCCAGCAAGAACAAATTTCTTTCAACTGATCTTCTTAAAACTAAACCTTGTAGCCTTTTTCCACCGGCATATACCCATCTCAAGAACTCTCTGCCAGCTTCTTTATTTAGGCCATAATTAACTTTTTGCCGCAAAATTGAACGTTGCAATGCTCCTCCTCCCATATTGAATGTAAAAGAAACTAGTGCTGCGAATTGATTATCATGTAACGATGTATCTATGTATTTTATCACTGCTCTCTCGGAATAAATTAAATCTTTTGCAAGAATATCTTCTGCTTCCCTCAACGATATAGTTCCAAATTTTTCTCCGGCCTGAATTTTATGCCCGTAGCCGATGGTTAAGTGACCACCGGCGCAAATATAAGCTTCTGATTTAAAGCCTTCAAAATGTTTTATTAGTTCAATGCCTTTGATATTTGTAAATCTGTGCATATTTTTATATTATTTACTTTGATTCAGTATATTTATTTTTCCAGAAATTCTTGAAAGTTCTTTGACCGTAATAGAAACTAATCACACCAGCAAAAATTGCCTGATCATCAATAGTCCATATTATATCTAAATATTCAATTACATGAGCCGAAGCAGATATGGCTTTGTATTGTAAATATTTTACTGACATGTACATAAAGAAAAAACTATATGCAAGCATAGGCCTTACAGATCCATTTAGCATATCTATCCACTTAATATCAGTTTTATAAGTAGAATACAAAGAAGCTTGTTCCAAAATATCTCTAGAAACATGTATTTCCTCTAGAGTTTTTGATGCATTTACTTTGTTATATTCTATTTGTCTATCAAGAATGTTAAGTTCATGTTTCTTGTCATTTATATCCTTAAAATATTTAATAAATTCTGGAACGATAGAGCTAATAAATCCAGCAATTGATGCAAGTAATGTGATCATAAATTTATCCTTTAATAACTAAAATTTTGAGCAATAATTTTTCCTAGGAAATGTTGACTTTCTGGGAGTTGATATAGTTTAATTAAATCCATTGAATTTTTAGATTGGCTCATAATATGCTGTTGCTTTCCTTCCCAAAGAATATTTGCCGACCACTTTATATTAAATAATTCAGTGGATGATTGTTTTATAATAATAGAAATTTCTGGGTTCACTTTTTCTTCAATCCCAATTGCAGTATCCGAATTGAGATATAGATAATGATAAGACTGTTTAGGAGAGATTAAAAATTTTTGATTAGTGCCAATAAATTTACTTGGAACAATTGACTCTTCGGATTTTGTACTTGGCAAAGATATGTTTTTCCAATCATTGTCAGCAAATATATAAAAACAACCAGTTTTTATGATAAACACTACTATCCCTGCTTTTGGTTCTTGTAAAAGGACGACTTTGGAATTTAATGGTTTGTAACATATTTTATTTTTATCTTCCCCGCTTGAGATAATAAACTTTTCTCCATTTTTTAATTGTTCTGGTTTGTGATCAATAAAATCAATCACGCTGAAATTCATAAAGCTATCAATTTTTAATAAAGCTTCATTGAATACAATATCCTTGTTTAATTGTGATGGAACCATCAGATCCATACAAAAATTTGTAGTTTTCATATACGCTCCAGATTAAATTAATTTAGCGAAGCCATGTCTGTTGACCTAGGGTCTCCATATATTGTCTGAGATCCATGGTCAAGCCTGGTATGACTGTGTTTTATTCAGAATAAATTGACTCATTTATCAATTATAACAACTTTATATCCGTGACTAATATCTAGTGACTTCATATCAATAATAATTTCATATAAATCAGTATTAAAACTTATCTCTTGACCTGCAGCAGTAACTTTTATAGTAAATTGATAAGATTTTTTTATTGATGAGAATTGCCAATTTCCATCATCCTTGTCGCGTAACACCCAGCTTAAGAATAAATTTTGGCCTATTAACTCTTGTCGAGTTAAGTAGGGAGGCAAAGGTCGCTGAGCTTTATTTTGATAAATGATTGATAATTCGCAACCATAACACTTAAAATCTATAGACTGGTCTAGTAATTTTTCTGATATAGGAATTGTGGTGATATCAGAATTTAATAAGATAAAATTTTCCCCCCAAATATGTTCTCGCATATATTGCTCAGTGCCCATCGCCCCTCTAGTTAGGTATGAAACTTTATATAAATTGGTGCGCATTTTTTCAATGTACTTAAAGCAGATTAATTCGTTGCCAACCATTGCATAGTTCCAATCGCCAGAGTTTGATATATCAAGATCATCAGCATTAACGAGCACAAAATTTTCCTCATCAATATGAAAGATATTTACTTCTAAAGTTTGTTCAAAGCTTACAACTGTTCCAATTGAATTGGATGGCAAAATAGTAGTGATTCTGTTCCAATTGGCACTAGTGTCACTACTGAGCTTCGCATATATAGGAGAATTTGATATTCCTTGAAAATAGGCGTATAGTTCTGGTGTATTTGCTCCACTTAAAGAAAATGGGAGGTCAATAATAATTAATTTTGCTTCCGTAGTTGGTTTAAATTCAGCGTTTAATTTATTCTTTGCAAACGGTATTTTAGAGTAAGAATGCTTGTCGTCAATAATCCCGGTTACTATCATTTGTAAATTTTGTAACACTATGCTAATTATTCTGATGGAATATCTTTTGTTTTGGTAGTTAAGTATAACAAAGTCACTAGGTTTTAATTTTAGATCAAAACTGTTTAAAATAAATTTAAGTATTCTATCTTCATAATGAGAGTTTTTAAGGAGCATTTGACAAATTCTTTGAGCTTCTGATTCTGTCATTGCAATTGGTAAGCGTAGGGTTACCTTACTAGCATAAGAGCTAGTTTCATTATTGATATACTTGTATGCAGTGCTATAATTATCGTCTTGATTTATGAAGTAAAAATCAATTTCTTTGAGTGTCAAATCTTTTGGTATATCTATTTCTTCAATAAAAGAATTATTTGATAATTTTAGGAATTCAGAAGAATCGACAAAGATTTCCTTTCCGTACTCTCTACTTACAAAAGCTATTATATCTCGATCATTAGCATTGATATCAAAGAAATATGATGCGCGAAGAGTATTTATTGCATCAATAGCTGTAATACGATTGCTGAGCAAAAACCCTTCTACCGGTTGATCGACAGAAGATACTTCGACACGATTAGTATCAATGCCACATTTTTTTGATATTTCAAGAATAATTGAGGCAACACTGGATGATCCGAATTTGTTATTTACCCAATGTCCTTTTTCCCATAAATACCCGTCCCGCCAGATATTCATATGAGGCCAGGCGGGGTAGGGCCTTGCATCCCAAGTCCATAGAAACATTTGCCCGATATATTCTTGCGTATGCCAATATTCCAAAAAAGCACGAATGGCTCTTCTTTGAATTGAAAAATCAATTCCTCCATTTGAATAGCGCGGCACCCCACCATCAATACATTTTGGGTCAAAAAATATGTTCGGTTGATTTGGTGCTTTATCAATTGATGGAAACCCAAATTCAGTAAACCAAATTGGCTTAGCTTTTGGAATCCACGCAGTATTTTGTGTATCAGGATTTTTGTGGGTATTCTCCCACCAATATCTCAAATTTTTCCATGCATACGCTGGGTCTAGTCTGTGTTTTATATTACGATTTTTTTGATCTATGTAATAGTCATACCCCTCACCTTTTGTCCAACCAATTGCAATTTCTTCGGGAGTAATGGCTGATGATGAGCAATCAGTAACAGGAAAATAGGCGTCAATACCAACAAAATCAATATCTTTTGAGGACCAAAGTGGATCTAGGTTAAACCATCCACCATCTGTGTGATGATATTCAGACCAATCTGCGGCATAAGAGACGAGAACATTAGCACCAACAATTTGCTTTACTGTGTGTGCTAATTTTATTAATTCATCAACTGCAGGAAATGTATTAGCAATATTGATTTTTGTTAGGCCTATTAACTCTGATCCAATTATAAATGCATCAACATGATCCTTCACTAAGTTTGCATAATGTATAATAAAATCATTGTAACCATGCTCTTGTTGAAAAAATTTTGAAATATATTTTGCTTCGCCGGTTAATCTACCTCTCCAAGGTTTTTGAGGAACATCCAAGAAAAACATGGGATTAAACATGACTTTTAGTTTTCGTGATTTAAGCTCAATCAAATATCTAATGACGCTTGCATCATTTACGCTTCCGCCATAAATTGGGTTTTGGTGATCATCTTTAGTTATCTCATATGCTGTATTTCGATCATATTTTCCTACTTTCCATTCCTCAGAGTATTTCAAGCCCTTTTCTTTAAATTCAACAGCTGGTCTAATAATGCATTTATTAGCATCTAAATTATCACCAAACCAACATATAACCGGAGAAACCCACTCAATATTTTCACAGGTCATTTGTAGCTGATTAAGGCTATAGACACTATTTGCAATATTATAATGATTATGAGAATTAATTTTTGCAGTAGATATTACAGCACCAAATGAAGTAATTACTGATTTTTCTTGAATTTTAGTATCATACACGTATTCCCCAGATCCAGGAATCATAACAATTGACTTTACTAAATCTTCAACGGATGCATCCCTAGTTACGTTAGCTTTTCTGGTAACTTCAAATGTAAAACCTGGAATATTATCATTAAAATCAGCAAGAGGTAGTTCTTCAAAAACAATATAAGCAAGGCCTCTGTAGGCTGGTGAAGGGTCTTTGGACTTTGCTGATATTAACGGATCAGAAAGTTGTTCTTCATCTCCCTTATATAGCCTAAATGTGTATCTACTTAGATCAATCAATTCATCACTATGCCATACTCGACTAATATCTACAATCTCGCCTTCACAAATAGCCATAGCGAAGCTTGAAAAATATTCGAGCTCAGTTGTTTGTCTTTCTAGAGTCAAATGCTTATTCTTAAAATGACTATGTGTACTTGAAGTACGCCTTCTCTCAGTGATTCGATCAGCCCAAATAATTTGGCCGGGAACTTTCATTCGACCGAATATTAAGGGAATAGGGGAGCCATACTTTGCAGTAGATATAGAAAAACTGTCTTTGACGTTTGTGAATTTATGAACTGTTTTTGTTCTGTTGATCCATTGATTATCAAAATAATCGCCTAATAGCCGCCCACCATATCTGCCTATTGTTGATAAAATGCCGCCACCAAAATATTTTCCAATGCCACCACCAACATTGGCTAAAAAACTACCAAACATAATTATATTCTCTTTTAAATATTAATTAAGCTGGCTAACATAGCACTAAAAATGATGTTGACTAATAGGGGTAGAATATTTGATGTCCTTGCAACGTGCAATTCAGGGCAACTTATCTTACCTAACAGTAAAATTAAAGTACTTGTCGGGAAATGGTTCTGTTTTTAAAGTAAAGTGCCACCATTCTTGAGGAATGCCTATGAATCCATATTTTTCCATTATATTTTTTAGAAAAATACGATTTCGTATAGCTTGCTTAGATACTTCGACACTTGATGTGTATGATTTTTTCCCAAAGAAATCAAAATCAGTTCCCATGTCTAGGGCTACGTTAGTATTCTTATCTATGATAGTTAAATCAACAGTTGACCCACGACTATGCGAACTATGTCCTGGTGCAATAAATCCAATTTTAAAAAGTTCTGCTTTTTTATAGTCAGGGTAATATTTTACCTTAATATCTTGATTATCGGGTACTTTTTCCCACGAAAGAAAATAATCTACAGCCTTAGTTGGTCTATAAGCGTCCCAAACTAATAAACCTAAGTCTTTAGCTTCAAGTTCTTGCTGAATTTGATTGAGGGCCTCTACAGCCTCTTTAGTTAAGATTGCTACTGACGCTTCATAACCTGGGACAATAGTACCAGTAAAATTATCATTAGTTGCATATTTTATATTTTGAACAATAGTGGGGCAGGCGCAGCTAAGATATACAAATCCATAAGGTAAATCATCTGACATTATATTTATTTTTTTAAGTTATTTATTCGCTCTTTATAATTACCGGTAAAAATATAATTACCGGAAATCAGCATGTTAGCCCCAGCTTGTGTGCATAAACTTCCAGTTTCATCATTAATGCCACCATCTACAGCCAGAATAATGTCGGTTCCTTTAATGATAGAAGAAATAGCTGATATTTTCTTCAGCTGATTTGGCATAAATTTTTGCCCCCCAAAACCAGGATTAACAGTCATCACAAGAATTAAGTCAATTTTATCTATAATAAATTCAAATACATTAATTGAGGTGGTTGGTAGAAGAGATATACCAGCCTTTATACCATAAGACTTTATTTGAGAAATAGTTCTGTCAAGGTGAATGGTTGCTTCAGGATGAATTGTTATTATGTCAGCCCCGGCTTCAACATAGGTTTGAATCCATTTCTCTGGGTGATCAATCATTAAATGCACATCAAAAGGTTTAGCTGTATGCTTCTTTAATGCTTTGATTACATCTGGGCCAAAAGTTAGATTGGGCACAAAATGACCATCCATAACGTCAATGTGAATCATATCTGCACCAGCATCTTCTAAAGCTACTATTTCAGCTCTTAAATTGCAAAAATCAGCCGAAAGTATCGATGGCGATATCAGTATCATATTTTATCTCTTCTTTTGTTTTGTTTTTTCTTCAAGTGACATAACGTATGAAATAATCTTAGCAACCTCTTCAAAATGATCAATAGGTATTTCTTCGTCTATCTTTACATCCTTATACAGGGCTCTAGCAAGTGGTGGGTTTTCAACAATAGGTATGCTAGATTCTTTCGCTATCTCTTTGATAGTCTGCGCAATTAAGTCCAAACCTTTTGCAACACATACTGGTGCAAGTCCAGCTCCAGCTTCATATTTTAAAGCAATAGCGTAATGCTCAGGATTAGTTATAACGACAGTTGCTTGAGGTACAGTAAGCTTGATTCTTTTTTTAGCCTGACTACGCCTTAAACTACGCAGTTTTTGTTTTATTTCTGGGTTACCTTCAGATTGCTTATATTCGTCTTTGACCTCCTGTTTGGTCATTTTAAGCTCTGTATAGTGTTCGTAGCTTTGGTAAGCAAAATCAACTGAAGCGATTACAGCCATAATTATCGTAACCAGAATAAGAATATGTCTAACCATAGTCATCAGCTGATCTAGTATTCCTGCTACCGAAAGCTCTTGGTATTGACTGAGCTCTTTTACGTCTGCAAGGATAATTAGTAGAACAAATGCACCAACTAACGAAATTTTAAAAATACCTTTAATAAACTCAACAAAGCTTTTCATCGAAAAAATTCGCTTAAAACCCTTCATTATAGATAGCTTAGACAGCTTGGGTTGAATGGTTTCACCGGTAAAGATAAACTCACCAGACTGAAAATAAGAAGATACTAAAGCTGAAATTATTACCACAAGAAAAATTGGACTCAAGTATAGCAAGGTTTTTTTCATTACGGTTGGTAGTAATATATCAAGCATACCTTGATCCATAGGGATATTACCAGCATTCTCGACAAAAAATCTGAGCGTATTGCTCAGTGATAACATGATTTCTGGTATAACCCATATTGTGATTAGTGTTAGAAGTAAAAACACAATAAAGCTAGTTACTTCTTTTGAGTTTACTACTTGGCCTTTTTTTACCGCGTCCTCGAGTTTCTTTCGACTCGGTTCCTCAGTTTTGGCATCTTTATCTTCTTCGTCTCCTTCGGCCATAGTTCAAGTAATACCAACTTGGTGTGTTTAAACAGCTTTAATGTGTTTAAACAGCTTTAATATTAATTGTAAAACGATTATAATAGATGAGTTATAGAAGAAAATCAAATTAATGAACATTATTGTCGAGATTGCAAAAGAGCTAGATGAGTGGGATAATTACCCAGAGATAGATGAACGTTTATTTTCTGAAATAGCTTCTATGGTTTTGTCTAGATATCAAAATTTTTCAGTAGTGAAAGAATTTGAGTTATCTATTCTGTTGGCCGGTAATAAACAAATGCAATCCCTTAATGGTAAGTTCAGAAAAAAAGATAAAGCAACAAACGTATTATCTTTTCCTGATGTTGAAATAGACTGGCGTAAAATAGTTGAATTTACACCAGATAATGACTATATGTATTTGGGTGATATAGCGTTCGGATATGAAGTAATTGCCCTAGAAGCTAAAAATAAACTGATTAGTTTTCAAGATCATTTTAAACATTTAGTGATTCATGCTATACTGCACTTAATTGGATACGATCATATTAAAGATGACGATGCAGAAGCAATGGAATCCATAGAAATAGAAATTTTGGAAGCCATTAGTATTAAATCCCCATATTGAAAATAAAACCATTTAAATTACATATTTATGCCCAAATCGTTAGATAAAGAAAGTCATTTGCCCCGAAAAAATTTAGCTAATAAAAAAACTTCAAAAATAAGGAATTTTTTTACAAATATTTTTATAAAAAAAGATAAGCGCAACCAAATAAACGATTCAGCCAAAGATAATTACCCCTTTGGTACACAGTTAATAACTGGCCATGAAATAATCTCTAATTTAAAAGATTTTGCTGAAAAAACAGTAGAAGATATAATGATCCCGCGATCAGATATTGCCTCAATCAGTATTGACTCAAAATTAGAAGACTTATGTAAAGCAATTTTAGAGCATGGGCATACCAGGACTTTAATTTATAAAGGAGGTTTGGATAATATTTCAGGCTTTATCCATATAAAAGATTTGTTTGCGGTTATTGCTAGCTCTAAAAAAGTGAGCTTAAAGAAGTTGATAAGAAAACACATTATCTCTCCACATTCGATGAAGCTTATTGACTTGTTAGCTCAAATGCAGATAAATCGTACTCACATCGCTGTTGTAGTTGATGAGTATGGTGGTACTGATGGTTTAGTAACAATTGAAGATATAATTGAAGAAATTGTTGGTAGGATTGATGATGAGCATGATATAGATACTGATGAGGATAGTTATAAGATAATACGTCCAGGACTTATAGTTACCAGCGCAAGAGTGGAGATTGAAGATATAGAAGAGGCAATTGGTATTAAGCTTCGGCATGAAGATGAAGAGATTGACACAATTGGTGGATTAGTTATGGCAATTTCTGGTTGCGTTCCTGAAAAAGGTGAAATAATCATTATTAATGAAGATGTAGTAGCGGAAATCATAGAAGCAACCCCGAGAACTATTAAACAAATAAAAATCACATATTCATCTTGATATGAAGATAGAAAATGTATACCTAGAGAGTTTCTCACTTGCTAGTTTTAGGAACTTGTCAGAGTTACTTTTAAATGTTTCAAATGGAGTAAATATTATCGTTGGTCCTAACGGTAGCGGAAAAACTAGTATATTAGAGTCTATTTCATTGCTATCACCAGGTAAAGGGCTTAAAGCGGCTAACTTTGATGATATGTGCAAATACGGAGAAGATAGCTGGGAAACGCGTTTTAAATTAAATAGTAAGCTAGGAGCGGCGGAAATTATAACTAATTTTCGTATGCAGGAAAAAAGTAGAAAAATTTCTTATAATGGCTCTAAAATTTCAAGCACAGAATTAACAAATTTTTTAAATGTTATATGGGTTACACCTCAAATGGAGGGCATATTCTCCACGTCTCCTAGTATTAGAAGAAGATTTCTTGATAGAATAGTATATAATTTCGACCCTAAGCATGCGAAGAGATTATCCAAATATGAGCATTATGTAAGAGAGCGTAATAAAGTTCTTGCTCAGCGAGGTTGGGAATCCGAAACATCTTGGCTTGGAGTGATTGAAGATAAAATAACCGAAGAAGCTATAGCCATTAACAATGCAAGGCAAGAAGCAATTGATCTTATGCAAAAATCTATTAATTGCTTAGCTACAGATTTTCCTAAAGCAAACCTTAAACTTAGTAAGTTATTCTCAGAACAAAGAGACGAATTAAGTACGTCCGACTGTTATAAGGAAGAGTTGTTAAATAATCGTGCAAAAGATTCTTACTTGGGTAGAGCTAGTTTTGGTATACATAGAAGCGATTTTGTTGTCACTCATCAGGTTAAGCAGAGATTAGCAAGGCTTTGTTCAACTGGAGAACAAAAAGCCTTGTTGATATCAATTATATTATCATCAATTGACTCTATTCTTAAAAGTACTAATTTTGTACCTATATTATTGTTAGATGAACTGTTTGTGCATTTAGATGAAGAAAGAAGGGAGCAGCTTTCGGAGTATATTACATCCACTAAGTTGCAGACATTTATAACAACAACTGATATTATAGGCATCGAGTATTTGGCGCTTAAATCAAATATTATTGAATTATAACTCTTCTATTAGAATTATGTGCTAGGCTCTATTAGTAATAAACCAGCAGGCTTGGCCCGTTAGAGAATTGATATGATAGAAAAAAAACCAGACTGGATTAGAGTTAAAGCTCCAATCTCTAAAGGGTATCAAGGTACTAAAAATTTAATTGATAGCCTAAAGCTTAACACTGTTTGCCAAGAAGCGGCATGTCCGAATATTGGAGAATGTTGGGAAAAAAAACATGTCACTGTGATGATACTTGGCTCGGTCTGCACTAGGGCTTGTGCTTTCTGTAATATTGCAACCGGAAGGCCAGATTTGCTAGATCCACACGAGCCAGAGAGATTAGCAGTTGCTATAGGTAAGCTTGGTCTTGAGCACGTCGTAATTACCTCTGTAGACAGAGATGATCTACCAGATGGAGGAGCAGGGCATTTTGCCGACTGCATCAAAGCAATTAGAAACTCAGCGCCCAATACAACAATAGAAATATTAACTCCAGATTTTTTGAAAAAAGATGGTGCTCTTGAGACTGTAGTGGCCGCAATTCCAGATGTATATAATCACAACATAGAAACAGTACCTTCATTGTATAAAGCGATCCGGCCTGGTGCCCGTTATTTTCATTCTCTTAACCTATTGCATAATGTAAAAAAACTAAATCCACAAATTTTTACTAAATCTGGAATTATGGTCGGGCTTGGAGAAACTAATAATGAAGTGTTGCAGGTTATGGACGATCTCCGAGCTGCAGATGTTGATTTTATAACCATTGGCCAATATCTACAACCAACAAAAAAGCATGCGAAGGTGGATCGGTTTGTTACACCAGAAGAATTTAGCTATTTAGAAAGAGTAGCTAAGACTAAAGGTTTTCTTATGGTATCAGCTTCTCCTCTTACGCGTTCATCCTATCATGCTGGAGAAGACTTTAAGAAAATGCGTAATGCAAGAAATCAACTTCTAGGTGTTGCTTGATGCATTCTTTTAAAGAAACCAGATTAATAAATCATGACGCAGATCTTATAAGCACGATTGTTATGGATATTGATAAATACCCAGAGTTTTTACCTTGGTGCACCTCGGCTGTAATCTTATCAAAGAGTGAAGATATAATTACTGCAAAACTAGAAGTAAGCTTTAAAGGGATTTCTGAAAGTTATGTATCCAGGGTTGAAAAGGCACAAAATCACGGCGATTGCTTAATAACAGCTGAAGCAATTTCGGGACCTTTCCGTTATTTAAGGAATAGTTGGCATATAAAACAACTAAAAAATGGCTCAGAAATAAACTTTTCTGTTGATTTTGAGTTTAAATCTACCATACTAGATATGGTTATTGGTTTGATCTTTTCTGTAGCGACTAAAAAAATGATTGCAGCATTTGAAGATCGTGCAAACAAACTCTCGCAAGTTTAGTGTGATTTTGTAGCCAGTATGCCAATAAAAAATTTCGATAGGGTGCTATTTTATTATTTAGTTGATGATAGGTGGTGCTAGAATCGGGAGTGTTAAATTACTTAACGAAGCAATAAACTTAATAAGGAGAAAATTATTATGAACAAAGGAGATTTTGTATCATACATCGCTAACAAACACAGCTGTACAAAAGCTGAGGCAGAAAGAGTTATAGATATGTTTACAAGTTCTGTAATTGGAGCTTTAGGCAAAGGGGAAGAAGTTTCGTTAGTTGGTTTTGGTAATTATAGTGTTACTAAAGTTGCAGCTAGAGCTGGTCGTAACCCAAGAACAGGTGAAGCAATTAAAATTGCCGCGTATAAGCAGCCAAAGTTTAAAGCTGGCCAAAAGCTTAAAGACGCTTGTAACTAAAATTCCATTACCCTTCTTTAAAAGCGCATTTGCTTTGTAACAAAAGCTAGCTGAGGTATTCAGTTAGCTTTTTTTATTTTATTTAATGCCAATAATTTTAGTGGATTGACTTCAAGCCTAATCCAAGGAACATTGTTGTATGGTTCTGTACTACATACAAGCACTTTAGTATGAGACAAAATACTGGTGAGAGTTACTATATCTTTTTTGTACATACACCCAGTCATACTGGTTTGAATTCTGTATCCCGTCCTTCTTTCCATCGCCTGAGATCTTGGAACAAATTCAGGATGACTTTAAAAGACCCCAGTCTAGTTTACGATCTACTTTAGTTGCTAAGATCTTAGAATGAGGTAAATGTATCTTTAATCCTAAATTTTAAAACAATTTTTAGTTAAAAAATGCATATAGTTTTCTATTTCAATAAATCACCTCAAGGTCATTTACCATAACAACTTTTTGAGCCCAACATAATTTTTACTAAAAATATTCTAAGTTTTTCATTAATTCTATCATTTGCTTCTTTAAATTTCTTAACTGTATAAAGCTTTGCAGTCAAATATATTGACAAATATTCATCAAAATTATATATTAAATATTTACACGAATAAAATTAACCTTTTGAGAAGGAATATGAAAGCAAAACTAGCTTCTGAATTATTTAGCCAAGCGATAGTAGACGGTAATTTAGAAAGAGTAAAAGATTTAGTTCTGAATCAAGGTTATGACATCAATATGATAGATGCACATAATCAACCTATGTTTACACGGGCTATATTAAGTCAAAACACGGATATAATTAATTTCTTTTTTGAACAAAACGCACATATTAACCCTACTTGTGCTGAAGGGAAATATATTTTTATGACTCCTCTTATGGCTTGTATACGTTTTGTAATGAATGTAAATCCTGAAATGGAGGCGGTATTTAGCAAATTACTAGAAGCGGGAGCTAATCCTAATCCCTCAAACTCTATTGTTTGCTCATCTTTAACTGAGGCTATTGAAAATTATAATAACCCTTCTATTACTAGATCCATAGTTGAAAAATTAATAACTAGTTATAATGCTAACATAAATTACGGTGAAGGTGATAATAGACCAATTATAGCTGCTATTACAAAGGGTGATTTAGAATTAGTAAAATTTTTAGTAGAAAAAGGTGCTGATATCCAAATTGATGGTAATTGTGATACCACAATTATTACTGCTATACAAGCTGGTAAACCAGACATTGTAAAATATCTGGTTTATAACAGCAAAGGAGCTTTTAATGTGACAGAGCTTTTTCAAACTAGTATTAATAATTATCATAATACAGAAATTACAAAAATACTTGGTTCGAACTTAAATGAAGAATCAATAAAAAAAATATGCGCTCATGAATTTATCTCTGCAATCACGAGAGGAGATTTAGAAACAGTAAAGTATTTGGTATTAGCGCAAGGCGTTGATATTAACATGCTTGATGACACGCTTACGCCTATGTTTTCTTTAGCTATATTGTCACAAAATAAAGATATAATAAATTTTTTCTTCGAGCAAAAAGCGCATGTTAACCCGCTACATGAAAAAGTTTCTATGACTCCTATAGAGGCTCTTGCTTTTCTTGCAACTAAAAATACTGCAATAGAAATACTGGAGTACAGTTTTTGTCAATTATTAATACATGGAGCAGAAGTAAACCCAGGCAATCTTGCTTTCTTGCCGTTGCTGTTAGCACTAGAAGCTAATAATTGTACTCTAGTTTTTAAATTTATACAAATGGGTGTATTAAAAATAAACGGATTAGAAATAAATATTTTTCGCTTAACTCTACCCGATATAATCAAGCAACTACAAGTTGTTGATGATATTGAATTTATTCAGCCAATGGGAACAAACCGCCAATACCTAGATATAGTGATGCAAGTATATAAAAAAGATCGTTATGAAGATAAAAATAAAGAGCAACTCAATAAATTTTATGAGATCATGAAAACTTTATTTAACGATAAAAATAAAATTGCCAAATTAAAAGAGCTTGGAGCTACTGATCTAGACGCAGCTTTCATTAGTGATGATGTAAATACTATTTACCAGATAAGTAATTCTAATTCAGAAACTAATATATACAACCTTGCTCAAAAATACAGAATGGCTGACTTAAGTAGAGATATACATCCAGATTCCAAAGCTATGTCTATACAAATAGCATTAAATGATGCTAGCGTTTCAATCTTAACTTTGCAGTATAATGCGTTCGTTACTCAATCACATGAGTCAACAAATAATTTACTTGTTAACATAATATGTGATGGAAAAGATACTTGGGATTATAACCTAGCAAACCGTTCTTTCAAACATATAGAATCTAGTTTTTCTACGACTATATTACTTGGAAATGGATCTCAATATATTTCTTCAAGCGAAATATCTACTATATTCAATCATGACAGGATGAGTATATTAAAAGGACAAAATCTGGAGTTTGCTTTAGTCATTGTTGGCAGCCATGATTCTAAGGAATTAAAAGCTTTTAGTTCAGTATTTAAAGCAATTACCACAAAACTTGCTAAATCTACGGTTATTTTTATTGAGTCCTGTTATTCTGGACAATATCATGAAGAATATGTTCCAGAAACAGGCGTTTTCTTAATTTCTGCTAGCACTAATAATGAAGCAAGCTTTGGAGCTGACAATTTTTCTACATTCTCCAAATATTTTTCTAACCAACCTAATTTACTAGGTATATTAAAATATTGCGTTGAAAGTTATACTAAATCAACTCCTTGCTTTAGCGGTCAAATAGGAAAAAAAGTATTTAAAGCTGTGCCGATAAAAAACGTTTTGCAAGAGCTGGATAGTAATTGCTTATCAAATGATCTTGAACCTAATGAAGTTATTCAAGTAGTTCAAAATAAAGCCCCTTATAAAACTCTTGAACTATGGAGCACACTTTCAACTGATTGGAGTACTCAAACTCACACCACAGAATCAGAAGCGTGGGGCCATGCTCCGTCTCATTATCTTAACCATAGTGATGAAATTGTACATATAGGAGATAATAAATATGATAATTACGGAGATTCAGATAACTGTATATGTATTATTATTTAGATTAATAACTATAAAGTAATGGGTTTAGATTCTTCAGAGTGATGTTCTTTGCTAATTCCCTTATTCCATACAACTTCAAACACCCTGCACAAGGCACCATTTGCAACTACATTACAAGATGTAACAATAGGATCTAGTACAACGTTAAGAGCTAAAATAATAGCAATCATTTCTGTATTAAAATTCAAATATGTCTCATAGATAGGCAACATAATGAAAATAGACCCTCCTAAAATGGCCGCCGTTACAAAGCGCGCTAATACGAAAACACAACTAAATTGAACCCAAGTGAATAGGTCCGGGTTATGCCCAAAGAAATTTCTGTAAATTAAAAAACATAAGAAAGCATTTACAACACAATCTCCCACTTGTTGAATATTAGTCGTAGCAGGGATAATCACCTTTGCCAAATTCTTATTTTGAAGGTTTTTCGCTGTTCCTTCTATTGTCCATGGCATTGTTGATAGACTACAGCCTGAAGTTAAGGCTATACTTCCAGCTGGTAAAAGGTTTTTTATATGTCGCATCACATTAATTAATGACCAACTTGAACCTAAAACGAATAAAAACAAAATATATGAAAGCAAAAACAGTACTAGCCAAAAAATTAAATTAGCATAGTTGGTTAGTATGTGATTTAGTAGGTTCATTTGGTACATTTGCGCAGCAAAACCAAGTATAAACAAGGGGATAAGGCGCGCAAAAACATTAACTAGCAGCCACTCCATTAATCTATAACTACGATCTATTGATTGCTCTAAAAGCTTATTGTTGTTAAACGCCGCAATGCAACCCAAGACTACTCCAAATAAAGCTCCTTTATCAGAAGACCACCAATCTGGTTTAACAAATGGTAATTGCCACAAGGCACTAAATTCAGCAGAAAATATCTTCGTCCCAAAAGAGTGCATAGTATCAGATACTAAATTTGCAGCAAAATAAGCATACCAGACTGAAGTAAAGTTAGAAATAGCCTCAAAAATCACTAGAGATATAATAAAAACAAGAGCTCGCTTCTTAAACGTACGAACAGTATTGGCAATGAATGCACATATTGTTAATGGCATAAGCCAGATCAATAACTCTTTGATCAATAAGCTAATAGTATAGAATAGCTGCTGTAATTCTAAAGGTAAAAAATCAGCCAAAATAACATAAGACAGTAGGATAAGAATGATTTGAATACTTCTGTTTTTCAACACATGTAACATAGAACACTATTTAACTTTAAAAATTTTAGTAATAAAAACTAAGTCCTCTGCAGCTTCTTTTAAATAATCAAATCTTCCAGACGCACCTGAATGACCAAAACTCATATTTGTTTTAAAAATAATTATATTATCTCCCAGTTTTCTATCCCTAAGTCGTGCAACCCATTTTGCAGCTTCCCAGTAGCCAACACGTGGATCGGATAATCCAGCAGTAACAAATAGGTTAGGGTAGTTTTGTTTTGATACGTTATCGTATGGTGAATAAGATTTCATATACTCAAAATAGTCTTTCTCTTTGGGGTTACCCCACTCTTTATATTCACCTGGAGTAAGAGGAAGATTTTCATCTAGCATCGTGTTTAAGACATCTACAAACGGTACATGCGCAACTACTGCTTTAAATAGCTCAGGTCTTTGGTTCATAACATTGCCAACTAGCAAACCGCCAGCACTACCTCCTACAATCACAATGTTTCCAGTCGATGTATAGTTTAATTTTACAAGTTCGTCTGCAACTGCGATAAAATCTGAAAACGTACGTTTTTTATTGAGGAACTTAGCGTCTTCGTACCAATCATGCCCAAGATCATCACCACCCCTTATGTGAGCAATAGCATAAACAAATCCTCTGTTTACCAAGGAAACAGCACTGTTCCTAAATGATGGCGGGCTGCTATAGCCATAGGATCCATAACCATATAGATATAAAGGATTTGAACCATCGCCTTTAAATAATGATTTTTTATAAAATAAGCTAACAGGAACTTCTACTGAATCTGTTTTTACAAATAAGCGCTGGGTTACATATTCTTCAGAATCAAAACCGCTAGGTATTTCTTGTACCTTAAGTATCAATAGGTTATTTGAATTAAAATCATAGTTATAAACGGTATTCGGTCTTGCTAAAGAACTATAGTCTACTCTAATATCGTTTTCTTTAAAGTTAGTTGAATATATGCTTGCGGTATATACATTTTCTGGAAAAGTTAAAACTTTCTCTTCAGTATTATCTAAGTTTCTAACAACTAATTCTGGCAAGCCTTTGACTTTATAATTCATTAATAGATAATTTTGAGTTAAATCAAAGCTAGACAAATATTTGTCTTTTTTTTCTGCTATATACGTTGACCATTTTTTGGTAGTTGAATAATCGTTTGATGCCGCCCGTAATATCTGAAAATTTTTAGCCCCATCATTAGTATATTGATAGAAAAAATTTTCATTATGGTCTATAAAGTACTGAATTTTGTCTTTTCTAGGTAGAACTAGATGCAAAGTCAGAGTCGCATCAGTCATTTTAATAAAGTAAGTTTCGTTACTATCATGACCATTTACAGTAACAAAAATATATTCTTTGCTTGATGATTTTCCAACACTTGTATAATACATTGGATCTTTTTCATGGAATACGAGTTTATCTTCACTGTTTTTAGTGCCAAGTTTATGGAAGAATACCTTGTCGTGGCGCCACTTATCATCTATTGGAGTATAAAAAAAGCCGCTTTGGTCTTCGTGCCATACAATGGAACCTATTGTGTTCTCTATTTTGTCCTCAAGAAAAATTTTATTCTCAAGATTAAAGACTTTTAATGTATATTTTTCTCCACCCGTAAAATCAACAGAGTAGGCCATTAATTTATGATCTGGGCTTATAGAGAATGATCCTACGGAGGTGTATTTTTGATCTTTAGCAAGCTCATTTACATCAAGAAGTATTTCTTCTAGAGCCCCTTGCGAACCTTTTTTACGACAATAAATAGGATAATCTTTGTCTTCTTCAGTTCTAGTATAGTAAAAATAGTCATCTTTCTTTATATAAGTTGACTGATCTGCCAGTTTGATTCTTCCTTTAAGCTCCTCGAAGAACATATTTTTTTTATCGGCAAGAGGAGTCATGTAATTATCAAAATATTTGTTTTCTTCATTTAAGTAAGAAAGCACTGATTCATCAGTAACTTTATCTGGCCAACCACTTGCACGTAACCAATTATATTCATCTTGAATCTTCATTCCATGTAGTTCAAATTCATAAGGAACTTTTTTAGCAAATGGTGGATTAGTCTCTTTTTTCATCATATCTCCTTGTATTAAAAATAGTATTAATGCAGTAAAAATTATCTTCATATTATTGATTTTCCCTTATTTTTCCTATAAATTTTGCAAAATCTTGAGCAGTAGAAAAATCTTTATATACCGATGCAAATCTTATATATGCTACTTGATCTATTTTGGCTAGTTCTTGCATTATTAATTTACCTATCATCTGTGATTGAACTTCTTTAGAATTAGAACTTTCTACTTCTAGGGTTATCCTATTGGCAATTTCTTCTATTTCTTCTTCCAGAAAATTTCTTTTTCTTAGAGCGGTTGTAATTGATTTCAATATTTTTGCTCTATCAAATGGCCTCTTAGCCCCACTTTTTTTTACAATGATCAATTCTCTTAACTGAACTCTTTCAAAAGTGGTAAACCTACCATTACATTTCAAACACGATCTTCGGCGTCTTACTACCTTACCTTCATCGGTTTCACGCGAGTCTTTAACCACGGTATCTGGTGACTGACAAAATATACACTTCATAGTTGATTAGCTGGAAATGTTTTACAAAGGTTTAGTCTAGTTTTTGTCACTCCCGCCTGAGCGAGAATGACAGCTTGTGCATTAGTCATAAATAGGGAATGTTTTAGTTAGTTCGATTACCTTGGTGTACACTTCTTGTTCCGTTTTGCTGTTATTCTCCGATTGCTTTAGACTATCTAGCACATCCCCAATCAGATTTCCTACTACTATGAACTCCTTTTCTTTAAATCCACGAGTTGTACATGCCGGGGTACCTAGCCTTACTCCTGACGTAATAAATGGCGAGGTAGAGTCAAAAGGAACAGTGTTTTTATTTGACGTAATTCCAGCTCTATCCAGGGCCTCCGAAGCTAATTTTCCTGTAAGTCCATCTTTTCTAAGATCAAGTAAAACAATATGATTTACAGTTCCTCCAGTGAGAATATCGTAACCTCTTTGCACAAGGGTCTTACCAAGAGCAGTTGCATTTAATAAAACTTGATCTATATAAGATTTATAATCATTTGTTAGAGCTTCCTTAAATGCAACTGCTTTAGCGGCAATTATATGCATAAGAGGACCGCCTTGCAGTCCAGGAAATACTGCTTTATTTAGTTTTTGACCGATCTCATCATCATTAGACATAATAACTCCGCCACGAGGCCCTCTGAGGGTCTTGTGAGTCGTTGAAGTTACAACATGTGCATGTGGAAATGGGCTAGGGTGTCTACCAGTTGCAACTATCCCTGCAATATGAGCGATATCCGCCATTAAATATGCACCAACCTTATCGGCGATTGCCCTGAATTTAGCAAAATCAAGAGTTTGTGTATATGCAGAATAGCCGGCAATAATAAGTTTAGGTTTATGTTCAAGTGCTAATCTTTCAACTTCGGAATAATCAATTAAATAAGTCTTAGGATCAACGCCGTAGAATAATGGTTTGAACCATTTTCCAGAAAGGTTTGGAGCAGCTCCGTGCGTTAAATGACCGCCACAATCCAAAGACATACCTAAAATCTTGTCTCCTGGTTGCAGTAATGCTAGATATACCGCTTGATTTGCTTGTGAACCTGAATGTGGTTGAACGTTAGCGTATGAGCATTTGAATAATTGTTTCAACCTTTCAATGGCAAGCACTTCTGCCTTGTCAACTTCCTCGCAACCGCAATAATATCTCTTCCCCGCATAGCCCTCTGCGTATTTATTTGTCATAATCGATCCTTGCGCCGTAAGGACTGCTTTACTCACAAAATTCTCAGAGGCGATAAGCTCAATGCTGTGCTCTTGCCTTAGTTTTTCAGCTTTGATAGCTTCATAAATTTCTGGATCTAAGGTTTTCAGTTCTTTATTCATCATCTACACCTCCTACTTATTTTATTTAATTCCACGTAAAAAATTTAAAGCAAACTGCATCCCCGAACCGTCTATTGAATGAGTCAAGTTAGGTATTAGATGCAATTGATAATTTATATTGTTATTCTCGCAATATTTAGCAAATTCCTTACTCTGACTAGCTGGAACTACGTCATCGTTAAGCCCATGAATTATACAAATTGGAGTAGAGGTGTTGTTTAAGTCAGCCGGTTTAACCAACCTACCAGAAAATCCAACCATTGCAGCAAATGGCTCTTTTTGAATTAGGGTAAGATAAGATGCCATCATAGTTCCTTGAGAAAAGCCAACTATAATTGTGTTAGAGTTTTTTATACCAAGTTCCTTTTGCTTATCTTCAATTATTTTTTCAACTTTTGCAGAATTGTTTTTGACTAGCTGAGAAATAGTTGTGTTATCACGATCTTTTAGGCTGAACCATTGCCTACCAAATGGAGCCATATCATAAGGTTCAACACCATGAGGAGAGATAAAATGATGATGTGGTAAAGCTTCTTGGATAAATGGAACCAATCCAATAAGGTCGTGACCATCAGAACCAACACCGTGGAGCAATACAAGAAGTTTATCAGCCTTTCCTGATAATGGCTTGACCTCTGGATAATCAACTATTTCTTCTGATAACATAAACTTAAACCTATATTAATCTATTTTGTTTTCTTTATAATACGAACAATAAGCTGAGATACTACACCTTGAACAAATGGGCGTTCTTGCCTTACATACGTACCTTCCATGCAGAATTAACCAATGATGAGCATGAAGGAGCCATTGTTTTGGTATTTTTTTTAAAAGATCCTTTTCTACTTTTTCTGGTGAGCTACCAATGCTTAATCCAATTCTGTGTGCTACGCGAAATACATGTGTATCAACGGCCATTGTTGGTTTAGCAAATGCGCAATTTAAAATTACGTTAGCCGTTTTTCTACCAATACCAGGTAATTTTATTAACTCTTCAAACTCGTCTGGAATAATCGAGTTATATTTATTGATCAAAATTTCACAAAGTGCAATGATATTTTTTGCTTTTGAGTTATATAAGCCTATGGTTTTTATATATGTCTTTAAATTAGCTTCCCCTAATAAAAATATTTTGTGAGGAGTATCGTATTGCTCAAAAAGTTTTTTTGTCGCTTTATTTACGGAAATATCAGTTGCTTGCGCCGACAAGATGACAGCTATTGTCAGTGTAAAATTGTTGCTATATTCTAATTCTGTTTTTGGTTTTGGAACAGCAGAACTAAAAATTTGAAATATTTTTTCTATTTTATCTTGGGATATCATTCTTTGCCTAAAGCTTATTCTGAATTTTTATTTATTTTCTATAGTTAATTGTATATAATGAGCAGGAAAATGATGCAACCTTTTGTTTATCAAGGATTTATTATGAATAAAAACAAAACTTTTGACTTTATCAACGAACAGATTTCTACTAACGAGGTAGTTCTCTTCATGAAGGGCACCGCGGATTTTCCACAATGCGGCTTTTCTGCAATGGTTGTTGGTATATTGCAGACACTTGGTCTAAAATTTAAGGATATCAATGTACTTGAAAACCCTGATTTACGTCAAGGCATAAAAGATTTTGCTGATTGGCCAACTATTCCTCAGCTTTATATTGCTGGCGAGTTTGTTGGTGGCTGTGATATAGTGAGAGAGATGTTTGAAACTGGTGAATTATCTAACTTAATCAAGGATATTCATAGTGATCATGCAAAACCAGCAACCCCTGAAAATAATGCAATTGAAGCAGGGAATTAGTTAATCATGATCTCATGATTAACATAAAGCTTTTGTAATTACCCTTTAAATACATAAAAGAGAAAAATAATGTTAGAGCAAATTAAAAAGTTTTTAGCATCTATACCAGAAATAATCGAAACATTTCTTGATTCTAGCGCTTTTGCTAGTTTGGGTGGTGTAACCTCTTTGCATACGAATTGTTCTGTCCATGCTACTCCCCCAAAAGTAACGCTAGGAGGAGAAATTTATGGGAATGATAAGGTTACTACGATGGAAGAAGGGGATATTGCATAGTCTATGGAAATTTTCAATTTAGATAGAGATGATTGTAAAAAAGAAAGTTCATGGTTTTTATAGATGACAGAAAATGCAATATTAATTCAAAATCTAGTAAAGCAATATAATCAAAAATACTCAAGTAGCATTAACTCCCTAGCATTAGACGATTTTAATCTCGCAGTCCCTAGAGGTTCCATTTTTGGTTTGCTTGGACCAAATGGTGCTGGCAAATCAACTTTGATAAATATTTTAGCTGGCACTGTAGTAAAAACTTCTGGTGAAGTTAGAATTATGGGTACCTCAATAGATGAGTTTCCTAAAAAAGCGCGGTCATCAATTGGAATTGTACCTCAAGAAGTTTCATTTGATACATTTTTTCCAATTTATCAGGCGCTGGAGTTTTATGCTGGTTATTACGGAATAAAACCTAACCAGCGTAAAACAGAAGAAATATTACGGGCTCTTAGTTTGTGGGATAAAAAAGATAGTTTTCCACAACGACTTTCCGGCGGAATGAAAAGACGTTTTCTTATAGCTAAGGCAATGGTACATTCACCAGCTGTACTGATCCTTGACGAACCTACAGCTGGTGTAGATTTAGAGCTTCGTTTGCAGCTTTGGGAGTATGTAAAAACGTTAAATAAGCAGGGTATGACTATTATTATTACAACCCACTATCTGGCAGAAGCACAAGAATTGTGTGATGAAATTGCTTTTATTAATAAAGGCAAAATCATTAAGCAAGACAAGAAAAGTAAGCTGCTTCAAGATCTTGGAACAAGGCACATAGATGTTGAATTTAGTACTCCAGTAGATCTTACAGCTCTTGAATTTGCCAAAGGTTCAGTTGAAATATTGTCTGAAAACAAACTTCGTTTTCAGGTAAATACTACGGGAGATAATTATTCTAAAATACTACAAAATATCAACAAGGTAGGCAGTGAAATCAAAGATTTAAGAATATCTCAACCAGATCTTGAAGTTATCTTTCATCAAATTATGCAGGAATAAATATGTATGAAATTCTGCCTGATAGATCTATCATTCATGTCTTTGGCCCTGATAGCCAAAAATTTCTTCAAAGCCTTGTCACTAATGATGTAGTAAATAAAACATACACATACAACTACCTTTTAAATAATCAAGGCAGATATTTATCTGATTTTTTCATATATCAGGATAATAATGAATCTTATTTTTTAGATATTGATACGAATAGTAGTGTTGCACTAATTAAGCGTTTATCTATATATAAGTTAAGAAGTCATATAGAAATCCTTGATGTTTCAGAATTTTATGAAGTTTTATACTCAACGAAAAAACTTCAAAACGTAGTATTTTCGTTGCAAGATCCAAGATATGATAAACTTGGCTTTAGATCATTAATAAAAACAGAAAATATCACTAAGTTACAAAATAAGAGTAACGATTTGTATCTTAAAGATAAATATAATTTTGCTATTGTGGATGGTAATTTAGATTTGGTAGTAGAAAAGTCAATTCCAATTGAGTTTGGCGCTGAAGAATTAAATGCAATTGACTATAAAAAAGGATGTTATGTGGGTCAGGAAGTCATTTCAAGAGCAAAATACCAAGGAGTAGTTAGAAAAAAAATATTTAAGCTACAATGTGGCACGAATTTTGCCCCTGTAAACCCAGGTGATGAGGTAACTTTTGATGCAATTAAAGTGGGTAAGTTGTGTTCATTTTATGAAAATCTTGCCATCGGACTCCTTTGGGAAGAAAAGTATTTGGGGCTTGCGGAAAAAAAAGTTATGATTAATAATTGTATCTGGGATATTGTCTTACCACCTTGGAGATGAGAAAGGTATTCATACATTGATATAAAAGTGTGTTTAAGTAAATAGCTCTTAAGTTGCCATGGTTGGTTGAGTATGGTGGCGGTCAGTATAACAAAGGTCCGCTTTAACTTTTGAGTCCTGGTGACTTTTGGTCACATATAAGTCTGGAAACTCTTCAGCCATAATAAGCTTTTGATTTGAATGGACCTATGCATAATCAGGACGCGAATGCGTAAAAATTGCATCTTGTAGAATTAATTTCAGGGATATGATAACCACATCCTTCAAATTAAAATTTATAGATGATGATTTGAGAGAAAAGCGCCCGAAGCCTATATTTATTAGGTGAGGACGCGAATATGCGTGAAAAATCGCATCTGTAGAATTAATTTCAGGGATGGTATGAGACTTTTAATTATCGGTGATATTAATAGTGAAATTAAAACAGCTATTGATATTGCAAGATCCAAAAACGCAAAAGTCGTGATGGTAGAGTCTTGTAGTCAAGGGGTAGATTTTTTGTGCCAAGGGAAGGGTGCTGATCTAGTTTTGGTTGATGTTCAATTTGATATAAAATCACTGGTAATTGCTATGAAAAATGAAAAGATATCGACACCAGTAATAGCATATGGAGTTCAATGTTCTCCAAAGGACGCTGTTTTAGCTATTAAATCTGGAGCTAGGGAGTTCTTACCTTTGCCTCCAGACGAAAGGCTAATAGCAGCAATTTTTGCCGCTCTTTCCGATGATTCCGTTAGTATTATCGGAAAGTCACAGCCTATGCTTGATTCAATTGCCTTAGCCGATAAAATAGCTGCCTCAGATGCAAATGTTTTAATCACTGGACAGTCCGGAACTGGTAAAGAAGTATTTTCAAGTTATATTCATAGTAAAAGTAAGCGAAAAGATAAGCTATTTGTGGCTGTAAATTGTGCTGCTATCCCTGAAAATTTACTTGAATCAGAGCTATTTGGCCATGAAAAAGGAGCTTTTACGGGGGCAGTTAGTAGAAGGATTGGTAAATTTGAAGAATCATCCGGTGGCACTCTATTACTAGATGAAATTAGTGAAATGGATACTAGGCTTCAGGCAAAATTGCTTAGGGCCATTCAAGAAAGAGAAATAGATAGGGTTGGCGGCAATTCACCTGTAAAAGTAGACTTAAGAATCATCGCTACTTCTAATAGAGATTTGCAAAAAGAAATAGAGAAAGGTAACTTTAGAGAAGACCTTTATTTTAGGCTAAATATCATTAATATAAGATTACCTTCTTTGCAAGAAAGGGGGCAAGATATTGAACTCTTGGCAAACTATTTTATAAAAAAATATACAAAAACTAACGGCCTGGGTGAGAAAAAATTATCCCAATCTGCGCTTGATCAAATGTTAGTATATTCATGGCCTGGAAATGTCCGCGAGCTTGAAAACGTACTACATAGGGCGGTTCTTATTTCTGATTCTACAGAGATAATGCCAATTGATATAAATATCAAAGAGAGAGAAAAAGAGGCCTCTTCATATCATGAGATAGGTTCTTCAGATAACGAAAAAAGAATGGTATTTAATACTATTGGTTATTGTCTAGGAGATATGAGTAAGGCAGCCAGCATCTTAGGGGTTACAATTGAAATATTACGTGAGAAATTAGAGACTTATACAAAATAAGATCTTTAACAACTCTACTAACTGATAAAAACACTGTCATAGTGGACTTAAGGTAAGTTTATGCATACCTTCGGCTCAGCTATCTTAGGCAATACACCAGTCATACCGGGCTTGATCCGGCATCTCAGACAACGGAAAAAAGTGCTAAAATGACTTCTGACTATGTGTTTCCATGCTGAAGTCAAACCCCTATAAACTTTGAACATTTATTGAGTTGGTTCGAGACTACTGCGAAATAATTTTTTTTATCCTTGACTCCCTATACCTGTTTATATACTATGTAGACCTAGCCGATGGGGAAACATTTGGGTTAGACACTTATGACGAATATTTCAGAGAACAACTTAAACGCAACTAAAGTTTCTGAAATTGCTCATCAATCATCTTCAAAATTTATAAAATTCTTAGACTATATTTGGCCAATTCATAAGGGTGAGTTGCCGAAGTTTTTGTCTATTACACTATTAATGTTCTGTATATTAGGAATTCAAAATCTGATTCGGGCTATGAAAGATAGTGTCATCAACACTATGATAGGCGTTGAGACGATTTCGTTTCTTAAGTTTTGGGGCGTACTACCAGCGGCATTTATAGTGACAATTATATATGTTAAGTTAGTGAGCGTCATGAAGGGAGAAAATATATTTTACCTAATAATGGCTATATTTTTAAGTTTCTTCTTCTTATTTGCATTTTATCTATTCCCTAACCATGAATTAATTCATCTATCTCCAGATACTGCAAACAGGTTAGTTGCAAGTTTTCCTAATTTAAAGTGGTTTATACTATTACTATCCAATTGGAGCTTTTCCTTGTTTTATGTGATAGCCGAGTTATGGCCTAATGCTATTTTCGCTCTATTATTTTGGCAATTTGTAAATAAAATTACCTCTGTGGATGAGTCTAAAAGATTCTACCCACTTTTTGGGCTATTGGGACAAACAGGATTGTACTTATCTGGTACATTTTTAATAAATTTACAAGTTATGAATGATTACTTTACCAAGGTGTTCGGGCTTGGTGGGGGCGTTAGCGTAGTATCAATTCAAATAGTTATAGCTGTTGTTACAATCCTTGGAATAATAGCACTAGGGGCGTTTTGGCTCCTAAATCATAAGATTTTAGATATTACTACAGCTGAAAATCTTCAATTTAGAGTAAAGAAAAATCAGCTTACTTTAAAAGAAAGCTTCCATATGATTCTTCAATCCAGATACATAAGGTTGATTACAATTTTACTTATTTGCTATGGTATTGCAATTAATATGGTTGAAGGACCTTGGAAAGCAGAGGCGGCCAAAATATATAAGACACCAACTGAATTTGCTACGTTCATCGGCAGATACCTAAGTTATACTGGAATACTGACAGTTTTCTTTGTGTTACTCGGCTCAAATATTGTGAGGGTATTAGGATGGCTTTCAGCTGCAGTTATAACTCCTATTATGGTTTTAGTTACAGGACTCGGTTTTTTTGTTGTCGCAAATTTTGATCCTGTAGCAACTTTTATGATGATGTCATTTGCATTTACTGACCCAATTATGCTTGCCATTGTAATTGGAGCTATTCAGAATGTACTCAGCAAATCAAGCAAATATACTTTGTTTGATTCTACCAAAGAAATGTCCTATGTCCCGCTTGACGAACAGCTTAAAACAAGGGGTAAGGCTGCAGCTGACATGATTGGTACTAAACTTGGTAAATCCGCTAGTGCGCTGCTCCAATCAATGATATTTGTTATCTTTCCAGCCGCCACGTACTCTTCAATTTCAGTATTCTTAATGTGCGTGTTTACATTAGTCTGTATAATCTGGGTATGGGCAGTTGTCGAGTTAAATAAAGAATACACTAATGCTTGCAATTCTCATGGTGATGAGAGTTTTTTTTAGATGAGTCGGGCGCTTATGCTTTTTAACTGATAAACATAATCGGATTCAAAGTAATTTATCTCCCTAATTTAATCTACTTTAACTTAAGTAAGATAGATTTTTGTCATCCAACTGTGAGCACACACAGCAGAAATCCTGTAAGATACAAACTATCGTTACCTAGAATATATTTTATTCAGTTATTTCATTAATCTTTTATGCGCTTCCAAAATTGAATTTTGGGCTAATGGATTGAATTGATTTAAATTTTTATATACTACTAAAGCATTTTGTACTTCTATTATATCATTCTCAGCAGGAGCCAATTACTCAATTTCAACATAAGCCGAGCTGCGTATAATCTGGCATTTCTAAATTCGTTTCACCGTCAGGAACATCATATTCCCCAATTAATTTTACTAAATTAAATACAGTCGTTGCTTCAGCAGTAAATTTTATAGATTCTAATAGCTCAATTTTTCTTGCCGCTTTTGTTGTTTCTATTCTTTTTATTTCTTTATTATAATTTTTAAGTGTATTAGGAATATCATCTCCTTCTTCTGATGAGATCCCCATTTGACCTAGAATTATATGGATAGGATGAGAAAAGTTAACAATTCCCTCGAGAATTTTAGGGTTAAGACCGTAGTGATAACCCATATTATTTAGACTTACCTCTTTTAATGAACCTGAATATTTAAGAAGTTTGAGTATATATGGGGCTTCTTTATAACATCCAAAATATTCAATTTTAACAAGCTTAGGGGACGTTACAGCAACAATACCCGTTATAGGGATAATCATACCTGATTTTACCCCAGATAAGTCTAATTCCGTTGTATCTTGTAGCAATTTAAATAAAGAGGTAGTCCCAAATTCTCTGGTTAAATATTCTATTAATTCGTATTTATAACCATCTTCTCTAAGTGCATTAGTTAATGGATTACTTGCAGTAGTTGCTATTGCTGTTGCCACGCTCTCGAATTCTTCTAGTAGCTCTGTAAAATTAGCTAATTTTACAGTAAAATCTGATGGGCTATCACTACCGCCTGAGCTTGGCGCTCCTTTTGCTGTTGCTTTTGACATAAATTATTACCTATCAATCAATATATTTTTTGTCTAAAATATAAAATGTAAAAATTAAATAATCTTCCGTGACAACCACCTGAATTTTAACAAAAATCAAGAAACATCAATAATACTAGAATAATACTATATTAATATTAATTACAATAGTTTTTTAATTTTTTATACATTTACTGACGGCTCCCTTTTTATGCCCATAATCCATTAGCTTGGGTTACGCTGTATGTATTTTTCTTGTCAAATGAAACCATAGAGTCGATAAAAGCACCCGGAGAAATTTTGAAATTTTTTGGTGAAAATCCATCTATTCAGATCGAGGAGTTGTTTGAATCAGAAGCTATTGAAATAGCAGGGAATTTTAACGAGTCTCAAGAGTAAAGTAACAATTGAAAAAGTAGCAGTAATATACCCGCCCTTAGTTTTGGAAACAAGGAATACCAAACTCCGGTGGAATTTAATTGAAAAGAGTAGATAAGTATTGTATAAGGTGCAAGAGTTCAAGGCGCAATATACGCATTTTTCTAGTATCTTCTTATTAAAGAGCATTCTTCCATGAACAAGCTAATATATTATTTCAGCAAGTCAGCATCTGACGGTGATTCTTCAATGAAAAATATACTTGGAGGTAAAGGCGCAAATCTAGCACAAATGTGCAAACTTGGCCTCTCAATACCACCTGGATTTACTATATCTAGTGAACTCTGTAGCGCATATTGTACAAAGCAATTACATTTAACAACAGGTTTTTTAGAAGAATTAAGTCAATCTATCAGTAGGTTAGAGAAAGAAGTTGGCAAGAAATTTGGTAGTGATACCAATCCATTGCTGATTTCTGTTCGATCTGGTGCCAAAGTATCGATGCCAGGAATGATGGATACTATACTTAATCTTGGTATGAACGATGAGGTAGCAGCGGCATTGGCAAAATCAACGTCGAATCCTAAGTTTGCTTATGACAGTTACAGGCGATTCTTAGAAATGTTTGCCACTGTTGTTTTTGAAGTTTCGAATTATCATTTTGAAGAGATCCTTAGTAATCATAAGGATAGCAATAATATCAGCAAAGATAGCGACCTCACTGAGGAAGATTTAAAAAAGATAATTATTGAATATAAAGCAGTAATTAGGAAATATACCGGAAAAGAATTTGAATCAGATCCGACCGAGCAACTTAAACACGCTATCGAAGCTGTATTAAAATCGTGGATGAGTCCAAGGGCAATAGCTTACCGTAAAATTCATAATATCGATGATGATATGGGCACAGCAGTCACTATTCAGTCTATGGTATTTGGTAATAAAGGTGATGATTCAGCTACTGGCGTAGTATTCACTAGAAACCCATCTAGTGGAGAGAAAAAGACCTTTGGTGAATTTCTTATTAATGCTCAAGGCGAGGACGTTGTAGCGGGTATTAGGACACCTTTCCCAATACTAGTGTCTAATGGTGGCGATGGCAGATCAATGCAAGAACAAATGCCCCAGCAATATGAAGAATTAATCCAAATATGTGATAAACTTGAGTTGCATTTCAAAGATATGCAAGATATTGAATTTACTATTGAAGAAGGTAAATTATATATTCTGCAAACAAGAGGAGGAAAAAGATCAGCAGCATCTGCTGTAAAAATAGCAGTTGATATGGTAAGTGAGGGAGTTATAAGCAAAAGTGATGCTTTGATGAGAATAGATCCCAACTCTTTGAATCAATTATTGCACACTGCCATTGATTATTCATCCAATCCACAAGTGATTGCAACCGGGCTACCTGCGTCACCTGGAGCCAATACTGGTATAGTAGTTTTTTCGCCCTACGACGCAGAAGACTTGGCTCATCATCACAAAGTAATTCTGGTGCGAAACGATACTAGCCCGGAGGATATTAAAGGTATGCACGTCTCTGTTGGGATAATTACCGCACGAGGCGGCATGACTTCTCATGCAGCTGTAGTTGCAAGAGGTATGGGTAAGCCCTGCGTATGTGGTATCAATGGTTTAATAGTCAATGAAAAGCAAAAAATATTTACCACAGCTTCTGGCCACCAAGTTGCTCAAGGCGATACAATCACGATAGATGGGTCAACTGGTGCAATTATTATGGGCGATGTGAAACTGGTAGAGCCAGGTTTTTCTGAAGAGTTTAATACAATACTTGAGTGGGCAGATCAAGAAAGAAAGCTGGAAGTTAGAGCTAATGCCGAGACCTCTCTTGATGCGACTGTGGCACTTAAATTTGGCGCAAGTGGAATAGGACTATGCCGAACAGAGCATATGTTTTTTGATAATAAAAAAATTCCACTAGTTAGAGAGATGATTATAGCCCAAAGCTATGAACAGAGAATTAGTGCAATCGAAAAACTAAAACCACTTCAAGTTGCCGATTTTAAATCTTTATTTGAAATAATGGCTGGGAAACCTGTTAATATAAGGCTTCTTGACCCACCATTGCACGAGTTTTTACCAACTGAGGAAAAAGATAAGTTGGAACTGGCTGATGCTTTGAATATACCTATTTCTCTTATAGACCACAGGCTCCATGCATTACATGAGATAAACCCTATGCTTGGTCATAGAGGATGTAGGCTTGGTATTTCATATCCAGAAATATATATCATGCAAGTAGAAGCGATACTTGAAGCAATCTTTCAGGTGCAAACAGAGCAAAACACTCATTGTATTTTAGAATTAATGATACCTTTGATTTCTGATGTAAAAGAGCTAGAAAAAATAAACGGCTATGTACGTGAAACCATTAACTCAATGGAAGTAAAGCACCAAACGAAATTCAATGTAAAACTTGGGACAATGATCGAATTGCCTAGAGCCGCGCTAACAGCTGATAAAATTGCAAACCATGTTGAGTATTTCAGTTTTGGTTCAAACGACCTAACACAAACGACTTATGGTATCTCAAGAGACGATATTAGCTCATTTCTACCCGACTATATTGATCAAAAAATATTTACGCATGATCCATTTTCTCAAATTGACATTGAGGGGGTAGGGAAACTTATCCAGATGGCAATAGAAAAGGGGAAAGCAGTTAATCCTGATCTTACAATTGGAGTGTGTGGTGAACATGCTGGTGACCCTTACTCGATTGATTTCTTTCATCTCGCTGGTCTCGATTATATTTCATGCTCTCCATATCGTATTCCAATAGCACGCGTTGCTGCTGCAAGAAGTAAAATTATGTCATCAAGAAGGTACCCATGAGTTTTGAAGATAACTTAGATAAAATTTTACAACGACAAAGTGAGCTTTCTGACAAGCTTTCTAGCGGCATAAGGGGAGACGATTTTGTTCAAGCCTCCAAAGATTATTCAGAACTTGAACCAATTGTCGAAAAAATTTCTGAATATAAAAAAGCAATAACTGATCTTGAGGGAGCAAAGGAAATAGTGAATGATCAAAATATTGATCATGAAACAAAAGAGCTAGCCGAGGAAGAGGTGAGGGACCTAAACGTTAAATTAACTCAGCTTGAACGTGAGGTAAAAATCGCTCTACTACCTAAAGATGAAGCGGATAGTAAAGGAGCGATAATTGAAATACGAGGTGGTACTGGTGGAGAAGAGGCGGCTTTGTTTGCAGCAGATTTATTTAGCATGTATCAAAGATACGCAGCCTTAAAAGGCTGGAAATTCGAGATACTTTCAATTTCCGAAATTGGCGTAGGTGGCTACAAAGATGCTTCAGCTTTAATCAAAGGCGATGGCGTTTTTTCTAGATTGAAATTTGAATCTGGAGTACACCGAGTTCAAAGAGTTCCTCAAACAGAATCAAGCGGAAGAATTCATACTTCAGCCGCGACTGTAGCTGTTCTACCTGAAGCAGAAGAGGTGGATATAAAAATTGAGGATAAAGACCTTAGAATCGATACCTATAGAGCCTCAGGTGCTGGAGGGCAGCACGTAAATACAACAGACTCTGCTGTGCGTATCACTCATATACCAACCGGGGTTGTTGTTGCAATTCAAGATGAGAAATCGCAACATAAAAATAAAGCAAAAGCTATGAAGATTTTGCGCTCTAGAATTTATGAAGAAGAGAGAAGGGCAAGGGAAGAAGAACGTGCAAGCTCAAGGAAAGAGCAAATCGGATCCGGTGATCGTTCAGAACGTATTAGAACATATAATTTCCCGCAAAGCAGAATAAGTGATCATCGTATTAATTTAACTTTATACAAAATAGATGAAGTACTAAGGGAAGGTAAATTAGATGAATTTATCGACGCCCTAATTTCTGATGACGAAGCAAAAAGATTGGCTGAGGTTTAAACAGTACGTAGTTTATTAAGCACGTCAAGCCTAGTATGATTAGGGGTAATTCGGGATCAACTAAAATCATACCTGGCTTGACCCCGGTATCTTCTTTTTCAGCCGCCTGAGGTCCAGGGATTACTGTATATCTGTTCATACGTTCTAAAAACTAGTCATTCAGCAGACAAGTTTTGCACCATAATTCAACTGCTTTTTAACGCCAACTATGGATAAGATAAATATTAGATTTAGTTATGTCCGGCAAGAAACACAGTCATACCTGGCTTGATCCGGTATCTTCTATCTGCCTTCAGCTGAACTCAGTTGGTTTCGCCTGTCTCTTCAGCCCAGTACCTACTCCTATCTCATGAGATCCTGAAGTAAATTCAGGATGACGGTGCGTACAGGAAGTCCCAGTATAAAAACCATACGACTCTATTCCTTATCCATAATTCAACTGCTTTTACTATAAACTAAAGCTCGTTCAAAAAAGGACATAGACACTAAATATCTCCAAGCAAATCCATAATCAATTCTTGTTCATGAATTTCAGCTTCTAGTGCTGACGTGTCTACTAAAGTATTTTCAAAAAATCCATCTGCTTGAGCCTTATTATATAACTCAGCTTCTTCATTTTGCCCCAATGCACTACAAACTGCTTTAGCTTGTATATACGAGTCTATGAACTTTGGATTTAGTGCTATGGATTTTTTATATTCTACTAGTGCTTTAACATAAATACCTT
>CAMBEC010000004.1 GCA_945865485.1 Rickettsia typhi
CCTTCTTGTACCATTTCCCACAATGGGCTCAGTTCTCTTAAGGTATTTATTTTTGAAAGCACCAACTCAGCAGCATAATCAACCTCTGCTTCAGTTGTGAACTTACTAAACCCAAACCTGATTGAAGTGTGAGCCATAGCATCGCCTACCCCAAGTGCTCTAAGTACATAAGATGGTTCAAGCGAAGAGGATGTACAAGCCGAACCAGATGATACTGCAAGATCTTTGATAGCTAAAATCATCGATTCTCCTTCAATATAAGCAAAACTCAAATTTACGTTACCATGATAACGTTTCTCTCTATCACCATTGAGATATATTTCTTCAGCTCTAGTTTGAATTGTTCCAACAAAACGATCGAACAGCCTCTTTACATGCTTATAATTAGCTTCCATTTCTTGCGAAGCAATCAATGCAGCCTTGCCAAGCCCTACTACTAAAGGAGTAGCAAGTGTTCCAGACCTCAAACCTCTCTCTTGTCCTCCACCATTTATAATAGGAGTAAGGCGTATTCTTGGTTTACGTCTAATGTAAAGTGCTCCAATGCCTTTTGGTCCATGTATTTTATGACCTGAAATACTTGCAAGGTCAATATTACACTCATTAACATCAATTGGAATTTTACCAAATGCTTGAGCCATGTCAGTATGAAAAAAAGCACCCTTTTGACGACAGATCTTCCCAATTTCTTTAAGGGGCTGAATAACTCCAATTTCATTGTTAACTGCCATCACCGAAACAAGTACAGTATTCTGTGTTACAGCTTTTTCTAGTTGATTTAAATCAACTAAACCATTTGGTTGCACAGGTAAATAGGTTACTTCAAAACCCTCTTGCTCTAGATGACGGGCTGTATCTAAAATACATTTATGTTCCGTTACGAGGGTTACAATGTGATTCCTTTTATTTCCATAGAATTTTGCAATCCCTTTCAGAGCCATATTATTCGACTCCGTTGCTCCAGACGTAAATACTATTTCTTTTGATACAGCACCGATTAAATTTGCTACCTGCGACCTTGCAAGTTCGCATGCTTCTTCTGCTTCCCACGCATATTGATGACTTCTTGAATGCGGATTACCAAAATTGTGAGTAAAATAAGGTATCATAGCCTCAACTACTCTTGGGTCAGTAGGTGTTGTAGCTTGACTGTCTAGGTAGATTGGGACTCTTCCTCCCTCATCAATCACTTTTTGTTTTAGTTTTGTTAGGTTGTTCATATTCCTTACCTATTTAATTCGCTATATATTTCAAGAAAATCATTAATATCTTTATCACTAGTTGTATATCCTAAAGATACACGTATGGCAGACTTAATTTCATCGTCAGAGCAACCCATTGCTGATAGGACATGAGATTTGCCAACTTTACCAGAAGAACAAGCAGAACCAGAACTTACTGCCACTCCTTTTAGATCAAGAGCAATTAACATTATTTGCGCTGTAATTTTTGGATTAATTATTAAACTAGTATTTGGCAGGCGCTCGCTATTTATACCAGCAATGATTATATCTGGAAACTTATTCAGCAATTTAGACTCAAGCTTATCACGTAATTTTTTCATTTTATCATTACGTTTATCTAATTCATCAAATGCAATCAACGCAGCCTCGCCAAGCCCTGCAATTGCAGGGACATTTTCAGTACCAGAACGCAAAGATCGCTCTTGCCCACCGCCAATAAATATTGGTTGAAGGTGAAACGCTGTTTTACTGACTAAAGCTCCTGATCCAACGGGACCACCAAATTTGTGACCAGAAATGCTTGCAAAATCAAGATCCATGACTATCATATCAACCGGAATTTTTCCAGTAGCTTGAGCACAATCGCTATGTATCTGTGCATTATGTTCATGGGAAATTTTAGCTATTTCTTGTAAAGAAGAAATAACACCAGTTTCGTTGTTTGCCAACATCACTGAAACTAGTTTCTTTTGTTTTGTAGAACTTGCCAATTTTTGTTGTAAATCCTCAAGGTCTAAAACGCCATCCTTATCCACTTGAATCACAGTAAAATTGGAAGCAACCTTACTATGTGCCCAAATTGAAAGATGTTCTGTTGCAGAGATAAATATTTCGCCATCTCTATAATTAGCCAGAATAATATTGTTAGCCTCAGTGGCGCCAGAGGTAAAAGTTACTTGATAATTTCTGAAATTACTTTCAAACCCCATAAGCTTTGCTATCAGCTTGCGAGCATTTTCAATTATTGATTTGGCAGCTCTTCCATTTGAATGAATCGACGAAGGATTTAGGGGCAATAATGCATACTCATCCATTTTGCTTTTTACAGCGGGGCACAGCGGTGTCGTTGCATTATGATCAAGATATATTGTCTGATTTAAGCCTAAAAGTGGTGTCATTTTACTATACCTTAAGCTCTCCATTCATTATATCGGCTATAGAAATGTTAGCAAAATAGTCTCGTATCCTTTTGCTAAGACCTTTCCATAAATCATGAGTTTGACAGTTTATACCATTTTTTCTACAGTTCTTGTCTTTTGAACACCTAGTCATCTTAAGGTTCTCATCCACCGCATCAATGATATTTTCAATAGTAATTTGATCAGTAGTATTAGTAAGTTGATAGCCCCCACCAGGTCCTTTAACCGATTTTACAATATCTGCCTTTTTAAGCTTGAGAAATATTTGTTCCAGATAATTTAGAGGAATATCTTGATTTGCCGAAATATCAGACAGTTTCATAGGCAGACCTGTCTTGTTTGTTGCCACTTCGATTACCGCCATTACTGCATAACGACTTTTAGTTGTTAACATCATATGGTTTATTCAAAAATAAATAATATGTATGAAGGCTAACTTACCCAACTAAAATAGTCAAGTATTTGTTTTAAATCTTTAAGGTAACCCAATTTAAATTATATTTATGGAAATTATGAGGACATAGTCAAGTTAAGTAAAACAGATGAACCTAATTTACTTAACTTGACGACGCTGGGTGGCTTGTACTTTTATAGTGGCTTATTTATACTTTTATGTTGGTTTTAACAGACTTTACGCCTTTAACTTCTTTAGCTGCAGCTACTATTGTACCCAAATCAGCTTCTCTTGCAACTTTACCAAAAATGTGTACTACTTTATCCGTAGTTTCAACATGAAGATCGTATCCATTGGCTATTTTTTCACTTGTATACAAATACCTTATTTTTCCCTTAACCTTTGCTGTAATTAAAGAATCTGCAATCAATGATTGGCTTCCTTTTAATTTAAGTTGAGTGTCAACCACATCAATTACACCGTTAACACTAGAAGCAATTTCTATTGCTTTGTGAGCTTGTAAGGCAGTATCTACAGTGCCTTTAAGGGTTACTACACGATCTTTTGTTGATACACTTATACTATTACTAGGAATATCATTCTCGCTTATTAATAGCGCTGTTATCCCCGTTGTTATATCAGAATCTTCTGCAGGAGTGGCAAAAATCATGGAACTATTAAAGATGGATATAGTTGCAATGATTAATGAAAGAACAAACATAATTGGCTTTTTTAATGACATAAAGTTTTTCTCCTTTGATTAAATTAAGTTAACATAGACTTATATTAGCTTTGTTGTAATTTTCTTGAATTGACTTAAGCGTTGCAAACAGCAAAAACAAAACACTTATGAATCTTGCTATTTGCAACACACTACTTAAATTACCTTGCGGTATTATACCTTTCTACAGTTGCTCTTCTAGCAGCGTACTCACCGCCTGATAAAACTATTAAGCTGTTAATTACATCTTTTACCCCTGGTGCTCCTTTAACACTTAAAATAGCGAGGTTAGCTTCTTCGTGCGTCCTTACAAATCCACTTAATTGGACTATTCCTCTATCTACAGCTATATGGATTAAACTAGTTGGAATTAAAGGATCTTGGCGAAATTTATTCCTTATAAAGTGTACTATTTTAGTGTCTTCGATTTGTTCTCCCTGATTTTTATAACTTTCTCTTCCAGTCTGCCCTCCTCCTGAACCACCACAACTTATCAGGTTTAAACATAGTACTGTTGCCAATAACACTTGAAATTTCTTCATAACTACTTCTCCTTTTTTATTTAAAATTTATTACTTTTATTTGTTTGTAAATTTGTCAAATGAGCTTTCTAAAGTTTTTAGCATATCTTTAAATTCAGGTTCTACATCCTCTTTTACATGCTTCTTGCAAGTATCAATTATACTTCTTAGTATATTTTTTACCGAGCCCAATATAGGATAAGATTCGGTAGCCTGCTCTGGTAAAGTTTTTTCCAATTTTTCCAATTGCTCCGTGACTTCCTTATAATTGTGCTTTTTTAAATCAATTGCTATATCCTTGGCAGCTTTGTCAAAATCATCTAATTTCTCTTTAGCTAACTTACTATCCCCTAATCCTTTCTTATCAAGGTATTTTCTTGCCTCAGCGCTTAACATGCTAGCAATCTCTTTATATTCGCGGTGACTAAGATGCTCTATTACCCTATTTGCTAATTCTTTAGGGGATTTTGTCATACCTACTAAATCTTCAGTTTTATCTACAACTGTGTTTGTCACTTTTCTTGTTGTGTCTTTCACATCGTTCATGATTCCCATAAATTCTCCGTTTAATTAAATTGTTAACTAATAGTTTATTATAGCTCAATAAATATACGTAAAATACCTCCCTACTTAAGGGTTAACAGATCATTTAACTATTGTCAACAGTTTATAAATTTAAACCTATAATAGAAAGAAAAATTATTAATATTAATAGAGGGAGAATTTTCTAAAGTTCCTATCATCTGGTTAAATAAGGGTTTGCCCCTAATCTTTTATAGGCTTCTTAGTATATTTTTACGGTGCCCAATATAGGGGAGACTATATCTTGCAGGGGGTTCCTTTCTTAGATCTTCGACGCTAAAAATCGAATAACTACAAAACAAAGAATGGGGGTTGATTAACGCTGCGGATCGAGTTTAACAACACTCATTTCTCCATCTTTCATTTTTAAATTCAACGATGGGCTTTTTTGAGCATCAGACAAAGTTGAAATAATTTTACCATCACTATTTTTCAATATAGCAAATCCTCGATTTAAAACATTATTGTAATCAAGGCTAGCTAGCAGCGATGAATTCAAAGTAAGCTTGTGCTCAAGAGGGGCAAGTAAAGTGTCTTTCTTACCAAGAAGGCTGTTTCTCATATTCTGGTATTGTAGATATTTATAGTTTAGTATTTTTGTTGGTTTGAGCCTAGAAATCGGGAAGTGCAAAAGATATAATTGTTTCTGTTTTAATAGGTTGGGTAATGCACCTATTAACCTAAATGAGAGATCATCTAAGCGTTGAATGTGATTATTTATAATACTCTGGATTTGTTGTAAAACACGTTCATTATTTCTTAGTCTCTGTAAATAATATTTTATTAAATCTGAAAGCCGGTGTGTAATACGCTCAGCAAAGAGGTTCAGTGTATATTTCAAATCTGCAATAACTGGAACGGCAAACTCAGCTGCTGCAGTTGGTGTTGGCGCTCTAAGGTCAGAAGCAAGATCAATTAGTGTATAATCGGTTTCGTGGCCTACTGCAGAAATTGTTGGTATGCCTGAGTTAAAAACCGCTCTCACTACAACTTCTTCGTTAAACGACCATAAATCTTCAATAGATCCACCGCCTCTGGCTATGATTAGTAAATCAGGTCGTAAATTAGTTGGTAATTTATTAAAACCATTTATAGCATTTGATATTTCCTCAGCAGCCGTCTCCCCTTGAACACTGACGGGCCAAATAACAAGGTGAGTTGGACACCGATCAGAAATGCGGTGAATTATATCCTTTATCACGGCACCAGTAATTGAAGTTATAATACCGATTTTTTTAGGAAAAAAGGGAATTTTTTGTTTATGCTCCTGCGCAAACAACCCTTCTTTTTCTAACTTTTGGCGTCGCTCGCTTAGTATCTTCATGAAAGCACCAACACCAGAGGGCTCAATCAATTCAACCGATATTTGATATTTCGACTGACCAGCATAAGCAGTAATTTTACCTGTAACAACTACTTCTAAGCCTTCTTCTAGTTTGAAGTTAACCCTAGCTAAGGTGTGTTTCCAGCAAGTGGCTGCCAGAATAGCATTTTCATCTTTTAAAGAAAAATAGCCATGTCCTGAGGTAGCAATTTTTAATCCAGAGATCTCTCCTTTGATTCTAACGGTCCCTAAGTTATTTTCGAGCAGCCATTTAATTTTGCTGGAAATTTCGGAAACAGAAAAATCCGTTTTGCTTACGTTATTTGTTAAATAATCGTCTAACATCATGTATGATCGAGAATATTTTACTTTGAATAGACTAATTTAAATGAAGTTTTTTTGCAAACTATTACTTGCAATTTTATTACTTGGTTTCATGACCAACTTTGTCCAAGCCTCGCCCAAGAAGGGGGCGATTATCAAGGCAAAAGAAACCAATTATGATGCTAATAATAATACTATTACCGCCTCAGGTAATGTGTTTATCCAAATGGATGAATATACACTGCATGCCGCGGTTGTGCATTATGATTTGGGCAGAGACATAGTATATGCCGAAGGAAATGTCCGAATTATCGATCAAAATGGACAAACAATTTATGGTCAAAAAGCTGTTTTTAAAGATAAATTTAAAAAAGGTATTATCAAAGGATTTATGGCCAAACTTGATAACAACGCTGTCATTGTTTCAAGAAGTGCAAAAAGAATAGAGAAAAACAGAATTATCTTAGAAAAATCAGTTTTTACCCCTTGTGAATTTAATTGTAGTAGAAATCCTATTTGGCAATTAAGTTCTGGCAAGACTGATATTGATTATGACAAGCAAAAAATTACTTACAGGCATCTGTTTTTTGAAGTTTATGGCGTTCCATTAATTTATCTTCCATATTTTTCTCATCCATCGCCAAATGCTAAAGCTCAATCAGGTATTCTTGGGCCACAAATAAAACGCGACAATTTTTTGATACCTTTTTATTTTCGACCAAAACCTAATATTGATGCTACAATCAGCCCAAGATTATCAAAAAACTATACGATATTCGAGACTGAATTTCGCCATAAAGTAAGAAATGGCTATTATGATGTTCTTGGTAGCTTTGGTAACCCGCCAATAAGTAAATCAGGTGGCCAAAAAACAGAAAAGAGCTCAAGGCCAGGACGTTACCATATTTTTGCTAAAGGAAATTTTGTTGAAAATGAAGTAAATTTTGGATTCGATATCAAAAGAACATCGGATAAAGCTTACCTTACTAATTACCACGAAATATTTGATCATTATCTGACATCTAAGGTCTACACTAACACTATTGATACAAGAGATTATTTTGCTCTGGATGGGTATTATTTTCAGGACTTAAGGGCAAATGAGAAGAAAAGGCAAATTCCATTGGTTTTTCCAAGCGTTAAGAGCAAGAAAGTCTATAGTTTTAATGACGATGAAACAATATTACTAAATGTTAAAAGCGACACCATTGTCTACCAAGAACCAAAAGATCTAGGAGTGGCAAGAACCTCCCTAGACTTAGAATTAATGAATAACTTAATTACGAATAATGGACACATGCTAACATATTCTGTGGCAAACCGAGGAGATTTATATTGGGTAGATTTTACAGATAAAAATACATTAATAGAGAGACAAAGAGTTTGGTATAAAAATATACCAGAATTTAGAACCCGTTGGCGGTACCCCTTAGTGAAATCATTAAATGATAGATCTAGTTTGAAGCTAGAACCAACAACTATGCTAGTATTGGGTAGAAAATTTGAGAACAGATTTAACAAGTTTGCCCTAGTAGATTCAAATAAGAATGAACTTTCTGAGGATAATATATTCCACTCCAATAGGTTCAGTGGTATTGACTACCATGATTATGGCACTAGAGTTAGTTACGGTATTAATTCCTCATTAATGTCTAATCATATTTATATTGATACATTTCTTGGTCAGTTGGTGCATAAAAATAATGTTTCTAAAAGTGGTAATTCTGAGTATGTTGGCAATGCAACCATTGATTTAGAGGATAATTTCGAGATATTTTATAGATTCCGCAGAGATAAGAAACTTAGACCTATTAGAAATGAACTTGTAGCAACAACCTGGACCGAAAAATTCAATGCCACGACTACATTTACTGAACTTCATAATATATCAAAATATTTTGCTAAAGATGATTTTAAGGTTGAACAAGAAAAAATGTCTCAGCTAAATTTTGATGCGAATTATCAACTTAAAAAAGATTTATGGTTAGGCGCAGGAGCAAGACTTGATGTTTCAGGAAATAATCCAAAAATTTTGGTAAGAAGTATCAAGGTGACATACTTATTTGATTGTGTTAGTATTAGTGGCACCATTATGGATAATTTCTTGCACGATAGTTTAAGAGGTGTCCGGAAAACAAGGACCAAGACTTTCATGGTCGGCCTAAAAGTTATAAATATGTAGGAATGAATATAAGTATGAAAAAACTAATCGGTATTATTGTTATTCTTTTGTCTAATTCAGTTTTTGCCGCTCTGCCTGATATAATCGCTCTGGTAAATGATCAACCAATTACAAAGTATGATTTTGAATCCAGAAAGAAAATGGTTATGGTGCTTAACAATATCGATAATTCAAGTCCATCGGTTGATGCAAAATTAAACAATGGTATTATCAACGTTCTTATTGAAGAAGAGTTGCTTAATCAGCATGCTGCTAGTGTTGGTGGAAAAATAACATCAACGCAAATTGATAATGCGATTAGCACGATAGAGCAAAGAAACAATATGCCAAACGGTGGCATGGCTGCCTTTATGAAAGAGCGCGGTTTGCAAATGGAAAGCTTTAAAAAACAAATAGCTAGTGAAATTATTAAACATAATATTGTTTCTTCACTATCAAATTCTGTTTCTGTTTCACCATTAGAATTAGATGTAGCCGTTATAAATACTGATATGCCTAAATTCAATATTGAAGCATGGATCTTTACTTCTAAAGGAAATGAACATAAGGATCATAAGCAAATGCAAGATTTAAAGAAACGACTTTACGATTGTAATAAAGTTGACCAAAAGCTTTACGATAGTTTTGCAGAGGCTGAAAAATTTGACAGAAAATTAGATGATATGCCATTCGGTACAAAATCAATTATTCAAGACACTAAAGTAGGAGCTACTAGTAGTGTATATAAAGAAGATGGTAAATTTAAACTAGTATTTGTGTGCAAGAAAGAATCTACTGTTTCTTCTGGCGACCTAAGTAAGCTTAAAACATTCTTGTCTAATAAGAAAATGTCGCAAAAGGCAACAAAATTCTTTAAGGATCTGAAGGCTAAAGCTTATATAAAAATGATGATTTCAAATTGAGCAGCTAGTATATAAATACCATTCCTCAAATTAAAATTTATAGATGATGATTTGAGTGGTGATTGCCCGGAGCCTATGTTTATAGGTGGGGACACGAATACGCAAAAACTCGCATCTGTAAAATTAATTTCAGGAATGGTATAAGATGCTTCTTTCTATTGCTAAGCTCGCAAGTAAACATGGCATTGCCCCGCTTAAAAAATATGGACAGAACTTCATATTTGATGAATCTTTATGCGACAAAATTGTTAAATTTGCTCAAATCGATAAGTCTTCAAATGTATTAGAAATTGGACCAGGTCCAGCTGGCTTAACAAGATCAATATTAAAATCTGCACCAGGCAGCCTTTGTGTTGTAGAAACCGATATAAGGTGCCTACCTTTGCTGGAAGAGATTAAAGACTCATATCCCCTTCTCAAAATTAAGTATGGTGACGCATTGAAAGTACCGTTATCTGAAATAAATAGCGATAAGATAGATATAGTAGCAAATCTACCTTATAATATCGGGAGCCAATTGTTGACTAATTGGCTATGTCAAATTGAGCATGTAAATAGTATGACTTTAATGCTGCAAAAAGAGGTAGTTGACCGCATAGTAGCTTCTAATAACAGTAAAATTTACGGCCGCCTTTCAATTTTTTGTCAAATTTTCTGTGAAGTAGAAAAATGTTTTGACGTTAGTCCAAAAGCTTTTTATCCCGAGCCAAAAATATGGTCTAGTATCGTAAGGTTGGTACCAAAACAAAACTTTCCAGGGGCAGCTGTTCGAGATAGACTTGAGCAAATTACTCAGGCAGCTTTTTCTGCTAGAAGAAAGATGATAAAATCATCTTTAGGAAAGGTAGCACCAAATATTGCAGAAATTCTTCACACGTTAAATCTCGATCAATCGCTCAGAGCAGAAAATTTATCTCCTCAAGATTATATAAATATAGCTAAAGCGGTTTAAATAACTACAAATTATACCTTACTCATTACGATCAGTGTTTTACTTCACGCTAAATTAACCTCAACTATGGATAAGATAAATATTAGATTTAGTTATGTCCGGCAAGAAACATAGTCATACCGGGCTTGATCCGGTATCTTTTGATCTACTATCATGCTGAATTCAGTGGGCTTCGCATATCTCTTCGGCCCAGTATCTTCTCCTATCTCCTGAGATCCTGAAGTAAATTCAGGATGACTGTGCGTACAACGGAGCCTCAGTATAAAACCATACGACTCTATTCCTTATCCATAGTTCACGCTAAATTACTATAATTATTAGTTTTGTAAAAGTTATCCCAAACTCGTTTCAGGATTTCTTTACCTCGCAGTCAAAAAGAAGATCACAGATCAAGCCCGGGAACTGGCTTAGTAATGTGCCATCGAACATAACACAATCATCTCAAGTTAAATCAGCTTAATAGCAGCTGCTAATAGTTCATGAGTAGGTAACACAGACAGCTTATCCGGAAGAACAGAATTACTGATTGAGTCTGATATATATAGATGTTTTAACGCTGATTTTTGTATTTTTGCTACGGCATCCCCTGACAAAACACCGTGAGTTACAATTGCTTCAACGCTATTTGCTCCATTTTTAAGCAGGAGCTCTGTGGCTAAACAGACTGTATTTGCCCCATCTATTATGTCATCAATAATAATGCAGTGCCTACCTTTAACGTCGCCTATAATTTCGCTCATTGAGCATACGTTATTCAAATCTCTACTTTTATTTATAATTGCAAGATCTGTTCCAAGTAGAGACCCATAGTTTCTTGCTCTTGAGATTCCTCCAATATCTGGAGAAATAACAATATTATTTACCTGGCCTTGAATCACTGGAAAAAATATACTTTGAGTACTGAGATTCTTGATTGGAATATTAAAAACACCTTCAAGCTGATTTGAATGCAGATCTAGAGTAATAACCTCAGTAACTCCAGCCGCCTCAATCATCTTTATCACAACACTTGCAGAAATTGGGCCATTTTTATAATCACAACGATCTTGCCGACTATAACCAAAATATGGGATAACCGCAATGATCCTCTTTGCTCCGCCGCGCCTAGCGGTGTCAGCAAGAAGTAACAGTTCCATTAGGTGGTCATTCACCGGCGCACTAGTAGACTGAATTAATAATATTTCCTTATCAATAAGGCCATGAACCTGAATTTTAAGTTCACCATCATTAAATTTACTAAGTTTTGTATCAAGCACCTCGAATCCCAAATCTACGCCTATTCTTAATGCTAAATTAGGATTACTTGAGCCAGCAATTATTTTCATATTGTTTTTCATCTGTTCGTATATTATTGTATACCGTAGAAATCCCTATAATTCAATCGATTATGAACAAAATTCTTTGTTTTGATGTCTCAAATAATAGCTGTTCTGTTGCAGTTTCATTTGGTCAGGAGATAGTCTCATTTGAGCAAGAGTTGCGTCCATCAATGCAAGCTGAGCGATTGATGGTAATGGTACAGAGCTCTCTTATAAATGCACGCCTAAAATACCAAGATCTTGAATACATGGCCGTAACAGTAGGGCCAGGAAGTTTTACCGGAGTCAGGATTGGTTTGGCTGCAGCAAAAGGAATTATTCACGCTACTAATATTAAGGGTATTGGCATAACTAATTTTGATGCGGCTTATTACAGACTGACTCAGCAAGTGCTAGATTTTGAAAATGCTATAATAATACTAAATGCCTATAGAAATCAGCAATATGTACAAATATTTAATCGAAACAACCATCCGTCAAATCCTAAATTAGTTGACAATAAGGACATCAGACAGCTTATACAAGCTTACCCTGGGATTAACGCTTGCGCAGGCAGTGGCTTAGCGTCATTATATAATGAAATAAAAGATCTAGATAGACTTACCATACTCCCAAGATTCCACACTATAAAAGCACTTCATATTGCAAGATTGGCAGATGATATGATAAATAAAAGGCAAATCAATCCTATAGAACCCTTATACATCAGGCCACCAGATGCCACCGCCGCTGCATCATAGACACTTAGTACACTTTAACACAAGTTACATAGCTTTTTGGGACGGTTTCCAGATAGCAATATGCGCACCTGTAGGGTCCTGAATAATCGCAAAACTTCCCATATCACCAGCAGTTGTCTTTGGAACTATAACGGTTCCTCCTAATCTTTTTACTTTATCCATAGTAGCATCTAGGTCTGCAACACTGATGTAGCTCATCCAATGCGGAGGAATATTTGCTTTATCTTCTGGAGTTTTTAGCATACCCCCTATAGTTTTATCACCCTGCATAAACATAGTATAAGTAGATTCACCCATATCATGTTTTGTGCTAGTCCAACCAAATAAATCTTGATAAAATGCTTGGGCTTTCTTGGTATCAGGCGTCATTAATTCGTTCCAACAAAATTCTCCAAAATTCAACTTTTGACTCATTATTTTACCTCAAATATAACTTTTATTACTCATAAGAATAAGGATACTAATTTTGAAAAATTCAGTCAAGAGTCAAAACTCAATGTTAATTAAACTTTAGCTTTAAGCTAATACTACTAAGTTATTTTATCAACTTAATGAACGAAAGCATTATGCAGTAGATTCAAACGATAAAGCACCAGTTAAGTCCACTACATCATCAGGGCCAAATCCCTCAGTTTCTGCTCTAATACCAAAAACCCTAGATAGTTCATCTATAGCCAATTCGCTAAAAAAGAAATCACAAGGTTCTGGGTTTTGAACAGTTATAAATTCCCAAGGATTAGCTTTTAACTTACTACCATTTACAATAAAAGAGCTAATATCAGATACACCATGCCCAGAATCTAAAGCTACTTTTTTCAAGCATAAAACTAACGGGGGGCATAAAATTTTTCCATATTTCTCTTATGAGCCGTTTCATTGCTTTGCCAATTTATAAAAATATTATATGATTTAGAAGTGTGATCATTAAAATTAATAGTAATTCTTTTACTCATACCCAATTCTCCATAATTAATAATTTAATATTAAAACCCTGTGTTTATATTTTTAACTATGCAGCAAATCACTTGTCCAGTTTTATTAATAAGTATTAAGAAGAATTTATGCTAATATTTAATATCATGGTTAGTAGAGAGCTTGGTGGGATTCAGCAAGCATACCTAGATTATAATGAAGCGCTCCAAGAGACCGAATATCAAGTCATAAATATTTCAAGTGCCTACGCACTCATAAATGATCAACTCACCGACTCAATTAAGCTTCCTACATTAACTTCCTGGTGTATTATATCGAAAATATATTTAAGAATATTAATTGCACTATATAGACCAAATGTCATTATAGCGCATGGTGGAAGAGCAATAAATTTTGCAGCAGCTCTCAAACCAAAGTCAGTAAAACTAATTGGCGTTGCTCATAATTATAGCTATAAGCGTCTGAAGAAATGTGATTATGTAATAGTAATCACTGATCATCTAAGACAATATATGACCGATAACGGTTATGATAATGACAGAATATTCCAAATACCAAACATGCTTAGAATCAATTTAAAATACGAAGAGTCAAAATTTCATAAACCAATAGTAATTGGTAGTTACGGTCGATTTGTCAAACAAAAGGGGTATGAATATCTTTTAGATGCTTTAGCAATTCTAAAACACCGAGAGTATAATGTTAGATTAGTACTTGGCGGTGGTGGTGAGGATGAGGAACAACTAAAAAATAAATCCAAAGAATTAGACATAAACGAGATAACCGCTTTTCCCGGTTGGATCAAGGACAAAAAAAAGTTCTTTGCAGAAATAGATATTTTTTGTTTACCATCTATTCACGAACCTTTTGGCATAGTTCTTCTCGAAGCAATGGAATATTCCAAACCTATAGTATCAACAAAATGTGAAGGTCCAAGCGAAATATTAGATCATAATGTTGATGCTCTATTAGCCACAGTTAATTCAGCAGAGGATTTAGCTGACAAGTTAACTGAATTTGTTGATAATCCAGAGAAGGCTAAAAATTGTGCAAAATCCGCATATTCAAAGTTATGCTCAAAATATGATATAAAAATAGTATCAAGAAAGCTTGGAGATATTATAAATAAAGTGCTCTATTGAATTAAGCACAAATAAACCAGAATCTAAAGAAACTTCTACTCCTCAGGATTTTGCCCTGCTTTAACTGCCTCTAGGGTTTTCTTTAAAACAATTTCAATTCCATTGCCTGTATAGCCGGAAATTGGATAAATTTTTTGCCCTGTGAGATTGTTTAGAATTTTCATTTTTTCAGCCAATTCTTCTTCAGAAACACTATCAACTTTATTTAGACAAATAATTTCTGTTTTTTCCTTTAACAATGGGGAATAGGATTCTAATTCGTCTCGAATAGTCAGGTAATCCTGCTTAACATCTTCATGTGTTACATCAATAATATGAAGTAGGACCCCACAACGTTCTATATGCTTTAAAAATCTATCGCCAAGACCGCTTCCCTCATGAGCACCTGCTATCAGCCCTGGAATATCGGCAAGCACAAACTCTTCATCGCTAACATAAACAACTCCAAGACCAGGTTTTAGAGTGGTAAACGGGTAATCAGCTATTTTAGGTTTTGCTGCCGAAGTCATTGAAAGAAAAGTGGATTTTCCAGCATTTGGTAATCCAACCAATCCAGCATCGGAAAGTAACTTTAATTTTAAAGCTATGTTCATTTCTTCGCCAATTTCTCCTTCCGTGCGTTTACGAGGTGACTTATTTGTTGAAGATTTGAAATGAGCGTTACCAAGACCACCCAAGCCTCCCTTAAGCATCTCAAAATCTTGATTGTCTGTGGTAAAATCGTATATTAACAAATTACCATCTTCAGAAAAGATCTGTGTTCCCACTGGCACTTGGAGGATTAAATCATCTTTGGTCTTACCAGATTTATTCCTACCTTTGCCATTCTGGCCATTATCTGCCATAAAATGACGTTTAAACCGAAATTGAAGCAAAGTGTTCAGATGCGAGTTGCTACGAAAAATAATACTTCCGCCATCCCCACCATCCCCACCATCAGGCCCACCACGATCAATAAATTTCTCACGACGAAAACTAACGGCACCGTTACCGCCATCACCAGCTTTTATATAAATCCTTGCTTCGTCTATGAATTGCATTGTCTATGAATTACTATTTGAATGAGCTTCTTGTCAGAAAATTGCACTATAGCAGGAAAAGCATTACATGTCATTTAAAGAAATTGTTTGTCCAGTACGTTACTTTGTGTATAGAATAGTAACATATAGTTGAATAGGGGAAAGATATGGCAAAATACTCTTACTTAAGCGAGCTAAAGAGAGCACAAAATGAACCATTTAAATACGCTGCCTTTAGTGGAGGTGGAGCCAAAGGAGCTATCTATTCCGGGGTCCACGAGGAACTAGAAAGATCTGGAGTTCTTGCCGGACTTGAGGCTGTCGCCGGTAGTTCAGCCGGGGCAATGACAGCTGGACTTATTGCAACTGGTATCAGTGCCGAGGATTTTAAGAAATTATCTAACGAAACAAATTTTGAGAAACTACTGGGTGAGGGTTTCATCGTAAACAAAGATGGAAAACCTCTATATCAACTGATGCACGATACAATTAGTAACAATGTTATTAATTATCTAAAAGACAAAGACATAATGGGTATATGTAATGTTCGAATGGAGTCTATTACAAGCGAAATAACTAAGTTGCAAAATGATTCTAGTCCATCAGCTCTTGAAGAACTAAAGATATTAAAAGAAAAACAAACTAAATTACAATCGATCATAGATTCTAATGGAGTACAGTTTGCTGAGATGAATAAACGAGCTCAAGAGAGTGGAACAATATATTTTAAAGATCTAGATCTACTTCATTTAATTGATCCAATTAAATTCAAAGATTTAGTTATTACAGCAACAAATCGAGGAACAGGTGAACTTACAATTTTTGACGCTAGAAAAACACCAGATGTTGAAATTGCCCTTGCCTGCAGAGCCTCAGCCTCAATTCCTATAGTATTTGAGCCTGTAAAGATTAACGGTGTTGAATATGTCGACGGTGGTTATCGTGATAACCTCCCTCAAAAATACTTTGATGGTCAGGATCAATCTCCTGATGTAGAGGATATTACCGATTCTAATAAGGAAATAGAAAAATCCAAGAAAAAGGGCAGAACGCTAGCCTTAGCATTTGGCTCAGATAGTAGAGATAATGAAGCTCACATAGCTGTTTATAGTGCTCAAGAGAAAATTTCTAATCCTGGTATGATTATGAAATTTCTTATGGATGTGGTTTTTAAATTCCTTGCAAAGGTTGGCGGAAACTTTGAATATTCAAAAGAAACCAATAAAACTTATGAAGGCTTGCGCGATAATGCTTTAAATGCTGTGATACTTGATACTAAGGATGTTGGGACGTTATCATTTGCAGAAGCGCAACGCAAGGCTGAGTATCTGCATGTAAAAGGCTCAATTCAGACAGGTAGGCATTTTGAAAATCATGGTATTGGAACTAAGCCCGATCTAAATCTGGATCGGAAAGAGTTTATGCTTAAAATTTTTGAAGAAACTCAAAATAATGGAATCGTTTCAACGTGGAAAGACAAAGTTCTCGGTGGTAAGCAAGAAAAATCGAATGATTTATTGTCGTTTTGTAAACCTGAAGCTTGGAAAGGAAAAAGCAAAACAGAAGTATTATCTGGATTTATAGCTAGTGCTGCAACTTCTCGTTCTGATGGTAAATTGACTAGTGGAACGGCGTCAATGAAGAAAATTGTTGATATTCTCAATGAGCCATCGACCCCTTCGGTAATTAAGAAAGATTTTATTGCATTACTTAAACTAGATGTAAAGCAAGAAAAAGGGCAAACCAAAGCTGCAAGTATTGTTGCTCATAAGTTTAAAGCTTCAGATTTCGACGGACTCCTTAACAAAATGGAACAAGATAAATCTAAATCAAAAAGTAAGCCCCAAATCAAAAAACAAGGACCTATTGCTCTTAATAGTTCTAAAAAAAGAAAGAACGTTGTTGAAGATATATTAAGTTCTAAAAGACCAAAATCCAATACCGAGAAAGTTTTGCAGTCAGCTAAAACAGATATAGGAAAAACTAGGGGTTAATTGTTACCAACAGTAAGGTATACCTAAATCCTTAACAATTATCAATTACTCTGGCGATAAATATTTACAAATAGCCAGATTTTTGTAATCCTGGTAAACTGCCACAACAACAGTACAAACTATATACTATTTCGTTATTCCCCAATATGGTTTTAACGATTACAATATTATTGTAATCGGTCCATTAATATTTTATAGAAGAATTTATGAATAGAATCGTAATATTAAGCTCTCTTATATTAGTGGGATGTAGCACATACAATGGGCCTGCCAATCATTCTTGTAATTTGAAAAAGATTTGCTCCTCTATTACTTTTAATTCTTTAGATAAAAATTGGACTGAAATTACCCCTCTAAATGGTGGATTATCCGGCTCTACCTTATATAAAGTTTCAGACGGAAAAAAGTTTTACGTTATTCGTAGTATTGCTCATCGGAGCCAAGATTATAAGATCCAGGAACTACAAGCTCAAAAAATTGCATCTGAAGAAGGCTATGGGCCAAAGCTTTATGGTTATGATATGAATAAAGAAGAAATTGTGATGTCTTTTTTGCAAACATCCGAGGAAAAATTGGATCCGAAAACAAAAGCTTCAAAGCTTGCCCATTTGTTAAAAAGCATTCACAATGGTCCAAAATTTTGTGAGCACATACCTATTAGGGAGCAAATTAAAAACCTCCTTTTAGAAGTTAAAATCCATTTTAACGATAGCGAAACCTCAAAATTTCTATCTATTATTGCCAAATTAGATAAGATAAAGTCGTTTAAGAAAACTGCAACACATGGAGATCTAAATCCCAATAATATTATTTTCAATGATGGAAATTTTAAAGTTATAGATTTTGAGGATGCAGGGCAAGATGATCCATTTTTTGATATTGCCACTATTATTGTATTCAATTTTGGGAATACACTTTATGAACAAGAATTCTTAAAACATTATTTTGGTCGCAATCCTTCCCGAAAAGAAATTGCACATCTCAATATAATGAAAAAAGCTGTTTTTCTCTTTTATGGATTTGATCTTATGCTAAGAGTTCCTACACAAACACTAAATAAGAATGTGCGTTCTATGAATTTTTATAAAGCTTTAGAAGAGTTTGAAAAAGGGTACCTGGCTTTAGCTAATAACGAGCATCTATTGATTCTAGCTAAAAGCATGCGGAATATGGCTATAGAGTTAGATAATAAAAATACTGAAGCAACAAGATGACAATTTTTTTAATGTAATTGTTAGTTATATCAAATGAATGATATTAGGCTCTAAAAATTGCAACATTAATAGCTATTGCGAACATCAACAATCAAACAAAAATCAGCTTTAAACTTATATAGTGGTTTATATTTATGGTAAATAAATTATGGTACAATGAATATAGTGGATGTATCACTTATCGTAAATTTTTAAAAGAGCTTATTAATAAATATGCCACAAATTTATATCAAGAAGTAGAGGATATTACCCCAGATAATGTACATAATTTTTTAGAGATTATCTTAAAAAGGTATGCAGAGTATTGCTTCCATACATATACTCTTGATGATATAGGAGATGTTATAGAATATTATTTTGGATATGCTTATAAAGATGAATTCCCAGAGCAAAACTATCCTAATTATTCAAATGATGATAGGCGGAGTCTATCGATGTTAATGATAAGTTACTTTGATCAAAGCGGTTTCATAGGAGCTCTTTTGCCAGAAGATGTACCGGTGTTAATTGACTTTCTTCATACACCTGATAAGAAAATAGTCGAAGCAGGAAGTAGAATGGATAATTATTTTGACCAATTCGATGATCAGATGCGCTTAGATGAATATTGGCTTCGCTGGGAAACTATAACAAGGCAACGTAAAGAAGCTCTTGAAAACAATGACCTACTACCAATTCGACCAATGGGTATTACACTTAATCTTTGTTATAAAAATAGATAACCCAATTTATTCATCCACACTGAACCTGAGATCAGAACTTAAAGCCAAAGCCAGCAGAAATCACCAGAGGACTCCAGTCTACTTTTGAACGAATATCACTTATAGCAGGGTTATTTGGTCCCAACAAACTCTTCTTAAATGTAACATTTGATTTCAAGAAATATTTTCTGATATCAAATGTAAATAGCGTATCATCCTTTGAAATGAAATCAACTCCGATCTGTGCTACTGGGCCATAGCCAGTTGATACCTTAATAGCTTTTGAGCGTGTATACATATATGTTCCGTGAATTCCACCACCAACATAAGGCCTTATTGCTCCAAAAGGCGCTACGTGATATTGTATTGTTCCTGCTGCAGGAACAATAATAATTTGATTATTCTTACCACCATTACCAGTACCATCGCCAAGAGATGCTGCTTTACTTAAAGCCGAACCTTTAACTTTCATCATTCCTATTGCTAGCGATAACTCTGCGGCAAGGTTGTCAGTAAAAAAATAAGTAGTAGCAGTGTCAACTCCGTAACCATGCTGAACTAGAGAACCAGGCTTCTCCTTTGTTGAAACAGAAGCTGGAAAACCTTTAGGCTTCGATGAAGTAGTAAGGTAAAACCCTCTAAGCTTAAATAGAAGATCACCTTCATCCTCATAATAATTAGAATAATAATCGCCACTCTTCGCTGCAAAAGATACATTTGCTGATGTTACAAGGGCTGATAAAACGATAACCGGTATAATTTTAAATATTTTCATAAATCCGAATAATCTTAAATTTCTTGCTATAACTCATATTAAGCATTCTATCTGAAACTATGTAGTATTCCATCACGAAGCTATATATTTGGTTAGAAGAAGCTTCATGAAATCGGTAAGTGTGATTAATACAACATCATTTTTTTGAAAAACTCCTTGCACTAATTCTCAATTTTGTTATATCCTCCTTCCAACTTTTTAAAAAGATTCTTTGAGTAAATTGAGGTTTGAAATGGATACTAGACTACGTTCTTATTTTATTGGAGTTAGCTGGTTTGTTCTAAGCTTGGTAAGTAGTTCCATTAACGATGTAATTTCCAAATACACAGGTATGAGGCTTCACAGCTATGAAATTACTTTTTTTAGATTTATGTTTGGTACTATGACTCTCTTGCCTTTTGTAATGTACTATGGAGTAGCAACTTTAAAAACTTCACGACCAATGGTTCACTTTTTTAGGGGCTTGTTGTTATTTTTAGGAATGGCTGGATGGACTTATGGCCTAACAATTGCTCCCGTTACTACTGGTACAGTTATCACCTTTACTATCCCAATTTTTGTTCTTGTACTAGGAGTATTTTTCCTAAGCGAGAATATTATTTGGCAAAGATGGGTTGTAACTATTGTAGCATTTTGTGGTTTGATAATTACTCTTAATCCAAGCGCATCTGATTTTAATCCAGAAGTACTAGTGTTTGTTGGAGCAGCTGTTTTATTTGCGATTCTTGACATAATGAACAAAAAATTTGTGATTAAAGAGACCATGATTAGCATGCTGTTTTATTCGGCTATGGTTACTGCAGTTCTGGCATGCCCATTTGCATTGCAACACTGGATAACGCCTACACTAGAAGAATTAATTTTACTGTTTGTTCTTGGAGCAAGTGCTAACTTAATATTATTTTTCCTATTAAAAGCATTCTCGCATGCAGATGCAACAGCCCTTGCGCCATACCGTTATTTTGAACTCGTTGTTTCCGCAACAATTGCTTATATTGTATTCCACGAAATACCTAAAGAAGCTACGATACTGGGTTCACTAGTTGTTATACCATCAACTTTGTTTATTATTTATTCCGAAAAAAAAGAACTAGAAAAAAAACAAACAAAAAAATAAATTCACACTCTTAGTGTTTTGATTATGTAGTAGAAATCGTTTATCATATGGGAAATGGGAGTTGGTAATGAATAAAAAGAAATTAGTATTTACCAGCGGCGTAGCTAATACGTTCGAGTGGTATGACTATGCTTTATTTGGACATTTTGCGCCAATTATTGGAGCCAAATTTTTTCCGGAAAGCGATCCGAGCACAGCCTTACTTCATGCATTTTTAGTATTCGCCATTGGTTATTTAATGAGGCCACTTGGGGGTATATTTTTTGGTATTATCGGTGATAAATTTGGTCGAAAAATTGCATTAAGCTCAGCAATAATGTGCATGGCCATACCAACTGCAGCGATAGGATTCTTACCAACTTACGAAACTTGGGGAATCGTTTCAACAGGTTTAATGATTGTTGTACGTATGTTGCAAGGTCTCTCAATGGGAGGAGCGCTTACTGGTTCTGTATCTTTTATCATTGAACATACAAACAAAGAAGAGAGAGGCTTTTTTGGTAGCATTTCTATGGCCAGTATTTGTGTAGGAATTTTGCTTGGTTCACTCGTATCATTTCTTGTAAAAAATATTTTTACTCCAGAACAATTTGATAACTGGGCATGGAGACTGCCTTTCATTATAGGAATAGTTATTTACTTTGTTGGCGTTTATATTAAGAAACACACACTAGAAACACCTTTGTTTATGGAAGCAAAATATCGAGGCGAAATCATAAATTCACCTCTTAGAATAGCTTTCAAGCATTACTGGTTTGATATGATAATTTCTATTTTCATAAATGCTACTGGATCTATTATCTTTTATCTAGAAGCTATATACCTCATTTCATACCTAAAATTAAATCGTGGATTTCCTGAGTCAGATGTAAGTCACTTGGCTAATTTTTGTTACGTGATAATGATCTTCATTACCCTATTTGCTGGTTGGTTATCTGATAAAATAGGTAGAAGAAAAATCTTTGTCTTCAATTTGATTTTTATTATCACGGCAACTCCATTTTTGCTAAATGTAATCGAGAATTCTGGTTTTATGGCTGTGGCATTTGCCCAAATTGTGATTGCTATTATGGCCGCCACTTATATTGGTCCAGAACCTGCTCTGCAGGCAGAGTTTTATCCAACTTCTATAAGAAATACTGCTTTATCAGTTTCATATAATACAGCTGTCAGTATATTTGGTGGCACTACACCTTATGTTATTGAGTCCTTGGTACAAAATACTGGAACTATAACATCAAGTGTTTATTATATAATTGCCTCTTCTATGCTAGGCTTGGTTGCTTTATATTTTTATAAAGATCGGTCACTAAAAGACTATAAAGTCCGAATCAGTGAAGAAGAAATAAATTTATAATTTCCTAATATTTAGTAGACAAATTTAATGACTTCACAAATCTTCCAAGAACAGGCTCGTAGCGAAAATGAACTGGTAAAAGAACTGCTACCAATGGCTAAACTGCTTGATGCAGAGCAGCAACGTGTTCTCGCAATGGGCAAGAAATTTGTTACAAAAATAAGAGCTCATAGAGGATTCTCGATGGAAGAATTTCTTCAGCTCTATAACCTATCCAATGAAGAGGGCGTTGCTATGCTGGGGCTTGCCGAGGGTTTGCTCAGGATTCCGGATTCCAAAGTAAGTGCCGAGCTAATTGCCGATAAATTATCAAACAAGAATTGGGAATCTTTTCTTTTTAAACGAAGTAAATCAACTAAAACTACTATTGCTTCATTTGGTTTATACTTTTCTGGAAAATTTACTGATATTGTTAGGTCCAAAAATGCAATCTCAAAACTTCTTGATAGAATTGGTCAACCAATTTTTGTTAAACTATTAAAAGCAACTATCCTTACTTTAAGCAAAGAATTTGTCTTTGCAAGTGATATGCACGAGGCCTTAACAAGAAAAATGGCTTTTCCTAACAATAAATTTGCTTTTGATTTACTTGGGGAATCAGCGCGAACCCATAAGCAAGCTACAATTTATTATAAGCAATATGAAGATGCAATTAAATTGATAGCTAATGACTTTCCTAATACTAGCGAAGCAATTGAAGATAGGCCAAATCTTTCGGTCAAACTAACTGCTTTGCACCCTCGTTTTGAGCTTGCAAAAATGCAGGAATTAGAAACTGTGCTTTTGCCAAAAGTAGTTTCATTAGTTGAAAAAATAAGGGATTATAATTTAACAATAACTTTTGATGCAGAAGAAGCTTTTAGGACAGATACATATTTATTATTCCTAACAAAGTTAATCAAACACCCATCATTTAAAGATTTTAATGGTATCGGTTTTGTAGTACAAGCCTATAAAACTAATGCTACACTTGTTGTTCAATACTTTATTAATCTTGCTAAAGACATTGGAAAAAGAATTTCAATAAGATTAGTAAAAGGTGCATATTGGGACTCAGAAATTAAACGCGCTCAAGAGCTTGGTCTTAAATACTATCCGGTGTTTACAGTAAAGGATTATACCGACTTAAGCTACATAGCTTGTGCACGAAAATTATTAGAAAATACTGAGTTCATTTATCCTCAATTTGCGACACATAATGCAGTTACAGCAGCAACTATAATTGAGATTGCCGGTGATAAAAAATTCGAATTTCAAAAACTCTATGGTATGGGTAATGCTCTCCATAAAGAGCTTGAAAACCATAGAAACGTTAGAATTTATTCACCCGTTGGAACCACACAAGATTTGCTGGCTTATCTTATGCGCAGAATGCTGGAGAATGGCGCATCTGCGAACTTTGTCAGTAAGGTAAACTCAAGTGAAATTCCGATTAATGAAATTGTATATGACGTAAGTGATAAAGTGCTTGGCATTTTAGACCGTGACAATAAAATTATTTTACCAGAAAAAATATATCCAAACAGGAAGAATGCTATGGGCTATGATTTAGGTTACAAAAGTAACTATGATTACATACAAGAAAAAGTAACAAGCTATTTTGATAAGGTACATAATGTAGGTTCAGTCATAGATGGCAAAGAAATAATTATTGATAAGCATAGTAATGATGGATTTTGTCCAGCAAAAAATGCTCAGAAATTTTCATCAACTTCAAATGCTGTTGAGGGAGAAATAAAAGCCGCTATCGATTCTTCTAGCAACGAGTTTGAAAATTGGACCAGTCTTAGTGTAGGACAAAGAGCAAATATTTTGGAAAAAATTGCACAATCCTTTGAAGATAACAAGTTTGAACTATATGCGATATTAATAAAAGAAGCTGGTAAGTCGATCCATGATGCAATAAATGAAGTAATCGAAGCAATCGATTTTTGTCGTTATTATGCTAATGAAGCACGAGTAATAATGGCTGAAAGAAAACTCCCAGGGGCGACTGGCGAGCGCAACACTTTAAGCATGCATGGACGTGGTGTATTTTTATGTATTAGCCCATGGAACTTCCCATTTGCAATTTTCGTTGGTCAAATTGTTGCTGCTCTTGTTTCTGGCAATACCGTCATTGCCAAACCTTCTACACAAACACCTGTTATTGCTAATTTTGCCGTTAAACTAATGCATAAAGCTGGGGTGCCAAAATCTGCATTACAGCTAGTAATTTCACCTTCTTCTAACATAAGCAAATTTGTAATTGCAGATGAGAGAATTGCCGGAGTAGTTTTTACTGGGTCATGTTCTGCAGCTCAATCAATCAATTCCGTTCTTGCCACCAGAAGCTACGGTATAGTCCCTCTAATTGCTGAAACTGGTGGACAAAATGCAATGATTGTTGATAGTTCTGCTCTTCTTGAGCAAGTTACAGACGACGTGCTGACATCTTCTTTCTATTCTGCAGGACAGAGATGTTCAGCTCTTAGAATGCTGTACGTTCAGGAAGAAATATACGATGGATTACTTGAGATGATCAAGGGTGCTACTGAATTGCTAAAAGTTGGTGATACTTCTGATTTTAGTATAGATATTGGTCCAGTAATTGATAAGAAGGCACAAGATGCTTTAGAACATCATATCCAAGATATGACTACTAAAGGATTTAAAATATTTGCTCACCCGCAAGCAGGAGCTGTAAAGGATGGACATTATTTCTATCCTCACATCATTGAAGTAAAATCAATTAATGATATTCCTGATGAAAAATTTGGTCCTATACTTCACATTACAAAATTTAAATCAAAAAATTTAGATAAGGTAATTGATGAAATAAATAATTGTGGTTTCGGACTAACATTTGGGATTCACTCCCGTATTGAAGAAAAAATTGAATATATCCGAACTAGAATGAAGGTAGGCAATATTTATGCTAATCGCTCTATCGTTGGAGCAAAAGTAGAATCTCAACCATTTGGAGGACAAAATAAATCTGGAACAGGCTTTAAAGCTGGTGGACCTCATTACCTACTTCGCTTTATGACTGAGCGCACAACGACGGTTAATATGACTGCGTTCGGTGGTAATGTAGAGCTGCTAAATGGTTAGGATCAACTATCTAAACTTCAATAGCAAGTAGGGAATAAATTGAGAAATAGTGAGAGGTACTACCTCCAAGAACAAAAAGGTGCCAAATTGAATGGTTAAATGGTAATTTCTCCCAAAGGTAAAATATTACACCGATGGTGTAGAACAAGCCTCCAGCAATTAGTAAATACATACTCCTTGTGGAAATATTAACGAATAACTTATCTAGGACGATTACCACTAACCATCCCATTAGCAAATAATTCATAAATGCTAGCTTCTGCAATATTTTGTTTTTACTGAATTTAAAAATACAGCTCACAATAACCAACCCCCAGATTACTTTTATCATTATCAATCCAACAGGACCTTCTATTCCTATTAGCATTAAAGGGGAATAGGTACCAGCTATTAAGAAGTATATAGATAGATGATCAATCTTTTTAAAAAACTTATTAAATTTTGTATTAGCAAAGGAGTGATAAAGTGTCGATGCAAGATAGAGAGCTACTAAAGTACTACCAAAAACTATATAGCTCACTAAATGCAAGTATGTACCTTTAGAACTAGCTTGTTGATAAAGAACAACAAGGCCTATTATGCTTAGTAAAGTACCAACACCATGTGTTATGATATTAAGTAGCTCTTCTTTAAATCCGTATTCAGAAATACGGATTTTTGTTATATCTTGTGTTATTTGGTTAGTGTGATTTTTATTCATGCTGCCCATTGTCTGCTCTTTTCTAATTTATTGCAAGCATTAAAAAATGGTAATGTTTTTCTTATGGCTGCTCTATCAAATTTTCAAGAGATTGCTGACAGACTCCATATTCTTTCCAAGAACATCCATGGCAAGCTGTATGAAACTTCTCCACGCTCATGTTTTTTTTAATATGTTCTTTTGCCTGTTTCCAAGTAAAAATATCACCTACTTTAAGTGACAAAGCAGCGGAGTGTGCAGCATCTAGCTTGCTGATTTTATCTTGTGTTTTGCAAACTATTTCATCAATTTTGTTTGGGCACGCAGAGCAAATGCTATCCATAAATTGAACTACTTCAATTTGCGTTTCTTCATTGTCGTTTAGTTGTTGGGCTATTTTTTTGTAATTGCGGACAAAACCCAAAGAGTACCCTTTGCCCCGAAAGCCTAGGGTACACATAAAATGATGCGGTCTAAACTTTATTTTTTCTGCCATGAACTATGCTTTTTTAACAATTTCACAGAAGAAGCCGTAAAAATTGCTTTAACGATACCGGGAATAATAAATGGATATAAACCAAGCTCAAGCGCTTTCTCGCTACCAACAAAAAACGCAAGCTGAGGCACACCGATTACAAACAAGCATGCAGAACCAATCGCACTGTAGATTACTAGTTTTATCCAGCTATCTTCACCAAATTTCTCACGCATATTAGTTACTAGATATACACATAACATCATACCTAATATATATCCTCCAGTAGGACCAACTAAAACATGAGCACCACCACTAAAACCAGAAAAAACCGGAACACCCATAGCACCAAGGCTAACAAAGCCAACCATAGATGCAAAAGCTTCCTTTTTCTCATAACATAGTGCTATAATCAAAACACCAACACTATATAGAGTTATCGGTACTGGTCCTATTGGTATCTGCACTTGTGCAGATAGAAAGATAAGCAATATTCCAAGTGCTACTCTAAGCACTCTATAATTGGTTATAGACTGAATTTTATTAGATAAGACCCGCATAAGCACCTCTTAATATATATGAAAAATTATAGACGAATTCTATATACGTAATCACGATCTGTCAAATACTTGGCTATATTGACCTTTTAACGATGTCGTTTTTTGGAGTTTGGGCGCTTATGTTTCTTTTTACTTTGTGGTTTTGTTTTTGTTTGTACTAATTTCTTTCCAATTTCTTTTGCTTTATCTACTGTACCCTCTTGGGCTTGTCCCTTAACAGGTTTTGATATTTTGTTATTAACAGATTTTGTACTCGCTTCTGGTAAAAATGTCTTTAATTGATCTAAATTATTATACTTAGAGAAAGGGTCGTGAGCTTTGACAAAATCTTTAGTATAATTCTTAACCGTTCCTACCACCCCTCTTGTATCTTGAATTACCTTTTCAGTTTTAAGGACTTCTTGTTTAGCAACCTCAAAGGCGGCAATAACTTCTTCAGCCTTTGCTCCACGAAATGATCCTTCATTCACCATTTTTTGAATAGCTAAGGTTTGTATCCTTTGCTCTCTTGTAGCTTGTGCAAGCTCAATTAAATCATTATAACCAGGGGTATCTGGTTTATTTCGTTCTTTATCAATATTTTGTTTAAACTGCAGGCCTATTTCTTCTTTGGTTGCTTGTTTTTTACTTTCACCATAAAGACCAAAAGCAGCTTTTCCTACCTTAGCTGCCCCTATAAGAGAAGGTGCAAGAACTGCGCTAGACACATTTTTAACAACATCTACTGAATTTTTAAGTAAAGCTTTGCCATAAGAACTAATACTTACAGGTGAATTAGGTGTTGTTTCTATGTATCTTTCAGTTAAAGAAGCTTGGTTACTCCTGCTCGGAACGTACAACTTATCTTGTAAAATTCTAGAAAGCGATGGTTCATTCTTAAGTAACTCATCCTGCCTATCTTGCGCGTTTCTATTTTTTGTTAAAAGTGAGTTTTCTTTTTTTAATAGTCGAAGAGTTCTAGTGTCCGAAGTGTCCATGGCAGCACCTACCGCAACGGCTCCAAGTCCAACTATAGTTGCAGGAACAGCTGCTACAGTAGCACTTGCAAGCACGGTAACTACGCCTATAGTACGGCCGACTGCACTGCCAGTAACTATTTTAACAGGTGCCGAGTCCTTTACGTAGTTAAAAGTATTTTTTAGAGTTGTTAAACCCCATGATTCAGGGCCTTCTTCTGGTGATTTAGACATATATTTAACATTTCTACTTAATTAAAAAGTATGGACAGTTAATTTGCTATATAAGTATTCAAAACCGTAGCTTTAGAAATAAAACCTTGGCAATAAGATTTAGATGGATTAACAAGTAGGCTTAACATCGCCGTTCTACCAAGCAACATACGATGATGCATAATATCTCTATTGGTAAGGGTAATCTCAATATCCCATCTATGGTTACCAATTTTAATTGGCGTACGAATAACTGGCCTGATCTGCTTATGACCATTAGAGCTTTTTATTGTTTTCATGCCAATTATTTCTGCCAAACATGGAACACATATCTTATCATTAGTTTGAATCGGGTGAATTACAAACTCTACAAATTCTTTTTGATCTGATTTGATAATTTTTATGTCATAGGCATGAAGTGCAGAAGTCTTCGCTCCAGTATCAACCTTAACTTTGATTAATGGTATGTTAAGTTCCGGTAGCTCAGCCCATTCTCTCCATCCAATTAACAAAGGTTCGGTTCTCTTCATTCCAAATCCTCTTGATAGTCTTCAACTCCTTCAGCAACTGCTTCAGCATTTTCAAATGTTGCAATATGAAATAAAGCATCCCCATTTGTCACCAGTGGCAGCATTGTTATCCCAATTATAACTCCAGTTTCTCTAGCTTTAACATAGTGCTTTTCTTTGCCTAGTGGATCAGAAATAAATCCTAAAACCTCATTTTTCTTAACTTTGTGCCCCACATTCTTTCTTGCATGTAAACTACCGCTGTGAGGAGCCCTAATCCAGTGGCTGGAAGCTGCATAAAATACTTCACGACGTTTAGGAACTTTTCTCTTTATTAGTTCTTTGTCAAGCATTCCTATGTTACACATTGTCCAGAGAATACCGTTTTCAGCTGAACGAATTATTTCTTCGTTGTATCTTAGCGCTTCGCCACCTTCAAACAGAAGAATTTTTACGCCTTTTTCAGTTGCCGCCTGACGCAGAGAACCATCTCTCATGTTAGAGTGAAGTATTACTGGTACGCCAAAAGCCTCGGCTAGAGCTTTGATTTCTTTATTGTCCAAAAATGCTCTGATTTGTGGCAGGTTGTATCTGTGAGCACTGCCAGTGTGCAGGTCAATCCCATATTCGCATTTTTCTACGATCTCTTTCATAAATTTGTAGGCTATTTGGCTAGCAAGTGAGCCCTTCCTTGATCCAGGAAATACTCTGTTCAAGTCGCGTCTATCAGGTAAATATCTAAGGTTACGGTTATAACCAAACACGTTGATAATAGGAACGGCAATCAGCGTGCCCTTTATGGATGAAAGTAATTTTTTACGTTGCAATAACCGTCTGATAGTTTCAACGCCATTTATCTCATCACCATGAATTGCTGAAGAAACAAAAAGTGTTGGACCATTTTCTTTCCCTCTGATAACTTCAACCGGAATAGTCATTTCCGTATTATCAAATAGCTTTGCAATATGCATTTCTAGATATTTTCTTTCGCCTTTTTTTATCGTAACGCCATCTATAGTCAAAGCTTTGGTCATGAATAATCATCCTTTCATAAATATTCTAGTTTTGGATTTCTTAGTAATATCTTTTTCAATAAATGCAATTATTGCATCTGCAACGTTTTTGCTAGTGGCTCCCTCAATTCCTTTTAATCCTGGAGATGAGTTTACTTCTAGTACAAGAGGTCCTCTGGCAGACCTTATCAAATCAACGCCAGCTACTTTAAGTCCCAAAACTTTTGCAGCATCTGTAGCCATTATACGTTCTTTTGGAGTTATTTTTACTGGATGTGCACTACCTCCTGCATGAAGATTAGAACGAAACTCTCCCTCAGGTCCTTGCCTTTTCATTGCAGCTACAACTCGGTCGCCAATTACAAAACAACGTATATCACTCCCAGCGGACTCCTTGATAAATTCTTGCACTAAAAAATTTGCTTGTAAATCCAAAAACGCATTAATCAAACTTTCAGCTGCCTTAGTGGTTTCTGCAAGTAACACTCCCTTTCCTTGAGTGCTTTCAGTTACTTTGACAATCAATGGTGCCCCTCCAACAGACTTTATGATACTGCGAGTAGCACTACCTGAGTGAGCATAGCTTGTAACTGGAATGTCAACACCTTTTCTAGCAAGAAGCTGGTGTGCTCTTAGTTTATCTCGTGATCTAGTAATTGAAACTGAACCATTTAATACATAAACTCCAGCAACCTCAAATTGCCTTAGCACTGCTGTACCAAACACAGTAATAGACGCCCCGATTCGTGGAATTACCGCATCAAATTCTAGTAACCTCTCTATTTTATCACTTATATAGTGCACATCTGGCCTGTTGCCCGTGATATTCATAAAACATTTAAGTGGATCAACTACAGTAACGATGTGTCCTCTTTTTTCTGCAGCCTCAATGAGTCTACGAGTGGAGTAAATGGTTGGACCGCGTGATAAAATACCGATTTTCATATAATAATTAACTAAGTTTTTTAGATTTTTGCATTTTATTTTAGGAATGACTATTCTTATTTACTGTAAATAGGTTTGTGTATAGTAAATTGATTGATACTTGGTGCTTTGTTACTCGTTCTTTGATTGTAGAGAGACTTTGTTCCATCGCACCTAGCACCAAATGCCCATGAATTTTACAGCAGTTTTTAATTAAAACTGCTGATTTAAGACTGCGATTGATTTATAACTGAGAAAGCTACACATCCAAATTATTAACATTCAATGCATTAGCATTGATAAAATCTCTTCTTGGCTCAACGACACTACCCATCAATGTTGAGATTATTTGTTCAGCATCATCGACATTTCCTACCTTTACTTGTAATAATGTGCGTTTTTCAGAATCAAGGGTCGTTTCCCATAACTGCTCTGAATTCATTTCTCCAAGGCCCTTGAATCGCTGAATAGCAAGACCTTTCTTACCAAGGTCAATTATCAATGCAAGCAGTTTGCTTGGTGTCGATAAATTATATTTCTGACCTTTAATAGTTAGTTTACACCCACCAATAAATAAATGCTCAAGTGCACTACCAATCTTATTAACCTGTATAAATTCAGGAGATTCAGCTTGAGCGCGATGAAGTTTTTTGCTAGTTCTTACTCCTCTGACAAATCTATAAAATTCTATCGTATCATCAAATGTTGTAACTTCCCAATCTGTTTTATCTGGCTCAAGTTCCCCTTGGTTAAGAGACGATAAAGCGGCTAAAAGCTCAGACGTTTTATCAATAGAAAATGATTCTATACGAAGTAAATTATTGATTGCTAGACATTCGGCGATCAGTGGATCGAATTTTCTTGATAAGGAATTAAGCTTATCGCCTAAAACAGTAATTTGATGAAGCAACTCTTTCAAAGCTTCCCCTGTTAAGAGGCTGCCATCGTTAAGTTCAATCTGCGTATCATTCAGGGCGCTATTGATCAAATACTCTTGCAAAGCTTGTTCATTTTTCAAATATGTTTCAGAACTGCCGCGCTTGACTTTATAAAGAGGCGGCTGAGCAATATATAAATATCCTTTTTCAATAATCGGCAACATATGGCGATAGAAAAATGTAAGAAGCAAAGTTCTGATGTGAGACCCATCAACGTCCGCATCCGTCATAATGACAATTTTGTGATATCTAAGTTTATTGGTATCTAGTTCTTGCCCTATTCCTGCACCAAGAGCAGTAATTAAGGTACCGACTTGTTCAGAACCAAGCATTTTATCAAATCTGGCTCTTTCAACGTTTAGAATCTTACCACGCAAAGGAAGAATGGCCTGAGTTTTTCTGTCCCTACCTTGTTTCGCAGTACCACCTGCAGAATCTCCCTCAACTATAAAGAGCTCAGATAGAGCTGGGTCTTTTTCTTGGCAATCAGCTAATTTGCCTGGTAAATTTGATATTTCCAGGGCTGATTTACGTCTAGTTAATTCTCTTGCCTTACGCGCGGCCTCACGCGCGCTAGCTGCCTCAACAATCTTACCAACAATAGTTTTTGCTTCAGTAGGATGCTCTTCAAACCACTCAAGAAGCTTCGTATACACCGCTGATTCAACCACTGGTCTTACTTCAGAAGAAACAAGCTTATCTTTTGTTTGTGATGAGAATTTTGGATCAGGAACTTTTATTGAAAGAACACAAGCTAGACCTTCTCTTGAATCGTCTCCAGCTAAAGTAACTTTCATTTTCTTTGCCAAGCCGTTTTTATCAACATAAGAACTAATAACTCTAGTTAATGCAGACTTAAATGCCGACAGGTGTGTGCCACCATCACGTTGACGAATATTATTTGTAAAGCAAAGAATATTTTCATGATAAGAGTCATTCCATTGCATTGCAAAATCAAGACTTATACCTTTCTCATCCTCAGCTGAAGATAAAGAAATACATGGATGTAAAGAAATTTTACTACGATTAATGTACTCAACATACGCTTGAACACCGCCTTCATAAAGAAATTCGATTTCTTGTTTTTCGTCAAATCTGTCATCGATCAATAAAATACGTACACCGGAATTCAGAAACGCAAGTTCACGTAACCTGTTTTCAAGAGTAGAAAACTGAAATTCAATGATTTTAAAAATATCTACAGAAGCCATAAAAGTGACTTCAGTACCTTTTTTATTAACATTATCAAGCTCTAATCGAAGCGGAAATTCAGCCACCCCATCCTTAAACCGAATAAGATATTGTTTTTGATCTCGCCAAATTCTAAGTTCAAGCCAATCTGACAGAGCATTTACCACCGAAACACCCACACCATGTAATCCACCAGACACTTTGTATGAGTTTTGATCGAATTTACCGCCCGCATGTAGCTGAGTCATAATTACCTCAGCAGCTGATACTCCTTCACCTTCATGAATATCAACTGGAATACCACGGCCATTGTCTGTAACCGTTACAGAACCATTCTTATTAAGAATTACCTGTACAAGATCACAATGACCGGCCAGAGCCTCATCCACAGCGTTATCAACAACTTCGTATACCATGTGATGTAAACCAGAACCATCATCCGTATCACCGATATACATACCTGGTCTTTTACGGACAGCCTCTAGGCCTTTTAGAACTTTAATGGAGTCTGCATCATAGTCCGACACTTTAACTTCTTGTAGATTTGACATTGGTATCCCTAATGCGATAAAAAACTATGGGCTCACTATACTATAGGGTCATAATTTTTAAAAGAAAAAATACTATAAAGCCGAAAATAACGCAGATCGATTTTATGTTCAGCTCCTTTACACTAGAAACAATATTAGAGTCTAAGAACCAGATACTAAAAAGGTTATGAAAATTACCCTTGCCACTAACCAAAATAAATCTTTAATACCTAAGTTTCAATAAAGAACTCTATTTTGTACCAAATAACCGATCTCCCGCATCTCCGAGTCCTGGCACTATATATGCATGACTATTAAGCTTTTCATCCAGCGCGGCAGCATATATTTTAACTTTTGGATGTGCAAAAGTAAAGGTTTTAACCCCTTCTGGCGCAGCAACCAAAACCATAAAAATAATTTGATCTGGAGATACTCCAATATCTATTAACTTCTGCACAGCATAGACAGCTGAGTTTCCAGTAGCAAGCATAGGATCCACTACTATAAATAACTGATTAGTGACTTTTGGATGCTTAAACAAATATTCAACAGGCTTTTTTGTCAACGGATCACGATACAACCCAATATGCGCGATATCTGCACTAGGTATCAATTTATGTAATCCACCAATCATACCTAACCCAGCTCGCAATATTGGCACAATTACAACCTCTTGCGCCAGCTTTTTACCAACAGTACGTCCTAATGGCGTCTCTATTTTTAATTCCTTTGTTCTTATATGTCTGGTAATTTCATATCCCATCAACATTGAAATTTCATCAAGCATTTGTCTAAATATCATTGATGAAGTATGTTTATCCCTCATCATAGTAAGCTTCTGCTCAATTAGGGGATGAGTTATCACTTTAAAATTGGTATAAGTATTATCAAAAGATGTTACTGCCAAAGACTTATTTACCAAACAGACAAAAACCAAACTAAAAAATAAAAATCTAGTACTTTTCATATTTAATCAATCCTAAGTTTTAAAAAATTATTACTAAACTTCCGATTTTTACGTAATCAAAAGCAGAGAAAAACTACAGTAAAGAAATTTTTAGTCAAGTAGATATTGGTAACAAATTACTAGCTAATTACTCATTTACTGCCAATAAGTTTAATTACATACATTGGGTTTGACACCTTAAATTTCTTGTAGATTTGACATTGGTATCCCTAACGTGATAGAAAATAAGATATTTATTAGTTTACCCTTAGGGTCGTAAGCATTAAAAAGAACAAATATACAAAAAATGGAGAACTTAATGTCTCAGTTAAATTTGACTCATCTCGAAGAGTGTATGGATGATTATGATCTATTTTTATTCGACCTATGGGGCGTTATAATAGAAGGTGGTGATACTTATCCGGGAATAGTTGAAGCACTAAATAAAATAATAAAAAAGAAAGATGTTATTTTTTTAAGTAATGCTCCCAGACCAGATTTCATAGTTGCCAGAAATTTAAGAAATTGGGGAATTTTGGATGTAACTCCAGAGATGGTTATCACCTCAGGAGACCTAGCAAGGCAGATTATAGTTGATTATAGGCAATCACTAAATGAGAACTTACCAAAAATATTCCACCTTGGCTCAGATAGGAACGATGATATTCTTCTTGAAATAGAACATACACCAACAAACAATATAAACGAAGCAGACATATTATTATTAAGCATCTTTCGTGACGAACATGAGGATATTCACGAATTTGATGAATTCTTAGAAAGGGCAGCAAAACTACCAAATTTGTTAAACATTTGCTCTAACCCAGATACAACTATACCAAAACATGGTATTTTGAGATACTGCCCAGGCCATTTTGCAAAGATCATTGAACAACATGGTGGAGATGTAATTTACACAGGCAAACCAGAAACATCAATATATGATCTTGTCTTTCAGCGTAAACCCAAGATAAATAAAGATCGTATATTAATGATTGGCGACACGTTTGAGACTGATATTCTTGGGGCTAATAGATCCGGTATTGATTCGGCTTTAGTACTTTCTGGTAATTCACTAACTATTCATAAAATGCATGAGTCTTTGGCGGATAAATTAACAGCACTTTCGCTCCATGCAAAAAATATTGGTATTAGGCCAACATTTGTAACCAAAATTGTTAGTACGGCACGTTGAATTAGGCAATTAAACATGACCCAGAAGAACTTCAATATCATATTGATCCTGATCCTGGCCCAGGATCAGGATCTCCTTCCACCTTCTGAGATCCCGGGTCAAGCCCGGGATGACACGTATTGCCTTATAACAAAGGCTGTCATCCTGAACTTGTTTCAGGATCTCGGGCAACTAAAGAAGATACCGGATCAAGCTCGGTATGACAGGCACTTTGCCCTAGATGACTTTTCTTCTAGATACACTCCCAATAGACTACTCGCCATGATAGGATTTTATCACCTAACTCAATGCGGTTTGCTATAAATGTCAATTAAAGCTGGAGAGTATATTCTATATAATGAAGAAGATTCTACAAATTTAGCCACTCAAATATCGAATAATATTAAACCAGGGGATATACTGACTTTTAGTGGCGATCTTGGCGCTGGCAAGACATTTCTTTGTCGTCAGATTATCAAACAACTATGTGGTTCTGCAACAAACGTTACAAGTCCGACATTTAACTTGCTCCAAATTTACGATTGGAAAGATTGTTCTATCTACCATTATGACCTCTATCGACTTAAAAATATTTCTGAGATTTATGAACTAGGAATTGAAGAGGCTTTTACATCTAATGTATGCCTAATTGAATGGCCGGAGCTTATAGATACTATTTTGCCTAATGATACTACTGCTCTCAACATTGAAATCATTGATTACAACAAGCGTAGAGTTTTTGTCAAAATTAAATAATATTGTGATTAATATTTGGTATAATCAGTTGAATTAGGTGGTAAAATAAAATACCATTAATTAATAATTGAGAGTTTAAATAACATATAATTAATGGGTTCTAATAAATGTCTAAGCAAGAAGAAAACCCTCGTCAAAAGCTTGAGAACGAGCTCGTTAGCCTGGTACAAGGAGTATTGGGTAAGCCTTTAAATAAAGATCAACTAGAACAAGTACACTTTCTAGCTTATGATGTGGCTCATCTTGGAGATGCACGGTATACAGAAGTAAAACCATTAGATAAAGACCTTGAATCGCTTCTTACAGTTACTGGACTAAAAGCCAGTCAAATTACTTCCGTTACTTCACTAGTTGCGAGTTATCATCCAGACGGTCCCAACAAAGAGCTCGTAACTTCAGCTCTGGAAACCTTCGGATCAGCCCAGGGATGGGTAACACCGCAGCAAAAGCTTCAAAAGGATAAAGCTAATGACTTTTTGGGAGCTGTTATTAAAGATTTGGGCGGATCCTCAAGATTAGACGACTTTCAAATGCAAAAAGTAGCTGAACTAACCTCAAGCCTGAAAAATATTGGAGATCAAGACGGTCCCGCCAGGTTCAGTAAGGCACTTGAGGAATTTGCTGAAATCGCACCTGGTCAAGTAGGAAGTGTTAGTGGCCGTATTGAAGAATATTATAAAAATGATTCAGCCAAGCAAGCTCTTGTAACACCAGCTCTGGAACCTTTTAAAACTATAGGACTTTATAACCAAATTACTACAGAGTTAGAAGGATTAGCCACTAGAAAATTAACTGAACCTGAATTATTAATGGTCAGTGAACTAAGCCAAAGTGTAGGTCAGCTCAAAGATAAAGATGGCGTAGGAACTGTAAAGATATGCCTTGATGAAGTGGTCAAAAATCTATCTCCACAGCAAGCAAAACCTATCATTGACTTGGTTGATAAATATCATAAAAATGATCCAACCAAGCAAGCTCTTGTAAGCCCTGTTCTGGCACCTATTAAAGGTAATGAATTATTTGGATCTATTACTAAAGATCTAGAAAGAGCCTCAGGAAGACAGTTAGACGATTTCGAATTAGGCAAGGTAGCTGAACTAACTTCAAGCCTGAAAAATATTGGAGATCTAGAAGGTCAAAAGAGATTCAACACAGCTCTTGAAGAATTTGTTAAAATAGCACCAGAACAAGCCAGCAGTTTTATCGGCCGTATCGAAGAATTTCATAAAAATGAGCCAGAAAAACAAGCCCTTGTAGCCCCTGCTCTAGCGCCCCTTAAGGAATCTGTTAAGGTTAACGAGTTTAATAAACAAATTACTACAGAGTTAGAAGGATTAGCTGGTAGAAAGTTAACTGAACCTGAATTACTAATGGTCGGTGAACTAAGCCAAAGTGTAGGCCATATTAGGGATAAGGATGATGTAGGTACTTTACAGAAATGCCTTGATGAAGTTGTCATGAATCTGACCCCAGAACAAGCCAAGCCTATTCTTGATCTAGTTGAAAAATATCATCAAGGTAATCCTGAAAAGCAAGAACTTGTCAGCTCAGTTCTAAAAAACGTTACCTTAAAAAAAGAGCCTGAAATAGAGGTAGCGGTAGACAGCCTTGGTTCCGCTAATATTGACGAAATTACTCAAGCTATTCGTGATGAAGTAATAACAAAACAACAGACCTATTTGCAGGGAGAGATCGCAAAGACAATGACTCCAGAAAACGGGGTTTTATTTAATCAAAAAACCCCAGAAGAAGTCCGAGTCTTTTTAGCCACTCCCGAGGGCAAGGACATGGTAAAATTGATAATGAGCACCAAAGAAGCTCAATTAGCAATGAATAAAATTGAAGTCGAGGGTTATAAAAAAGTACACGAGGCGCATAAAGATAGTTTTAAAAATGTTGGGTGGGCTCAGGAAACAGGCACCAAAGTTCGTATTGCTGAAATTACAAACGAAGCAGGAGAAAAGGTTGCCTCTCTAAAAGAAACAACAGTTGATGCTACGCCAACACGAGTTACGCTTGAAGATGGGACAACAAGAGATATAAAAAGCTATAGACAAATAGATTTTCCCCTAGAACTTAAAGATGGTAAAGGACCAGCGCATTTTTCAATGGCAGTGAAAGATGAAAATGGTCGAAATATTTCAGCAAAGGATGCTGTGTATTTTACAGCCCACTACGATGATAACGGCAAGCTGATGGAAGTAAGCTCACCGGTACCAGTAAAGTTTATGGGCGATGGAGATGATGCAATTGGTTATATCGAGCGTAACGGAAAAGTTTATACCTTGCCTGTAACCCAAGGTAAATATAAAGAAATGATGCAAGAAGTTGCTATCAATAATGGTCTAGGTGTTGATGTAGGTCAATCTGTTGATTCAGTTAGTGTGCCACCACGTACCGTAGGACAAGAACTGCAAGAACCAGAGATGTTGAAAAAATCTGGCCCTGTTGCAATTGATCCTAACGCTTTACAGACAGCTAGTGCAGTTACTATCGAGCCGCCGGTGCTACAGACAGCTAAACTTATTCAGCCATTAGAGATGCTAAAAGCAGTAATAGTTGAACCAGTGCTACAGATGGCTCAAGCGGTTCCTATTGAGATATTGGAAAGGGTAGATCCAGTTACAGTTAAGCCTGTGCTGCAGGTGGCTAAAGCGATTACTATCGAGCCATCTTCAACTCCAACTCTTGCTGAGCAATTGCAAATAAAGAAAGCTAATCTTACCAAAACAGACCTTGGCTCACAGGTATATGGCTATGATAAACCAGCAAAAACAGGTCCAGATAAAGAGCAGCCTCTTAGTGCTGCTGAGCAATTGCAAATAAAGAAAGCTAATCTTACCAAAACAGACCTTGGCTCACAGGTATATGGCTATGATAAACCAGGAGGCTTATCACAAGTTGAGGTAAGTACAGGAATTATACCTGACTTTCCTAAAGTGGTCATGGGTCCTATTATTGAGGTAAGCAGTGTTACAGTGGCGGAGCCTAAAGTTAAGTTAGAAATGCATCAAGCTGTTGAGGCGGTTTCTCTTATTAGAGAGCCAATTACGTTAGTTGAGCCTCAGCCTAAGCTAGAGATGGGTCCTATTATTGAAACAGTCACTGTGACTAAACAGACAATTACCCTAGACGAACCTAAACCGAAATTGGTAATGGGCCAGATGGTTGAGACGATTGCTGTTATTGTCAATCCAATTAGTGGCAATATAATAACTCCACAAGTTGCTCAGAAAGTGCAAGAAATTAGGCAAGTACTTGACACTTCATTGCCTCAAGCTCCTAAGAAAGATAATGGAAAAGAAGCTCTAGAGATGCTTAATGGAAAATCGTCCCAAGAAGCTATAAAAGCAATCTCTACCGCGATAGGTAAAGGAGATGGTAAATTGGTTAAAGCTATGATGGATATTATTGACAAACCCCCAGAAGGTACAAAAATTCCTTCAGTAGGGAAAATGGCTCTAAATAAAATTTATACAGACCAAATGGAATCAACGAAAGGTATGCAGCTTGATCAGGACAGGTCAAAAGTACAAAGAGCAGCCGGAGCAATAGCAGATAAAGCCGGTATTGTAGACCATGAAAAAAGAGCTATGAAGCCTAAAGCTAGTGGACCAGAACGGTAGTAATATTCTGATGGGTTAAAAATATAAAGGTGCCTACCATGTTTTTAGCCTCTTCTTCTAACGGCCAGGAACCCTGGAGTCGAGCTCAGGATGAATATGTAGTAATGCTGTCTGCTGAACTTGATTCAGCATCCTTTTGCCGCTCGGGATCCTGAGTCAAGCTCAGGATGACTACCTTGCTGTTATTTATAAACTAAACTCTAGAATATTTTTCTCATATTTCTCTATTACTTCGTCTACTGGTCCATCGGCAATTATTTTACCGTGTTGTAACCAAATTATTCTTTTGCAAAAATCACGCACTAGTTCCATGGAATGTGAGCTTAAAATCAAAGTACACTCTTTAGATAAAAATTCTTCTAACTTTTTTTTGGCTTTCGCCGCAAATTGTGCATCGCCAGTACCCATGACTTCGTCAGCTACTAAAATCTCTGGTTCAATTGATGTAGACGTGGCAAACGCTAATCTAAGATTCATTCCTGTGGAATAAGTTCTGATAGGCTGATAAATAAAATCACCTAATTCAGAAAATTCAATAATTTCAGGTATTTTTTTCTCTGCTTCTGCTTTGCTTAGGCCAAGAAACATTAGCCTTATCATAATGTTTTCAATACCCGTTAGATGATCTTCAAACCCTGTATGGAAATCAAGCAATGGAGTTACTCTACCATTAACTACAACCTTACCTTTTAATGGACGAAAAATGCCTGCTATTGTCCTAAGTAATGTTGTTTTACCAGCACCATTTAGCCCTATAATTCCTAATTTCTCACCTTTTTTTACAGAAAAAGATAATTCATCTAAAGCCCTAAAAGTTTTAGCAGTCGGCTTTTGAGCCTTCGCATAAAAGTTTAGAACTGCATTTTTTATGCTATATGCATCGTCACTATCTAGATAATAATCTACTGCAACATTATGTAATTCAACTGCGTTCATGCCCAAAACGGTACAAGCCGCCCCCATCTTTTTGCTAGAATAATTTGAAAAATAAGTAGTACAGTTGTAAAACCAATAGCTATACCATATTGAGTTAACTCTGCAAATTCTGCATTAATAATTGGATGCCTTACAACTTCAATTAAAGAAGCGAATGGATTCATGTAAACAACTATACTAATTCCCTTTTTTATCAATATTTCCGGAGGAAATATTACTGGCGTTACAATAAATAGCAGTGAAAAAAGTCCTGTTAGCGCATGTTGAAAATCTCGGTAGCGCAGTCCTAAATAGGCCATGGTACCGCTTGCAGCATAAAAATAAACCAATAAAATAACTAATCCAGGGATAGCATATATAATTCCGAGAAAACTAAATTTATTGAAAGCAATAAATACAACTAAAGCTGTTATTAAACCAATCATAAGATAATATGCATTTGTCAGTAACGAGCGGAAAATAAATACGGATTGAGGTAATGAAAATTGCTTTAGATAGCCACGTGCGTTGATAAAAATACTGCAACTTTCGACCATGGAAGCTACGATAAATCCCCAAATAGCAATACCTACAACCAAAAATGGAATAAATGCACCACTTTCGACTCCAAACACCCTTGACCATACGATACTTGCAACTAAAGCAAACATCAACTGCTGAACTACTAGCCACCCAATTCCAAGATAAGAGCGCCTAAACCTGCTTTGTAAATCTTGCTTTGCTAAAAAATAGTACAAGTCAAAATACTTTATAGCGCTATGTAATATACTTGATTTTTTATGACTCATAATATTGATATCTTTGGTGATAATATTTCAAAGTTTTTATTTGCCCATTTTCAACAAGCTTTGCAAATATTGACCATATTGATTCTTAGATAAGGGGGCAGCCAATTCTTCAAGCCTTGCATCATCTATCCATTCTAAATTCCACGCAATTTCTTCAGGACATGCAACCTTCAAACCTTGACGATGTTCGATAGTAGCAATAAATTGTGAGGCTTCTAAAAGTGACTCATGCGTCCCCGTGTCAAGCCAAGCGTATCCACGTCCGAGCACTTTAACTGACAAAGAATCTTGCTGCAAGTATAATTTATTTATATCTGTAATTTCAAGCTCACCTCGGAGAGACGGTTTGATCTGTTTTGCAAATTTTATAACATCATTATCGTAAAAATATAACCCAGTTACAGCATGATTCGACTTTGGAATTTTTGGTTTTTCCTCAAGAGATATTGCTCTACCAGTTTTATCAAATTCAACAATGCCATACCTCATTGGATCACTAACATTATACGCAAAAACAGTTGCCCCTTTAGTTTGGGTACTGGTCTCTGTTAAAATTTGAGCAAACTGGCTACCATAAAAAATATTATCACCTAGTACTAATGCGCTTGGTGAGCTGCCAATGAATTCAGCCCCGATAATAAATGCTTGTGCTAACCCATCTGGATGGCTCTGGACTAAGTAACTAAAATTCATTCCCCACTTACTTCCGTCCCCCAACAACTCCTGGAACAATGGAATGTCTCTTGGTGTAGATATAATCAAAATATCTCTAATACCAGCGAGCATTAATGTTGATAAAGGATAGTAAATCATTGGTTTATCAAAAATGGGGAGCATTTGCTTCGATATGCCAAGCGTTGCAGGATACAGTCTGGAGCCAGAGCCTCCTGCTAAAATGATGCCTTTTCTATCCATAAATATCTCATTTATTTTAGTCTTGGAATAACTAATGCATGATAAGAATCATCGTGAACTTGAGTCATGGATGATTTTCTGTGTTATTATTAGCCATTCTAGCTTTAATTTTATCTAACCAACTTCTATTAGCCAAATACCATTCTATAGTTTTTTCTATACCTTGTTCAAATGGTATTACTGCAGTCCAACCTATATCTTTGTATATTTTTCTTGCATCAATAGCATATCGTCTATCATGACCAGCCCTATCTTTGACAAACCTTATCAAATCTTTATATGAATTAATAGTAGATGAAGGTATTAGTTTATCAAGAATTGAACAAATAGTCTCAACAACTTTAACATTAGTTCTTTCGTTATTAGATCCTATATTATAGCACTCACCAATCTTTCCTTTATTTAAAATCTCTCTAATAGCAGAACAATGGTCATCCACATGTAACCAATCTCTAATATTTTTCCCATCACCATAGATAGGTAACGTCTTTCCTTCTAGAGCATTTAAAATTGTTAGTGGTATAAGCTTCTCAGGATGTTGAAACTGTCCATAATTATTTGAACAATTAGTAATTAGTACCGGAAGATAGTAGGTATGGTACCAAGCTCGTACCAAATGATCTGATGCTGCCTTGCTGGCAGAATAAGGACTGTTTGGTTGATATGGGCTTATTTCTGTAAAAGCAGGATCATTCATTTCTAGAGATCCGTAGACTTCATCTGTGCTTACATGCAAAAAGCGAAAGTGATTTTTCTTTTCTTGCGTTAAACTCAACCAATATTTTCTTGCACATTCTAAAAGATTATATGTTCCGTTAATATTGGTAGCAATAAATTCTCCAGGATTTTCTATAGAGCGATCGACGTGACTCTCTGCTGCAAAGTTAATAATAGCTCTAGGCTTATATTCTAGCATCAAGGCTGATACTAGCTTATCGTCTGCTATATTACCTTTAACAAAAATATGATCTTTATTATTCACTAGTGAGGCCAGGTTGTTTTCATTCCCTGCATAAGTAAGCAAATCTAAATTTACCACTTTGCCCAAAGACTGATTTAACCAGTTAATCACAAAATTTGAGCCTATAAAACCAGCTCCACCAGTGACTAATATTGTTTCATTTACCTTCAAACTTGTCATAATCTTATAAAGAATTGACTCTAGAGTTGTTCCGTCAAAGCTATATTTTATAAATAAAATCAATATGTTTTGACGGGATTAATATCATAAGAAATCAAGCTTTAGAACGACCTTCGCTTGATTTCAAATTTATATATTTTGTTTTCTTAACTAGTCTCTGTAATTACCAGTTAACATGATAGTCTTTTGTCTTGCAACCATTATATACTTACTTGCGCGAGTTGTTTGACCCACGAACTAGACTATTTTCCTACTACAGCAGCAACTTCATCAGCAAAGTTTTTCTCTTCCTTCTCAATACCCTCACCTCGTTCAAATCTAATATATGATTTCAACTCAACTGAAGTACCGAGCTCTTTTGCTAGTAATGAAATAACATCAGAAATCTTAGTTTTACCATCCATAACAAACACTTGATCCAATAGAACTATTTCTTCTAGGAACTTACGGATTCTACCTTCGATCATTTTTGCAATAATATCATCTGGTTTACCAGAAGCTCTAGATTGTTCGGTAAATATGTCCTTTTCTCTTTGAATCATATCTTGGCTTACACCCTCTTTATTAAGAGTTTGTGGTCTGCTGGCTGCGACATGCATCGCGATTTGTTTACCAGTTTCCATAAGCTTAGCCTTATCACCGCTTGACTCAAGCGCAACAAGAACTGAGATCATGCCCATATTTTCAGCCGAAGAGTTGTGAACATAAGATGCTATCACACCATCTTTTACAGAAAGAGTTTGCATGCGACGTAAGCTCAAGTTTTCACCAATTGTCGCAACATTGTTTGCTATTTCTTCTTCAACAGATTTCCCTGATTGGCTTTTAGCTACTTTTAGAGAATCAATATTATCTAAACCTACTGCTAATTCAGCCACATTTTTGACCAAATTCTGGAAAATTTCATTTCTTGACACAAAATCTGTTTCAGAATTTATTTCAATTGCTGCTCCTTGTGTACCCTTTACACAAACAGCTGTTAGACCTTCAGCAGCCACTCTGCCAGCTTTTTTTGCAGCTGCAGCTAGACCCTTAGTTCTAAGCCAATCAACAGCCGACTCAAAATCGCCATTTGTTTCCAATAGCGCTTTTTTGCAATCCATCATGCCAGCGCCGGTTTTTTCTCTTAAATCTTTAACTAGTGATGCTGATATAGACATTACTTAATCTCCGTGAATTGTTTTTATTAAGCTTTAGATTATTTTACAGCCGGAGCTTTTTTTGCCTCGACTTTTTCTGTCTTTACTTCCTCTATTCTTTCTTCTTTAACCGCTCCTGTTACAGGTTTTTTTTCAGAAACTTCAACTTTTGGTCTAGCCTTAGACACTTTAGCTACTTTTTCTAATTTGGTTACCCCATCAAGAGTTTTATTTTCTTTGGCAACTTTATTTGCCGAACCAACATCAACACCAGAATCAGCAAGAGCATCTTGTATTCCAGCAAGAGCAGCGTCAGCAAAAAGACTGCAATATAATCTAATCGATCTAATCGCATCATCATTTCCAGGAATTGGATAATTGATATTGTCAGGATCAGAATTACTATCAACAACGGCAACTATTGGTACACCAAGCTTTACAGCTTCGCTAATAGCCAAGTGCTCTCTATTTGTATCGATAATAACCAATAAATCAGGACGTCCACCAATTTTTCTTATACCAGATAGTGATTTTAATAATTTACCTCTTTTACGGCTAAAATCAAGAATCTCTTTCTTTGTATAAGTTGCAATTAGTTCTTCATCTTCAAGAACTTTTTCGATGTGATCAAGTTTCTTGATAGATTTTGAAATGGTGCTCCAGTTAGTGAGCATCCCACCAAGCCACCTGTTATTAACGTAAAACTGACCGCACTTTTCAGCATATTCAGCAATTAATTCGGTTGCTTGAACCTTGCTACTTACAAAAAGCACTTTGCCGTTATTTTTTACTGTTTCATAAATCTTTTGCAAACCAATTTGCATTAACGGTACCGTTTGTTGCAGGTCAATGATATGGACTTTATCTCTGACACCATAAATATATGGAGCCATTTTAGGATTCCATCGTGAAGTTTTATGACCAAAATGAATACCAGCGTCTAGCAAATCAGCGACGCTAACTTTAGGTAAGTTAGACATTATATATCTCCTATGTTTTGTTAGTTTAACCTCCGCATAAACTAAAGACCTGACTAGCAGACTAACAAAGCTTATGCGTGTGAATTTCTTAGCCCTTAAATTTTAAAGACCAAGAGTGGCAAATAATATAGTAAATAAGCTAGGCGAGCAACAAAAATCTTAAGGTACTGTAATAGCGACACTAACTACATAGAGCCTTTAAGCTCTAAATCAACCTGTACATAATATTTATCGATCTTAAATATGAATTACATTTAAGACATCACACGTATCAAGTATTATAATACGCATATGTTATTAATTTGGGAAACAATAATGAAACCATTACCTAGATTGGTTGTATTTTGTCTTGCATCATTTATGGGTATATTTATTTGGTGGCTGATAAAACCTGGAAAAATGGGAGCCCCGTTTGATTCTTATAGTATACCTGTTAATTTTATAGCCTTATTTGTTTCCAATTTTCTTATACTTGGTTTTATGAGGCCTCATGTTTTTGTAGGTTTTATTGGATTTACAGTAGGTCAAATTGTATATTTAACGATAGCTGAGCCAAGTGACTCCCTTTTTATACTGGGCCTGGCTATAGCAGTATTTATTTCAATAATTATATCAGCTTTAAGTTATGTTATCTTTTTGCTTATAGAATTTTTAAGGAAATTAATATTTGATAAGTAGCTTTGCCAACATTTCTTCAGACACAGAATCCCAGCTATATATAGATTCAAAATCGTTGAAAAAATTAACTCCCCTTTTAAGAAGAAGTGATGGATAAAATTTTGACTGAAAGGCTCTTATTACGCAATTTGTCTGCATATCAAACTCTGAACTCTCTTCTATTTTATAGCCGAGCTGAGCAAGATTATGTTGTAATTTTCTTATCATGTCACCTTTATCACCAAAATAGTATAGCTCCTTATATTCTAATCTAGATACATCATGCCAAATACCAAGGTCATTATTAGCAAAAAATTGCCAGTCAAAAAATATCCCTGGATCGATTTTTCTATCCGGTGCCACATCAGAATGGCCAATAAAATTTATCGAAGGCACAGAATATTTTTGTACCAGTACTTTACTAAGAGTAAGGCACGAATTTATTTGTTCTCTAGAAAATTTATTATTACCTAAATTATCTAGCTCTATTCCTATAGAATTTTGGTTAAGAGCAGATTGCCCTTTCCAAAAACTTTTACCAGCATGCCAAGCTATTTTATCATCTGCAACTAGTCGAAATATCTCTCCATCTTCTTTAATTAAATAATGAGAACTCACTTCAGCCTCTTTGTCGATCAATCTGTTTAGGGCCAAATTAAATGGCATTTCGGTATAATGGACAATTATGTATTCAATTGGTTTTTTTCGATCGGTAAAGTTTGGTGAGGTGAAATTAGCGTTGATTAGCATAAAAATATGGATTAATTTTGCTTTGGAAGTTAGTATATCGCAAGATTTTACTTTTTTCTAAATAAATAACTTAAATTTAAAGGATCTAAATTGACTCAGCAAGAAACCTCTAATCATACTTTACAAGGATCTTTTAGATCCGAAGTGTTCTCATTGTTACTTGTTATCATTTTAGCTCTTGGGGTCAGAACTTTTATTTTGGAGCTTTTTTACGTTCCTACTGGTTCAATGAAAGCTACAATCTTGGAGGGAGATTACATTTTCTCTACCAAGTACAGTTATGGCTATAGCATTTATTCTATCCCCTTTAATCCAGATATTTTTGAGGATCGTATATTTGCAAATAAACCAGAACGTGGAGATGTGGTCATTATGCGCCCGCCACATGATATGCAAGAACGCTATATAAAGAGATTATTTGGTTTACCTGGTGACAAGATACAAATCATTGATGATCTTATTTACATAAATGATACACCAATTGAAAGGATAGAAGTCGGCAGTTATGTAGATGAAGAAGGAATGAACTTCAGAAAATTCAAAGAAACATTACCAAATGGTTCTAGTTACTTTTCTTATAAAATGAAATATCCATCAACCAAAGTTGCTGTTGATCACAGCAATTTTGGTCCTTATGTAGTAGAACCAGGTAAGTACTTTTTTATCGGAGATAATCGCGATAATTCTGGTGATAGTAGATATCAACTTGGCAGTGTACCTTTTAGAAATTTCATTGCTAAAGGGCGGTTTGTTCTCTTTTCAACAAAGCAGGCACTATGGGACTCAAACGAAAGTTTTTTTGGACAAATTAAAAGAGTTGGGACTTGGTTTATGTCTATAAGATTCAGCAGATTTTTTAATAGTTTGTATGAACCAGATGTAGCTGTTTAATGATTGTCGACTTTACACAACATATTGCAGGACTTGAAAATGCACTTAATTACAAATTCAAAAATCTTGCTTTACTGAAAGAAGCTCTGAGCCATCCATCTCTAAAACAACATGATAATACGATTGCTGACTATGAACGACTTGAGTTGTTAGGTGACTCTATTCTTGGCTTCCTGATTACCGAAATGATTTTCAATAACTTTCTATTTTACGAAGAAGGTAGCATCGCAAAAATCAAAGCCTACGTTGTGTCCCGAGAAACCATAGTAAAAGTAGCAGAAACTCTTTGTCTTTCGAACTATATTTTGATGACAGCAGGCGAAGAAAAATCTGGAGGCAAAACCAACCAAAATAATATAGAAAATGTTATGGAGGCACTTCTTGCTGCAATATACCTCGATAGCGATATTCATCAAGTAAGAAAAATAGTTCAAAATTTATGGTTTAGATATATAGAAAACATAGATTTTAATTTAATTGACCCAAAATCTTCTTTGCAAGAATGGTTGCACCACAAAAATCATAGTACTCCCGCCTATGAAGTCATTAACAAAGAAGGCCCTGTGCATGCTCCTGTATTTACTGTACAAGTTATAGTTGGACAACACAAACAAACAGCAACAGGCAAGTCAATCAAGGAAGCAGAAAAAGAGGCGGCAAGAAAATTGCTGAATATATTAAAGAATAATCTATAGTAAATTAACTTAAAGTAGGGATAGTTAATTTTAGAGCATCGTCTCGCGCAGCCTAGGTTTCTAGGTGAGCACAGACGAGACTTGCTACACTGGCTGTCCCTACTTCAAGTTAAGAAACTATATTATGAAAAAATCTCTTTCAGTCTGCATAGTTGGAAAACCAAACGCAGGCAAATCAACTTTACTAAATCGAATTATTGGTCAAAAACTTTCTATAGTTACACCAAAAGTACAAACTACTCGTTCAATAATCACAGGTATAGTAACACTTGATGATATTCAGCTCGTTTTATTCGATACACCAGGTATTTTTGAGCCAAAAAGAAGGCTCGAGAAAGCTATGGTACGTTGTGCTTGGTCAAGCCTTAGCAGCGCTGATATGATTGTATTAATAATTGATAGCTCATCTAAGTTGGATGACATTATGCAGGAGATTATTAAAAGAATAAGCTCAGTTGGTAAGAAAATAGTCATTTTGATGAATAAAATCGATTTGCAGTCAAAATACTACATGGAGAACATGAGTTCTGCTACGCAAATAGCTCCACTTGCTAAAATATTCAATATATCGGCTCTTGATGGTAATGGTATCGATAGTTTTCTCTCCTTTTTGAAAGAAAATGCAACCGATTCAGGATGGATGTATGAAGAAGATGATATCACCAATTTGCCCGCCCGCTTTTTAGCTAGTGAAATTACTAGAGAGCAATTATTTCTTCAGTTACACCAAGAACTGCCATACAACTTAACTGTAGAGTGTGAGAGTTGGCAAGAGCAAAAAAATGGTTCGGTAAAGGTTAATCAAGTGATCATTGTTGGCAGAGATATTCATAAAAATATGATAATCGGTAAACATGGAAGCCGAATAAAAGAAATTGGCTCTATAGCCAGAGTCAATATTGAAGAGCTGCTTGGCATAAAGATTCACCTATTTCTCTTTGTAAAGGTTAGAGAAAATTGGGAAGACAACCCAGAATTATATCATAATATGGGTTTGAAGTATTAGGAGTTATTATAGTAAAGGCAATTTAATCGATTCATTAGAGAATGATAACCACTGAACTAGATTTATTAAATTCAATCTTCTTAATTTATAACACAACTGTCATCAGTATAAAATGCTATAGTCTCTTCACCTTGTGTCAAATAACCATCACACGTGGAAAAAGCTACTTCACTTATTACACTTACAACCTCCCCATAAGTACCTAAAGGACCAACAATTGTGCCAAAAAACTTTAGCGCTTCTGACCATTCTAACACTTCTTGGTTACGATCCTTAATTAGAGTTATAATAGCTTCTCTGTTTATACCTTCTTGTATAGAATTCCATCTCATATCAATAGCTTGTATATTAGATCTGAGAAGAGAATCAACAAACGCAACAATATGCTCACCTAAGAAATTGCGTCTGATATCTATAGTATGCAAAGTAGGGGAAGAAGCAATGGTATCTGCTAACTCAATAAGAGTAGGAGTATCAAAGTTATATAAGCCATTACCCCTTATATCAAGAGTATGTAAAGTAGGTGAAGTAGCAGCAATTTTTGCTAGTAAAATAAATGCCTTGGGTGTTAGATTATTAGCCAAATAGCTAGCGTCTAGTTTTTCTGTAATTTGCATTCTAAGATAAAAATTACTTACTCTTACTTCCTGGCTAAGTTGACCTAATTCTGTATTTTCTGCTAACTGATTTAATTCTGCTATTGAGCTGGGGATGTCTCGTAATTTCATAAGTTATCTCTCCATAATATAGACATTACTACTGTACAGACTTTCTCTATCTTATTTTCTTATACTTATCTTGAACTTCTTTCAGTCACTCAATTTTAGTTTTAGTTTTGATATGTGTTTCTTATTATATTATGAAGTACGCTATTTACTATTGATCCTTATATATTCAATGATTTCTTCTGGTGTAGAACTCATATAGAAGTGTTTCATATACTTGCCATTCTTATCCATTAAATAGACAAAAGAAGAATGATCAATCATATACTTACCTTCCTCTTGATTTTTGCTCTCAGCTTTTGCATAAAATACTTTATAAAGTTCGGCTACTTTTTTTATTGTTTTTTCATCAGCTGTAAGCCCAATAAATTTCGGATGGAAATGTCCCAGATACTCTTTCATAAGAGCTGGAGTGTCCCTTGTAGGATCGACTGTGATAAATATTGGTAAAATATCGATTTGATACTTTTCAAGGGTGGAAAGAACATTGTTGAGTTTCTGTAAGGAGGTTGGGCATATGTCTGGGCAATAGGTAAAGCCAAAATAGACCAGACTCAACCTACCTTTCATCATTTCACTGTTGAATTCATTACCATTTTGATCGGTAAGAATAAAATCGCCTCCTATTTGTACATCGTCCTTAAGGGCTCCACCTTGGCCAGCTAGTGGTTTATCCGGTAGTTCAATAGCAAGTAAGATATAGAGAGACAAGATACCAATTACGGCACTCAAAATAATAATTATCCTAGTTACTTTTCTTGAAGAATTTTGGTTGTTATTCATTCTTATTTCTCTAATAATTCTGCAACTTCTAATGCTGCGTATGTGAATATGGCCGAGGCCCCAGCACGTTTTATGCAGGTCAATGATTCAAGTATAGATCTTTCCCAATTCAAAGCGCCATTAGCTGCAGCAAATTTAAGCATTGCATACTCCCCGGATACTTGATAAGCCAAAATATGAGTATTAAAACTCTGCGAAGCTTCCCTAATTACATCTAAATAAGGCATGCCAGGCTTAATCATGATCATATCTGCGCCTTCTTCAATATCGTGCTCTATCTCTTTTAAAGCTTCTCTAATGTTACGAGGATCCATTTGATAAGATGCTTTGCACAAATATTTTCCTTGATTACTTCCCACAGCGTCTCTAAAAGGGCCATAGAAACTAGAGTTGTACTTGGCTGCGTATGCAAGTATATTGACATGAATAAACCCTTCATTATCTAGGTTATCCCGAATAGCCATAATCCTACCATCCATCATGTCCGATGGTGCAACAATGTCTACACCAGCTTTTGCTAAAACTAATGCTTGGTTTGAGAGAGCTTCAATTGTCTCATCATTATCCACATCACCATCAACCAAAATACCATCATGACCATGAATAGTATAAGGATCAAGTGCTACATCACAAATTATTCCGATATTTAACCCAGAATTCTTTAGCGTGCGAACAGTTCTGCAGATAAGATTGTCCAAGCTATATGCTTCATCAGCAAATTCAGACTTTAATTCAAGGTCAATTACTGGAAATAAAGCAATTGCCTTTAATCCTCTTTTTTCAGCCTCTTTAGCAGTTAACACAACTTGATCAATCGATTGACGAAACACCCCTGGCATTGTTTTGATCTCATGCCTCTGGTTTTCTCCTTCAATGACAAAGATTGGCAAAATTAAATTTTCAGCTGCTAATTTGGTTTCAGAAGTCAGATCCCTGAGCCACTGAGTGCGCCGATTGCGTCTTAATCTTACTATAGGGTACATTTACATTGGTCCTTTAAGTTAAATAAGCTAAATATTATACAACCTTTGATGACACTTCAACTAGTCTTTTAAACAAATTAGAGTCTAATTCTGAATTCAGATATTCACAGTGCCACTGCACACCAATAAGATACTTATGATTCCTGAACTCAATCGCTTCAATAATACCATCGTCTGCTCTTGCTGAAACAACTAATTCTTTGCCAACTATATCAATTGCTTGATGATGGGTAGTATTTACCATCACCTTTTTTGCATTGGTTAATTCTGAAAGTAACGTGCCAGCTTCAATAATAATAGAATGTGAGGGCTCGTGTTTTGGGTGAGGTTGTTCGTGATTAATATGACTTTCATAATAATCTGGTATATGCTGAATGAGAGTACCACCAAGCACTACATTAATTATCTGCAATCCGTTACATATTCCTAATAGAGGAATGTTTCTTTCAATAGCACGTTTTGTTAATTTTAATTCAAATTCTGCCCTAGCATCATTCGTTTTCACTTTATCTGATTTTACTTCTTGGCCATAAAACTTAGGGTTTATATCCTCATCTCCTCCAGGTATTATTAAGCCATCGACAAGATCTAGTAACTCGTCAATATTATCACTATATGTAAGCATAATGGCTATTCCGCCATGGCTATTTACGCAGTCTGAATAGTCTTTTCTCAAAGCATACCAAGGACGATGAGAGTAAGAATATTTTTCACTATCTTTTGCAAGATCTAGAACTATTCCGATTATTGGCTTTTTCATAGGATAAATCAGGCCTCCATCCCGTGACAATGTTTATATTTTTTGCCTGATTCACACGGACAAGGATCATTTCTACTAATTTTGCCCCATGTTTCAGAATCTTTAGGATCGCGATCTTTCGGATCTATATATGATTTAAATGGCTGTACCTTTGCATCAATTGAGCTACCAGAATTATATTTCTCAAACGCAGGATCAGAACGACTAGTTTGCATTTTTTGTAGTTCTTTGTTTGCAAGAGCCATAGCTTGTCTATTGACATGTTCAGTATCGATATGCAGATAACAAATTCTTTGAATAAATAATTCTCTTAAATAATCAAGCATTCCTTCGAACAAACCAAAGGCCTCCCTCTTATATTCATTGAGTGGGTCTTTCTGTCCATAAGCCCTAAGAGAAATACCTTGGCGTAAGTAATCAAGGTTATGTAAATGTTCTTTCCAAACTTGATCAAGAGTTGTTAATAATAGATATTTAGAAGCTGAATTCATTAAATCTTGTCCGTAATCAGATAGTTTCTTCTCATACAGATCTTTTACTTTAGCGCACAATATAGCACTTATTTCTTCTTCAGCACCTTCAATAGCAGAGAGTTCTTCTATAGGAAATTCAATCGCTAGTGTTCTATGAATTTCAGCACTTAACTCATCAATTTGCCAATCTTCTCTCAAGGAGTTTGGGGTAATATACTTCTGTACTATATTAGAACATAAATGATCACTCATATTTGTTACAAAAGCACTCACATCATCAGAGGCTATGATTTCATTTCGTTGTTCGTACACGATCTTACGTTGATCATTCATCACATCGTCAAATTTAAGTAGATTCTTACGAATTTCATAATTATGAGCCTCGACCTTTTGTTGAGCTTTTTCTAAAGACCTACTGATCATAGGGTGATAAATTGCTTCACCGTTTTTAAGACCAAGTGTTCTAAGCACACCAGAGATTCTATCAGAAGCAAAGATTCTCATCAGATCATCTTCAAGTGACAGGAAAAACTTTGTTTGTCCAGGATCGCCTTGACGACCTGATCTACCTCGTAACTGATTATCAATTCTTCTGCTCTCGTGCCTCTCTGTTCCAATTACATACAATCCACCAGTTGCTAAGACTTTTTCTTTTTCAGCTCTAACTTCTTGCTTTATTCGCTCGATTTCTAGGTTTTTCTGAATTTCGTTTAATGATTTACTCAAATCCTCAGTTATCATTTCAGGATTTCCACCAAGCATTATATCCGTTCCTCTACCAGCCATATTAGTAGCTATTGTAACTGCTTTAAACCGGCCTGCCTGGGCAATAACATATGCTTCACGTTCGTGCATTTTCGCATTAAGAACATTATGCTGGATTTTGCTTCTAGTTAACTCTTTTGAAATTTCTTCAGATTTTTCAATACTAATCGTGCCCACAAGGACTGGTTGTCCACGCTCGTAGCAATCTTTAATTAAATCAATCAACGCTGCATATTTTTCAGCCTTGGTACCATACATAATATCATCATAGTCAATTCTGGTGATTTTGTTATGAGTTGGAACGGAGACAACATCAAGATTATAGATATCTTTTAATTCGCCAGCTTCTGTCATAGCAGTCCCCGTCATACCGGACAGTTTTGGATACATTCTGAAGTAGTTTTGAAATGTTACAGAAGCTAATGTTTGATTCTCATTTTGAATAGGCACATTTTCTTTTGCCTCAAGAGCTTGATGCAGGCCATCGGAATACCTTCTTCCATCCATCACACGACCGGTAAACTCGTCAATAATTAGTACTTTTTTATCTTGAATCAGGTAATCAACATCTTTAGCAAAGATAAAATGTGCTCTGAGGGACTGATTGATATAGTGAACTAAATTTAGATTATCAAAATCGTATAAACTTGAATGCTGAGCTATTAAACTATATTCTGCTAACATGAGCTCCATTTTGTTTATACCATCTTCAGTAAGAGTTACTGATTTGGCTTTTTCATCGATTTCATAATCCCCTTTATCCAAGTTCAGAATAAGCTTGTTGATTTTACCATGTAAATCTGTACTAGTATCAACTGGTCCAGAAATAATTAAGGGAGTTCTTGCCTCATCTATCAAGATAGAATCTACTTCATCAATAACGGCAAAACTAAATGGACGTTGTACCCTTGATTCTTGTGTAAATTTCATGTTATCACGTAAGTAATCAAAACCCATTTCATTATTTGTCGCATAAGTTATGTCGCAATTATATGCCTCTTTACGATCTGTGTCGCTCATTTGACCAATTACGCAACCAACACTCATCCCCAAAAATCTGAATACTTGACCCATCCACTCAGAATCTCTTTTTGCTAAATAATCATTAACAGTAACAAGGTGTGCACCTTTGCCACTAAGAGCGTTTAGGTATAAGGCTAACGTTGAAACAAGTGTTTTTCCCTCGCCAGTACGCATTTCGGTAATCATACCTCTATGCAAGATTAATCCGCCAATTAGTTGTACCTCATAATGACGTTGACCTATAGAGCGTTTTGCAGCTTCTCTTACAACTGCGAATGCTTCATAAGTTATATCATCTAAAGTTTGACCATCACTTAGTTTTTGTTTGAACTGTTTTGTCTTATCGCGTAGTTCTTCATCGGTTAAATTTTGCAGAGCCTCTTCAAGTTGGTTGATTTTCTGTACTTCTTTGTGAAATTTTTTGATAATTCTATCGTTTGCGGTGCCAAAAATTTTGGTAAGAAATGAAAACATGTGCTAATAAGTCCTAATAATTAATCACATATAAGATATTGCATTTTACTAATTTTTCAAACAAATTGTAAAATGCATTTGACTTTATTGAAATGAGCTTCTAAAACCAACGATTATAGAACAATTCAATATGGACGTATTTAAGTATGAAAAAAGTAGCAATCGCACTGTTATCAGTAACTTTAATAAGCAGTTCTGCCTGCGCAGAAAATAAAGATGCAGAAAATAAAAATATTGTTGCAACTTATTCTGAGGGCGAAGTTACCTCTGAACAAGTAATGGAACAATTCAAGCCTATGCTTGATATGCAACCAGAAAATAAGGATAAAAAATTCTCCGAACTCGATAAAAATGTTCAAGAAATGCTGGTTAAAGGTTTTATTAATCAAAAGCTTTTTGAAAAAGAAGCTGAGAAACTCGGTATTCGTAGTTCTGAAGATTTCAAGAAAAAAATAAAAGCTGCAGAGAGTCAACTGCTACAGCAAGAATTAATTGAACGCCAACTTAAAACTGCTGTTACTGATAAGTTGATAGATGAAGAATATAATAAACTAGCAAAAGAGCTAAAAGGTCAGAAGGAAATAAGGGTAGCTCACATCCTTGTTGATACAGAAGAAAAAGCTAAGGAAATTAAGAAGAAACTCAACAAGGGTAGTAAGTTTGAAGATCTTGTAAAAGAATTTTCTAAGGATGAAGGTTCAAAAGCAAATGGCGGTGAACTCGGATATGTAATGAAAGGGCAGCTCGTTCCTGAGTTCGAAAACAAAGCTTTTTCTATGAAACAAGATGAAATATCTGATCCGGTAAAGACACAGTTTGGCTGGCATATTATTAAAGCTCTTGATTCTCGTGATGTAAAAATTCCTCCAAAAGAACAAGCTCTAAATGGCATTAAAGGAAAATTATCTCGCGATACAATTGAAAAATATATTACTGAACTTTCAGCTAAAGCAAAAATCGAGTTGAAGCTGTAAATAACTTGGTAAATAACGGTAATCTAAAAGGCTCACTATATGTGGGCCTTTTTTATTGTGAAATCCAAATTACTACTAGTAACCGGAACTCTGGGTAAGAGATTAATGGTTTGTTAGGCAATATATTTATCATATTGTAAAGTCCTCAAGAGCAACCACCAGTCATCTATGGCTTGATCCGGGATCTTTCTGTCTCATGATATACTACGCCAAGAGGGCTGGGGGGCCGCAAGCTTCAATCAAGTCCAGCCTGACGCTGCGCGTAGCAGGCCTTATACAAAACTTATTCCTAATCCTTTTTAGTACTGTTTACAATAGGCCTGTACTGTCTTAAGGTTACGTGCTAGCCTTTTATATAAGAAAAGTTATCCGGAACTTGATTCAGAATCTTCTTTTTGCTACCTGCTATCATGCAAGTTCAGAGTTATTAGGCATTTAGAAATATTTCTAGCTTACCCCTATGAACTCAGTTTATGATGAGGAAGAAACCAATTGCATAGATTTTGTTTTTATGAATTCTACAGCTGGCTGGTTAAATGGGTTGATATTCATCATATGACTTAGTATGACTATTTCAAGCATAGAGTGAGCAACAAGAGAACCTATAGACCTGGATGACAAGTCTTTTAGCAAAATAGTTCTAATAGGAAATTGTTTATTAACAAGTACCGATTCAGTGGCTAGAAAATTAGCTGTATTAATATCACTTAAGGACTTTTCTGCAATGTAGCTTAACTCCTTGAATGAGCATACCTTTGGGGTATCTTTTAGATCTTCTACATAAAATATGCTATAAATTTTATCTTGTGGACCCTCAAGGTAAAGCTGAAGCATGCTATGTTGGTCATTAGGTCCAAGTCCACGAAGTGGTGTTAACCCCCCTCCATTCTTCCCAAGTGACTCTGCAATTATTTGTGAGTACCATTCTAAGTACGATGAAAATTGTTGTAAGTAACCAATATTTACCATTATAGGTTTTTTAGTACTGAAAATTGCAGCAGCTGAGCGTACAGCTTCATTTGATTCTTGGTTATACAGAAAATCTTTGATAACTTCTTCTGCCCCATCAATATAATCTTCCACTTCTACCCCAGCAACTGCAGCAGCAAGAGTTGTTACATTAGTAAGGCTAGAAAACCTTCCACTTATATTTTGCATGTGGCCAATCAAAGTTGCCGATATTCTAGCGGCTATCTCGCTTAGAATTCCAGAATCAGGCTTTGTTATAAAAAAAAATCTATTACCGATTGATTTGATATTATTTTTTTCAAACTCAGAAATCATCGCTCCAACAAGAGCATTAGTCTCAAGAGTTTGACCTGAGTTGCTGATCGCTAAAACAGCACAATTGATAAGTGAAATAGTTGAAAGTAATTTTCGAAAATAAATTGGGTCTGTATTGTTCAAGAAATGAACTTTTGTCCTAGAGTTTAGATTATTAGAATTAAGGTTTATTAAAGCTTCTGGATTTAAGACAGAGCCTCCCATACCAATTACAATTAAGTCTTTGAAGTTATCCTTAATCGTGTTAACAATTTCTTTAGAATCTTTGATTTGCTTTCTAGCGTTATTAGTACAAAATATCTTATATTTATCATCTTGTCCTTGACCAAGTGCAAGAGTAATCTTAGAACTTACTTCTTTTGCCGCAAATTGAGCGGTTTTATGAGCTTCAGAAACTACATTGAAATTCGTATAGCTGACATTAATCACTATATACACCAGTTTTGGATAACGAAAAACTCACAAACACTCTTTTGCTCTTTTCTATCTTACAGTCCTGAACTTGACTAAAACTTGGGCTCTGGCCTAAAATCTTTTTTCATCTCCTGAGATGCTTAATCAAATTCAGCATGACTGGGTTAAGCCCTTATAACAAAGTTTAACTCTCTATCTTTTCTTTCTCTTCAATGCCTGTCTTTATTTTAGAACTATCGAGAGGAATTTTTTTTGCTTCTGACGCCAAAAGTAGGGGTATACCATCTACTACAGGGTATATAAGGCGAGCTTTTTTACTAATTAATATAGATTGATCTTGATCGTAAATTAACTTGTCCCCAGAAACTGGGCACACTATTAAATTTAGTAATTCTGTGGATAATTTCATTATATATCTAAAGTTAATTTAACCTAAATTTTTAGCGCTATTCCAAGGAAGGACTTTACCGTTCAGATCAACAACTATATCTCCAGATTCATCATATTCGGCTGCAAAAAAAGATTGTCTGTTAGCAATTAATTTAACTGGTTTAATTTTTTTGCCATCATGAAAATATTCCTTGGCCTGTCCACGGCCTTCTGGGTTATTTTTTGAGGCAATTTTTGCTTTAGACATAATTTTTACTTACAATTGCTTGATAATGACGGAATAATAAGAATTTTTTATAAGATAGTCAAGAAAAAAGTTTTCCAATCCCACTTCTCATTAAGGATTTTTGATCCATCTTTGATGCTTTTTTCATCATTGTACTAATCTGTATAAACTGCTTTAATAGGACATTGACTTGTGGAACAGTCGTCCCTGAACCTAAAGCCACTCTCTTTCTTCTAGATGCATTAAGTAATGATGGGTTTTTTCGTTCTTTTTTTGTCATTGAAAGTACTATAGCTTCCTGATGAACAAGGATTTTGTCTCCAACACCTACATCTCCCATCTTATTTGTGAGTTTTGAAATACCTGGTATCATACTGAGCATGCTGCTCATACCACCAAGTTTTTTAATCATTTTGATTTGTGCTATGTAATCATCAAGATCAAATTTACCTTTTTTGAATCGTGCAGCAGCAATTGAAGCCTCTTTCTGATCAATAACACTTGCAGCTTTTTCAACAAAAGATAATATATCTCCCATATCTAAAATACGAGAAGCTATTCTTTTAGCATCGAACTCCTCAAAGTCTGATGGCTTCTCGCCAGTACTTAGGAATTTAATAGGTTTGCCGGTAACGTACCTTACACTTAAGGCAGCTCCACCCCTTGAATCACCATCGATCCTTGATAAAATAATTCCAGAAATACTTAGTTTTTCTTCAAAAGCGCTTGCAACAGTGACGGAATCTTGTCCGATCATTGAATCAATAACTAGTAAAGTTTCGGTTGGGTTGATAATTTTCTTAACAGAGGCCACTTCTGCTATCATTTCATCATCTATATGTAAGCGTCCTGCACTATCATAAATCACTACGTCATAGCCAGATAACTTAGACTCTTTTAGGGCCCTATGTGTAATTTCCAAAGGCTGTTGGTCTTTAATAATTTCAAGACTATCCACGCCGATATCTTTTGCAAGAATTGCAAGCTGATCCTGGGCCGCTGGTCTATATGTATCTAGAGACACTAGCAGCACATTTTTATTCTGCTTTTTCAGCTTTAGAGCTAATTTTGCACTCGCAGTAGTTTTACCACTACCCTGCAAGCCTACTACCAATATATTGACGGGAGGAGAGCTATTTAAATTTAATTTAGCTTCAGAGTCAGTTGGTGATAGTAAACTTATCATCTCGTCATTAATGATCTTTATGACCATTTGTGCCGGAGATATAGATTTGATTACTTCTTGTCCCTTTGCTCTTTCTTTAACCTTGGCAATGAATTCTCTCACTACCGGTAATGCAACATCTGCTTCAAGCAAAGCAACCCTAATATCACGCATTGCTGAATCAATTTGATCTTCAGTAAGCGCCCCACGTCCTTTGATTTTATCAAAGATTTTGGTAAGATTCTGTGTTAATGTTTGAAACATAGTAGTAAAGTATATATTCTAAAATTATCGGCATAGAGTAGTAGGATATGCTAAATAAACCATAAATTCAAGTAGTCACATGCTCTCGATCGATCCAAAAATGCAAGGTGTATCTTCTACTAATAAACTTGGAAGACTTTCTAAAAAAGAAAAAGACGTTAAATTTAATACTAGTAAAAAAACCCAAGAATCTAGTCATAACGAAGCATCTTCTGCAGTAGCGGATATAGGAGGTATGCTTTTCTTGCAAGAAATAGACCAGTTTACCCACGATAAGCAAAACTTAGAAGAATTTGCTAAAAAAGCTTTTAAAATCCTAAAAGATCTTCAACTTGATCTTTTAGATGGCAAGCTATCTAGTCGTAGGCTTCATAATCTAAAAGATACACTCAATAGCAGTAAATTTATTGTCAACTCCCCTGGACTTGCTGAGCTTGTCCAGCAAATTGCGCTTCGTGTTGAGGTGGAAATTGCCAAAATCGAAATTAACGAAGAATAAAGAGAATTCTTGTAGGACCTAATTAAATTACTAAAGTTTAAATACTATGAAAAAACAAATTTCACTAGATATTGTCAATCAGCTGAATAAAGGCGAGAAAGAAGCAACAAACCTAATGGAATTTTTAGCAGTTGACCTTACTTTATTACTTGCAAACACTATCCCAGAGTTCAATTTTCCTAAATTACCAAAACCATTAGGCATTACTAAGAAATTTAAATTAGTGGCTATATCATTGCACACCCAATTTGGATTTAAAATTTTTGATACACTAAGTATCCATAAATCAGATTCAATTAGAGCTTTGGCATGTTACATATTAGGAGAACAAAAGTTATCTTTCCCAGAAAAACTCAATTTAATCAAACCACTTGCTGATGACCCAAATTCAGGAGTTAGAGAATGGGCTTGGATGGTGCTACGAGCTGATTTTACACAAGAACTAACTAAATCTATAAAATTGCTTAGCCGTTGGACCGAAGAGTCATCTGATAATATTAGAAGATTTGCTTCTGAGCTTAGCAGACCAAGAGGTGTATGGTGCTCACATATTAAGGAACTTAGAAAAGAACCCTGGCTTGGCCTGGGTATAATAGAGCCACTACGGTCAGATAAGGCAAAATATGTTCAGCTTTCAGTCGGTAACTGGCTTAACGATGCTGGCAAAGATCACCCCGATTGGGTAAAGGATTTATGTAGAGATTGGAGTAATCAGTCGACTACTCCATATACAGAAAAGATATGCAAAAGAGCTATGAGAAACTTGGTATAACCTAATTTTGCACAGTTTTGAATTGTTTGTGTAAGTAAGATAATACAAACAAGCATACGCATGCGGAAAATCCATAAACACATTTATATGTTACTTCATAAGCAAATATGGAAAACACTCTATTCACCGAGAATATATTTATGAAGAACAACGACATGACGGCCCCGTCAATTATAGCATATGCTAGCAAACTAATAAAATTACTCACGTAAAAATTGTATTTTAGTTTTAATCTAGAAAATAAATTTAAACCAATATAAGAAGACGCTAATACTGATACTAAAGAAGCAAAAACAAGGCCACTAATAAGTTCACCCTGAATGTAATATTTCAAATTCCACAGCAAAGCAAAGCTTATACTTACTGATAATATTATGCTTTTCATAGCCTTTTTAGTACCATGTAATGATGATATTACATTTAGCGTTAACGCCAAAAAAGTAAATATCAAAGAACATTCAGATATTTTGGCATAAAAATTAAGTAATAAAGTAAATATAAGTGATATAGCAGTAAGCGATAAATAGAATTTATTACTTCTGCCACTTAGATTATTTAGAATTCCATTCATAATGATTCCTCCTTAATATATAAAACTAATTTATAGCTGACAATTTATAAATAGATAGAAATATCAAAATACGCAAGAATATTCTTATAAGAATTGAGCATAAAATGCTCTCTCTAATTGCGACTTGATCTTGGTATAGTTTTGATATAGTATCTGGCTTTCATACTACAACTATCGGTCATCCTGAGCTTAGCTCATGGTCTTCTTCCATTGCCAGATACCGGAAATAAGTCGGCTATGATCATAAGTTATGTAGAGAATTTGCTCTATAGTAAATTCAGGAATATTTGTAGTGCTGCACATCGATCGTAACTTAATAAATAAGTACGCGATGAGTAACAAAGCACCAAATGACAATCATTTAAGGAGAGGTGGCCGAGCGGTTTAAGGCGCCCGCCTGGAAAGCGTGTTCACGAGCAATCGTGTCGAGGGTTCGAATCCCTTCCTCTCCTCCATTTGTCTTTCGCTAGTCTAGAATTGCAATAATTGATATTGTATTTTATGCGTTGTTACTTTTCACTTGTTTCATCAAGAGCTTCTGTTGTTTTTCTAGTTTCTGGTTCTGATCTAAATTTTAGATTTGGTATTTTCAGGTAATATGCTGCCATCCTAGTAAGGAAGGCACCAATAGCAACTACAATCACGACATTCCTAATAGAATGTGGATCAGGATGATGAGAATTTATATCAAGATATATGCTGAATATTAAACCCCAGACAATCGAAACCTCTGCATTAATTGCACCGTTTAAGCAAATTATATAGTGCTTTTTGCGTAATAAATCTCTTAACATTCCTCCACCATTTGCTGTTAAAAAAGCAAAAAATGGACCCCACAATTCTATTGGTTCAATTCTTGCCATAATTACAATACAAACACCTGTAACTATAAAAGCAGCTTGGCCTAAAGCGTCTCCAAGAACAAGGACATTATCCCAAAAACGAGTTATCTGGTCATCTTCATTTGCCCTTTTGTTATAATACTCAAGAAGTCTTATTGCAAAAAACCCAACAAGCACAACTATTATAATATAATACATATATGACGGAGTTAAAAATATTCCGACTTCATCTCTATTAATTAATATATCACGCATTATTCCTCCTCCAGCTGAAGGAAGCATTGCAAACAAAAATGTACCAAATAAAGTGGCGTTATCTTTAGCAGCAATAGCAATACCAGAAATAGCAAATGCTAAAGTGCCTATTACACCAATAAGGTAAAACCACTGAGAATCTATAGTTTGTAGAAGTAACACTGGATAAAGATAAGTTTTAGCAATATTTTTAAATTCGTCACTAGTACTAAATTTCTTTATTTCTTGATTGAATTTATCTACTAACTCAAGAGGTACTGTTTTCTTACTAAACATCAAATGAATTGGTGTTTTTACATTAAGCTGAACCTCTTTAACAGCACTATTTGTTTTATTATTTAAAATAGCTGCAGCTCCTACAACTCGGTCAGAAATAAATCCATCTATCTCACCCTTTATCAAGGCATTTAATGCTTCTATATCATTTGGATATTTTTTTATTATGTCCTGAGTTGTCTGGTCATTTATGAAGAGATTTATTTGCGGATCTGCATATATAAAGCCCTCAGTGACACCTAAAATATAATTTTGTAGTCTAATTTGGGCTAAAAATTCAGAAATAGATTGAAATTCTAAACTTTTATTACTATCGCTTAGTGTAAATAAAGAATTTTCTTCAAACCTATATGGAACCGAAAAATAAACATATTCAGCCCTATTGGCTGTATAGGTAGCCCCAGCAGCTATATCTCTTTCTCCAGACCTTAAATCTTCCTGATGCTCCTTCCAATCAACTTGTTCATACGTTATTTCAACACCAACTCTTTTTGCTATACTTTTGACTAAATCGATATCCATACCTGTCAAATTATACCCACTAGAAGTAACTTTGTTAAACTGGTAAGGTTCCCACAAGTACCAACCACCAAGCATCTTATTCTTACTAAAACTTTCAGCGCATTGAGATGAAGCTATAGGTTTATCCGAAGCATGAGCTTGGATAGAGTAGATGAGTACAAAAATAAGTGTTATTATATATTTCATGTAGATACTTATAGTCGTTTAAGATGCCCGTAATAACCAAGTTCCTTATAGTTACTTGCCATTATATATGGTAAATCACCTAACAGTAGGTGCAAAATTTGTCATAACGAGCCGATTCTCAGAGTATACTAGGCAAAAGTTATCCCTGGCATGATCTTAGGCCTTTTTTATCGCTTTAGTCTAGATTCCTTATCAAGTTCAGGATAATCAGCCTATATCTTACGCTTCCTAAAATTACGACCTATCTTGCTACTTAATTCAAGTGGTTTACTTATATTACTATAATATTAGTTTTCTCTTAAAGATACAAAACTACTTTTTTCTTAGTATTTTGAACTTGATTATTCCATAAGTAGTGATAGAAAGCCATAAACATTCAATAATTACTGAAGCTAGATTCCAAGTGTGGCAGAGAGAAAAAAGCAACATCAGTGCTCCAAACAAATTGAACAATAAATAGCCCCAGGATGACGGGGTAAATTTCTCTGCTTGAAGCAAGAAAAATGATGAAACAACTAAAAAAACACCGATTAAGCCCACGAAGTCAGAAACAAAATATATATACATATTTTATTACTTCTCTACCCTCTGAATTGATGATTCACCCCCCATATAAGGCCTTAATACCTCTGGAATTGTTATTGAACCATCTGCATTTTGGTAATTCTCTAAAATAGCAACAATAGTTCTACCAACAGCTAGTCCAGATCCATTTAAAGTATGAACAAATGTTGTATTAGTAGCACCAAATTCTCTATATCTAGCTTTCATTCTTCTCGCCTGAAAATCACCACAATTTGATATGCTAGAAATTTCTCTATATTTCTTCTGACCGGGAAGCCACACCTCTAGATCAAAAGTTTTTTGCGCCTGAAATCCCATATCTCCTGTACAGAGAAGCATTACACGATATGGTAGCTCCAGCCTTTTAAGAATTTCTTCAGCTGCATTCAGCATTCTCTCATGTTCTAGATTTGATTCTTCTGGAGCGGTAATAGTAACTAGTTCAACTTTACCAAATTGATGATTTCTTATCATCCCTCTGGTATCCCTGCCGGCGCTGCCAGCTTCTGATCTAAAACACTCTGTATAAGCAACATACCGAATTGGCAAATCTTCTCTTTTTAGAATAGAATCTGCTACCATGTTTGTGAGTGGTACCTCGCCAGTGGGGATTAATCTGAATTTACCATCTTCTGTGACATAAGAATCTTCAGCTAGTTTGGGTAATTGACCAGTATTATACATAGCTTCTGGTCTCACCAAAACTGGAGGAGACATTTCCTCAAATTCAAATTCTTCTGTGTGCGTATCTATCATAAAGCTAATTATAGCTCTCTGGAGCCTTGCTAGCCCTCCCTTCAAAGTAACAAATCTGCTACCTGAAATTTTTGCTGTTTGTTCAAAATCCATCATACCAAGTTCATTACCAAGTTCAAAATGTTCCTTAGCATTTTCTATAATATTTGGCTCTTTGAAAGTTCTTATAATTTTGTTCATGGACTCATCAGTACCATATGGGACATCATTGGCAGGAAGATTAGGAAGATTATCCATTATATTCTGTAATTTATCACTTTGACTTATTCTAGTTGACAATTCAGCGAGTTTTTCATTAATATGCTCTACGTCTCTTTTGACTTCTTCAAACTCTTTATTTGATTTTCCCTTTAAACCAGCCAGCCTTTTTGACTTAGTATTTTTTGCCTGTTGAAACTGCTGAACTAAGGTAGTAAGTTGCCTTTTTTCTTCATCAAGCTCAAGTATAACATTAGAATCAAGTTTTATACCCCTTTTATGTAGCAGACTATTAAACTCTTCTTCATTATCCCTAATCCACTTAATATCTAACATTTTTTAAACTCTCTTTTTTTCTAGTAACTTACATAATAATATCGAAACTTCATATAATAAAAGCAAAGGTATTGCAAGGGCTATCTGGCTAAATACATCTGGCGGAGTTAAGATTGCCGCCACTATGAAAATTATAACAATCGCCACTCTTCTCTTTCGTTTTAATGATTCTGTATTAATCAAACCAATAACTGACAACAATATCATGACAATTGGTAATTGAAAAGATATGCCAAAAGCCAAAGTCAGTTGTATAACTAAACTTAAATATTCACTGATCCTTGCTTCAAGAACAAGGGGCAATCCAACATCCACATTTTCATAACTTATGAAAAATAACCAAGCATTTGGCATTACTAAATAAAACATAAAGAAACAACCAAAATAAAAAAGTAACGGTGATAACGATAAAACACCAGCAATTATTTTCCTTTCTCCGCTATGTAGACCAGGCTTAATAAAAGCATATAGTTGGTAACAACAAAATGGAAATACTATAATAAAAGCAGCAAACGCTGAGAGTTTTATATACGAGAAAAAAGCCTCGGTTAAACTTGTGTATATTATTTTTCTATTACTATCTACACTAACCTCTATAAGCGGAGATAGTATAATTTTATATATATCACTACTAAACCAATAGCATAATCCAAACGCAATTATGAAAATCCCAAATAGAGTTAAAAAACGCTTTTTTAACTCTCTAAAATGTTCTCTAAATGTATATTTTTCCATAATAATGCTTAGCTTGACGTAAAAACGCCTACTCTTTTGCTGGAAGGAAATCTTTTATATTTTCCTCCAAATGAAGATCATCTGTTGAATTTAGTTCAACTGCTTTTTTCTTCATCTCATCAACCACACCATCCTTATTAATATCTTTGGCAGTTGGTAGTTCAATATTACTTAAGATACCAGCGGGGATAAGTTTTACAACGTCTTTAAGTATACTTTCCAAGTACGGAGTTATAATTGCTGTTTTTAGCCATTCTGGGTAATCATCTTGTGAAATATTAAACACCAAATCCTCTGCTGATTCGGCTTTAGAGTAAGCTCCAGTAACAAAAATTGCTAATACCCAAAATAGTATAACCGATATCAAAATGCCTCTAATAAAGCCAGCAACTATTCCTAACAAGCGATCAAGCCACCCTTGGCTAATAACAGAGACCATCATTACCAAGCTAGAACAAATAAAGGTAAAAACTATTAATGAAAATATATAAGCAGAAACACCGCTAGCAATTGAAATAATTAAATCATTGTTGAAATAACTTGAGAAAACAACTTTTACCTTAGGATAAAGTAATATGGCAACAAATATTGAAGCTACAAAACCAAGAAAATTAATCACAATCTGTATCATCCCTTTGTAAAGACCAAATAGGGATGATATTGAAACTATTGTTAAGATTACTATATCAAATAAGGTTAGAGTCATAGTGCTAGTTCCGAATTAAATGAAATTATAGATTTATCTGTAATTATATAATCCATCTTAATGTCATGAGGTTCATGTGGCAAGTACTCGTATAAATTTTCATAAAAACATACACCTATTTTTGTAATTTTTTTATCTATTTTAGAAAAATATTTGTCATAATACCCCAACCCAAAACCAAGCCTATGGCCAAACAAACTAAATGCCATACCTGGCAAGATAGCGATATCTGGAATTAATTTAATATTATTGCTTGGCTGTTTTAATTTACCAAACATATTCATTTCAAGCTGAGAACCGACTTCATACTTTACAAAATCCATTCTTTCTCCTTTAATTTTAGGAATACCCACAGACCATCTTGGATCCACTACTAATTTTAATAAGTCCGGCTCTCCTGCCATTGGCCAATATAAGCCAACTACTAGCTTAAACTTTTTTTCTAGCGAATTATCTTTTTCCTTAACTTTAGAATATAAAAAATCACTAACATTTTTGATAATAATATCATTCGAATTAAAATGCTCGACCTCACTAAACTTCTTACGGTCCAAAAGTATTTTTTTTCTAAGACTGTTTTTTAATTCCATGCAAATCTTTTTATCTATTTAATTAAATATCTTTTGCAAAAATTCTTTATGAAAAATTTGCTCTTCTTGGGTTGGCCTGATAACTATTTTATTGCCAAGTGTATCAACTGACAAATCTTTATCTGAATTGAAACCTATAGATTCATTTTTTATCACGAAACTAGTCTGCCTACCTCCAGTAAGTTCTACATATACCTCTGCGAGAAGCTCTGCATCCTTTAAAGCTCCATGATATTGTCTCGATGAATTATCAACTTTAAATCTTCTACATAATGCGTCCAAATTCACCTTTGCACCTGGAAATGCTTTTCTTGCTATTATCAGTGTATCAATTGCATTTTCTACTTCTAATGAAGGTAAGTTTAATAGAGATAGTTCATGGTTTAAAAATTTAATATCAAACGGAGCATTATGAATAACCATCTGACTATTATCAATAAATTTTAAAAAAGTATCTGCTATATCTTTAAATAATGGTTTATCCTTTAGGAAGTCCCCAGAAATCCCATGAATCCTATAGGCTTCCTGAGGCATATCTCTCTCTGGGTTTATATAAAAATGAAATTTATTCCCAGTTAGAACTTTGTTTTCCATTTCCAAAGCACCAATTTCAACAATCCTATGCCCATCTCTTGGACTAAGACCAGTTGTTTCTGTATCAAGCACTATTTCTCTAATTATCATATTATTTTATTAATTATTTCTATTATTTTTTCTTCCACATCCACTTCACTATTTATAACAAAATCAGATCTTGCCATCTTTACTTCCTGAGGAAGTTGAATTTTTTTTATTTTCTCAAAAGAATCAAAATCTTTTATTTTTCTAAGTTTAGCTCTTTCCCATCTAGTTTCTTCCGAGCAAAATACACAAATTACTTTGCTAAAATATTCATTAAACCCGCTTTCAAATAATAGGGGCACTTCAGTAAAAACTAAGTTCTCATTTTGATTATCAAATTCAAAATCTTTTATACCATTTCTTACAAGAGGATGGACTATATTTTCCAGCTTCTTCCTCATCTTATCATCATCATAAATGATTTCAGCAAGCTTTGCTTTATCAAATACTTTAAGACCTTTTATTTCTTGCTCAATTTGAGCTGTAATCCTTTTATCTTGATATAATAATTTTACATAATCATCACACGAGAAAACTTTATATCCTAAATTTTTTATACAATTTATAACATAAGTTTTCCCTGAAGCAAAACTGCCAGTAACAGCAATATTCCTCATTACTTTACTCTTTTTTTATTTTCATAATAAGTTTTCATGATAATTGCAGCCGTTTCTTCAATAGATCTCATAGAAACGTCTATCGTTTTCCAATTATTTTGTGCACAAATTCTTTTTATTTGAAGACACTCATCTTGTACAATTTTTATATCAGTATAGTTAGAGGTTTCTTTAACTTGTAATAAATTCATCCTGCTTTCTCTAATTTCAATTAATCTGTTTGGATTAATTATCAATCCAAAAATTATTGGATTATTCATTTTTGGTAAAAAATCTGGAAAAGGACATCCATGAACAAATGGAATATTTGCTGTCTTAAATCCATTATAAGCCAAATATATAGATGTTGGAGTTTTTGAAGTTCTTGATGGTCCAACAAGTATAATATCAGCTTCTTCTAAATCATCTATTGCTTGCCCATCATCATGCTTTAAGGAATATTCAATCGCTTCAACCTTATCAAAGTAATTATCATCAAATTTATTTGTATATCCAACCCCACTATCTGCACTAGTTCCTATATATTCTGCTATTTCCTTAACAATTTTGCTAACAACTGATACACATGGTATTTTCATTTCATAACAGAATTTTTTTAATTCGTTCCGTAAATTTTCGTCAGAAATAGTGTACAAGATAATTCCCGGTTTTATCCTAACTTTTTCAAAAACTTCTTGAAGTACCTTGTGATTTCTTGTCATTGGCCAATGGTATTTCTTAACTTCTACATCACTAAATTTAGCAAGAGCTGTATTTGCAGCATGTTTTACTGTTTGGCCAGAAGACTCTGAAACTAAATGAACTATTAGTTTTTTCATTTTATGAACATTTTAATTGTGGATAAATATTTAATACATCTCATTTTTTTAACTGTTTTTTGCTTATAAATCTACAATTTATGCTCAATATTTTTATATGTTGATAATTATGTGCAGAATATCGATACTTTTAACTTACACCATAGTTATCCTCAAATTCCAAGGTATTACTCACATACATACACACTGTATTAAATTAATTGTGCATAAGACTTATAAGCTTCAAAATACTTTTACGTATATACAATTATGACAAATAAAGTTGTTGATAAAAATGTGGGTAAGTTATAATGTGCGTTATCCACAATACCAACAACAACTAATAATATTTCTTATATACACTTAATATATTATTTAGTAAGGAAATCTATGAGTACATTAATAACGACTTTTCAAGGAAAAGATAGCTCTGTTCCTATTTGGCTTATGCGACAAGCTGGTCGGTATATGCCTGAATATATGGAAGTAAGGAAAAATGTAAGTGATTTCCTTGAGCTCTGTTATGATTCAAAAAAGGCCAGCAAAGTAACCTTGCAACCTATTGAAAGATTTGACTTAGACGCGGCAATATTATTTTCTGATATACTAGTAATTCCACATGCTCTTGGATGGGATGTAACCTTTGAAAAAGGTGAAGGGCCTTTACTTAAAAAATTTGAATCAGAGGAAGACCTTAAGAAACTTACTAATAACTTTGCAAGTAGAATAAATCAAATATATGAAACAGTAGCTAAAACAAAATCAAAACTTCCAAAAAAAATTAGTCTTATAGGGTTTGCTGGAAGTCCTTGGACTGTTGCTAGCTATATGCTTGAAGGAAAAGGAAAACAAGATTTTTCAGTAAGTAAAAATTTTCTTTATACAAAAAATTCAGTAGCAAGAAAGTTAATAGACGTTTTAACAGAAAAGACAATTGAGTATTTATCTAACCAAATTATAGCTGGGGCAGAGATTATTCAACTTTTCGACTCATGGTCCGGGGTATTAAACGGAGATTTATATGAGGATTTTGTTATTGAACCAACAAAAAAAATAGTAACATCATTAAAAGAAAAATTCCCCTTTGTTCCAATTATTGGTTTCCCAAGAGGTTCTGGTTATAATTATGATAAATATATAAAACAAACAGGTATAAATGGTGTTGGGGTAGATCAATTTACGCCAATAAGCCAGATGAAGTTATGGCAGAAAAACTTAGTTGTACAAGGTAATTTAGATCCTATTATTTTACTTGGAAGTAAAGAAAACATAAAAGTTGCTGTTGATCAAATTATGGGGTCATTAGATCGCAATAATTTCATATTCAATCTTGGTCATGGTATATTGCCGACAACTCCGGTAAGTAATGTTGAATATCTTGTTAATTATGTCAAAAGTTTTAGATAGTAAAAAAACTGCAATAGTGCTGTTTAATTTAGGTGGACCGGATAGTTTGAAAGCTGTTAAACCATTTTTATTTAACCTTTTTAACGATAAGAACATTATTACATTACCGTCGTTTTTTCGATATCTTATTGCATGGTTTATTTCTTCAAGAAGGGAAAATACAGCAAGAGAGATATATTCAAAAATGGGAGGGAAATCTACTATTTTAGAAGAAACGCTTAATCAGGCAAATGCATTAAAATTGGAATTAAGTAATAAGATAAAAAATGAATTTGACGTATTTATTTGTATGAGACATTGGCATCCAATGTCTTCTGAAGTTATTTCTAGGCTTGAATATTATAAGCCAGATGAAATTATATTAGTACCACTATATCCACAATTTTCAACTACAACTACAGCATCTTCAATAGAAGAATTTACTAAAATAAAAAGTAAATCATTGATTAAAGACATTATTTCTAAGACAATATGTTGTTATCCACAAGATGATAATTTTGTTAAAGCCCATGTTAATCTTATTATTGAAGCGATAAATAAAGTAAAAGATAAAAATAATTATAGAGTATTATTTTCAGCCCATGGTTTACCAAAAAAAATAATTGACTCTGGCGATCCTTATCAATGGCAAGTTGAAGCTTCTGTAAATGAAGTAATTGATCAGATGCCATTTGAAGGTTTTGATTATAAAATTACTTACCAAAGTAGAGTTGGACCACTGGAGTGGATCGGTCCAAGTACTGAAGATGAGATTGAAAATGCTGTAAAGGATGGAAAAGAATTGGTAATAGTTCCTATTGCTTTTGTTAGTGAGCATTCAGAGACGCTTGTTGAACTTGATATAGAATATAAACATATTGCTGATAAAAAGGGAGTGAATTATATCAGAGTTCCAACATTAAGTATTAATAACCTATTTATTAAATCGTTGAGTGAGATTATACTAAAAGCTCAAGATAAAGATGGAGAATTTTTAACCTCTTCGTCTTTTTTAAGGATTTGTCCAAGTAACTTTACAAAATGTCCGTGTAAAAAATAAATTAAGAAAGATTTTATGGCAGATTATTTTATGTGGTACAAAGCCATTCACGTGATTTGCGTTATATCATGGATGGCGGCAATGTTTTATATGCCAAGGCTCTTTGTTTATCATACTAGAGCAGAAGTTGGTTCAGAAATGGATAAAACATTTCAGCAGATGGAATATAAATTACTGAAAATCATTATGACTCCATCTATGATTTTAACCTATTTTTTTGGCATATTAATAGCTTATATTTACGGATTTGTTGCTCTTGGTGTTTGGTTTCATATAAAAATGACAGCTGTTCTTGGTTTGACTATCTTTCATGGAATACTTGCCAAATGGAGAAAAGATTTCATCAACGGTACTAATAAGCATTCTGAAAAATTTTATAGGCTTATCAACGAAATACCACCAATATTAATGATTATCGCAGTGGTAATGGTTATTGTGAAACCGTTTGAGTAAGATTTAACTTATATTTACAGTTTATACTATTTATGTTATAATAACCCACTAATTAGTTAATATAGATCAATGTTTATGGCAAAGCTTGAAGTGCTAACAGCACCAGATCCAATTTTAAAAAAGAAAGCAATTGCTGTTGAATCAGTTGATGATTCAGTGCGAAAGCTTATGGATGATATGCTTGAGACTATGTATGAAGATCGTGGTGTTGGATTAGCAGCAAATCAGGTAGGTGTACTAAAGAGAGTTTTAGTATTAGATTTGCAAAATGATGATGAAGAAGAAAGACCAGAGGGATTCTATCCCCTATATATTGCCAATCCTGAAATAACAGAAGCTTCTGATGAACTTATTGAAGCTGAAGAATATTGTTTGTCAGTTCCAGATCAAGGAGTACCTGTTTCAAGACACGCTTCAATTAAAATAAAATATCTTGATTATAATAATAAAGTTCAGACTCTTTTAGCTATAGGATGGTTGGCAAGAGCAATCCAACACGAAATGGACCATTTAAATGGAAAAATACTCATTGACTATTTATCTGTATTAAAGAAAAATGTTGTTCTTCGTAAGCTTACAAAATTAAAAAAAATGTCTACTACTACCAAATAGCTAGGATTAATAACCTGAACTAAGTTTGTATTGAGACCGCATGTGCACAGTCATCATTGAAACTACACACCGTCATCCTGAACTTGATTCAGGATCTCGTTTAGAGGAATGAGATGCTGAATTAAATTCAGCATGACTTTTACAAGGCTGACAACTATGTCTTTTAATAAACTTACCATCTTTTATAATGGTTCAGGGTTAATTAATTAAATACAAAAGCAATTTTTACTGTTACTTTCTATGTCTTTACTTTATAGGTAATTAGGAATTTTACTTTAAGGATAAATTGTGGATATAATTTTCATGGGAACGCCAGAGTTTGCTATTCCGGCTCTGCAAAATCTAATTTTATCAAGTGATAACAGGGTAAAAGCTGTTTTTACCAGGGCACCAAAGGCACAGGGGCGGGGAATGAGGCTTACTAATTCACCAGTTCATGATTTAGCCATTTCGCATAATATAGAAGTCTACACGCCAAAAACTCTTAAGAACGAAGAAGCCATCAAATTGATTGATTCAATTGAAGCTGACATAATTGTTGTGGTTGCTTATGGTTTTATTATTCCAGAGAATATACTAAGAGCCAAGAAATATGGCTGTCTAAATATTCATCCGTCCAAACTTCCTAAGTACCGAGGAGCCGCGCCACTGCAAAGAACGATTATAAACGGAGAAACAGAGACGGCTGTATGTATAATGCAAATGGATAAAGGACTTGATACAGGGGATATAATTTTGCAAACAAATTTAGCTCTACACTCAAAAGTTACTCTACAAGAACTACATGATCAATGTGCTAAAATTGGTGGAGAATTACTTCTAGAGGTGCTAAAAAATATTGATACTTTACCCCGAATTAAGCAGTCAGAGATAGGGAGCTCTTATGCTGATAAATTGACAAAAGAAGAGGCAAAAGTTAATTGGAATGATTCTGCATTTGATATTGATTGTAAGATCAGAGGAATGAACCCATGGCCTGGAGTGTATTTTATACATGATTCTAAGACTATAAAAATACTTGATGCAACTTGGACTAACAACCAACACCAATCTAATCCTGGAGAAATTCTAAATAATAATTTTGAGGTTGCTTGCGGCAGCGGGACATTAATAATTAAATCCCTAAAACCTGAAGGAAAACCTAAAATGTTAGCAACTGACTACTTGCGCGGCATTTCTTTTGATACAACTAAAAAACTGAGCTTAACTCCTAGAGATGCGATTAAGTAACCTGAACTAAAGATAAGTAATTGAGTCGTATGGTTTTATACTGGGACTTGCTGTACCCACTCATCCTGAATTTACTTTAGGATCTCAAGAGATAGGAGGAAGATTACTTGGCCGAAGATATATGCAAGCTCACTGAGTTCAGCAGGACGGTAGATCAGAAGATAGCGTATCAAGCCAGATGACTATATTTCTTGCCTGACATAACTAAATCTAATATTTATCTTCTCCATATTTGGGTTTAAGTAACCTAATTCTTACTAAAAATATTCAAAAATCTAATATATTTATCATCATAACGTTTAGTCCAATAAGCTATTTAGTTTGTAACTAATAGTTACTTATTCAATAGTAATTTCATCTGGGCGTAATGCTCTGACTAAAGGACAATAATCAACCTTATATCCATATCAATTTAACTATATTTTTACTAGTGACAGAAAACTAAAAGTATAGTATGGTAGGGAAAATAATTAATAAAAATTAAGTACTAAGGATTGTATAAATCTTTAACGAATATTAAGGTGTTTTATGGGTAGCATATCAGGAATAAATTCATTATATCCGGCGATTTCAACTAGTCACACCAGGGTAATTAATGGTGGCGTTGTATTTGCAAGAGAGTATATATGGCTTAATGGCCATAAAGTAAAAATAGGAGGTAGCCTTAGTGATACGGCTAGAGCTTTGAATAGACATTCTGTTAAGACTGGCATTAGAGCTGTCGTTGTCAATGCGGGTACGAGTAATGAAAGATTAAAACTAATAATTAGGGGTAATAACCTTACAATTAATGACCCAAAGGGCGTGCTTTCCGGCTTATATAAAGGTAAAAAAATCGGAACTAGCGATGATATGTTGATCCAAATTGCGTCTCCAAACAAGAGTAAAGTAAATTTTACATATGGCAATTCTATTCCAGAGAAAAACTTAACTCAAGGACATATTCGACTGTCTGAATCTGCTACAAAACCATTGGTTGTCAAGAAATTATTACAAGATCTAGTTCACGATGTTCCAGATCTAGTCCAAGATGTTCATTATCAAGTGCAAGATGTTCATGATCAAGTCCAAGGTGTTCCAGATCTAGTCCAAGATGTCCAAGATCCTAGAGATTTGGTAGATGCCCCAAATATTGAGGAAGTTCAGGATATCGTAGAAGATCCGGCAATTCGTCAAGAGTATTTAAGAAGATCTAGAGAAATAATGGAGCAAGCAATAGACAGATCTCACAAGGAATTTTCTGAAAAAGTTGGACAAAATATAGTTGCTAAAGTTATTGAATTTAAAAAGTTGACCAACACTACAACGGAACAAATTGAACTAACTAAAAGAGTTGCCGCTGAAGAAATATACACAAGTGAAGTTGGAGAAGAGTTTTTAAGGCATAATTTTGATTTAGTGTTAGATAGGCTTTCCAAGCGGATAAGTGATAACAGAGATAAGTTAAGTAGTGCTTTTTCAGATAAATTAGAAATATCAGAGCCAAATATAAGAAAGGCTGCTAGAACAGTATTGCAGGAAATTAAATCAGAACAATGTTGTTTTATGGCTCAAGACATTTTGAAGGGATTTGGGAAAATTACTGTACTGAAATATGATAAGTTGAGTAATGCTATTACCAATGGGTTGATCGGTGGAAGAGAAATTTCTTTTGATACAGTCTATAATTCCTATCCTAAAGTTAAAGAAAGAATTTCTGAATTAGTCTTGCAAAGTGCTTCTAGAACACGTCTTTCTAGAGGCGAACTTTTTATAACAGATACTCGAATTGAAAGATTACAGGTTGTCACCTCAGATATTAAAATTATAGATTTAGGTTTGGTTTAGGTAAAATAACTATTCTCTCTAGAGGTGTTTACTTGACTCCGAAGGTAATTCCCTTTTAATCTCTTAATATAAGCAATCGGGTTATTTTATTATGTTATCACTTGGAAATTCAGTCATTTCTATTCAACTAGGACAGGATATAGAACGAAGCCAAAATAATAACAGTCCTAAGCAAAACAAGGGTCTTAGCTTTCTTGATATAAAAGATATTGTTGAAAGCACTGTTGAAGTTGAAACAAAAAAAGAAGTGAAGCGTGACTTAATTAAAGGTGACGTAGAGCTTAAAAAGCTGATGCTGGATAGAGAGATGCATGAGAGGGTTTTCCTTACAATGTATAAAAATCGTTCAGCGACAGTGAGCGATCTGCGCCTTTTAACGTTAGATATACACGAAACTCAAGTAGCTCTACAAGACAGACTTATAAATGAAGAAGATCCAGACAAGCAGCTTCATATCCGTAACGAACTCTATATATTGGAAAATTTGCTTGAAATGATTAAGGATCTTACGGATAGAATCATAGAAGCAGCGAAATTATCTGAAGAAAATAATAGAATATTATCGACTACGGATGGTCTAAGGAGATATTTAGAAGGATCACTTGATATGGTGACACATTCTTTTGATGCTTACTACACACGTAGCTCACGTATCCCAATGCTTGTTGACGAGCTTGTATATCCAAAACTAATTAATACCCAAGCTTAGCCTATTCTCATGGCAAGAACACCGATGTAACGTAGGAAACATCCTGAGCTTGAGAGCTTCCGCAGGCTGTCTTCGGTCCAAGATTTTCTTACCTACCGTCATGCTGAACTTGATATAAGAAAAGATGACAATCTAGGATCCAGGCAACATAAGGTCGTTTGCCGTATTTGATTCTGCCTCCCAGGCAGCGGAAGGGAGGTCCCAGATCGAGTCCGGAGATGATGCGACGCCGAGTTTGATTGACGTTATAAGTCAAGCCCCCACCGCCATGCTTGACAGACTTCGTTCTAATTTTTACTAAAAATATTTACTTACTTATATCAAACTCAGGTTAATTATTACACGAGTTTCAAAAACAATCCACTTTCGTCTAATAGTCTGTTGGTTTCTTTTTGGTCTATTATTATTACTTCATTTTTCTCAATAGCAACTCCATTGAATAGGTGTTTTGCTAGGAAGAATATTGTATCTGGTCCTATGACTGGAATGTCTAGCCGTGTATCTTGAGCAGACTTGGACATCTTAACCAAAACACCACCTGATTCCTTTTTACGCAAAAGCTCGCACCTTCGAATTAGGTTATCAGTTCCTTCCGCTGCTTCTATTCCAAGTACATGACCATCGCAGACTATTATTGACTGCCCAACATCTTCGTTTCCTAAGGATCTTAGAACTTTTTTACCAAGTTCTATGTCAGCGCAGTCTTGTTTTGAAGGCAAATTATAACTTGAGATAAAGTTGTGATAGTCACTTAGTTTTAGTATATCCTTTGGTGAGATAACTTTAAATCCTCTAGATTCTACGTAATCCGAGACTATCCTTAAGACATTGTCATCACCAAGAAATTTCTTTTTGAGTATTTGGGCAATCAATGCTGATCCAGCCATATCAACTTTCAATGATTTTAAGTCTGGCCGATTTATTCCCCCAACGATTATGACATTCTCAACTCTAGACTCATTAAAGTATTCTAGAATGGCTCCAACCGAGCCTAATGCAAACTTTCTACTAAAGGCTACGTTTGATACAAATTCCACATCTAATGCAGCGACAAAACATTTTCCACCACAAGATGTATATATCTGACTAAGTTCGCTTGGTAAATTACCATTTCCAGCTATTATTCCCAGGATTGGCAACATTTTAAAATCCACAAAAAGTTCTAGATTTATCGCTTTGTAAGAATTCTACAATTTCTTGAATTACTTTGTTTTCAGGATACTTTCCTTTTGCAAGTTCAATTCTCTGATTAAATACATGCTCAGAATCATCGCTAAATATTTCTTTGATAACCTTACTAGCTTCAATTGACTGGGCTTTATCAAATCCTCGCCTATTCATTCCTACTAAATTCAAACCTTCTAAGTGAGCTCTATCGCTAGTAGCAAGACCGTACGGTATCAGGTCCCTTACCACTGCTGATACGCCGCCTATCATTGTATGAGGGCCAATCCGACAAAATTGTTGAACTGCCGAAAGTCCTCCAATAATCGCAAAATCTCCTACTTCAACGTGACCAGCCAAACTTACATAGTTCGCAAAAATTACATTGTTACCAACTACGCAATTGTGAGCAATATGTACTCCAACCATAAACAGACAGTTATCGCCAATAATAGTTGCCATAGTGCCTTCAGATGTTCCATGCTGGATGGTTACATATTCTCTGATAGTATTGTGCTTGCCAATAATTATTTCTGAATCTTCACCATTGTACTTAAGAGTTTGTGGATAAGAAAGAGACGCAAATGGATATATTTTCGTTCCTTCCCCTATTGTTACTCTTCCCTCTGTAACAACATGTGACCTAAAATGAACATTATCACCAATAACCGCTCCATCTCCAATAATACAATATGGACCTATCTCAACATTCTTACCAAGTTTAACGTTTGTACCAACTATCGCTGTTTTATGAATCATAATTATTTATTGATTAGATTTATCCTTTACCATCGCTGTAAATAGAGTTTCTGCAGCAATTTTTCCATCCACTTCTGAACGAGCTTTAAATTTCCATACAGGCCCACGATTTTGGAGAATACTCGCATACATGACTATTGTATCGCCAGGTTCCACAATTTTACGAAATTTAGCCTCTTCAATTGACATAAAAAATACTTCCTTACCTTTTGTGCTATCCATTGATTTTGCTACTAATACTGCAGCCAGCTGGGCCATAGCCTCAATAATTAATACCCCAGGCATTACTGGTCTTTCTGGAAAATGGCCTGTAAATTGAGGTTCATTTATCGTAACATTTTTTATGCCAACTATCGATTCATTCAAAGTGATAGAAGTTACTCTGTCTATCAACAAGAATGGGTATCGATGTGGAATTATCGACATTATTTCATTTATATCAATTTTCATTTTCCCTTATCCTTAACTAGTTTTTTCATAATAATTGATTGTCTGTGCCAGTCCCTTATGGGGACAGCTGGAGTCCCGCCCATTATTCCAGGCTCCTTTATATCCTGGATGACACCACCTTGGCCAGCAATTTGTACTCCATCTGCAATAGTAATATGTCCAGCAACTCCCACTTGTCCACCTAAGGCACAATAAGATCCTATTGTACTGCTACCAGCAATACCTACCTGAGCAACAAGGATTGCTCCTTTCTTAACGTGAGCATTATGACCAATTTGGACTAGATTATCAATCCTACAAAAATCTTCAATAATAGTATCATTCATTGAACCACGATCAATGCAGGAATTAGCACCAATTTCGACATCATTGCCAATTAGTACTCTGCCAATATGGTATATTTTTTTATGAATCCCTTTATCTGTAGCAAAGCCAAAGCCATCCTGCCCTATTCTTGCTCCAGCAAGTATAACTACATTATCGCCAATTATAGCATGACTTATTGAGACATTTGAATCAATTCTTGCCGCAAGTCCAACCTTTACTCCGAAATCTATAAAAGTTCCAGATTCAATAACACTGTTATCGCCTATTTCAACTTCGTCCTCAATTACGACATTATGGCCTATATAGCAGTTTTTGCCTATTTTTGCAGAGGAGGAAACATAAGCCGATGGAGTTATTTGTGATACGATACGGCGAGCTTTCGAATAAAATAAATCAAGAGCTTTGGCATATGAATAGTATGGGTTATGCGCTCTAAGAAGTATGGTATTGTTTGTAGAAATATTTTCAAAATTATAGGGCACTATACAGGCCCCAGCCTTACTCTTCTTATAGTCTTCAATGTATTTTTTATTACTTAAAAAACTTAAAGACGATGGCTCAGCTTCAGATAAAGATTTTATTTCATAAAATTCTTTTTCTGCATCGGTTTTTGAAATCTCACAACCAATAGCTGTTGCAATTTTTTGTAGCGTATGTGGACCGGAGTTTGAATAAAAAAATTTTTCTGCCATTTATTTTCCTTTTAATAAAGCATAGTAACCTCAATTTGACCAAGGTTATATCAATATTATCTGGTAGTAAATCGAATATTAAAGGTATTTATATAAACTGATTAATTTCCTTTGTCGCATATTTATATGCTTCAGATGTATAATGCTTACCAGTTTCATAAGCATATTTAGCAGCTCCCCAAGCTAGGCTACTAAAGCTAAATGAAGGGAAAATGTCACCAATATCTAATTCTGAGCCAAAATCATATGTATTAGTCGAATTAATTTCTCTTGGAGTGATTGTTGTTGGTATATGAATAGGATCCATAGCTGGCTCTACCTCTCTTAAAACAGGAGCTTCTTCCACCATGGGCAAGTGATATAGGTCGTTTTCTATAGCCGGTGCTTCTCCCATTATTTGTTGTTGCTGAAGTTCTGGGATAATTTCTGCTAACGCTATATTTTTTATAAAATTATTTTTAGTTTGTGTTTTAACGGTAGTTGGTTCGCTTAAGTTTAGGTATTTTATCTCAGTTGTATTAATGGATTGTGTACTATATCGGACAGTAACATTTCTGTTACTAGCACTATTTCCTATAATTTGGAGTAACTTATCTGAACCTCGTCCAATTTTATTATTGCTATATAAAGTTAATAATATTTTACTTGGGTCGGTAATGGATACGGTCCTACCTATACTGACAAGTATGAGTTTTGCTTCGCCTGTAGAGCTCTTTTCTATCTGAGCTCTTACACCTGTTTCAATAGATCTTTTGTTTATGTTATAAGCTGTTCCGCTTATAGTGCTATCAATAGTTATTTTCTTTCCATTAAGGAGAATATCACCTTTTTTGAATAGAACTTTTTCTGTTCCAATAAAATCAATTTTTTGACTCCCAGAGACATAAGAATTACTTATTATCGACATAAGTTATAACTAAGTTTAATATTATTTATAACTTAGTTATATATTAATTTGTATTAATAAGCAATCAAATAGTTAACTTATTTTAATTAAACTCAGGCTGGTGCTTAAGATTATAGGATGTTGAAATAGCATTAGTATGCAACAGATGATAACAAAAAGATTATAATTTTTATGGATACTTTGACTAAGCTTGGTATAATAAATACGCTTATATCAAATCGCTATGGTTAATGTTGCAAATAGATTTTTAAGGCACTTATCGTAACTCAAGTTGATTTGCTAGAATTAAGCCTAGCGATTTTGGTACTATATAGAAATGGTTATTTGTTAATTTATAAATAGAAAATATTATGTCTAAAATTGTAAAATTATTAGCTTTATCTGTTCTTCTTGTTGGTTGTAGTGGTGTTACACGCCATGAACATAATCATAAATATCCACACACTCATCCAGTCGAGAAAAGTGCTGACCATAAAGCAGAACATTCTAAGCATCATGGTCATCATCATAAGCATAACGCAAAGATGGGGTCTAACAATATTGAAAATCAAGTAACAAAGAATGCTACTAACCTTAATAGCCATGTAGCAAAGGATATGGCTAATACGGCGTCAGCTGTAACAAATGCAGCGAAAACTATAAAGTAACTTTATTTGTAAATAGTATTTCCACTCTTTAAAAAGTGGAAATACTATGGAATCTGGTTCAATTAAGAGTTCTGCAGGCTAAAACTTCTAAAATAGTTATCAAACATATCGAAACTAACCTGAACTTGATTCAGGATCTCATGCAGAAGAAAGAAGATCCTGAATCAAGTTCAGGATGACTCCATTTTACAAAGGAGAAAAACTATGTTACCTAAAACCTACCATCTCTATATACCCCATTAGCTCAGATTAACTATGACTTTTTTATTTCTGGAGAAGAGTAAGTGTGTGGTATCTATAAGCTTTCAGATATCCATTCAGATACTTTCGGGTCATATTTCAGAATCCTAGGCTTACTTTCTATACTATCAAAAGTAATATCTTGCATCAACGCTTCATGCGCAGAGATAAAGCCTCTGTCAGCTCCGAAGGCAGGAAAATAGGGCTGAAAATTCATATATTCCAAATTTACATATTTCTGTTTTATTGCTTTGTTTGTAGCTGCTGTAAGCTCGGCAAGTGAATTGATTTTTGTGCCATTAATAGATTTTATCTGAATTCTATAGATAGATTTATAATCCTGAACAAACATCTCTGGAATGCTGCTAAAACTGCTTCCTGTTTGTACATTTGCAAGTGCAACACTACCTATTGGAATGCCAGATTTGGCTGCTACGAAATCGTCAGCTTCAAAAAATAGCCCACCTGCAAAGTCTAGCATTTTTGAGATTTTATTTGTTTCAAGATCATAGAGTTTAACTTCTTGCTCAAGTTTTTTACCATTTCTAATGATAGTAAGTTTAACTTTATCAGAAGTTGAATTACTCAGTGCAAGGTCAAGAAGACATAAATCTGCTCCTATTTGTTTGCCCTCTACTTGCCATAGAATATCACCAGGTAAAATTTTACCTTCCGCTGTTCCGCCAGGTAAAACTTTTCTGACAATTATTGCTCTGTTACGCGCGTCAGGTAAGTCCTTTATGTAATTACTCATTTCTTCTTTTGAGAAATTACGATGCTTCACAGCTTTATCTAGAGAGTAGAGTTCGGTAATAACGCCAATATGTTTTCTGCTCGGATGTATTTTATCTGCCTGTAGTTCCTTTAGTACATGAGTAACATATTCTCCTTTAAGTGCTAGAGAATGAGTTTTTCCTCCGCCATAGAGCACTCCAATTGCTTTATTCTCAATATTAAGTATAGGCGACCCGCTAGCACCACCTGTTGAGTTCATATTAATTACATATGATCCTTGCGGCATCTCTCCGTTTATCTCATATAAGTCAGATAAATAGCCATTATGAAATGAAAATCCCTGCCCTTCAGTGTTTCCAACTATAAAGACATCGGATCCGAGTTTTGGAATTTCGTTGGTAAATTCAACTATCTCAAACTCTGTGGGAAATGCTTTTGGATCTATTTGCATAATAGCAAAATCTGCATACTGATCATAATAAACTACTTTTGCTTCAGCTTGCTGACCGTTATGGAAGGTAATAAAATATGTTCCAACTGAAACTCTACCTACAACATGGCTATTAGTTACTAAAAAACCTTTCTGGCCATCAACAATGAATCCAGTTCCAGACCAGCTCCCAGTATTCATGTATGCTGAAACTGGTATCCTGCTATTAATTGTTACAATGGCTTTTCTGATTTTTTCAATTTCTTTTATTTTTGTGCCGTCAGCATAAACTTTTGTCGTTAAAACAAATAATGTTATCGCAAAAACTTTTAAAAATTTTAACATATTTATTACCTATTGCTCTTGTAAAAAAATTATCCTGCACTATATCAAAGGCTATGGACTAGAAAAGAGAATTATCGCTTCTATGTCAAGTATTTATTTTAGACGAGGAATATTAATATGGGAAAAGTTATAGGTATTGATCTTGGTACTACCAATTCATGCGTAGCAATTATGGATGGAAAGGAACCAAAGGTACTAGCAAATATTGAAGGCGAGAGAACAACTCCTTCGATGGTAGCATTTACAGATAGTGGAGAAAGGCTAGTTGGTCAACCAGCTAAAAGACAATCAGTGACCAATCCTGATAAGACTTTGTTTGCAATCAAGAGATTGATCGGACGTAGTTACGATGATCCTACGGTCAAAAAAGATAAAGAAATGGTCGCTTTTAAGATCGTCAAATCTGATAATGGTGATGCGTGGGTAGAAGTAGATAAAAAACAGTATTCCCCAAGCCAGATAAGCGCTTACATACTACAAAAGATGAAAGAAACAGCAGAGAACTATTTAGGTGAAACAGTAACCCAAGCAATAATCACTGTTCCAGCTTACTTTAATGATGCACAAAGACAAGCTACTAAAGATGCTGGTAAAATAGCCGGTCTTGAAGTTTTAAGGATTATCAATGAACCAACTGCGGCAGCTTTAGCTTATGGGCTAGATAAAACAGAGAACAAAACAATAGTTGTTTATGATCTTGGTGGCGGTACATTTGACGTATCGGTGCTTGAAATTGGGGACGGCGTTTTCGAAGTAAAAGCCACCAACGGTGACACATTTCTGGGTGGTGAAGATTTCGACATGACCATCTTGAATTACTTGATTGATGAATTCAAAAAAGAGACTTCTGTTGATTTAAAAAAAGATCCACTTGCTTTGCAGCGCCTAAAAGAAGCGGCTGAAAAGGCTAAGAAAGAGCTTTCAAGTACTCAGCAGACAGATATCAATTTACCATATATTACGGCAGATGCGTCTGGTCCAAAACATATGAATATTAAACTTAGCAGATCTAAGCTTGAGTCTCTTGTGATGGATCTTATTGATCGTACCATGGAACCTTGCAAAAAAGCTCTAAAGGATGCTGGTTTAAAACCAAGCGAAATAGATGAGGTGATTTTGGTCGGTGGTATGACCAGAATGCCAAAAGTGGTTGAGAAAGTTAAAGAATTTTTTGGTCGTGAGCCACATAAAGGAGTGAATCCTGATGAGGTTGTTGCTCTTGGAGCTGCTATCCAAGGTGGTGTACTACAAGGTGATGTAAAGGATGTGCTATTACTTGATGTGACCCCACTATCTTTAGGTATTGAGACTTTAGGTGGTGTATTTACACGTTTGATTGATCGTAACACAACAATTCCAACAAAGAAAAGTCAGGTTTTTTCTACAGCTGATGACAATCAGCATGCTGTGACTATTAGAGTATTCCAAGGTGAAAGAGAAATAGCAGCTCATAATAAATTACTTGGACAGTTTAATCTAGAAGGAATTCCTCCGTCACCAAGAGGTATGCCTCAGATCGAAGTTACCTTCGATATTGACGTTAATGGGATTGTGCATGTGTCAGCAAAAGATAAGGCTAGTGGCAAAGAGCAGAAGGTTACCATTCAAGCATCTGGTGGTTTAAAAGATGATGAAATTGAGCAGATGATCAAGGATGCTGAAAAAAATGCATCAGAGGATAAGAAGCGTAAAGAATTTATTGAAGTAAAAAATAAAGCAGATACGCTTATATATTCTACTGAAAAAAGTCTTAAGGATTTCGCAGATAAAATTGCAGCGAATGATAAACAGCTAATTGAAGATGCCATTGCCTCTCTCAAAAAAGCAATGGAATCGGAAGATGATCTTGAGTCAATTAATCAGAAAACAGAAGAGTTAGCTGCTGCAAGTATGAAAATTGGCGAAGTAATGTATGGTAATAAAGAAGGTGAATCAGCCACTCAAGGTGGTGAAACACCTTCACAAAATGCTGATGATGGTAAAGTTGTAGAAGGTGAATTTAAGGACGTTAGTGATACTAAACCTAACAATTAATTGATCTAAATTTTAGTGAACCGGCTGTGCTTGCTTACACTTGTAAACTTCGCAGTCGTGCTTGGCTACCTAGCTTGAGATCCTGAATTTGATTCAGGATCTCAAGCAACAGAAGAAGATTCTGAATCAAATTCAGGATGACTTAGTAGTAGGGTTTTTTTATGTAATCAATTCTGCCTAAGTTTATTATCACCTAATGTAAGTAGGAAATTAAGACATGACAAAGAGAGATTATTATGAGGTGCTTGAGGTTCCACGTTCTGCAGACGGTCCTGAAATAAAAAAAGCGTATCTTAAGCTAGCTAAGAAATATCATCCTGATACAAATGCTGGAGCCCCATCGGCTGAAATAAAATTCAAAGAAATAAGTGAAGCTTATGAGGTTTTAAAAGACGAGCAAAAAAGAGCTGCCTATGACAGGATGGGACACAGCGCCTTTGAACAAGGTGGAGGTGGTGGATTTCATTCTCGCGGAGCTAGTAATAATCCTGATATAAATGACATATTTGGCGATTTTTTTAGTGATTTCATGGGAGGTAATAGAGGAGGAGCACCTAGACAAAGGGCAAGCCAATCAAGAGGTTCGGATTTAAAATATAATCTGACAATTACCCTAGAAGAAGCTTTTACTGGAGTAGATAAGAAAATAAATTTTAATGCCGAATCAAAGTGCTCTTCTTGTGATGGAAAAGGTACTAATGAACCAAATGCTAATAGTACATGCCCGCAATGTAGTGGAACTGGTGCTATTCGTATGCAACAAGGATTTTTTGCTATAGAACAGACATGTAACAAATGTAATGGTCAGGGGCAGGTCATTAAAAATCCTTGTACAACATGCCATGGTTCTGGTCGTTGTTCTAAGCATAAAAATTTAATTGTTAATATACCACATGGCGTTGAAAATGGCGTGAGGATTCGTATTGCTGGAGAAGGAGAAGCTGGTTTCAGAGGTGGTTCAGTTGGAGATTTGTATGTTTTTATTACAGTGAGTTCTCATGATATTTACCAAGTTGAAGGAAGTAACTTGCACTTTAGATTGCCGTTAAACTTTACTAAGGCTGCACTTGGGGGAGAAGTTGATATTCCAACTATTGATGGTTCAACTATTACGTTGAAAATACCAGCTGGTACTCAGACAGGTGATAAATTGAGATTGAAAGGTAAGGGGATGTCTAGAGTTCGATCATCAGAGCGAGGTGATTTCTATGCACATGCCTTTGTTCAAACTCCAAAAAATCTCACTAAGAAGCAAAAAGAACTCTTAGAAGAACTTGATAAAGAATTTGGCGAAACAAAAGAAAACTATAGTAGTGATGGTTTTTTTTCCAAAATGAAAAATATATGGTCTTAATAGAAGTTTAGGATAATTATGATCGTAGACTAAGTCTTAATATAGGCAAAAGTCCTCTTGAACTTAGTTCAGGGGGACTTTTCTTTCTGCCTGAGCGTAATCCTAGGAACTGGTTGATATAGCGTTTTTACCAAAACAACACTGTTGATCAATCATTTATACTTAATTTAATAATAAAATATAACCGAAATCTTTCTTGCAATATTGTATTAGACGCTGTATAAAAACAGGACTTAGAAGCGATCACTAGTTTCCTAAGGCCCCTTCGTCTAGCGGTTAGGACGACACCCTTTCACGGTGTAAACACGGGTTCGATTCCCGTAGGGGTCACCATATCCAGGCCTAATATCAAACTCAGGTTAGTCTACCGAAGCGATTTACTAGCAGAACCAAATTTATTCCTAGATTTAACGAATAAAATTGGTTATCATATTTTTCGAAACAGTCCTTAAATTAACTTATTTTTTACAGCATTATGGGAATTAGTCTTGTTCAGTTGATAATTATTCTACTAATTATCCTACTGTTATTTGGTGCAGGAAAATTACCGCAAGTTATGTCTGAACTTGGTAAGGGTCTCAAAGCATTTAAATCTTCTTTAAAAGACGAAGATAAAAAAGACTAATACAAGCTGTACCTAAAGTAGTTTTTCGTATATATAATATTGAATAAAAAAATAACCTATCTGGTCCTAAAATTATGAATTTTACTAAATCACTTTTTTCTGTAATCATAGTATCTCTAGCTCTTGCTTCGTGTAAATCCAAACTGAAAGATAATGAAGATATCACTCCAGCTCAAGAGCTATACAGTAAAGGTATTAAGGAGTTGGAAAGCGGTGAGTATAAAAAGGCTTCTGCGGAATTCGAAAAGGTGTTTTTCCAACATCCTGGTAATAGTATAACACCTCAAGCTGAGCTTATGCAGGCATATTCTTTATATCTTGCTGGTGAATATGAGGAGTCAGCTGATATCTTAGATATATTTGTCAAGCTTCACCCTAGGCATGAGGATATTGCATATGCGTACTATCTGAAAGCGCTTGCAAACTATATCCAAATCTCAGATGTAAGATTGGATCAGTCGAAAACTAAATACGCTAGTGAAGGACTTGAAGAAGTTATTATGAGATTTCCTGAGTCTAAATATGCGATGGATGCTGCATTAAAATTAGATCTAGTAAATGATCATTTAGCTGGAAAGGAAATGTTTGTTGGGCGTTATTATCTAGGTAAAAGAAATCCAGTAGCTGCAATAAAAAGGTTTCAAATAGTGGTTGAAAGCTATGACACTACTTCTCACGCTCCTGAGGCGTTATATAGGCTTGTCGAAAGTAACTTAATGCTTGGGCTTGTCGATGAAGCAAAAAAATATGCCACGGTACTTTCCCATAACTACCCAGATAATCAGTGGCGCAAATATAGTGATAATTTGTTGAAATAGAGAAATGCTGCAAAGCCTTCATATTAAAGATTTTCTCCTAATTGAGAAGTTAGAATTAGATTTTAATGAAGGTTTTTGTGTGATCACTGGTGAGACTGGTGCAGGTAAGTCAATCCTTCTTGATTCTATTCTTTTCTGCTTAGGTGAAAGATTTCCAGGCAATCCAGTTAGGCCGTCTGCAGAATCATGTTCTGTTACTCTTATTTTTAGTGCTAGCGAAATATTAGATAATTATCTTAAAGAGATAGGTGTTGATAGTGATGATTCCCTAATTGTAAAATGTACTCAAAACATTGTGGGGCGTAAAAAGTTTTTTATAAATGATCAAATTGTCACAGCTAAGCTTGTACAAAACCTCTTCAGCTATTTACTTGAACTTCATGGCCAGCATAATCACACTACACTTCTAAGTATAGCGTCACATTCATTTATTTTAGACGAATTTGGTAAACTTGGCGTTCTTAAAAATGAGGTTGCAAATGGTTATTTCAATTGGCAAGAAACTGAAAAGAAAATCAAAGAAATTGCTACTCAGAAGGAACAGGTTGATAAGGACATAGATTACCTAAAACACGTTTGTGCTGAACTTGAATTGGCCGAGGTAAAGAAAGGTGAGGAGCAAGAACTGGCTGATATAAAAAGAAAGCTTCAATCTAGTGAAAAAGAGAAAGAGCTTATTCAATCTGTATTAAGTGAAATCCAAGAAAGCTCAATTGAACGAATTATTGCAAAAGCACAAAGATCCATTTCCAATTCTACAAACACTGAATTTCTCGAGAAAGTTAGCTCTAACTTAGAATCAGCTTACGATAAAATTGAAGATGCTAAGACAACTCTACAGCAGATATTGCGTGATATGGACCTGGCAGAATTTTCCATGGAAGAAATTGAAGAAAGGTTATACGAGATTAGAACTCTGGCAAGGAAGCACTCAGCTGATGCAAATGATTTGGTTAATTTTCTTGAAAAATCTCAAACACAATTGTTAGACTTAGAAAATAAAGTCCAGGTAAATTCTGAAATACAGAAGCAGCTTGAGGCGAGCAAAGCAAGTTACTTTGCTTTAGCTGAAAGGCTATCTGAGCAAAGAAAAGAAACGGTTGCAGAGCTTGAGAAGAAAGTTATGAAGGAGTTATCAACTCTTGAAATGAAAAAAGCTATTTTTGTTGTTGAAATTGAGTCAAGCCATAGTTTTGCTTCGTCCAATGGGATTGATAAGGTAAGGTTTATTGCTTCAACAAATCCAGGAATGAGCTTGGCCCCTATTGATAAAATTGCATCTGGAGGAGAGCTATCGCGTTTTATGTTAGCTCTGAGGGTGGCTTTATTTGATAAGGCTCCAAAACAAACTATTATTTTTGATGAAATAGATGTCGGAATCAGTGGATCTGTTGCAGACTCAATGGGCTCGCGTTTAAAAGCTTTAAGTAGTGTAGTACAAATCATTGTTATAACTCACCAGCCGCAAGTGGCTGGAAAAGCTGATCAGCATATTTTAGTTGAAAAAACACAACATGATATTCATACTGTAGTTGAAATCAAAATACTTGAGAATGAAGCAAGACCATATGAGCTTGCTAGGATGATTTCAGGTAAAGAAATAACTAAAACGGGTTTAAAAGCGGCAAAAGAGTTAATAATTAGCAAGTCCTAGAAATTAATCTAAGAGAAAAAAATCATGATGAATAAAATAACTAAATTAGTAGTATTTTTATTTCTAGCTATTCCATTAAGCAGCTTGGCTGGTGAAGATAAAATAGAAGGTACAATACTTAATGTTTCTGCTACTGAATTTATTGAAGTTCCAGAAGATTTACTAGTTGCAAATTTACATTATGAGTTCGATGGCATAACAGCAAAAGAAGTACAGAATCAGATTAATGCCACAATGACTAAGGCGCTAGAAAAAGCTAAGATGCTAAAAGATGTCAAAGTTTCAACACAGCAATATTCTGTATACAAATATGAATATGTGGTTAATAAGAATGATGAAAGGAAAACAAAATGGAAAGGAAGTCAGGGAGTTGTTATATCGGGAAAGACCATAGACAATATTTTAAAACTTGTTGGTGAATTACAAGAAATAGGTTTGGCAGTTGATGGTCTAAGTTACACAATTTCTAATGATACAAGAGAAGAAATACGAGATTCATTAATGGAATTAGCTGTTGAGAAACTAATGAAAAAATCAAAGCGTGTAGCGAAGGCTTTGGGTAAAGATATGATAAAGGTTGTAAGTATAAATGTTGATGCAGATACATCTAGGCCGTATCCTGTTATGCAATATGCAATGAGAATGGGTTCTGTTGCAAAAGATGAGATGAATTCTCCTGTAGCAGAACCAGGTCAGAGCCAAATTTCTATGACGGTTTCTGCAACGATTATGATAAAAGACTAGTATAGTAAATCTAAGTATTAAGAAGCTATACTGGCACTATTCAAAAAGGGTCGGTTCTAAATTTTGAGTTTGGCTTCTGCTTTTTCTTTACTTTACTTGATATTTTACTATAGAATGACACCTGTGGTATAAAAATTAATTAAAAATACAAATGCAAGATGAACATTCATGAATATCAAGCGAAACAAGTTCTAGGTAAATATGGTGTGCCTACATCTCATGGTATTGTCGCTTTAAAATCCGAAGAAATTGATGAGTTAATCAAGAATTTTGATGCAAAGGTCTATGTTGTTAAGGCTCAAATTCATGCTGGCGGTAGAGGTAAAGCTGGTGGCGTAAAAGTTGTACGTAGCAAAGAAGAAGCTAGAAGTATTGCTCATGATATGTATGGCAAAACATTAATAACACATCAGACAGGTCCGAAGGGTCAAGTTGTCAAGAGGGTATACATAGAATCTGGTTGTGATATTGCCAAAGAATATTACTTTAGTGCGGTTCTTGATAGGTCGTCTAATCGAATAACATTCATGGCTTCAACTGAAGGCGGGGTTGACATTGAAGAAGTAGCAGAAAAGACACCGGAGAAGATAATTAAAGTTTCAGTTGACCCGGTAACTGGTATTTTACCTTTCCACTGTAGAGCCTTAGCTTTTAGGCTCGGTTTTTCTGGTGATAAAGCGAAGCAAATGATGAAAATAGCTGAATCGGTTTATAATGCTTTTGTCGCTACGGATGCATCTCAAATAGAAATTAATCCGCTTGTAGAAACTACTGATGGTAATTTATTAGCTCTGGATGCAAAAATAAATTTTGATGATAATGGATTATTTCGTCATCCGGAAATTGCTTCTTTGAGAGATGAAGCAGAAGAAGATCCGCTTGAAGTAAGGGCAAGTAAAGCTGATTTAAATTACGTTAGGATGGATGGAACTATTGGCTGCATGGTTAACGGGGCTGGTTTAGCCATGGCAACTATGGATATTATTAAACTTTATGGAGCAGAGCCAGCAAATTTCTTGGACGTTGGTGGTGGAGCTGATAAAGAAAGAGTCGCTGAGGCCTTTAAAATTATTCTTTCAGACAAAGCGGTAAAGGGCATACTAGTAAACATCTTCGGTGGCATTATGAGATGCGATATTATTGCGGAAGGAATAGTAGCTGCTGCGAAAGAAGTTGGTGTTAAGGTGCCACTAGTAGTTCGTCTTGCAGGTACGAATTTTGAGCTTGGGAAGAAAATACTAGCTAATTCTGGCTTAGAAATCATTGCTGCTGATGATCTAGGGGATGCGGCACAAAAAATTGTAAAAGCTGTATAGATTTGGGAGCAATAATAATATGTCGATACTTATAAATAAAAATACAAAAGTAATTTGCCAGGGATTTACAGGCTCTCAAGGTACCTTTCACTCTGAACAAGCGATTGCTTACGGGACCAAGATGGTTGGTGGAGTTACACCAGGAAAAGGTGGACAAACGCATTTAGATTTACCTGTTTATAATACAGTTGCTGAAGCTGTCGACAGAACGGGAGCAAACGCCACTGTAATTTATGTTCCACCACCATTTGCTGCAGATTCAATCTTAGAAGCAATTGATGCTGGACTTGAATTAGTAATTTGTATTACCGAAGGTATACCAGTAATAGACATGCTTAAGGTCAAAAGAGCTTTAATTGGTTCAAGGACTAGGTTGGTTGGACCAAACTGCCCTGGGGTGATTACTCCTGACGAATGTAAAATTGGGATCATGCCAGGTCATATTCACAAAAAAGGCAGAATTGGTATCGTTTCAAGGTCTGGTACTTTAACATATGAGGCTGTTGCTCAAACAACTGCTGTTGGTCTTGGCCAATCGACTTGTGTTGGCATAGGTGGTGATCCAGTAAATGGGACTAATTTTATTGATTGTATTGAATTATTTTTGCAGGATAACGATACCCAGGCGATTATCATGATCGGCGAAATTGGTGGTAATGCTGAAGAAGATGCAGCAGACTTTATTAAAAAGTCTAAAATCAAGAAACCAGTTGTTGGTTTTATTGCTGGTGTAACGGCGCCTCCAGGTAAAAGAATGGGCCATGCTGGTGCGATTATTGCTGGTGGCAAAGGTTCAGCTGGAGACAAGATCGAGGCTTTAACGAGTGCTGGGGTAGTTGTTTCTAACTCTCCTGCTGAAATTGGTCGTACAATGCAAAAATTACTAGGTTGATATCTAGTTTTGTCTGCTAAGCGCTATTAAACGGGGGTCAAGAAAAAAGTGCGCCATCCTGAACTCAGATATCAGGATCTTCTTTTCCCCCCGCAGCTTTAGATCATGAATCAACTCCCAGGATAACCATCCCTTCCCTCCCCAATTCGGTTGCTCGCTATGGCGTTTTTTGTAGCCAATTATATGTATTTAACATGAACTATGGATAAGGAATAGAGTCGTATGGTTTTATACGGGGACTTGCTGTACGCACTGTCATCCTGAATTTACTTATGATCTTATGAAATAGGAAGAAGATTACTTGGCCGAAGAGACATGCGAAGCCCACTGAAGTTTAGGCATGACGGTAGATAAGAAGATACCGGATCAAGCCCGGTATGACTATATTTCTTGCCTGGCCTAACTAAATCTAATATTTATCTTATCCATAGTTGGGTTAGTTACTACATAAATTGTGGTGTATTTTCTAGCCAATATTTAAATAATATTAATTAAAGAAATAAACATATGCCTATTTTCAATAGTTACAGAGAATCGATTATTATTAAAGATCATGTTAAAGCGAAGCATATCATTGCAGGTGATTACTCTTATTATTCAGGATATTACCACGATAAAACATTTGAAGATTGTGTGATGTACCTTGATGAAGCAGACAATAATAAAGAACCTCATGAAATCGATCGCCTTATTATTGGTAAATTTTGCTCAATTGCAACAGGTGTAAAATTTATGATGGGTGGAACCCAAGGTCATAACTACGAATGGATTGCCACTTATTCGCTTGATTTTCTTGATGATGATTTTGATAACTATAATTTAGTGGCGCCTAAAGCACAAAAATCTAAAGGTGACACCTTACTTGGCAATGATGTTTGGATTGGCGCAGAAAGCATGATTATGCCAGGAATTCAGATTGCAGATGGGGCAGTTATAGGCGCCCGAAGCCTTGTCACTAAAAATGTTGGTGCCTACGAAATATGGGGTGGAAATCCAGCTCGTTTAATTAGAAAACGATTTACTGATAGTGATATTCAGAAACTCTTGAAGATTAAATGGTGGGATTGGAATTTAGATAAGTTAAAGAAAAATTTAGCGTTTATACGCTCTTCTGATATCGATCTCTTATGGTCAAAATATCAGGAAGATAAGTTATAAGTACTATTACTTTAATAACACTCTCTTGCACCGAATCTAAAAATCCCTGAATAGCAAAGGGCGTCATACGCAAATAATGAATATGGCACCCCCCAGTTAAGTAAAATTTTATGATATCCTGTTAGAGGCCAGTTTCACCCATAACAACAGTCTCATTAGCAAGCTCTTCTAGCAAAGCGTCAAAAGCTGTAGAATGAATACCATGTTCAGTAATTAATTTTTCTACAGTTTGATACGTAGCAGGATCTACCTTGTTGGTATCACCCATCATAATATTTTTTATCAATGCATCGACGAGATTCTTTTTTTCCTGGGCAGGGTCTATCTCTCCCTCGACTAAAACTCCAAAATTGCTACTATCACTATTACTGGTATTAGTCTCGACTGAGATATCACTGATTTTAGGCTGAATATATTGATTAAAAATTTGTCCTACATTGACAGCCTCTTGTTTAGCATATGGAAATTCATTCATATCTAATCCGGATGCTGAGTATGGTGCAATAGTTTTTAATATATTTTGATTAATCTCAGGTGACTGCTTGCTGGCGATATTAACAAACATTGTTCTACCATATACATTTAGGTTTGTATAAAGATTCTCGGAAAATCTATTCTCGACCAATGCATCAATAGCTTGCAATGCATCATGAAACTGGTTAAATCTGTCAGTTCTATCTTGGTTAACGAACCCACTACCCCATTGCAACTCGATTTTTATTGTTTCGTCTAAAGGCTTCATTACTCCAGGTGCTCCTACATCATACTTCCTATCTTCACAGTTAATCCCATATTTTTGAGCTAAGCTGACAACCGCCTGCCCCTTGATACTTGTTGCTGTGCTTAAGTTCTTGCCATCTGCCTCAGCTAGTTTTAACAAAGATGAAAAATCATCCAAAAAATTTTTTGCCATAATATTGCCTCATAATTTAAGTTTAATTTCCTTACAACCACTGATTATAGAATTTTTTTATTTCATATGTCAATAGGGGTCCATTTGAATTAGCTAGCAATCATTAAATATCTTGAACATGACACGTAACTTAAGCTTTACATACATAGGCACTAAGTATTTAATTAGTTGTATTGGACCGCAACTCTCTTGTGATTTACTAATTTATAGCTTAACAGATTTAATAACCTAGGGTTTATATTAATTCACCATTTCCATTTGTTAGTATTAGTCTGTTTTTTAGCGCAGACAACGTTTAAAATTTAGGTTTTTAGAGATATCAAGCTGGCTTATAACTTGATTCCCTAAAATTAATAAGACGATACTGTCTCTTAATCTAGGAATAGCAAGAAAAAAGTCAACGATGAAGGAGTCTTATTATTAAAGCAATATTGTGAGATATAAATGGTGCCGCTAAAAAGAATTGAACTTTCGACCTCATCATTACCAATGATGCGCTCTACCACTGAGCTATAGCGGCAAAAAGATTGGTATTTCTAACGAAGATATGTTACAAATTAACCAAAATTATGCAGAATGATTTTAAACCGGCATTTTAAGCGCAAATTTTTGCCATATTATTAGCAGATCGTCAAGGAAAATTAGTTTAAATGTCAAAGAAAAAAGAAGAGACTACTGAAAAAGTAAAAGAAAAAGAAGATAAGTTATCAATTGCTTTGCGTAAAAATTTACAGCGTCGCAAGGTAGTAAAAGGTGCCAAAAAAAAATTAGAGATCGGGAATGAGTGAACTATTTATAGGCTATATGAGTGGTACTTCATGCGATGGGGTTGATGCTTCCTTGGTTCGTACTGATGGACAAACTAAATTCGCTGTAATTGCTAATGCTCATTTGCCGTACCCTTCAGAATTCAAATTTGACCTCAAGCAACTTTGTAGTCAGCTGGCTCCATCTCTTGAGATCGAAAGAAAACTTACTGAATTTCATATTGAGATTACTGCTCAGTTACTGAAGCAAACAAAATATACCAGTAGTGATATAAAAGCACTTGGTTTTCATGGGCAAACTATTTTTCATAAACCAGAAAGCCAACTTACCTGGCAAATAGGGAACCCCCACTTACTTGCTCAAGGAGCAGGTATAGATGTGGTGCATGATTTTAGAAGAAGGGATATTAGCCTTGGTGGCCAAGGAGCTCCGTTAGTACCGATTTTTCATAAGTTATTAATGCAAAACCAAAAACTACCTGTTGCAGTCATTAATATAGGAGGAGTAGCAAATATTACTTATATGGGTAAGGAAAATGATATAATAGCTTTTGATACTGGTCCTGGTAATGCTCTTATTGATGATGCTATGAAAAAATATTTTAGCAAGGATTATGATAAAAATGGAGAGATAGCATCTCAGGGGCAAATAGATGAATCAGTCATTAATGAACTCTTAGTTGATGAATATTTCAAGCGACCTTATCCAAAATCTTTAGACAGAAATTCATTTAGATATGTAATGGATATCCTTACTGGTCGTGATCCAGAAAATATAATAGCAACCCTTACTTATATTACTTGCGCCAGTATTGTTCGTGCTATTGAGGTATTACCAACTATTCCTGTTAGTATTTTTTTATGTGGTGGTGGAAGTAAAAATAAACAGATAGTTAAATGGCTAGAATTAGCTTTGTTAACGAAAGGATTTAAATGTAAAGTAGAAAATATTTCTACCCTTGGTAACATTGATCCTGATTATGTTGAATCCCAGGCGTTTGCTTATCTTGCGGCTAGATTTTTTAAAAATTTACCTAGCGCTTTTCCGACAACAACTGCTGCTATTCGTGAAAATATTTGTGGGTGTCTAGTGAGTAGGTGATGGCTTTAAACCTTATACACCTTGGTATTTATGTCACGCAGTTTATCATACGTCTTCAACAAAACATTGATTGATGGTTTAAAAACAAAAATAACTAGTATATAATCAGGTCTATGTTATTCCTGCCCCAATAATGGATTAGGGTAATAGCTTTTTCAAACTGAATAAAACTTTTTTTAAGGAGAACCTAAATATGATTAAAAAAATTGCAGTCGCATTCCTTGCTGTTGTTTTGTTATCTGGTTGTAGTGCTTCAAGAGGCAAATACGGTGATAATAACCAGCATATAGCTGAATTCGAAAAAACAATTGGTGACAGAGTATTTTTCAAACTAGATAGTTCTGATCTTACTTCTGATGCACAAAGTACATTAACACGTCAGGCAGAATGGCTGAAAGATCATAAGCTTTTCAATATGACTGTTGAAGGTCACTGTGATGAAAGAGGAACAAGAGAGTACAACATTGCTCTTGGTGAAAGAAGAGCTAACGCTGTTAAAATGTTCTTGATTGAGCATGGTGTAAGCGCAGAGCGTGTTGAAACCATTTCTTATGGTAAAGAAAGACCAGCAGTTATCGGTGATGATGAAGCTGCTTGGAGCCAGAATCGTAGAGGTGTAACAGCTATCAGATAAGTTTATAATTTATCTATAAGTTTTACAAAAAACCGGTGTAGCTTAAAGTTGCACCGGTTTTTCTAATTTTTAATGGGTACGATGTGAATTATCTTATCCATAGTTAATCTAAACTATGGATAAGAGATCAGTTGTTTGTTAGGCAACATAGTTGTCATATTGTAAAGTCATCAGAGTAAACACCAGTTATCCAGGGCTTGTAAGTTATCCTGAATTTATGGGGCTTCGCATGCCTTATCCAGGATCTCGAGACAGAAGAAGATCCTGAATCAAGAGATGGGCCCGGCGGTCATGCTAAATCTAAGTTCAGCACGACAGTGCGTGTGGTAAAGCAGCATTTACAAAACTATATGCTTTCCATAGTTTAGGTTAGTTAAGTTAAAACTAGTTAGCAGTTTTAATTGTTCGTATTGTAAACTATTAGTTGTTTTAAGTTGAATTTGTATTAATCTCTTTTTATCTTTTGTCTTTTAAAACACTACTCATACCCAAAATGGATTGGCATTTGGAGTATTCACAGCAATATTTAAAAGACGAAATCTTTCCTATAAATATATGCTAATTCAATTCAAACGACATAGCATTGTTGTAATTCAGTTTGAACACTTGGCGTGCTAACATGGTTGTTAGTAAAAGACAATTGTTGCCTAAAATGATATTAAAGATGCAATTTATCTTAATTTCACTGTCTTCCTGTGTTAGAAAGGATCTGATACCATTTGCTAATTCCAGATAGCAAGTTGAATGATAAATTTATATAAATGCTAGGCTCTATTATACCATATGTTCAGAAAATTTTTCCTTCTAGTACTAAGTTTGTTTTTGCTAATTGCTTGCAATGAAGCTAAGGAAGCAGAAACTCCTGCCAAAGAGCAGATAGAAAATTATAGTAAAAAACTTGAAGATTGTAAGGATGATGCTACAAAAAAAACTGAAGAGGAAAAAGCAAAACAACAAGCTGAAAAAGTTGAAGTTGAAAAGCCAAAACATGTAAGGGGATATGACGTTGAGCCTGATGATATGGTTTTAGGAAATCGTAATTCGAAAATCGTTGTTGTTGAATACTTTTCGCCTACATGTCCTCACTGTGTGACATATCACAAAAGAATACTTCCGGAACTTAAAGCAAAATATATTGATACTGGTAAGGTGGCTTACGTTATAAGAGAATTTATAGGTAATAAGCAGGATTTAGATGCGACAGTTCTTGCACGCTGCGATGGTGGTTTAGAAAGCTATCTTAATTTTATAAAGGTTATTTTAGAACAACAGGATAATTGGGCATTTGGCAAAAACTATCGTGAAGTTCTAACAAATATTGGAACTCTTGGAGGGATAGGACCTGAAAAATATGCAAAATGTTTAAATGATGAAGCAAAGATTGAAATTTTGATAGAAAATACTAAGCTTATAGCAAGGGAACCAAAATTTGTAGGAACTCCGAGTTTTTTTATAAACGGTAAGCAATTTACTAAGCCTTATACGTTTGAAGAACTATCGCAAGCAATAGAAAATGTAGTGATTTCTAATGAGTAATAAAAAGTATGAAGAAATTGAAAGAGAAATAGATAAGCTGAAGGCTGAAAAAAATAAAAGCTCAGTCTTAAGTGGTGGAAGTGCTGCATTCAATATAGCAGTAGAATTGGTGTCAGGAGTTATAGTTGGAGTAATAATTGGTTTGTTTTTTGACAATTTGTTTGATTCCAAGCCAGCCTTCCTTATAATCTGTTTAATACTCGCGACAATTGCAGTTTTTAGGTCAATTTGGAATAAATACATTAAAAATAATGGCGCATAGTCCACTAGATCAGTTTAGAGTTAAAGAAATAGTCAATCTACAGATTTTTGGCTACGACACAAGCATTACTAACTCTTCCCTGTTTATGCTAGTTGTTGGCGTGTTTATAGTGTTTTACTTTATGCTAGCATTTCGAGGCAAAGGACTTGTTCCATCTAGATTTCAGCTTAGTGGTGAATTAGTTTACGGAATGATTACAGGCATGTTGGATCAGAATGTTGGTGCAAAGGGCAAGAAATTTGTGCCACTGATTTTTACTTTATTCATGTTTATACTTACTTGTAATGTGTTCGGTATGATTCCTTATGGATTTACTGTTACTAGCCACATTTCCATTACTTTTGCTTTAGCAATGATGGTATTTTTGCTAGTTACGTTGTTTGGAATATATTTGCATGGATTTCATTTTTTCTCTCTATTTTTGCCAGCTGGTACTCCGTGGTGGCTTGCTCCTCTCATGGTTGTAATAGAATTATTTGCATATTTGGCTAGGCCAGTTAGCCTATCACTTCGATTGGCAGCTAATATGGTTGCAGGCCATGTGTTACTTAAGGTTATGGCCGGATTTGTAGTTTCAATGGCCATTTATTTAAAGATTCTACCTATACCTTTTATAGTGGTTTTAATAGGTTTTGAGTTATTCGTTGCAGCGTTACAGGCTTATATTTTTACAATATTATCCTGTGTTTATCTCAACGATGCGTTAAACCTGCATTAGTCAATTTTTGTAGGTGGTTTTGGTTCAAGTAATACCAAATCCTATTTTAAGTTGGATGAATGAATTTTCAGAATAAGTGTTTGCACAAAGTATAGATTATACATTAGCACATCACTTTCCTGCAAAATCTGTTTGAATTATTTAATAATGGGAAATAGTATAAGTTTGAAGCTGGGGATTTTGGAAAGCTGATAACTACTTGATTTAGTTCAATCATAATTTTAGGAGAAGAAAATGGATGCAATGGCTTTAAAATATATTGGTGCAGGTCTTATGGCTTTTGGTATGCTAGGAGCAGCTTTAGGTGTAGGTAATATCTTTGGTTCCTTGCTTAATTCAATTGCACGTAATCCATCTGCGGCTGATCAATTGCAGAGAATGGCTCTTATTGGTGCAGGTCTTGCTGAAGCGATGGGTTTATTCTCGTTTGTTATTGCGATGCTTTTAATCTTTACTTGATACCAAGTTTCAGATTAAAGCAGGCTAATTGTAGTAAGAACCTGAACTATGGATAAAGATAATTCACAATAATGTTTTGACAAAAACTTGTCATGAAAGAGTCTAAATCCTAAGCGAGAGAAAAAGTAACTTGATTCAGGATCTCAGGCAGCAGAAAAAGATCCTGAATCAAGTTCAGGATAACTTTTTATAAGGATAAAAACTGTGATGCCAATAAACCCATAATTTCTTATCTATAGCTCAGATTAAATAAGAAAATTAGGATAAATAATAATATTAAAAGGACAAGATTATGCCACAGTTTGATGTATCTTCTTTTAGTTCCCAGCTATTTTGGCTGGTTATTGTTTTTGGATTTCTTTATTTCCTTATAAGTAAGTTCATAGCTCCAAAGGCTGAGACTATTTTAATGCAAAGAAATAGTTTTTTAGAAGAAAACATCAATCATGCAGAAGAATATAGTAAAAAAGCTAAGTCGATAGAGAACTTACGTGAAAATAAACTTGATGAGGTTAATTTACATGTTGAAGAGCTTAATAAACAGGCATTTGAACTAATGGACTTGCGCTTTTTACACCAAACAAAGGAACTATCTCTTGTTCTTGATAAGAAAAAAGAGAAGGCTCTTGCCGAAATAAAAGCTTATGTCGATACATTTCATCTAAATGAGCCAGTATCGTGTATCAAATTAGCTGCTTTTATAATTCAGAAAGTTACAAATAAGGATGCTGATATAGACTTACTTAAGAAGATTCATGAGAAAACAAAATGATGCATTTTTTCGACGAAAGCTTTGTGGTTGCAGTTTGTTTCGTAATATTCGTATATTTAGCTTATAGGCCTGTTAAAAAAGCAATAATAGCATCTCTTGATGCCAGAATAGAAGAAATAAAACAAAAACTTACTCAGGCTGAGAAACTTAAAGCAGATGCGAAGAGCTTGCTTGATAAAGTAGAGAAAGAACTTGGCGATTTTGAAGTAAGAAAAAAAGATATACTAGAGAGTGCACAAAATAGTACTGAGCGTCTTGTAGAAACAAGGAACAAAGAGCTAAGTTTGTTATTAGCGCGTAAAAAAGACTCGGCTATAAAAGCCATAGATAATGAAAGAGAAAAAGCGAGTGATAAACTCAGATCTGAGTTTACCGAAACCGTTTTAAAGTTGGTCAAGACCTACCTTACTCAAACTAAAAACAATGATGTTTCTGACCAGGAAATAATTGAACGTTTTTTAAAAAAATAGTTTATTATATGGCAAATCACATTGGATTATCTTATCCCAATAACCCAAATTCAGGTTAATTAAGTTGGGTTTGATATAAGAAGTAAATATTTCTGGTAAAAATTAGGACTAAAATCTGTCAAGCATGACGATTTAGGCTCGGATTACAACATCAACCAAATTCCGTAATCATCCTGGTACTCGATCTCGGATCTCATCCACTTCCTGAGACGCATGGCCAAGCTCGGTATGACAGCTCTATGTTGTCTAGATCCTAAATTATCATCGTTTCTTACATCAACTCTAAGTTAATTATCAAACCTTATTATTCCGGAAGGGTAATATTTTTTTCTTATTCATAAGATTTATAAACTCTAAAATCACATTTTAGCAAGTAATGTTAATACAATAGATATATTAAATAAGAAATATAAATATATCTACTTACCTTACAGTTTTGATGCCACAATATTTATATTTTCACATAGCTTTATAATCAACTCTTGATTACAAGTTTGACATATAACTATAAGTTAATAGAATCCTAGTTTTAAAACTAGTTACTAATTAAGTTATAACATATGCATGCGGTGATTTTAGCAGGTGGAGCTGGTAGTCGTTTATGGCCCGTGTCAACTAGGCAAAAGCCTAAGCCATTTATAAAGGTAAATAATGAGAGTTTTATCCAAAAGGCTTTCATAAGAGCTATTGAAATTGAGTCAGTGCGTAATATAATTACAGTTACTACTTCAGATTGTGTATCGGCGGTAAAAGAGCAGTATGACGAGGTTAACACTATTACTAGTAATAGTGTTAGGAAAGAATTAATAATTGAGCCTTCTGGAAGAGACACGGCGGCTGCAATATCCGCCGCCGTGGTTCATGTTCTCCATAATTATGGGCCTGATGAGGTAATATTGATATTACCCATCTGATCATATTATTTTGGATTCAGTTGCGTTTTCAAATGCAGTACTACAGGCACAAAGCTTAGCAAAGCAAGGGAAAATAGTAACTTTTGGTATCAAACCTTTCTATCCTGAGACTAATTATGGTTATATTGAATATATTAATAATGAAGCTATACGATTTATTGAGAAACCGTCATTTGCTCTTGCCGTAAACTATCTAAAATCAGAAAAATTTCTTTGGAACTCTGGTATTTTGTGCTGTACTGCAAAAACAATTATAAAGGAGCTGGAAACCCATTGTTTTGATATGCTATCAAGGGTTATTCAGGCTATTAATACATCAATATCTTCTACTAATTCGGGTTATTATCGAGAATTACTTTTAAGTTCGCTTATTTGGGAGACAATTCCAGAAATTTCAATTGATTATGCACTTCTAGAAAAATCTAGCCAAATTGCAGTTGTTGCTTGTGATATAGGATGGAGTGATATTGGGAATTGGGAATCCATGAGTATGCTAAAGCCTAAGGATAAGGATGGTAATAGAGTAAAGGGTAATGTCAAACTCTATGATAGCATTAATTGCTATGTTGAGAGTGGTAGTAATAAAACAATTGCTGTAGTTGGTGTCAAGAATCTAGCAATAATTGAATCAGAAAATGGTTTTTTAGTAATAAATAAGAAGAAAGTATCAAGTGCTAAAGAAATATTTGCTGATTTACAGGAAAAATCGAAATTACTGGAACTAGCATAAAAATTACCTTTTTTCTCCAAGACTAAAGCTGCTATAGTAATTTTAACAAAATTAGTATGGACTTTTTTATAATATGAATAAATTACTTTGTTTCAAAGCTTATGATATAAGGGGAAAGGTCCCATATGAATTGGATGAGGAGCTTGCGTATAAGATTGGTTTGGCATACTCTGCTATTATTAATCCCGGAAAAGTAGTTGTTGGCTATGATGTGAGGCTAGAGAGCTTATCGCTTACCAAGGCTCTAATAAGCGGGTTAATTGATTCTGGATCGAGCGTAATTAATATTGGTCTGTGTGGTACCGAGGAGGTATATTATCACACCTTCAGTAATGAAAATATTGGTGTTGGAGGTGGAATAATGGTTACCGCATCTCATAATCCAAAGGGTTACAATGGGATGAAGATGGTAAGTCGTGGTAGCAGACCTATTTCGCTATCTGATGGTTTAAAAGAGATTCATGACTATATCCTTAATTCACCTAATCCCACTTTTAGTGGACCAAAGGGATCAGAGTTATTAAAGGAAGATAAAACTTCTTATATTGCTCACCTTACTGAATATGTTGATATAAAAAAACTCAAGCCATTAAAAATTGTTGTTAATCCAGGTAATGGGCCATCTGGAATTGTTATTAAACTGCTAGAGAAATTTTTGCCATTTGAATTTGTTTATATTAACGAGCAGCCGGATGGTAATTTTCCAAATGGTGTGCCAAATCCGATGATTCCAGAAAACCGCATAGCTACTTCAGAGGCGGTAATATATAATAAAGCCGATTTTGGAATTGCGTGGGATGGAGATTTTGATCGGTGTTTTTTATTTGACGAAAATGGTGAGTTCATAGAAGGTTATTATATTGTTGGGCTGCTGGCAGAAAATTTTCTTAAGAAATACCCTAATCAGAAAATAATACATGACCCTAGGTTAACATGGAATACTATTGATATAGTAAAAGAACATGGTGGGGTGCCGCTGCAATGCAAATCCGGGCATAGTTTTATTAAGGAAAAAATGCGCCAAGAGAATGCGATTTATGGTGGCGAGATGAGTGCGCATCATTATTTCAGACAATTTGCCTATTGCGACAGTGGAATGTTACCATGGCTACTGGTTTCTGAGCTTATAAGTAAAACTGGCGATAATCTTTCTGTCCTAGTAGGAAATAGGATTAGTAAGTTTCCTTGTAGTGGTGAAATAAACTATAAGGTTGAAAATACAGCAGAAATAATTAAAAGGTTGGAAGACCATTTTGCAGCTAAAAATCCTCGTATTGACCGTATGGATGGTATTAGCTTAGAATTTACTGATTGGCGCTTTAATTTACGAGAATCAAACACTGAGCCGCTAATCAGGTTAAATTTGGAAGTTAAAGGTGAAGAGGAATCAATCTCAGAACGTATTGCTGAGATTGAAGCAGTAATCAATTCTTATTCATCGGGATCAGAATAATATTCTAATTTTAGAGAATCCCCAATTAAATTAGGGCTTTGAACAACTTCGCAGCCATATGCATCACACATAAAGATTTCATCATCTTTAGCAGAATTTTGTTGTGGGAGTTGGTTGTCGGGTTGAAATTGCAGTTGATCATTAACCAATTTCTTTAGTACCTCTGCGTTGCTTCTAGCTTCTTGGCTTTGTTTTGTTCTAGCCATAAATTTAAATTACCTACAAATATATTAAGAGCATCTGCAATTAAATTGCAGATGCTCTTATATACTTTCATTATAAAAGCATCAAGCCTAAAAATACTCCTTGAGAATTTATTCTCTTATACAAATGATTTTATCTAATTTCTACACTACCATCATTATACTCTTGCCCTTGCTCATATTCACCAGAAATTCCGGTACGATATACGCTATCTTCGTGTAAATCAATTTCTCTGAAAACTGATCCTGGTTGATCATCAAATTCTTGCTCTAACTCTTGTCTAGTTGTTAAGGTTTTATCTTTGTCTCCAGATCTATCCTTGTCTTCTTCTCTTTCTTCGCCAGTATAGTCCTTATCTTTATCTCTTGCCCCACAACATGATGTTCCGAAAAGCCAGTCCCAAAATGATTTTTTCTTGGACATAAAGATCCTCCTTATACTAAATTAATATCAAAACCTACTAAATAATACGATAAACCCATATAATTAAAAAATACTTAACAAATTAATTTTGTTTTTTTAAAAAAGAGAAAACTTAAGTTATTGAATTTTTGTAGAAATTGTCATTTCCGTTTTGCGTTAAGGATGCTAGAATAGCGAGATGAGCACAAATGGTAATATAAATATGGTAAAAGCGCCTATAGTCTGGGTTCTAGTGGATAATAGGATTGGTAATGCCAACCAAGCAATTGAGCTCGCCGAAACAATTGGCAAGCAATATGAAATAAAAAATATTGAATATAATAGCTTTGGATCTTTGCCAAGCTATTTCCTTAGTATGTTTCCAATTCATATTAAAAAGTCAGTGCTCTCAAATTTGAAGAAAGACCCATTGCCCGATGTGGTTATTTCTGCCGGTAGGAGAACGGCAGCACTTGCGCTATATTTAAAGAAATTGTCTAATGACAAAATAAAAATTATCCAAATAATGCGACCTAATATTAAGCCAAAGGAATTTGACTTAATTATTCTTCCACAGCATGATAGTTTTAACTATACATTACCAAACATAGTGAGGGTAATTGGTGCACTTACAAATGTGCAAGAGAAAATCCAAAAATCACAAAGTGATTTTGACACTAAATATCCTGAAATTAAAAATTATATTGCAGTGATAATAGGTGGTTCAACAAAGGGTTATAAACTGACGACGGATAATGCTGAGCTTCTTTCCAAAGCATTGATAAATATTTCACAAGACCATTCCTTACAATTGTTTATTACCTTTAGCAGAAGAACTCCACCATTGGTGAAAAGCCACTTTACAAAGAAGTTTGTTTGGCCAAACGTTATTTATGACCCGCTTAGTGGAGAATCAAATCCATATCCAGCGGTTCTTGGCAGAGCAGAATATATCATATCCACAACTGACTCTATTTCGATGTGTAGTGAAGCTGTGAGTACAGGAAAGCCAGTTTATGTGTTTTGCCCACCAAGTTTTAAATTAAGGAAACACAATTATTTTATCCAACAATTAGTGGATCTTGGCTTAGCAAAGAGGTTAGATCTGTCTGTAAATAATTTAGAAAAATATGATTATGAGCCTCTTGCTGAAATTTCAAAAGTTGCGGAAATAATAAACAAGAAAATACTTTAAGATCCAGTTTGGGATAAAAATATATTTTTACAGCACAAAAGGGGATAAAATGACATATATTTCATTATTCTAAACTGATATTTTAGATAATTAGTTTTAGTTGTACTTGTATTTTTTCTTGGTTTATGTATCATAATAGTAGGGTTTTCTATGTAACTCTTAATACTTACTGCCAGAGACTATAGGTTTTATTCAATATACTTATTAATGAATAAAAGCTCCTTATTTCCTGCAGGAGTTAAAGATAAGCGGACAATAACTCTTGATTAATGCTGCTAAAATTAGCAGAGATAACTAAAAACTTAAGGAGTCAAAATGGCAAACGGAAAAGTAAAGTGGTTCAACCCAGATAAAGGTTACGGTTTTATTCAACCAGATGATGGTAATAAAGATGTATTTGTGCACATAAGCGCTTTAGAGCGTGCTGGCATATCTACACTTAATGATGGTCAGAAAGTGAGTTATGAACTGGAAGATCAAAAAGGTAAAACTTCTGCTGTTAAAATAGAGCTTATTAACTAAAGTTCTTAAAATACGAGTAAAAGTTACTTATACGAAAAGCCCTTGATTTATCAGGGGCTTTTTTTTATGAATGAGTAGGGAATTTTAAAAATATTCAAATGTAATTGATAATACTAATAATATTTATACATTAATTAAAATAAAGCTAGCTATGGCTATAATTCCTACACACTGAAGTACTCAAGGCATAATCAATCACTTAATACCATCACAATTAGATAGCTTACCTTTACCTCATTTAAACATTACAGTTTCACAAGGATCTAATCTACACTAATACCTGACGACTGGGCGGTTGTAGGTTCAGTAACATTCGTGCCTAACTCAACTATAATTATGTATGATCGAACCGTAGAAAATAAGAGCTTATATAACATTATATTTAATTTTGATTCTTCAGCCACACTAGACTAATTGATTCCAATTATCTTAAGTTTTATTTTAGGTTCAACCGTAATTTAAATAAAAGCTTGCCTTTCAAATAAAATATATTAATATATTTAAATAATTAATTTATATAAGTTAGGTATATATGACTAAGAATAATGCCCCGCAGGCAGAGAAAGATCCAGAATTTTTAAAATTTTTTGAAGTTATGAAGGCAAATACAGCAAAAGCTGCAGCTGAAGCTATAAGAAACGATCCTAGTTTAACGGCCGGTAAAAATAGCCTTATAAATATACACAAGAATCAAATGAACGAAGCATCGTTCCTTAAGGAATTATTGTTAACCAACGGTAACACTTTAAAGCTTACTTCTATTGCCTTACTACTAAAGCATTTGGGTGAAAGTCATGACGTTAGCAATTGCATTATCGCTCATGACCCTAAACTTATGGATAAAGCAAAATATGCCTCACCTAAACTTAACGAGGTTATTAACTACGCGCTTCAAAAAGATAATGATTTAAACATTATATATAAAGCAAGCTCAAACCATAGTACTTTAATTGCTTACAGGCAAGTTGCGGATCAAAAATTCTTTTATGTTATTGATTCACTTGGGGATAAAAGCACAGGTTTTAATGAGTTGCAAAGCACAATAACTAACACTATTAATGATAGCAATCACAGCGCTAATACTTATGTTATTGCAAGTACCGAACAACGTCAAAAAGACAGAGATACATGCAGTGTTTTTGTTTATAAAGATCTTAAATTAGTACTGTCTAATCCTGATCTATTAAATAAAATAGCAAAATTATCCGTTAATTTGCAATCAGTTAAACAATGTCAAAACTTTAATTACTTCAACAAGTTTCCTGCTGAAATGTCTAAAATGATTCAATCTGTATCAGTCATTAAATCAGATGGACGTGATAATGTTGAGCTAATGAAGACAGGTGTTACTTTGCTTGCTCATATATTAAAAGGAAAAGACGACTACGGAGTTAAATCACCTTTAATCACAAAGACAGGGGAAGATTCTTTTGAAACAGTAACAATACAAAATAAACTTTCTACATATTTTAAGGAAAAATATATTCAAGATACCTTCCCTAAAATGCTAGAAGCTCTAGAACCATCTGAGGTTATTGAAGCATTTGATCGATATGATTTTAATATAATATGCGCGGGTAGTTCTGAACCTAACTAAGTAAAACCTTTCATAAAAAAACTTTTTATCACTAGGTTTTATATTCTCAAACTCAGGTTAAGTCATAGAGAGCCACCTGAAATTTAATTCAGGATGGCTCTCTTCTGGCTTCTAGTCGATAGATTTCATAAGTCATGACCAAGTTAAATAAACTAACTGCCAATTAATTCACCTTCATCTCCTCCTAAAAGATGCACGTCTACGTTAACTTGCGTAAGCTCGTCAACAGTAGGAGCTGTAACAGCAAGCTTATCTTTAACTAATACTGATGCTTCTGATTTAACTTGTGCATGGTCAATAACCTCAAGAATTGGAGGAACGACAAGTGCTTGTTGGCAAATATCTATTATATGAGGATTTGTAATATAATCTGGATGATCTGCTAAAATTCGTTTAATTACATCAGTATAAGCCTTTGCGAATATTTCTACTGGGGCATAGTTTTTAGACCCAGACAGTTTAATTGCGTCAAGTATCTCTTTAAATATTAATATTCTGGATATATTTAGAGAATCGTTTAAAGTGCTTAAATTTTGGCCAAGCGTACTAGTAGATATTGATCCAATTCCTGTTAAGTATACTTCACTGGCATATGTTAGTAATTGATTTTGGGTTGATAAATCCCACTTACCAGCTTTTATAAGGTTGGATACAGGTTCAAGTACACCAGGACTTAACCTGTGGGCAATTATCGGCATCATAACAGTTTCAAGATATGCATTATAGGAACCATTGACTACTACTTCTTGCCCTAGAAGGTCTAGGGCATAGTTACTTGCCTTAAGTAGTGTCGCTTTAAGAATATGTCCATCAATAAAATATTCTGGGTGCTTATCCAATATAGTTGAAATTAACTTTGGATATTGCTGTACAAAAGCAACTCCGCAGAGTGGGTTCTTAATTGGATTCCTCATAATACCAAGATTAATTGCTTCAAAGCATAGCATTAAAGCAGTATCAACATTCTCTGGAGTATTAAGAGTGTGACCTAATACTTTACTTAAGAATTTTTCATCTAAGTATCCAGAAACACCATATTCAATTGAAGCAATTTTATTAATCCATTTGCCTTGGGTTGCTGCTGCATACACATAATTTAGGACAGATTCTTGGATCTTTTGTTTTATAGTTAATGTAAGATCGTCACTTACTCCATGTTTTCTAATTATTTCAAAACTATCTGAAAATTTTATGGGTAATGGTTCTTTTGATTTCTCAATTTTTTTAACAACAATATCCTCAAGAGAAATTGATTGTGCTAATAATAGGTCAGTTTTTTGAATATCACCGAAAGATTTATATATACTAGCGAGAAATTTAAGAGCTATTGCTGCGTACGCTTTATTCCCAAGTTGCAATGCCATATTATATGCTATGTCAGCATGTTGCATTGCTTCAATTTTTATAGACCTATCATCAATTATATGACCCACTTGAGCTGCATTAATATAGGCTTCTAAAATACTAGGATGATTAGCCTCTAAGTGAGCTTTTCTGAATTCGACTGAATATTTAGCGAGATCAAAAGCTTCTAGGAGGTCTGGATGTGTAGTAATCAGAGTCTTTGTAGTACCTTCGATCAATGTAGTGATATCATGATTTTGTAAAGCATTAGCATTTTCAAGGAGCTTCAGAGCTTCAGTAGCATTCTCAAGTTTAATTTGAGTTCTTTCTTCAGTTGAATTTATTGCCATTATGGCCTTTGCTTTAGCAAATAATATTTCGCTTTTTAAAGTATTTAACTCTTTTGTAGGAGAGCTCACCTCTATTTTGCGTAAAACTATGTCAAATATTTGGTTTTGAAAAATAGCATCAGGATATGTTGCAATAAAGCTATTTGTAAAATTTACTATTTTAGGTAGTCCAATAGAGCTGATCTCAAGTATGATCTTTTCTAATTGTCTTGCGTTAGGCGTTTCAATACTATCTGTTATTAACTGAATCGCAATTTCAGTTCTTTTTGCCGAAAACTCTTCAGCAGTCATTTCTTTCTTAGATGGAATTTCTGCTCTTTTTTCTTCTAACTTTTGGGGTATGACTTCCTTAGTACTCGTACGTGATAATCTTTTTGCGGCATCTTCTTTTCTTTTTTCTCCCAATTCTTTTGGGGTCATCGTTTTCTTGCTCATAAATTACCTTCCCATTTAAGTTAATAAATTATTTTCAACAAATACTATTATTACCAATCTAAGACTGATCAATAAACGTTAGCATAGTTTATTTTTTTAATAAATGAGTTTATTGTGTTTATAAATATTTTAACAATACATCTTGCATTATTTTTTTGGCAATTGGAGCGGAAGCTCTTCCACCACCACCACCATGGTCAAAATATATTGATATTGCGTATTTTGGATTATCAAATGGAGCGTAACCAGAAAATATTGCATGATTTCTGCTACCCCATGCTATGTTATCTCTGCTTAGATCATCAGATGCATTTTTCTTAGCTTGAACCTGGGCTGTACCAGTTTTACCAGCCATATGCATTGATTTGTAATCTAGTCTGCTTAAATACCCAGTACCACCAGGAGTATTCATAGTATTGAATAAAGCGGTCTTAATGATTTCAAGATTACTTTGCTGCAGATCCAGTTGAACATAGTTTGGAGCACCAACTGCTATTTTGGGAGAAAATAATTTTCCATTACTAGCAATGGCTGTAATTAGGCATGCTAGTTGCATTGGAGTAGCAAGAATAAAACCTTGGCCGATCGAGAGATTTAATGTATCACCTACACCCCACTTAGTGCCATATTTCTCCATTTTCCATTGTTCGGTTGGTACGAAACCACTAAGTTCGCCAGGTAAGTCAACTCCGGTTGGTTTGCCAAGGCCAAATCTATTTGCAACCTCGATTATTTTAGCAGCACCTGTTTGCCGCGCGACTGCATATATATAATGGTTACAGGAGTGTTTTAATGCATCAACCATGTTAAGAGCCCCATGGCCACGGCTTCTGGAGCATCGAAAGCTGTTGCCACCTAGAATAGGTGCGCCTGTACAAATAATTTTGTTATCAGGATCAATACCAGCCTCAAGTGCAGCTAATGCGGTGATAATTTTAAAAACTGATCCCGGGGGATACAAGCTTTTAGTGGTTTTGTCGATCAAGGGTTTATACGGATCATTTATTAAACTATTCCAATATTGATTAGAAAGTTTACTGAACTTATTGGGATCAAAAGATGGAGTTGAAGCGCAAATTATAACATTACCATTGGTGCAATCCATTACTATTGCACTGCAACCTTGTGCATTCATATGTTTTAATGCGTTTTCTTGTAATTCTGCGTTTATATTTAAATATAAATCATTTCCAGGTTTGCTTGCACTTTTTCCTAATTCCCGTACGTATTTACCCAGTGCGTTTACTTCTATCCTTTTAAAGCCAAATTCTCCCCGCAAATGCTCTTCATAAAATTTTTCAATTCCGCCTTTCCCTACCCTAAAAGTTTCATCTGCTAATTTTGTAGGCTCATCTTCACCTGTTCCTGGCCGACCTAGATATCCAATTAAGTGAGCGGTGGAGAGTCCAGATTTATAGAACCTTTCAAAACCAGTATCAATGAAAAGTGATTTGAAATCGGCTTTCCTTTCTTCGATTACAGCAACTTGATTCCAATCTAGGCAATCTATAACAATTGCAGCAACGCGCCTTCCTCCTTTAGACATCCTCCTTTTTATTTCGTCTATTTGGTAATCATCAAGCTCTAGTATTTCTACTAGATGATTAATTTCTTCTGAATATTTCGGATTACCGTTTTTATCAAGTAGCAATCGAAAACAAGTATTATTTTTTGCAATTATCACACCATCAGAATCAAAGATTTGTCCTCTTGTTGGGGAAAGCAGGATCATTTTAATCCTATTGTTATCTGAAAGTGTTCGGTATTCATCTTTTTTGATGAATTGCATATAGAACATTCTGCCAGCTAGTAAAAAGAGGAGACCTAGTTTACCAGCCCCAATTACAAAAGTTCTTCTGGTCATTATTTGTCTATTTAAGGAACTTCTATCTAGCATTCTGACCTAATATATTTATTGATCTTTCTATTAGAGTGGAAAGTATTGGATAGAAAAAAATGGTTGTCAGGAAATAAAAAACTATTTCATATCCTTCAATAGGATAATCACTCTTTATCAATACAACTAGATACCTTATTAAGATAATAAAAGCGCTATATCCACAAAATACAGTTAAATTAATGAAGTATTTTCGTAGTAAAAACCACCTACTAAAGTAGTTAAGGCATATGTTGCCAAATATTAACGCCAGTGAGCTGGTTCCGGGTGGTAGTGCGTTTAATTGATCTGTGAGTACTCCAATAACAAATAGCTGCCAATAGTTTAAAGAGTGATAGGTACTTACGTAATAGATTATTATTATATCAAAAGCTGGTAATATTTCACCGAATGGTCCAATTTTGTACCATTGAGAGGGTAAGATAAGAATTATCCACAAATAACTTAAAGCTAATAAATTGATAATAAGTTTTGAGATAAATTTATACATAAAATGGTATTAGACATTCCTATGTCGATTAACTGCTGCATTCATTATTAAGCCAAATCCAAGTAGCATTGACACCATCATGGTCCTTCCATAAGATATCAAAGGTAATGGCACTCCTACAGCGGGTAATAATCCCATAACCATAGCAATATTTATAAATATATGACAGAAGAATAGTGTAACAATACCAATGGTCAAAAGTCTAGCGAATTTTGAGCGGCAGTTAATAGCTACTGATAACGAACTAATTATTATCAGAGAATATAAAATTAACAACGTTATTCCACCAACAAAGCCTAATTCTTCCATTAAAAAGGAAAAGATAAAATCAGTTTCATATTCTGGCAGAAAGCTGAGGGGGCCTTGGGTGCCACTTAACAAGCCCTTGCCAAGAAAACCTCCAGAGCCAATAGCAATCTTTGATTGAATAATATTATATCCTTTGCCCAATGGGTCTGCTTCTGGATTGATAAATGTTAGAATTCTATTGCGTTGATAATCGTATAACATGAACCACATCGCGGGCATTGCGGTTAATCCAATTATACTAGATATAATAAAATATATTCTTTTCACGCCAGCTGCGAAGAACATAAAGCATACCACTATAAGAGTGATCATACCTGTACCAAGGTCGGGCTGTCTTATTACCAGATAAATTGGAATAATTGAAGCTATTAATGGTAGAATTAGTATAAAATCGCTTACAGTATAATTACTGTACTCGTGGAAAAATTTTGCTAACATCATTACTACAGAAATTTTTACTAGTTCTGATGGTTGAATTGTAAAAAGTCCCAAATCTAACCACCTTGTTGCTCCCATAGCTGATTTGCCCATTAATTCAACAAATAATAATAGAAGCAATGTAATGATATAAAAAACGTAAGCAAAATGATAAATAACTTTCAGATCAATTATAGCAATTAATATAGAAATTGGCATAAATATTAAAAATACTAAAATCTGTTTGTATGCCCAAGGTTCAATATGGCCACCGGCTGCTGAATAAAGAAGAATAAAACCGTATAGACTAATTAATGTAGTAAATAAAGGTATAGAAATAGGTATTTTCTTAATTCTGGCAATAAAGTCTTCCCTATAATTGTCCATGATTATGATTCCTTAAGATTAGTGTTTTTTGGGGGAGTAGTTTTAGTATAAACCAATTTATACTTAGGAAAAATAATTTTAATAGTTGTTCCTTTGCCCTCTATGCTCGTTATGCGTAGTTCGGCTTCATGTGCGTCTAGAAGCATTTTGACAATAGCAAGGCCAAGGCCGTATGATCCTACAGAATTATAGTCTTGCTCTCTGAGGGTGCCGTATGCACTTAATGCAACTGGAACATCACTTTCTTTCATGCCAACACCTTGGTCCATAATAGTTATAACCATTTCTTCATAGATAATTTTAGCAGTTACTGTAATAGTTGTATTATCTTTAGAGTATTTTATACTATTTGAGATTAGATTACTTATAACTTGTAATATTCTTCTTTTGTCGCATATTAAAATAGGTAGATCATTTTCTATCTGGGTTATTATTTCAATTTTCCTAATATTAAATCTAGCTAGATTGACCTGAATTGCTTCTTTTATTACTTCTTGGATACTAGTTAAAGTATTTGTTATCTTGAATTTGCCTTCGATAATTTGACTTTCATCGAGAATATCTGTAATAAATTCTAAAATTAAATTAGAATTATCGTAAATTCCTTGAGCATATTTTTTATATGGTAAGGGTAATTCTCCAAGGAATTCTTTGGTCATCATTTCAGAGCCAGTAAGAATAAAACCAAGAGGAGAACGAATTTCATGAGCAGTAAAAGCTAAAAAGTTAGTTTTAGCTTTAGTAGCATTTTCTGCTACTAGAGAAGCCCTTTCGGCTTTTGTTCTAAGGAAAGTTTCCCTTTTATATATGAAAATTATTGCTCCCAAGGAGAGGGATGCGAAAATACAAACTAAGATAAAACTTTTGGCTAGATCTATTATTATGTCTTTTTTAATAAGGTCACTATCTATATTTACTACAAGTGTGAAAGGTAAGTCAGCTAATGGTTTTATAAAGTAATTTAAGCCATTTAGCATACTAAGATAAGAAAAATCAGTTGCGGCTTTTTCTTGTGGTGCTAATTTTTGTAACGCTGTGTTTAAATATTCTTCGAATTTTAAATCTTGGTTAATAAGGTCTTGTATTATTGGTTTTGACTGAGCAACAATATGAAGTTTCTTGTCTAAAATAATAAAATTTGTATTCTGTTTTTTCTTTCTAGCATTAAGATTTTTGATCATAGTGTCAATGTCATAACTAAGTATGATAGATCCAATATACTTTTTTGTAACTTTGTCAGAGATATTATCAATGATTTTTAAACTGCTATCCTTAGAAGAACTTTTTTTGTTATAAAAAACAATGCTATTTTTCCAGTTGGAGTCATTTAATTTTGTAGTGTTTATAAAATCCTTAATATAGTTTAGTTTTTTAGGATTAGGTACTATTCCACCTGTACTAGTAACGGTTTCAAAAAAATTGCTGTTTACCCAGCTATACTTTCTCCATCCAAATAGCATGTTAAAATATTGAGATTTAGAATGATCTTGAAGCGTATTATTGATATAATTAATGTCCGTATAATTGCTTTGGATATGATCTCCTATTAAATTTATGAAGTGTTTAGAATAGTTTAGATGGTCAGTAATTACAGTTTCTAATTGAATTGATTCCATCTCTAGATCTTTTAAAATTTGCTCTCTTTTACTAGAATAAATTTGTATAAAAGATACAAGAGTAATAATTACAACAATAATAACAATACTAAATGTAATCATTTGAATAGCCACATTCCGATCTACAGAATTTGCATCATCGTAATTAGCGGTTTTTTGCATAAATCAATTTGGTTTTTTTTATTCAATAATATAGAATAATCAAAATTTTATTTAAATCATAATAATTCTGTATGAAGCTATCACTATTTAACTCATTAACAAGGAAAAGAGAAACTTTCATTCCTATAGATGATAATTTGGTTAAAATGTATGTTTGTGGGCCTACAGTTTATGATCATCCGCATATTGGCAATGCAAGGTCGGTAGTAGTTTATGATATACTCTACCGTATATTAATCAAACTCTTTGGCAAAAACCATGTTATATACGTTAGAAATATAACAGATATTGATGATAAGATAATAGATAAAGCTGTCCAGGACGAGATTACCATTGCAGAACTGACAAAAAAAACTACGGAATATTTTCATCAAGATATGGACTATCTTTCTTGCCTTAGACCAAATTTTGAACCAAGAGCAACTGATCATGTTCAAGATATGATAAATATAATAGATCTTCTTCTTGCTAAGGAAGTTGCTTATAAAGCAGCAGACCATGTTTATTTTGATGTTACAAAAGCAACCGATTATGCCAAACTGTCTGGTCAGTCTTTTGATGAGTTATTTAATTCTGTTCGGATAGATAGCAGTGAAGGTAAAAAAAATCCTGGAGACTTTGTCCTATGGAAACCAGCTAAAGTAGAGGAAGATGTTTCTGCAAAGTTTGATAGCCTTTACGGTGTTGGCAGGCCTGGGTGGCATATTGAATGTTCGGCCATGAGTCATAAATTTCTTGGGGAAACCTTTGATATTCACGGTGGTGGAGTTGATTTAGTTTTTCCTCATCATACTAATGAAATTGCTCAAAGTCGCTCTGCTTTTAGTGGATCAGAATATGCAAAAACTTGGGTTCACAACGGGTTTTTAACGGTGAATCATGAAAAAATGAGTAAGTCTCTTGGCAACTTCACTACGGTGAAAGACTTAATTAATAAAGGAATAAGGGGGGATGTAGCAAGGCTATTCTTGCTGGGTAATCATTATCGTAAGCCTTTAGACTACAATGATAAAGCTATAAATGATGCAAATCAAATGATCACCTATTGGTATAGAGCCATAGAGCCCATAGAAGCGAAAACTAAGTGTAATGAAAGCCAAATATCTAGTGAATTTATGGGCGCCTTGTTTGAAGATATGAATACCCACAAGGCAATAAAGATTATCAATGATCATGCAAAGGAAATCTATTTGTCAAAAACGGATGACATAAAGATTGAATATGCCTCAAAATTGCTTAGCTGCGCTCGTTTTATTGGACTAATGAATGCCTCGTGTAATGAATGGTTTTACTCTCATGTAGATTCAGACAAAGTAGAAAAACTAATAAAAGAGAGAAAACTAGCTAAGGAAGCAAAAAACTGGCCACTTGCTGATAGTATAAGAAATAAGCTATTAAATAGTGATATAGTTATTGAAGATAAGGCAGATGGTTCAACCACTTGGAAGAAAAAAACTTAATATATGTAGTGCACCATTAATGATGTTTGAAAAATTGCTTGATAAAAACACTTAAAATCTTTATAAGTACACTATCAATAAAAAATTAACAAAGGTTTATATATGACGACTGAATATACTTTTTCTATTATTAAACCAGATGCTACAAAAAGAAACTTGATTGGTAAAATTAATTCTTATCTGGAAAATGCTGGCCTCAAAATTGTTGCTCAAAAAATGGTTAGATTGCAGGAGTCGCAAGCTAAAGAATTTTATGCTGAACATAAAGAAAGGCCATTTTTTGCTAGTTTAATTACTTACATTACTTCTGGTCCTGTAGTCCTTCAGGTTCTTAAAGGAGAAGGTGCTGTAATGAAAAATAGAGAAATAATGGGAGCTACTAATCCTGCAGAGGCAAAAGCTGGTACTATTAGAAAAGATTTTGCTGAAGATATTGAAGCAAACAGTATTCATGGATCTGATAGTCTTGATAGTGCCAAGAAAGAAATTAACTTCTTTTTTTCCAAAGAAGAAATTGTTGAGTAAAACCAATTCTTTAAAGTTAGGTTGATTAGTGGCTGGGTTAGATTGTTTGGTATTCGCCTCTCTTTATGGGTTCTTTGACTTTATTCTTAGCGCATAATATAATTAATTCACTTATATTGGCACCTGACCTGTATCATGGGCAAAGTTCTGCACATTAACAATTGAATAAAATAACTTTATCTTAACTAATGAGCAATCAGTTTCACGTGAAAAAAAAATATGATGTAGTAATTATCGGAGGTGGTCATGCTGGAGCTGAGGCGGCGGCGGCATCGGCTCGTTCTGGTGCTGATACGCTTCTGATTACGCTTAAGCGAGATAATTTAGGTGAAATGTCCTGTAATCCAGCTATAGGTGGTGTGGCTAAAGGAATTTTGGTTAAAGAAGTGGATGCTTTAGATGGTCTTATGGGAAGGGTTATAGATAAGGCTGGTATACATTATAAGATGCTGAACGAAAGTAAAGGGCCTGCGGTTTGGGGACCAAGAGCGCAGGCGGACAGAGCCTTATATAAAGTGGCGATGGCTTCAGAGTTATCAACTTATCCTAACCTAACTATATTATATGATTCGGTTGAAGATCTGGAAATAATAGATAACAGAATTCAGTCAGTTGTTACTAAAGTCCATGGCATTATTGAATGTAAGAGTGTAGTACTTACGACGGGTACTTTTTTATCCGGTATGATTCATATTGGGGATAAAACAATTCCTGCGGGTAGAGTTGGCGAGGCTCCATCATATGGTTTGTCAAATACCCTTAAAAATCTAAATTTTGCAGTTGGAAGATTAAAGACCGGCACCCCAGCTCGAATAGATGGAACAACAATCGATTACTCTCGGATAGAGAGGCAACCTGGGGATGTTGTGCCTCGTCCGTTTTCAGAAATGACAGATAAAGTTATTGTTCCCCAAATTGATTGCTTTATTACGAAAACAACTCAAAAAACCCATGATATAATAAGAGCTAATCTTAATAAGTCTGCAATGTATTCTGGTCAAATAACAGGTATAGGGCCAAGGTATTGCCCTTCAATTGAAGATAAAATAGTTAGGTTCAGTTCTAAAGAAAGTCATCAAATTTTTTTGGAACCAGAAGGGTTGAATGATAATACGGTATATCCTAACGGAATATCTACATCCTTACCAGAAGACGTTCAGGAAGATTTTATTAGAACTATTATAGGTTTAGAAAGCGTTAAGATTTTAAGACCAGGGTATGCTATTGAATATGATTTTGTAGACCCTAGAGAATTAAAACATACACTTGAAACAAAAAGAGTAAAAGGGTTGTTCTTAGCGGGTCAAATAAATGGCACTACTGGCTACGAAGAGGCCGGCGCTCAGGGACTTGTGGCTGGAATTAATGCTGCTTTATCGTGTTTTAATAAGGGAGAATTTGTTCTTACCAGGGCTGATGCATATATTGGTGTCATGATTGATGATTTGATTAATTTTGGTACCACTGAACCTTATAGAATGTTTACGTCTAGGTCTGAGTATAGGCTATCTCTTAGGGCTGATAATGCCGACCTTAGGCTTACTCCTAAGGGAATTGAATATGGGGTTATTTCTCCTCAACGTCGTAGCGCCTTTGAGTTAAAGCTGGAAACTTTAGAGCAAGCAAGAAATGTGCTGAATGCAAGAACAATAACGACTAGCCAATTGGCCAACCTCGGCGTAAATGTATCTCAGGATGGCTCAAAAAGGACGGCCTATCAAGTTCTCGGTCTACCAAATTTTGGTATAGAAGAAACAAAAAAAATATTTCCAGAAATCGATAATTTAGATTTAAAGGCTCTAAATTATATGTATATTGAATCAAAATATTCATCATATTTAAAGAGACAGGATATGGATATTAAATTGTTTAAAGATGAAGAGAATTATAAAATTCCAGAAAATCTTGATTATTTATCTATTCATAGTCTATCGAATGAAATTAGAGAAAAACTATCCTTCCATAAACCTTCTACCTTGGGGGCCGCCCGTAGAATTTCTGGAGTTACCCCTGCTGCATTGACAGCAGTACTAATTTACCTAAAGACAAATTATGTTGGATGCTGAGGTTGTTTCACGTGAAAATAAGGATAAGTTACGACAGTATATTGACTTATTAATTAAGTGGAATAAAGCAATAAATCTAGTGTCCTCAAACAGTATTAAAGACATAGAGCGAAGACATATATTAGATTCTATACAATTATTAAATTACATCGAGAAAAAAGATATATCAGTTTTAGACCTAGGTTCTGGCGCTGGGTTACCAGGGGTTGTTTTATCAATTTGTGGCATAAAAAAAATGGTGTTGGTTGAGAGTGACGAAAGAAAAGCAGCATTTTTGTTACAAGCTTCAAAAATATCCCCCGAATTGATTGAGATAAAGAATAGGAGAGCGGAAACTTTACCTGCGGGTTCTTATGATGTAGTAATTTCTAGGGCTTTCGCAGATTTAGGTTCTATATTTAATTACTGCAAGAGTATAGAAGTAAAAGAAAAATTTCTTTTACTTAAAGGAAAAACATATGAAGACGAAATAATTCAAGCTAGAAAACACTGGTTGTTTAAAGTTAAAATTCATGATAGCATCACTTCCATCGAAGGAAAAATTCTTGAAATCACTAATTTAAAGCCACATACACATGAGCGCTAAAATTGTAGCTATTGTTAATCAAAAAGGTGGAGTAGGTAAAACTACAACTGCTGTAAATCTGGCTACGATTATTGCTGTTATGAATAAAAGAGTGCTGCTTATAGATCTTGATTCACAAGGCAATAGTAGTAGCGGTCTTGGTATAAGGCAAGAAGGAAGGAAAATTACCACTTATCATGTTTTTTGTGGACTTGAAACTATTGAAAAGGCAATTCTTGATACAGAAATTCCTAAATTATCGATTATTACTTCAAATACTAACCTGGCTGCGGTTGAAATAGATTTGATAAATAGGATTGATAGAGAAATGGTTTTAAAAAATTGCTTGGAATCAGTTCGGGATAGATTTGATTATATTATTATTGATTGCCCCCCATCATTAAATTTACTGACCTTAAACGCTCTTGTAGCCTGCCATGAAGTTGTTATTCCTATGCTCTGCGAATTTTATTCTCTTGAGGGTTTAAGTCACCTACTTAAGACTATCGAGATTGTAGAAAAAAGATTGAACCCGGATATCAAAATTGGCGGAGTGTTATTTACTATGTATGACAAGAGGAATAGATTAACGGAACAGGTGGAACGTGATGTGAGATCCTGTCTTGGGCGCATAGTATTCAATACAACTATTCCACGAAATGTAAGAGTTTCAGAAGCTCCTTCTCATGGGAAAGCGGCGATAATATATGATTATAAATGCTCTGGATCTCAAGCTTATATTAATTTAGCAAAAGAAATGATGGCTAGAGAAAAGCAAGGTATTCGCCAAGTAGTATCAGCGTAAACTAAAATAAACACGAAGGATTCATTATGAGAAATAGAGCATTAGGAAGAGGTTTATCTTCTTTGCTTAATGAGGAAATAATTCCAATTGAGATAGCTGCTTCTAGCAACAATATTGATCTTGATTTAATTGAGGCCAATCAGGATCAGCCAAGAAAATACTTTGATGAAGAGAAAATAAAAGAGCTTGCTGATTCGATTATTAGTCATGGATTAGTACAGCCAATTATAGTAAATAAGAGTTCTACTGGTAAATATAAGATAATTGCTGGTGAGAGAAGATTTAGGGCTTGTAAGATTGCGGGATTAAGGCAGATTCCTGTTATAATAAAGGATTTAACTGAAAAAGAAATTTTAGAAATAGCTTTAATTGAGAACATACAACGCCAGGAATTAAGTGCTATTGAAGAAGCGGAAGGTTTTCAAAAACTTATTAATGAATATGGTTATAGCCAAGGTGAGCTAGCGGTTGTTGTTGGCAAAAGTCGAAGCCATGTTGCAAATTTATTAAGGCTAAACCAATTACCTGAGTCAATAAAATTTATGATCAATAATGGTCAGTTAAGTATGGGCCATGCTAGATGTTTAATAGGTCTTGAAAATGCTGAAGAAATAGCAGCTAAAATACTAGCCAATGATCTGAATGTGAGGCAAGTAGAAGAATTAGTAAGCAATAGAAAAAGGAAGGACAAAACTGATAATTCTTATATTAAAGGAAAAGATAAAGTTGTTGACGATGATTTGGTCATGCTTGGCCAATCTTTGAGCGAGAAATTTGGGGTGAAAGTAGTTGTTGAAAATTCTTGGAATGGCGGTAGAATAAGCTTTCATTATAGTAATTTGGAAGAACTTGACTTTATTTTAACTAGGCTTAATTAATTATGGAAATATTTTTAGACAGTGTTGATCTTACTGAGATTAAGAAATATCATATGTATAATATTGTTGACGGTATAACAACAAACCCTTCGCTAATGGCGAATTCTAAGATGGATTTTTATGAGACGATCAATTCAATTTGTAAGATAGTTAAAGGTGATGTTAGTGTTGAAGTTGCCTCAAATGATTTCGAAGAAATGGTAAAAGAAGGGAATAAAATATTAGAGGTTGCTCCTAATATTGTAGTAAAGCTTCCTATGACTTGGGATGGGCTTAAAGCCTGTAAATATTTTCGAGATGGTGGTAATAAGGTAAATATGACTTTATGTTTTTCTCCAAACCAAGCATTATTAGCTGCAAAAAATGGGGCCACTTATATTTCCCCGTTTATTGGTAGGCTTGAAGATATTGGTGAAGATGGAATGCAACTAATTGCTGACATCCGAAATATTTATAACAATTATGACTTTAAAACTAAAATACTTGCAGCATCTATAAGAACCACAGAACACGTATTCGAGGCCGCATTATGCGGAGCAGATGTTGTTACTATCCCAGCTAAAATACTTTCTCAGTTAGTTGAGCATGACCTTACCAGTAAGGGGCTTGAGAAGTTTAATCAAGACTGGGAAAAATCCGGGATGAAAATTTAATTTAATTTATAAGGAAAGATAATGTCGTATCAGTACGTATATGTAATGAAAGGCTTGAGTAAGTCAATTAATGGTAAGCAGATCCTCAAAGAAACTTGGTTATCTTTTTTGCCTGGAGCTAAAATAGGTATAATAGGTCATAACGGTGCTGGTAAGTCGACATTGTTGAAAATAATGGCTGGTTTAGATAAAGAATATGAGGGAGAAGCTTTTGTTGCTGATGGGGTAAAAATCGGGCATTTATCGCAGGAACCTCATTTGGATACAAGTAAAAATGTGTTTGAAAACATTATGGATGGGCTAGCAGAAAAAAAAGCTCTAATTGATGAATTTAATGAAGTAAGTTCTAAATTTGCTGAAGAAATGACGGATGATGAGATGAATGATCTTCTGATCAGACAGGCTGATTTGCAAGAGAAAATAGACGCGTGTGATGGTTGGAGTATTGAAAGGGAAGTGGAAATGGCAATGAGTGCGCTTCGTTGTCCGCCAAAAGATGCTGATGTTACAAAGATTTCTGGTGGAGAAAAAAGAAGAGTTGCGCTTTGTAAGTTGCTTTTAGAAAGGCCGGGGATGTTGTTACTGGATGAGCCAACGAACCACCTGGACGCTGAATCAGTATCTTGGCTTGAAAATTTCTTGAAGGATTATAAAGGAACCGTTGTTGCAATTACTCACGATCGTTATTTTTTGGATAATGTTGCTGAGTGGATTTTGGAAATTGATCATGGAAAGTGTGTACCATGGCATTCGAATTATTCTGCTTGGTTAAAGCAAAAACAGGAGAAATTATCACTTGAGGAAAAAGAAGAAGGTGATCGTTCCAAGCAGCTTAAGCGAGAGCTTGAGTGGGTGCAACAATCACCAAAAGCTCGGCAAGCTAAGAGTAAAGCAAGGATTAATGCATATCAAGAGTTACTTAGCAAGAAGCGCGATGCTAGTAATGGTACTGCGCAGATAATTATTCCAAATGGCCCAAGGCTTGGAGATTTGGTGATTGAAGTTGAGAATTTATCTAAGAAGTTTGGTGATAGAGCGTTATTAACAGATTTTAATTTCCGTGTCCCACGTGGTGCTATTGTAGGAATTGTTGGACCTAATGGTGCTGGTAAGTCGACATTGTTTAATATGATTACTGGTAAGCTAAAGCCAGACGCTGGTAGAGTTAATATTGGTGATACAGTTAAGCTTGGTTATGTGGACCAGTCTCGTGATCATTTAGACGATAATAAAAATGTTTGGGAAGAAATTTCTGAAGGACTCGAAGTTCTTGAACTTGGCGAAACATCCATTAAAAGTAGAGCCTATTGCTCAGCATTTAATTTCAAAGGAGCGCAGCAACAAAAGAAAGTTGGCCAACTCTCTGGTGGTGAGCGTAATAGGGTGCATCTGGCAAAATTGCTTAAGGAAGGGGCTAATGTTATTTTACTTGATGAACCGTCCAATGATTTAGACGTGGATACGCTAAGAGCTCTTGAGGATGCGATACTTGACTTTGCTGGCTGTGTATTTGTAATTAGCCACGATCGCTGGTTCCTAGACAGAATTGCCACCCATATAATTTCTTATGATAAAGATGGAAGCGCTACTTGGTTTGAGGGTAATTATGAAGATTATCATAATTACATGATTAATATAGTAGGTGAAGATACAAAGAATCCAAAATATAGGCATAAGAAATTGGTTTAGAAAAATCAGTTGTTAGTTTTTTAGAATATTTTTGAATTAGTAGTTTTAAGATATGGTAAGGCTAGTGGATCATAGGTAAGATGTGAGGCTACGATTTAACACTACTCACCCTATTGACCCATGATTTCCTGGAACATCATAAGTTATCTGATCACAGAATGTATGATAACTCAAGATTCTACACCAATCACTACATTTAATATTATTTGATTCACGGCATGTTTTTAAAATATTCATTTATAAATATTTATATTTGTTTAATAATATCGGTTGCAACTTAATCTTTGTAAACAAAACTATTGACTACTTGGTGAATTTGGGTAGATAATAAAGTTATACACAAGTTTATACATATAGTAATTTATGGGTTGTAGCCTGTTTTAGGCTGATGGTGTTGTAACGATTTAATTCTTATTCCCATGTCCTCCTCTCTATAGTTGTATATACTCGTATCTTTCGTGTCTAGCCTACGTGTACTTATGAATTACTATAACTCTTAATTAATTAATAGGAGAGGTAGAAAATGAAAATCCAGTACCATACAAACGAACCAAAGATATTCTCTGTTGTTAGAAGCCTCGATTGCGTGGGGTTAAAAAATTTAATTACACAAGATCCAACTATAGTAAACCAATCTCGATTAGCAGATGGATTCACTCCATTGCATAGCGCAGTTTATACTAATAGTTTAGCTGTTGTAGGAGCATTACTTACCTATGGTGCAGACCCAAATGCTGTTTCTTACACAGACTGTACACCACTAGAGCTTGCGCTTAAAACAGCTGATACTAATCCATTAATAATAAAAGAGTTGATAAAAAAAGGTGGAAGTTTTTTTAATGAAGATGTTGAGTACTATTACCAACGACGTGTTGAAAAATATTCTGAAAAGATGAGTATTAAAGATTTAACATGCGGGATAATAACTGGTGAGAGTAAGGTGAAAGAAGTACAAATTACACTTTACAAGTCTGTAGATTCGGTGAATTATAGTAATCCATTTTTAAATGAAACTGATGTGTTGATAGAAGAAATACTAACATGTAGTAGTTTAAATAAGGATAAAGAAAAGGATAAAGATATATTTTTTAATGTAATTGAAATCGAGAATAAAAACCAAACAATACTTGAAGCCGCAATTGTCGAAAACTTGTCAGGAAATTATGAAGAGCTAGACTATTATAATTAGCATAGTTCATTTACATGATTTTGGGGGGTCAATATTATAGTTTTGCAGCTTAATTATAAAATTAACGCCCCCAAAAAATGTCTTTTCTTATTAGAGCCTTCTTTAATAACCTAAGCTTTACCAAAAGATTCACTTCTTACATTAAACCCAGGCTAATAAATCAAAATACTCTTTGATAATTCTCTGGCATCTTGTCTTGTTGACTTAAATTATTTATGTTGATTATATTTTGAATTTATAATTTTTTACAATAGACTGTATTGCGAACTATTTCTCATAAATTATAGATAAAGAACTAATAATTATGTCTGTATTTGAATTGTTACTGATTATGATAGTTAGCCTTTTAGTGATGAAGCCTGAAGATATTCCTAAAATTCTAGCGAAAATTAAGGAGATAAAGTCTTTTATTACAAATATTAAGCAAGAGTTTATGTCGCAGCTTGACATGGATAATATTAAATTGTCGAAAAAATCTATTGCTGCTGATCTTGAAGATGAGATGGAGCAGATGAATTTCTATTTACAGAAAATTGCTAACCTTGATTCGGAATATGATGGTGAATATTCATTGTCATTGATTAAAGATCATTATCGCAAATTAGTGAAAGATAGAATGAATGATGAGATAAAAATAAATAAAAATTAGTAACCAAACTAATCCTATTGACAGAAATAAATAAATGAGGTTTCATTAAATTATTATAAATAAAACTTATGAGCAATAATAATGTCAAAACATACAACTGAAGAGAATAAAGTTGAGGATTTGCTCAGAACTCTGACTAATTCAGATGAGATAACAGTATCAAATATAGAACAGCCTTTTGTACAGTTTACCGCACAAGAAGGAATTGTCCAATATCTCCAATCGTTAATAGAGGCTCCTTTAGATTTTGCTGGTAAGCTCTGGAGAGCTGTTAAGGGTGTAACCCCCACAAACGTAGATAAATCTGATTCTGAAGTGCAGTATCAAGCTCTTTCAGAAGATGTAAATAAAGCTCTTGGAGTAATTGAACACGTAGATAGATCTGGTTCTGACGTGCAGTATCAAGCTCTTTTAGAGGAAGGGAATAAAGGTCTTGGAGTGATTGAACACGTAGATAGATCTGGTTCTGGCGTGCAGCATCAGGCTCTTTTAGAGGAAGGGAATAAAGGTCTTGAAGTGATTACTACATCTTCTCCAAATAAATTACTTCACAATATTATTACTCCTGGATGCATAGAAAGCCTAGGCCTTCAACCTTTTGAAGAAACTGATTATAGTATAGTATCTTCAACCACGCAGTCAAAATCGAAAATACTTGCTAAGCGTATTGAATCAGGAGCTAATCTAATTGGGTTTGCTTTAAATCATCCTGAATATATAAAGAAAATTCTTGATCAAAAAGTTAGCCTAATAAACCAAGAAGAAGATTTTGCTCTTTTAGAAGACACGGATTTATTACCGGATCAAAATGTCTTTTGTGTAGTTCGCGTGGATAAAACAGTGACAGCCAAGTTTAATATGGCTAGGTTTATGCAAGTTATGCAGCAAAAGGGGTATTATAGTCTGAGTGAGTCTTCGCCTGTTATAGCAAAGCTGATGAGTTCTGATAATACCTATTCTGTCAACCTAGATCATTTGCAATTTTATATAGGATCAAAAATAGCTCCAATGATTTTCCAACCAACAATGGACGATAATAAGCTAATGCTGAAACCAATTGGATTATATAATACTGTTAGTGATTCTCAAAGAACAGATAAAGTTTTAGTAGGAACCAAGTCCTTATTTAATATAGCTGTGGATCTTAGTGGAAGTATGAAGTCTAAACTAAAATTGTGTAAAGAAAAATTAGGAATTATTCTTAAGCAAATTGTAGATACGACTGAAGATTGGACGATTATTATAACCACGTTTAATAGCGAATACTCAAGCAAGGTATTTGAATCAACGAACAATAAAGTTGAAGATTTGTTAGGGCTTATCGAGGATTTTATTGTCGGTGGAGATACAAATCTACTAGGCACAATGTATGATCAGCTTTCTGGCCTTGGTAGCAATAAATATGCTAGCTACGCTTTAATAGTATTTACTGATGGAGAAGATAATTGTAAAGTTGTTACCGAAAGACAAGTTATAGATATCGCTTGTGCAACAAAAGAGCAACTAAATAATCTTCAAATTTTTACCATTGAGCTCGGTAATAGAAATCTGAAGTTCTTTACCACTCTATCGTTAGAAGGTGGATGTACTTACATTAAACTAGATTCTATATCAGATCTATCTCAATTTGAACAATATACGAAGAGTCTTAGTCTTAGTAGCAAAGTGGTTCAATTTTTATTGGATTCCCAAAAATTGTATCAAATGACAGTAGTAGAAGGACAAGTGGGAATTGGTTCGCAGTTAATACCTACTAATGCAAAAGTAATAATTGATGGAGAGCCATACTCCATTCAATGGCCTACGGAAAGTTCTGATACGTTTGATAGATCTCTTCATAAGGAAGAGATTCAAGTTGGAGGTGATAATATTCTTCTTGAAGACTCAATCCAATAATCTAATCTTCAATAGTGATGGTTTGTGTATTATTTTTACTGTCAGGCTGAGCAAGAACTTGTGCAATAGCAAAAAGTGTGCTTGGGGGTGGTGAATTGCATACGCTATATACAGACATCACGGGATTGGTCCGGGATCTCATGTGCCAGAAAGAAGATCCTGAAATAAATTCAGGATGACTAGTATTTTTCATATACGAGATTCTATTCCTTAATATATCTAAGTTGACTAAATACTTTACTTCAGTTAAAATGCAAAGCGGTTGTAAATTAATTTATGCTTTTGTAATGACCACTAATTTGGACATGATTAAAAACTCTTTCCTATTCGGGTTTTCTCGATTTATGGGCTTTAGCTCATATTATCGATTTTTCATGCCTTATGGCTACTGCGCTTATGCCAGTCATTTAACAAAAAATATAACCACTAGAACGAATAGGAAAACAAAATGGAACCACTTAGACTTAACACAAAATCCAATCTAGCCAACATAAGCATTCTGCTTAACTTGCTGAATATATCAACATTACTGCTAGTCATTCTAATTTTTACTATAACCAGTGCCCATGCCAGCCAGAAAAAGGTGATAGCTATTACTGAAATTGTTGAGCATCCGTCTTTGCAGAGGGCTAAAGAAGGTATTATCGATGCGCTTAAAGACAATGGGTTTGAAATAGGTAAAAACTTAGAAGTGATAGAAAAGAATGCGCAATCATCAATTGCTAATGCTTTGATGATTGCCAGGCAGTTTGTTTCTATCAAACCAGATGCGATTGTCCCGATATCTACACCATCTGCGCAAGCTGTCGTTAAAATTGCGGTAAATACAGGTATACCAGTAGTGTTTTCATCTGTTACTGACCCTGTAGCCGCTGGTTTAGTTTCTGACCTTGCAATTGCTACAAAAGATATAAGTGGCGCAATAGATTATCCTCTTATTAAGGAAGAAATAGATTTAATTTTTTCAATTGTTCCTTCGATAAAGAAAATAGGCTTTTTATATAATACAGGTGAGACAAATTCTGTAAAAACTATTGAACTTTTAAAGGAAGCTATTAAAGGTAAATTAGAATATATAGACTCTCACATGGCGAGCTCGAATCAAATAGTACAAAGTTTTGGTGCACTTGTTGGTAAAGTTGATGCGATATATATTCCATCAGATAATACAGTATTTGCATCGATGCCAAAGCTGATTCAATTATCAAGACAGCATAAGCTGCCAGTATTTTCCAGTGATCCCGATTCGGTAAAGCAAGGAGTTTTGGCTTGTATTGGCTATACTCAATACGAAGTTGGGAGGACTGCAGGTAAAATATTAGCTCGCGTTCTTAAGGGAGAAAAGCTAATTAAAGTCGACAAGCCTGAAAAAGCACAAATTTTTATTAACAAAATAACAGCAAATTCTATGGGAATAGAAGTGCCAAATGAATTGCTTGGTATTAAAACAGATATAGTAGGGGAAAAATGAAAAAAGGATTTTTTATTGTAATGATTATAACAATACTAGGGTTTATCTGCCCTAGTATTGCAGAAGATAAAGTAACTATCACAGTCAATCAATTTGTTTCACACGTTGCCCTTGATGCTGCATATAATGGATTAGTTAAAAGTTTGGAAGAAAGAGATATTTTACCAAATAAAGTAAAAATTATTATGGCCAATGCTCAGGGTAACATTGGTAATAGTGCACAAATTGCAAAACATCAAGCTTCAGCTAAGCCAGAATTTATGGTGGCAATTGCTACGCCATCGGCTCAAACTCTGATGAAAGCCAAGACAGATACTTCAACGTTGGCATTTCTCGCCGTAAGTGACCCTGAAGCAATAAATCTGACAAACCGTGCTGACATAATTGGGGTGGCTGATAATCCTCCAATAGAAGAGTTGATAGAGAAGATAACACAAATTTTTCCGGATATAAAAAATATAGGAGTAATATTTAATTATGGTGAGATTAATTCTATTAAAACTGTTGAGAGACTAGAAAAGGTACTGAAAGATAGAAACATAATTCTCAAAAAAATAGCGATCACCAACTCTAATGACATTAAAAACGCATTTAATAAACTAATAGGGGAAGTAAATTTGATCTATATACCACAAGATAACACGGTGGTATCGGCGCTTGCAAGCATGGTAAGCATGAGCAAGGCTAATAAAATTCCTCTTATTGCGAATGATCCAACTTTAGTAGACCAAGGAGTAATGATGGCTCTTGGTACTAATTATTTCAGAAGTGGCGAGCAACTGGGCAATATGATTGCTGATCTAATCGAGGGTAAAAAACTTGAGAAAAATATACAAAATACTAACATCAAAGAATTAAAAATCAATGATGAAGTGGTTAAGGAATTTGGTATTGTGATACCAGAAAATATAAAACGGGGAGAGAACTAATGAATCAACTTCAGCTATTGGGCGCGATTGAGATAGGTCTTATTTATTCGCTTGTGGCAATTGGTGTTTACATCACTTTTAAAGTAATAGACTTCCCTGATTTAACTGTTGATGGTAGTTTTACACTTGGAGCCGCAGTGAGTAGTTCAATGATTTTTGCTGGATATGATCCATATCTTGCAACGATTGCTGCCATTTTTGCAGGGAGTCTATCGGGTATGGTAACGGGCTATTTAAATGTCCGGTGGGAAATACTTGGTCTTTTAGCGGGAATACTGACTATGACCGCCTTATATTCAATCAATCTTAGGATTATGGGACGGCCAAATATTGCTATTATTGATTCTGCTACAGTATTTAAAAATTGGTCTATAATAATAACAATATTGATTGTAACAATTATCAGTATTTTTATGCTTGCCAGATTTTTTGCTTCTGAATTTGGTTTGGCTGTTAGAGCAATAGGTATTAACCCAAAGGTCAGCAGTGCTTATGGCATAAAAGTTGGTCTGATGAAAATTGTAGCACTTAGTATTAGCAACGCAATAGTTGCACTTGCTGGTTCGCTTTTTGCTCAGTCCCAGGGCTTCGCTGATATTTCTATGGGCATGGGAACAATTATTGTTGGATTGGCTTCTGTAATTATCGGAGATGCGTTGTTGCATCCAGAGAGGATTTGGGTAGGTCTAGTTACGTGTGCTGTAGGATCAATAATTTACCGTATTGTAATAGCTTTTGCTCTGAATGCACATGACATTGGATTGGAGGCTTCTGATTTAAACCTGATTACAGCTTTGTTAGTTGCGCTTACTATGATTGCCAGCAAGCTAAAAAAGAAGAAAAGCGTGAGGGTCATATGATAGAATTGCAGGCGATAGATGTAGTATTTAATAAAGGAACGAAAATAGAAAACCATGTTCTTAGGTCCATTAATCTTAAGGTAATGGACGGGCAATTTGTGACTATCATAGGAGGTAATGGAGCTGGTAAGTCTACGCTTATGAATGTTCTCTCAGGAAACCTAATTCCTACCAGTGGTAAAGTTTTCATTGATAAACTAGACGTAACAAGCATGTCGGTAGAAAACCGTTCTGGTATGGTATCTCGTGTGTTTCAGGATCCAATGATAGGAACATTTGCAGACCTAACAATTGAAGAAAATATGGCAATAGCTTATAAGCGTGGTGCCAAGCGTAGTTTGTCTGTTTGTTTGAATAAATCTTTGCGAGACCAGTTTAAAGAGGCCTTATCTACTATTGATATAGGTCTTGAGGATAGATTGAAGGATAAAGTATCATCGCTTTCTGGAGGTCAAAGGCAAGCACTTAGCTTGATTATGGCAACGTTACTTGGTTCAAAAATATTATTACTAGATGAACATACAGCAGCGCTTGATCCAAAAATTGCCAAAAATATTATGCAATTAACGAATAAAATCATAAAAAAGCACAAGTTGACAGCTTTAATGATTACTCATAGTATGACTCAAGCTCTTGAATATGGTGATCGAACAATTATGATGTATCATGGTGAACTTGTCAGAGATATGCAAGGTTCAGAGCGCAAAGGATTGTCATCTGCAGACCTTGTGAAATATTTTGATTTATAAAATTACTTAACTTTAGTTATGGCATCAAAAACAGAGAATTATCAGAGATTAGAGCAAGAGTTAGCAAAAATTACGCATATGCGCAATATTGGAATGCTTGCTCATTGGGATGCTGCTACTGGGTTACCAAAAGAGTCCGTAGCTAGTAGGAGTGAGGAAATAGCAACATTTTCAGCTGTTATTCACGAGATGAGCACTTCTGGAAAAATTGGCCAACTGATCGATGCGTCTCAAGGTGAAGTTGATTATTTAGACGAATGGCAGAAATCCAATCTGGCGCTTACTAAGAAATCTTATGATAGTCAAATATGCATTAGTTCTGATATTCAGCACGAATTCAGCCTAGCATCAAGCGCAAGTGAGTTTGCCTGGCGTCAAGCAAGGGCGAACAATGATTTTAAATTACTGATACCTTACCTTGATAGGGTGTTCAATGCTGTTCGAAAAATTGCTGATCTTCAGTCGCAAAAGCTAAAAAAATCCTCTATGGATGTGTTAATTGATTCTTTTGACCCAGGAAGGACTAGCTCAGAAATTAGTGATGTTTTTAATGTTTTAAAAGCCCAATTGCCTGGGTTAACTGAAAAAATAATCCAAAAGCAAAAAGGGGAAAAAGTAATAGCTCTTTCAAAACCAATTGATGAAGCGTCGCAAAGGGCCATTGGTTTAAAAATAATGGAGACAATGGGATTTAATATGGATCGTGGTCGTTTGGATAAGTCAGTACATCCGTTTTGTATTGGTTCAAATGATGATGTAAGGCTAACGACAAGATATGATGAAAATAACTTTATCTCAAGTTTGTTTGGAGTTATTCATGAGACGGGGCATGGGCTTTATCAGCAAAATTTGCCAGCCAAGTACCGCAATCAGCCGGTTGGAGGGCCTCTTGGTATGGCATTTCACGAAAGCCAGTCTTTAATTATGGAAATGCAGGCCGGAACTTGCCAACAGTTTACGCAATTTTTGGCTAAATTACTCAAAGATGACTTTGCATTTTCTGGACCAGAATATTCCGAGGATAATTTATATAAATTAGTAACTAGAGTAAAACCTAGCTTTATAAGGGTTGATGCCGATGAAGTTACTTATCCGTTACATATTATTCTGAGATTCGAAATCGAAAAAACTATTCTGGAAGATAATATGAAAGCAGCCGAGTTACCAGAATTGTGGAATAGCAAAATGCAACAATATTTAGGAATAGTTCCTAAAACGGATAGCGAAGGGTGTATGCAAGATATTCACTGGCCTTCAGGTTGGCTTGGATATTTTCCTTCTTATACAAATGGAGCAATAATAGCTAACATGCTTATGCGAGCAGCAAAAGGCAAATATTCAGAAATAGACTCCGAGTTGAATAAAGGCAGTTTCCAAAGCCTAAATAAGTATCTGAATGATAACTTAAGACAATATGGCAGTAGTAAGCTTTCAGCCGATTTACTCAAAGCATCTACAGGTCATGATTCAGTGCAACCAAACATGTTCATTGATTACTTACAAGACAAGTATCTATAATCAAGAGTTAATACAGGGCACAATGTGTTTCCTAAACTTAAAATAGCCTGATTTAAATTGGATTTAACTATTATAACTTGACATGAACCCCTATCACTGCTAATTATAGACCTAAGCTTGGGCTTAGCGGTTTCGACGTTTTGCCTATTCCCCTAAAATGTTTATAGTTAAAGTAGTATCTTGCGTTTGTACGATCGCTCAAACATTCTTCAATAACAATCCTAATTTTAATTTTTAAAGTATAATTTAATGACTACACAAAGAAAAGAAATTCAAAAGAAATCTGATAAACCTTCTCAAAAAATAAAACCATCTGAAATAATTGACAATGACGAGTTATATCAAGATGAATTAGCTAATGAAAGCAAGGAAAGTAATGGTATTAAAGTTACTTTAAGGCAGCTTAAAAAGAAATCACCAGAAGAGTTGCAAGCTGAAGCGGAGTCGCTTGGAATAGAGAATGTTAGCTCGTTGTTAAAGCAAGAGTTGATTTTCTCAATTTTGAAGAAAATTGTTGAGCATGGTGGACAAATTTCTGGTGAAGGGGTGCTTGAGATTTTGCCAGATGGCTTTGGCTTTTTAAGATCACCAGACGCGAACTATTTAGCTGGTCCCGATGATATTTATGTCTCACCTAGCCAAATTCGTCGCTTTGGTCTAAAGAAAGGGGATACCGTTGAAGGGCAGATTAGAGCACCAAAATCTGGTGAGCGATATTTTGCTCTTTTGAAAGTTAACAAAGTTAATTTCGAGGATAATGAAAAGGCGTATCATAGAGTACATTTTGATAATTTAACCCCTCTGTATCCAGATCAAAAATTGATGCTGGAAGTAGAAAATGAAAACAAAGATTACAGCACAAGAACAATTGAAATGGTTGCTCCCATGGGTAAGGGACAACGGGCTTTAATAGTTGCTCCTCCAAGAACTGGTAAGACGGTTTTGCTACAAAACATTGCCCATGCAATTACGACGAATAATCCAGAAGTTTACCTCATAGTTTTACTTATTGATGAGAGACCAGAAGAGGTAACCGATATGCAACGTTCTGTGAAAGGAGAAGTAGTGAGTTCTACCTTTGACGAACCGGCGGCAAGGCACGTTCAGCTTGCTGAAATGGTTATTGAGAAGGCAAAACGTCTAGTTGAACATAAGAGGGATGTTGTGATACTATTGGATTCGATAACTAGACTAGCAAGGGCGTATAATACTGTTGTACCATCGTCAGGAAAAGTACTTACTGGTGGTGTAGATGCGAATGCTCTTCAGAGACCGAAAAGGTTTTTCGGAGCAGCGCGTAATATTGAAAATGGTGGATCATTGACAATTGTTGCAACTGCATTAATTGAAACTGGTTCGAGAATGGATGAAGTAATTTTCGAGGAATTTAAAGGAACTGGTAACTCTGAGATTGTTCTCGATCGTAAAATTGCTGATAAAAGAGTTTACCCTGCAATTGACATTACGAAATCAGGAACTAGAAAAGAGGAATTACTCGTTGATCGTTCAATATTGTCTAAAATGTGGGTGCTTAGACGTATTATTAATCCAATGGGCACTGTTGATGCTATGGAATTCTTGCTTGGAAAGTTTAAAGAGACAAAAACTAATGCTGAGTTTTTTAACACGATGAATTCATAGAAACAAAAATTTTTAAGGAGGATTTTATGGTAAAACGACCAAAGATTGCATTAATAGGTGGCGGTAATATTGGAGGGACATTAGCTCATATTGCTTCTAGAGAAGCTATTGGGGATGTTGTATTATTTGATTTATCTGGCGGTAAAGCTAAAGGTAAAGCTCTTGATATTGCTCAGTCTGCTACTATTGATAATTCAGACTGCTCGGTTAGCGGTACTGCTGACTACAAAGATATTACTGGTGCAGACGTTGTGATTGTCACAGCCGGTATTGCAAGAAAGCCAGGAATGAGTAGAGATGATTTGGTTGCGATAAACGCTGGGGTTATCAAGACGGTAGCACAAGGTATTAAACAATACGCGCCTAAAGCCTTTGTAATTGTAATTACCAACCCTCTTGATGCAATGGTATATGTAATGCAAAAAGAAAGTGGATTACCTCCTCAAAAGGTTGTTGGTATGGCTGGGGTTCTTGATTCCGCTCGTTTTAATTGTTTTTTAGCTGAGGAATTTAAAGTCTCTGTTGAAAACGTGAATAGTTTTGTGTTGGGCGGTCATGGTGACACAATGGTACCGTTGACTCGTTATTCAACAATTAGCGGTATTCCAGTGCCAGACATGATTAAAATGGGTTGGAGTACGCAAGGCAAAATTGATGCTATTGTTGAGCGTACGCGTAATGGTGGTGGTGAGATTGTAACTCTCCTAGAAACTGGTTCTGCATTCTATGCTCCTGCTGTTTCAGCGATTGATATGGCAAAGAGCTATCTGTTTGATAAGCGCAAAATTATGCCATGTGCTGCTTACTTAAATGGTGAGTACGGCGAAAAGGACATTTATGTTGGAGTACCTGTTGTCATCGGCAAGAATGGTGTTGAGAAAATTGTCGAAATTAAGCTTAACGATTCAGAAAAGGCTGACTTTAAAAAATCAGTAAATAGCGTGAAAGAACTAATAAATTCTATTAAGTTGTAATTAGCCTGATTTTTTATATATTGTGAATTGATTTATAACTCGTCGTTTTTAATTTTAGCGGCGAGTTTTTCTTTAAGGATAAAAATAACTATGCGACTTTCTGATTTTGATTTTGATTTACCAGAAGAGTTGATTGCTCAAGAACCATCTGACCTTCGAGATCATTCTAATTTACTAATTCCTTCACCTATTAAGTCTCAGATAGTAAAGTTTTATAATTTGCCAGATTACCTTGTGGCTGGAGATTTGCTAGTTTTTAATAATAGCAGAGTCATTAATGCTAAGTTGATTTTGAAAAAAAATAATAAAGAAATCAATATTAATTTGAACAGACCTATTGGGGATAATAGATGGCTTGGTTTTGCTCGTCCGTCAAGAAAATTAGATGAAGGAGAAGAGTTTAGCTTTGGTAAGCATAAATTAAAAATAAAGAAGAAGCTTGAATTTGGTGAAATTGAAATAAAGTTTTATCTTGAAGGAGTAAGCTTATTTGACTTTTTAGACCAATATGGTTTGGTACCTCTTCCTCAATATATAAAAAGGTCTAAGGTTAGAAAAGAAGACGTAGATAGGTACCAAAATGTTTATAGCGAGCCCAAAGGATCTGTCGCGGCAGCTACAGCAGGTTTACATTTTAGCTCTGAGCTAATGGAGAAAATTATTGCTAAAAATATCGATATGGTGTTTGTAACTCTTCATGTTGGTGCTGGAACTTTTCTGCCAGTTAAGACGGAAAATATTGCTGATCATAAAATGCACTCAGAATGGTGTGAAGTGCCAAAAGAAACGGCTGATAAAATTAATAAAGCCAAAAAAGATGGTAGAAGAGTGATAGTTGTCGGTACCACAGCAATGCGCACATTAGAATCTTGTTCAGACAATAAAGTGGTCTTTGCTGGCTCAAAAGAGACTAGCATATTTATAACGCCTGGTTATAAATTTCAGATAGCAGACGTACTTATTACCAATTTTCATTTACCAAAATCAACCCTATTTATGTTGGTTTGTGCATTTGCTGGTTATGAAGAGATGAAAAATATTTACAAATATGCTATAGATAATAAAATGCGCTTCTTTAGCTATGGTGATGCAATGATGATTGAAAGAAAGACAAGTAAATGATTCATATCTCAAGGAAAGATTTACAGATAATTAACGAAATTCTAAAAAAATATCCCCATAGTTTTTATACCTATAGATCAAGGCCAAAAGGTAGAGAAGAGAAATTTTTAGAGCTTGATTTGTATGTTGTAGATCAAACAATATCAGAATCCATAATAGCTTTTTTGAAAGAAGAACTTAAAGACTCAAATATATCTATTCCAGTTAATATTATTTCTTGGTTTGATATTCAAGAAGACTTTAGATGGCTTATTGAAAAAGATTTAACAATATTTCATGCAAACCCGGACTTTATTAAAGCCAAAACCAATCAATTTTCAAAATCTACTTATCTACCTAGGGCCATAGGATATTCTGTAATTGACAATGGTTTTAATTGTGTTGTGAATTGTAATCTTAATAGCACGATGTTTAATGTAACTTGTAAAACAAACTTTGATGATAAAGTTGAAGACAGGATTCAAGGAGTCATAGATCAATACAACAAAAAACCTTTTGCTTGGTGGCTTGGACCAGGTGATACTCCATCGGATTTAGGGTTAAGGCTAGAGAAATATGGTTTTAGTAAAGGATCAAGAGAGTATGTAATGTTTTGCAAACTAATTGATTTTAAGCCTTTTGAACTTGATAAAAATATTACAATAAAACAAGTAACTACTCGTAAGCAAATAGATGATTTTTTGTTGACACTTAGTGTATATGATCAGAATGTCAGCGAATTTTTTAACGATAAGATAATTTCATCTGAAGTTATGGAAAGGAACCCATTTTTTGTTTCTTATATTGATGGCAACCCGGTCAGTAACGGATCTTTGCATTTTAATGATGATATCGCTGGTATATATGATATTCTCACCTGCGAAAATTCACGTAGTAATGGTATAGGAACTAACATGATGAAATATCTAATTAATTTTGTGTGCCAGAAAGGTTATAACGAGGTTTGTCTTTCTACTTCAAGTGATTTAGGGTTTCGAATATATACGAGACTTGGTTTAAGAGTAGTTGGATTATACGATTACTATGAGTGGCATGAGAATCAAGGAGATATAAAATGAAATTTGGACTGCAAATTACAGCCACTCACAAAAAGGCAAGAACAGGGGTGATTAACACCGCTCATGGTGAAATCCGTACGCCTGCCTTTATGCCAGTGGGAACAAGAGGAACAGTAAAGGGAATGTTTCCTGAGTCAGTTCGTCAAACTGGAAGTGACATTGTGCTAGGTAACACTTATCACCTGATGCTAAAGCCAGGTGCTGATCGAGTTGAGAAACTTGGTGGCCTTAGAAAATTCATGAATTGGTCTGGTCCAGTGCTTACTGATTCCGGTGGTTTTCAGGTAATGTCATTATCGGATTTGCGTAAAATTTCTGAAAAGGGTGTGCAGTTTAGTTCGCATATTGACGGCAGCAAGCACATGCTTACACCTGAGTATTCAACTGAGATTCAGCATAAATTGGATAGTACAATTACCATGGCTTTTGACGAATGCACACCGTTTCCTGCAACATTCGAAGAAGCTAAATTATCCCAAGAGCGTACCTCTCGTTGGGCAAAGAGGTCTCGTGATGCATTTGTACCGCGTGATGGATATGCTCAGTTTGGTATAATTCAAGGTGGTGTATATGAAGAATTGCGTGCTAGTTCAGCAAAAGATTTAATTAGCTTAGATTTTGAAGGCTATGCCATAGGTGGTTTAGCAGTTGGGGAAGGGCAGAAAGAAATGTTTTCTGTCCTTGACTATGCCCCAGCGTTATTACCAGAGAATAAACCAAGATATCTTATGGGTGTTGGTAAGCCTGATGATATTATTGGTGCGGTGATGCGTGGGGTAGATATGTTTGATTGTGTTATTCCAACCAGGTCAGGTAGGAATGGTCAAGCATTTACCAAATTAGGAGCTATTAATATAAGAAACAGTAAATATGCTGATGATCCAACGCCCCTTGAAGCAGACTGTTCTTGTCCCGCATGTTTGAATTATCCAAGAGCTTATCTGCATCATACAGTCAAGGTTGGTGAAATGATCGGAGCAATGTTAATGACTTGGCATAATATTCAATATTTTCAAGACCTAATGCAAAGAATTAGAGACTATATTTCTATGGGCAAGAATTTTGATTTTAACTATTAAAAGTTTAGGATCACGCCATTTCCATTAGCTGACCATTTTCTAACCATAAAATTTGGATACGAATTTTATTCTCTGGATATATTTTTTGAACTATTTTTTTGTAAGAAAGAAGTTGGGTAATGTAATTTTCTGGAACAGTATTAAGGCTAGTTGCAGGATTGATATCTGATTTATAATCGATAATAATTATTTCTTTTTCTAAATGAATCATCAAATCGATTCTTCCTAGTTTGATCTTCTCATCACCTAAAGTTCCAATTGATAGTTCTGTGAGAGTATGGTTTTGAATCAGGCTACTAAATTCTATATTTGCTGACAATAGTTCGATACTTTTTGTAATACGTTTTTGAGATTTTTCATCAAGTGTGCCAATCAAGGGGTGATTACTCATAATAGATATTTCTTTTGCAGCAACTGAATCTTCAAGGATTTTGTGAAATATTACTCCATATTGTGCCGGACTTACTGTTGATAATGAGTTAGAAATGTATTGTACAGAGATTGACTTATTAATGTCTTTTTGAAAAATCTTATTCCGAGGATAGAAATATTCTGTCTTTTGAGTTTCAGGAAGGTTTTTTTCTTTGTGATTGAAATAATTATTGTTTGTACCATAAATTAACTTGCCGTCATCAACTTCTACTGCAATTTCTTTCATCACTTTATGAACTAACTCAAACCAACAATTTTCAGCTATTGATCTACCTCCTTCATAACCGCATACTATAAGGTGATCTTCGGCTCTTGTCATGCCAACGTAAAGTAGCCTTAAATATTCCGCATAAATCTTTTGTTGTTTTAGTTTCTTTAGGTCAATGTAGTAATCAGGTACATCAGTTGAATTTTTTGCTGACAAACAATTGTCATCTGTATCCCAGATAAAGTGATCATTGTTAGTTGGTAAACTTGTGGTATCACAAAGGATTACAATAGGAGCTTGTAGTCCTTTTGCTCCATGTAATGTCATTATTTTGACTTTATCAGAACTACTAGAATCCCTCTTTATCGAAGAATCGCTACTTTCAATCCAAAATATAAAATTTTGTAAAGAGTTGTTATTTTGAGAAGCGAAATCTTGACAAGCATATAAAAGCTCATCGATAGCGTCATTACTATCCGGACCGCAAGACGCATTTAATGCTTGTCTATATCCCAGTACATCAAACATATATTGGAAAAAAGTTTCAACATTGGTTTTTTGATATACTTCAAAAAATATGTTTAGGTGCTCAAATAAATACTTATATTCTTTTGAAGAATATTGTTCTAATTCAATATAATTCCAGATTGATTGTTTCTCTCGGTTGATGGCAATAGCGTGCAAAAGTGATCCGCTGATTCCAATAATTGGTGATTTAAGAAGTGCTGCAAGGTTAAGATCGTCTTGTGGATTTAAGACAAATTTTCCAATTGCCAGCAAATCTTGTACAGCCAGATTTCCTCTTAAGGTGATTCTATCAAGGCCCGCTACTGGAATCCCATCATTTTGTAGAGCTATAATCACTTCCTTAGTAAATTCATCTCGTTTTCTGAATAAAATCATAAAATCATTAGGTAATGTAATTTTATTCGTTGCAGCAAGTATTCTACCAGAGCCAAGAGTTTGTTTTATATAAGAACTAATTTTTTGTGCTAGCTGCACCTTTGAAGAAGTGGTGTCCACCGCTGTTTTAACTATTGGCCAAAACTCATTCTCAGAATTTTTAGTACTACAGATTGGCCATAATTCTACGCTTCCTGCGTGACTGCTCCGAAAGGCATGTAGTTGGTTTAAAGTTGATGAAAATGTGCCGGGAATTTGTTCTCTTACTCTATTAAAGACCTGATATACCACGTATAGCACCTCTTTTGCTGAGCGATAGGATGTTTCGAGGTTTACATTTTCGAAATGTTTGTTGGCGGCAGACATTTTCTCTTTCAGATATTGGTTCATTTGAGAAAAAGAATCAATATCAGCCCCTTGAAAACTAAATATTGATTGTTTCTCATCACCAACAACAAATACAGTGCGGTTATTCTTTTCTACCCCATCACCTGAGTAAAATTCAGCAATCAAAGCCTCAATAATGCGCCATTGATAGTTGCTGGTGTCTTGTGCTTCATCAATAAGCAAGTGATCGATTCCACCATCTAGTTTATACAGTACCCATTCTTTTGCCGTACTGTTATTTAAAAGTTTACAAGAATGTATAATGAGATCATCATAATCTAGCAATGTTTTTGTTGATTTATAATGCTCATATTCTTCAATTATTTTAGAGCCAAGAAGAGAAAGTAGTTTGGAGTGATTTTTTAGTTTTACAGTTTTCTCTTTTTGATCCAGGAGATATACTTGCTCCTGTATTGCTTCTAGGTCAAAATATAAATTTGACCCAGGTTTGGCTATTTTCTGAGTAACTATTCTTTTTTTCTTTTGGCCATGTTCTGTTAAAAAGAATTTTTTTAGCTCTTTTGTTGTAGTATTAAATCCTACAATAGTTTGTACTATTGGATTCTGTTTAATTAGCTCATAGTATCTATCGTTTGAGCTTTGAAGCTCAGCAATAAGTTTGGTGGTTTCATTTTTAAAATTTTCTAATGAATTTTTTGACTTAAGAAACTGGGTTTTTTGTTGGATGATTTCACTAAGCATTTCATCAATAATCAGTTCATGAAAATTGATCGATAAATACTCAGTTATAGGCTCCAAATCTTCTGCATTCATCAAATGTTTTTTAATCTGATTTAAGATATAATCTGCCTCTATTTCATCAATAATTTTAAAACTTGGTGAAACAGAGGCTTCAAGAGGAAATTTCTTGAGTAATTTTTGACAAAAAGAGTGAATAGTTTGGATATTAATATTATTTTCAGACTTTAAATATGTATTATACAATGATCTAGCAAGGACTATTTCCCGATCAGTTGCTTCCCTGCCGATTGTTTTATTTAATTCCTGAATTAATATATCTCTATCAAGCTTTGACCATGTATCAAGGGCAGTAGTAATACGCTCTTTCATCTCTCCCGCCGCTGCGTTTGTGAAAGTGAGGCATAATATCTTATCAAATGCCTCGCCTTTTAATAATAAACGTAGTACCCGATCCGTGAGTATTTTTGTTTTTCCAGTTCCAGCTGAAGCAGATACCCAGGTTGATATCTCTGGGTTTGATGCTTTATTTTGTAATGAATTCATATCACATAAAACTTATTCAATCTGAATTATAGTCTATTTCAACAATATCTGTAAGTATTGTTGGTAGAAATATTACTATGCGAATAACATATTGACCCATTAATGGGTATTTGATGTAAATTACGAATTACTTATATTATCGTTAATTACATTATATAATTAGGTTGAGTATTCATATTATGTCTAAATTTAAAGCCCTAGGGGCCGTTGCCTCTTTTATTGCCATTATTCTACCGCTTTCTAGTGGTGCTGCGACTGAGCATACAACAGTTGGCACCCCAGCAACTGTCGGAGTAAATAATGGTTTGGGCGGGTTTGTTAATGGTGATAGCGTAAAATTGGGTGGAGCTCATAATTTACTCTCTTCTGGAAATCATATAATAGCAGCTATGGATATTAGTGGTAACAACAGCATATTTACTATGCTCCATGATATATCTCTAGGATCAGTAGGAAATTCTGGTTTGGCTGGAAAATTTTTAACTGTTTTATATAGTGGACTACAGACAATAACTTTACCCGGTACTGCTGGTTCGGGAGGGAGCAGTATTGGATTAAATGACTACTCTGGCCTAGGGTTAGTAGATTATAATAATAATGCAGGTATCTTGGAGTTGAACTCTGCGGGTGTAAACTATGCCAACAACTTTCAGAGTACAGGTGGGGATAATGGAACAATAAGAATTTTACAGAATTCTACCTTATCAGGAGCATTTAGTGGGACCACCGGAACAAAAGTGGCGTCTTTAGTTCTTACTACAGATAGATCATTGGTATTGAATACCAACCTTAATTTATCAGCTAATATTAGCTTAGAATCAAATACAACTTTTATTATCAATTCTGGATTTAGTGTTAGTGCAAATAAAGTAGAATTTGTTGGAGGTAAGGAAGCTAGCATGATATTTGGCCATAATACCACGTTGGATGCAGAAGTAGGTATTATAAATCCTGGCGGTAATATTATTGAGTTTCAGGGAGCTTCTAATATTTTAAAGAAAATAGATATTTTCTCTTTTGGTGGCAATGGTTCTAAAGTTATTTTTTCTTCAAATAATCCAGCTCATAGATCGTCATTAACTAATAATATATCTGCCGATGTTATTGAAACCAAAGGTTCAAAAATTGGTATTGATGCCGAGGAAATAGCCCTTTCAGGCCAAACTACTGCTAATAATACAATTTTTGATCTTGGTCTAAATACGGCTTTATTTACTAGGGGTTTTGCGGTGATTATGGGTACTCCAAAATTTAATTCCACCTTTAACGGAGTCAAGGGGGGTCATCTTGCAGCTGAAGGCATAAATATCGATATGAGTGGTGCTGATACAGTAACCATAAATCTTACAGATATTTCTTCTGTTCCTGGTCCTGCAGGTAGACAATATACTATTTTTGCTGAGTTAAGGGATAAATTTGATGGAGAAGGAACAGCAGAAGGGAGTATGACCCTTCCTGACGATAGTATCGTCGCACTTAATTCACCAGCAAATCCACTTGTGAAATGGACATATTCTGAAGGTATTCTGAGTCAGGTATTAGTCCCCAATGTTGATCAAGTTGTCGCTGTTTTAGTGCCTAATAATCCAAATGTTACTCCTGTTTTAAATTCTTCAGCACGAGAAGATTTGCTTAATGTTGTCAATCAATCTGGCAACGCGGTTCAGTTACTGGATGCGCTGCAACCAGATGCCATTGCCCTTGGAAGTGAGCCAGCTAATCAAGCTGCTGAAAGTGCTTCTCAAATGATTTCTGGTGCAACACGTGTAATTGATGCACGAATTAGCAATATACAGGTGACAGATAGTGGTTTGTCAGGTGTTACTGCTGGTGATACCAATAATCAAATTCACGGATTATGGTTTATGCCCTTTTTTGGTGACGTAAAGCAAGAACTACGTGGCACTCATCCAGGATATTCCGCTAAATATTTTGGGAACATTTTAGGTTTTGATACTTTGTTTGAAGACGACTCAACAATAGGAGTGGCTTTAACTTTTATAAAAAATATAGTCAATCATAAAGATTCTAATAAGGGAGACAAAAGTGTTATTCACACATCGGTGATATCTCTATATGGTCTAAAAACTCTTGCTAATAATTGGTTTGTTCAAGGTGTTTTATCACTTGGTTCAAGTAAAATTGACAATAAAGAAATAAGGTTTACTTTTCCTACTATTTCAATAGCTAGTGCAGATTATAACTCAATCAGCACTACTACAGAAATAACAGCTGGTTATACTCACTCCTTGTCAGCAAATACCATTATTACCCCCCTATTTGGTATAGAATACACGCGGTTAAATAAAGTAGATTATACAGAAACAGGAGCTGGTTCTCAGAATTTAACTGTGAATAGAAAAGAGTTTAATAAGGCTGAATTAATTGTTGGAGCAAAATTAGATCATTCAATAGCTATTGAAGATTTTACATTTATTCCTGAAGTTCATGGATTTGTTAGATATGATGCAATTAATAAGCCTTTAAAAATAACCGCTGCATTGCAAGGAGAGCCGCCTTCACTAATTGTTCCTAGAACCACTGTGCAAACCAGAGTGACTTATCTTGTTGGTGCAGGATTTGATATTAAGAAATCTAATTTTGAATATGGATTCGGTTATGATGCACGTATTGCTCAGAAATATATTGCTCACCAAGGTGTTTTTAAGTTGAGACTGATATTTTAAATGATGTAAATATTATAATCTTTCCCTTATGATTTTGATTGCGAGATGCATTATTAGGTATAAATTAGTTCTTTAATATTGATTTGTGGGTTTAGATGGGACACAAATTTCAAAGTCATATATCTTATGGAAAAAATAAGTATCAACATTTCATCTTCTCTATCAATTACTTGCAACAGCGCTTGAAAATAAAAGAAAGGGGCAAGCCATATCAACGTACCCCTTATAAGATTAAATAATAATAATTATTTAAGATGTGTGGCAAAATTAAAGGATTTATTCCAGCTCAATCAAGAAATCAGCATAGCCTTCCATTAAGCCTAATAGACCTGGTGGTGTATGACCAAAAGTATCACTTATAGCTTGTTCAAAAAAGGCGTGCATTTGATCATTATCCTGCTTAATTGCTTCTGATATAGGATGATGAAATTCTATATCAATACTTAATTTAATAGGGTTATCTTTATAAGCAAAACTCTTAGCAATTGCTATGGCTTGCCCACTGCATAGCTCGTTATTTGCCATATTTACAACACGGATGGAATCAGATGTAGCAAGCTGCTCAGCTGTTGCAGGTCCATGCTCTCTCAACTGATTATGACTTATATCTAAAGTGTGAAGATTAGGCGCAGTAGCAAGCTGCTCAGCTGTTGCAGGTCCATGCTCTCCTAACTGATTACGACTTATATCTAAAGTGTGAAGGTTAGGCGCAGTAGCAAGATGAGCAGCTGTTGCAGGTCCATGTTCTCTCAACTGATTACTACTTATCTCTAAAGTGTGAAAATTAGGCGCAGTAGCAAGCTGCTCAGCTGTTGCAGGTCCATGCTCTCTCAACTCATTCCAACTTATATTTATTGTGTGAAGATTAGGCGCAGTGGCAAGCTCCCTAGAGGTATCCGGGCCATGCTCTCTCAACTGATTCTCACTTATATCTAAAGTGTGAAGGTTAGACGCAGTAGCAAGATGAGTAGCTGTTGCAGGTCCATACTCTCTCAACTCATTCCAACTTATATTTACAGTGTGAAGATTAGGCGCAGTAGCAAGATGAGTAGCTGTTGCAGGTCCATGCTCTCTCAACTCATTACTACTTATATCTAAAGTGTGAAGTTTAGGTGCAGTAGCAAGCTGCTCAGCTGTTGCAGATCCATGCTCTCTCAACTCATTACTACTTATATCTAAAGTGTGAAGGTTAGGCGCAGTAGCAAGCTGCTCAGCTGTTGCAGGTCCATGCTCTCCTAAGTGATTCCCACCTATATTTACAGTGTGAAGGTTAGGCGCAGTAGCAAGCTGCTCAGCTGTTGCAGGTCCATGCTCTCTCAACTCATTATAACTTATATTTACAGTGTGAAGATTAGGCGCAGTAGCAAGATGAGCAGCTGTTGCAGGTCCATGCTCTCCTAAGTGATTCCCACCTATATTTACAGTGTGAAGATTAGGTACAGTAGCAAGCTGCTCAGCTGTTGCAGGTCCATGCTCTCTCAACTCATTACTACTTATATCTAAAGTGTGAAGATTAGGCGCAGTAGCAAGCTGCTCAGCTGTTGCAGGTCCATGCTTTCTCAACTCATTCCAACTTATATCTAAAGTGTGAAGATTAGGCCCAGTGGCAAGCTCCCTAGAGGTATCCGGGCCATGCTCTCTAAACTGATTCTCACTTATATCTAAAGTGTGAAGATTAGGCGCAGTAGCAAGATGAGCAGCTGTTGCAGGTCCATGCTCTTTTAACTTATTATTGGCGATATTTACAGTGTGAAGATTAGGCGCAGTAGCAAGATGAGCAGCTGTTGCAGGTCCATGCTCTCCTAAGTGATTCCCACTCATATCTACAATGTGAAGATTAGGCGCAGTAATGAGTTGCTCAGCTGTTGCAGGTCCATGCTCTATTAAGTTATTATTAGCCATATTTACTTTCATTAGCAGACCTCAATTATTAAATTTATTATATATTATATAATAAATATCAACTATCGTCAATAGTAGTTAAAGATATATTAACTATTAATACTCTTCGGGTTAATCGTTGCAAAGGTATAAAACGCGACATAGGAGAAAGCCAAGTAGGCCTTTATAAACCTGTGCAAGAAATTTATACTTCCACCCACTCTACACCAGTGGTTGGTATAGTAATTATCATGGTGACTACTATAATAAGTGGGCGAGAGAAGAAAGCTGCTACAAAACTACTAGCACTTATGGACTAACATTGTATATGTCACATAGAAGTTAGTATTGTTCCGCCGTAATTATTCCATGTGCTTTCTAAAGTTTTACAATCATCTAACGAGTGAGGAGCTAAACAGATTAAGACTCCGCCCTTTTTAATTTCTGCTGCACAATTTTCTACATGATTTTCAGAGATACCAATATTAATTAGAGCTCCAACTAAACCCCCGGCTATTCCACCTGCAGTAGCTCCAGCTAAGGCCACCGCAATTGGCCCGGAAATAATTAAGCTAAGTCCTGAAATTGCTAAAGCAGTTCCCATGGCCATTATGGCACCGGTAATAGCTCCGGTTGTAACACCAAGAGATCCTCCAACCCCAGCCCCTTTTATTGCTTCATCGCTTAATGAAGCATTTTCATGAGCTCTATTATGCCCTTGGTGGGCTTTTGTCTCCTCAGACATTAATATACTTATTTCATCTTTCTTATAACCTAATTTTAATGCTGCATTGTAAGCTTTTCCTGCTTTTTTGAAATCTACAAATAAAGCTGTAATTAATCGCCTAGGAATATTTTGTGTTTTTTCAATGTTACTCAACCTTATCTACTCCTCCACTTACTTCCAATTTTTATTTGTTATACTTAATATTACATCATTAAATAACCATAGGTTATAATCTCTACTGCCCATATAACTATAGATTATTAAAAAATAATAACTAATGCAAGTTAAGTTATCTTACTTTTCCAGTTTCTTTGCTAAACGGTTCTGTTAAATTATCGAATTAGGGTTATTAAGATGAGGCCTTGATTTGGACTCGTTATGTGAAGTAATATCTATCATTGAATTAACATGATGATACATCTCTGGTTAAAAAAGTTTTTTCCTGATATGGCAATATGGTTGACCAGAATTTTTATTATAATATTGCTGGTGATAAGCTTCTGCCTTCCAAAATGTGGCAGCCGGATGTAGCTGAGTTGCTACTTTATAACCCATGTTTTGTAAATACTGAATTACTTTATCGGCTAGTTTATACTGTGTTTCTGTATAGTAAAATATTTTACTTAAGTATTGTTCCCCAAGATCCGGCCCCTGACCATTTACTTGTGAAAAATTATGTATTTCAAAGAAATATTGTATTAGCCCAGTGTAATTAATTATCTTAGGATCATAGACAATCCTAACTGCTTCTACATGCCCTGTATCCCCATTACATATCTTTTCATAGGTTGGGTAATCGACAAGTCCACCTGTATAACCCACTTCAGCTTTTAGTACGCCATCTAGCTTATTAAACAAATGCTCTACACCCCAGAAACACCCAGCTGCTACAATCGCTTCTTCCGTATCTTTTATATTAGTATATGGGACAAAATCTAAAGCTAATGAATTAATACAATATCTTGTATTAAGCTTTGTATATTCTTCACCGAAGAAAACATGACCTAAATGCGCTTTACAACTATTACATACTACTTCGGTACGAAGATCATTTGGAGTAGGCTTGAGCGTTACTGTATTTCCTAATTCACGCTCAAAACTAGGCCATCCTGTATGAGAACGGAATTTATCTTTACAATCAAATAATGCAATACCGCATTTCCTGCAAAGATAGGTACCTTTTGGTAAAAATTCATCATTAGTTGCCGTATAACCAGGTTCTGTATTTTTATTTATTATAACCGCTTTTTCTTCGGGAGTTAAACTACTAGTTTTTATCATAAGGGCTACCACCTCCATATTGTTTGTTTAACTAACTCTATCATAAGCTAAACCCAACCCATATCTTTTTCCATCTCAAGATGTTTCTGCTGCTGGATAACTTGGTTGTTGATCTGCTGTATCTCATGGTGTGGTATAAATTCATTTGTTCGAGTTTTGACAGATTCTCCACGAACTTCAGCGGCCATGACATAGTATGATTGTCTATCTTAACAGAGCTACCATTATCAAGTCTAGTAAGACTTTTTTGAACGTTCTTGATGAATTGATGGAGCAAGTATGGCCATGATGGTCTGGATGTTTCAAAGTACCGTGTAGCTGAGATAGGAACTTTTGTTCTTTTTTAAGGATGTCAATTACTTGCTCTACGGTTTTGGCGTCCCGCTTCTCCTTTGTGATTGCTCCTAGATTAGAGTTAATATGGTGCCATTCAATACCTTTATCCAGTTTCTTATGGGTCTAGTCGTCTGCTGCAACTCTTTGAGTGAGCTTATCTCCTCAGGACAATCTGTAACTATCGATGAAATCGGTGAATTCAAGTCCAAGCCACTATTCCAAAATGGGTTAAATCATCACAATAATATCGCTCTTGCCAAAGCTGCCAAATGTAATATTATTAGCTTTAAAGCTAGCCGAGAAATTAACTAAGGTTAGGACTTAATAATGACACGGCATGATGATGGCATAAATATGGGGCTGACAGGATTAGTACTTTAGGGCTGATTTTAATAGTAGGCACTTTTAATATCGGTGAATTTAAGTCTGTACCCCTATTCCCCAAATGATTAAATCGCCACAATAATATCGATGCATTAAACCAAATTGCAGTTAAGGGTGGTAAATGCGGTTTTTTGTCACCGCTCACTTCAATCATTAACTAATGTAATACATTCAAGTAGACTACATATGATTAAACGAGCTTTTTCTGCTCCCATAACTTGGGTTGTAGCTTTCCAGCTGGTATCTATAACCATTGGGTACATTACGAGATTCGGAATGTACCCATGGTATGGTCAATTAATCAAATCTTCCCTTACTCCACCTGGCTATTATTTCGGAATAATCTGGCCAATCCTATACATTAGCTTAGCTATTTTGGGATGGAAACTAAACAGGGAAAGGGAGAAAACTATACTAAAGTGGTATTGGACTGGGATGTTTTTAAACTGGTTATGGAGTCCAGTATTTTTTACTTGGCACTTAAGCTGGGTAGCGCTCTTGATATTAATTTTACTTGTAGCTATTAATGCCTATATTTTAATTAAGCTGAGAATTGGATATACCTACTATGCATATATGATGCTACCTTATTTCTTGTGGCTTTGTTTTGCTTTATATTTAAATATGATGATAGTACTCTTAAACTAGATAAAGAAAATGCAATTAGTGACCATCGTAACTACGAGAAATTATAGAATAATATGAAAGGCAAATATATAGCATTATATCAAACAGCGCTACATGATGACATTGGACAAAGGCAAATAAATGACGTCTTTGCCTATCAAAGAGGTGTTACTATTTTTCTCATTCAAAAGCCTGATGTACAATCAATATACAAGAGTATTATATGACAAATGAAATTCAAACATGCACCAAATGCGGTATGACAAATATTTATTCCGACGGATATTTGCTCATCTGTGCTGATTGTAGCGATGAACAACCTCTTCTCAAAATAGAAGAGCTAGAAAATAATGAAGCAATTATCAAAGACGCTAACGGCAATGTCCTTACGAGTGGGGATGATGTCGTTTTGATTAAAGATCTCAAAGTTAAGGGCTCTTCCATAAATCTTAAAGGCGGTACAAAAATAAAAAATATACGATTAGTTGACGGCGATCATGAGGTAGAATGCAAAACAAATGTTGGTCAGTTTATGTTAAAAGCATGTTTTTTGAAGAAAGTATAATTAGGTGGCTAGTGAATATGACAATACCAAATTGGGCATTGACCATTTCGTAGATTGTATTTAAGTAACCTTAAAAATATGGTCATTGCTAAAGCTGAAAAACATAATATTGTTATCTTTGAGCCAAATAAAAAACTGATTGTAAATATTTTATGACGAATAAATTACTTCACAACAACCTATCAGAGACAATGTCAGACAACAACATACCTATATTATACAGTTTTGTTAGATGCCCCTATGCTATGAGGGCAAGAATGGCCTTATTTGAGTCCAGAATTAACTGTATTTTGCGAGAGGTTGATCTTAGAAATAAACCATCATCTATGCTAAAAATTTCTCCTAAAGGAACTGTGCCTGTGTTGGTTCTTCATGCTGGTCAAGTCATTGAAGAGAGCCTTGACATTGTGGATTACGCTTTAAAACAAAATGACCTACTCACTGTTCAAAAATATACCAAAGAAGAACAAGGCAGGATAAAAGCGTTAATTGCTAATAATGATATTGAATTTACAAAATTGCTCAGAATTTATAAATATCCCGAAAGATACCCTGATCATTCTCAACAAGTCTGTAAAAACGAGATACAGGAAAAATTTTTAGACAAATATGAAAAAATGCTAGAGGACAATAAATTCTTATTTAGTCTCAAATCTATTGCGGATATTGCGATTTTACCTTTCATTAGGCAATTTGCTATCGTTGATCAAGAATGGTTTTATAATAGTAATTATAAAAATATTATTTCTTGGCTTAAAATGATGACAGATAATACTGATTTTCAAGATATCATCATGGCCAAGCATGAGCCTTGGCAAGAATCTGATAAGTTAGTATACTTATTTAGTCCTAATTAAGTAAGACATATTTTTTTCTAAAGCAGAAAACCAATGCTGATATATGATTATGTCTAATGCTTTGCCACTAAGTAAATTAAATTTGGCCGGTAATTCCTATGGAACCTTTCTCTTTTTCTTCCTTTTTTCTGGCGAATGATCAAAGATAGTCTGAATAGCTATGTTTGTACCATTCCCTATTATAGCTATCAATAACCTAAGGTAAAGCAACGCTGGGCAAAGATACGCAAGTAATTGTTAGTTGGAGAAAAGCAGTATATGATTGAAAAATGTTAATAACTATTGAGGTAAGTATGAATACAACAATTAATTGGGTAAAGAACATTGTTAGCTTAGTTGTAGTAAGGATTATTATTGCTTTAAAAACTTTTATTTTAGGAATTTTAACAATTCTTTTGGTTACACAGGTTGCAGAAGCATCTGAAAATGATATTAAAACAAAAGAATTAATTAAAATGGTATTAGAGGAAATGAGGCAAGCAAGCCCTAATACTGATATCACCGATGAAATGCTTCAAAATGAATTACATAAAAGAAATAATGAAGAAAAGTTAATAATAGAAAAAGAACATCGTGAGCAATCAGCCCTGCAACACAAACTAAGAGCTGATGAGAAAATTATCATGGAAAAGGCCATAAACAGCAATAATACAGCTTATATGGAAGAAGTACTAATGAAGAAATATAATGTCTCACAAAAGGAAGCAATTGAGATGATAAGGAATGGAGATGAAAGAGCGTATTTAGTATTAAGAGAAGTTATTGTTAACTCTAAATCTGCTGATTAGGGAAAAGCCTTTTAATAATGAACATATAAAAATTAAAATTCAAAATAAAAACATACCAGCAGATGCTTTAAAATTTTCTAAAAACATTTGCATAATTTTAGCAATGCTAAAAGAGCATTGCTTGGAGCTACTGACTCTAGTGGTTCACACCAAGATAATACTGATGCATAATTTATACTTGGTTAAGATGGTGATTTAGGATTTAATTAGCTAATCCAATGTCTTTTACTAGTCTCTAAGCACCACGTATTGCTAAAAAATTTCTTATTAAAGTAATCTTAAGCTAAGAATTATATTCTAACTTGAGGTTGATGGTGTGAATATTTCGGCAATCTTTCCTTTATGATTTTTAAGTTCTTTCCAGCTATTTATTGATGGAAAATCAATTACTATAATTCTCGCAGGTGGCATGGAGGAATTACTTAAGAATTCAAATTCCTCAAGATCGCTGCCAGAAATCTCAAGCGCTAATGTGTATATTAAAGGATTATGACCTATTACTAAGATGTGTTTATTTGTGTCTTCTTGATTAGAGAGGAGCTCAATAATATTTTCCCTAGTTCCATTGTAAAGTTCTTTTACTACTTCGTTCTCTGATATGGGAATTTGTTCTTCAATAATATTTGCTGTTTGTAGGGTTCTTTTTACATAAGAAACAATCATTTTATCAATCCGATACGAATCTAAGAAATTAGCTGCTTCCATAGCTTCTGCTTGCCCTTGATCCGTCAGTATACGTTCGAAGTCTTGCTTTTCTGGTGATTGCTCGGTATGTGCATGGCGCATTAATAGTAACTTCATAATCTATAGTCTCTTGGATAAATAAATTGCCATATTGCACATTGTTTTTACCATTTTTGATAGAGCACTATATAGCCCTGCATTTTTACTATCATTCTTGATCGCAATTTCGATATGCTCAGCTTCTTCTTGCTTAAATTGCTTAATCTTAATAAGTAACTGACTCTGATTACCAGAATTTTCTAAATATTCAATTTGTTCTTGATAATGGTTCACTATTACTTCTTCAACAGATTCCGTAACAAGCATAGATGTTTTTGTTCCAGCTATGGCACTTAAGGCACCAAGTACATAACCTAGAACACTCCATAATGGTAGCAGAAAAGTGGGTTTTGATTGGCCATTTTTAATTTCATTTTCAAAATAATTTAAATGCTCTAGTTCTTGCTCAAGCATATGTTGTATTGTACTAATATCATTATGATTCTTAGTAAACGCAAGTTGACCTTGATAAATCCGCTGGGCACCAAATTCTCCTGCATGGTTTACCATTAGGATTTCTTTGATTTTATTATCGTCATTAAAATATGGTTTAGGCATTTATATTTAGTATAACTAATAGCTTTTTGATTTATTTTTAAACATAAACAACATTGTAAGTAAAAATATATTCAAAAGCAAATTCCATTCGGTCATGGACAAGCCAAAAATTACTAAAGCTGGTTTGTTACATAGGGCAATTTCTTTGTGATAGAGCATTTTTTTAAAGTCTGCTACGGAAATATTATCACTAACAGAGACCAAAGGTTTACAAAAACTGGATAGTTCAAATACTCCTCTTTCAATACCAGTATGATAGAACGCAATTATTATGGCAATAATTGCTACAGTAATATAGTACTTACGATAGCTATATTGGCTTGATATGCTAATTATCCCAAGCATAATAAAAATTAAATAAGGGAATCTTTGGTAAACACATAACGGGCATGGGGCGAGTAAAAAGATATACTCGGCCAGGTAAGCTGCAAGAAGGCTTATAACCGAGATAGCTATCATGATGACGTGAGTGTTCTTAAGATTTATTGACATGAATCGATTATAATAATATTGTAACTACGAATAAAATATATCTACATCCTAAACCCACAATATAACTATGACAATAAATTTCGACAATTTATTAAATTCTAATGCTTGGCCTTTTATAGAGGCAAAAAGAATTTATGACCATATAGGAGGGAAAACTCCGGCAAAAGGTTATGTGCTTTTCGAAACTGGTTATGGCCCATCAGGACTTCCTCATATTGGAACATTTGCTGAAGTAAGTAGAACTACGATGGTTAGAGAGGCCTTTAAGCAAATATGCGATATCCCCACTAAGCTTATATGTTTTTCTGATGATATGGATGGACTTCGCAAAGTACCTGGAAATATCCCAAATAGAGAAATGGTAGCACAATATTTAGGTAAACCATTAACTGGAATTCCAGACCCATTCGGTGAGAAAGAAAGCTTTGGGCATTACATGAACGCAAAGCTTCGATCGTTTTTAGATCGCTTTGGATTTGATTATATTTTTTATAGTGCAACCGATTGTTATAAGGCTGGAACGTTTGATCATATGATGCTCAAAACTATAGATAAGTATGACGAGATCATGAGATTAATGTTGCCGACTTTCAGAGAGGAGAGACAAAAAACCTACTCCCCATTTATGCCAGTTTGTCCAAAGACTGGAGCAATATTGCAAGTTCCGATCGAGAAAGTAGACAGGGAAAGACAGAGTGTTTCCTATAGAGATGAATCGGGCGAACTTGTTGAAGTGCTAGTTACCGGGGGGAATTGCAAATTACAATGGAAACCAGATTTTGGTATGCGTTGGGCGGCACTTGATGTGGATTATGAAATGTATGGCAAAGATCATATGCCAAATGCCAAGTTGTATAGTGAAATTTGTCGTATTTTGGATGGTAAGGTGCCTATTCAGTTTTTTTATGAGCTATTTCTTGATGCCGATGGGAGTAAGATTTCCAAATCAAAAGGTAACAGCATAAGTGTAGACGAGTGGATGCACTATGCTCCTCTTGAAAGCATAAGTTTATTTATGTATCAATCGCCATCCAGAGCTAAACGTTTGTATTTTGATGTGATACCAAAATGTGTGGATGAGTATCTAACGTTTAATAAAAAGTACCACGAAGAAGAGGATATAAAACAAAAGCTAGCTAATCCTGTGTTTCATATTCATCAAGGTAATGTACCAAATATTGAAACATATGGCATAAGCTTCAGTTTGTTGCTTAATTTAGCCTCAGTTTGCAATCCAGATGATAAAAATGTGTTGTGGGGGTTTATCTCTAAATATGCGCCTAAAGCTACTCCAGAAAATGCGCCGTATCTGGACCATATGACAGGTTTTGCAGTTACTTATTACAACGACTTTGTCAAAAGTACAAAAGAATATCATAAGCCGACTAGTGAACAAAAACTATTACTGGAGCAGATCATCGTGATGTTATCAGGTTTAAATGGATCAGAATCAGGAGAGGAAATCCAAAACAAAATCTATGCTATTGGCACAGAGGCTGAATATGAGAATTTGCGTGATTTTTTCAAAGAGCTTTATCAGATTTTGCTTGGTCAAACTCAAGGTCCAAGACTTGGTTCATTTTTCAAGCTTTATGGCATCAAAGAGACTATTAAACTGATTGAAAGTAAGCTTTAATTTATTAAAACAAAAAAGCTATCCTGAATCTCGTGTTATCATGATGAACTTGATTCAGGACCTCAGGCAGCAGAAAAAGATTCTAAATCAAGATCATAACCTTTCTTCTAAAATTATTAATATCGTGATAAAATGAGAAAGTATACATTTAACAAGTTGATTAGGAGCAAGCTACCAGATCGTATGGCAAAGGAAGGTGTAGTTGTGAATTCCCAAAAGCTTGAGATAGAAGAATATGTAGTGCAGCTAAAACAAAAAATTATTGAGGAAGCGAATGAGGTTTCTGAAGCGAAATCACGAGAAGAGTTGATCACAGAACTCGCTGATGTTTTGGAAGTAATTTATGCAATTGCAGAATCAACGGAGATTTCACAGGTTGAGATTGAACAAGCAAGAATAGAGAAAAGAGAAATAAACGGATATTTTAAGCCAGAGAATTACGTGCACTATATACAAGTAGCTCATGACAATCATAAGGTGATAGAATACTTAGAGAATAAGAATAGGCCATACAAATTTGCTTAACTTCAATGCGATTTTTATACATACTCATTCCTGAAAAAGATAGTCATCCTGAACTTGATTCAGGATCTCAGATGCTAGAAAGATAGGTCATGAACAAGTTCACAGAAATAATAATGTGTGAATGACTTCAGTACGCAATACAATAATGGCTCTCCATTTCTTATACTAATATTAGTAAATCACATTGAATTATAGGTGCTGCCAATTTAGCAAATCTCGCTATGCTCACGTAGCTGCAAATCCAATGTGATTTATTATAGTCTGCGGCCCCCTCTAGATACAAACAAATTTGATTAGTCTTGCTTGTGCGTTGGGTATAAATTATTAATATTTTCTATAGAGCTTTAAAAGTCGAAAGTAACATGATCAACTCCTGAAAGGTTAATTTGCTCATTTATATTATCTGTATATGCTTTTACAGTTAAGTCACTAGGTAAATCTAATTGCTGACCAGGAGTAATTAAAACATAACCACTATTAAGGTCATATTTTTTAATTATATCTTTATTTGCTTTTACAAGACCTTTCCAGTAATCCACCTTGCCATAGTGTTGTTTTGCTATATGAGATAGAGTTTCATTTTGTTGTACGGTATGTTTACCTTTAGACATGATTTACCTCTTTTAAAAATTTGATTCAGCGTACAAAAATTCTCATAAAATTAATAATCAAAATCTTATGACTATTCCTAATTTACCACCTTAAGTTATATTTATCAATATAAAAACATACCCTAAGTAAGAATATACTTTATATTGTGTTGCGAATTAAAAAAATTATTGGTGGATGATAATAAAAATAAAAGCTATATAATTTAGCCTGAAATTAGTATGGTTAATTTGAGAGCTACATTGTGTAGCTTAGGGTAACTACATGATAGCCTTGCTAAATTGACATCACATCTTCAACCTAAATTACTAATATTGAGAAAATTTAATTAACAATTTTATTGGATAGCTCAGCAATAGTACGCAGCACAAACCACTAAACCAGAGGGTAATAAACCACAACCACTGCTTTAGTTTAGGTGAATCATTGAGGTATTTTATTATTGACTGTTTAATACATATGATCATGACCAGATTTACCTCTAAAGACGTAATAACAGTAGCCTGTATAGCCAAGAATCAGTGGAAGCAGTGGAGCAACTCCTACTAACATTAGTGATAACCCAGGCCCAGATGCCGCTGCTTGCCATATATTATACTTATAGGGAATAATCCAAGGGAACAAACTAAGGCCCAATCCTAAATAACCAAAAAAGAAAATGCCTATACTAGCAAAAAATGGTCGATATTCTCGTTTTGGACAGTGCAAATCATACCAAACCATAAAAAATAGAGATGCTGTAAGTAGAGGAATTGGTAACAAGTAATAAATGTTGGGGCTACTAAACCAGAATTTTTGTATACATTCGTTGAGAAAAGGCATTGACATGCTAACTAACAGCATAAATAAGCCAACAAAAAATAGTACATAAGAAGCCACTTTACGTGCCCAATCCTGTGTTATATCTTCAGTCTTCATAACAAGCCATGTTGAACCAAGCAGCGCATAGCCAAAGACCACTGCAATACCAGTCATAACAGAGAAACCAGTAGCCCAATCAAATGGTCCGCCAGAAAAATTACGTCCAGTTACTTCAACTCCTTGTACAAAACTACCTAGAATCATACCCTGACAAAAAGCTGCGCCGAGTGATCCAAAATGAAATGCATAATCCCATATATTACGTGATTTACCTTCAGCCTTAAAACGGAACTCGAAAGCTACACCACGCATAATCAAGCCAAGTAACATCACTATAATTGGAATATAAAATGCCGGCATGAGAATCGAATAAGCAAGAGGAAAAGCTGCAAAAAGTCCGCCTCCACCAAGCACTAGCCATGTTTCGTTGCCATCCCAAAATGGTGCAATAGAGTTCATCATCCGGTCACGACATTTATCTGATGGAGCAAAAGGAAACAAGATGCCTACTCCAAGATCAAAACCATCTAATAGCACATAAAGAAAGATTGCACTAGCAATAAGCAAACCCCAAATTAAGGGTAAATCAATAAAAGTTGAAAAATCAAACATGGTTACCCCCTTTTGATTTACTAGCTTCTATGATGGAAGCCTCCAGGCCGTGTTGATAGAATTGTTCTGTGTCTTCGGATACACTAATCCCCTTACCAATTAGCTTCAAAATATAGTAACTACCGGCACCAAATACAAATGTGTACATCACAACGAAGGCAAATAGTGACCATGCAACTTGTGGTCCTAGGATAGCCGGAGAAACTGAATGTACTGTACGAATCACGCCATATGCGGTCCAAGGTTGGCGTCCAATTTCAGTAACAAACCATCCTGCTAATAGCGCAATAAATCCTGAAGGCATCATCAGCATCCAAACTCCTTGCAACCACCTACTGTCAAATAATTTCTTGCGAAAATATTGCACAGCACTTAACCCCCCAACTAATATCATTAGCATTCCTATCCCAACCATGATACGAAAACTCCAAAAGACCCAAACTACAGGCGGACGATCTTCAGGAGCAAAAGATTTAAGATTTGGAATTCTACCATCTGCTTTACCAGTCAACACAAAGCTTGCACCATTTGGAATAGTAATGCCAAATTCTGTAGTTTCTTTTTGCTGATTTGGCCAACCAAACAAATATAAAGGTGCATTGGTTGTATGTTCCCAGTTACCCTCCATCGCAGCCACTTTTACTGGTTGGTATTCCATAGTATTCTCACCGTGCATATGACCGATCATAAGTTGCATCGGTGCCACTAATGCGGCCATGATTGTAGCCATGCCTAGCATTATCTTGGCGTGTTGTAAATGGCGTTTATTCCACAAATAGAACGATCCCACTCCACCAACTACAAATGCTGTAGTCAGATAAGCGGCTGTTATCATATGTGCAAAGCGATAGGGAAATGAGGGGTTAAAAATAATTTTGAGCCAGTCAGTTGGCATCAAGCGGCCATCCGGTTCTATGCTAAATCCCTGAGGAGTTTGCATCCAGCTATTGGCAGACAAAATCCAAAATGCAGAGATCAAAGTGCCGACTGCTACTATACATGTGGCTGTAAAGTGCATTTTTCTGCTCACTCTGTCCCAACCAAAAAGCATTATACCAAGGAAAGATGCTTCAAGAAAAAAAGCTGTTAGTACTTCAAAACCAAATAGTGGTCCAAGTACGTTCGCTACACGATCAGAAAATAGTGACCAGTTGGTACCCAATTGGTAAGACATTACTACTCCAGACACCACTCCCATACCAAAAGCAACTGCAAAAATCTTTATCCAGAATTTATAAACTTCACGAAAATGATTATTGCCAGTTGCTAACCAACGCCATTCAAGAACTGCTAAAAAACTAGCTAATCCTATTGTAAAGGCTGGAAATATAATGTGGAAACTAATGGTAAATGCAAATTGAATTCTGGCTAATAAAATCGGATCAAATTCAAACATTAGGTAATACTTCCTGACTTTATAAACTGCTTTTTAGAATCCACGATGCTTTACGATGAAAGGTTAGGCGTTCAATCATAAAGCCAGCTACCACTTCATCACCTGCTTTTTGTGATATTTCAAGGCATTGTTGTAAAGTTTTCTGAATCAAGGTTTGACTTTCTAGCAGATCCTGAATCATTTGCTGTGCAGAAGCATTTTCATTACCAGATTTGATGGAAGTTCTTTTGATATAAGTATCAAATGTGCCAGGAGCTTTTTCGCCTAAACCACGGATAAGCTCTGCTACTGTATCAATTGCTCCTGCAAGATCGGTGTATTGTTCTTCAAACAACAAATGTAGTCCTTGAAAATTCGGGCCTTCAACGTTCCAGTGATAATTTTGAGTTTTAAGATATAGGGCATAATTATCTGCGAGTACGTTTTTAAGTCCTTCTATTACCGGTTTATTAGCCATACTACTCTCCTATTTTGCAGAACTTAACTTAGTTTTTATTCCATATTAGTTGTAGCAATACATAGTACATACTGTCAATAATAAAAGTAGTAATCTCTGGTAGTTAGCTTGGTTTAGCTGGTTGGTGGTGTAGATCAATATGCGGCTCGTAAGGAAATAGTTTTAGTTCTGTAGAATTGAAATATACTAATCTTTAGTATGGGATAGTAAAAATTTACTATCCCATATTTATCAAAATAATTTAAATATTATTCAGGGTGAACATCACTGTGAACAGCTTTGCCTACAAGCTCAACAAGGTGTATACTGTCATGTTCGGGGTTATGATGATCATCTGACAAGGTGTGACTAGCCTCTGAACTGTGTTCATTGTAAGATTTTTTTACAGCTGTACAACTTTGTAGGGTACACATTGTAAGGTTGGTGGCTGCAATTATAATCGAGCAAGTCATAGCTACTAGACCAATAGTTAGTGGATCCATATTAACCTCCCTAGATTTTTGTTAACAAAGATTCCTGGACGAGGAACCTAATTAATAGTTTAAAGAAATATAGTTAAGTAAAGATTAATATATTAATCTTTACAAAAATCGCTTGTTTCTGCATCGTTCTGTGTTCCTAAGAGAGAATTATCCACATTATCAAACTCAGTCCTTTCTTTTAGTAGTGGTAATATTGGGGTTGTTGCTTGATGATGAAGTGTTATTACATGTAAAGCTGAAGCAAAATAATCAGCTATCAACTTTATTAGGACTGTTGGTATAGACGTTACTAATAGCTTAGAAAGAAAAATGCCTGGATCGATTACGGTAATAAATGTTTGACCTTTGTTATATTGAGCCAAGATTTCTAGTTTAGTGAAAGCTGTGATGAGTGAAGACTTTACTAATCGGATTTGATCAGTCTTGTTTTGGCTAGTTTGATTACTGAATATGGAAATATTATATACGCCATCATCACTAATTTGTGCTGGTATTAATATTTGTGTTTCAATTGGAGAAGAGTATATACTATCAAATTGATGCCGATAAACAATTTCTACACCTGTATCCTTCCTTATTTCTGTTGCTTTGATAGGAAGTAATATATCTCTTTCTCGTCTGGAACATTCAAGAATTTCAGCTAATATTGATAATAATGAATTCGTATCAAAACTTATTTTTACCTGCGATTGCTTCATACTAGTTTGACCTTCTTTATTATTTAAAGATTCAATTTATATATTTTGTAGCTTTAACAACAGTATCATTTTTAATTAAGTCATTAGATAAACATTAAATAATAAATTTACTATATTTTAAGTTTGTATGTTAAAGTTAAGATCGTAGTTTATAAAAAAATAAGGAAATCTATGGCAAAAAGTGATTCTAATAAACCTGAAACGGATTCCCCAAAAAAAGTGGAAAAAAAAGGTTTTTTCAGCAGAGTAGCAAGAGATGTTAAAAATTTTGCTGTTGGAATAGCATCTCTTCCCGCTCATTTTGCTACTAATCCTTTGGATATGGGAGCTAAGACAGGGTTGATAGCAGCAAGTGCTATACCAGTATTTGGATCAATTGTTACTGCTGTTTACGCTTTTAAACAATCTATGCGTAATGAAGAATTAGGGGTAGGGTCAGTAGTCAAATCGCTAGTAAAAGCGGCTATTGTTGGAGCGGCTTCAGCAGCGCCAGGAGTTGGGCCGGCAATTATGACTGCTTATGTAGCAACGAATATTGGTGAACAGGTAGAACAAACTGTTGAAGCGTCCAAGAGGGCTGGGGTACCTAAAACTACTTTTGAGGCTGTACAAGATAAGTATAAGGAAGCTGGACAAAACATTAAATCACTTGGAGATCCGGAAAAGCGTGCAGAAATTGGCCAGAAGATTAAAAGTTCTATTAGTGTTGAGGGAATCAAGAATGCTATTAAGGAGAATGTTGGTCCGCTAACAAGTAAAGGTGTAGAAGAAAACACTCAAAAACTTGCAGAAAAAATAAAACAAGAAGGACCGAAACCATCGGTTCCAAAGCCTTCTCTAAAGACTCAGATAATGAATAAACTCCAGAAAAAAGTAGTGCAAGTGATGGTGAGTCCCGTTATGAAGGAGCAAGTCTCTAAAATTCATGATGGTTTAGTGGCAAAACAAAACCAGAAAAAATCAACGCCACAACCGAAAGATGTAGTACCTTTTAAACAACCGCCTAAAAGTGGCATGAACCTTTAGGTGTAGTGCTTGGTAAATCTAAAAAAGGAAAATTAGTTTTTTTAACCTTGAAAAACAATAACACCCGAGCACTCATACTAAGAGCTAATGATTCTTTGGATTAATATGGCTTCTATTATGATGCTCGGGTTAAAATTAACAGAGAGATGGTTATGAATTTCTCTCACACCTACTTTAACACAAGGTTTTTTAATACCCTATTTATTAATACCCAAACGCCACGCTTGATTCATCGATTGGATAATCATCTCCCATTAAATCCATAACTAATTCTGTATGTTTAGACAGATTTAATATATCCCAGCTTACTTCTTTGGCACTATCTTGATTTACTTCTTTTAGACTTGAGAAGTCTTTAGATTCTTGCAAGGCTTTGAGCTTATTCTTACAATTAACCATTATGCTGATAGGAGAAATAGATTTAAAATTCTCGATAGAACTAGCTCTTTTGCTAAAGAATAATTGTACCATTTCAGCATTCTTTTTAAGGATAGAAATAAGAAAAGGAGTCTCACCAGTAGAAAAAGCAGCTTGATTTATATCAACTTTTTCAGAAGAGGCTAACATTTTAGTAATAAATGAATTGCCTTTTAGCACAGACATAATTAAAGGAGTAATGCCTTTGTAGTTTCCTACATTAGCGCTTGCTCCTTGTTCAAGTAAATATTCTGTAGCATCCGGATGATCAAACATTACTGAGGTAATTAGAGGAGTGTTCCCGCTAGTAGGAGATGGCTTATCTATGTTGGCTTTGTAAGATACTAGTACTTTTACCGTATTAAAATCATACGGATTATTTGTAAGTCCTACAAGGAGCGGTGTGATAGATTCGGTTAGGACTTTGTTGTCTACAACATGTACTTTGTGATTTGGCATATCCATATTTGCTCCGAACTTGCCAAGACATTCTATACCCTGAGTCCAGTTATATTTAGCTGACCAAAAAACACATGTTTGTCCATCTTTATCTTGAGCGTCTTTATCAATATTTCTTACGCAAAGCTTTTCTAAGGCCGAAGTGCTTCTCAGCCCTAAGGTCCAATGCAATAAACTGTCACCATTAGAAGTTCTTGTATGAATATTGAAATTGCCTTGTCTCAAGCATATATCCAGAATAGTTTCCGCTTGCTCCTCAAAGCTAGGGCCATGTGCTGCTTTTATATTTTGCTTGCGGTAATCTAATACTTTACTACATGACCTTGCATAAGGTACTAAGCCCTGAGAATCTTGGGCACCAAAATTTGCTTTGTGTCCTGATAATGCTTCAACCATTGCAGCATTAAGTGTTCCACAAGTAAAGTGTAATGCAGTTAAGCCATTTTTATCTCTGTTATTAACGGGCTCTTTTATCAGCTGAAAAACCTCAGGATCCTGCAACTCTATTGCCCAGTGCCAAGTTCCCCATCCTAGGTTATCTTTAACTTTAAAATCATATGTACCGGTACTTAGAATTGTTTTAGCCAGATCACGCACAAGAGATTTGCCATTTTCATCTAAAACTTTTGCAAATAAATTGCATACTAGTTGAAATGCATTCATTCCTTCATTTGTAGTCTTAATGTTGATATCGATGCCTTGAGTTACAAGCTGCTTAGCAATACCTAATTTACCATTGTTTATTAGTTGATGTAATAAGTTGTAACCGTGTTCATTTTTTGCGTAAGCATCTACAGTTTGATTGTCTATAGATGCCATAAATGATTTTGAAGATTGTTTTGCCATAATTATATTCCATTAAAGTTTTTTATTTTGATTTTATTATATATTTAAGTTTATTAATTGCAAAATAAAAAATACTGTGCCCAGTGCAGAGTAAAATTGGTAAATATTGTGAACGCTTAGTTAACTGATCATTAATATAATGCAATTATAATAAGAAATATAGTTGCAATACAGGTGCTGCAATTATCTGGGTTTTATAAACATTATGGTAAATTGGAGATATTATGAAAGCAGATTTTAGAAGGCTTAACGTTGACTTACCAATCGATAGTGATGAAGAGCTATCAAGTCCTCCGCCAAACGGTGCCAAGTTTAATTGGATTACTCTAAAACTTGAGATACCAGAGCAGTCTTCAGAAAATATGACTCCATTAGTTCCAATGACGAAATTTACATTAGTACGCAGTCCAGGATTAACACGGGAAGAGTGGCAGAGTGCAATAGAAGCGCGTAAAGTTTTGTTACTTGAAAGTAGCCAATCTGCAAAGCTAGAGACAGAGAAACTATCTGAAGATGTTGACCTTGCCGGAGAAGGGGAGTAACGAATAGCTTTAAATTTTCTTTAATCTAAAGTCATTTATTTTTTACTTAGTAAATCCTTGGAGATACAACTGTAAATCCAAGGAATTTAATCAGGTTTTTTAGTAAAATCGTACTTTCTAAGTTGTTTCTAATAAGACCTGCATAGTTTTGTTTTTTAGTTCTTCTATTTCTTCGTCGGTTATGTTAAGAGGTGGTAACCAGTAAATGGTATTGCCAAGTGGTCTCAGTAAAATTCCTGTTTTTATTGCAGCTTGATAGATTAAGTAACCAAGCCTAGGAATTTTATCATTGGTAATTAAGTCTGCTGCTACAATTCCCCCAATACCCCTGACATTTTTGAGGCGGCCAGTTTTATCTTTTATCTCGTACATATTTTTCAACATAATCTGATTTATATCTCTGGTATGTAACCGTTCCTCTTTGATAATGTTTAAAGTTTCAAGAGCAACAGCGACGCCAAGGGCGTTTCCAGAATAGGTATGAGAATGAAGAAATGCTTTCCCGGAGGAAAAATCATCGTAGAATTTATTATATATATCGTCAGTAGTTAATACCGCGCTAAATGGCATCCATCCTGAGGTTAAGCCTTTGGCTAAACAAATAAAATCTGGTATGATTTCTGCATGGTGGCAAGCAAGCATTTTACCAGTTCGTCCTATTCCGGTCATTATCTCATCAGCTATTAAATGAATATTATGTTTTTTTGCCCATTTTGCTAAACGATTTAAAAAGTCCTTACTATAAATCTTCATTCCTCCAGCACCTTGAACAATTGGTTCTACTATCAAGGCTGTGGTGCTATCAATATAGATTTCTAATGATTTTTCTATCATATTCCACTTTTCCGAACAATCATTCCAAAGTGGATCATAAATTGAATGAACGTAAGGTATCAGATCGATAATATAAGGTTGGAATAATATTGTGTTATAAGGGTTTTTGTATAACCCTATGTCACTAACACTTAAAGCCCCTATAGTTTCCCCGTGATAGCTGTCCTTTAATGTAATAAAGCGATTACGTTTTACATCACCATTAATGTAACGGCTGTGTAAACTCATTTTCATAGCAATTTCTATGGCGCAAGATCCATCACCAGCATAAAAAACTTTGCTAAGTTTAGGCATTAGAGTGGCTAATTCTTGGGATAAATTCACAATCAATTCATGAGTGGTATTAGCTAAAATTACATGTTCAAATTTCTCTATCTGATCAATTATGGCTTTTTTTAATCTTGGGTGATTATGGCCAAGCGATTTACACCACCAGCTGGAAATTGCATCAAGTAGTTTCTTGCCATCGGCTAATTCAATATAACTACCTTTCGCAGCTTTGATTACTAAAGGCCTAAATTCTTCGTAATCTTTCATCTGAGAACATGGATACCAAATATGTTTTAAACTTTTTTCTTGTAGTTTGGTTATCGGCATTAGTTAACCTTTCATATTTTTATAGTTGACTGATTTTGGAACATAACATAGACTACTGAAAATTACAATAACCCAGATATTTATGAATAAGGCTAGTTGGAACAAAGATGATCTTTATCAATTATATTCAACTCCATTTATTGATTTAATACATCAAGCTCATTTAGTTCATCGAGCACATTTTAATAGTACGGATATGGAGATATGCTCCCTGCTTTCTATAAAAACAGGTTCTTGTCCTGAAGATTGTGGTTATTGTCCACAAAGTGCACATTTTAAAACTGGAGTCAAAAAAGAAAAGCTTATGGAGCTTGCAGAAGTGGTAAAGCAAGCCAAGCGAGCAAAAGATGCAGGAGCCAAGCGATTTTGTATGGGGGCAGCATGGAGGAATCCACCAGCGCAAGAATTTTCTAAAATACTGGAGATAGTTAAAGCAGTTAAAGCTTTAGCGCTAGAGGTATGTATGACATTAGGAATGTTGACATTAGAACAGGCAGAGCAGCTAAAGAAAGTAGGCTTGGATTATTACAATCATAATTTGGATACTTCTCCAAATTATTACAAAAGAATAATAACTACTCGCACCTATGAAGATAGATTGGAAACTATAAATTATGTAAATATTGCTGGTTTGAATATTTGTTGTGGTGGAATTATTGGGATGGGGGAATCTAGAGAAGATCGAGTAAATTTTTTGTTGCAGTTAAGTAAATTGCCTAAACCACTTAAAAGTATACCGATTAACCGCCTTATTGCGATAAAAGGGACTCCATTAGAAAAAGCTACTATTATTGACAATTTTGAATTCATTAAAACTATTGCCTGCGTGAGAATTATGTTTCCTGAATCAATGATACGTTTATCAGCAGGACGTCACGAAATGTCTGATGAAATGCAGGTATGGTGCTTTATGGCTGGTGCTAATTCAGTTTTCTATGGTGATATTTTGCTGACTGCAAAAAATTCAACAATTGATCGTGATAAAAGATTATTTAAAAAAATTGGTATAGAAGCATTTACCATGCAGGAGAAGTAAGCCATGCTATACAATGATCTCCAAAATAAATTGAGCCTATATCAGAAACAAGGATTAGCCAGACAAACTATTGCGTTCTCTGACCGAGATAAGGATAGTATTCATATTAATGATGATCGGTATATAAATTTTACAAGCAATGATTATCTAGGAATATCTAATCATCCTGAAATAACTAAAGCATTTATCAAAGGAGTAGAATCCTTTGGTTTTGGCAGTTGCTCTTCTGTCTTGGTATCTGGATATTCATCTATTCAACAAAAATTAGAAGAACAATTTGCTGAGTTCGTTGGAAGAGACAGAGCTATTTTTTTTAACTCTGGATATATGGCAAACCTGGGTGTAATTACTGCTCTAGCTAGCAGAAAATCAGTTATATTTTCTGATAAATTTTGTCACGCCTCATTATTAGATGGCATTCTTCTCTCAAAAGCTAAGCATTTCAGGTATCAACATCAAAATATCGTACATCTTAAGTATCTGGCTAGTATAGCCTGCCCGGATATTATAATTACTGAAAGTATATTCAGTATGCAAGGTAGTATTACCCAGATAGCTGATATAGTAGAGATTGCTAAAGAAAATAAAAGTTTATTGCTAGTTGATGATGCTCATGGCATTGGAGTACTTGGGGAGAATGGAGGTGGTATTTGCGAAGAGGTCAACTTATCTCAGGATGATATTCCATGCTTAATTACTTCTTGTAGCAAAGCTTTAGGTGGTTTTGGAGCTATGGTATCGGGTAGAACAGAATTGATAGAAATGATTCTACAATTTGCTAAAAGTTATCGGTGTACTACTAGCCTTCCTCCCGCTATATGTCAAGGTTTGTTAGCTTCGTTAACAGTGATAAGAACAGAACAATGGAGGAGAGATAAACTTAAGGAAAACATACAAACCTTTATAGAAGAATCAGGTAAGCTTGGATTGGAATTAGTTGCAAGTGACATGACTCCAATAAAATCTATACTTGCTTATGATAATAAGCGTGCTGTGGCTGCCCAAAAGTTTCTGCTAACAAAAGGTTTTTTAGTTGCTTGTATCAGGCCACCAACTGTCCCAGCCAAGTCAGCTCGTATTAGGATTTCTCTTTCTTGTCATCATACAGAGAAACAAATTATTGAGATGTTGAGTCATTTGGAAAGGTGCTTATGTTAACAAACACCTGCTCAAATGATCAAATATTATTGGATAATTCCAGTCACTATCGTATCTTGCAAGCTTTTAATAAAGCAGCTGCAACTTACACAGAGCATAGCCAAATACAACTGCAAACTTGTAATTCATTAATTGAATTATTAGAATCTAATTTATTTCATTTCCAGAATATAGCCGATTTTGCTTGCGGCACGGGTATAAGCACAAAAAATCTTATAGATGCTTATGGTTATAATCAATATTATGCTATCGATTTTGCTGCGCAAGCCTTATTAGTTGCTAAGAATAAATTAGCTGAATTCAATGTTAATTTCATAATTGGTAATTATAATACCAGACAATTTCCTAACAAAACTCTCGATCTAGCATTCTCTAATCTAGGGTTTAATTGGAGTACAAATCTTGCAGAAACTTTCAAAATGATGTTTAAACAATTAAAAAGAGGAGGGATTCTTGCTTTTTCGGTACCTATTGATGGTAATTTTAAGCAACTTAAAAAAGAATTCCGAAACCAGTTTTATAGATCGGAAGAAATCTTGGTATTACTTCAAGGTTCAGGTTTCTTATTAAATAAATTCCATATTTTAACTTATGATCAGTTATATGAGAATGCATTTATTGCTCTAAAATCACTTAAAAATACTGGGACAAATGTTAATTTGGATAATCCTATTACAGGTCTTGTTTCTTTTCGTAAACTTAATCAAATGTTTGAAAATCCAGAGCAAATATCACTTACTTATAAAATAGGATTATTCGTGGCGACTAAATTATAATTAATTAAAATGATTAAATTATTTATTACCGGTACTGATACTAACATAGGTAAAACTTATATTAGCATTGGCTTATTAGAAAAGTTTACTAAAATTGGATTAACTACGTTAGGAACGAAGCCATTGGCCTCCGGGTGCTACAAAGAGAATGATAAGCTTATTAGTCAAGATGCTGTCGAGCTTATGAAAGCATCCTCAGTTAAAGTTGATTATCAGTTAGTTAATCCATTTGCTTTCAAGCGGGCCATTGCTCCTCATATTGCCGCTAAACAAGAAAATTATCCTTTAACAAAAATAAAAATAGAACAAGCAATGTTAAGGATGCTAAGCATACCTTCAGACGTAACTATTATCGAAGGAGTAGGCGGGTGGTGTACACCTATTAACGAGAACGAACTTATGGCTGATGTAATCACTTCAATGAAGTTACCAGTTATTTTAGTAGTAGGTTTAAAACTAGGTTGCCTAAATCATTCAATTTTAACAGCCCAAGCAATTAAAGAGGCAAAATTACCTTTTATCGGTTGGATAGGGAATTGTATAGATCCAAATATGCAAGCAATGAGTGAAAATATAGAAAGCCTTAAATCTTTAATTACCGCTCCTTGCCTGGGTATAGTCCAATATCGTCGTAAATTAGATCATTTAAAACTTGAACCAATATTTAGACATTGCCTTTGAGTAGGGTTGCTTCGCCAGCAGCGAACGCTTTTTTGATATTGGTTTCAAGGTTAATTAATAAATGTCCTTGTAAATCTACTCCTGTGGCTATTCCTTTGAAAATTTCGTTCCCGTCCTGAATTTGGATCATTTTACCAAATAAACTATCTCTTTTTTTCCATTCAGGCATATAACTTTTGAAACCAGTAATAAGGTACTGCTCTATTCCAAGAGTCAGTTTATCAATTAAGATAGCACAAATATTATTACGGTCTTGAGGGGAACCAGTAATTTGCATTATCGAAGCCCACTCTTGATTGAAAGTAACTTTGTTTGTAATTGGCATATTAACATTAATTCCAATGCCAATTATAACTGAGCAATTACCATTAACTTCAGCTCTTATTTCTATTAACACCCCTGCTAGTTTCTTGCCATTATAAGTAATATCATTTGGCCACTTAAGCATAAGGCGATTAGGTAATTTGCAAGCTTTTTCTATGGCTTTACACACTATCATTCCCACGGCAAGGCTTAGCCCGCCAAGCTGACTAATATCTTGTTTTATAGAATATTGCATAGAAAAGTAGATATTCTTACCAAATGGAGAATACCACTCCCTTGAGAATCTACCTCTACCACTAGTTTGATGTTCAGCGATACAGATGTGAGGAATAGCAGATTTATTATGGTTATTTAAGTAGTTATTAGTTGAATCAATTGATTCAACTGTATCTATAATAAAGTGTTCGGATTTTAATAGAGTTTCAATTTTTTTCGCATCAAGTAAGATTAAAGGCTCTTTTAATAAATAACCTTTGCCTTTTACTTTAGTTATTTCAATGCCGTAAGATTGAAGCTTACTAACCCATTTCCATACGGCGGTACGTGATATGTTAAGTTTTGCTCCTATAGATGTGCCGTCATGAAAATGTAGATCATTTAATATGTTACAAATCTCGACCAATTTTTCATTTGTATTTTTCATAAAATTAGCAACTATTTTTCCTGGGCCAAGCTGTACAGATTGTTATAAAATATACTAATAAATATAGTGAGTAAATATTCAAACAACACAAAATAATTATCTTTTTATTATTGAGGGGGATAAGTCCTGTCAAACATTCTGTAGAGAGTATATAGGATAAAGTGAAGAAGGCTCAACATTTAGACATTGCGTCCGATATTAAAAAGCATTCCATATTTTCTAATAGTAAAGGAACAAGTTATCAAAAAGTTCTTGATAATATTTTGGATAAAATGGTAGCAAAAGGTGTTAGGAAACATTATGCAGAAGCGGTTAGGAAAGACATCGAAGGCATCGTAAAGCTAGTAACACTGTCGCCAAATAAATTCATCCTGAGCTTGAATCAGGATCCCAGGCAAAGGAACATCTTGAATTTAGGTCAGGATGACCTGTGTCATACATAGAAATAAATTTACGCCGATTAGTTAAAGTATAAAAGAGCAAATATTAATTCTTAATATGTATTGTTGTTTGTTTTTTCAAATCAGCCAACAAAGATGTTGTGAGTTCTCTTATATCATTTGTCATGCTAACCTTATAGCTGCTTAATATGTTATCAAATTTTGAAGCATAACAATCGAGTAACTGTCTAATTTGTTTTATATGGTGCTGATTATCTGTATCTGCTCCAATTGTTTTTAATTCTAAGAACATTAAGTAATCTCCTAAAATGTTTCCTAACGTTTCAAATTCTATTTTAAGTTCTAATGCTAAGGATTCATTTATTGTCTTACTCTTTGTCATATAAACTTCTTCTGAAGAATTATTAATAAATAATGTTTTACTTGTTTTTTTAAACTTTAGGTTGTATATTTAACCTCATAATTTAATGAAACACAATATGTTTTGGTTGCTATAACACCGAAAATTAATATAGTGTGGTAATATTTTATCTAAAATACGTTAAAGATTATATATGAAATTAGATGTTATAGGGGAGCGCCTTCGTAGAGTAAGAAAATTAATAGATGTTAGTAGAAGAGAGATTGAGAGAAAATATAATATTTCTGCAAATACAATTAAAACATGGGAATCTGGAAAAGCTGAAATAGGAGTCATAAGATTAGTAAATTATTTGAAGATATTTGAAAATTATGGTGTTTTTCTTAGTATGGATAGATTCTTGGATTTTAGGACAAACAATTATTTGGAGGAAGTAATGATGCCACATGGAAACAATTCTATCTATGGTTCAACCAGGATGGATGGTTTCCAGAATTTGAAAAATGCAAAAGAGCTGCAATTAATTTCCGATACTATAACCAGTACTGTAGGCTTTATTTTAGAAAGAAAAGAACAAATGTTGCAGTCATTGTTTGATAATTTGCCGTTTAAAATTGCATTTAAAGATGAAAACAATATTATTCTACGTCTCAATAATCTAGCGGCGCAAGATCTTGGCGGTATCGTGTCTGACTTTGAAGGAAAAAATGTATATAATTTATTTCCTCAAAAGGCTAAAAAATATCATGAAGTTGATTTAGAAGTATTCAAATCTAGTAAGCCCATAACTATAGATGAAGAGATTACTCCTATAAATTCTGTGTCTAGTAAAATGATAAGTGTTAGTAGAACACCTATTATTAATGGGGAAAATAAAAAAATGGTATTCGTTACTTTTAGGGATATAGTTCATACGAATCAAGTTTAAAATGACTCGGTTGTTTTCCCCCGTTAAGGCCATTGTTAACGTGAACAATGGATAAGATAAACATTAGATTTAGTCATGTCCCGCAAGAAATACAGTCATACCGGACTTGATCCGGTATCTCGGGCAGCAGAAAGAAGATCCTGGGCCGAAGGTATGCGAAGCCTAATGAATTCAGGATAACGGTGCCCCTCCATGCAAGGAATAATTTGTTAAATGTCTCTGACCTCAGTAAACTGAATTAAATTTTTATCTCGTACTAAGTTCAATTTCGATAAAATTTTTCTGAAAATACCGTTTTTTTGGTGTGAGTAATTCCTTTTATATTCTTTGGTCGTAAATGTTGTGTAACTGTTAATTAGTGAAGGTATTACTTCGCTGTAATATATGTGATATAAGTCATGCATAGTGGCTCTAGTTGTAAGATGTCCCCATTTTATTACTTGTTGGGGAACCCTAGCTAAAGCCTCAGCGCAGCTTATAGCTTCCTCTGCTTCAGGATTATCTCGCTTATATACATCAGCAATTGGAGCTAAATTAGATAGCATATCTTCAATAGCTGCTGCAAGCATTAGTCCAATATATTTTTCTCTATTATAAAAACGTCTAACAAAAAGTAAATTACGACTTGTGGCGAAGTTGACTAGCTTGTGGCTATAATATTTAGCAACTAATCTGAGCCAGAATACTCTTAGTCCAGATAATTTTTGTTGATTATAAAACTTGAGTTTTGTTTCAACTTTTATTAAGTTAGCCATTCCTGCACTATTAAGCAGCTTATTTAAATTAGTGCTCCTTTCTATATCTTTTTTTCTAGCAAGACTTACGTGGGGAGTTGCTTTGGTGCAAGCAAAATTGCAAGAATGGCGTGTAATTTGGCGACCATGGCCATCTCTCTTAATGTCAGCAAAATGCCCCAACTCTTGTGCGGCAATAATTTGGAGTCTTGCTAAGGCGGCCCATCCGTCGCCAGAGGAAGGGCGTGTTTCACTATTTTGAGCAAAGGGATTGCCTCCGCAAGAAACATAGATACATACATTTTTTCCATCAGTGCTTTGCATACCACTGTTAGTTCCAGATCTTTTCCATGAAACTATATCCATTACATCACCTATATTATGTGAATAAGTAATAAACACTTCAACGTTATCTAATAATAACCATTTTATTACAATTGGATGAGCAGATTGGACAAAGATTCTGGCTAATTGCGTTTTTAATTCCTCACTAACCAAAAGTAACTTCTTAGCTTTTTTGTTTAGATCGTTGATGATAGAAGTAATTTTTGTATCTTCTATTGCCTTATTATTATTCTTATAAAGGTTTCGGATATTATTTTTGGTATTTTCAATTAGTTTGGGTGCTAATTCTTCATAGCTTAATATTATATTCACGCTAGAGCTGCTATCTGTAAAACGTACAAAGTTACAATAGTAATCTGTATCTATCCTGAGCCTGCCAGAAGTCAGTAACTCTTGTGCCAAATGTTCGTATTCAAGTTGAATACTTGTTTTATCTATTGCGGGAATTTCATTAAGGATATGATAGATTGAGCTCATTCTTATAATCAATATATACTGCTACTAGACTAGCAGTATACTTGACTTATTCAATCATAAATACGCTTCAATGGTTATTACTTTAGGTAACATTAGTATCCAATTTCTCACTAAGATGAGATACCGTATATCAAGCTCAGGATGCCTTTTACCATCTTTACGCAAGTTAGGAAATCAGATTAGCATCCATTTTCCTTCGGCATTTTTCTTATATTTTTTTTCTACTGCCCCCCAGGCAACTTTGTGAGCCACTTGTTCTTGAGATTCACGTGGATCTCGACGCTTATCTGGGGACCTGTACTGTTCCCAGGCATGATTAAAAGCTTCCCTATATATATCTTGAGCATGAGCGGGTAAATTGTTTCTTACGCCCTTAGGTAGATCGCTGTTTTGTTCATAAGTCATTTAATTGTTACCATTAAATATTTTTATCTCCTTGTTCATTGACAACAATAGTAACTGACCTTCTATTTAATTTATGAACATCTTTAGTGTGACCACGAAATTCTGGTCTTTCTTTTCCGTATGAAATAACAGTTAACCTGGTTTTATCTATACCTTGTGCGATTAAGAAGTTATTTACTGCTTTTGCTCTCCTTAAGCCCAAAGCAAGGTTATAATCTTTTGTCCCAATTTCATCACAATGCCCTTCAATTAAAGCTGAAACTAATGGGTTATCCTTCAACCAGTTTGCTTGTCTTTTTATTGTATCCTTGGTCTCGTCAGAAAGCGTTGCTTCATCAAAACTAAAATAAACCTTATTACCAGCTTTTGTTATAAAATCGTCCTGTAGTGAGACCCTGCTTTCTTCTACAATTGTGTTATATTGACGACTAATGATTATATTTTTTTTCGTGCTGCAATTACAGCCCATTAAGCTAAATAAGGCTAACGATAATATTATTTTTTTTGTACTCATTATAAACCTCCTATACTAATTAACGTACCTAATGCAATTAATTTCACCAACTAATTTTTAATTCATTTTCTACGTTTTCCACACTAGGTATTGACCAGGCTGCATTTTCAGTTTAACGTTACATCAATCTAAAGTTAAGTGCAAGTAATTTTGTTTACCCTAAGGTGTGACATGCTATGCTAAATATTAATAAGGACTTTATACTTAATAAGTATTGAAACAGAAAAAACTATGACTACCTACGAATCAACAGAGAATGGTTGAAAAGCAAATATTTGGAATATCAATGATAAAAGTGTAATTACAGCCATGTTAGCTGTAAATCGTAAAGTATTTGGTAACTTATTCGCAGCAAAGTTGCTAAATATGTCTTGATCTAGTCTTAGCTTTGGTTAATCCATAAAAATAGTGTTTCAAGAACTAAAATCTTTCTAAAATCTCTATTCTAGATTTAATGGGTGGGTGAGTTGAAAACATACCAAGAAACGATGCTTGATTGTCAAACATCATTTGTTGTACATCGCTATCTACATTTTCAAGATGTGAATTGCCGGATATTTTGCTAAGAGCACGTATAAGAGCTGGGCTATTTTTAGTTAGTTCAACTGCACCAGCATCAGCTAAGTACTCTCTTCTTCTCGAAAGTGCAAGGCGAATTAAAATAGAAAACAGATACCCAAAAGCCGCAACAGCAATTACTATTATAATAGCGGCAGCTCCTTTACCTTTGCCTTTACTATTTCTACCTAGGCTTCTTAGGGCACTTCTTACCATCATTTCAGATAATAAACTAATAATCCCTACAAATACTATTGAAATTATCAGAAGTCGAACATCACGATTTATAATATGAGTAAGCTCATGCGCGATAACGGTTTCTAGCTCGTCCTTTTCTAATTTTTCAATAAGACCAGTAGTCAATGTAATAGCGTATGTTTTCTCGCTAATGCCACTTGCATAGGCATTAAGTACAGGAGAATCTATAATAAATAATTTCGGCATAGTCAAACCGCGACTAATGCATAAATTTTCTAGAATATTATATATTTCAGGGGTTTCGGAACGCACAGCAGGCTTTGCTTTTGTTTCCAGATTAATTAGATTTTGATGCGAGAACCAAGCAATGGTAAACCATAGGCCAACACCTGCAAATATAACCCACCAATATTGTAATAACACTGAGTTAGCTACACTAGCAGATTCGCTCCAAAGCAACTGATCTACATTGGTTTCAGCTAATAGAAAAGCAAATATTACTGACCAAAACATAAAAGTAATGACAAGCGGAAAACTAATTAGCAAAAATGCTGACTTTAAATTATTATTCCAAATGCTTGATTGTAAACCTATCTCATGTTTCATAAAAAAAACTAGAACTTAATTTCAGGTGCTTTTTCAATAATCTCTCTCTGAGAATCCGGCACATCAAAGAATTCTTCTTGCTTATAAGACATCATGCCAGCAATAATGTTTGAAGGGAATTGCTCACACGCAGTATTATATTCATTGGTAGAATTATTAAAGTAACGCCTTGCAGCCGCGATTTTATTCTCAATATCGGATAGTTCTTTCTGTAAGTGCTGAAAATTACTATCAGCCTTAAGGTCTGGATAGTTCTCTGCTACTGCAAAAAGGTTCATCAATGATCCTCCCAAGGATGCTTCTGCTTGAGCTCTTTCAGCTACTCCGGCACTAGGATTTACCTTTGCACGCATTTTGGTGACTTCTTCAAAAACTTTTGACTCATGCGCGGCATAGCCTTTCACAGTACTTACCAATTGCGGAACAAGGTCCAATCTTTGTTTTAGCTGAACATCAATATCAGAAAATGCATTTTTACGGTTTTGACGAAGTTTTACCAATCGATTGTAAAATATAATTAGTAAAAGTAATGTGCCACCTACAATTAACGCAATTATCCACTCTATAGACATAAAACTCTCCGTAAGTTAAATTCTCAATAATTAGTTTAAACAATATCTATTTTGTCTAATAGTGGCTTAATCGTTACAAAGGTACAAAACGCAACAATTAAGCCTTAAGATAGACGGCACCAAGTTGGTCAAAGGAGCGTTATTGAGTTCTTCGCCACGCTTCTGTCAACTTAGGTTTTTTCTTATAAATAGGTTAAAGATAACTTAATTATAAATATAATTGAAGATTTTAAGGAAAAAGTTTTAATCCTGTGGAATTAAGTTTATATTAAATACTAAAAATGTAGATATTAGTGGTAAAAAAGCCAGCATTAAGTGTAAGTAAGTCTCTAGTTTTTTATATTGAAATTAATAGCTAACTAGTTTGGAAAACATCTTGTTTTCAATTAATATTCCTCAAAATTATCGAAATCACAAAACCCAGAGTAAATAACAGAATCACCAGCAAACCTTATTTGTGTACCAGAAACATAATCTATTATTTCTTGATTATGTGATAGGGAGGCGTAATTTAAGGCTGTCATAGTATCATTATCTTGAGCATTTATAGCGTAGTCGCTAAGTTTATTGCATAATACCTTGACCAAAACCGAATTATTTTTGATCACTGCCCAATGTAAAATATTTTTGCCGGCACTATCAACTTTGTTTAAATTTTCAGAGCTAATGGTTTCTAGTTTTTCCAGCGCTTCTTTGGTTTTATTATTTTTTACTAAATTTATTAGCTTCATATTTTCTCTATAAATAATTAAAAATATCTTATATAGAATAAATAATGAAGCGTCTACCTTAGATTTAACAAATCTGAATATATACAATTATCTGATTAGTTACTAGATACTTATTTAAATGCCGATAACTCTTAAATACTTAGAGGGAGTTTCTCGGCTGAATCCCAATCTTTTTTTGTTGAAAGAGTTTACGTATTTCTTCAAAACTTTTAGCCAAGTTTTGTTCTAAGGAAAAAAAGTAAGGGAGTTGCCATTTTTGAGTTTTCAATGCTTCTTTGGATAGAGATGTTGTCCATGGTGGATATATACGAAAGGCACGTTTACCTTCTTTATCACCTTGCGACATGATACGCTTTTCTAATAATATTTTTTGGTCAAATATAAATTGGCCACGATGTATTTCGCTTGATACGAATACTATAACAAAATCTACATTATCTGTGGTATCGAGCGGTGCAATTTCACCTTTCGGTGTTGGTCGTTTCCAAATAGTAACGAATTGGCCGAGTTTAGTAGGAGTTGTTTTTGCTACACGAAAAGCAATACCATAGTCATTAAGACCAAAGCGACAAGCACCATATTCAGAGCTCTCAGGTTCACGCAAGGCTTTAGTTGTCACCTGCAGCCCTGCAGGGACATATATTTTTTGAATAGAATAAATAAGATCATTAGGCAGACCTTCTAAGTTATCATTTGTCATTTTTACGTCCATTTCTCTAGCAATGAGTTAGCCTCAAGCCGGTTTCTTAGTACTTTAAAATTAATAATATCTGAGTCTTGATCTTGAGCAGTGCATGAAAAAATATAACCTCGTTCATCATCAATTTTTTGAATGCACTGACCACAAATTCCTTTCATCATGCATTGCATAGGTGAGTTAAGGCTGCATATCATTTGGGCATTACCAAATAACTCTAATTTTTTTTCTGCAACCGCCTGCATCATTCTGTCTGAGCCAATACAAATTACATACTCTATTTTATCTAATAAGCCAACATTTTTGGCATAGTTAATAGCGTCTATAATGTTGCCCTTTATTGAGAAATCCTGGGCTCTTGATGTACTAAGCTTCTCTTCTTGGCAGGCCCAAAATACTTGATTAGCAATGTGCTCTATTTTTTCATGGTAGAATCGATCTTGCTGTTTTTTGTAGCCAGCAAAATATGTAATAGTACAATTATTTGCTTTTAATGCCTGACCGACTGCTAGTAGCACCGCATTACCAAGGCCACCTCCAATTAAAGCTACGTTCTTGTTTTGTACAATTTTTGTAGGAGTGCCAGTTGGCCCCATCAAGATAATTTCCTCTCCTTCTACAAGCTCTCGACATAATTTACTAGATGCCCCCATTTCAAGGATGATTAGTGATATAGTACCTTTTTGTCGATCAACATAGGCACCAGTTAAAGCAAGTGGCTCCATAAGTTTCCTGACATTAGTTGAGTAATTCTGTAGTTTAAAAAACTGTCCTGGTTTAAAATTTTGTACAGCTAGTGGTGAGTGTACTATTACTTCAACAATATTTTCAGATAATATATTGACCTTGACCACAGTGCTCTTTAAGTCCTTGTGAAGATTAGTCAAATTCTTTGGTTTGCGCTTTACTAGGCTTTGACTGATTGCTTTATATCCGTTCTTGGCGCTCGCAAGAGCACGAACCACGCTGCCAGAATATTGAGGATCGCAATCACCAAAATAACTAATACCAAATCTCTTTTTTAAAGGATACAACGAATTTTGTGGAACTCCCTTGGGCTCACGTATAAATGTATCTTGCGCAAGCTCGTTCTGAAATTCATTTGTCTCATCAATATCTTGAAATTCATTATTATCTGTCCCGATTGCAATGAGAACTGATTTGGCTAGAATTTCTTTTCCGTTAGTAAATTTTACTAACTTGGAATAGCCAAATTCGTCAGTGCATATCTCTTTTGGCAAAATATTTTCTTCAAATTTTATACCCAAAGCAAGTGCGTGTTCTATTTCTTCAGGGTTCAATTTATATGCCGGCGATTCCTTGATTGATTTACGATAACAAATAGTCACTCCACCAAGGTTTTGCATTATTTTTAGCTTTTCTTCATCATTTATTGCTTTTCTAAATAACTCTGCGTGCTGGATAAGTTCTTTAGCAATAGCTATATCTTCTAGGTTCATATTTTTTAGAATGGTCTCTGACTTTTCCCAGTCTACTAAGAAATTCTCTACCATCATTGGATAATAATGCATAAGCTCAGTGGCGCTATCAACGGCAGTTAGTCCACAACCTATAACTACAAATGGGGCGCGTATTAATAAATTTGTGTTGCTGGCTTTGTGGTAAGCAATGCCTTGCTGAAGATTCATTAGGAAGTCGGAGGCGCTGCGAACTCCTTTAGCAAAGTAGCCTGGCAAATTATCATAGCGTGGTTTGCCTCCACCAAGACATAGTGCGATATGGTCAAACCCATAAACAAATGCTTGTTTTGTTGTAATGTTGCTACCTAGCCTTATCCCGCCATACATATTAAAATTTTCTCTTCTTTCTAAAATCAGCCTCAGAAGGCTTAAATTATTTTTATCCCATCGATTAGTAATGCCGTATTCCATTACCCCGCCAAATCCTTGAGATAATTTTTCAGATAAAGGTATTTTTAGCTCTTGCCAGCACTTTATTGGTTTTTTGATATCAAAATGAAGGGGAGATATCTTTAATCCATCAATGGCTGTTACTTTATGTCCTTCATTCAATAAATAGTGAGATAAAGCAAATCCAGCAGGGCCCATGCCCGTAACTAGTACATTATAACCTGTGAAAGCGCGTGGAAGTGGTTCATCAATATTAAGTGGATTCCATTTGGTAAGGAGCACGTAAATTTCTGTACCCCAAGGTAGCCCTAGTACCTGCTCAAGAATATTTGACTCGACTAGTGGGATATTTACAGGATCTTGTTTTTGATAGATACAAGCCTTCATACAATCATTACAAATACGGTGACCTGTAGCAGCAACTAGGGGGTTATCAACTACAATCATTGATAAGGCGGCAATATTGAATCCCTGACTTTTTAGCAGATTCATTTCAGAAATTTTTTGCTTTAAAGGGCAACCTGGTTTCTCAATTTTCAGCCCTTTTGAACAAGAATCTTTTTTCTGTTTGTGGCAATATATACAATATTTGGCCATAGCGTAAGCCTTATCAAGGGAACTAGGTTGATCGCGATAGTTAAAACCTAAATAAATATCTCTACTTAGTTTATCCACCTTGTGCTTACTGATATGGTTGTTTTCATCAACTGGTCTTGGTAGGTCAAATAAACCTAGAGAGCTACCCATTGCAACCATAAATGCACAATATTGAGCTGCTATAATCAGTTCATTTTGGTAAGTGACAGGGTCTTTTTGCCATTCAATAATGGATTGAGCAATTGATTGCTCTGTAATATTACCTACTAAGAGCTTTATATTTTCAGTAATTTGTGCAAAATCAAGCCCCACAAGTTTTTCCTCAGGATATTGCTTAATGGCATATCTCTGAATAAATTTTCTTCTGCATTCGTAAATTAGATCAAATTTTTTATGTTCTTTCCTTAAGGCCAAATTTTCGTTTGTTATATCAAAAAGTTCTGCAATAAAATCATCTACAAAAGGAGATAACTGCAGAAGAAATTCAGAGTGATTAGTTAAATCAATAGCTTTAGATCCGATTGATCTATAATGCTTCAATTGATCAGCTATACGATTGTCATGGTTTTGTAGAAATTGTAAAAAACTCTTATCTAGATTATGAAGTCCAGATAGAGAGCTTAGGTCTTCAAATACAAAGCCAAAATTTAAAGAAATCATAATAGGATAACAAAAGTAATTGTATTAATCGTCGCCATGGTTACGACATTTTTGAATCTTAACTGCCATATCAGAAAGTCATCAAACTATGTACATTGCTGTGATGCCACACCTTCATTAAACTAGTTTTAGCATCTCATTTCGCTGCTTGAGATACCAGCGAGATCAAGTCCGGTATGACCGTATTAGTTCTTTCAAGCGGGTCTTGCAGTCATCCTCAATTTGGTTCTAGATCTTCTTTCTGTTGCCGGAGATCCTGATTATCCAGGGTCAGGATGATTATATTACATTAATGATGACGCTTTGTATTTTATGGTTCTTAAGCTAAACTCAGGTTATTTTACAGAGATAAATCAATCCAAGCTTTAATTGAGTTTTTTGGAATAGCTCCTATTTTTGTAGCAACTGGTTTCCCATTTTTGAAAATCATCATAGTTGGAATGCTGCGAATGCCAAGAGATGATGGGGCTTCTGGATTATCATCAATATTCATTTTGACGATTTTTATTTTATCCTTCATCTCAACAGATAGTTGCTCGATTATGGGCCCGAGCATTTTGCATGGACCGCACCATTCTG
>CAMBEC010000005.1 GCA_945865485.1 Rickettsia typhi
TGTCTGTATTATTATACTTTTTGACGGCCTATTTAGTTTGTATGGTCACACTATATGCGCTTGCCTACATATCACCAATTTTTGTCCCGATGGCTCTCTTTGAGCGAACAAAAGGTTATTTTGACTCTTGGTTAAAGCTTGTTATTTCATGTACATTGCAACCAGCCGTTATAGGAGGGTTTATTGCTTTATTGCTTACAGTTTACGACTCATCAATTTATGGAAATTGCGAGTATAAACGTCATGATTATTCTGCAGGAGAATATAATTTCAGCACCTTTGAGTTAAGGCTCCCCGCGGCTGAAGTAGAAAAATGTGAAGCAAGTATGGGATATAAGTTAATGAAATATTCTCTTGGCCATGGTTGGGAAAAGAAAATCATAATTTTATTTGAGATACCAAAAATTAATGACTACCTAAACATAGCGCTTGGTTTGCTATATGTAATTCTCTATGTCATTGTGTTTTATTTCTTCATACAATCTGTGAATGAATTTGCTTCTGACTTAGTCGGTGGTCCAAGTCTCGCTTCAGTGACAGTAAATCCAAATGCAATAATAGATAAAGTCAAAAATGTTGCTATGGCTGCTGTACTTGCTGCTTCAGCGGCTGTAAAGGCTAAAGCCGGAGACAAAGAAGGAGCAATGTCGGATGCGTCGGAAGCTGCTGATAAAGTTTCTGAGGATACTTCATCTAATAAAAGGGGAGGAGCGTCAGATAAAATGTCTGTGGGTGGTAGCAAAGAAAAAGAGGCAAGTGATTCAGCTTCAACTGGGGATAAAACCGGAGGAGGCGGCTGATGGACAAAAGTAAATTGGTTATGATAGGAATACTAACATTGGTTGCAATACTACTCTGTATCGTTTTATGGATTATTGCAATAGTAGGTGGTATGGATCTAACTGATGGTTGCTTATATAGATATAATTTTGATGGTGACGGTTCTGTGTCAAGTGCAGACAAGTTAACTGATACAATTACATTAAAGGCTAATGCGAATTACACTGCCCTTAGTTCAGAAACTACTGGTGCTGCAACTAGTTTAGATCCAACCACCTATGGTAAATGGTTAAATACTAATTTAAGAGTCGCGTCAGGTCAAAAAGTTTCATTCGTAATGAAGGGGGATATTAGTTTATGTAAATCTTATATTCCTAGGTACAATTTGCAAGATGAGTCAGATCGAAATATTAGTAACGAAGTAATGGAAATTCCAAGGTATGAGGAAACGCCTTCAACTCCAGCAACATTAATTTTTGATGCAAAAACTAATGAATGGAGAAATTTAACGCAAGTTTTCAAAAATGATAAGATAGTTGTTACTCTTCAAAGAGATAAAAAAGGCTCTGCTTCAAGTTCTAGTGTCTATAGTTCGATTCGAAAAGGAAATGTTAGCGCTGATTGTAGTGAAGGAAAAAGGGCTTATGAACCTATTTGTGGTAGGTATTCTCTTTGGAATTCTGCTTCACCGTATGTGGATAAATGTGAATACGTTGCGCAGTGTTATGAATGTGGTTGTGATTGTTATACTAGAGGTTTACATTTAAGCTATTGGCCTAATGACAGAGATACTTGTCATGGTGCTTCTGGAGATTGGGAGTGTGATTGGTGTTCGTGTTATAGAAATATTAACGGTGTAGCACCAGAGCCTTATAAAAACGATGGAAAGTATACATCACCTTGGTCTAATGACATTAATGCATTATTTACCAATTTCAATAGAGATTGTACAACGGAACATGAATATGTCGGTGGAGAATATCAAAATAAGAAATATTTTTGGTTTTCTGCAGACGATGCGGCTGGCTTGCTATACAGATTTGATTCAAATCTAAATCCAACTAATAAAACTACTAGAGGAAGTGGCTACTTATTTGCAGCCATACAAGAAGATCAATCATATTTGAATGGTGCAGATAACCAACAAATTATAATGAACACTATTTATACGGGTAGTGATGTTGGATATTTGCAATATAGGTTCCATGACTCCGATCCTAATTTTGCAGACAATACTGGCGGTTATGTGCTTAGTGTAAAGCAGACAAAGTGTCGTCGAACAAATGGTAATGTGTTTAATGATACTCTAGAAGGTCGTGGCGCGGTACAGTACATAATTGCAGATTATGGCAAGAATCCTAATAACGACATGAGTGGTCTGGCTACAGGCAATATTATTGTAGATGCGAATGGTTCTGGTAGTATTACAGCGTCATCAAATAATCAAGGTTATTTATGGATGAAGATTAAGAATAGTCCTGATGATTATAAAGATAGCTTTGGTCAATATCAGGTTCAGTTCTTTACAGAAGTTGAAAGAGGTGGTTTTTATAGAGATGTGCTTGATCCCTTTTTCGAAGGATTTAAGGGGAAAATTAAAGGGGCGGCGGTAACAGTCTTTAAGAATATGACATGCTATAAAGGCCTTGGCGGAGAAGGAAATTGTACTAATTTCTTTACTTATATTAAGGCCATACTAATTCTATACATAATGACATATGGCATGATGTTCCTGCTTGGAATGGTAAAAATTAGCCAAACAGATTTGGTTGTTAGAGTAGTGAAAATAGCCTTTGTTTCTGGTTTGATGAATGATTCTACGTTTGAGTTCTTTAATACTTATGTATTTGATTTTACAACGGAATTTTCTGATACAATCATTGCAAACATGTCTGGGTATAGCTTGTTTAGTGGAAGTACAAGTATTTCCAATCCTATGATGTTTATGAACGAAGTAATGACAAAAATCTTCTTAAGTTCAACTTTTGCTGCTCAAATTATGGCTCTTCCTGCAATGGGATTAAATGGCGTATTATATTTTATCCTTATGATTGTGTGTATTGGAATAATTATTATAGTGTTATTTAGAGCAATTGCGATCTACTTGATGGCGTATATGGCTATAGCAGTATTAATTGGTATTTCTCCTCTATTTTTAACTTTTATATTATTTGAAAAGACAAGACATCTTTTTGATAACTGGGTTAAATTTACATTCAGATACATGCTAGAGCCTATAATTATGCTTGCAGGTATTATAATTCTAACTCAGCTATTTACTATCTATCTAGATTACGTCATTGGCTATAGTGTGTGCTGGAAATGTGCGATTCCAATAAAAATACCATTCCCTAATATTGAAGGGGTTTCTCCAGCATTTCTTGATGTTGAATTATTTTGCTTCAATTGGTTTGCTCCTTGGGGTTTCGACCACAGGAGTAGCCAAATGGGACTAAGTATGCAGAATATGGTTGTGTTGTTGATGATTGCATATTGTTTATGGGGGTATATTGATTTTTCTGCCAGTATAGTTGGTAGAATAGCTGGAGGTGCTGGTGGTCCATCAGCAACAGGAATGGGTCAAGCAATGTCTGGCGCAGCAGAAAATTCTATGTTGAAAAAAGTTGGGTTGGATGCTGAATCGCGAGAAGCAATGAAGGGTCAGGCAAAGGAAAGGCTTAAAAGTATGAGAAAAGGAGATAAAAAAGCTCCGTTGGAGAAAGGGAATAGGCATGATGTTGAGAAAGAGGGGGGTGGTAAGTCCGATCCTAAATCTGATCCAGATAAGCCAAAGAATGCTCAGACTTCTAGCTCATCGGATAAGCCTGAAGGTTCTACTGAAACAGCAAAAACTTCTTGGAAGAAAACGGCTCCTAGCACATCCGGTATGAAGTCTGGAGTACAAATTGGAGGCAGGTCTTCGCAAGTGTCTCCTGATGATTCCAAGGCTAGACAAGGTGTGGTATTTGGACCAAGCGATTCCAAAAGTCAGGGAAATATTAGTGTTGAAGAAGGCTCTGCAAATCAGGGCGTAACAATGTCGCAAGGTGCAAAAATCCAAGATACAAAAGCAGAACAACCGGTTGGAATTGTTAAGAAAATGGTAGCAAAATTTGAAGCGCTAATTAATCAGTCGGATAAAGGAGGCTCTTTGTCAGAAAGCAGCAATCCTAGCGCTGTTCAAAGATCAGGGATTGAAACAAAGGTGAGTGATAAGAGTAAAGGTAATGATTCAGAAAATGATGAGTAAATAGTAAATTGATATGAAATTTATTCGGCTAATTTTATTATTAATTATTTGGAGCGTACATAATAATGTAAGCGCTGCAGAGGATGATTCTCGATTTGGCTGGATGAATTCTACGTTTGATACTATTACATCAATTATTCCTGCATGCTTAGAAGCTCCACAATTTTCTGGTATTAATCAATCTGCTGCTTCTTTGAATTTAGATAATAGTGGAAAATGGATACCAACCGGGACTAATGTTAGTGAAGGAAAATTACTTCAGATTGAATGGTCAACAAAAGGAGTCTTGCCACGACCGTCGAAATATAAAGTGTTATATAGAATAGATCCTAGATTTGAAGAACCTCAGGTATTTATTCAAAAATATAACTATGATCAGGATAAGTATATTTCTGATTTCCATCATTATAAAGATGGTGTATTGCTGAATTATCAAGGTGTACCCGAGATGACTTTTCAAGATAGAATAAAGGATTACGGGGATTATTTTAAATTTAATGACCGTCTAAAAATTCCAGTCAAAAAAGATGACGTAATTAATATCACTTTGGATCAAAATGCTTCGTATTTTGGTACTAAATCAGAAATGAATACAGAATTAGGATCGTTGGATAGTTTAGTGGTGATATATAGCCAAAGTCCTCTTCCAGACAACAGAATAATATACAGTAATGCTCAGCAATTCTGTACGGATGGAATCAAAGCTACCAGGCCAGAATATGCAATAAATTGTGGAACGCCAGGTTTATATTGGGATCTTGAAACCAATACAAAAATTATGGAAGGTAGGATGGATAATGTGGCATTAAATGCTACTAAGCATAATCTTGCGAGTTGTCCCGAATCAGCTAATGGAAAAGATAATGATCCTCTTTGTTACTACGATAAGGGTAGAGGCTTAAAACTTTCAGTTGGTGGCACGACGATAAAAGAGATTAATGAAAAATTCGTTAATTCTCCATTCACGGGTAAAGATTTTTTCTATCATAAATCTGATGTAGACGGAAATCTTGAATTTAAAACCAGTTGGTTAATCAATGGTATGGTTCAAGGATATAGTCAATTTATGAAAGATTGGTCCACCATTTCATTATATGAAGAATTTTTAAGTACTATAAATGACGCAAAGCCTAGCCAATTTATGAATTTCTTACATTTTGGAAGGTATCTTCTAGATATTGAAATTGGGAATGCAGTAGCCACGGTAAGTAAAGCAGATTTGGATGCAATCAAGGTAGAGTATCTAATTTTGGAGAATGGTGTGCCGAGTGATTCTACTGCTGGAACTGCAGTAGAAAGAACTTTTAGAGGTAATGCTGGGTCTAGTGGATTTTTGTGGGTACGTGTTGTTCGTCCAAATGATAATTTGACGGGAGTCGTGCAGCTTAAAATTGCTAATTATACTGGTAGCACTTGGTTTTCTGACCTTGTCTATGGTAAATTGGTGAAACCTTTGCGAGAAAAATTTAATGAACTTTCGATGATAATTTATCATAAGTTAATTAGTAATGCCACTTTTCAAGGGATCGCACGCACGATGCTGGTATTATACATCATAATATATGGATTGGTGTTCTTAGCTGGTGCGACGCAAATTACAGTTACAGATATCGTTACAAGGGTTCTCAAGATTGGCGTAGTTCTGGCTTTATTTAGTGAAACTAGTTGGACATTTTTTAGTCAAAATTTATTCAATGTTTTTATAGATGGAGCAGATTCTTTGATGACGGCTGTTGTTGGAGTTACAAGCCAGGCGGGTAATGTGTTTGGATTTGTTGATCCGATATTTGATAAATACACAAATGGTAGGATTTGGGGATTATTATTCATTCAGTTATTACAGATTCATACGGGAATGACATTTTTTGCCATAATAACAATATATGCGATATTGATTTATTTTAGAGCTATTCTGGAAGTAATAGTTAGCTATTGCTTAGCATTCTTGGGCCTTGCAGTGATGGTTTCGCTAGCTCCATTCTTTATAGTGCTAATATTGTTTGAGAGAACAAAAAGCATGTTTGATAATTGGTTATCAGTAATGTTTAGCTATATGATTCAACCAACAATCTTGCTAATTTTCTTTTTATTGATAGATCAAATTATGGGTGATCATATAGCTAAAACAGTAGTTAGAGCTTGTTGGGGAATCTTGATTCCAATAAAAATTGGCCTTGACCTTAATAATATGGGAATACCTTTAAGTTTTTCTTTTACTTTACCATTCTTGCCTGGAATACCTTTTTACGTTCCTCAACTTGGGACGATTGGTAATATTACTGACTTCTTCTCTAAAGGCGGAACGCTCTCAGTGCTTGCAACTTCGTCTTTGTTATTTTTTGCTCTATCCAAACTAGCTGCTGGTCTCGTAACTTATACCACTTTAGTAGTGCAATATTTAACGAATGTGATAGCCGCTCGTCAAGATGGCAAGTTGCAACAAGGAGTAAATCCGATTAAAGACATTACGGGTGACATAAATAAACTTGCAAGCCCTATTACGAGCATACCGTCTAAAATAGGTAAGTTTGTTAAAGAAAAGGCGATAGATCAGAAAATTTCACATAGAGGTGGTGGTAAGTCGGGTAGTGAAGTAGATTATGAAAAATTTGCTCGTAAGGAAGAACCAAAAGAGACAGCTGATCACGACCCAAAGGCTTCTATTGATACTGCTAATACAGAATCTAGTAAGAGATCGTGGGGGTCGACAAGTCCAAGTAGCGAAAGAAGCAAATCTGGTTTTACAATGGGTTCTAGGGACTCTGGAAAAAGTGATAGTAAGTTGGAGAAGGTAAGTCCAAGTAGCGTAGAGAGATCAGGATCTGAATCTGGGTTTAAAATGGGTTCTAAAGATTCTGGGAAAAGCGATAGTAAGTTGGAGGTAAGTCCTCCAAGTAGCGTAGAGAGGCCTGAATCTGGGTTTAAAATGGGTACTAGTAGTCTTGGAATGAGCGATAATTCTGCTACTTTAAGTGAGGGGTCAAAAAATATTTCTTTAAGCAGCGTACCTCGATCTGAGTCAGATTTAGTAGAAAAACCTCTAACACCAGGAGATGTTTTGAAACAGCATGTAATGGATTCAGGGCGTCATCTTGATAACCCTGATCAAATGATGAGTCAACCATCAGATTCAGTTGAAAGAAGAGATAGTGTTGAGGAGTCGCCAGTAGAAGGGCAAAAAGAAGGGCTAGCTAAAGAATCCAACCCGCAAGATTCCGTTGAAAGAAGAGATAGTGTAGAGGAGTCGCCGGTAGAAGGGCCAAAAGAAGAGCCAGCTAAAGAATCCAACCCGCAAGATTCCGTTGAAAGAAGAGATAGTGTTGAAGAGCGGCCAGTAGAAGGGCCAAAAGAAGAGCTAGCTAAAGAATCTAGCCCACAAGATTCCGTGAGTAGTAAAATGGATAATGTAAATTCTTCTCAGTCAGAAAGTCAGGTGCCTAAAGCTTCGCGCAAAACAAGTGCAAAATTACAGGGAGGTGAATAAGTAATGAATAAAAACTGGGTCATTACTATATTTGCAATGCTACTTCTGGCTGGATGTACAGGTGAGCGTTGTATTGAAGCGGACGATTTTGGTCATGCAACATTCAACATATCAGCGAGATATTCAAAGACGAAAGATCCTCTGACTGGCAAGTTAATTGACCCTTTTGATGGTCAGGTTGGAGCAAATCAGGTCGCTCCTTGGGTTGACTCAACTTATCGAATTAATGGAAGACCTTTGGCTATAGCTATAAGAGGTTGGGATTATGGCTTAGATTATAACACTTCCTTTGAGCTTTCGGCTTGGTGTGCATGGTATGGAACAAGTGACCATGCGCATAAGTTATCGAGGTTTTGTGAACGTTTGCGTGATTGTGAATATATAGATGGTCATATGTGTACCAATAGCGCTGATGCCAAGTTAATTAATGCGCCATGCTTATTTAGAAAGGGTGTAGGCTTATACGCTTTGATTGCAGAAAAAGGCGGTGATCCAAACCAATCATTAGATTCTCAAAGGGACCCGAGGGGCATAAGTTTTCACGTAGGAGAAAAACCAGATGGTTATTCTATGTACGAGGTAGATAAAAATGGTAATACTCGTGAGGCAGGCGGAAGAGTCTATCAATTTGAATCGGATTCAGTAAAACAACAATACGCAGATAGTAAGTTGTATTTTAAAATACTTGATAAATTTTATGACGATAATAATGGGCAATACAGAGTAGTGGTAAAATCTGGAGTTACTAGAACAAACCCAGACCCAATTTCTTATGTAACAAAACTTGTAAAAGATTTCTTATTCGGTGCTGATGGTAATTATGGGCTGATAAGAGGAATATACATGGGCATTGTGCAGAACCCGGGCTATAGGTCTGCGGTTTCAGCCATGCTTACCTTATATATAATGTTTACTGCGCTTTCATACTTGGCAGGCCACTTAGAGGTTACGCACACTGAATTAATAGTCAGAGTAGGAAAGATAGCAATAGTTTCAGCTCTTTTAAGTGCTGAATATAGCTGGACCTTTTTTAATGATTATCTTTTTGTCTATTTTGTAGGCGGTGTAGAACAGATTTTACAGATAATTGTTGAGGCTGGGGCGACTGGTCCTGGGTCTCCTGGCATATTAGCCTTAATGATTGCGCCACAAACAATTTCAAAGCTACTTTCTTTGTTATTTGTAGATTGGATGGGCTTCATATATATTATACTATTTTTTATAGCATTGTATTTTATACTAATGATATTCTTCCAGGCTGCAGTGATATACCTGACAGCATTGATAGCTATTGGGATGATAATCACTATGGGGCCAATCTTTATTTGCTTTATGTTGTTTGGAGTAACTAGGTCACTATTTGAAAACTGGTTAAAACAATTAATATCTTATGCGGTTCAGCCAATTATTTTATTTACGGGCTTGATTTTTATCTCCATGATTTTGCGTCAAGAAATATATGGAGCATTAGGATTTAGAGTATGTAAGCACGATTTTCCTAAAATGGCTAGTACTGGTGGTACACCACTTTTTGGTGAAGAAACAGAGGAGGCTCTAGGTTTTAGTATGGGTAATTCTCTATTTTACTGGTGGTTCCCGCAGCCAATGAAAGCCGAGCAATTTTCAAAAATCACTAGGCCTATTCCTATACCTCTTGATCACTTTAGTAGTGATGTTGACGTTGTAGGAAGCGTATCTGATACTGGTTTTTGTGAAGCTTATGCTTGTATAGGCGAGCGATATGTAGACCTTCCATTCTTAGATCCGGTCAAGGATTCAAGGCGATTAAATCAGTTTTGGAATGGAAATTTTGTTCAACTTGATGGTATGCTCTTAATATTTGTTGCAATCTATTTGTTGCATAAATTTAATGCTTTGACCATAGCTGTGGCTAAATTTATTACAGGCACATCTGGTAATTTCACTAACCTAGGTAATGTCGGCCAGGCAGTACAGGCACAGACATTTGATAAATCCAATGCTTATCTTGCGTCGATGCCTGGACGAGCGGCTGCGGGGGCGCAACGAGTTGCTACTGGTTTAGTAGACAAGGCAATTGGTAAAGAGGCCCGTGAGGGGTTGACAGCTAAGCTTAAAGGACTTACTCCCTCAGCTCTTGTTGATAAGCACCGTATAAGGGCGCTAAAAAACGAAGCTTTAACTTCTGGGGCAAATCCAGCTGTTCTTGATGAAGTCAGAAAAAATACAGGATTGGATAGGAGTAAAATTAATCCAGAAGCAACGAAAGAATATAGAGCCGCTTTAAAAGAAGAGCTACTCAAGAATGTGGATCCATCGTTGCCGCAATTAAAACGTGAGGCTATAGCGCAAAAGGCAGCAGCTGAATTAGCTAAAAGAGATCTTTCTGCGCTTAAAGGTGAATTTGCTAAGGCCAAATTTGGGAAAGAGTATGATAAATTATCTGCCACAGAGAAAAACTCTGTTGATGCAACTCTTAAAGATCCTAAACTTAGAGAGCTTGGCAAAAAAGCTTCTGAAGCAAGAAGGTTTAAAGAAGCTTATGTTGATGCATTTGCTGCAATGTCGGATAGAGGCATTGGAGTAGTAGGTAAACATAACAAAACTCTTCGTTCTTTAGAGGAAATTAACCATAGAGTTGATCAAAGTAAACAGTTAAAACAAGATAAGCAAAGGCAGTTTGGTCAAGAGCTGGTTTCTGAGGTCGAGGGAGTTAAGAGTGGTTTATATAAGGGGTTATCTGGTGGGAAAATTGATACCATGAGCCGTACATTTGGAGGGGGCGCATGGCACGAAATTAATACTGATCCAGATGCCAGAAACTTTACAAAACAAACATATGCTGAGCAGCTTGCAGACCAAAAGAGTGGCCTTGCAAGGTCGGGGATTACTAAGACTATTGATGATTATAGCAGGGCTGAAGGGAGAAGCGTTATTTCGCCGGAATTCCTAGCGCAGGCCACTCGTGAAGGTAACAGTAACCTTGAGTTATACAAGAGCCTTGAAAGACGTGACTTGAATTCAAAAGTTCATGATGCACTGGCAGGCGGCGAAGATCCGTCCTTAATGGGAAAAACTTTTATGACGGAATATGCAAAGGACTCTGAGATGAGGCATATGGTCGATAGAGCCTATGAGGTTGAGAAACAAATTCATACTAGTGATGAGTTTATAAGTCGCCAAGAAGATTATCAAACAAGCTTTGATGTATCTGGAGAAAATATCAGGTCAGCTTATGAAAAGGTGAAATCTATTAATGAAAATGCAACTGCAGAAGAACTGCCATCATTATTGCAGAGATATTACTCTGAATCTGGATCTGAGATGTCAAAAGAGCAGGCGCTTTCAGAAGTAGAGAAGCTCAAAAAATCTATCGAAGAATTTGGTTCAAGTCAAGAGGTGTTGCAACAAATTGATAAAAGAAAAGTTGAAGTTGCAGAAGAGATAGATAAACACGTAGACGGTATTAATGAACATAGGAAGAAAGCTGGTATGGAAGAGTACCATCCGCCTAAAGTAGAGCAAAATGTTAGAAAAGTTCGTAAGATTGATGACTATATGCGCAATAAGGGGTAGTTTTACCTGAGCTATGTATAAAGATAGATTTGTGTGATTGTACAAATCGTAAATAATAAAGATAACCACTATTTTAAAATAAATCAACTTGTAGTTGTGAAAATATTGTGATACAACAACTTAACTACAAGAAGATAAGCTTAGTAGTAAAATCAATCAATAAAGAGGATTAAATTTATGTGGAGACCAGAAACAAACGCAGAAAAAAATAAGAGAGAAAACCCGAAACCTGATGTAGAACCTATTGGTAATAAGCATGTTGTGCAGCGTGACCAGGTTGCGGATGACCAAGCGTTAAGTGATGCCGGATGTGGGTGGTTTGTCGATTGTTTAAAAGTTGTAGAATATGTGATTTGTTGTTGCGGATGTTGTTCAAGTTATGAGAGTTATTATGAGAATGACTGAATAAAAGGATTTACCTAAAGGCTAAGGAAATAATATATCTCTAATTTGCAGAGTCATCCTGAATTTATTTCAGGATGACTCTTTTTGTGATTGTACAAATCGTAAATAATAAAGATAACCACTATTTTAAAATAAATCAACTTGTAGTTGTGAAAATATTATGATACAACAGCTTAACTACAAGAAGATAAGCTTAGTAGTAAAATCAATCAATAAAGAGGATTACATTCATGTGGAGACCAGAAACAAACGCAGAAAAAAATGAGAGAGAAAACCCGAAAGCCAAGGATCCAGTACCTGTGGGTCAGAATGCTGTACAAGTACATGACTATGCTGCGAATGATCAAGCATTAAGAGATGTAGGATGCGGAAGTTTAGTAGATTGCCTAAATTTTATAGAGTATATTGGGTATGTTATATGTTGCTGTGGTTGTGGCACTAGTTATGATGAATATAATGATATCTAAGTATTGCCTATTATAGTACCAAGAAACTATGATGGTGCCAACTAATATCAATATAAGTGAGCCATAAAGCAATATCTACTCTAATTGGCAACTGCTTTTTGGAAAGATACTAAGGCTTAATGAGTTGCTCGTCTATATTGCGTTTGCCATTATGGATTTCTATGTACAGAATATATCAAGTGTGGGATAAGAATTTTATATCCTTACCCCCAACTTGAAGTGGTAGAACAAATTGGCAGAAAAGCTTATATAGTAAATCAACTTGAGATAGCGTAATTTATTATAGAGTAATTGTCATTCCCGCCTGCGCGGGAATCCAGGTGAAGACTAGTTTTTCTAGATTCCGCCTGCGCGGGAATGACATAAAAGAAGGGCTATGTCAAATTATAATGCTTATACTTCTCCTGCGGCTGCGTCACCAAATAGCTCGACATCATCAAGCTTAAGCCAAGAAGTGATTTGTTCTGTAATATTATAAGGGCCAGCTCCTTGGAGGGTGCTGCCTGTTAGATTTGCATCATGAGTTATGTCTGCAAACTTGAAATAGTTTTGAGCTATAAAGTGATTTATAGTATCTGTACTTACCATCCCATTTTGTGCCATAAAAAGGCTAACAAAATTAAGATCTAGCTTTTGGTAGTCTCTTAAATAGCATACTTCTTCAAGAGTAAAATCAGTATCTGTTACCAATTTATTGTTTATAAACTCACAGATAGTAATTAGTTTATCCATGTTTTGAACTACTACAGCAGCATTGTTACCAATAATACCTATCGCATTTGGAGTTTGGAAAATATAATTATGTCCATTGTGATTAAAGTTAAGAGTTGAATTTAAGTTTGAAGTTAAAGAACCTATGCAAATACTTGCTCCAGTGATGTTTATTGTACTATTATCGCCAACAGCATTAGTAATAGATAATTTTAGTTTTATCATAGTAATATTCCTTGTGTTGTATATCTATAATTGTTAGTAGGTAATAGGATCTTCTATTGCTACGTGCATATAAACAGAGCGTATTGATTTTGTCAAGTATATTAATATACATTAACCTACACGTGATGCTACATAAGTTCTTTTTGTCATGGTGGGTATTTATCACCCAATTTGATATGCGCACTTCCACTAGCCTAAGGTCTAGTATAAGTCTTTATATTTCTGCTGGTCGTTATTTAAAACAAAAAAGCTTCAGCGTAAACACTGAAGCTTTTTAAAATTCCACTAACAACGCTCTGAGAATTAGCCTTCCATTCTCTTTCTGCGGTTGTTTTTTCTTATACGTCTATCAGACTCTTGTTTTTCACGAACTCTTTTCGAAGAAGGTGTTTCATAAAAACGAGATGTCTTCATTTGACGGAATACCAGCTCTCTCTGCATCTTTCTTTTAAGATCGCTGATTGCTTTCTCGCTGTTTCCACCATGAACACTAATATGTACTGCCACTAGAAATTACCTCCTGGTCGGCATTTAGTTGTAATAAGAGTTCATTATCTATATAGTTAGCGAGGCTGTCAAGTGAAAAGGTTACAAAATGAGCGATGTCGAAAAGAAACAGCAGGTAATAAGAATTAACTTCTTTAAAGAGTTATTGAAGCTGCTAGAGACTGCATCTTGGTCAGAAGATCTAATTAACTTAGCTGAATCTAATATTGGTCTTGATACTGGATATCGTCATATAATTTTTCCATCAGGTATACAAGAAATAGTAAGTTCTTTGGAAGGGTGGCTTGATAGTCAGATGCTTGAAAAATTACTTGAATTAGATAAACCTAAAAAAATACGTGATCAAATCGCTCTAGCCCTTGAAATTAGGATTTTTGGAGTGATAACGAAAAAAGTAGCGATGAGGTTCTTTGGTTATTACTTAGTGCCTACAAACATTATTTCTGGTACAGAAGTAGCGTGCCGTAGTTGTGATATAATTTGGAAATATGCTGGTGATAAGTCCAGTGACTTTAATTATTATACCAAAAGAGGTCTACTTCTTAGTGTGTATGCAGCAGCCCAGGTATTTTATTTTGGTGATAATTCAGAAAACCATAAAGACACTAAAGATTTTATCAAAAATGCACTTGATAATATTATCAATATTGCTAGTTTTAAGAACAATATCAAGATGCCAAAAATAGAAGATATTCCTATTGCTAGGCTCTTTTCTTGAAAATAAATTAAAATATCAAATGTATGAGCAATAAAAATCATTATCCCGAAGTAATATCAAACGTAGATTTTCCACAAATAGAAAATCAAATTCTTAAATATTGGCAAGAAAATAATATTTTTCAGCAATCTATTGATAATAGGAATTCAACGTCTGCAGATAATGAGTTTGTTTTTTATGACGGCCCACCGTTTGCTAATGGGTTGCCTCATTATGGTCACTTGCTTACCGGTTTTGTAAAGGATACTTATGCAAGGTACCAAACAACTAAGGGTAAAAAGGTAGAGCGTAGGTTTGGTTGGGACTGTCATGGACTACCAGCAGAAATGGGAGCAGAAAAGGAGCTTGGGTTTTCAGGACGTATAGCGATTAATGAGTATGGTGTTGATAAATTCAATGATTTTTGCCGTAGTTCAGTGATGAAATATTCTCAGGATTGGGAAAAATATGTAAACCGTCAAGCTAGGTGGGTAGACTTTAAAAACTCCTATAAAACTATGGATACTGGCTATATGGAATCAGTACTTTGGGCATTTAAGGAATTATATAAAAAAGGTTTAATATATGAGTCGATGAGGGTTATGCCTTATTCTTGGGCATGCGAAACTCCATTATCAAACTTTGAAACTAGGTTGGATAACTCGTATAGGGAAAGGGCGGATAAGGCAATTACTGTTAGCTTTAAATTAAATGAAATGCCAAATGGAGCTCCGAGTGGTTGCGATGAATATCGTATTTTAGCATGGACAACAACTCCATGGACTTTGCCGTCTAATTTGGCCTTGGCAATTAGTGCAGAGATAAATTATGCGTGCGTAGTGAAAGAAAGTATATGTTACGTTATTGGTGAGTTTGCTGTTAAAAATTATGCCAAGGAATTAGGGGTAAATGAAAATACTGACTTAGTCATTATTAAGGGCGAAAACCTAAAAGGATTAAGCTATCAGCCTTTATTTGACTATTTTAAAACTCATCCAAATAGCTTTAAAGTTTTCGCTGCTGATTTCGTTGTTGAGGGAGATGGTACTGGTATAGTACATATGGCTCCTGGTTTTGGTGAAGATGATCAGATTATTTGCGAAAAAGAAGGAATTGAACTGGTATGTCCTGTTGATAATGCAGGGAAGTTTACTAGTGAAGTAACTGACTTTGAGGGAATTCAGGTTTTTGAAGCAAACGACCCAATTATTATTAAACTAAAAGAACAAGGTAGTTGGATAAAAACCGAACAATATATCCATAACTATCCGCATTGTTGGAGAACCGATACGCCCCTGATTTATAAGGCAGTACCTTCATGGTATGTAAAAGTAACGGCATTTAAAGACCGTATGGTTGAACTTAACCAAGAAATCAACTGGATACCAGGTCATATCAAAGATGGTTTATTTGGTAAATGGCTTGAAAATGCACGAGACTGGTCCATAAGTCGTAATCGTTTTTGGGGCACGCCAATTCCGGTATGGAGATCAGACGACCCGAAATATCCAAGAATTGATGTGTATGGCTCAATAGAAGAGCTAGAAAAAGATTTTAGCGTAAAACTAGACGATTTGCATAAGCCTTTTATTGATGAGTTGACGCGCCCTAATCCGGATGATCCGACCGGTAAATCAATGATGCGAAGAGTAGGTGATGTTTTTGATTGTTGGTTTGAGAGCGGATCGATGCCGTATGGCCAGGTGCATTATCCTTTTGAAAATAAAGAATGGTTTGAGAACCATTTCCCTGCTGATTTCATTGTTGAATATTCAGCACAAACTAGGGGATGGTTTTATACTTTGATGGTCTTATCAACTGCTTTGTTTGATCGTCCTCCATTTTTGAATTGTATTTGTCATGGTGTTATTTTGGATGCCACAGGACAAAAACTATCTAAGAGGCTAAATAACTACGCCGATCCCTTAGAGTTATTTGAGAAATACGGTGCTGATGCGCTAAGAGTTACTATGCTTTCCTCAAGTGTAGTTCGGGGGCAAGAGTTGCTAATTGATAAAGATGGAAAAATGGTTTTTGATAGTCTCAGGCTATTTATAAAGCCAATTTGGAACGCATACCACTTTTTTTGTTTATATGCAAATATTGATAAAATCCAAGCACAAATGAGCTTTAAGTCTCAAAATGTTCTTGATCGATATATTATCTCAAAATTAAAAATTGCAGTAACTGCGATTGAGAAGAATATGGATTCGTATGATAGTTCTTCTTCGTATGAAGTGATTTCCTCCTTTTTTGAAGTATTAAATAATTGGTATATTAGGAGAAGTAGAGCTCGCTTTTGGAAAGCTGATCAGGATCAAGATAAGTTAGACTCCTATAATACTTTATATAGTTGTTTAGTCACGATGACAAAAGCTATGTCATCACTTCTTCCAATTATTGCAGAGCATATTTATTTGGGGCTAAACCCCAGCGAAAAAAGTGTCCATTTAACTAATTTTCCTAAGTTAGAAGAAATAAAAATAGAACATGAGTTGGTTGCAGTAATGGATCAAGTTCTTGATATCTGTAGTACGGCTTTATTCATTAGGAGTGCTGAGAATATTAGAGTAAGGCAGCCCCTTTCCGCTATTAAAATCATTACTGAAAATAGCAATAAATTTCAAGAGTTTATTGATTTAATCAAAGATGAAATTAATGTAAAATCAATCTTGTTTAGTGATGACCTATCAGGCAATGCGGATCAAAAGCTATCGATCAATTTTCCAGTTCTTGGCAAAAGATTACCAAATAAAATGAAAGAAATTATCTTAGCTTCTAAAGCTGGAAATTGGCAAGTCAATGATAATAAATTAAACATTTCAGGTGAGGACTTATTATTTGAGGAATACTCTATGGTACTTGTGCCGCGTGCAAACAAGGGGGCTAAGCCATTATCTTCAAATCAAGGGATGATTCTGCTTGATTTAGAGATAACAGCGTCTCTTGAAGGCGAGGGAATAGCCAGAGATATAATTAGGCTTGTTCAGCAAGCCAGAAAAGATGCGGAATTTAATGTGTCTGACCGGATTGAGCTGGAGCTAAAATCTGATTATGATTTATCTTCGGTAATTGAAGAGCATGAAAAACTTATTTGTGATCAAACCTTGAGCAAGTTTAATTCGGGATTTAAGCCTGACTATAAAACTCAAGCCCCTTTATTTGAACATAATGTAGAGATAATGATAAAACGAGTTATACCAAATCCCATTTTTAAATGATCCAAAGAATTTTGTCGATCTTCCTTGTGCTCACCTATAAGTATAGGTTGTGCAAGCTCCTCGTGAAATTCATTTGTCTCATTTAATCTGGGGTTTGGTATAATACCCTTCAGAGCATAGCTTTATTTATAAAGCTATGATCATTCGTCATAATTTTTTCAAATTTATTGGGTTGCTAGCAGATACTTTGCTTCTAAGTTCTATATAACAAAACCTGAAGTATGGTTGCGTGTGTGCCAATATTTAGCTTGACTTTGTAATATTAGTTATTTACTCTTTTATCAGAGTGGTAATAAGCTCTGGGGTTTCGAAACCTTGTTAACTTAGTCGTTTTAGTTGTAAATTGATTGATTCTCGATTTATAATATCGGAGAAATGGTGATTGTTATGGATAAGAAAAAAATTTCTTCCTAAAGCCATTTTCATAACTGTTGTTAACGGTTTGCGATCTCCCCGGTACTTTTAGAGTGGGGAATAAAAAAATAATTATCATTCCTTTAGTGTTAAAATTAAGAGAGCCTTCTTAAGCTCTTTTTATTTTGTTTTTAATAAGAAAAAAGGAAATCATGACTGACAGAAAAATACTACAAACAGAAATTATTAGGGCTGCGAAAGTTGGTGATGTTGCAGAAATGTGTATACTTATGGGTCAAGGAGCAAATCCATTTGTATTGGACCATGATGGAAAATCGGCAGTTTCTTACATTTCAGGTGTTATTAATTCGGTGCAAATGAAAGAGCTTGCAAAAGAGACGGCTCGTTTTTTATATACTAATAAAATGTAATAAATCGGGCAAATAGATTCTGAAATTTAAGGGCTTTGTGTTCCTTCAACCTAAGATTTTTGTTTGCTGTCTATATTCTGAATCAAGTTCAGATATCTTAGAGATTTATGAAAGTTGCTAACATAATATAAATTGCTCAAACGCTACTAATCAATGCTTTTTAGAGCATTTAAGCAATACTTTTATTATTTTGACCAACCCATGACTCCATGCCAAGAAGGTTTTTCATATGAATCCATATTTTCAACTTTCTTTAAATAACAGGTAACTTTAACTGTTATTGGTAGCACGGCTAGTTCATATAAAACTTTGAGTGCAGTAAGGGTAAAAATCATTGATAAAAGATGACTAACTGGAAGTTTTAACCCGAAGGCTATGCTTGCAAAAATAGCTGTTTCTATAAAAGCACCAACACACGTGCTTAATATTGCGCGTAGAGCAAAATTACGACCCTCAAGCATTATTTTTAAAGTAGAAATGATTGATGCATTAAGTAGCTCGCCAATAAAATAACTAACTAGAGAGGCAACAAATATCCTGGGTGTTAAAGAAAAAATTTGTATAAAAGCTTCATTGTTATTCCAATGCTCAGAAGGTGGTAAATAAACAACAACATACAAAACTAGAGTTAAGAAAAGATTGCTAAATAAGGCAAGCCAAATAACTTTTCTACTGGCCGTAAAACCATATACCTCGGTTAATATATCATTCAACACATACAACATGGGAAAAACGAAGATGCCACCAGGTAAAGTAAGTGACCCAAATTGCCAAAGTTTAGTGGCCCCTAAATTGGCTGTTATAAGGCAGGTAATAAAGGCAATTGCAATTATATCGTAGTATTTAAATTTTCGATTCGTTTGTAATTCGGGCATAAAATGTACCTATAATTTTAATCATAACATTTGATTGGTTTGGTATATATATATTCCCAGATTTTTTTCCATCCATCTTTATGCGAAACGTCTTCAAATATTTGCTGCTTAACGCAAGAAGAGGAAGCTTTTTGAACAAATTTATCTGCAATAAATGGAGGTATAATAGGATCCTTTCCTCCCGAGATATGGAGTTGAGGTATATGCCTTACTTGAGTGGCATAGTCAATTGGATTTAGCGATCCAATCATAGGCGTAACATTATGATGAGTTGTAAATGCCTTATGATCAAGGTTACCGGCCAGTGTAATGATGTCTCCAACCATGTAATTTCGTGCAGCTACAAGTACGGCTATACCGCCACCACCAGAATATCCAACCAAGCTAAATTTTTGTTTGTTGTTTATGCTGTTAATTACATCATTTATAGCATGAACAGAATCATCGGACATTCTCTTATTTGTCCAATATTGATGATTCGAACATTTAGGGTTCATATGCATGGGAGTGTATTGACATGGTCGTGCTATATAAACAACATTCGGCCTTTCGTCCATTGCAGCAAGATTTATAAACATCTGCCTTCTAGGAGTAGGATTCCTTGAGATCTTAAACTTACCATTAAAAGCAGCCCCGTCGCCTTCAATATAGTACACAAACGGATCATGCTTATTAGCAACTTTTTGATAAGTGGTTATCCAAAAATCTCCACCTTTTACTAGCACTTTTTTAAAACCATACATATCTCCTATAGAACCAGGCTCATGGCCATATGTAACAGTTTTGCATCCTGATAAGAAAACAGCTGCTAAGAGCAGCAGAAAAAGAAGTCTAATATTAGAAAGGTATTTCATCATCTAAATCACTATTGTCAAAATTGGTAGGGTTTTGTTTAGATCCGTTGGTACCGCCGTAGCTCTCTCCTGAACCTTCACCTTTTGAATCAAGTAATATTAAGCTACAATTAAAGTTTTGAAGCACTATTTCTGTAGTATAGCGTTCTTGATTATCGTTATCTGTCCATTTTCTGGTTTGTAGTTGACCTTCAATGTAGAGTTTACTTCCTTTTTTTACATAGCTTTTTATAACGCGAACTAGTCCTTCGTTAAAGACTACAATCCTATGCCATTCAGTTTTATCTTTTCTTTCGCCAGTAACCTTATCTTTCCAGCTTTCACTAGTAGCAATACTGAAATTTGCCAGCTCTCTACCATCACTCGTGGTTCTTATTTCTGGGTCTTTACCTAAATTGCCAATTAGGGTTACTTTGTTTAGACTGCCTGCCATTACAAAACCATCAAAAAATTATTTAAATTAATACAATCTATATCACATAATATTTTGCCGTCAAACAAAAATATAATGCAAATTGCTATTGCAATAACATGTTCTTGCTGCCTATAATACTAACCAACCTGATTTTGAGTCAAGAGGCTTATGCAAGAATATATCAAAGTACGGGGTGCAAAGGAGCACAATCTCAAGGATATTAATGTTGATATACCTAGAAACAAATTTGTTGTTATAACGGGGCTTAGTGGTTCGGGCAAGTCATCTCTTGCTTTTGATACCATATATGCAGAAGGTCAAAGGCGTTATGTCGAAAGCCTATCGTCGTATGCCAGACAGTTTTTGCACCTGCAAAATAAACCAAATGTAGAATCTATATCTGGTCTTTCTCCATCTATTGCTATTGATCAAAAAACTACATCTAAAAATCCTAGGTCAACAGTTGGAACGATCACTGAGATTTATGATTACTTGAGATTATTGTATGCAAGAATTGGAATTCCATACTCACCAGCTACTGGTCTACCAATAAAAAGCCAATCTGTTTCAGAGATGGTAGATATAGTGACTAGTTTGCCGGAGGGAACGAAATTATATATCCTTTCTCCTATGGTGCGTGGGCAAAAAGGTGAATTTAGAAGAGAAATAGCCAATTTGTTTAAGCATGGTTACCAGAGGGTGTATCTTAATGGAGAGCTTTGTAATTTAGATGAATTACCTAAAATCGATAAAAATAAAAAACATACAATAGAAGTTGTCATCGATAGGCTGGTAATTTCTGATTCACTTGGAAATAGGGTCGCTGAAAGTCTTGAAGCTTCTTTGGCACTTGGTGAGGGTATTACATATATTGAAATTTCTTCCCTACCAGAAAAACATAATACACAATACCGCGAGGGAGAACGCATTATTCTGTCGGAAAAATATTCCTGTCCAGAATCTGGTTTTCAGCTAGAAGAGATTGAGCCGCGGATTTTTTCTTTTAATAGTCCGTTCGGTGCTTGTACTGCTTGCGAAGGGATAGGTAAAGAATCTTTTTTCGATGAACAACTTATTGTGCCTAATGATGCTATTAGCATCAAAGATGGAGCAATTGTTCCTTGGAGTAAATCCTCTTCAAAGTTTTTTATAGATACACTTGAATCGCTTGCTAAGCACTATAATTTTAAGCTCTCAGCTCCATTTTCGCAGCTTTCTGACAAAGTGAAAAAAGTCTTATTTTATGGTTCAGGTGATGAGATTATAAGTTTTGAGTATAATGATGACAGAAAAAGCGAGACTATTGAGCAAATTTTTGCGGGTATTATACCAAGCCTAGAAGAAAAATATAAAAAGATAGATGCATCATGGATGCGAGAGGAATTACATCGGTTCATGTCAAAACATAATTGCTCTGTCTGTAATGGGTATAGGCTTAAGCAGGAATCATTATGTGTAAAAATAGACAATCTTAATATTGGGCAAGTTGCATCTAAAACGATTCACGAAGCACAGGATTGGTTTTCAAATATTGATTCGAAATTAAATGCAAAGCAAAGACAAATCGCTACTCGGGTAGTTAAAGAGATTCAAGAAAGACTAAAATTTCTTAATAACGTGGGACTTGATTATTTAAGTTTATCTAGAGAATCAGGTACTCTTTCCGGCGGAGAGAGTCAAAGGATAAGACTTGCTTCACAGATTGGGTGTGGATTGAGTGGAGTCTTATATGTTCTTGATGAACCGTCTATAGGGTTGCATCAGCGCGACAATGCTCGCCTTATTGCCACGCTTAAGAGTCTAAGAGACCTTGGTAATACTGTTATTGTCGTTGAGCACGATGATGAAACAATGCTTGAGTCGGAGCATATCATTGATGTGGGTCCTGGTGCTGGAATTCATGGAGGAAGAATTATTGCTCAAGGTACGCCTGAGGAAATAATGAAATCTCCTGATAGCATTACGGGGCAGTATTTGAGTGGTAGAAAATATATTTCAATCCCTGATAAAATCAGGGAAGGTCACGAAGGAAAACAAATAGTTTTGACTGGTGCGGATGTAAATAACCTACAAAATTTGACCATGACTATTAAGCTTGGGACATTTACTGCAATAACCGGTGTTTCTGGTAGTGGGAAGTCAAGCCTAGTGATCCATACATTTTACAAAGCGGCTCTTAAGTACCTTGAACCAACTTCTAAGATTTATCCCGGAGAGTATAAGTCGATTACTGGCCTTGAACATATAGATAAAGTTATTGATATTAATCAATCTCCTATTGGTAGAACACCTAGGTCAAACCCAGCTACCTATACTGGAGCATTTACGCCAATTCGTGATTGGTTTACAGAGCTACCAGAATCAAAAATTAGGGGATATAAAGTTGGCCGCTTTTCCTTTAATGTCAAAGGTGGTCGTTGTGAAGCGTGTCAAGGTGATGGTTTAGTTAAGATAGAGATGCATTTCTTGCCTGATGTTTATATAAATTGTGATGTTTGTAATAGCAAGCGTTATAATCGTGAAACTTTAGAAGTAAAATATAACGGCAAAAATATTGCAGATGTACTTGATATGACAGTGGAAGATGCCACTGAATTCTTCAAAAAAGTACCGGCAATATTTGAAAAACTTGCTACTCTTAAAGAGGTAGGGCTTGGTTACATTAAAATTGGCCAATCTGCAACAACATTGTCTGGAGGAGAAGCTCAGAGGGTAAAGTTAGCTAAAGAGCTTTCCAAACGCTCAACTGGTAAGACTCTTTATATTCTTGATGAACCCACAACAGGGTTACATGTTGACGATATCAAAAAACTACTTATGGTTCTGCATAAATTAGTTGATAAAGGTAACACAGTAGTTGTTATTGAACACAATATGGAAGTAATTAAGACGGCGGATTACATCATTGATATTGGCCCAGAGGGCGGTGATAAAGGTGGGGCGATCGTTGTCGAAGGTATACCTGAAGTGGTCGCTGCTTGTCAGGATAGCCATACTGGTAGATATTTAAAACAATGTATGAGTCGTTGTAAGGGGTTAAAGTCATCTTCATTATAAATTATACATATTTAGTAATTTAATTGAGATTAGGATAGTTAATTTAGCGCGGCCGTGCGCAACAACGTAGGTGCGGTTACGCCCCTTCAGTCTAGGGATTTAGGTAATACACTACGGCCATGCCTGAGGCTTGACCCAGGGGCCTCTATGGCAACGTTTACCAATATACCTAAGAATTAAAATATTTTAATTTAATTCTTAAGCCCAATCCTAAATGGAATGGTATTTGTCATTCTAGATGTTACAATCTGAATTAATATAGTAAGAGGGGTAATCCTGAGTTTCATGGTAGGAAGTGAGAGGGCTACCCTCAATCTCGAGTGAGAGACAATTCTGCTCCTTTACCATAGATTTTTACCGCCATGAAAATGGTAAAAGCTTATACTTAAAAATTACAAAGATTCTATAGGTTCAATTATAGTAGGCTTACTATGGTTATCTTCTATTATAGGAGTCGCTTTCTTTTGTGTATAAGATGGAGTATCTTTTTTGAGTTGATCCGATCTCACAGAAGCGTTAGTGGTAGCGGTAGTAGGTTGTTTCTTTTTTTCGTTTTGTACAATAGCGGGACATTTGTTGTTAGCCATTTCCCTTTTTGTATCATTTAACATGGCCTTTATTTGATTAAGCTCTTCTCTTAATTCCATATTGTGCATGTCATCATCGTCATCCATTCTTTGGCTTGCTTTTCTGATTGATGGGTAAGTATTTTTATTTTTACCCCATCTTGAATCTTTTTTATTTTTTCTTTCTTGAGATAGATCGTGATCGATCATAGCCTTGTACATCTCAATATTATCTTTAGAAGTATTTTCTTTTTCAGAACTATCCTCATCGAAATCATCGAAATCATCGTATTCGTACTCACCAGTGACTACATTTTTTTTAGCTTGTGATATGTATTTCTTATTATAGAGAGGAGCTCGTTTTCCGCCTTTAAAACCTTTGCGATCAATAATTTTGTTATTTGCAGAGCGTTTTAAATACCCATCAGGCCCGGTTACGCAGGCAGATAGCAACATGGCTAATGTAGAAAAAATAACTATCTTTTTTAGCATAAGCTAGCCTAATTTTTTAAGGATTCAGATCATATTTATACAACAAATATCAATTCAGTTGCAATGAGAAAGGTTAGGTTTATCCAATTATTTTGAGAACTGTGTCTGCTAGATACTTGGCTCCATTATTCTTGCGATTTAAAAGGTTTTTTGAGGTTTCTTTAAGTAATTTTCTATCAACAATTAGTTCGTAAATTTTTTGAGATAAAATTATAGATGTTATTTCTTCTTGTCTAAAACACCATCCAGCTTTGCTATTTTCTATCGCTTTTGCGTTAAAATACTGATGGTCTTCCATTGCATAAGGAAAGGGGATAAAAATTGCTGGAACACCAACGTTGACTAATTCTGCAACAGTACTAGCGCCTGATCTTGAGATAACAAGATCAGTTTTAGAATAAATTTCTGCCATATTATGAAAGAATGGAGATAAAACGTACTTTATCCCCAATTTATCATAGATTGCAGCAATTCCCTTTTGATCCTCTTGGCTTACCTGTTGAGTAAGATGAATTTTTAGACTTGGATTTAATTTTAACAGTTCTGTTATGGCTTCAGGAATAATCTGAGAAAAAACTTTTGCTCCTTGGCTCCCTCCAAAAATAAAAAGTCGAAACTCTTCATTATCGAAAGTATTTTTTATAGGCAAATTTCTTATGGATGACCTAACTAAATCTCCTGTAATGACTACTTTTGGGGTATCGCTCAAGCTGACATTACTTGTTTCTTTGTAAGATAAGGCGATAATTTTAGCGGATCCGGCAAATAAACGATTACTTTTTCCTAAAAAACAATTTTGTTCTTGAACAATATAAGGAATTCGAAGAACTTTTGCTGCTAGCAACGAGGGAAAGCTAGTATATCCTCCAAAACCAATAATTATCTGTGGTTTAAGCTTGCCAATTAGACATAATGTTTTGATGCATACATTTGACAGGCGCCATACAGAAATAACCTTATTTAGTAAGCCGGTCATTTTAAGATGAAAATCAAATATGTGTGTTTTAATTGGCTGGTTTTGGTCCAGATATTTCTGGCATCGTAGGTCGGTGATCAAATGAACATCAACGTTAGTATTATCCAATTCTTCTGCAAGAGCCAGGGCAGGGAATAAATGTCCTCCCGTTCCACCGGCAGCTAGGATTATAGACTTTTTTTTAGAGACTAATTCTGGCAGCAATAAAGAGTTTTTGTTATTCATTTAAACGTCGCTATTCTTATATTTTACAAGAGAAGTTTTATGTTTTGTTAATCCCAGCAACATACCAACTGCAATCCCTATGGCAAGAGTTGATGATCCGCCATAGCTTATAAACGGTAAAGTCATACCCTTTGTTGGTAATAAATTAAGTGTGACTCCCATGTTAATAACGGCTTGCAGTCCAAATTGAGTGATAAGACCAATACTGGCTAGTTGAATGAATTTATCTTGCTCATTGTTGATTCTAATTAAGCTGCGAAGCACAATGAAGGCAAATACGCCTATAATCATGATGCATATTATAGCCCCAAATTCTTCGCCAGCTACTGCAAAAATGAAATCAGTATGTGAGTCTGGTAGATGCTGCTTTACCGAGCCTTCACCTGGCCCTCTGCCATATAGGCCACCTTCCTCAAAGGCAAGTATAGATTTACTTATTTGATAATTTTCATTGCTTACAGGGTCTAAAAAATTATTTATTCTGCTTGTAACGTGTGGCAGTAGAAAATAGGCAGATACAATACCAAAAAATCCTCCCATGAATGCTACCATAATCCAGATAATAGGGAAGCCAGCTATGAATAATTGACTAGCAAACACTGCTGTAATTAAGATCAGCATTCCTACATCAGGTTGGATTAGTATTAAAACAGCTACTAAGGCATATAGTAAGATGCACACTTGGAAGCTAGGAAACCCTTCTTGGTATTTTAATGAAAGTATCCAGCCAGTGACAACAGCAAAAAATGGTTTCAAAAATTCTGATGGTTGATATGAGAAGCCGGCTATTCGTATCCATCTTGTGGCTCCTTTTACTTCGTAACCATAAAATTTCACAAGTATTAGCATTGTTAAGCTAAATAAGAAGCCAAGAATAGCTATCCTTTTTATCCATTTTTTGTCTAAAGAGGAGAACGCTACCATAAAAATAGCACCAACAAACAAATGAAGTATTTGTCTGGAAGAAAAATAATTATCAACAAGGCCAATTTTTCCTGCAACTGCAGAACTAGTAGTTGTTACCAACATAAAGCTAAAGGCAATAAGTATACCATACGCTATTACTGCTTGTTGATCTATTGTTCTCCACCATTGTTTTATAAGATTAGTTAGTATCATATAGCTCTATAAATTGGTTGCCTCTATCTTCAAAGTTTTTGAACTGATCATATGATGCGCAAGCTGGGGCAAGTAAAATATTTGTTTTTTCTCTTATCATTTGTGCATCTTTTATTGCGTACTCAAAGGCTTCCTTCATGGTTGTGCATACTATATATTCTATTTTATCCTCAAGGTGCCTTGCGAATAATAGCTTATCTTTACCGAATAAATATGCTTTTTTTACGTTCTTAAGCCCAGAATCAATCGGTGATAGTGACTTTTCCTTGAAAATACCACCGGCAAGCCAAAAAATATTATTAAGTGAAACTAGTGAGCAAGCAGCAGAGGTAGCGTTAGTAGCTTTACTGTCATTATAAAAACTAATATTATTTTTAGTACCAAGATATTGCATCCGGTGCTTAAGTCCGTTGAAGCTAGAGATAGACTCGATAATTTCTAATGGCTCTAATCCTAAAGCCCTACAAGCTGCAAAAGATGCGGCTATGTTTTCTTGATTATGAGTTCCTTTTAGATGTTTCAACGCAGGAAGTTCATATGTATCTCGATTAAAGAAGTTATCAAGCAGTTGTTTGGAAGGGCAAATAATACCATCCTTACTTGAGCTAGAGCTGCTGATAGGAATTAATTTTCTTTCCCCTTGTTCTTTTAGATGATTAAAAAATTCTCTTGATTTATCGCTATCTACCCCGATTATTTTGATTCCGTCACCTTGAAAGGCCCTAAATTTTGACTTACTGTATTCTTCAAAAGTTCCGTATCTATCAAGATGATCTTGAGTAATATTAAGTAAGATAGATACAAAGGGATTGAAATTTTCTAGTAAATCAATTTGGAACGAAGATAATTCTAAAACATACCCCGCGGCTCTTTCCGGAAGCATCAAGACAGGTAGTCCTATATTACCTCCAACATGATAATCAAGACCAGATTTATGTAAAATATGGCCAATTAGTGCTGTGGTGGTGCTTTTTCCATTTGTTCCTGTTATTGCGATTATTTTTGATTGAGAATTTTCTTCAATGAATAGATCAATGTCAGAAGATATCAATATGTTATATTTCTTTATTAAAGAAAAAATAGGGTGTGTTGGAGGTATTCCTGGGCTAATTATAACTTTATCAAGAGACTGCCAATTTTTTTCAGTAATATCCTTTAGTGACTCAGAACCAAATTGAGATTTAAAGTTATTGCGATTTGCTTCTAGATCATCCCAGCAAAGAATAGTTTGTGCCACTTTATCTAGCGCAGAAAAAGCAGAGCATCCAGTTAATCCTAGTCCGAAGATTCCAATTTTTTTCCCTTTTTGGCTGTTGAGCTTCATTTTATCTATATCTTTATCTTTATATACAATTAATAATAGTTATCCTGCACTTCTTTCAGCATCTCGTGAGATAGAAGTAAGATCCAGGGTCAACCGGGATGACACTCACTTGGTTGCCTCAAATACTTTCACACTGTCATGCCGCGGTCATTACGTTAGTTTCGTTTACTTACATTTGCCGCTAAAGCGCTTGAAACAAATTTCTCTAAATTGCCATCTAAAACACCTGACGAGTCGCTAGTTTCATAGTTTGTTCGTAAATCTTTGACCATTTGATAAGGTTGCAGTACATATGACCTAATTTGGTGACCCCAGCCATTATCAGTTTTTTCAGCGTTTTGTTTATTTACTTCCTCATTCTTTTTTTGTAACTCAAGTTCAAATAATCTTGCTTTTAGCATTTGCATAGCTTCTGCTTTATTACGGTGCTGAGAACGATCATTCTGACATTGAACTGCAATGTTTGTCGGAAGATGCGTAATGCGCACTGCAGAGTCAGTAGTATTTACGTGCTGCCCACCAGCTCCAGAGGACCTGTATGTATCTATACGAAGATCTTTTTCTTCTATAACAATGTCAATGCTTTCATCAACTTCTGGATAGACCCAGCAAGAAGCGAAACTGGTCATTCTTTTTCCGGCTGCATTAAAAGGTGATATCCTAACTAGCCTATGGACACCAGATTCAGACTTGAGCCAACCATAAGGCATATTTCCCTTAAATTTAATACAACACGATTTTATACCAGCCTCTTCACCTGAAATTATGTTGATTATTTCACAAGTAAAACCCATTCTTTCGCCAAACCTTAAATACATACGCATCATCATCGATGCCCAATCATGGCTTTCAGTTCCACCCGCTCCAGCATTTATCTCTAGAAAGCAATTATTTCCATCAGCTTCTCCAGAGAATAAGCATTCTGTCTCTAGTTTTGCTGAAATGATTTGGATTTTGGTTAGCTCTGTCTGAACTTGAGAGATTATGCCCTCGTCATGTTCCTCCTCTGCCATCTCTGCAAGTTCAATGTTTTCACGAAGGCCATCGCTGATGTAATCGTATGACTCTAAGGTTTTTTCAAGCAATCTTTTTTCTTTTAAAGCTGCACTGGCTTTTTTCTGGTCGTTCCATAAATTTGGATCGAGCGAAAGCTTCTCTAATTCTTCCAGTTTTTTTCTTGTACCATCTGGGTCAAAGAGACCTCTTGATCAGAGCAAGTGATTCTTCAATTTTGTTTTTTAAGTTTTCTAATTCTGCACGCATTTTTACTACCTCAAGAGAATATTTTACTGTATAACTAACCCACATATTTTGAGAATAATAGTACATACAATAATGACTGAAAAGAAATTTATCCGAAATTTTTCTATAATTGCCCATATTGATCATGGAAAATCAACTCTGGCTGATCGATTGATCGAGTATTGTGGTGGACTCGAGCAACGCGAGATGAGTCAACAAGTCCTTGATTCAATGGATATTGAAAGGGAAAGGGGTATCACGATCAAAGCGCAGACAGTGAGGCTTGATTACAAGGCTAAGGACGGTAATACCTATATACTTAACTTAATGGATACACCAGGTCATGTTGATTTTTCTTATGAAGTAAGCCGTTCACTTGCTGCTTGTGAGGGGTCGTTGCTTATTGTTGATGCAAGTCAAGGGGTTGAAGCGCAAACTCTAGCTAATGTGTATCAAGCGATAGATAATAATCATGAAATTATTCCAGTTTTAAATAAAATTGACCTGCCTGCAGCCGAGCCAGAAATGGTAAGGCAGCAAATAGAAGATATGATTGGTATAGATGCAAGTGATGCTCTGATGATTTCGGCAAAAAGTGGTATTGGTATCCAGGATGTGCTAGAAGCGATAGTTCACCGTTTACCAGCTCCAAAAGATGATGGGCAAGATCCTGCCTCTATGCCTTTAAAAGCATTATTAGTGGATAGTTGGTACGATAAGTATCTTGGAGTAGTGATTTTAGTTCGTATCTTTCAAGGTACTTTGAAGAAAGGAATGAAAATTAAAATGTTGTCAACCCAGAAAGTATATAACGCTGATAATGTTGGTTACTTCACTCCTAAAAAAGTTCTATGTGATCTTCTTGAAGATGGTCAGATTGGCTTTCTGACTGCTTCTATAAAACAAGTTTCAGATTGTAAAGTTGGTGATACGATCGTAGAGGATAGTAAGCTAGAAATTTCTCCATTAGCCGGTTTTAAACCAAGTTTACCTGTTGTGTTTTGTGGTCTTTATCCGTCCGATGCATCAGAGTTTGAGATTCTCAAGGATTCGCTGGAAAAACTAAGCTTAAATGACTCAAGTTTAAAATTTGAAACAGAAAGCTCGAGTGCGTTAGGTTTTGGTTTTCGATGTGGCTTTCTTGGTCTCTTGCATTTAGAAATTGTACAAGAAAGGCTTGATCGTGAGTTTGACCTAGACCTTATTACTACTGCTCCAAGTGTTATATATAAAATTGATATCAGAGGAGGGAAACAGCTAGAAGTTCATAATCCGGCAGACTTCCCAGATCCACAAACAATTGAATCAATGCTTGAGCCGTGGATAAAAGCAACAATCATGGTTCCAGAAGAATATCTTGGATCAGTTTTGGCTTTATGCACAGATAAGAGGGGCACTCAACTTGATATGAAATATATTTCAAGGCGTATTATGCTTCAATATAGGTTGCCACTTAACGAGATTGTTTTTGATTTTTATGATCGATTGAAGAGTTGTACCAAAGGTTATGCAAGCTTTGACTGGGAGATGGATGGTTACGAAGAGAGTGATTTGGTCAAATTATCGATTTTGGTAAATAGTGAGCCAGTAGATGCTCTTTCAACTATAATTCATAGGTCTCGATCTGAATATAGGGGAAGAGAACTTTGCAATCGTTTGAAGGATTTGATTCCAAGACAATTATTTCAAATAGCAATTCAAGCTGCAATTGGCGGTAAAATCATTGCCAGGGAAAATGTCAAAGCTATGAGAAAAGATGTTCTTGCAAAATGCTATGGTGGTGATGTATCAAGAAAGCGTAAGCTTTTAGAAAAACAGAAAGCTGGTAAGAAAAGAATGCGTAATGTAGGAAACGTTGAGATTCCTCAATCGGCATTTATTGCCGCGTTGAAAGTAGGTGATGATTAATAGGAATTGCGGTTTACTATGCGATCATACCCGGTTCAGTGAGCTTAGAATGTTTTTTGGGCCTATGGCTTTGAAAGTTTGAACTTGATCCAGGATCTCAGGTAGCAAAAAGATACCTGATAAAGTTTGGTATGACGATGAACATAAGTATAACTAATATATTTCTTGCTCTAAATTCAGGCTATGTAAAATGATTACATTCGATAGAAAAAAAGACAAAGTAGCCATAATTGCTCCAAGCTCGGCCTGTAAAGACAAGGAGGGTAATTTTGACCGTGAAATAAGCAGGTCTAATCTTGAGGTTGCTATATCCTTGTTTGAAGAGCATGGATTTTCTTGTGAGTATGATGAAAAAATTTTTGCTGCTGGAAGTCTTGAATATTCTGCTGCTTCCAAAGAAGAAAGGTTAAGACAATTAGTAGAGGCAATTGTAGACCCAGAAGTCAAGATTATATCGATATTTCGTGGTGGCTATGGTGCAGGTGAAATAGTGTTTGACTGCCTTAAAGTTAAGCCCTCTGGCCCTAAAATATTCATTGGTTATAGCGACGGAACAGTGCTGCATTTTTTGTTTAATCAGCATTATGGGTTTCCTTCAATTCATGGCGCGGTGAGTGAAACTCAAAAGCATATGATGAAAAATATGGTTTCTGTTCTTGAGGGAAAAAGTGCTGAGTTTACAGTGGAGGCTCAGAACGAATTGGCTCGATCATTATCTACTATTTCAGCTCCTGTTACTGGTGGTAATCTCACGCTTATATGCAATATGATCGGTAGTAAGCTTCCTCCAAGGACAAAAAATAAAATTTTGTTTATTGAGGATGTTAATGAAAGAGGTTATCAAGTACATCGTTATTTATTGCATATGAGTAATGCTGGTTTGTTTGAACAAGTTAAGGCGGTAATTTTTGCTGATTTTACTGAATCAGACAGGCACTTAGATGCCAGTATTGAGCATTTCATAAGCAACTATTTGCAGTCAGTTCCTGTTTTTAAAACGACAGGTATTGGTCATGGTAAAATAAATTATCCTATTGCTCTCGGTGCCCGTGGTTATATAGACAACTTAATTTTTTCCGTGGATAGCCCATTTAAACTGGTATAATTATGCAAATTAGGATAGGAACAAGAAATAGTAAACTAGCGCTAATCCAAACTAATATGGTAATTGAGAAAATAACGAAATATTTTCCAAAAGCTGAATGTTTAGTGGTCCCTATAATAACTACTGGTGATAAAATTACTGATAGAAATTTATACGATATAGGTGGCAAGGCTTTGTTCTTAAAAGAAATAGAAGAACAGCTAAGTGCAAAAACAATCGATATTGGAGTCCATTCACTAAAGGATGTGCCCGGCGTTTTACCGGGTGGGCTAGAAATAGTAGCGGTATTAGAACGTGAAGATCCAAGGGACTGTTTTGTTTCGTTTCGTTATAAATCCTTAGATGAATTACCAATTGGTGCAAAAGTTGGTAGCTCGTCGGTCAGAAGGAGAGTCTTAATTAACCTTATCAGGCCTGATCTTGAAGTAGTTCAATTTCGAGGAAATATCAATACAAGGTTAGATAAACTTAAGGGTGGAGAGGTAGACGCGACAATTTTGGCATGTGCTGGATTGCGTAGAGGGGGCTGGTTTGATTCTTCGTTTTGTTTCCCTATAGGAGTAGAAGATATGTTACCATCTGCTGGTCAAGGTATTATTGGTATAGAGATAAGAAGTGACAATGAGGAAATTCGTGCAATATGCGCAAGAATAAACCATGAATCAACATGGCGTTTGGCAAGAGCGGAGAGGGCATTTTTGTCTTACCTAGATGCGAGTTGTGACACGCCAATGTCAGCTTATGCGGTATACCAAGAAAATCAAATCATAGCAAACTATATGTTAGCGAATTTTGAAGGCAGTAAAATTGAATATTGCCGTAAAATTAGTACAATATCGAATGCAGAAGAGGCTGGTATTGAAGCTGCACAAAAGTTGCAGAAGCTTTTTTCATAGTTGTAAGCCTAAGCTGATGGTATGTAAAATTCAGTTTATAATACAACATCCGCCACAGAATGGTTCCTGAACATCACCAGAAAGTTCTAATTCAGTGTGCTGATCCACGTCTGGTGGGGGTGCTAGATAGCTAGGATTATTGGGATCAGGTGTTAGGCTATCATCGTCAGAATAATCAGGGGTGCCTGCTGACTGGATTTTTAATTTCCCCTTTTCGCCCCAAGCTTCTTTTTTTCCTTTATATGAATACTCAAATGGGCAGGGGGTTGGTGTACGGCTACCGTCGTCTAGTGGTATAGGAATTAATTCTATTTTTCCTGATGAATTTAATTTAAATTGTTGGGATACGTATTGGCCTTGATTCCAAAAAGTTTTACTACTATCTATAACTATTCCTTCAAAAGTTGACCCTTTATTAAGAGTAATTTTTACTCCTGGTGGAACTATATAACCTCTATCAATTTTTCCACTCAACATTATAGATTTTCCATCTTCTCGTAAAGGTTTAATTTTCATTTGTTCCCTAATTTTAAATTATAAACATTGTATTATAGAAAGATTATTTTTGCAATTGAACATATAACTTTATTTTATATCTTTTGTAATTTTTCTAAATCTTTACTTGCCCAAACGAGATCCTGTAGTAAAGGTGCATGAAAGGGGGGTAGATTAGGATAACTTTATGCTAGTTAACCATAGCGCATTATACTAAACTTAACTCGATCTTGTATTATATAAATCAAATGAATTTGTTCTTTTTTGTAGAGATTGATGTGATAAGTAGGTGAGATGAAAAAAGAGTAGTGGTAATTTTTGTCTAGTTAAAGGAATCACCGCTTTGTTGCTAACCAAAGTTATTTGCACAAGATCTAAAGAGCTACTCTTAAGCTAAAGCTTAAGAGTAGCAAAAGAATTGCGGAGGCTTTGTATTAAATAAAGATACTTATGAGCCCAAGCTTTCAATTATAATATAATACAACAATCACCACATTGTCCTTCTGGGGCATCTTCGCCAGAGAGTACTGGCACGGCGCTCTCCTCCTCTTGTACTGGTTGCTGATGGTGAAGAGGTGGTAATTGCCTATGGAAAGTGGGCGTAATAGGAGATGCGGGTTCAGACGGTTGTGGAGATTCAATATCGCTTAGTGCTATATCTTTCCATAATTCTTTTTCAACAGTGGGCGCTAAAGGTCGCGGGCAAGTAAAAATTTCCTTTGGTAGACCGAGCTCTGATGCACTATCATCTCCAAGTGTAGATGGCTGGCTATGTACAGGAATTTTAAGTGCAGATAATTTTTCTGGTCTTTCTTCATTTACTAATTCAGTTGACACTAGAGCTAACTGTATTTGTCCAGTTGTATTTAATACAAATTTTTTTACTACATTTGTAGTATTGCAAAAGGTTATACCACCATTTAGGATTGTCCCTTCGAAGGTTGAGCCCTCAGCAAATGTAATTTTTACGCCTGGTGGAACTGTATAGTTTTTATCAATTTTTCCGCTTAGCATTATAAAATTCCCAGCTTTATTTAAAGATTTACTTTTCATATCACCTCCTAATTTAATTTTACCGCAAGTTTTTTAACAAAAAATTATCAGTTATCTGTGTAATTATAAAATTACACAGCGAGTAGTTTCTAATGTACAGCAGTTCCTAGGATAACTAGAAGAATTATATCCAGTGATTTGAGTATCGAGTACCTGGGGTTCTATCGGTTGCAGAACTTCTAAAGCTATATCTACTAAATTATCCGATCGGGGCATAATAACACAAGCATTATTATCAACTACTTCTTCGTGGCTATAAGTATCGTCACCGTAATAATTGTCCTCTGCTTGTAGTAAATTTGGTCCAAAAACCTTTTTTTGTCGCATGAGCATTGTCCGTGCTGCCTGCATTTTAAACATCTCTAGAATTTCTTGAGATTCGGGAGATAAATCATAGTCTGTTGGAGAGTCTAGTCCTTTGAGTGTGCCTGATAGTCCTTTTGCTTGTAACTGATACTTTAATAAAAAATTAGCCTGTTTTGCTTCGGAAACTTGTTCTATTAAATCTAATAATTCAAGTTCTAATTCTTCTCTAGCAGTATCTTCTTCGGTCTCTGGAATTTGAATTTTCATGTGGACCTTTTAAAAAGATAAATAAGAGCTTAAACTATTTTAATCATAAACTTAGGCTGTCTTAATAATTCCAAATTTAATTGTACAAAAAGTTATTTAATAAAGGATTAACGTACTAATTCTGAATTAGTACTGTAACTCAAAAGGGCTAGTAGTTATAGATGAATATGTTTTTCATAAATTCCCTCATAACGAGAAATGTTGCCAGTCCTAAATTAAATTGACAAATTGATTTAAGTTTGTTAGTTTATGCTCCAAAGGTTGATGCATTTTAATTTGTTCGAAATATATTTTATGAAAAATTTTTTACCTAAGGCGACAACGGCTTTAAGCACTTCTATTATAACGGCTACTCTTCTTATTAATTCAGTTGCAAAAGCCGAAGAATCACAAGAATATATTCATAATCCAAGTGCAGAAGTGGTTACAAGGCTGAGCAAAGGGAGAAATCTTGCTGAATTAAATTATATGCAACCCTTTTTTGCAAAAGAAAATCATCTTCCTATTTTTGATTTAAAATTGAAATTGGATAATAAGCGGAGTAAAGAGGTAAACCTAGGTTTAGTATATAGATATAATTATGATGATAAGGCAATATTTGGTACATATGCCTATTTTGACCATAGGTATACAGGTAGTAACTTTTCAGTAAGTGGGCTTACCGCTGGTGTTGAAGGTTTGAGCAAATATATTGATGCAAGAGCGAATATTTATATACCGCAAAATAAAAGGAAAAAAACAAACCATAATAATAAAAAAACTGTTGAAATAGATGGTACATCAATTTTTGCGATCTCTGGTGGTCATAGATATGAATCTTCATTAAAAGGATATGATATAGAGATTGGAACTCCAGTATTTGCTTTTTCAGATTCTCTTAACGAGAAATTTGGCACGAAAATACATGTGGCAAGGTATAGCTTTACAGCGAAGAATGTAAAGCCAATAACAGGTACGCGGTTTAGAGTTGAGCAAGATCTTGGAGAAACTTTGCTTGGAGACAATAGATATAGGTTTCATATTAGTGCAGAGACACAATTTGATAAAATCAGAAAACGCCAGAATTTTATTGGACTTGGCTTGAAAGTTACATTTAACGATAAGCAAAATTCTCATAAAAAGAAGTCAAACAGTCTGAATCACAGAATGATGGAAACCGTTATTCGAGACGTCGATATCGTGACTGAGAGCAACGTAGAAGCCCCTGTTAGAAGTAATTTCTATATGAATGGTAAAGAAATTAAAAAGATTTATTATGTGGGTAGTGCAAGTGGTAATTACTCAGGTTCTGGTACGTCAGATAGCCCCCTTTCTTTTGAACAATTAAAAAATATGAATTATGACGAAGCGGTAATTGTTGTAACTGCAATTGATGCAAACAAAGGTGGGACAGCAATGTCACGCCAAGATTACATGAAAATGCAAGCAATGCCACAAGTACTGAACGGCAAAAAAGATACAATATTATCTACAGGCGGTCCAGATGCAGTTGCAATAAAAATTGATGGAACACAAGGCATATCGATCTCTAGCCAAGACGATAAAAACACTTCAATTGTTGTTAAAGACGCTTTGCATCCTACTGCAACTGAAAATAGCTCAGTTATTCATCTTCTAGAGCCAAAAATAAAAGAAATAGTAAACACTCAAATTGAAGCAGCAAGAGTTGAAGTTCAAAGAGAAGTTGTTGAAGAAGCTAGGCGTGAACAAGTAGCTGAAGTTATTAGGCAAGAAGACGTTAGGGTAGTAATTGAGGCAGTAAATCAAGCTATAGCAAGAGAAGCTGTAGCAAGAATTGTAGAACCGCAGCCGCAAGTCGTTGCTCAGGTAGAACCGCAGCCGCAAGTTGTTGTTCAAAATGTGCCGCAAGTTGTTGTTCAACCACAACTTGTTTTAGAGCCACAAGGTACACTCAATTCAGGTATAGCTCGTGGTGATCTAAATCCTGCTCAGCAAGCGTTATATGATATAATGATATTGGCTGCTGGTCTTGAGACTGACGATGCTGGTAATCTATACGTGATAAGGCAGGCTCAATATGATGATGTGGCAAACATTATAAGCACAAATCCAGGTGACAATATTGCAGCAATTGAAGCTTTAATAGATCTAAGGGCTGATTTAAGCCTATTAGCAAAGGTGGAATATAAGAAGACGGCAGGTGTAATCCTAGGCTTTGATGGAGTTGCTCAAGGTGGCGCATTACAAGGTGGACAGCAAGGAATTGGTATGAATCACAAGGGGCCAAAAGATATTACAACTGTTGCCTCATTGGAGAGATTAAGAGCTGATTATGGTATCTTAGATGGTCAAATGGCTATAGATATTGCTAAACAATTTGCAGTAACATTTATGCAAGATAATACCCCAGGTATTGGTATAGATCCTGGAGCGGATGCTATGGCGCGCAGCAACACTGTTCCAACTCAGAGATATCAAGATGCTGCAAATGACTATCTAAATAACTCTGTAGTTCCAGTAGGTGAAATTCCTCAAGATCGCGATGCTAGATTGCAACGTAAAAATGCAGCTAAAGTAATTATAGATGATGAAACTAAATCTTCATTAACTGCAATAAATAATGGTATGGCTGCATATAGAGCTTTAAATAGGATGGACACTACTCCTGGAGGCGTATTTACTGAAGAGGTAACTGGTAGATATAATGATAAAGAAATGTTAGCTTACGTCATTTTGGCAAACCTTGACGTTCGTGAAGTTCAGAAGAATCTTTTAGCCACTAATGTTCCCATAACTCCTGTAAGTATTTTTAATCGTCAAAAAGAAAATATCGAAGGATTAATTAGAAACCTTGGCAATAGTCAACGTGCATATAACGTAGACCACACCCATGGAGCAATTGATGTTGGTGGTGTTGACAACGCTGTCGGGGGGCTAAGAGGAGTTGGTGACGCTGTATCTTGTGCGCATGGCCTATGTGTGCGGATAGTTGATAGTGCGCTTCATCATAGTAAAGTGGTGCTAAGTGATGCGTCTCCTGCTAGCTTTGCAGATGAATTTAATCAAGCTGTTGCGTATAAAGCAGACAGATTACCTCTTGTTCAAAGACAAGAAATTCAAGCTTGGTCGAATGAAGTAGCTGCAGATGTGGCCGTTAATTATGTGGGTAATCAAGTAGCATTTTCAACGCCAGTTATTCAAGGTAGCGCTCAGGTAGATATTCCTGTATTCTATAAGGAAGTGTTGAGTGAAGTGGCTACAGAGATGGATATGAGGTATAATTTTACCCATGCTAATCCTAAGCTGCAATTAGTAAAACAACCTGCGGTAACAAACGTGTTTAAAAATGCTCAGTGGATTCCTGTGAATCAGGATTAAAGAAACATATAGTTCTAAAGATAATAGAAAAGATCCCGGGCTTGACCCGGGATGACTTAGTAATTCTGTATCCTGACAAAACACCGTCATGCTGAACTCGTTTCAGCATCTCGGCCAACGAAAGGGGATCCCGGATCCAGTTCGGGATGACTGCTTTTGGGTTAGCGAACTAAACCATCATTCTAAACTTGTTTCAGCATCTTATATAATAAAGAACTATAACATTTTTTTTATCTTCAACAAATCAAACCAAGTAGCTTTTTTCTGCATAGGTTGGCGCAATAGATAAGCAGGGTGGAATAGAGCGGTAGTAACTACTGGCTTGCTTAAATACTGGTTTATGTAAGAATAGTTGTTGAGTCTAATTTGTGTAATGCCTTCATTTTTGCCAAGCAAAGAAATAGCCGCTGTGTTGCCAACCAAAATTATAATTTTTGGTTTAATTAGGGCGATATGCTTTTCAACAAAAGGTTTGCATATATTAATCTCCTCATTAGTGGGCCTACGATTTGCGGGTGGTCTCCAAAAGACAGTATTGGTGATATATGCATTTTGCTTGCGCCAAATTCCAATAGTGCTAAGCATGTTATCTAATAATTTACCACTTTCTCCGCAGAATGGAATCCCTTGTTCGTCTTCTGTTGACCCGGGCGCTTCTCCTATAAGTAAGATTTTTGCATTTGGATTACCGTCTGCGAATACGGTGTTGTTAGCAAATTGTTTTAACTCACAACCTTCAAAATTCTCTACGTATTGTTTAAGCTCGGCAAGAGTAGTTGCTTTATCTGCGAGCTGTCTAGCTTGTAGTTCAGCTGAGTTCATATTAGGACTTGATAAGGTTTTTTGTGGTGTAGTCATTTCTGTGGTTTTGATTATCGTCGGTTTTATTGTTGGCAGTATATTATTTTCATTTTTATTTAGGGCGTAAATAAGAGAATTTTTGCTATCTTTTTGGGTAGAACAGTAATATTCTACTCCAATCGAATTCAACCAATTAAGATGACCAAGTTTTTGTCGTAAATTTTTCATATATTAGTTAATTTTAATGCCCAAATACGTATACATAATACCAGATTATTTAGATAAACAAAGGTTAGATAAAGCTTTAACTGATTTATGCAAGGAATCATCGCGTAGCCAGATTCAAAAAGCAATAAAAAATGAGAAACTAATACTCAATGGTCAAATTATTTCGAATATATCGGCAAAAGTCAGAGAAAACGATACCATAGAATTAGTTCTGGAGGAAGAGGTTCAGGCTGGTATATTGCCAGCAAATATTCCGCTTGATATAGTTTATGAGGATCAAGATCTAATTGTAGTAAATAAAAGTTCTACGATGACCGTTCATCCGGGTGCTGGAGATCATAAAGAAACCCTTGTGAACGCTTTATTATATCATAGTAACTCATTGTCAGATATTGGGGGCGAAATTAGACCAGGAATTGTTCATCGATTAGATAAAACTACTTCTGGCTTAATGGTTGTGGCCAAAAATAATAGAGCTCATGCTCATCTAGCTGGACAAATTGAGAGTGGAGAGTTGATCCGGCAATACAGAGCTTTGGTTTGGGGAGTAGTAAAGCCTGTGGAAGGTATAATAAATCTTCCAATGGGCAGAAGTAAGCTAGATCGTAAAAAAATGACTACTGTAAAGAGTGGTGGGAAGGTAGCTATAACCCACTATAAAACAATCGAAGTATTGCATAATGGTTTGTTCAGCCTCGTTGAGTGCAAACTAGAAACTGGCAGGACTCATCAAATACGAGTGCATTTAAGTCACGGTGGGCACTCAATTGTTGGCGATCAAACTTATGGTAATAATTCAAGAAAAATACAAGGTAGCCCAGATTATCTTAAGGAAGAACTGAAAAAGATGAGTCATCAAGCGCTGCATTCTTTCTACATCAGCTTTATACATCCTGTGAGTGGAATTAGAATAGAGTTTGAAAAGGGTTTACCCGTAGATTATAATCACCTTCTGGAAGTGATTCGTAAATATTAATAAAAACTAACGTTTTATGTTTAAAAGCCAAAGTGTAAGGAAAAAATGAGTATAAATAAATTTTTAATGGTTGTTACTTTATCAATTTTTATCAGTGCATGTTCTGAAAAATCTGATAAGGACACATGGATCGTTGCTACAAGTCCAGATAATCCTCCTTATGAGCATATGAAAGATGGTGAAATTGAAGGATTTGATATTGATTTGATGACGGCGATTGGTCAGCATTTAGGGAAAAATATTGAATTTAAGAATATGGAATTCCACGGTCTTCTAGCTGCACTTGCAACTAAAAATGTTGATATGGTGATAGCTGGGATGTCGATAACCCCAGAACGTACTGCCAGAGTGGATTTTTCTATACCATATGCCGAAGCAAGAATTGCTATACTCTTTCGAAGAGCTGATGGTTATAAAGAATCTGCTGACTTAAAGGAAAAAATGGTTGGAGCGCAATTGGGAACAATTTGGTCTTTAATAGCTCATGATATATCAATGACTCATTCTTTTAGAACAAAAGCTTTAGCTAGTAATTTAATGCTTGTTGAGGAATTAAAAAATGGACGTGTTGATGCTGTAATTCTTGAAGAATCTCAAGCTGAAAAATTTGCTGAAAAAAATCCTAAATTATCTAGTTTTCGTCTAGGGCAATATGGCTCTTCTTTTGCAATAGCTTTACCAAAAGGATCGCCTGAGAAAAAAAATATCGATCATACTATTAAATCTCTTAAAAGCAATGGTACTATTACCGCTTTGACCAAAAAATGGGGCCTAGTTGGTGCAGATTGAGGATTTTAAGAAAGCGGTAGGTAAATTTCCAACAGGAGTATGTGTTATCACCACTTCTTTTAATGATATACTATGGGGATTTACTGCTAATTCTTTTGTTTCCGTATCGCTTGCCCCGCCTCTAGTGTCATTTTGTTTAAATAAAGAAGCTGGTAGCTTTAAAGCTTTCGTTGGTTCTAAACATTTTGCAGTGAATATACTCGCAAGTGATCAACAGGAAATCGCCAAGCAATTTTCCCATAGCTTGTCTAATAAATTTATGAATGTTGACTATAAACTAAGTGCGGAATTACAAACACCTCTAATATCTGGTGTAACAAGCCTTATTGAGTGCAAAAAATTCAAGGAATTTGAGTGCGGAGATCATTTTGTTTTTATAGGTGAAGTAGTACGAATAAATGTTGATGAGAGCAAAGCGCCACTTTTATATTTTGCAAAATCATATAGAGAAATGAAATGAAAGTTATAAAAATTGGACTGAATGGCGCTTTTGGTAAGATGGGGAAGGCTGTTGAAGCGATGATAGATAATGAACCAGACAGTTATGAATTGGTATCTAAAGTTGGTCGTATATGCACAAAAGAACAAATGGACAATGCTTGTAGTGTGTGCGATGTAATGGTTGATTTTTCCAGTCCAAATAGTATGGATTTGCTCACTGAGTCGGTAGCTAGAAATGGTACCAGGTTGTTAGTAGGTACTACTGGACTTACTTCAAAGCATATAGAGCTTCTTGAGTCTCTTGCAAAAAAGGTGGCTGTTCTTCATGCTGCTAACACCAGTTTAGGAGCAAATCTAATTGCTGATTTATCAGCAAGATCGGCAACGATTTTAAATCATTATGATGTAGAAATTATAGAAGCTCATCACCGGTTTAAGAAAGATGCTCCATCAGGGACTGCGCTTATGATTGGTAAAAAAATTGCCGAGGCTAAGGAAATTGATTTTGAAAAAAATGCAGTATTTGATCGGTCCGCTAGGGGAGCTCGTGAATATAATGAAATGAGCTTTTCTTCTATCAGAGGTGGTGGAATATTTGGTGATTGTGAGGTTATTTTTGCTGGACAGCACGAGGTTGTCTCAATTAGTTGTCGTGCTCTTTCAAGGGATGCTTTTGCAGAGGGCGCTCTAGTAGCGGCAAAGTGGTTAGTTGATCAAAAGCCAGGACTATACTCAATGAAAGATGTCTTAGGCTTATAGTTATAGTAAATTAAGTTTCCTGAGAGCCAGGATCGAGCCCGGGATGACTGCGTAATACGTAACACTGTCATGCTGAACTTGATTCAGCATCTTCTTATTTACTTAGTTGGAGCTGATACATTTATTTTAAAAATTACTACAAAACGCTTGTTTTTTTGTATGAATTATTCTACTGTGTCAGGCGACTTAAATACTGCATGCTTTAGGTTATCACTAGGATATTAGTGATTTGTGCCCGCGTGATGGAATGGTAGACATAATAGACTTAAAATCTGTGGAGCCTAGCTCGTGCCGGTTCGAGTCCGGCCGCGGGTACCATTTCTAATTATATTAGTAGAATCATTTATGTTTATTCAGATTGAAGAAACGCCAAATCCAAATGCACTAAAATTTTTGCCAGGCCTTGAAATTAGTCCAGAAGGGCCAATTTTCTTAAATAGTTTTGAAGAAGCCGTGCAAAGAAGCAGTTTGGCCGTTAAGATTTTTCAAGTTGGTAATGTTGAAGCGGTTTTTTATGGCAAGGAATTTATTACAGTTACTAAATCAGAACAGTCAGAATGGTCGCTGCTAAAGCCGGAAATATTGATGGTCGTAATGGATCACTTAGTTGCTGGGTTGCCTGTTTTTGATGAACCTCAGAATATTTTTAGAGATATCGATACAGATGGCATGTCTGATATCGAAAAACAAATAATAGAAATTATCGAAACAAGGGTTAGGCCTTCAGTTGCTATGGATGGTGGAGATATTGTTTATCAAGGATTTGAAGATGGTATTGTCTACCTTCAATTACGTGGTGCTTGTTCTGGTTGCCCAAGTTCTTCGATTACTCTCAAAAATGGTATTGAATCGATGCTTCAACATTTTGTGCCTGAAGTCAAAGGTGTAGAAGCGGTTGAAGAATAGTACCATTTCCCAGTTTAATTTACTAGCACACAGTACCGTCTTCTGAGCTTGGCCAATGGATCTCGGGCAGTGGAAGAAGATACCGGACAAGTCCGGCAAGACTTACGTCGGAAGACGTACGAAAGTGTAGTATGTTCAGCATGATTGCGTATAAATCATTTCACTGTTGATTTAATAACTCTATCTAATTCAACCATCCAATCGAACGAACTAAAATTCATATGTCTGATTTAAACTGGGAAATGTATATTAGGTATAGCAAATCAACCACCTAATTTATTATAGTTCAAAATGATCTAGTTAATTGAGTGGATCAAGCATAACCAATTGCTTATATTTGTTTGTCATTATAGTAATTTATTTGCTACTTGGAGATCTTGGTATTTCTCGTGCCACCCAGCCTTGTACCAAATACCCATGAATTTATTATAGAGCTAAAGGACATAAGCGATATGCAGAAAGAGAAAATTTGGTTCGATCATATTGATTTTAATTCACAACCCAAGCTTGAGAAGAGCGATTTTGAAATATTGCAGCAAGTTTTGTGCGATTCATTAAAGGATAAAAAATATAATCCTAAGAAGCTTGTAATTGAAGATCATACTCCAAGAATGCTTTTTCTGAGTATTGCGCCTAAAAATATTACGGCAACAGTTTTTTGTGAAGGTAGCTTCGGCTTGCTTAGTGCTCTAGAAGTCTTGTTTGCAAGATTTTTAAAAGATTTTGCCAATTATCCGGTGGATGACCTTGTAGTAAAGCTTGATATTGTTACAAATGTAATAGTGCTTAAAAACTGCACCGCTGATACCAGATATCCTTTAGAAAGAGGTTTGCACGGTATTGCTTTTGCTGCGGAATATAAACTTGCAATCTTACCTGAACAAATTGCTTATAATTTTTTGCTTGATGACAATTTAGAATTATATCTCAATAGAACTTATAATTACCTTGAAAATAGCCCTTTAGAAGCAAGTAAATTTTTCCAGGTGTTAAATAGCAAGAAGTTTACAGTTTATCTTTTTGAAACCGAAGGGTTTTTGGTCGAGAAGGAGCAACTACATATGCTTTATAGGGGGCAAAAGCTTTATAACAAAATTGATATAAAAGATATCAAGCATTCAATAAAGATTGCTGCCTTATACCTTAATGATTCAGTTTACCCTTCTGGTAGGTTTGATTACTCTTATTATGCTGACGCTAACCGTAGCATGAAAGACTACAGTGTTCTCAGGCATGCTGGAACTATTTTTTCAATGGCGGAATATTATGACGTTTTAAAAGATCACAATATATTACCGGCAATAAAAAGAGCCATGTCCTACATGATAAGGTTTTTTGTACCTGGTATTGAAAACGCTAACACAATATGTTTACTAGAACGTGGTTCCATTAAACTGGGTGGTAATGGCCTTGCGATATTAGCTATTGCAAAATACACAGAGGTAACAAAGGATAGTGCTTACGTCCCACTTATGAAAAAAGCTTGCGAATGGATTTTGGAAAAGATGAATGAGGATGGTAGTTTTCCTGGTCATATACAATATTATCCTAAGGGGAATTATAAGAACATGATTTCTGATTACTACCCGGGGGAGGCAATTTATGGCTTGATGCTTGCAAATAAAATTGTCCCAGATAAAAGATTTGTTGAAGCTGCATATAAAATTGCAAAATGGCTAATTAATACCAGAGATGGTAACAAAACTGTCCGGGAATTGCAGCATGATCATTGGCTTCTTTATGGTTTGAATGAGCTGCATCGTGCAAAACAAGATCAACAATTTATTGAGCATGTTGCCAAGATATGTAATGCAATAATGAATAAACAAAACTTACAAGTCAAATATCCTGATTACTTTGGCAGCTTCTATGTAGGTGATCCTAGGTCAACGCCAGCAGCGACCAGAAGTGAAGGCTTACTGGCAGCGTATAGACTGATAAGGGATTATGATGATAATGAGCAGCTAGCTTTATCCATTATGGAGTGTGCAAAGCGCACAATAGGATTTCAGCTGCGCACACAATATACTGAACTTACAACTATGTATTTAGCAGTTAGAGAGAAGGCTTACGGTGGTTTTCGTGGTAGTATTAATACACATGAAATCAGGATAGATTATGTCCAGCACAATCTGTCGTCACTGCTTGCTCTATATCAAATTATGATGGAAAATAGTTGATGTTAGACAGTAAAATTTTTTTACAACAAAAAAAATATAACGTTGATACATATAGGTTTCCACCTAATCTGTATTGCGTTGGCTTTATAGCAGATTTATCTCATAAAAAATCTCCTGAAAAGGAATTGTGGCATTTTCATTTTGATAGATTAGTGCCAATTAGCCAATATTTGGAATCAAGAGGAATACAAGTTTTTCTCTATTCTCCAGCAGACGTAGATTTCAAAAGCAACTTAGCAAAAGGATATCTTCTTACCGGAAATAAGTTTCATGCTACCACTATAACTACCCCACAAGTAAACGGTGATTGGTCAGTAAGCTTGAGATCGGCTCTTAAAAAGAGAGAAAAGAACTATAAAGATTTTTTGGGCTGGATTCAAAAATATCAAATTAGAATATACTCATCTTTTGAGTTTTCCAATCTTGTAAGTGATAAAAACAAGATTTCTTCCATCGTTACTCAAATTGATGGAATTAAGCAGCCAGAAAGTGCTACTTTACAAAATATTGATAGCCAAATTCCATTGTATTTAGAGAAATATCCCATGGTTTTTATTAAACCACAATATGGTTCTAAGTCAGAAAGAATTATTGTTTTAAAAAAGAATCCAAATGGAATAAATTTTTATTATTACCCAACTAAATTTAACTCCCCAGGCCTACGTGTACAAAAAACTTGTAGTACAATTCCTGAGGTACTGAATATGGTTAAGCAATATGCTATCAATGAAACTTTTTTAATACAGCAAGGAATAGAGGTGCCACGGTACAAGAATTCGCCAGTCGAGTGTCGTGTTTTGATGGTTAGCGATGGGCTAAAATGGCATCCATTTCATATAATATATCTTGGTTTTCCAGATACTCATGTTTCAAACCAGCCTCATACAGACCATAACAGTGTCGATACTATTAAGGTGCTAACGTCATTATATGGTGCAAAGGAAGCCGAAAAAATATTAAAGAGCTTGTTGAGTTTATCTGCTGCGATTACTGAACGTTTAGATAAAATGTATCCTGGTGTTGTACATGAAATGGCTTATGATTTTATTCTAGATCAAGAAAGAAATATATATTTTTTGGAAGTTAATACCAAGCAAGCGATGATAGCTCCAACTGCCAATTTAGTTAGTCCTATCTTCAATATACTTGCGGAGGAAAAAGATTCTTATGATAAATACCTAATTCCTCACGGTACTATATTAGGGCAGTTTTTGGAGCAAAGAATAACGGAAGCAAGAAATGAATATTTAAAAAATTACTCTCCTAACATTGAGCCCAAATCATCTATCTTTAGTCTGTAATATACTGTAACATTTGCTATAGTTTTGGCTTAGTATTTTTTGATTTTAGAGCCAAAAACCCGAAGCCTAATTGTCCTATAAAACAACATATAGGTATTATAGCAAGAGCATAAATGAAGTTATCGATAGTATATATTGCGCTTCCCATTTCATTGACTTCTCCATTCCAATTATTTTGAAGTGCATTACCAATAACTGAATGGAAAAAGTGACCAAAAGACATATTGATGCAATTGGTGACAGCAATAGCAAGTCCTGCGCTTGAGGCTTCAACTTGGCTGCTCACTACCGTAAACACTAGCACTTGATAGCAACAAAAAATTCCTAAGAAAAACATGAGGATAGCGCTAGTAGTTAACGATAGCGGTGGGAGATAAAAGAGTATAAGGAAGACAATTATAGTAAAAGTTCCTGTTAGGAATATCATAAAATTGGCCGAGCGTATAAGGCCTGCAGCTAGTGCAAGAAGTGGACCACCGAAACACATCCCAATATAAACAAAAGATGTAATGGTTCGACTTTCGTTTTTGCTCATAGCAAAAATTTGGCTAAAGAATGGTATAGCCCAGACGTCAGCAAACCCTTCTAGGGATCCCACCATCAGACCTCCAGAAATACCAATTAAAAGAATTTTAGGGTTTAATAATAGTTTGATAACGGAGCTAAATATATTATTTGTATCAGTATTTCTTACAGTATCCATCTTGCCAAAAAGAAGCATCATTCCCGCTAGTAAAAAAGCTGTTAAAGCAAGCGTGTTAAATGTATCGTTATAACCGAATTTATCAAATAATAATTGCATAGGGGTTGCGCCAAAAACAGCTCCTATTAAGCCAAAGGTAAATGAAAATCCTAGTAAAAGTGAGTGGTATTTTTCTTCAAAATGTGTTGTGGTGATTTTTGCAACTGACAGAAAGGCTACTCCAGAGCCCACGCCGATTAAAAATCGGCCTAATAGTAATAAATTCCAATTATCTGTGGTAACAAAAGTAAGAGTTCCAATGCCAGCTGTAGCTATTGCAATAGATGTTACAAATCTAAAGCTTAGACGATCTAGCATGATCCCAAGAGGAATTTGTGCCCCAGAGTAGCCAAGATAATAATAACCGGCTAGAGTGCCGAAGCTTGCGGCATCGACAGAAAATTTTTGAATAATATCTTCTCTAAGTATCCCAGCAGAAAGCCTTAGAATGAATTGAAAAGCAAAGAATAAATTGGCCAAACACCAAAGGATTAGATACTTTTTTTGAAAAGTTTTGGTCATCGTTTGACTAATTCATAAAATTGGGAAATAGCCGCTGATAATACTAGTTTCCTTTGGATATTGTCAATATATTTAATTAGAGAAAACTAACGTACTTGAATAGAAAAGTATTAATCTCAAATACATTAGTAATTGCTAACAGATATTTATTTTGTATAATCACGACTGTGATTATTACTCAAACGAAGGTTTTGTAGCTATGACTCGAGAAATTACTGTCAAAATTTTTTATATATTATTTGCCTTCTCTTCATTAACTAGCTGTCTTCCTGCTGTTTTTACCGGGGCTGCTGGTTCGGCTATGGAATTTGCTAAAGACAGACCGGCTAATGAAACCCTTACTGATGCTAGAATATCGGCGGGAATAAAGGCGGAATTTATTAAAAAAGATTTTCGTTATTTATACACCAAAATTAAAATTGAAGTGGTACAAGGACGTGTATTATTAACTGGCACAATTGATAAAGAGGAAGATGCTGTAAAAGCTGTAGAAATAGCATGGAATCAGAAAGATGTAACTGAGGTTATTAACGAGTTGAAAGTTGACAAAAATAGCCGACATTTTGATTTGTTGCAGTATACGCGCGATACAATGATTACTAGTCAGATTAAATCTAAGACATTCGTGAATCGTGATATAAAATTCGTAAACTATACTGTCATAACTATAAATGATGTTGTATATCTTTTTGGAATAGCACGGTCAGAAGAGGAATTAGAAAAGGTAGCAAATATTGCTTCTAATGTTTATGGGGTACAAAAAGTAGTTAGTCATGTGAAAATAAGTGACATGATTCAAACTGATAAATCTAAAGGGCGTGAGAAAGAAAAAGAAGTAAAAGAATTAAGTGGCAAATTCATTGATGACGATAAGGTTACTGTTGTTGAGCCAGCTAGCGTTGAGCCAGTTGACGTGCAAGAAGATAACAATGTTAATCAGAGTGTGAAAGATGATTGGTAAAATTTTTACTTCGCAGAAATTTTTTACGTTATTTATATTATTAGTCTCCTGTATTCTTCTTAGCGCCTGCCAGGGAGGTATGCAATACAGAAAATTATCTAAAGAGGATTCAAAAAATACAAAATACAAAGGGCATTATAAAGTTGGCAGTAAATACACAATAAAAAATACCACTTATAAACCAAAAGAAGTTAAGAGTTATACACAAGTCGGTATGGCATCTTGGTATGGCAAGAAAAATGGATTTCACGGTAAAAAAACAGCAAATGGTGATGTTTATAACAAAAATACTCTGAGTGCAGCGCATAAAACACTGCCACTCCCTTCGTTGGTAAAAGTAACTAACCTTGAAAATAATAAGTCTGTTGTTGTTATGCTTAATGATCGTGGTCCCTACTCTGAGGGGAGAATAATAGATCTTTCTGAAAAAGCCGCAGAAATAATAGATATGAAAAGGAAGGGTACTGTAAAGGTTAAGGTACAGTACCTACCTACTGAAACAAAAAAATTCTTAACTACTATTGGGCTTGAAAAGAAAAGTGGGGCAAAGACTAAGAGCTCGGTGCCTAATCGTAAATGTTCTGTGAATTGTCACGTTAAGTTAGTGAATTTACAGCACAAAATTAAAGTTGATAAGGGGTGAGGAATTTCAACGAAATGCAATTCTTTAAGATTATAAATGCTATTATAAAAATTAAGTAGGCTAATATGAATTCAGCGATAGTATCGAAGATCAAGTTTGTAGCAATTGTATTTTTTATTTTTACTCTGTATGGCTGCCACAAAAAAACGTCTAATATTCATATTCAAGAATTAATAAACAAAGGGTCTTATAGTTACCAAAACTCTACTTATCCAAAAGATGCGAAGGAAGTAGATGACCCTATGGCTTTAAAAGTTACAGGGCATGTACCGGACTGGCTTAAAGGTAAATTGTTCAGAAATGGTCCTGGGAAGTTTAGTATAGGGGATAAGCGCCTTACTCATTGGTTTGATGGCTTCGCGCTTGTATCTTCTTTTGAATTTAAGAAAAATAAAATTTATTATCAGGCCGCTTTTCTAAAATCTGACCAACTGCTTGAAAGTATAGAACTTAACGATCTCAAACTTAGTGGATTTGGACAAAATTTAGGAGAGTCTCCAGCCAAGCATATTTCTCGTGACGGACAAAAGGTTAAAACAGCTAATGCTAATATCAACATTGAAAGGGTTGGAAAGCATTTAATTGCTTTTGGAGAAACACCTTTGCCAATTGAATTTGAACCATCTACCCTTAAGACAATTGGAATCTTTGATTACGATGATAATTTGAAGAAAGCAAAAATTTGGGAATCTGCTCATATGAAGCGTGATCCAGCCGACGGCGCACTTTATAATTTTTATATCGATTATGGCAGAAAAAGTGCTTATGTAATTTATAAAATTGAGGATAACACCACTAACAGAAAGTTATTAACACGCCACGAAGTTAGTGAGCCTAGTTACATGCATGATTTTTCAATTACTGAAAATTATATAATTCTAACTGCCTATCCTTTAGTAGTAAATCCGATAGACCTCCTTAATCCTAAATATAGTTTTATCGGAGCGCATAGATGGGAGCCTAGTCGTCTAACTACGGTCTACGTATTTGATAAAAAAACTGGTAAGTTTATTAGTGAGATAAGTACCCAAGCTATGTTTGCTTTTCATCATATTAATGCTTTTGAAGGTAAAGACGGTCTAATTAATCTTTATTTAAGCGCGTCTGATAATGCTGATTTAGTTGTAAAGGTAGGAGAGACAGAAACAAAATATGGTCATGTTCAGTTACAAAAAATGGTAATTGATTTGAATAAATCTTCAATCGATATCGTTCGCTTATCCAAAGAATTATATGAACTGCCTAGCATAAAAGAAAATCTAGTAGGGAGAGAAAATCAGTATTTTTATGCTGTTTGGTTTAACGCATTAGGTAACAAAAAGGGCTCTGGTTTAGCAAAGTATGATATTAAAAATAACAAAACGAAGCATTGGTTACATGAAGGATTGTCTCCAGGCGAGCCGTTATTTGTTTCAAAACCTTCTGCAAAAAATGAGGATGATGGGGTGATTTTAAGTGTTGTTTATGACAAATCTAATAAAGAAGGCTTTTTAGTAATAATAGATGCTCATTCAATGAAAGAGTTGGCTCGGGCTAAGATGCCTCAAGCTTTGCCAATTGGATTTCATGGAAGATTTATAAAATAAAAAGTTTATTGAAAATTGAAAAAAAGTCCTAATTTTCTGCTTTTGTTTTGATGCTAATAGCATGCAGTTCCTTGACCAAAACTTCAGCCAAAGCTTCTTTGACAAGTCTGTGTTGTTTTATCAGTGGCAAGTCTTTAAAAACATTGCTGGTAATTTCAAGAGCATAATGGTCTTGATCCCCAGCTGTATCAGTGATTTTTATTTTCGCATTTGGAAAACTATTCTGTAGAATGGATTGGAGTTTAGTCTCTGAAATTGCCATACAGCTTTAAAGATAATTATTTTGATATGAAATCTAAGCATAAAATAGCCAAGTTGCAAGCATTAAATTTTATGCATGGCTTACCTTTGAAGGTAGGTGTGCTGGGTGGCACATTTGATCCTGCTCACGCTGGGCATTTGCTTATTTCTGAGCAAGCACTAAGGTTTCACCATTTTGATTTTGTCATTTGGTTGGTTGCTAACCAAAACCCAACAAAGTCTCTGATGCAGCGAGATATATTCATAAGGGCTCAGAATGCTCTTAAAGCAGCAATTCATCCTAAGATTATTGTTTCTACTGCTGAGTATGACTTAAATAGTTCTTATAGCTATGATTCAATGCGGCAGTTGATTGAGAGATATAGGTCAGTTAAATTTACTTGGTTGATGGGTATGGATAATGTTAGCAGTTTTAGAAAATGGTATCGAAGTTCCGATTTAGTCGGCTTATGTGATATTTTGATTTTTGATCGCCCATGCAATACACGATTGATTAATGTAGCTACAATAGGCTTAAAACCAAAAGCAAACCTTGCCAAAACGGAAAACAACAATATAATGATTCATAGAGGAAAATTGTGTGATCTGTCATCCACACAATTAAGAGATTGATGGAGTTCTATTTCAATGAATAATAACAGTGAAGATATAAAAGATTTTATATTAAAGTGCTTGGAAGAAAAGAAAGCAGAAAATGTTACTTGTATTTCGTTAAAGGGTGAAGTTCCGATAGCAGACTATATGATTTTTGCTAGCGGGCGTTCGGTAAAGAATATTAGAGCGATTGGCGAGCATGTAGCCCTTGAGTTAAAGCACGTATTGAAATGGAATGCTAGTGTGGAAGGTTTAGCTGGATCTGATTGGATTTTACTAGATGCAGGAGATGTTATTGTGCACTTATTTCATCCAGAAGCACGAGATAAGTTTAAAATTGAGGAACTATGGGAAAAGAGGTAGTTATTTAACATTATACCAATTAAAAAAATAAAATGTACAAAGTAATTTTGTATAAGCTAATTTGTTGTGTTGATTGGTGTTACTTAAAGCGAAGGAATTATGGGAAATAATGTTCTAGTTATTGTTATAACTTTGATTGCCGCTGCAGTGTTTGTTGTGGCAATATTTAAAAAGCTAAAATTAAGCCCAGTGCTTGGATATTTAGTTGCTGGCGCGGTTATTGGTGATCACGGCTTAAAAGTTGTAACATATAATCAGACATCATTTCTTGGAGAACTAGGCGTAGTATTTCTTCTTTTTGCAATTGGTCTTGAGCTATCCATTGAAAGATTGAAAGCTATGAGGCGATATGTATTTGGACTTGGGTCTTTGCAAGTTTTAATTACTGGCTTAGTAATTGCCGCTGCCGTCGTACTTACTACCGGGGACACTAATTCAGCTATCATTATCTCAGGTGGCTTGGCTCTTTCGTCTACAGCCATTGTAATGCAAGTTATAAATGAAACAAAAAGTCAATCCATGCAGGTTGGTAGGGTGGCTCTGGCTATCTTATTATTGCAAGATTTTATTGTAGTTCCATTGCTTGTTATTGTGCCGCTTCTTGGTAGCGGTGGGGAATCAGTTGAATCACTCCCATACGTTCTTGGTCAATCTTTACTCAAAGCTGTATTTGCACTTGGTGTTATCTTTGTGATAGGTAGGGTGCTGCTTCGTCCTTTATTCTCCTTTATCACACCAGATCATAGTGAAAGTAGTGAGCTTCCAATTGCTGTGACTCTGCTTGTAGTTTTAGCTGCTTCATGGAGTACAGAGCATTTTGGATTGTCACTTGCTCTAGGGGCGTTCGTATCAGGAGTTCTTGTTGCCGAAACTGATTTTAGGATAAAAGCTGAGGAGAGTATTTATCCATTTAAAAGCCTATTACTAGGGCTTTTCTTCATGAGTGTTGGTATGAAGATTGATGTAATGGAAATGTACAATCAATTGACTAATATTATTACGTTTAGTATAGCGTTAATTGTATTAAAAGCCTTGATTATTTCGGCCCTCTGTATTTTATTTGGTTTTAACAAAGGCGTTGCGATTCATGCCGGTTTACTTTTGTCGCAAGGTGGAGAGTTTGCATTCATTCTCTTCGGCCTCGGTAAAGAGTATGGAGTTTTAGAAGAAGGCATTGCAAACTTATTGCTGCTAGTTGTTACGTGCTCGATGGCCTTGACGCCGTTGTTAGCAATTATTGGCCAAAAATTTGCTGAAAAATTTGAAAAAGGTTTAGGAAGGACGCCAAATCAAATTATTGAATATGGTGCTAGAGACTTGGCCAATCACGTTATTGTAGTTGGTTTTGGCAAGGTCGGTAAGATGGTAGCAAGAGTTCTGGAAGCAGAAGGAGTTAATTACATAGCTTTAGATATTAATGATGACGTAGTACGTGATGAAGTGGCTAATGGTTTGCCAGTATTCAAGGGAGATGCTTCGCAAGTTGGTACACTTAAGGCAATAGGTGGTGATAGAGCTTTAACTTTAGTAGTTACTATTAATAATGAGATTACTGTTAAAAAAATATGTAAAGTGGTGAGTGATAAGTTCGACCATCTTGAATTGATAATACGATTAAAGGATTTGAAGAATTCTCACGAATTATATAATTTTGGTGTTAATACTATAATACCACAAGATTATGAAACTGGTTTACAGCTTGGAAGTGCAGTATTAAAATCCGTAGGAATTAGTGAATATGAAGTAAGCCGTATTAAGGGACAATTTAGAGCTGGTAATTATGTAGTTGTAAAGCAAGATGAAACTTTACTTGAAATTGAAGAAGATGAATAGCTTTATACCAAGCCCTAAATTAAAAGAGATTACTAAATTTCAGAACATTGGGTTGAGCAAGTTAAAGCTATTAGGTGAGTACGATCCAAAACCCAGAAATTTTTTTGTCTCGTTTTTGAACTTTCATATTATTATACTGGTAGCGATAAGTTTTGTTTGTGTACATACTTCTCTTGCTGTTCCGAACAATTTTCCAGTCCCACGATTTGTAACGATAAAATTCAATGAAGTTAATGCAAGAACTGGGCCTGAGAATGATTGTCCAATAGAATGGGTATTTGTTAAAAAAAGCGAACCAGTAGAGGTTATTGCTGAATTTGGGCAATGGCGGAAGATTCGAGATATTAAAGGTGAAGGTGGATGGGTTCACTCGACTGTTATCGCTGGAAATAGGTCTGTAGTAGTGGTAGCAAAAAATCCTATCTTACTGTTAGGTTCCCCTGGAAAATATGAAAATGTTGTTGCTAAGCTTTTACCAGAAATCAGGTGCAGTTTAAACAAGTGTCAAAAGGAATGGTGCCAAATTACTTGTAAGTCCTATAAAGGTTGGGTGGCTCGTAAGTTTTTATGGGGTGTATATCCTGAAGAGTTTGATTCCTAGTTAACCTGAATTTGATATAAGAAGTGAATATTTTTGGTGAAAATCAGAAAGAAAATTTGGGAGCCAAACGATGCATAATCAAGGGAAATCTTATGATAACATTGCACATGATTTTGCTAAAATGCGTGATTCTTTTAACACCGAGCAAAAATACCTAGATGCTTTAATAAATTATATTCCCAAAAAATCCCACATCCTTGATATTGGTTGCGGTTCTGGGTTCCCTATTGCCGATTATTTAATTAAGAAAAATTTTCATGTTACCGGTATTGATGGGTCGCAAGAATTACTAGATATAGCTAAAAAGAAATGCCCCAAAATGCGAGGTTTGTATGGCGATGTTCGCACTACCACGTTCAATGAAACTGTTGATGCCATTGTTGAATGGTGGTGCCTTTTTCATCTTCCTAAATCAGACCATGAGCACATGATTGCGCGTTTTGCCCAGTGGTTAAAGCCGGGTGGGATACTTGAGTTTACAAGCGGTGATAGTGAATATGAATGGGCTGATAGTAATATGCTCAACCAAGAGCTTCATTTTTGCAGTCTAGCTCCTAATGTTTATGAACAGTATCTTAAAAAGTATGGCTTTGAAATTCTTTTGAAAGAAAACGATCAAGAGCATCATCTTGTTTGGATAGCAAAAAAGAATGGTTAAACTAAACCATGGATAAGGAATAGAGTAGTATGGTTTTATATTGGTATGTGCTGTACACCGTCATCCTGAATTTACTTCAGGATCTCATGAGATATAGGAAGGGTACTCACCTAATAGACATGCGAAACCCACTGAATTCGACTGAGGATAGATAAGAAGATACCCGATCAAGGCCGGTATGACTATATTTCTTGCCGGGCATAACTAAATCTAATATTTATCTTATCCATAGTTGGAGTTGGTTAATACCCGTCATCAGCCAATAATGCTAAGGTAAAGTTAATTTTACTAGGTAAATCAACTTCCTTTCTTAATATCAATTAAATTATATAAATCTCCATGGATTTTATAACTTAAACCCCTTAAGTAAAGGCCTTCAGCTAGTTGGTATTCATCTGCAGAAGTATAGATTAGTATTTTATATCTTGTGTTATAGTCATGCTCTATTGCAAAACGCTCAATTTCATCCACTTTTTCAAGCTTTGAGATTACCAAGCTTAACTCATCTTTATCAAACATATCAAAGTTCATAATAATAGGCTTTTTTGCTTCTTCATCTTCGATCGGGTCTTCTCCTTGCTTAGTTTGGTCGTCAGGAAGATTATCGCGAATTACACCGTAGTCATCAATCATTTTATCGATTATTGTATCTACGGTATGAGGAATATCTTCTAGCCTATTTAAACTATACTCTTCTTCAATTACTTCTGGCTTTAGACTATTTGGTCGGAGAATGTATTTCTTTACCTGCATAACGCTTTCAGATGTTTTTCGATTTGTAAAAAACTCGGCCGTAACTATCATGACGTTTTTAAAAAGGACATTATGAAATATGTTAACAAACTCTTCGAGTTTTAGATCAAACAAATTTTCCTGAGTTATTTTTTTTGTTAAATAGAGATTTTTTGTTGGGTAGAAAATTTTATGAGACCCCATGACTTTACGAGATTTTGACCAATGATCGTTCCATCTTTTGTCGTCTTCCCATATATTCATTGTTTTGCGCTGTTTGAAAACTGGTATAACTACGAACTCATAAAATTGGTCATTTATTTTGGTATCGCCATACTCAAGAATTAACTGATATAGCTTCTCTTTGTCATAGGAATAAGTGACGGTTGCACTATATTTTTCAACTAAGCTTATTTCGTTTTGCACCAATATTGGCTTAAAGACTGATTTTAATTTGTAGTATGGTATTTGGCTGATATTATCAGTTGGTAAATTTAGTTTGTTTGTCAGTAGAAGAAGTGAACGTAGCATACCTTGTTCATGAGCTTTTATTTTTGCTTCATGTTTGTTGTTACCGGTTGCTTCTATAAAAATTTCAGAAATTTCGTGTGTTTGAGCAAAACAATTACTATTAGAGAAGAGAAGTGTAGATACAATGAGAAAAAAACATCCCAAAAAATATGAGATGTTTAGATTTTGATATTTTAGTTTGTAGTTATCTTCTTTATTCATCTAAATGTTCTTTAACAGAATGAGGCTTTTTGGCTACCGCAACAGCCGCCGGTCTGATTAGCCTATCTTTAATTTTGTAACCAACTTGCATAGTAGTGACTATAGTACCTGGTTCTTGCTCTTCTGTCATCATCTGTGAAATCGCGTGATGGGAGTGATAGTCAAATTTATCTCCAGAGTGCGGCTGAATTAGCTCTAATGCATGTTTCTTAAATGCACTATCCAATTCTTTCTTAGTCATTTTAATGCCCTCTACAACGTTTTGAGTATCTGCGTCTAGATTATTTGGTAAATGCTCTAATGTTCGTGATAAGTTATCCATTACTGGAACTAAGTCTCTAGAAAAACCAAAAATGGCATAATCTTTTGCTTCCTCTATCAACTTTGCAGAACGTGTCCTGATATTCTCAGTTTCTGCTAGTTGACGAAGAAGTTTATCTTGGAGATGGTCAATTTTTTCTTGTAAAATTTGTATTTCAGCTACATGTTCAATCTGAGTTTCATTATTACTAGGCTCATGATTTTGCTCATTTTTTGTGATTCTTTCCTGGTTTTGATCTAGATTAGATTCTTTTTCTTGTTTTTCCATGTCAAAATATCTATCTTTATTTTTTTATGTCTTTAAATATACAAAACTAAATATAGTTAGAGATATCCATAATTCAAGATTAAATATAAATAATTTTATGAGACCATCAGGCAGAAAATTTAATCAACTTAGAGAAATATCTATAGAACCATCAATTCTCAAGCATGCAGAAGGGTCGTGTATAGTCAAATTTGGCAATACACATGTTATATGTTCAGCTAGTATTGATGAGTCAGTTCCCCGTTTTCTAAAAGGTAGAGGTAACGGTTGGGTTACAGCTGAATATGGCATGCTTCCTCGCTCGACTAAAGAGAGGATGCAACGTGAGTCTTCAAGTGGTAAGCAAGGAGGGCGGACTCTGGAAATACAGAGATTAATAGGTAGATCTATGAGAGCTGCAGTAGACTTAAAAGTTCTTGGGGAAAGACAAATTTATATAGATTGTGATGTAGTTAATGCTGATGGTGGTACCAGGACAGCAGCTATCACAGGAAGTTATGTAGCGCTTCATCTTGCAATTCGGACAATGATGGATAAAAAGATAATTAGGACAAATCCATTGATTGCGCAGGTTGCAGCGATTTCTTGTGGTATATACAAAGGTAAGGCAGTGTTGGATCTAGATTATGCAGAAGATAGCACAGCAGAAGTTGATGCTAATTTTGTATTTAATCAGAAAGGTAACTTGATAGAAATTCAAGGTACTGGCGAAGAAACTGACTTTACCACTGAGCAGTTATTAGAAATGCTTAAGATTGCGTCTGATGGGTGCAGTGAATTATTTCGGCTGCAGAATCAAGTATTATTGCAATTATAGTTTTGAATTCTTAGGAAATATTTACTATAAGAAGTGAGTATTTTTGTTTAGTAAAAGTCACCCTGGATTTGATCTGGGATTTCGGGCAACGGAAGGAGATCCTGAAACAAGTTCAGGATGACGGTCATGGAACAGTCTCAGTACAGAATCAGGCGATCATCTTATCCAAAACTGTCGTTATAAAGGTAATTTTTTTCTATAGATAAAAAACATTACCAGTAAGCAGGCGGCTAGACTATACCAAGTTATAGCGTATTCTAAATGATCATTTCTTACCTTACTTAGATGGACTGGGGATAAAGGTTTTCCTCCTTCTGGTAAAGTATTGCTTAGGATTTGCATGAGATAATATTTATCTTCAGTTATTCCTAGAACTTCGCGAGCCATGCTTAGGTCTATAGTAAACCAAATTTTATTATTCTTATCATTTTCTGGGATAATGAATTGCTTAGTTTCGCTAGGTAAAATTATTGCTTCAAATTTATCGAAGATTTGTTTTGATTCAAACTCTCCAAGGTTATTCTTTGTGCTTTGTGGGATCCAACCTCTTGAAACAAGATATATTTTACCATTTGTTGCTTCAAAGGCTGAAAGTAAATAATAACCATCTTTTTCTGGGGAAGCAGATCTTCTGCCATATAAGAATATGTTTTTATGGGCCAGAAACTTTCCAGAAATAGTGATCTTAGAGTAGATTGGATTTCCTGAGTTGATCTCATTAATTGATTTTGCAGGGTTTGCAATGTTGCGTTCTATTGATTGAATAAAATTGGTTTTTTCTTTGAGACGATTTAGTTGCCAATTTCCTAATAAAACTAAGAAACCAGTTCCAATTAAAACGAATATAAGGGGAACTAATTGAAACCGTTGCCTAAAAATTGAAACTTCTTGGTTCATGTATAGCCGTGCTGGAGAAAATTATTTTGCCCTATACAGGAACTATCATCCTGGGCTAGGGAGAGTCTATACTTTGACTAATTTTCTGTCTAGAAATATTTGAATCTGGGAGAGCAAATAACTGGTACATTTTCTTGTCGGACGTATTATTAAAAAAGACTCTATATTTGTAAGCTAAGATATCCTTGCCATTAATATCAGTCTTACCAAAGTGTCTAACAGGGTAAAATAAGATAGCGATTATTGATATTAATATACCGAACATAATATCAAGACCCGTGGTTTGTATCGTAGATAGGCTGCTTATGAAATAGTGAACAGTTACCAACATAGTTGATAAAATAAGTAGGACACTTGTAAAATAAATAATGGGAGTGTATTTATAGTTCGTTGATTGAAGTAAGCTGACTTTATACAATACACCATTAAATATTGTTCTTAAGTAATTTATGAGAATTGAGATTTTCTGTAAAATATGCAATATCTCGGGTTTTTTAGGAGGATTGCTATTCAATTTGATTAATTTTATTCTAAATTTTATGCTTACAAGAAGGTTTATAAGTTGTTGGCCAATTGGCCGAGCTTGCTGAGAGAATAAATTTTCAAACTTAATATTTTCTTTGCCAATGATTTTTAATGTTTGGGAGTAAAAAATTTTTGAGCACTCTATTGCGGTTTCAAAGAGAGAATTTAATTCTTCATCGGAGCGTACCAAATCGCTGTATTTTTCTTTTAGTTTTTTTAGCAAAATAAACGAAGGCAAATTAATCTTCCCATCACAATATAAGTTTAGTAAATAAGATTGTTTTAAAGTCATAAAATTATAAAGCAACTCAAAGCTGTTATTATTTTTTCATAATCTAATAGTGCTTTGATATAAAGTTTCATCCTATGTTTTTGTTTATAATATTATTTTTATGTTATCTATATTAGGAGAGTTTACATCTAGAAAGTTAATAAAATACTAACAGTATAATAGTAAAAATGATTTTCACCTTTAGAGTTCGTAATTCCTAATTTTAGAGTAAAATTTAGAATTATAATTGCAGCCTGAAATATTCTCGTATATCATAATTTCATTAGAAATTTATAATAAGTACAGGGTATAGGAAAAACTTATGGGATTGGATATTAAAGCACCAGAAAACGTTATCTTAAAGCCAACAATAACAGTTTTTGGTGTTGGTGGAGCAGGGGGAAACGCTGTTAATAATATGATTAGAGCTAATTTAAAAGGAGCTAATTTCGTTGTAGCAAATACCGATGCCCAGGCTTTAAAAAATTCTGAGAGCTTAAACAAAATTCAGCTGGGGTTATCATCGACAAAAGGTCTTGGTGCTGGTGCTTCACCAGATGTTGGCAAAAACGCCGCCCTTGAAAGTGAAAGCGAGATTCGGTCATACCTCGAGGGAAGTAATATGGTATTTATTACTTCTGGCATGGGAGGAGGTACAGGTACAGGAGCTTCACCAATAGTGGCAAAAATTGCTAGAGAGCTTGGGATACTTACAGTTGGCGTAGTAACAAAGCCATTTTTGTTTGAAGGCGCAAAGAGAATGAGAGCGGCTGAAGCTGGACTTGCTGAGCTTCAAAAACATGTGGATACACTAATTGTAATCCCTAATCAAAACTTATTCCGTATTGCAAATGAAAATACTACGTTTCAAGAAGCTTTTGAAATGGCTGATGAAGTCCTACACGCTGGTGTAAGAGGAGTAACTGATTTAATTACGTCCCCTGGGCTTGTTAACCTTGATTTTGCTGACATAGAAACAGTGATGAGTGAAAAGGGTAAGGCAATGATGGGAACCGGTGAAGCAAGTGGTGAAGAGCGGGCGATTAAAGCTGCTGAAGCTGCTATTGCAAATCCTTTATTAGATCAAAGTTCTATGTTTGGTGCGCGTGGAGTTTTAATCAATATTACTGGTGGCAAAGATATGACTTTATATGAGGTAGATAGCGCTGCAAATCGTATAAGAGAAGAGGTTGGGGATTCTGATGCTAATATAATATTTGGTTCTACTTTTAATTCAGAGCTTGAGGGTAAAATCCGCGTATCCGTTGTTGCGACAGGAATTGAGCATGATGAAATGAATTGTGTTAAAACAACAGATACTTTCACAGAAGTGAAAGATGAGTTAAAAGATAACACTCAAGTGGCTAATGATAAATATTCTTTAGCTAGCGTCGCTTCCATAGATGACCATCAACCGCCAACATATAATGAATATAAGGATATCATAAATGATAGTGAAGCTGAGATTCAGCAAAAGTTGGAACAGATAGGTCAGAAAATTGACTGGAAAATAGAACAACAACAGCCGACAAAGGTAGTAGTAACATCTTCTTTACCTAATAATTTCGTCCCTAAACCGCAACAATCATTGTTACGTCGTATGTGGAATTCATTAAATTCTAATGAGTCCACAAGTGACAATACTATGCATAATCATATTGAAACGCCCCATCACCCTGCTTCTGATAAGGTTTCTTCAGTGCATGAGGCTCCAGATTTTTTAAGAAAGAGATAAGTAGTTTGTTCTTTTTGCTAGGCTTTTAGTAATTCTAGTCCAAAAACTATTCTTTTAATTGTTATTTGGTTTATATAGTTTTAAAATTTTTAAATTGAAAGGACTGCTTTGATAAGTCTGAATAATTTCTGAAAATAACTAAACTTTAACCCTGCCTTCGTTATGAAAATAGTAAAATTCTTGACTGTATTATTGCTTATGTGTTTGTTGCCTTTGCAATATGTTCTCGCCGAGGAAAAGTCTAAAGTTAAGTCGTTTCAAGACTTGTGTAAGAAAGATCTTGATTTCGTTAGGTTACAACTTCAAAAAAATTCAGCTCCATACGCTAATAAGACGGACCAACATTTTCATAAGTGGTATAAAGATGGTTATGAATATTCTTTAAAATTAATTAATGGAATTGGAGATAAAGATGATTGTCATTATGTAATGAAGTACTTTATTAATGGTTTTGATCAATCTCATATTAGTATTAGGGGATATATCCCTTTACCCACCGAGATGTATCCTGGTATTATGAGTGCAAAAAACGGTGATGGACATTACATATTTTATAAACACCCAGCCCTTGAATATTTAAAAAACGTGAGTGTTGGGGATAGGGTTACGCATATCAATGATATTAAAATAGAAGAATATGATGCTGATTATTTGCGGCCATTTTATGCTAATGATGACTCGGAATTAACGCTAGTTTCTGCAAGCGTATACGCCCTTATAATTGATGGTAATAGGTTTAAACCAGATCCTAAAACTGTCACAATTATTCATGATAATAAACCTGTAACAATTGAACTGAAATATACAGAGCTTTCAGGCAACGCTCTTGTGTCTGTAAAAAAACTGAGACAGCCTGAAGTTAACGAGTCATTTAAAGTAGAAATGGTTTCAAACGGTGTGTGGATAAAAATTCCAAGTTTTTTCCCAACTCGTAAAGAGTCGGTATATTTTACTGGCATGCTATCTGTATTAAAGAAAGATTTAGCAAAAGAAGACTATATTTTATTTGATATGCGTGGAAATAGAGGTGGAGCAATAAAATGGTCTGTTCCTATTATCAGAAATTTATGGGGAGATAATTATATTAAGTCCCTAGGAGAGAATCATGATTACAATAAACAATGGATAAAAAAACTAAGGATTAGTAAAGAGAATTTTGGAGAATTTCAAACAATATATGGTCCGGTGGCTAGTAAAGCATATGCTGCGGCTCTTAAAAAGGGAGATGACTTTTTTATAAAAAAATGGAGTATATACGAGGATGAAGAGAATCTTTATACCAACGATGATAGCGCTCCTTTTAACGCTAAGGTCTATGTGCTTACGGATAGCTTCTGTCGTAGCACATGCTGGAATTTTGTAAAAGAGCTGGAACAAATTCCCGGTGTTGTCCATCTTGGTGGGTCTACTGCTGTTCAAGGTATCTATTCTTACGCCAAGAAAGATCGTGCACCAAGTGAGCATTTTGATGTGTTTTATCCGACTCAGATTAGAGTTAAACCTGAAAGTAAATTAGGAGAAGCTCTAGTGCCTTTGCATGTATATGAAGGAAATTCTAAGGATGAAGCAAAAGTCCTTGATTGGGTATTATCCATTATAGAAAAAGATCTTTCCTAATTAAGCTGAGTTTGACCTAAGAAAATAATGGCAATATTGGTTATTCGCCTATTCTTATGGCTAGAAGCGCTTAGGTAAGGTAGTTTAAGTATTATCCTAGCGTTTCATGGACTTGTCAGTGTCTTCTTTGGTGTCTAGAGATTCTGATATCTGAGTTCATGATGACGGGCTTTCGTTTCTAATTCTTACTAAAAATATCCACTGTTCTTACCATCAATCTAATTTGTTATATTTAGCCTAGGCTATGGATAAGAAGTCAATGGTTTGTTAGAAAACATAGTTGTCATATTATAAAATTGTCAAAAGCAAATATCAGTCATCCTAGGCTTGATCCTAGATCTAGTTCTGTCTCATGAGATGCTAAGCAAAGAGGTGTGCGCAAGTTTCAATCAAGTCCTGAATGATGCCGCATGTGGTAAGCAGTCTTATACAAAACTATATTTTTATCCATAGTTGATTATATTATTATGTATTTCGGAGATTCTGGTCAAAAGCTCCTAGTTACAAATTCAAATAAATACTTAATTTACTCCTACTAGTCGAAGTCTTTGAGGTGCAAAGAATATGTAAATAATTTCACGGTCTCATAGGAGAAGAGTCACTAAATTAAATTTGGATAAGTATTTTTTCTAATACCTTATGTAGCTTTCTTTGAGTTTTATAGTAAAAAATTAATATAAATATCTATTTGACTCGGGGTAAGTTGATGAGGTACACTTAAACCTTAGGTATGTTTAAATAAACCCTAGGTATTTTAAATTGGTGATTATCTTTAGGTTTTTTAGGCGGCCTAACTTTTGGGGATTTAAGTGCGATTTATATTGTAACTGGGGTTATATTTTGACAAGTAAATATGAACTATACCGCCAACCGCTTAAGGCAAAGAGCCACTATTCAGAAAGAGCCACTATTCAGTAGGTATAGTGTGATATGAGACTCTAAAGTGTTCAATTATAAGTCGGCTTATTCCCATTTGATGCCGATAAAACAAGTTTTTTGTATTATTTTAAGGAGGGTAAAATAATGAAGAATAAACTTAGGAGAAAGTTAAATTTATTGTTATCACCTTTGGTAGGTATGCTCATTTTTTCTGCACCTAATGCATATTCACTAGACTCTTTTTTTGATCCGCTCTGCTTACCTTATTTACGACTAGATTCTGGTCACGCTCATTTTGCGAAAGTAAACGGCTCTAATATCTCTGGTGGGAAAGTAAATTTAAAATCCACATCTAATTTAATAATTGGTGCTGGGGTAGGCCTCGGTGTAAATTTTGGTGATAAGTTTCGCTCAGATATCGTCTGGTTTCACCATATGGACCCAGTATTAGAAATGTCAAATAGCACCGACGTAGTAAAGCGAAAGCCTTTGATAGATGCATATTTTGCTAATTTATATTACGAGGGTATAAACGACTTAGGTATATTTAACCCTTATATAGGTGTTGGTATTGGATTTGCAAAAATCAAAGATCGATTAGATATTTCGTCAATTAATAATAATCAATTAAGTCGAGAAGTTTATACGGTAAAGGGTAAAAATAACTTTGCATACAGGTTGGGTGTAGGTAGTACTTTCGATTTGAATGAAACGATGATATTTGACCTGTCCTATAATTACCATGATTATGGTAGAACAAAATCGCAGTTGGATAATACGCAAAAACAAATCGGTAAAAATCATTACCGATCTCATATTATCAGTTGTGGTTTAAGGATAGGTATATAAATAAGTTATAAATCTAGAAAAATTTATGCTGCGATAAGCAGTTAGCTAGGGTTGTTAGTGAAGTATTATAACAAAAAAGGAGGGTAATTTATGGTCACAAATGTTGGAAACCAAACTAAATTTATTGATGCAATAAAAGAATTAATAGAACTAGATTATGATGCGGTGGATACTTATAAGCTTGCCATAGAAAAACTAAAGAATCTTGAATATAAAGATAAATTTTATGAATTCAAGGGCGATCATAATCAACATATAAAGCAACTATCTGCATTCTTGGCAAGGAACAATGAAATTGCTCCTACTGAGCCAGATAAAATTAAAGATTTATTGATGAAAGCGAAGGTAGAAGGCGCTTCATTTATGGGAGATAAAGATATTTTAAAAGCGATGTTGAGTAATGAAGAGGATACAGTTACCGCTTATGAAAGAATGAATAAAAGGGTTAAGGAATCTTCTGATCAAAAAATAGCTAAAATAATTGCTGATGGTTGGGAAGATGAAAAACGCCATAAAAATTGGATACAAAAAGCATTAGAAAAACTCAAACATAACAATGAGTTATCTTAAGCCTTGTTTCTAATGAAAATTATGAATTAAATTAAACAACTTAAAATGAGGTAAAAAATGAAGGATATTTTGTCTAAAAACACTGCCAAAGAGGACATTGAAGGTATAAAGGAAGATATAAAGAGTCTTACACATCGTCTAGGTAGCTTAAAAGATCATTCTATGGAAGGTTTATCTGAGCAAATAGATGATTTAGCAAGTGCGATAAAATCTATTAAGAACAAAGGAATTGGAATTGGAAGAGAAAATGCTGTGATCCTAATTCATGCCGCACGTCAGCACCCTATCAAAATGTTATTAGGTGCATTTGGTATAGGAATGCTTACATGCTGCTTAATCAAGAAATAGATATGTTAACAGTATTGTTATCAGGAATTCTAGAGAGATACTTAGAATACAAGGCTAAAAAAACTTGGGTTGCTTATGCGGCCCGGTTTTTTGCATTTCTAGCAATGACCTTATTGATTATAACTAATTATATGTACTTTACAGTACCTGAAAAAACAAGTTTCTCTTTAATCGCTACTGCTTGTTGCTTGGTTATTTCTGTAATGCTTTTTTGTATTAACTTTTATATAAAAAAGCGTAGAAAGCAGGAGTTCATAAAACCCTTTTTAGATAAAATTCATTTGTTGGAGAACCTATTAGAGAAGTTGTTATCAAAAGGGAAGGTAAAAGGGAAGGTATTGAATAATTATAGAACTACCACTATTCTTGGAATAACTGTAATAATAGTTTTAATTATACGTCGCTACTTAAGAAAGCACTAAAATTTAGTAAGAGACTGAGACTCTAAATTTAATGTTAATTGATTTTTTAATGAACTGGCTCAATCTTGCTTTTATTTCTGGTGCAAATTCCTAATACGAATGATGTGCAATTGATAAACCTAAAATTGTTTAATCTCACCTAAAACTTAATCTATAGTTAAATGTCTATTGACTTCTAAAATGTATTTTTCTACACTTAATTATGTAAATGGATAAAATACGTTAAGTATCGTGTCTGCTTACATAAAATAAGAAACTTAAATGAAAAGGAAGTTATTATGGTAACAAAAGGACGGGCAACAGACTCAAGAGGGCATTTTTTTCATGTAACGCATAGTAAAAATGATAATAAATGGCATGTTAAAGAGGTAAAAGGTCAAAACTATGAAACCTTTGATTCAAAGGAAAAAGCCATTGAGCAAGCAGAAAAACATGCTAAAAATGTGGAGAGGGGGCACGTTGTTGTTCATAGAGATGACGGTAAATTCGAAACTATAGTGGTAAATTCGAAACTATAGAAAATTTTTCCTAAATAACATTTCTCGTTAAGCGCTAAAAAAATAAAAATCAATCAGCTTATGCCTGCTTATTATTAAGGTGTGTTCATTTAACAGGCTCAGGCCGCGCTGCGCCCGCTTGACTGAGTCTGTTAAGAAGTTCATATTCTAATGCAAGTTCCTTATCAAGCTCCTGCTTATCAGTAAATGGGTTGTGGTAGTGTTTTAGTAATTACTTAATTTAATATAGTATATAGGGATACTTAATTTCTAAGTTAAAGTATCAAGGAATTATCTTGTTTCCATTATTATTTCCATAATATCTTTGTTGTTATGACTATTAGTGCGCAGCAAAAAGTTATAGAACTTTGAATCATTAATGGAGGAAGAGACAGAATAATACCGTAACTTAGCCATAACAGTGAATCAATAGCAATAATTAGATACATCATCAATGAGATCCCGCTTGTAGAATGAGATCTTAATATTTTTATCACCTGAGGAATTAAAGAACATGTACCTAAAATAGCGGCGATAAAGCCTAATGTTTGTATATTATTTAATAAAAATTCCAAATAAACTCCTGATAAATTTTTGTACAAAACCGCCCTATAGTATGGGCGGTCATTTTGTCTGTTAATAATGTTTTGTTAATTAAGAGTGACTTGTGCTGATATTAGTTTTAACAGATTTAACTCCTTTTACCTCTTTAGCTGCAGCTACTACTGTATCTATGTCGGCTTCTCTTGCCACATTTCCAAATATATGCGTTACTTGATTTGTAGTTTCTACGTGAAGCTGGTATCCATTTGCTATTTTTCTGCTTGTGTACAAATGTCTAATTTTGCCCTTAACCTTTGCCGTAATTAGTGCATCTGTCATTAATGATTCGCTTCCTTTAACTTTAAGCTGAGTGTCAACGACATCCCTTACTTTGTCAACGCTAGAAGCAACTTCAATTGCTTGGTGAGCTTGTAACGATGTATCGACAGTACCTTTAAGTATTACTACACCATCTTTTGTTGATACGCTTATATTGTGTGGAATGTCAGACTCATTTAGTAATCGAGCTTTTACTTCTGCTGTTATTGAGGCATCCTCTGTATAATCAGCAAAAGCTGTAAAACAACCAAAGATAGCTGTTGTTACTATAATTAGTGAAAGAATAAACTTACTTGTTTTTCTAAATAACATAATTTTCTCCTTGAAATAATTAAATTACACACTTACTTGCAGTTTAATTATGCTACAAAATATTTCTTAATTCAAGCTAATTTACTAAGATATAAATTTTTCAATAAATCCTGTGGTAGTATATGGTTAGATGGATATTTAATATTTAACTTTAGTTTCAAATAAAAGCATTTTTTCTTTTATGACTCAAGTTGACTTTCAAATAATTGAATGTAAAGCACAACTTAACGTTGCAAACTATTCGTTGTAAAACACCTTGTAGCCAATTATACTATAAGTTAATACTAATCATTTATGAGGACGTTATAGGAACATAGAACCAATTACTCAGGCTAAATTATATGAATTTGCCATACAACATAAGCAGCATTAAGAAGATAGAAGAGATAATATTAACTTATATATCTTAGTTTTAGCTATAATTGCTGTTACGCCATTTATTAATATAAGTAAATGAGTAGTGCACACAGTCCGAATTTTATATAGTTAAATTGTCGTTGTTAGCGCCGTCTTTAGTTGGATTTGTGCTTTCAAATAAGTGGTGGTTGAATTTAAAACGTATATTGATCTACCTATAGGCGATAGACAAGTTTCCTATTATCTCAGAAAAGGAGCAACGCAACTTTATTAAACATATAACAGAACAGTTGAATGAGGCGAAGGTGCCAGATAGAATTACCAAAACCCAATTTGTTATGCTAATTTTTATAACTTCTTCAATATAGTTCTTGTGGAGTATTCTTAGGATAAGTTTATCGTTATCTTGGCTACTAGAAGAAAGAGTAAATAAATGATTAAATTATTGTTTATATTTTTTGCTATATGTTCAGGATAGGGGCGCGCTTCCGCGTGCGCATAAGTGTTATTACTACTTATCCTCTTCTGTGATGTCGATTTCATCGCTGAAATCAAGATCGATTTCAAAGCCAATTTCGTCATCTGGAGAAAAAACAGTGCTTTCTTCTGCTTCACTATAATCCGCTTCAAGGCCAACAGCTTCTTGGTTTTCAGCGTACAGATTTTCATCTGTAATATCGTCTAGCTTGTTATTTTTTTGCAGGTTAGCTATTTGGGAGTCCCTTAATTTTTCTATGTCAATGTTTCCGGCTGCGATTTCTCTTAGAGCTATAACTGGATTTTTGTCATTGTTACGTTCAATTGTTAAAGGAGCTCCAGAGGAAATATTTCTAGCTCTTTCTGATGTAAGAACTACTAATTCAAATCTATTAGGAACCTGTTCAATGCAATCCTCAACAGTTACTCTAGCCATGAACTTGACCTCATTTTGGGTATTATTTATATTTCAGGGTGTTATGATACACAGTCTGAAAATTTTTTCAAGCAGTAACTTGAAAAATTAGTAGTCATACCGGACTTGATCCGGGGGCTCGTCATCTATTGTCCTGCTGAACTTGATTCAGCACTTAGCTCGCTGCCTGGGGTCCTAAAACGAGTTCACGATGACGAGGAGTATGTTGAAAGAACTTAAGTTCAGCAGGGCTGGAATAGGTTTTAGTCAAATCTAAGCAAAATTAAGCCCTACCGGAGTTATTTCGATTAGGTCAAAACCTAATCGAAAATGGCAAAAAACTGTGGTTTATATATCACGATGCCTAAAATCACTATATTGATATAACTTAATTCTTGCGGGATAAATAGTAGTGGTGTTACTATCGCATGCGTAATTGGCTGCTCAAAAAAGCGACGTGCTTTATTTGTGGAGGCAAAACTTAATTAATCACACAATTATTATTTCGCAGGAAAAATATTATGGCTAAAAAATCGAATTTTCTTAAAAATCTATTAACGACAGCATCTGCTTTCGCTGTTATTGCTGGTGGAAGTAGCGCAATGGCTAATGCAAGGCTAGTACTCCCTGGTGGCGCAACTCAAGCTGGTGCTAACCTAGATCAAGCTGCTGGTCCAGTTAACCAAGCTGTTGCAGCAGGTTCAGCGTTAACATTTAGGGGTGCTGATACTTATACAGCTACTGGTGCAGGTATTAACTTGGCTGGTATTTTGGTGGATACAAATGCAATTGGGATTCTAGCTTCTGGAGATGGTAATGCATTTACTGTTGGGTCCATCACTAGAACCGCTGGAAAAACGGGTTCTTTGACAATTAACACTGGTGCAGTAAATGCTGTGACTATTACTCTTACTGGTGCAGCAAGTAATGTTAACACATATCTTAAAGCTGGTGATCCTGCAAATAACTTTGCATTTAATGCTGGTGCTAATGACTATACTGGGCTTGGTGCAATCAATTTTGAGAATGCAGGGGATATAGTAAGGATTGATAGTGCTGCAAACCTAACTGCTACTATTAGTGGTACAGCTGCTCATGCTGGTACTTTAGAAGTCAATGCTGCTAATGTGGTGCTTGGCGGAGTTATTGGTGGTGGGGCTGGTCACCTTGGAGTATTACAAATTAACGCTGCAAAAAATGCGACCCTTGGGAATACAGCAAGTATTAAGGCAATTACTTTAGGTGCTGGTTCAGCTCTTGAAGTGGCAGCTGGGAAAACAATTACTGCTGTAACAATCGATAATGCTGGTGGTACAGGAACTTTGAAATTTGCTGCGGGCGCAACTGCTGCTATTGATAAAGTAGGTAACGGTGCGAAATTACACCTAGTTGAGATTGGTGCTGGTCAAGTTGACTTTACCACGACAGCTGTCTACAAAGCGACAACTACACATCTTAAAGATGCAGCTTCTATCGTTAAGTTCTCTAATGGTGTTGCATCAAATTTAGAAACTGACTTTACAACTGAAACTAATGGCACTGGTAAAATCATTGTAGATGGAGCAAATAGAACTTTCCTTGGAGCAATTGGTACTGATGCTAAGAGAATTGGAGAGTTACATGTTATAAATAACAAGGCTTTAATCTTTGATAAAGCTGATACAAATCTATATGTAAATGCTGTGACAACTGCTGCAGATGCAAATGGTTCAATTTTGATTAAGCAAAACAATTTTGCAATTTACGCGAATATTGGTGCGACAGGCAAAACATTTGATACAGTAAGTCTAGAAAATGCAGCAGTTATAACTGCTAAGTTAATGGATGGTAAAAGCATATTTGCAAATGGAGGTGTATCTCTGTCTCATGCTGTTGCTGGTCTAAACAACGTCCTAGAGCTTTATAACGATACTGCTATTAATGGCAAGGTATTCACTTCAAAAAATGGTAATGGTATTATCTCTGTAAAAGGTAATTCTACAATTACTAAAGGAATTATTAAAAATGCTAATGCTAACGAAGTAATCGATCAAATTAGGTTTGATACTGCAAAGACTTTAACTTTAGCGGTAAACACGGCGGAAACAACGAGTGGTATTAATTTCCTAGAAGACGGTACGCTTAATCTAACTGAGAATGCAGTTTTTGCTTTTGATAAAACTGTTGCAACAAAAGTAGATGCTAATGGTACTGGTACGATTAGGGCGAATGCTGCTGGTCTTGGTAAAACTTTAACATTTACTGGTCTGATTGGAGATGTTTTAGTTGTTGACGGTAGTAATTCTCTTAAATTATTAGAAGCAAAAGGTGGTGCGAACATTATTTTGACTAATAATGTATCAATTAAGAAAATCAATATCGAAGGTGTAGATTCAACTTTGACTCTTAATAAAGCTGGCGGTAAATACATGATTGGTAATTTCTCGCACTCAGATAACCAAGGTACGCTTGCAATAGCTGAAGACTTAACATTGTTAAAAGGCAGCTCATTCGGAACAGAAGCTAATCGTATGAAAGCAATCGTGTTCACGGATGGTGCAACTAAGACACTAACTATCCAAGATGGAATAGATCTATTTACTACCAATGATGCCAATGGTGGTATCAGAAATACTGGTGCTGGTAAAGGCATATTGGTATTTGAAGGAACATCTACTGTTGGTGCTGTAGTTGGTTTAAATAATAAATTTGATCAAATTAAAGTTAATGGAGCAGGTAAGACTGTTACTTTCCAAGAAAAAGTTAATTTGAATGGTAACGTTATAGTTGACAATGGGGCGACTGCAATTCTTCAAGGTGAAGTTATTGCTGTTGATATCCAAGGTAAGGCAGCTGGCAATGGTACAGTAAAATTCCAAAATAAAGTTGCTTTAGCCGGTGCTACGGCAGTCAGCTCGACAGTCGGTACTACATTTAAACTTAATACGGTTGAAATTGGCGGAGCGGATATTACATTTACTAAGGCTGATTTTAAAACAACTAACTTGGTGTTTGCAAATGCTGGCCTGACAGCGACGTTTGAAGCTCTTGCCGCTAATTCATTCCAAAATACTGTTATTACTTCGACTGGAGATGGAATACATAATATTGTTTTGAGTAAAAATATTGGTAATCAGCAGTTTAATAGCGCGGTTGGTGCTGCTGGTAATTCATTAGGTAATTTTGTAATTACTAGCGATGATGGTATTAATGATGTTCTCACATTTAATGATAATTTCTTTGGTAGTGTTACAACACAAACTAATCAGAAAGGTGAAGTGTTTATTGCTGGCCTAAACTCTGTTGCTAATAATTTAGGTAGCGCAGCTTTAGAGCTAAGAAAGGTTAACTTAAATAATAGTGCTACAGTAGGCAATGTATGGTCTAAAGAGATAAATATACTTGGTGGTAAGACTATAGCCTTCAAAGGTATTGTTTCTTCAAGTGCTGGCTTAACTTTACAAAATGGCGCAATAGCGAACTTTACTGGTCCTAATGTAGTTCTAAGTGCTGGAGTAGAAGCAGCAAATGCTGGTCAAGGTACTGCTAGATTTGATGATACTGCGACTATTACTAGAGCGATTGGTCAAGGGAAAAATTTACAGTTAATTGAATTTACTGGAACTAATGTAAGTCAAGTAGCTAGCGTTGGTGCAGATTTATTTGCAACCAATATTAATGTTGGAGCTCAAACCTTCAAGCCAACAACTAATATAGTATTAAATGGTGCTACATCATTTAATAATGGATCGGTTTTAGATTTAGGAACAAATAACGTTACTCTAAAAAATGGTGTTTCAAGATTAGTGGGCGATGTTACTCTTGGTATGACGTTGAATGCTACTGGTACAGCTGGTAGGATTATTGTTGATGGAGCAAACGGTGCTGCTTCTTTTGATCCTAATCTTGCAAATTCAGTAAGAGTTCAAATTACAGATAATGCACCGCTACCGGTAACGGCGCAAACTTTTGATCTAGTTACGCTTGCTAATGGTGGAACTGCTACTAACCTTACAAAAGGTAGTATTATTCAGCCTACTACAAACAGATTTGTCAAATGGACATTGACTGGCAATAATAAGATCGTGCGTGAAAATAATGCTGAGCAAACATTAGTTTCAATTCTTGGCAAGCTTAATGATGCTGAGTTGTTAGCAGATGCTAAACTTTATGGTAATGCTAATAATAAAGGTGATGCCATGGCTTATACATCGGAGTTGTCACAAATGACTGATGCTAGGATTCAAGAATCACTTGAGCGTTTAACAGAGCAAAATGCTGTTCATGCAACTGCAGTTGTTGGCCAAACAACTACCACGGTTAATAATTCAATTAACAATAGGATAGCTTTGCTGACAAATCACCCAACACCTGGTATTCAAACAGCTAGTGTCGGCACTTCTGGTGTTGCTGCTGGTGATGAGAATACTAAATTTGGAGCTTGGATTAGCCCATTCTATGCTACTACAACTCAAAAAGAGCAAGGAAGCAGAGCTGGTTATAAAACACAAGCAAGCGGTGGAAGTATTGGTTTTGATGCGGAAGTTAATGCTGACATGACACTTGGTCTTGCTGGTTCATTTGTTAAAACAGATGTAAAACATAAGAACTTCAAGTCTGGTGATAAAACGAAACTTGATACATTCATGTTTAGTATTTATGGTATTCAGCAGCTAACCGAAGCTTGGTTCCTACAAGGGCATGCGTCATTTGCTTCAAGCAAAGTTAAAAACACTGAGAAGCGTATTACTTTAACTGGTAGTCAAAATGCAACTGGTAGCTTTGATACAACTGCGTACTCTGCTGAGGTGTTGGCAGGTTATAATGTTGCAATGAATGATGCTGTTGTAACGCCAATAGCTGGTGCTAGCTTTACTAGAGTAAATGATGGTGGTTATAAAGAGACTGGTACAACTAACCAGAACCTAACTATCAGTAGAAAAGCTTCTAATAAAGTTGAAGTTGTTGCTGGTCTTAGAGCTCAAATGACTTCACACATGGATGGAATTGATTTAACTCCAGAATTCCATGGTTTTGTTAGACATGATCTAGTTGGTAAGAGCTCAAAAGTGACTGCTAGCCATGGTGGACTTGTTGGCCAGTTGACACCAAAAACTGCCAAAATACAGAAAACAACATTTAATGCAGGTGTTGGAGTAAATGCGGTTTCTGGTATGTATGAGTATGGTGCTGGTTATGATTTATTCCTAGCGAATAAATTAATTGGTCACCAAGGTACTTTGAAAGTTCGTGTGAACTTCTAAGAACTTCTATATAAATTAGTGAGGTTTTAAGACAAAAACCTCACTAATTCTAAAAGTCATAAAAAACCTCCGTTATTAGTTTTCGGAGGTTTTTTTATACAAACTTCTTTCCTTATATAGTACACGACAGAATGACTATATAATCCACTGTATTATTATGCGCTGGCTAAGAGAAAGTCATGCTGATCTTCGTTATAGAGCTCAGGCAACTCTTATACTCACGATGACAAACCATAGTCATGGGAGCAATTGATTGGGTGTTTTTTGCCTTCGCTTGAGATGTGCTCAGGCATGACTGCATTATGCTAAGAGGGTGGCTCAACAAACCAAGTTCAACAAGACAGGGTGTGTGTTGAAGGCGTGGTGTCAGCGTCATCATGAATTTATTCCGTGGATCTGAGTACAGACAAAAGAACCATGGCCAAATACTGCGATTGACTATGTTGCCTCTGATTGAGACTAATATAAGTTCAGTTTGGTATAAGAAACGACGGTGATTACGGTTAAATCAGCTTTTTTCATGGCAAGAAGCACTTATGCAACGTGGTAAATTCATCCTGAGCTTGACGCATGGTCTTCCTTTTGTTGCCCTGGATCCTGAGTCAAGCTCAGGATTACAGACTTGCGTTCTAATTTTTCTAAGAATATTTACTTCTTACATCAAACTTAGGTTAATATAGCCATCAGGTCGTGGATCCATAATGTTTATTCTAGATAACCACTCGTTTAAAACTCTTCCTCTTCTGTTAATGCTCCAGACGCAAACATTTCATCATCAATTCTGGCAACAAAACTATTTAACTCCCTAAAATCAAAAGGCACGTCTTTTTCATTTTTAGGAACAAAATCCGCATCATTACGTTTTAAAAAGAATGTCCGTTTTGTTGTTGAGTCTTCAAATGGCCTTGATTCTATGCCAAATCCTTCCATCGGCATATCTCTATTATATGCTAGAGTAACAATTTGATCTTTATCTGCGCCTAAAAATAGTCCAGCATGACCGCCCGCCCAAGAGAAGAAGTTTCTGGCTTTTCAGTAGAGAAACTTCTGGAAGCTACGATATCACCAGGGGTAGGTGTCTTTGATATATCGAATAATTTTACTAATGATCCACCTGTCGAGTCAAGCCAAGTACTTGGAGCCATGCTTATGTCTTGTTTGCCTAGATATCTTGCTGCAAGGTATAAATCAGCTGAGCTGCCAGATGAATTGGGAAGTTGAACTATTTTTTCTAGGAACGATGTGCAGTCTTCTACTCTAAATTGCTTAAGGCTTGTTCTGTCACCACCAAAAGAATATCCAGAATGTGGAACAGTAAGCTGCCAAACGGTGCTTGGTTTGTTAAGGTAGCTACATTCTAAAACTGTGCTTGGGTTATAGGTTTCAGGAAGATTAAATGTATGAAAAATACCTGATTCATCTGAGCTTGATCCAGAACCGAACTTTTGTTTTGTTACGGTATAATATGCCGCTCTTAATACAAGTAGTGACAACTGTCGGTTTTGAACTTCCCCAGTATAAACTATCTGCTTCAAGAATAGGAAGTACTCCTTTTTCTATTGAGTTATCGTAACCAGAAGGAAGTGATCCGTTCATCAACTTGCTAACATTTTCTTCAGTTGTCAAGGGCAATGCTAATTTTAATGCTTCAGCTATTTTATTAGTCTTTACATATTATGGTATAAAAGTAGTAGCTTGAGCTTTTACAGCCTCATTAAAAGAGGTGATACCATTTAAGTCATTTGTGATTGTTGTTATAGTTTCTTTATCCAAGTTATCAAAAGTAAAGTCTTTGTATAAGTCTGGTAATGATCTAACAGAGGTCAAAAGATCGTATTGATCATTTTGAATTTTCCATTGATTGGATCGAACTGAGTAAACAGCGGAATATACAATATCACCATTATTATTTTTGCTTTTTTCCATATATTTCCTCTAAATTAATTTAAAATTTCATCTAACTTACCTTCTTTCTCAAGCGCGTAAAGATCATCGCAGCCTCCAACATGGACGGATCCAATAAAAATCTGTGGAACTGTTCGTCTTCCGCCAGCTTTTTCGATCATTTTGTCTCGTTCTTGTTGATCTTCAACATTAACTTCTTCATATTTTAGGCTCTTGCGGTCAAACAGCGCTTTTGCACGCACGCAGTATGGGCAGACGCTTGTTGTATAAATTGTAATTTTTTTCATAGTTATTATTGCCTAAAAAGTTATAATAGCACTTACAAGATATTTTAAATCAGTGTAAGTAATTGTCAATGGGTTCAACGGGTGGTTTTAAAATAAAATCAGAATACCAGCCAAGTGGAGATCAGCCAAAAGCTATCAACAAGCTGTTAGCTGGTCTTGAAGCAGGAGAGAAATCTCAAATGCTTCTTGGCATTACAGGTTCAGGTAAGACATTTACTATGGCTAATGTTATTGAGAAAACAGGCCGCCCGGCACTCATTATGGCTCATAATAAAACTTTGGCCGCACAGCTTTATTCAGAGATGAAAGAACTGTTTCCTGATAATGCAGTAGAATATTTTGTATCTTACTATGATTACTATCAGCCTGAGGCCTATATTGCAAGAACCGATACATTCATTGAAAAAGACTCATCTATTAATGAACAAATTGATTTACTAAGACACTCGGCTACTAGATCATTAATGGAGAGGAGAGATGTGATAGTAGTTTCTTCCGTTTCATGTATTTATGGTCTTGGGTCACCTGAATTATACTATGCAATGACGCTTAAGCTTCAAGCTGGCAACGAATACAAAAGGAAAGATTTTCTTAGTCAACTTGTAGATTTGCAGTATGAACGTAATGATATAGCCTTTGAAAGAGGGGCCTTCCGTGTTGTAGGAGAGAATATCGACATTTTTCCTTCACATTATGCAACAAGGGCTTGGAGATTATCGTTTTTTGGTGATGAACTGGAGTATATAAGTGAATTTGATCCGTTAACTGGAGAAAAATTTCGAAAATTCGACAATGTAACGCTTTATGCTAATTCGCACTTTGTTACACCTGAAGCGATTATAAAAAAAGCTATTATTGGAATTCAGAACGAGCTAGAGGAACATTTAACTTTCTTAAAAGAAGGCGATAAGCTTTTAGAAGCGTCAAGGTTAAATCAGCGTACCCAATATGATCTGGAAATGTTGCAAGCAACTGGATCGTGCAAAGGTATTGAAAACTACTCAAGGTTTTTAACCGGTCGTGCTCCAGGTATGCCACCACCAACGTTATTTGAATATTTACCCAAAGATGCTTTGCTGTTTGTTGATGAGTCTCACGTAATGGTACCGCAAGTTAGAGCTATGTATAATGGTGATAGAGCTAGGAAAACCTCGCTTGTAGAATATGGCTTTAGGTTGCCATCTGCTCTTGATAACAGGCCGCTTAAGTTTGAAGAATGGCTAAACTTAAGGCCACAAACTATATTTGTTTCAGCCACTCCAGCCCCTTTTGAACTTGAGCAAACTGGAGGAGAAATAGTTGAGCTGATTATTAGGCCAACTGGCTTGCTTGACCCGGTATGCGTCGTCAGGCCAGCTTCAAACCAGGTGGAAGATTTAATCGGAGAGATAAAAAAGACAGTAGAGCGGGGCTTTCGCGTTCTCGTAACGACATTAACAAAAAAAATGTCAGAAGACTTGACCAATTATTTATCAGAGCTTGGTCAAAAAGTATCTTACCTACACTCAGCGATACAAACTCTAGAGAGAATAGAGATAATCAGGAGCCTACGCCTTGGTGAAATTGATGTTATTGTTGGAGTTAACTTGCTGAGAGAGGGGTTAGATATTCCAGAATGCGCACTTGTTGCAATTCTTGATGCTGATAAAGAAGGCTTTCTTCGTTCAGAAACATCCCTCATACAAACTATAGGCAGAGCTGCAAGAAATAGTGAGGGTAGGGTGCTGCTATACGCTGATAAAATGACAAAATCTTTGGAAAAAGCTTTGTCTGAGACAGAGAGACGAAGAAAAGCTCAAACCGAATATAATATAAAGCATGGCATCACTCCAACTACTATCTCAACAAAAATTCATGCTCTTGAAGAATTGCAAAAAGTTGAAGAAAAAATAGGCAAGAAAGAGGCAAAAAATACTATTTCTGACCCAGTAAAGCTGGCAAAATACATAGAGAATTTACGTAAAGAAATGAAGTTAGCAGCAAGAAATCTTGAATTTGAGGAAGCGGCAAAACTTCGTGATCAGATTAATGTCCTTGAAGAGGCCGCTCTTGAGCTTATATAATAGACCTCTTGTTAACTTTGACGATTGCGTCGTCTCCGCTCTTGTATTTATAACCTCACGTGCCGCCGTACGCTGTGACCGACTCAATCGCAATTGCCGTCGTTTCTTATACTAAACTCAGGTTAAATTAATGGAGAGCTAGATAGTTTGGAAGCCAAGAGCTAGATGGTAACATGATCGTTATAGATCACCGTTTATCCTGAAGTGCATATAAAATCACTTGTCTTGCCACAAAGTAAAGCATTAGAGCTATCCATAGGTAACTGCATAGAAACCAATTCTGCCACATATTAAATGAAATCATCGATATAATTAAACAACTCCAGAAGCAGGCAAAACCGGTAGACCTAATGTTTCTCAGTTGTTTTGATTGATGCAGTAAAAATACGTTATTCCAGCAAAACAAATACTTACATAAAAGCATTAAATAAATTATTAATCCTATAGTCCCGTTTTCAAGCAAGATTTGTATTATGTTATTATGTGGGTGAGTTGGAAAAAGAGATAATTTTTGTCCTTCATACTCGATAAAACCTTCATCAGCGTTCTCAAAATTCCTTGATGCACCATGACCCCATCCAATAAAAGGTTTTTGAGCTATTTTTTGTATAGAATGATCCCAAATGAATAATCTGTGTTTAGCAGAAATTGGTAAAAACTCTGCTTTCTCTACAAGTGTATGTGGATTTGTTAGCGCTATAATACTTATAAAAATAAAAGTGAATAAAATTAGTAAAGATGATAGTAATTTGGGATTTGCAAAGAAGTGATACCTAGTTACCAAAAATACTATTCCTCCAACAAAAAAGGAGATAAAAGCAGCCAAATTATCCGATATTCCGAGAGTAAATAACACAATGAAATAAACAACAACTGCCTGTATATTTTTTTTACTCCCTATCAATGAAGCAATCACTACCCATGTAAATAAGGCAAGTAGGGCGCATCCTCTATCCAAATAATGTAAATAGAAATCATAGCTATCTTTAGTTTGAAAAGTTTTTCTGAATAAGGTGCTGATAAAACCGTTACTTATTAGCTCAATATAAAATAAGAGAAGTGCTCCAACTAGGCCAATTGTTAAGTTTATATCTTTTATTCTTAGTTTGTTTATTAATAAATCAACATTGGTAATCAAAATATATATAACTACTGAGATAGAAAGTACCGCAAGGAAAGACATTAAGCTTGCTAGTGGTTTAGTAGACCATACGCTGCTGATACATAGCAAAGTAAAAAAAATTATCTCAATTCTGAACTTAATAAAATGAATTTTTACTTGGTTCTTTATTAAATACAGTGATGTAGCTAAAAATAATGGAATTGTAATACCGAGAGATAATCCGGCAATAAGCCCACTTATTGGAATAAGCGCAAGTAGAGATTGAAGTGATTGCTGCATAAAACTACTTCTTATCGCTAACTAGGCAGTCTAAAGGAATAACTTCGTATACTGGATGTTCAAGCGTAGATAATGATGGGTTTGATGAGAGCACCCACCCATGAAAAACTGAAAGATTTTCTTCTTCAATCTTATTATCAAATATAGTTAATAACATCCAATTATTTGAATTGTATGGGTCAGTAGCTTTGATACATTTATGTAGTTCAATCGACAAGTTACCAAAAAATTTTACCTCACCGATTTTTAATACATGCTCAGTGGATTTCGTTGTAATTTTGTTTAAAATAATTAATTTTCCCTTATCTGCTTGTGGCAAAGGTTCGATTTTTTCAGGAAAGGGGCTCTCGCCTATGGAATTAGTCAGTGTAGAATTTTTTTGTTCTGTACTGATCTCACCACTAGTTATTTTCTTATCCTCTAGAGGTTTTACTGTGCTCACTTTAGCGTTAGATGGGTCAGACTCAACTATGAGGGATTTATCTGGTTCAACTTTAAGGTCTGCGCTAAGTGCTTTTTCTATATCTGAAATGTCTAATTCTTCTGCAAAGGTTTGAGTATAAGATATTAATGTTATGATAAGCACAAAAGATTTTAATGCTAAGAATCTTATAAATCTATCTGTAAATTTGGATCTAATCATTATTATGGTGGTTAACATTTATTCAAATACAACAAATAACTATAGTCCGTCACTTTGAATTATATGCGTTGTTACTCGTCGCTCTCCCATTATATATAGGCTTCGACTTCTCGCACCGTGCACCTAATCCAAATGATATAATACTAAGTTTTGGATAACAAAACCCACAATAGTGTCTTGCATGTATATGGTATGGTATAACAAGTTGTGTAGCCAATGTAAATAAAATAGTTAATTACTTTATAGAGATTGTTACTCCTTAGCTTGAGTTCACAGTTAAATTCCATAGTAATACACATTGGATTAGGTGACAAAATACCGTTGTGCCTGGCGACAATTGGAAAATGGCCGGCATAGGAAAACAAGTCATCCTTAAACGGTCATCCTGAATCAAGTTCAGGATGATTTGCTATGGGTATAAAAAAGCCGGTTCAAATGATTTTTGAACCGGCTAGAATAACATTAATATTCCAATTATGGGTTCTCGTTATAGGCTTAGTTTTGCACCTATAAGAGCAACTGTACCACGAGTTTTTTTCTTAGAAAGATCTGGTCTAAATTCTGGCCTTCCTTTCAAAATAAAGCTAGAGATTTCAGCGTATGGTTTAAACCCAGGAGCAAGAAGGTAATTAGTACCAACTGAGACTGCGTCAACTGTATTCTTAAACTGATCAGACTTAAAGTAAGATACTGAGGCAGCAAAAGGACCTTGCTTATAAGCTACCGTTCCAGAATAGTAATCAGTTTTACGGCCGGCCTTATGAAATTCAGCGGTAGTTAAGCTTTTGCCTAGGCTTCCAAAAGATCCAGCGTATGAAAAATTTCCAACATTTAATATAGCGCCTATATTAAATGTTCTTAGGTTACTGAGTTTAAATATTGTTGGGTTAGTGTCGTTTGGAGTTGCAAATTTCTTTGCACTACCAGCTGACTTTCCGTATTCTCCAGTTACTGCAAGTTTTGCATCAACACCGTCGGCAAAATTTTGTTCTAAGCTCACGCCACCAGAAAGAGCGTCTTTAACAGAACGATCTATTGTGAATTTGTCTATACCACCAGTTTCAACTTTTCTAGTGTCCACTCCACTAGAGTTAGTAGTAGGGTTGTCAGCACCAGTATTGCTGGAATCAGGCGTATAAGATAAACCTACTTGTAATTTTGTAGACGCGCCAAGTTCAAACTTTGGGGTATAGTATGCAACTGATCTTGCTGGCTCGCTACTATATGTTCTGCTGTCAAGTGTTGTTGTTAGCTTGCTATCTAAGAAAAACTCAGCAAATGTAGAAAATGAAGGTTGAACTTTTGATCCTTGCATTAAATGTTCAGTTGAGAAGTCGACATATCTAGCCCAATCATCAAAAGTTGCTGCTGCAATTGTACTTCCATCAATCATCATTTGACCCGAAGGAGAAATCGGTGAACCAGCTTCTATTTTACCAAATTCACTTACCAGATATATGTGTGACCCATTATAATCTGGGCTCCCCTTTCTTTTTGCTGTAGGGACCAGAATTATTTTGCCCCCATAAGTTACACCGTTTACTTCTTTCGATGCATCAGCGGTCAGGGCTGCATCGTTGTAAAAGGCAAAACCCTTTCTATTACTTGATACATTTTTTTCATCACCAGCTAATTTGGATTGATTCCTTATACCAGTTTGAAAACTAGCGAATCCAGAAAGTTTTAATTCTAAATCAGATACAACAGGAGTTTTGTTTGCGCTCACTTCCTCTGCCATTGCCGAGGATACGAGTAGCGAAACAAGTCCTGCGGTTGCTATAATTTTTTTTATTTTCATCAAAATTTACCGATTAATCTATGATTTGTTGAAACCCAAGTTGTTTCTTCAAAACTTTATTACACCTAATGTATTGATATTTAAGTTCTATTAAGTTATGCATTTAGCAAAAATTGTAGCTGCAACTGCGCGTTAATTCAAGGCGCTTTTGATATAAGGCTGTAGTTTATTACATTTAAGTGCAGCAAAAAGTGTTAAATATATCACGTAATTTTTTGCAAATATAGGTTTGTTAGATGAATTTTAACGTTTGAAATAGCTAGGAGATAAAATATTTTTATATTTAGTATCGATCTATAAGTTCTGATTGCACATTAGGTCAATTAGGGTATTGTGCTAATAAAAATTAGTAGCTTAGCTATAAACCAATATTTTTTAGGGATGCTTATTCTATGGCTGTGATGTCTGACAAATGGATAATTGATAAATCTAATAATGAAGATATGATTTCTCCTTTTATTGAAACCCAAGTGAAATCTGATGCTTCGGGTAAGATAATTTCTTATGGGGTATCTTCTTATGGTTATGATGCAAGGGTATCTAACGAGTTTAAAATTTTTACAAATATCAATACTGCTATAGTTGATCCTAAAAATTTTGATAATGATAGTTTAGTTCATAAAGAAACTGATGTATGTATTATTCCGCCTAATAGTTTCGCTCTTGCCAGAACAGTTGAGTATTTTAAAATTCCAAAAGATGTACTGGTCATCTGCGTTGGAAAATCAACTTATGCCAGATGTGGTATAATTGTGAACGTAACCCCTCTTGAACCAGGTTGGGAAGGTCATGTGACATTAGAATTTTCTAATACAACTCCGTTACCAGCTAAGATATATGCAAAGGAAGGCGCGTGTCAGTTTTTATTTTTAAAGGGTAATGAGCAATGCAGAACTACGTATTCTGACCGTGCTGGGAAATATATGCATCAAACTGGTGTAACGTTACCTAGAATATAACAAAAAATTAATAAAGAGGAGTTTTTATGCAAAACCATTCTAACGAAGAAGGCGGAATGCCGCACATCGCAGTTAACGCACAATATATTAAAGATTTTTCATTTGAAAATCCAGGTGCCCCAGGAAGTCTTGCTAGTATGGACAAATCTCCTCAAATTGATTTAGCATTAGACCTGAATATTCAAAAACTTCCCGAAGAAGATTATTACGAAGTAGAGATTTCTATAAGTGCGAAAGCATTGTCCAACCAAAAAACACTTTTTGTAGTCGACCTCAAATATGCAGGGGTTTTTAACTTGATAAATATTCCTGAAGAACAAATTCAAATGTTATTAGCAGTTCACTGTCCGTCGATAATTTTTCCCTATGCTAGAAAGATTATTGCAGATGCAACGCAGGATGGTGGTTTTCAACCATTGATGATCGATCCAGTTGATTTTGGTGTTCTATATAGTAAGAAAATGATGCAAGATGGGGTCCTATACGATAATGAAAAAAAGCATTAAAAAAAATATTTTAGCCGGCGTTGGTATTTTGTTTTGGGGTATATCTAGTTCTTCTGCCATGGAGAGCCAAGTTAAGATTGGTGCTGTCATCGATGTTCAAGGTATTCATTACAAGACAAGTGGGGATGCCACACAGAGAAAATTCTCTGTGCATAACAAAAATCGCGGACTTTATTCATCTGGGAATTTTCTAGTAGATTATCAGCTTGTTGCAGAAAGCGGATGGAAATATGGTACTAAGATAGGTTTACAGCAAACTACTAGGAATGATAGAGGCGTGCCGTTCGCTATATATACTGAATCTGAATACGGTAAGATTGAGGCTGGCTCAGATAAGACTGCCGGAGCAAAAATGATAATCACCGGATATAGTATTGCTTGTGCCGGTGGTAATGGTTGGGACGCGTTTATAATTTCATCTCCAACAAAGGATAATAGTGCACAAGTTCCTTATGTAACAAATTTAAGTAGTTTTTTGGATGCCAAGACACGTACTAGTATGCTTTCAGATTATTCAAGAAAGGTATCATATTATACTCCTAAGTTTGGCGCTGAGGATCATAAATTTCAATTGGCCGCTTCATATTCGCCAGATAGTTCTAATGCCGGGCATGATGATATAGATAAAGCCAATTTATATGCGGTATTAAGTGCTTATCCTTATAAATTTTCTATAAAAGATGGTGTCTCATACGGCGTTACATACAATGGCAAATTTTCAGACCAATTGTCAGCAAAAGTTGCACTAACGGGAGAAAGAGGTAAGCCAGTTGCTTTTAATAAGTCTAATAACACTAGGGCGAATATAAAATTTAAAGATTTAAATGCTTATAATTTGGGAGCTCAGATCACGTACGGTCAGTTTAGTGTTGCTGGTTCATTTATGAATTATAATAAAAGTTTATCCAATTCCACTGTTGATATCTTTGGTACGGAGACTAACATCCACTCTATTGGAACAAGATATAACTTTCTTGAGGGTAAATACTCAATCAGCTTAAATCATTTTCACAGTGACCATAAAAAAAATAAGTTTGATGCAACAAGCCTTGGGGTTGAATCTTTGATTGGAAAGGGGATTAAAGCGTATGCACAATTTACTCGTTTCCAAGCTAAAGGTAGATATATTGAGACGGGGGTAATTAAAAATGATAAAAGCAAGGGGGATATAGTGATTGTTGGAGGAAAAATTTCCTTGTAAGCCGATTTATTTGTACTATAAATTGAGATAATTAATAATTATGTAAGAAATACTTGATTTTTAGTGAATATAGTGAGATTATTTAAAAGTAAAAATTTGTTAAGGAGATAAATATAGTAATGAGAGTACTACTTATTGAAGACGATGCTTCAACAGCCAGATCAATCGAACTGGCGCTTGCTGCAGAGGGTATAATTTGCGATACAGCAGAGGTTGGCTCTGACGGAATTGAGATTGGCAAGATTTATGATTATGATATAATTCTTTTAGATCTTATGCTTCCTGATATAGATGGTTATGAAGTTTTACTTCGTTTGCGTTCTGCAAAAGTTAAGACTCCAATATTGATTTTATCTGGTCTTACTTCTGTAGATCAAAAAATAAAAGGTTTAGGATTTGGTGCGGATGATTATCTAACCAAACCTTTTAATAGAGGAGAATTAATTGCAAGAATACAGGCAATTGTTCGTCGTTCTAAAGGTCATTCAGAATCTGTAGTGAGATTCGATAAAGTTGCTATAAATTTAGATACTAGGACTGTCGAAGTTGATAGTCAACAAGTGCACCTAACTAATAAAGAATATGCAATATTAGAGCTTCTTGCCATGCGTAAGGGGACAGTTCTTACCAAAGAAATGTTCTTAAATCATTTATATAGCAGTATGGATGAGCCAGAGATTAAGATTATCGATGTATTCGTTTGTAAGTTGCGTAAAAAACTTGCAAAGGCTTCAGGTGGTATGAATTATATCGAAACAGTCTGGGGGCGTGGGTATATGCTAAAAGATTATGAAGATAATCATGGTGGAGTGCATGAAAATAAGCATCTGTCACAAACAGTATAAGAAAAAACTATTTTAAATGTTATGGAAAGCCTATCTTATTTGCTGTAAGATAGGCTTTTTTCGTTGTATAGGGGTTTATAATGCAGACAGATGTTGCAATTATTGGAGCTGGTCCAGTTGGTATTTTTAGTGCTTTCCAAGCAGGAATGTTAGGAATGAAATCCTGCATTATAGATGCTTTGGACGTTCCTGGAGGGCAGTGTAGCGCGCTATATCCAGAAAAACCAATATATGATATACCAGCTTATCCGGAAATATTGGCTCAAGACTTAATTGATAAGCTGTTGCAGCAATCAAACCCATTCCAGCCAATATATTTACTTTCTAGGCAAGTTATCAGTTTAGTTAAGAATGAAAATGACTTTGTGCTTAGTACCTCAAAAGGTGATACAATTAGAGCAAAGGCCGTATTAATTGCAGCTGGTGCAGGATCATTTGGCCCTAATATACCGCCGCTAGCAGATATTGAATCTTACGAAGGAAAGTCAGTTTTTTATTTGGTATCTAAGCGAGAAGAGTTTGCTGGTAAGAAGATTGTTATTGCTGGAGGAGGAGATTCTGCCGTTGATTGGGCAATATCACTATCGGCTATTGCTGATGTGACTTTAGTACATAGAAGGCCAAAATTCAGGGCAGCGCCAGCCAGTATCCAAAAACTACAAGAACTCAGTCTTCAGTCTAAAATTAAGCTAGTTACAGACTGCCAACTTGACGAACTAGTAGGCGACAATGGCATATTAAGAGAAGTGATTGTAGCTGATTTAGACATGAATAAAAAAAATATTAAAGCAGATATTTTATTGCCGTTTTTTGGCCTTGCGCAGAATTTAGGTCCATTGCTTGAGTTTGGCCTTAATGTTAAAAATCACCATATCCAAGTTGATTATCCGCATTTTGAAACTAACATACCTGGTGTTTATGCGGTAGGAGACATAGCTACATATGAGGGTAAATTAAAACTAATTTTAACAGGTTTTGCTGAGGCTGCAGCAAGCCTTCACCATGCTTATACCAGAGTATTTGATGGTAAAGCGTTGCACTTTGAATATTCTACAACAAAAGGTATTCAGTAGTTTATAGGTACTTCTAAATATAGGTAAAAATCTCCATAAGACTAAGAGTAATGGCGTGTTAAACGTAAATACAGTTTAATATTAAATCTAAAAGTACCAATAATATTAATCAACTACTTGCACCTAATTATTGTTTTGCTACGACTAATCTGCAATTTATAGTGGAAAATTATTGATTACTTTATAATAATGATGCAAACTATTAATTTGTAATGATTATTTAATTTTTTAGAGGTAAATAATATGAAAGCAAAAGCAAAAGCAGCATTAGATACAGTATCTACAGTAGTGCCTAGTGTAGTAGGTATGGGTATTGGAGTTGGAGTAGTTACACCAACCTTATTTTTATCTTTTATAGGTGCAGATGATGTTGGCTACGGAGCGCTAGTATGTACTATAGTATTTTTGGGTGGGGAATGGATAATTGCACCTATTGGTGTTGCCAGTACAGTTGGCGTAGGCGCTTTAGCAGGAGGTGTAGGTTATTGGGTTTCTAGTCATTTAATTAATGATTGTATTAATTGTGTGTCTAACGCTACCGATGGCGCTGAGCTAACGGGGGAACATGCGCATTTTGAATAGAGAAAGAGCAGTGATGAGTAGGAATCCTGAGATTGCTTAGAACAAATAAAAATAGAAGACATCCCAGATTGATTTGGGATGTCTTCTATTTTTATGATCGTATTAATAATTAATCCTTATTGATACTTCTAAATATAGACAAAAACCCTTAATCCTGAGCGCAAGGCGTGTTAAGCGCAAATACACTTTAATATTAAATCTAAAAGTACCAATTATATTAATCAATTACTTACACCTAATTATTATTTTGCGGCGACTAATCTGCAATTTATAGTAGAAAATTATTGATTACCTTATAATAATGGTACAAACTATTAACTTGTAAGGTTTGTTTAATTTTTTAGAGGTAAATTAGTATGAAAACAAAAGCAGTATTAAATACAGCAACTAAGGTAGTTCCTATTGGAGTAGCAGTTGTTACTGGAATAGTTGCTCCAACCATTTTATTATCTTTTTTGAGTTCAGAAGCTGGTTATGGAGCATTACTGTATACTATAGCTTTTTTTGGCGGTGCATGGGGAATTGCTCCTGGAGGCATAGCTGCTACAGGCCTTGTAGGAAGTGCTGCAGGAGGAGCAGCTTACTGGACTACTAATCATATAATTAAGGATTGTATGAGCTATATGGACGGAGACCAAAGTGAAGTCTGCCTGGGTGGTGATCAAGATAACGAATAAAGAAAGGTAGTAAGTGTCCACAACTTAAATAATGTTTGTGGACTTATTACTAATTAACCCCAACTAGGGATAAGAAAATATTAGATTTAGTTATGTCCGGCAAGAAATATAGTCATACCGGGCTTGATCCGGTATCTTCTTATCTACCGTCCTACTGAGCTCAGTGCGCTTCGCATGTCTCTTCAGCCAAGTAATCTTCTCCTATCTCTGAGATCCTGTAAGTAAATTCAGGATGAGTGTGCGTACAGCGAGCCTCAGCATAAAACCATACGACTCTATTCCTTGATTCATTAGTTTACGTTAGTAAATGAAAGTCATATATACTTTCCTGCTAACATCCTATCTAGTGCTAATTTAGCTTTGAGTAAAACTGATGATGGAAGTTGGATTTCGGGCGCTTTATTTACCATACATAAATATATTTTTTCCAATGAGTTTAATCGCATATACGGACATTCACTACATGAAGAACAACCAGCTTTATTCAAAGATGGAACATCATAAAATGTGCTCGTTGGAGCAATTTTATGCATTTGGTGAATTATCCCTGGCTCGGTTAAAACAATAAATTCTTGCCCTATATTCTCTTTTACATACTGTAGAAGAGAAGAGGTTGAGCCAATGTGATTTGCATATTCAAGTAATGAAGCAGGGCACTCAGGATGGGCAATAATTCTGGCCATAGGATGAGTAGTTTTTAAGCGTATTAATTCACGTTCGGAAAAGTTCTCATGAACAATACATGTTCCATTCCACAGAGTCATCATTCTACCAGTTTTACGAATCAAATAATTCCCCAAATGCTTATCTGGTGCAAATAAAATTTCTTTATCCGTTGGAATAGAGTTAATAATTTTTTCTGCATTTGATGATGTGACAATGATGTCAGATAATGCTTTTATTTCAGCTGAGCAATTAATATAAGTTACACAAATGTGATTTGGATGCTCCATCTTAAATTTTTTAAATTGGGATGGGGTGCATGATTCTTCTAATGAACACCCGGCATTTAAATCTGGCAGTAAAACCTTTTTACCTGGGTTTAATATCAAAGCAGATTCTGCCATAAATTTAACACCGCAAAAGACAATGACGTCAGCATTAGTTTCAGAAGCTTTTCTTGATAGTTCCAGAGAGTCTCCGATAAAATCTGCAATATCTTGTATTTCAGAATCCTGATAGTAATGTGCAAGGATTACGGCATTTAACTTTTTTTTGAGCTTGTGAATTTCTAATTCCAAGTCTAAATAAGGGTCAATATCTTCAGATGAGATGGCGGTTCCCAGTTTTAATGAAGGTTCTTTTAATATATTGTTCTTGGGCATATTAAGTTGATATAGTGTTTCTGGGGCACCGGCTCTCGATTATCTTTTGATAACAATTTGAAGTCGATGAAAAGCTTTTAACATAATTTATTTTCTTGGTCAATTAGCTACAATACAAAAAGGATTTAAAATAAGCTGTGTACTTGTTTTTAATCAATTTCATCTTCTTTATTAGGTATATCGCCAGCTAAGTCAGTAGAATTGGGATTACAGGCCTGTTCTATTTTATTAAATGATGTATTTAAAGCTGACTGTGAAAAAGAAAAGTTGTTAGCAAGCCAATTTGCAGCATCTTCTTTTGAATCACTTAGGGTTCTTAAGGTAAATTGAGCAAGTAATGGGTTGTGCTTTAACGCATTTTCTAGCCCCCCATTCTTATCAATCCATTCTTGCACTAAAGGAGCAAAAACTTGTTGAAAAAATATAGGATCAGGATAATTAGTGATTTTATTATTTTTTGACATTTTTCCCCCTTGTCGCTTAGACTAAATATAACACAACTACATAAATTAAGGATGAAGCAATAACTTGTCTTTGTAAATATAAATTATTGCCTCTTTTTCTAGGTCTTAGTTCTTAGTAAGAGATGAAGAAAAGAAGTTTAGTAAGAATCTAAATTATAGAATCTAAATTATCATCTTCTGAACATGTCTCTCCGTTTAGTTGTTGATCACATATATTGTTCAATTTAGCAAACGAGTTATTTATTTCTGTAATATTAAAAGGAGAATTATTCCTTAGCCAGTTTATAGAAGTTGGATTTTGTGAAGTTTGTTTTACGTGTGAAGCAAGCTGTGGATAAGTTGCTAGAAAGTTTTCCAGTCCGCCAGCTGATTCTATAGAGCTTTTTATAAAAGGTACAATATTTTTTATAAACAAATCTTTAGTTGTATTAGTGTTTGTAACACTATCTTGTTTATCTTGTTTTTTTGACATTTTTCCCTCTTATCATTTAGATTAAAGTAACTCAACAAATTAAGCATGAGGCAATAACTTGATTTTGTAAATATAAATTATTGCCTTAATTTTACACAAGTTTTAATTACTCAGCAGAAACGACACTATCTTTACCTTTTACTACTTTTTTCTTGTCCATTTTATTAAAAACATCTTCCCAGGAGCCAGTTGTTGCTGCTTTTGTATATTCTGTAACTCTGTTTTCAAAGAAATTAGTATGTTCAACACCATTTAGTATCTCATCTAACCAAGGCAGAGGGTTATTATCAACTAGATAAATTTCCTTCAGGCCAAGCTGCATTAATCTTCGATCTGCTATATATCTGATATACTGGCGAACTTCACGGGCTGTTAGCCCTTCGATCCCACCAACTTCAAATGCAAGCTCAATAAATGCATCTTCGAAGTGTACGATTGTTGCGCAGGCTTCGTATAAACGGCTTCTGAGTTTTTCATTCCATACTTCTGGATTTTCTTGAACGAATGTTTTGAACAAACGAATAATTGAATTTGTATGAAGTGTTTCATCTCTTACTGACCAAGTTACAATTTGTCCCATACCTTTCATTTTATTGAATCTTGGGAAATTGAGTAAAATTGCAAAAGAAGCAAAAAGTTGCAGACCTTCAGTGAACGCTCCAAACACTGCAAGCGTGGTTGCAATATCCTCTTTTGTTTCAACACCAAATTTTTGCATGTAATCATATTTATCTTTCATCTCTTTGTACTTCATGAAAGCACTATATTCTCCTTCATCCATGCCAACAGTATCAAGGAGATGCGAATAGGCAGCGATATGAATCGTTTCCATATTTGAAAATGCCGATAACATCATTTGCACTTCTGTAGGCTTAAATACTTGAGAATAATGCTTCATATAGCAATTATTTACTTCAATGTCTGCTTGAGTGAAGAAACGGAAGATTTGAGTTAGCAAATGCTTCTCTCCAGCTGTTAAGTTATATTTCCAATCCTTAACGTCATCTGCTAGAGGAACTTCTTCTGGCAACCAATGAATTTTTTGTTGTGTGTGCCATGCTTCATAAGCCCAAGGATATGAAAATGGTTTGTAGATAGGTTTTGCATCTAATAAAGACATTTGTTTGATACTCCTTAATATTATTTATTGACAAGATAGACATTCGTCGTAATCGTTATCTACTTTTTCTATTGTATGTTCAGATTTTATCTGATTACTCTTTTCAAGATCAATCATTTCCTGAGCTTGTGTTACAGTATGGGATACTTTATCCGCTCTTTGGATAGAGGTTGATCTTGCATAATAGGCACTTTTAACCCCTTTCTTCCAGGCTTTAAAATGTATTTCATGCAAATATTGCTTACTCACATTTCCAGGTAGAAAAATATTCAATGACTGAGCCTGAGAGATATGAGGAGTGCGATCGGCGGCAAGTTCAATTAGCCAGTTTTGATCTATCTCATAGGCGGTTTTAAATATATCTTTTTCATGGTCGCTCAAGAAGCTTAAATGCTGCACAGAACCTTCATGAGTCGAAATTGACGACCAAACTTGATCATTATTAAAGCCTTTTTTCTCCAGCAGCTTAACTAAGTTTTTGTTTTTTACTGTAAAGGAACCAGAGAGTGTCTTTTGGGTAAAGCTATTAGCTGCAAATGGTTCAATTCCTGGAGATGAATTACCGCAAATAATTGAAATTGACGCTGTGGGTGCAATTGAGGTTTTGTTACTAAATCTTTCGTTTACTCCAACTTCAGCCGCATCCGGACAAGCGCCACGTTCGTCTGCAAGCATTATTGAGGCTTTATCAGCTTCTTTGCTTATATGTTCAAATATTTTATTGTTCCATACTTTGGACATTACAGATTCAATTGGGACATTTTGTGCCTGAAGGAATGAATGCAATCCCATTACACCAAGTCCAATGCTACGCTCCCTTGTGGCTGCATATTTTGCCCTAGCCATAGTTTCTGGTGCCATATCAATAAAGTCTTGCAGAACATTATCCAAAAAGCTCATTACATCAGGAATAAAATTGCTATCATTTTGCCACTCTTGATAATATTCAAGATTTACAGATGACAAACAGCATACTGCCGTTCTTTCTTTACCAAGATGGTCTATACCGGTAGGCAGAGTGATCTCAGAGCATAAGTTTGAAGTTTTAACCTTCAAACCTAATTTTTTATGATGTTCTGGTATATGCCTGTTCACCGTGTCAATAAATAATAGATAGGGTTCACCTGTTTCAATTCTGGTAGTAAGTAGCCTAATCCATAAGTCTCTTGCGTTTACTGATCCTATGGCTTTCTTCGTTAATGGGCTAATTAGCTCCCACTTTTCATTGTTTTCTACAGCAATCATGAATGCGTCAGGTATTACCACACCATGATGAATATTAAGAGCTCGTCTGTTTACGTCACCACCAGTAGGACGTCTTAAATCTATAAATTCTTCAATTTCTGGATGGTCAATTGGTAGGTATACTGCAGAGCTTCCACGCCTAAGTGAGCCTTGAGATATAGCAAGCGTCATTGAATCTTGTACTTTTAAAAAAGGTATGATTCCAGAGGTTTTTCCATTGCCATGGACGGCTTCGTTAATTGAACGTACGTTACCCCAGTAGCTACCTATCCCACCGCCACGAGCTGCTAGCCAAACATTCTCGTTCCACAAATTAACTATACTTTCTAGGCTATCACCGGTTTCATTTAAGAAGCAGGAAATAGGTAAGCCACGATCCGTACCACCATTGCTTAATATTGGTGTAGCCGGCATAAACCAAAGCTTGCTTATATAGTCATACATTCTGTTGGCGTGGTCTTCGTTATTGCCGTAATACGAAGCGACCCTGGCAAATAAATCTTGATTATCCTCATTTTTTAGTAGATATCTATCTTTTAGGACGGCTTTGCCAAAATCAGTAAGTAAATCATTTCTACTTTTATCAATTTTGACTGTGTACTTAGTTTTTTTAGCGTTAGACATATTTTTTGTTTCCTCGCCAGTCAGGTTAATTTGTTATGCTTCTGGAAGCCAATGATAGTTTGCTTGAACGTTTACTTCAAGAGTAAATTTATATATATAGTATGTTTTTTTACTTGACACACTATATATAGTTGGTCGATACTGTGCCTTGATCTTCTTCGATAAGTAAAATCAGTAGTGTGAAATGGGATTAAGGCAAGTATGTTTTTTTTGCATAGGGACAGATATTGTGTTGAGTGAAAAATAAAGTATAAAATTACCAAGAGAAAGGTAATTTATGAATAAATTATGTCGGTATTTCGAAGAAACACAAAAACTATCCTAAGCTTGGCCAGCTATTTCCAGGCGCTAGAAGTGGATTCGCAAACAAGTTCAGCATTATAGTAAAGTGCAAATCATCACGGACTTGAGCATAAATCTTATTTCGTTGCCTTGGATGATGGAGCAATTTCAGTCTAACTGATTGCACCGCCTGAGATGCTAGGCCAAGAAACCAGGCTTCTTTGTCAAAACACGTTCAGGATGGCTTTTTGCGTATATCGCGCAAGTTCTTTTCGTTATGAAGGGATTTAATCGCCTAATTCAACTTGAAAATATATTATTAATTATGGGGCAACGCCTTAATTCAATGGGATTTACTATATCACTCACCGCCAGACATGGATCTAGTTTTTTTGCGGGTAGATGAGGTCGGGATACCTATAGCTTCTCTGTATTTAGCTACAGTACGTCTTGCAATGCTGATGTTAAACTTGGAAAGTTCATTTGATATATCATCATCAGAAAGAATATGATCGGAATCTTCGCTCATAATGAGCTGTTTTATAATTTCCTTAGCTTTTGTGCTTGAGATATTATCGCCAGAGGTTCTCATAGTACCTAAGCTGGAGGAGAAAAAATATTTTAGTTCATAAATTCCACTAGGAGTTGAAATGTATTTATTAGCAGTAGAGCGGCTGATAGTGCTTTCATTAAAACCAGTTAAGGATGCTATGTTATTGAGAGTCATTGGTTTTAAATACATAACTCCGCGGGTAAAGAAATCAATTTGTTCTTCAACAATTGACCCTGCCACGCGCAAGATCGTATTACTTCGTTGTTCTATACTTTTGACAATGGTATTAGCGGCTTCAATTTCAACTCGAGCAAATTCTTTTTCATCTTTATTACTAATACTGTCTTTTACAATTGCATAATAATCATTATTCACGCGAAGTTTAGGCATTGACTCGGAATTTGTTTCAAGCTTTGCAAGGCCTCTTTCGTCAAAAGTTAAGATTACGTCTGGAATCTTATAGCTGGTTTGTTCTATATAAAAACCGTTTGCAGGTTTAGGGTTCAGCAACTTGATTTGTTTAATCATGTTGCCAATATTACCAATATTAACGTCACAAAGTTTGGATAATTTCTTGAGATTACCGCTGGCGATTAAATCAATGTTTTTTACCATAGTAAGTAGTGAATGATCAATATTGTCTTGATCTTTAAGTTGGATCAACAAACACTCACGTAAATCTCTGGCAAAAATTCCTGGTGGATCAAAAGTTTGTAGTTCATGCAAAACGCTCAAGACCAATTTTTCTTCACATTTGAGAATTGTGGCTGCTTCTGGAACAGTGATTCCAAGATATCCGCTACCATGCAGGGAATCGAGAAGAAAATACGCGATTAGTTTTTCTTTTGGATCATCGAAAGATAGGTTAATCTGCTCGGTTACATGCTCTTTCAAAGATTTTTCACTAGCAATATTCGATAAGAAATCCTGGCTTGAATAACTACTTCCTGAGCTACTATGATTAGATTGATATGGCTGAAGGCTTTTATCTTTATTTTGATTCTTTTTATGCCCCTCTATGGTAATGTTCCCATCCTCTATAAAAGGATTTTTACCGAGTTCTTGGGCAGCAAATTCAGTCAGCTCTAAATTAGACATTTGTAAAATAGATATGCTCTGATGCATCGTGGTCGTCATCGTCAGAGTTTGTCTTTGTTGAAACGTCTGAATTTGTTTTGGCATAAAGCAGTTTAAATAAATATAGTTTTCAAGGAATTTTGGTTTATTATATCCCCTACAAAACAATTTTTATACCAAATAACCAAAGATGGTACCAATTTTTTATATTAAAGAAGGCAACCTGAGTTTTGCTGATAAAAAAATCTTATCAGAGCTTGAACTTTATGTCTCAAGAGGTGATCGCATTTGCTTAGTCGGCCGAAATGGTTGTGGTAAATCGAGCTTGATGAAAATTATTGATGGCGAGTATGAGCTTGATACGGGAGAGTTATTTCAAGATCCAGCGATTAAAATTGGTTATTTAAAGCAAGATATGAAATTGCTACCAAAGGGCAAGATTTATGATTTTGTATTATCATCGTTTAAAGATGAACATGATAATAATAAATACCAAGCTGATATTATTTTAAAGCAACTTGAAATCGATGGTAATGCTGAGTTGGAAAATTGTTCTGGTGGGCAAATTAGAAGAGTTTGCCTAGCTAAAGCACTTATTAACAGTCCTGATATTTTACTACTTGACGAGCCGACAAATCATCTTGATATTTTAGCAATCGAGTGGCTAGAAGGTTATATAAATAATTATAATGGAGCTGTTATTTGTATAAGCCATGATCGTACCTTTCAGGAGAACATAAGTAATAAAATCTGGTGGATAGACCGGGGCGTATTGCGTAAGTCTTCTAAAGGATTTAAGTACTATGACCAGTGGAGAGAAGAAATCATTGAAAGTGAAGAAGCAACTTTGCGAAAGATGAATAGAAAGCTTGAAGTAGAGAAGGGGTGGCTTAATGCTGGAGTTACCGGCAGAAGAAAGCGAAATCAAAAAAGATTGGCCAATTTACACCGTCTGAGAGAGTCATACAAATCTCATCAATCTCATTTGCAGAGCGCAAAGGCTAGACTCCATATAGAGCTTGCCGAAGAAATGCAAAAAACTAAATTTATTATTGAAGCTGAGAATATTTCTTATAATTTTCCTGGTAAAAAGCTGTTTGATAATTTTACTTTTAAGGTTAAAAAAGGTGAAAAAATAGGTGTAATTGGCCCAAACGGTATTGGTAAATCAACGTTTATTAAAATACTTATCAAGGATATAGAGCCAGAGCTTGGTAAAGTTAAGCATGGGACTAATCTTGAGATTACTTATTTTGATCAATATAGGTCAGAGCTCAATCCAACTCATAGTTTGAAACAGACCTTATGCCCAACTGGTGGAGACCAAATATTTCTTAAAGACCGAACTATGCACGTAGCTGGTTATTTAAAGCAATTTATGTTCGACCCTAAGATTCTTGAGGATAAGGTCTCTACACTTTCAGGTGGAGAAGCAAATAGACTGCTTTTGGCAAAGGCTTTGATAAGTCCAGGAAATTTTTTGATACTTGATGAGCCGACAAATGATTTGGATATGGATTCTCTTGAAATGTTGCTTGAAATTTTGGCGGATTATACTGGAACACTAATTATAGTTAGTCATGATAGGGATTTTCTTGAGCGTTTAGTTACGAGGACATTAGTCTTTACCGGTGAAGAAATTGTTGATCTTTATGGTGGTTATACTGATTATTTAACTTATCATAAAAAAGACGTAAAGGTAGAAAAACACGTCAAGAAAAAAATTATTGAAAATATTCCAGAAACGGCGCCAAAACAGCAAAAACTAAGCTATAAATATGTGAGATTACTTGAGTCCTTGCCACTCGAGATTGACCAATTGGAAAAAAAAATAACCGAGCTTGAGTCTGAATTATTTGAGCATGACTTATATATGTTAAATAATGACAAATTCAACAAGCTTACAGATAACTTGTTAAAAGCAAAAGAAGAGTTAGATCAGAAGATTATAGAGTGGCTTGAGGTTGAAGCTATAAAAGATAACTTAGAAAAATAGGTTTGTTTATTATAGCAAAGCCACGCTAATTTAGGTATGTTAATTCCAAAGCGATGCTGAGCAGAGTATATAAATAAGTGAGCCTAGCGGAGCGTCTTGCAATATTGAGGCAAATTAAACTGGATAAGCTATATGTCTACTTCGATGAAGCTATACGTAATATTGTGTAGCATTTTTTGTACTGTGATTGTAACTGGAAATCTGATATTTCAAAAATTTATCATTCTCGATTTATTTGCTCAAAGTTTTGAAATTTCTGTTGGTGTATTTTTATACCCGCTTACGTTTTTAATATCAGATCTGGTAACAGAATTTTATGGTAAGAAAAATGCTGAGCTGATGATAAAGACTGGGGTGATTTGTAGCCTTGTTGTGCTTTGCCTAATTACAGTCGCTGACCTATTACCTGCAACAGATTGGTCAATAGTAGACGATGGTACTTTTCATCAAGTATTTAATGCATATGGGGTAGCGTCCTTTGCTTCAATTATTGCTAACTATATCGGACAACTTATTGATATACATATTTTTTCACACGTAAAAACTTTGACTAATGGTAAGCATTTGTGGATAAGGAATAATGTCAGTACCATAGTTGGCCAATTTGTCGATACCATAACAGTTGTTTCCATTTTATCGATTTTTTCAATTATTCCAGTAGGGCAGTTTTTTATAGTTATATACGGCAGTTTAGCGTTTAAAATATTGGCTGCTTTGCTAGATACACCGTTTTGTTATCTGGGTCATTATTTTATGCGCAAAATAGAATTTAATTCCGTCTAATCAAGCTAATTCGAGATAAAAATTACCACGAATCATCCTGAGTCAAGAGCGCAGTGTTTCAAAATTATGTCAAAAGATCAGAATCTATATCACTAAAATATGTACCAAGCATATCTACCAAATCTAGAGTTAATCCTATAGGCTTATGTACAAGTAGTTTTATAAGCAGAGCTTTTTCAATTACTTGTGAATTGTGGTCTGTAAATACATCTTTCGTGGCTTGAGTATATTCGCGTAAAATATTATTTTTTATATATACAGTATGTAGGGCGGTTGAAGTTAAAAGAGCCTTGGCTGTTTCGGGAGCATATGAACCTAAAGCATTCCACCACATATTCACAGTATGTATGGTATTTGATGTAGCAAGAGCAGCAGCAGTTGCGGGGCCGTATTCACTTAAACTATTATTACTCATATCAAGAATACGTATTGTAAGGGACTTAGCAAGAGCAGTTGCTGTTGCTGGGCCGTGTTCTGCTACAGAATTTAAGGCTATATTCACAGTATGTATGGTATTTGATGTAGCAAGAGCATCGGCTGTTGCCGGGCTGTATTTAACTAAAGCATTCCAAGCTATATTCACAGTATGCATGGTATTTGATGTAGCAAGAGCAGCGGCTGTTGCTGGTCCATGTTCACCTAAATTATTAGCACGAAAGTTCACAGTATGTATGGTATTTGATGTAGCAAGAGCAGCAGCTGTTGCTGGGCCATGTTCCCTTAAATTATTATTACTTATATCAACAGTATGTATGGTAAGCGATGCAGCAAGAGCAGCAGCAGTTGCTGGTCCATATTCTTTTAAATCATTATTACTCATATCAACAGTATCTATGGTAAGCGATGACGCAAGAGAAGTAGCTGTTTCTGATCCGTGTTCACCTAAACTATTAGCACTCATATTAACAGTACGTATTGTAAGTGACTTAGCAAGAGCAGCAGCTGTTTCTGGGCCATGTTTACCTATATCATTATCACTCATATCAACAGTACGTATTGTAAGTGACTTAGCAAGAGCAGCAGCTGTTGCTGGGCCATGTTCACCTAAATCATTATCACTCATATCCACAGTAAGTATGGTTTTTGATATAGCAAGAGCAGCAGCTGTTGCTGGGCCATGTTCACCCAAATCATTATCACTCATATCCACAGTATTTAATAAAGGTGATATTGCAGCAATTTGTGCCACTAGTAACATGGCTTCTGGGGATAGTTTTATATTTTTAACTGTTAGCTCGGTCTCAGTTTGTAGGGCTTTATAAAACAGACTGCCAGTCACACGTGGGTCAGTCATATTTAAAGCACTACTTGTAGCTAAAGTATTCAGTTCAGTGATTAAAGCTTCTGATAAGTTCATAATAAGTAACTCGTTTATATAATTTGTAATATATACAGTCTTCTCATTATGCTAATTAGCAAAGAGCTCTTTATTGAAATGTGGTGGTGTGAATCTACCTTCCTAGTACATAAACAAACGTAAATAGGAAGAGCCAGACAACGTCAACAAAGTGCCAATACCAAGCGGCAAATTCAAAACCAAGATGGCCTTGTCCTCTTACGAAGTGTCCTTTTTTAGCTCTAAAGTAACACACAGCAAGGAAGACTGTTCCTAGCATAACGTGCAAGCCATGAAAGCCTGTTGCTAGATAAAAATTTGCCGCATAAACACCATCGGTTAGCTTAAAGGCAGCATGGTGGTATTCATAAGCCTGAAGAATTGTAAAACTAATTCCTAGCAGAACTGTTATCCCAAGAGCATTAACAGAGTTTTTTTGATCGTTATGAAGTACTGCATGATGAGCCCAAGTAACAGTGGTTCCAGACAATAATAATATTAAAGTATTTATAAAAGGGATATCCCAAGGATCAAAAGTTTTAATTCCTTCTGGTGGCCAAGTGCCTTGGGCTACTACCCATGGGCCTTCTAGTATACCAACTGGAAATAAGCTTACAGAAAAGAACGAAAAGAAAAATGCGAAAAAGAACATTATCTCTGATAAAATAAATAAGGACATACCTATCCGTAACCCGGTTCTAACTGGCTCTGTATGATGCTTACCTGATCTACCTTCTTTAATCACATCAGACCACCAATTCCAGGAGCAATAAGCTACTGAAATAGTTCCAAATCCTAAAACAAATTTGCCAATCGCGTAGTCGTGCATAAACATTACCATACCTAGTGTAAGTGCTAGTAATGAAAATGCGGTTGCTATTGGCCAATGACTGAGCGCAACTAGGTGAAAAGGATGTTCTTGATTTGATGCCATTATCTTTAGTGTTCTTACATTATTTTACATAATTATAAGCAATAATTAGCGTTATTGTCTATTATTTATTCACTTTTAGGCAATTAACTCAGGTTTGGTGTAACATTACATTTTCTGTGACCTTTTGCCCGAAATTTGATTCGGTGTATTAGAGAGTAACTAATTTTAATCGTTATATTCCTTACTCTGCATCTCTTACTTTGTAAAAACTATAGGATAGGGTGATGGTATCTACATCATCCATTTCTGGGTCTTTATCAAGGTCTGAATCGATAAAGAAAGAAACAGGCATAAGCACTTTTTGGCCACTTTTAAGTAGTTGTTCTTCAAAGCAAAAACAATGTATTTTTACAAAATACTTACCGGCTTTCATTGGAGTTACGTTGTATACTGAGGTGCCGATAATATCTTTATCACTGACATTTTCGGACTCGTAAAATATTAGTGCAGTTTCGCCGGTAATAACGTCAGTCCTTCTTTGTTTGGGAATAAATTTCCAGGGTAAGTCCTTGTCAACATTGGCGTCAAATTCAATGTTAATTTTGCGATGGCCTTTATTAATTTTTGAAAAAGCTTTGTCTCGTGTAGTGGTTCCACCAAAGCCAGTTGCTTTGCAAAAAAGGTTGTAAATTGGCACCGAAGCAAAGCTTAAGAGAAGCATGCTTAAAAATAGAGCGATGATCGAGAATGCTATGTTTTTATTTGATTTTTTGCTCATATAGTTTTTTAACTTGGCATTTAGTTAATCTGAGTTTGATATAAGAAATGAATATTTTGGCAAAATTAGAATGAAAGTCTGTCATTTTGAATTTGATTCTGGACTCTCCTTACGTTGCCTGGTATCAGGAGCTCAAGCTCCGGTTAGTTGTATTCCCGTTCTAAGAAAGTTTGACCAAGATATACTTCACGTACTTCTGAACTACCAACTATTTCAGATGGTTTACCCTCCATCAATACTTTTCCATCATAAATAATATAAGCTCGATCAACAATGTCTAGAGTATCACGAACATTGTGATCCGTAATAAGGATACCAATATTACGATTTTTTAAATGCGAAACAAGTAATTTTATATCCTTGACTGCAATAGGATCAATACCAGCTAAAGGCTCATCTAAAAGAATGAATTTTGGATTAGCTGCAAGTGTTCTTGCTATTTCGAGTCTGCGCCTTTCGCCACCAGATAAAGTACTAGATGATTTATTTTTTAAGTGACTAATTGAGAATTCATCCATTAATTCTTCACACTTCGATTCTATTTCTTGTTTATTGTTTAAAGTTATTTCAAGTATAGCTATTATATTATCTTTTACTGATAACCCTCTGAAAATCGAGGATTCTTGAGGTAGATAGCCTAAACCAAGTCTTGACCTTGAATACATGGGTAAGTTAGTAATATCTTGGTTGTTTAAAGATAACTCTCCTAAGTCCGCTTTAACCAAACCTATTATGATGCTGAATAACGTAGTTTTGCCGGCGCCATTTGGACCAAAAAGCCCAACCACTTCCCCTTGATAAAGGGAGCAATTAATATCCCGTAAGACTGGTTTTCTATCATAAGATTTTGATAGATTTTTTACTACAAGCTTATTTTGCATTGGATTTTGATTCTATAGATTTCAGTTTAGCAGAATATACCATTTTATCAGTTACTAGTACATTATCATCTTTTTGCATCTGAACATTTCCAATTAAAGTTAGTTTTTTTGCTAAATTATCGAATTCGCCGCTATTAGCAACAACAACATCAATAGCACCATTTTTATAATTTTTAATAGCTTTGATTTTTGTTGGAAAGATAATTTTTACTATTTCACGTTTTGGTCCTAGGTCAGAATAGTAAATAATTAGCTTGTTTGTAGACACTGCTTGATCTTCAAAAAAAACTCTTACATTACCTTCAAAAGTAGCAGATAAGTCTTTTTTATTAAGCGTAAGATTATCTGAAGTGATTTGGATTTTATCATTTGCTTTTAAAGCAAGACTTACAAAAATTAGCAATAGAAAAATTAGGAATTTTGTCATTTCTAAAAATCATCTATGTCAAACACTGACTCTACGTTACCTTTGAATTTAATTGAATCAGAATAACCTTCTGATTCAAGTTTGTCAGCTTTAATATATGAATTGGAGAAGTCTACTATTACCGGAGTGTCGCTATTAATATTTTGTGTATTGATATTGAAATTTAATTGGCTTGACTTCAATTGTGCGCCATTGAAAATTATTAGTACATCGTCGGTAAGGACAACTTGCTTTGTTATTTCATCAAGGGCGGCATTTTTTGATTTTATAGTAATATCACCGTCGCTTGTAAGGTACTTACCTGATACAGTTTGAAGAATGTAGTTGTTGTTTTTATCTCTCATCATTGTATTAGCAAGTATTTTGTATGGTGTCAAATTGTTACTAAAGCCCTCAAAAACCGGACTCTGTATACTTAATGAGTAATCTTTTGTAAGATACGGTTTTTTGTCATCAATCTCTTGCTGAGAGTCTGATGTATTTGAAGAATTTGGAGAATACATAATGGTAACAAGAATTACTAGGAGCAAAAATATTCCAGAGCTAAGAAATGCGTATTTAATAAATTTAATTTTATTTTGATGTCGTTTTAATTGATCCATATAATTGCATTTTGTAATTTGAACTAGTAACTAGTGTGTAGTGGATGGTGTATCAGTTCCAAATAACCATAAGGACTACATTCCGTTATGCCGCACCTGATATTCAGCATCTTCTTTTTTACAGATCATCATGTCGAACTCGTTGGGATTTGTATGCTTTGCGGCCTAACCTCATTTTGTTGCATGAGATCCTGATATCTGCGTTCAAGATGACCAGAATTTTATTAGAGTATCAGGCAATTCCATGTCTTAGTATATCATGAATATGCACAATTCCTACCAATCTATTTCCATGAGTTACAGGAAGCGCAGTAATGGCTTTTTGATTCATGATAAATAGTGCCTGGGTTGCTAGTGTACTATCAGATATTGTTTTGGGATTACTGGTCATTACGTCCTTTGCTACCTTGCTAACTAAGTTTTCATTAATATGTCTGCGAAGGTCGCCGTCAGTAATTATTCCTATTATTTTATCATTATTATCTAGAACAATTGCGCATCCAAGGCATTTTTCGTTCATAGTGATTATTACGTCAGTAAATTTAGCGCTTTCTAGTACTATCGGTAGATTACCTTCTCCTTTCATTATATCTGCTACTTTTAATAAATTTGTTCCTATTTTCCCTCCGGGATGGAATATTTTAAAGTCTTCTTTTGTAAAACCCTTCGACTGATGAAGGGTAGTAACTAAAGCGTCTCCCAGTGATAATGTCATTAACGAAGAAGTTGTGGGAGCTGAAATAGATGAAGTTTCAGTTTGGATAGGTAAATTCAAGAGAAAGTCACTACTTTTACCAAGAGTAGAATCGGCGTTCATGGTCATTGCTGCAATCTTTATGTTAAATCGTTTGCAATAATTTATTGTATCAAATAATTCTTTAGTTTCTCCTGAGTTAGATAACATAATTACCATATCTATTTCAGTGATCATGCCTAGGTCTCCGTGACTTGCTTCTCCAGGATGGATATAAAATGCTGGGGTACCTGTGGAAGATAAACTGGCGGCAATTTTTCTAGCAATATATCCACTCTTACCCATTCCCATAAGCACGATACGTCCTTTAAAATTTAGTATGTGTTCAACTAGGGCAGCGAAATCTCTCGGGATATCTTGAGCCAAAATCTGTAAAGACTTTGATTGTTCTAGTATGCTATTTTTGGCTAAAGTGGTATAATTCATACTAGCTACCATATGAAAAAATATCTATATCATTCCATCCATTTAAGTCTAGTTCAACTCTAGTTGGTAAAAATTCAAACAATTTATGAGCAATTTTATTTCTATTTAATTCAATTAGACGTTCGGTAAGTATTGCTCTAAGAGAATGAAGATAAACAACATCTTTTGCGGCGTATTCTTTTTGATCTTCGCTTAGTTCTTGCGCCCCCCAATAAGATGATTGTTGTTGTTTAGAAATAGTTACGCCGAGCAATTCGCGACACAGATCTTTTAAGCCGTGGTAATCAGTATATGTTCGTGTTAGTTTTGAAGCGATTTTTGTACAGAAAATATTCACCAAATCTATTTCCAAGTATTTTTTGATTACTGCTAAGTCGAATCGGGCATAATGAAATATTTTACCTCTATTTTCATCTAGAAGTAATTTCTTTAAATTAGGTGCGGCGTAGTTATTTTGGTCAAATTGAATTAAGTAAGAATCACCATCACCATTACTAATTTGTAATACACATAACCTATCTCTATGAAAGTTTAGCCCCATAGTTTCTGAATCAATCGCCAAATCTCCGGCCAAATGAAAATCATTAGGTAAATCATTTTTATAAACAACAACTCTCATAGCATTTTCTCCAGATTAATTGCTTTTAAGCGGGGTTTTAAATATTTTTTCTCCAGGTGCAGAAAATCCAAGCACGTTTCTAATTTTTTCGTCAAGCATATCCTTATCTATAGACTCATGACGTAATAATTTTGTTCTGTTTTCAATTTCTAATCTTTCTGCCCTTAAAAGTTCAAGTTTTTTGTGTGAACTGCTGAGTTCAGCTTGTAACTTAAAATAAGCTAATATACCTCTGCTACCATAAACTGAATGGAAGATAAAATACAATAGCATTAAAAGCATTAAGACGTTAAAAGCTCTTTTCTTAGTAAAATTAAAACTGTTTGATGGTTTATCTATCATATAGATTTACTCAAACTCTATTAATCAAATATAAAGCAATTAGAGGGGCGGTTAGAATAATGCTATCGAATCTATCAAGTGCTCCCCCGTGGCCAGGTATAATTGTTCCAGTATCTTTGATTTTAAATTTTCTTTTTATTAAGGATACGCTTAAGTCGCTGATTTGAGCAATAACACCAATAACTAGGGCAAAAAAACTTAACGAAATATTTGATTTGTCTATCATGTATGGGAGAGTGTAACCTGAAATTAGCGTTAGTATATTAACACTTATTATTGCGCTTAAAACCCCAATTACCAGACCACTGATGGTTTTATTGGGACTAGTTTTCGGAGCTAGTTTAGGGCCTCCTATAAGTTTTCCACCAAACATCGCCATAACGTCAACACTCCAAACTATACAAAAAAATGTCATTAATAACCAACCAGTTTGATCAATGTATGAAATAAGCAATAAAGAAGCTATAGGAATAGGTATAGCTAGCAGTCCTATAAGATTATGATATATTGAGGTCTTAGTGATATTATACCATTCAAGGAGCATTACGGCCGCAATGCTGTAAAGTGCAATATAAAATAACGGTCTTAGAAAAAAAATTGCCACAATAAAAAAGCATCCTAGCGCCAATCCGGAAAGGCAACGAATCAATAAATTTCTTTTATTCATAAGCTATAGTTTCTTAACTTGAAGTAGGGACAGACAATTTAGCGAGTCTCAGCTGTGTTCACCTGACAACCTATGCTGCGCAGCTTCGCTCTAAAATTAACTATCCCTACTTCAAGTTAATTTACTATAATATAAGATTCCTATCTACCACCAAAATTTCTTTGACGTGTTGAGTAATTTCCTATGGATTTTTCTAAATCACTTACATCAAATTCTGGCCAAAATTTATCCAAAAAATATAATTCAGCGTAGGCTAGTTGCCACAACAAAAAGTTACTAATTCTATAGTCATTGCCAGTTCTGATTAAAAGGTCAACATCTGGCATCTCTGGATCATACAAGAAATTTCTAAAATTGTCTTCTGTAATTTTTGTTATGCCGGAGTCAAGAGCTTTGGTAAAAGCATCTACTATTTCCGCTCTACTACCGTAACTAAAAGCTATACAAACAGTAGCTTCTGAGTTGTTTTTAGTACTTTCAACAGCAGCTTTAATTTTTTGCTGAAGCGATGGAGCTAATTTTTCTAAATGACCAATTACTTTTAGTTTAATTCCATATTTGGTAAGGATTTTTGTTTCGTGCAAGACGTAGTGGCTTAAAAGATTAATTAGAATTGAAACCTCTTCGGCTGGTCTTTGCCAATTTTCAGATGAAAATGTATAGAGAGTAAGGTACTTTATTCCCAGCCTTGACAGGTGGGGCATGAGAGATTTGGCAACTTCTGCACCTTTCTTGTGCCCGTCAGCTTTAGATTTTTCATGTAATTTTGCCCACCTGGCATTACCATCCATGATTATTGCTAAGTGATTCAAGTTTTGTTTCATAAGGTTACTTTTTTATTGGTAATTGAATTTGTACAAGTAGACCCTTGAGGCTCTTGCTTTCGCCAAGTGTGATTGTGCCATAATGACCACTTATTATCTCTTTTGTAATAGCTAGGCCTAGTCCTACACCAGCTGAATTATCTAAGGATCTTGATTTGTCAGCTCGATAAAATGGTTTAAACACTGATTTTCGTTCATCTTTCTTAATACCCTTGCCATTATCTTCAATGATGATTAGTGCTTCATCTTCGCTTGAAGACAGAGAAATTTTGACTTTAGATGAATGTTTGAAAGCGTTACCAACAAGGTTAGCAATTGCGCGCTCGAAAGAGTGGGGTTTGATTAGGGTAATAACCTGATCAGGGCTGATATTTAGACTGATATTGTTTTCGGACCATTTTGTTTTGATATATGACGAAATCCAGTTATTAAGATTTATCGGTTTAAAATCTTCTCCACCTTCACCACGTGCGAAATCTAAATATGAATCAATCATATGCTGCATACTGTCTATATCGTATTGCAGTTCTTCTTTCTCTTCGGACTCATTCATGAGTTCAGCCTGTAGTTTCATACGTGTTAGAGGCGTTTTTAGATCATGAGATATCATAGCTAACATCTGAGTGCGTTTTGCAGTTTGGCGTTCAATGCGATCTCTCATTTTTAAAAAAGCTAAACCGGCTTGCCTAATCTCTTTGGCCCCAGAGGGTTTGTATTTGTCAGTTTTTTCTCCTCTACCGTAACTTTCGGCCGTATCGGTAAGTTCAATAATTGATTTTATTTGGTTTTTTGAAAAAATTAGTGAAATTGAAAGTAGTAGGATAGTAAGAAAAATAATCCAGAGTACAAAAATACTGGTTGTGGGATTTAAAATAGCTTTATAAGGTAGTTTAATCAACAAGGTCTGTGCTCCAATCTGGAGATATAAATGGACATTTCGTCCTTGATCAAGAACTATTACTCCTTCTTGTCCCAATTCTTCTTGTAATAATTTTTTAAAAATCTCTAGCTCTTCTACGTACTTTTCTTGAGGGTGGTCTGGTAGTTTTGAAGAAACAGAAGAATATTCAAGGTTCAGAAAATTCCCCTGTTTTGGTATTTTTTTGCTATTCAGACTGCGAATAAGTTCTGAGATTTCGGTTGCTATTAGGTAGCTTGTATTTTGAGAAACGTTGTACCAGTGCCTTTTATAAAACAAATATACTGCAAGAAGTTGACTGATTAATACCGGCACAATGATAATTAGCATGAACCGGGTCAGCAAACTTTTAGGGAATAAATTTTTATGTATAGAATTAAGTATAGAGAACATACCCTTTATTTCTTATGGTTTTAAGGAATTTGGGATTTTTTGGATCTGGCTCAATCTTATTTCTGAGTCTAACGATCTGAACGTCTACAGATCTTAGGTTTAACCCACCGAGTTTGCTAGATAATTCTTCTCTCGAAATTACTTTATTTTCAGATTCGATTAAGGTATCAAGGAGCTTTTCTTCAGCGGAGCTAAGCTTAATATCAGTACCATTTTGTATTAATACTTTAGTTATTAGATTATAAGTATTATTGCCAAATCTAATAACTTCTTGTTCCTTTTTAAATCTTTTATGAGAATTAATTAAGTTATTAATTCTAAGTAGCAATTCTCTTGGTTCAAAAGGTTTTGTAACATAGTCACTAGCTCCAGATTCCAGCCCTCTAATTTTATCTTCTGGCTCAGAAAGAGCGGTCAACATTACCACGGGCATCAATATACCGCTGGATCTTATTCTTTGGGCAAAATCGATTCCTGTAATTTCTGGCATCATGACATCTAGGATAATTAAGTCGTATATAAAACTTGATAGCAGTTTTGATGCTTCGGTTGCAGACGCACTTGTGGAAACTAAAAAATCATTTTGAGTAAGAAATTTCTTCAAAAGTTTTAGTATTCTGTTATCATCGTCTACTATTAGAATGTGTGGTTTTTTATCCATTTGTACTAATTGCTAACAGGGTTTAGATCAGTTGTAGCTTTCTCCAACATATTCTGCATCAATGCAAAACTAGTGCTCTGTGCTCGCGTGTATGCATAAGCTAAGTGAGCCGAAACTTTTGAAATTAAAGCACTAGTAGAATACATGGGTTTTGCTATACTAGGATTAATATAATCTTATTTAAGGAAATTGACTATAATATTTTGAAGGAATTTATGAATTTTAAATTATCAAATAAAATGTCCGATTATATTTGGATAAACGGTGAAATTGTGCCTTGGGAAGAAGCCTATGTTCATGTTCTTACACACAGTTTACATTATGCCGGGGCAGTATATGAAGGAGAGCGGTCTTACAATGGTAAGATTTTTAAATTGATGGAGCATACAAATAGATTACTCCGTTCAGCAGAATCGATGCATTTAAAAGTAAATTTTTCGGCCAATGAGATTAATCAAGCCACTCAGGAGGTACTTCGCTTGAATAATCTAAAAGATGCCTACGTGCGGCCGCTTATTTGGCGAGGGGCAGAAACACTAGGCGCCTATAATCCAATTTTAAAATGTAATATACTTGTATTAGCTATGGAATCGAACCCAGCCTTTAAAAGTGGCATGAGGTTATATGTTACGCCATGGCGTAAGGTAGGAGTGGAATCAATGCCACCTCAATGTAAATCATCCGCCCATTACGCGATGATGACAGTATCTCAGAAACTCGCGCAAGATTTGGGTTACGACGATGCTTTAATATTGGATCAATATGATGATATTGCTGAGAGTTCTACAACTAACATCTTTTTTGGTAAAGAAGGTTTGATTGTTACGCCGATAGCTGATCGTTTCCTTGATGGAATAACGCGCCAAACTGTTATAGAAATTGCTAGAAACATGGGTATAAAAGTTATAGAAGAGAGGTTGTTGTTGGAAAATATTGCACAATATGATTCTTGTTTTTTAACTGGTACTTCAGCTGAAGTAAGAGGAGTTTCCTCAATATCATATGATAATGGAAAGGTTGAATTTTCTAATAACAAATTAGTAGAAATGCTACAACAAGAGTATGCTAAAGTAGTAGGCAAAACATTATGATATTCAAGGGGCTTTTAACAGCGCTTATTACTCCACTAGATGAAAATGACAATATTGATTTTAGGGCGCTAGAATCTCTTGTAGAAAGACAAGTAGCTTCCGGAATTAATGGCTTGGTGATAGCTGGATCTACTGGCGAGGGCAGTAGCCTTTCTGATGAAGAATATTATGAGCTAATTAAAACTGTAATAGATTGTTCAAAAGGAAGAATACCTATAATCGCTGGTGTAGTTGGAGTTAGTACCGCATCTGTATGTGAAAAGGTATCTATCCTTTCGAATATGAATATAGAGGGCTTAATGTGTACTGCTCCGCATTATATTAGACCAGAACAAGAAGGATTATATCAACACTTCAAAGCAATAAATAATGCAAGCACATTGCCTATAATGATATATTTACATCCTGGTAGAACTGGCTGTGATATGTCAGACAGTACTATCTTAAAATTAGCTGCTCTTGATAAAATAGTAGCGTTGAAAGACTGTAGCAGTGATATTGAAAAGCCATTGAGACTTTTGCCGCGATTAAGTTCAAATTTTGTTTTTCTAGCTGGTGATGATAATAGATTTTTAGCTTACAGTGCTCATGGAGGAGTAGGGTGTGTATCAGTTATAGCAAATATTTTTCCAAAGCTTTGCAAAAAAGTTGAAAGCTTGTGGAGTTCTGGTGACCTTATTAAGGCAAGAGAACTACAACAACAATTAATGCCATTGATGACCGCTATTTTCTCTGAAAGCAATCCTATCGGTATAAAGTGTGCAGCTCATGACCTGAAGTTGTGTGGTGATAAAATTAGGCTACCACTTACAAAAGCCAGAGAAGACACAAGAAAAAAAATTAATGAGCTTATGTTAGATGTCATCGGTTTAGAGAAAGATGTCTGACAATTCATATAAGAAAGTAGTAGCCAAAAATAGGAGAGCCTCGTTTGATTACTCAATAGAAGAAAACATAGAAGCTGGCATTATGCTTACTGGAAGTGAGCTAAAATCCATCAGAGAAGGAAAGGTATCTCTGGCTGATTCTCATGCAGCGGAAGGCTCTGGTGAACTATATTTATATAATTGTCATATTGCAGAATACGAAAAAGCAAATCGTTTCAATCACGCGCCTCTGAGGCCAAGAAAATTATTGCTTCGTAAGAAAGAAATGCAAAAAATAATAGGTAAAATCAAATTAAAGGGTTACACTCTAATAGCGTTGTCGCTTTATTTTAACCATAAAAACAAAGTTAAGGTTGAACTTGGTTTAGCAAGAGGTAAAAAGCAATACGATAAGAGGCAATCAATTAAAGAAGATGACTGGAAAAGAGAGCAGGGAAGAATATTAAGAGACAAAAAATAAACTAGTAAACTATTAATAATGGCAACAAAAAAGGACTTAGAACAAAATATTGCAAGAAAGCTTAGCTATCTTAGCGAGGTGGATGCTAGCTTTGCAGTTGATTGTATTTTGGATCACATTAAGGGTGAACTTACAACTGGTAATAGAGTAGAGATAAGAGGTTTTGGTAGTCTTTCAGTAAGAAAAAGAAAGCATGCTGGTAAAGACGAAGAATATAATACGATCTATTATCGTATGTCCAAAAATGTTCAAGAAGATCTGAATAAATAATCCCATTTTCATAAAAATCACCTGATATATTATACCGCCATTTTTGTTAAAAAATATGCTGTAATTGTTTTATGTCTTAGGGAGATATTGGATATAATTTTGGCTTTTCTTAAAACTTGTAAAACTAATTATTATGTTAAGATTAGATAATAGCTTTTATAATAGGCATGTAGTCGAGGTTGCAAAAAACCTTTTGGGGAAAACTATGGTTTTTGGAAAAGTAAAAGGTATTATAACCGAAACAGAGGCGTATCGTGGTGCTGACGATGAAGCTTCTCATGCTTTTAGCTGGACACCTAGATCTTCAATAATGTTTGGTCCTCCTGGATATAGCTATATTTATTTTATTTATGGTATGTATCATTGTTTGAATATTGTTACTGAAGAAAAAAATTCCCCTAGTGCTGTGCTTATACGTGGCTTAAAATTGCCCGATATTCATTTGAATGGACCAGGAAAAATATGTAAATATTTAGGAATAACAAGAGAGCATAATGGCATTAATCTGGTGACTGATAATAACTTTTATCTTACTGAAGGTATAATAAATTCTGCAACTTATACAAGTACTGCACGAATAGGTATAAAAAAAGCAATAGATAAACAATGGCGTTTTTTAATAAATTTTTGACATAGATTATTTGGATATAACTATTAGGTTCTAACTTAGCATGTTAACTATAAGATCTAAAATACCAATCTTACAGGAAGTTTATTCATATCAATTATTTTTGAAAGAATGGTGGCCAGGGACGGGATTGAACCGCCGACACAAGGATTTTCAGTCCTTTGCTCTACCGACTGAGCTACCTGGCCAGATCAATGAAATCTACTAATAAGGCAAATTATAAGTTTTGCTGATCCTTTTGTGAGTGCAATTTATAATCAAAAAAAATATGTTTGTCCATCCAAAACTTAAGCAACATGAGGAAAAAACTTTTTCCCCTAAATTATGCGATAATTAACTTATCCTCTATTTACAACGTTACTGAATATAGCCTATAATGAAATTGCTACTTAGGTAGCTATGGTGATAAACGTTGTTTGGAATAGAGGTTGCGGACCCGGGGGCGGTACCCGGCGCTTCCACCATTTAAGTATTATGGGAGCGAAATAGGATCGACGTGCTTAATAAAGAAATAATTTTTACCCAGTATGATTCCGCTGAATAATGGATCAAAAAAAGTAAATGCAAACGATAACAATCGTCTTGCGGCTGCTGCTTAATTGTAGCTAGCCACGGGGTTCGGGGCTTACCTGGCAACAGAAAAGCTCCACTATTTTTATGATAAGATTATATGTCAATTGACTATCAATTATTAATAGACGAAGCAATGCTTAGCATTGTTAGGAAGGTGCTGCATAATACCTGTGAAACTGGGTTAATTGGTGAGCAAAGTTTTTATATTTCGTTTAAGACTGACGATACTGAGGTGGTGTTATCGAGAAACATCAGGCAGAGATATCCTAAAGAAATAACCATTGTGCTGCAATATCAGTATAAAGACTTAAGGGTTATGGAAGATAGATTCTCAGTTAATATTGCCTTTGGTGGGCTGCCAGAAACTATTGTGGTTCCTTTTTCGGCTCTTACAAGTTTCATTGATCCTATAGCTAACTTTAGTTTGCAATTTAATAGAAATAAAGAAGATATTGATTTCGAAATTGAGACATTCGAATCGGATTCAGATAATGAAACAGAAATTAAGCGAATCAAACCAAAACTATCTGCAAAAGAAAAAAGTTTTCCAAATGATAAGTTGCAAAAAGCAGGTGAAGTTATTGCGATTGATAAGTTTCGTAAAAAAAGTAAGTAGGATTTAGTGTTTTATATGTCTACTGATACTATGCCTTTTTCAGTTTTAAATTCGACGCTTGAATTTAAAGAAGAAGATACACAAACTGCGCTTATAAGTAAGCATAGTCGTGGTCTAAAAAATACTACTGTATCATTTGAAACTGGAAAGAGCACTATGCCGTTTGTTGAGATTTATACTGATGGTGCGTGCTCCCAAAATCCTGGGCCTGGTGGGTGGGGGGCGTTATTAATCTTTAACGACACAAAAAAAGAAATTTTTGGCTATCAGCTTGACACTACAAATAATCAAATGGAAATTTCGGCTGCCATTTATGCTCTACAACACTTGAAAAAACCTTGCAGAGTCAAGCTTTACACCGACAGTATCTATCTACAAAAAGGTGCAACTGAATGGATACACAATTGGCAGAAAAATAATTGGCGAAAAAGTGACAATAAGCCAGTGACTAATATTGATTTATGGCAAAATTTGCAGCATGAAATGAAGAAACACGATATCATTTGGTGTTGGGTAAAAGGCCATGCTAATAATGAAGGTAATAATATAGCTGATAAACTAGCCGTTGTTGGTAAAGAAACTGCAAAGAGAATGCTTAAAGATGCTTCAAATTAACAAACTTTGGGTTAAATTATTTTGTCGAAAGGTAGGGGCAGACCAATTTGGTAATTGCTACTACATAGGTAGTGACAAGAATTATTTAAAGCGTAATAAGAGATATGTGGTGTATAAAGGTATTGATGATGGGTCAAAAGTGCCTCCAATGTGGCACTCATGGCTTCATTATTTAAGTGATGAGATACCGGATAAAAATAAAACTAAAGAATATGAATGGCAGACAGAGCATGTACCAAATGTAACTGGAACTAAGCACGCATATGATCCGGCCAAGTCAAAATATACAAAAGTAAAGACTTATTCCAGTTGGAATCCAGAGTAATTAATAATTAAAGGTGTAAGAAAATGAAGCAGGGAATTATTGAAACCTTAGTGGGGTTGTTTGTACTGATTGTGGCATTTAGTTTTCTTGGATTTGCTTACAATATAAGCGATTTTTCTAAAACGAATAATGGTTATACGTTAACTGCTAATTTCCAAAATATTGATGGAATTGCTAAGGGGGCGGATGTAAAGCTTGCTGGCATTAAGATTGGTTCTGTTGATAGTCTTAGTCTTGAAGATAACACATATTACGCTATCTTGAGTCTAAGCATTAATGAAGGAGTTAATATTCCTAAAGATTCTAGTGCAATTGTTTCTACCAGTGGTCTTTTGGGTGGAAAATATATTAGAATAAATCCTGGTGCATCAGATGATAATTTTGCAGAGGGTGGTAAAATAAAATTTACCCAATCATCTCTGAACATTGAAGACTTGATTGGAAAATTAATGTACTCAATTACCAGTAAATAGTTGATTTAGTACTTTTGCAAACATCCCAAATATTGTGATTAATTAACCATAACTAATGATAAGAATATGGTTTTGTTTAAGGCTGCTTACAAAACGCAGCGTCATGCTGGACTTGTTTCAGCATGATCTCTACCAATCATCCTGGGCTTTGATCCTAGCTTCTTTTGTACCATGAGATGCTGGGCCAGGCATGCGAAGCCCAATAAATTCAAGATGACTTACACAGTCCCTAGATGACTGGTTGTTTGCTCTTGATGGCTTTACAATATGACAAATATGTTGCCTAAAACATACCAATCTCTTATATCTGTAGTTCAGGCTAACTCTACTTACTCTGCTTTATTATAGTTCAGATTAACTTGGAGAATGCTTATTTTTTTCTAGTGCAGTTAAAACTAACAAAGTAAGAATATGCTCTGGCCCGTAAAGCTTTTTATGCAGTTCTAAAGATTTTAATAGTAGTGTTTCAGCTTTTTTGAATTGGCCCATTCTAGTATAGTTAACACCATTACAAACCAATGCCCAAGCTTTATAGTCATTCTGGCATTCGCTACAGTGATTATCAAAAAATAGCATTGCTTCTTGTAATAGTTTTTCTGCTTCTTGATAATGCCCAAGTTCACTATGAATATTACCCAAATACAGTGAGTTTTTAGCTAAATTTATTCTCGGAGATTTGTCTTGTTGCAAAGCGACCATACGGGCATGTTCTAAAAGGCTCTTAGCTTTTGGAATATCACCAAATGTTTCGTAATAATAATTCCCTAATATGTTACGAAGATTAAAAAATGATTCTGCTGAAAAAAGTTGCTCATGTTCTAATAATGATTCCAGATGGTTTGATAGTTCCTGGATTTCTTTTATGTTCTTATTATGTAGAATTACTCTTCTTTCCATAAAGTTTTCTAACGAAGGGACTATATCACCATAATATTCGGTGGGCACAGTTTTATATAAATAATCAAAAATAATAGATTGAATAGAGTCGTGAATAGAAAATACGCTTTCTGTGTACTCATTATCTTCAGCTTCGTTTATTAAAGAAAATTTTCTCATTTCACTTATGAAATTATCTGCCGCGATATCACCCTTATGGGCAACAAGCAGAGATTTTGGAATATTTTTTGAATTTACTAAACTGCATAATAGTAATAATTCATTTGAATCCTTATGTGAATCGATTATGCTTTTTAAAGATAATCCTATTATGTGATGTCGAGTTTTTGTATAATTAGTGAAGGTACCCAATATAGATTCTTGAGCATTATTAAAGCTTTGATCCTTGCTTTTAATATATTTTAGGTACGTGTCATACTCGATTCCAGTATTTTTTATGTAATATGCAGCTTGTTTAATATCAAGGGGGAACGGTGGAATACTTTTTAAAAACTTGATTGTATTCTGCCGGTCTTTTGTGCTATTAGCTTTATTTATTCCTAGAATAGTATTAAATAGCTCTAATGATTCTGAGTCATTTAATTGGGAAATATGAACTACGTTATCATGAGAAAAATAATTACTATTCGCAATATTGCTATTTGTAGTGGTAATAATTACTTTGCCTGGGCCCCAAGCTTTTACAGTATGTGGTAAATATTTTTGTATATCGCTAAAATTTGTAACATTATCATAAATTAAAATCCAATTTTTGTAATTCAAAGCTTTGCTTTTTAAAAAAGAAAAGAGCATATATTCCTTTTTTAACGGGTTAGTTATTTTCTGTATTTCATAAAAATCTGCTTTATCTGTCTCGTTATTACAAAGTGCATAAGCCAAACATTCCAAGGAAATAACTGCGTTTTCAGCTGTTTCCGCATTAATTTTCCATACTATCGAACTATCTTGGCTATTAGCATATTGCTGTGCTAAGGTAGTCTTGCCGGATCCGCTTATACCAACAAGTGCTATAGTATTAATTGAATCGGGCGTACTAAGTAAATTATCCATTTTACTTAGGATAGAAGTGCGTTCTAGATACAAATCATCTTGTAGTGTAACTTCATCGCTGCTAGTTATTCTAGTTATACTAGGTTTCTTATTACTTACAGTATAAATTAATGCCATGATTATGATACCTAATATCAGAGTCATGCCTCCTATAAACATTAGCTTTTGTTTTGTATGTAATGGTTTATCAATAGGGTTTTTATCATAATTATTAGAACTAAAAAACCCGTCATTGATATTTTGGGATTCACGCGTAAAGTTATCTATTATTTGATGAATCTTTGATTCACCTGTTATTTTTAATAATATATTTAATATATTTAATTCGTAATCTGCTTCATTAACAAAATTGATATGTTCTGGAGTTGGGTGGTTTTTAGCTGAATTTTCTATTTTAAAAGAAATGTAGATCGTTTTTTTAGATAAGTTAGGGGGAACAATAAGTTCTTCATCCAGAATATATATATCAATGCTACTATTATTAGCTTCGCTAATTACAACCCCAGCATCCTTTAGATTCTTTTCAATTAATAACTGGTGATTTTTATCTTGAGTTTGATTAATAATGCAGCAATAATATTTTTTAAATTTAATTAAGTGTCTAATATCTTTAAGCGTTTGTTGGAATAATTTTTGTATTAATAGTTTACTATAAGTATTTTTCAGGTCAGTGATTTTATCGGATATCTCAAGGAAATCTATAATCTGTTCTTTCGAACAGCCAGAGAGCTTCATCTTAATATTTGCAATATGGGTTTCAACAGTCCTAGGTGAGATAGATAAAATTTCTGCAATCTTTTTCTCTTTCCTATTGTGCAACAAACAAGCCAATATATCTATTTCTCTACACGTAAAACGTATATTTGAAATAGTATGTACTTTATCGTTTTCTATATTGTTCATTAACACCGGATTAATTGTTAATTTATTAGGTTTATATAAAGATTGATGCTGCTAAACACTAGTGGAAAATACCCTAGTGTTTAACCTAGGTGGTTTTCTCATATAGTAATTACTGACCAATTTATACACAATAAGGTAAGTGAAGAAAACAATTATTTTAGGGAGGTTATTAATTATGACAACAAAACAAAATCAAGTTGAAAAACAAAATCAAGTTGAAAATTTAGTATTTAGAGCTTTTGGTCAAATGGGTGATGATTTAGGTGATCTACTTATATGATGAAGAGGCAATAAATAGTAGTTTGTGTAAAAACACAGACGTAGAAATATATAATGATTTTTTAACCGAAGAATTAGATTCAATTTTAGCTGAAACTTATAAACAATTACTAATTAAAATAAAATTAAGTTTAAATAGTTATAAGAATATTTATCAAGAGGACGTATCTAGAGAATGTGTATATATTTTATAACATTGAAATTATACTAAAGTGGTTGCGTTGTGGTACGAGAATAAGTGTTGTAGTTTAGGTAAGTGTAGAGCGTAGATTAGTGATCATGATTTAATATTATATTTTAGGGAGGTTATTAATTATGACAACAAAACAAAATCAAGTTGAAAATTTAGTATTTAGAGCTTTTGGTCAAATGGGTGATGATTTAGGTGATCTGCTTTATGATGAAGAGGCAATAAATAGTTGTTTGTGTAAAAACACAGACGTAGAAATATATAATGATTTTTTAACCGAAGAATTAGATTCAATTTTAGCTGAATCTTATAGACAATTACTAATCAAAATAAAATTAAGTTTAAATAGCTATAGGAATATTTATCAAGAGGACGTATCTAGAGAACGTGTATATATTTTATAAATTTAAATTATACTAAAATGGTTGCGTTGTGGTACGGGAATAAGTGTTGTAGTTTAGGTAAGTGTAGAGAGTAGATTAGTGATCATGATTTATATAGGACAATTTTTCTCGTACTCAACGTGTAGTCTCATCGCAATGACAAGTTTATATAAAGCATTTTTATGAAGTATCTTATCTTAGGTAATTTAAGTTAGATTATTTCAATTTATCTAGTAATGCATTGAGGTGAGTTGTGTTGACAATTTCAAGCTCAAAAAATGGGTCAGATTTTTTTAGGGATAAATTTTGAATTGTCAAAGTGATTTCTTCTAGACTAATATTACGCTCAAAAGCAATTGCTGGTGCCTGTCTTAATGCGTCTCTTGTGGTAATATAAGGGTCTAATAAACTTGAAGAAGGGGTAATGAAAGCTATATCATACTTATCAGATTCATTGTATTTTTCTAATAAGAACCTCTTTAATTCATCGCTGTATAGTGCGACATCGCAACTAGTGTTGATTTTTGTAACGGTCCTGCCTTTAAAATATTTAGTAGAGTTTATTTTTTGACCTATAAGGAAAGATCCACGAACGTTATTGTTACTATCATAAATAAGGCTACCAGAACTATTCTCAGGCCAAAATTTATGTCCTATTATATAGGTAGAAACGCTGTAAAGGGCTATAAGGGCTAGGCTAGTTAAATATAAAATAATACAAAATAGAAATTTTCTAATCATACAAGTCCAAGATTATAGATGAGAATCTCTATTAATTTTATAAAAATAAAAGGAGAAATTATACCACCAACTCCATAGAGAAATATTCCTTTCCACAATGAATACCTACTTTTCTGCTTATGAAAGTCTCTAAAAATAAATAGCATTAAAGCTGGAATGATTAATGCATTAAACATAACCGAAGCGAGAATCACGCTATCCAGAGACTGGAATTTCATGAAATTAAGGATGTTAAGTGGTGGAAAAGCTGTAGTAAATAACGCTGGTACTATTACAAAATACTTTACTATATCAGAAGTAAGTGAAAACACGGTTAGCAAACCACGCTTTACAGTCATTTTCTTACAGATGTTTTTTAATTCTAAAAGATTAGATAGGTCATGTTTCTTTGAAATAACATTGCCAGTTATCATTGTATTTTCATAAATCTCTTCTTCAAAAGTAAATCCTATATCAGCTTGAGCAAGGGCAAGGGCATCATTAAGTCCATCACCACACATAGCAACTACATAACCTTGTTGTTGGAGTGTTCTAACTAATTCTAGTTTTTTCTCTGGCGTCGCTTCAGAATGTAATTCTTCTATTCCAACTTTTTGTGCAACATATTTTGCTGTGATTGAATTATCTCCAGTAATTAGTATAGTACGTATGTTGTCGGCATGAAATTTCTCTATTTGTTTCATTATACCTTTACGAAAACGATCTCTTAAGTGAATTATTCCTATAATTCTTTTATCAACAGTAAGTAATAATGGTGTACCATGCGTTGTAGCTATTTGTTTTGTTAACAGTAAAATATTTTCAGGTAGATCTGCAATAGACTTATTAAGATAATGAGCAATAGACCTAACGCTGCCTTTACGAACCTCAATACCATTATAATTACAGCCACTTATGGGTTCTGATGATGAAAAGGGAAGGTGTTTGTATTGTGCCTCATCAATAATTATTTCTTTATAGTTGTCATCATTTTCTGCAAATCTTCTGATACTCTCACCTTCATGAGTAATATCGGAAAATGACGATAAATATAAAAACTCTATGAAATTAGTGTTGTCTATTTCAGAAATATTGATAAAGTCTGTCATTTCTCTTTTGCCAACAGTAATGGTTCCTGTTTTGTCAAATAAAACAATATTGACATCTACTACGGTATCTAAGGCAACATTATCCCGAATAAAGATACCTTTTGTTTGAAGTTTTGAAGTGCCAAAAGTAATGATTGAGTGTTGTAGTCCAGAAATGGTAGTAGGTAGTAAAAGTACAATTAGGTCGAGCATATAGATCAAGGGTATATTAAATCCAGAATATTTTGCGATAACCCAAACAGTAAATATAACGCTTAAGAATAATACTGAGAACCCAAAGATAATTCTTTGCAAAGCTAACTCTGAAGGTAATGATTGTCTATTAATATCCTTAATCAACTGTGTTGCTCTTGCATAGAAAGAGTGTTGTTTAGAAAAACTAACTTTCATTATTATTTGATCGGTGCTTTCTATAATGCTTCCAGCTGTTAAAACATTATTTTCATCTGAATTTTTCAAATTAAAGCCCAAGATACCGGTTAAATCCGATTCATTAACATAACATGCTCCTTTAACGATAATTCCATCAAATGGTACCATGTCGCCTTTTGCCAAGAGAATAAAGTTACCTGACTTAATTTTTTCTTTGGATACGAATGAAAAATTACTTATATCATGATCATTGGTAAGTTTTTTTATTAATACACTCGCTTCGTAGTAGCCTTTGCTGTTTTGGGAATGTTCAATTTTTGATTCAGCATAGCTGTCTGCAAAAGTTGAGAACAAAACGGTCATCCAAAGCCAAAAAGTAGTTTGGAAGTAAATTAGGGAATGGCCTGTTGGATTAATAATTTCATCAATAAAAAGCACAGTAGCGCACGCAGAGATCGCTGAAACAATACCAAATATTGGGTTGTTGATCCAATATTTCAGACCAATTTTTTTTAACGAGTTAGAGAAGGTGCTAGAAACAATATTCATGTAGTAACTTAATTACCTTTTCGTTATCACGATCATTTACTATGAAGGACATTTTGATATCAGAAAGGTCAGTTGATAGTATACTGACATTATTGTTGTTTAAAAGTTCAATAATTTTCCACACAAGTCCATTATCATTCTTTATACCATACCCAACAATAGTTACTGAAGAAATGTTTGCTTCGGTAGAGTATTTTGTAAGTAGTAAATTGTTTTTTAAGTTATTAAGTAGCTTTTCACATTTATTCTTATCAATCAAATTAGCTATAATAATTGAATTATCTTTTCCAAAATTAAAGATTTGTTCAATCGGTACTAATTCTTTCGTAAATTCTTCAAAAATATGAACAAAATTCTGCGCTTTATGCTCTATTTCGATTTTTAACAAATTTTTATTAGAAGTTATGGCAGTGATTTGTCGGTTTTCCATATTATTTATCTCGCTCTTAGTAGTTGTTCCATCGAGGTTAGTAAAAGAGGATAGAATTCTTAATTTAAAGCCGTAACGTTTTGCAGCTAACGCCGCTCTGGGATGGAGAACCTTTGCTCCAGCGTTGCATAAAGCATATAGCTCTTCTATATTAATAATGTCAATTTTCTTTGCGTTATGAACCACTCGAGGGTCAGCTGTATAAATACCATCAACATCAGTATATATATCGCATCTTTCGGCATTTAGTGAAGCGGCAATGATTGCAGCGGTGGTGTCTGATCCTCCTTTGCCAAGGGTTGTTATATCTCCGTCAATAGATACCCCCTGAAACCCTGTAATTACTGGTGTTATTCCTTGGCTAAGCAATTCATTTAGTTTATGGGGATTGATATTTACTATTTGTGCATTACCATGCGTTTTTGTTGTTTCGATAGGGACTTGCCAACCTTGCAGAGATCGGGCTTTGATACCTATTGATTGTAGCTGTAGCGCAAGTAAAGCTGAAGTCACTATCTCTCCGCTTGCAATTGCAGCGTCATATTCTTGTAAGGAAGTTGTCTCATCAAGTCTGGATAATTCTGCGCATTGAGTAATTAAAGAATTTGTTGCTCCTGCCATCGCTGAAACGACGGCAACAACTTGGTTACCTGACTCAAGTTCAGCTTTAACAAGCTTTGCAACATTTTTAATTCTTGTGAGATCAGCGACAGAGGTGCCACCAAATTTCTGTACAATGATGCCCATAAATTCAAGAGTTTTCTAAATTGCCTGACTATATCACTTTGCGGGTACGTTTTGAAGGGTAAAAATTTACATATATAAGTTTTTAGATTAATATCCCTTTATTAACTATGAGATTCTAAATAATGACTGAAAAATCCTCTATTGATAAAGAAGAACTGAATAAATTTAATAAAACATATTCAGAATGGTGGGATAACGAAGGGGAGTTTAAAACTTTGCACCAAATTAATCCCATTCGTATCGATTATATTACTTCAAAAATAAAGCAATATTTCAACATATCGACTGCTAAAAAACAATTGCTAAATGACTTTAGATTGCTTGATGTTGGATCAGGTGGAGGACTGATTTCTGTGCCAATGTACCATCTTGGTGCTAAAGTGACCGGACTAGACGCTAATGAACATAATGTTAAAGCTGCAGAATTTTATGCAAAAGAGCATAAATTAAATATAAATTATCTTAATACAACAATAGAGCTACATGTTAATTCTGATAACAAATACGATATAATCTTATGTCTTGAAGTACTAGAACACGTTGCTAACCCCAGTGATTTTATAGCAAATTTATCTAAGTTACTGGCACCGGGGGGGCTTCTTATTGTTTCAACTATTAATAGAACAGCAAAATCTTATTTACTGGCAATTGTAGGGGCAGAATATGTGCTTCGTTGGGTTCCAGTCAACACTCATAATTATTCTAAGTTTATAAAACCATCAGAGTTGGTTCAAATGTCTCGAACTACTGATTTGAGAATTGAAGAATTAAAAGGCCTTGTTTTTTCAATTTTACAACAAGAGTGGATACTTTGTGATGATATAGATGTGAATTATTTTGCTGTGTTTAGTAAGGTGAAGGCAATTTAGTTGGATTTTATTTGCTATTTAGCCTTAACTCCTTTATACAACAAACTATAATAAGTTTGTTGGTATTTGATGCTTTGTTACTCATCGTTCACCTTTATATATTAGGTTTCGCTCTATCGTGTCGTGTACCAAATACCCTTGAATTTACTATATATAGAAAGAGCCATAAATATATATTTTCGTTACAAGAGGTTAGTCTATGAATCTACCGGATAACCCAAGATTATTGCTATTTTTAAGAGAATTGTTTGATACCAATGCAGAGTTTTCATCGATCCATGACGATAAATTTTTTGCTAAATTTCATGATAGTCAGACTCCCAATCTAACAATTTTAAAATGCTCTGATTCGCGAGTCCAAATGGAGTCATTCGATAAAACACCTCAGAATGGTGTATTCGCTATAAGAAACATAGGTAACCAACTTTCTACTTGTGAAGGATCTATTGATTTTGGTATAGAAATTCTTAATACGCCTTTTTTACTTATTATTGGTCATTCAGATTGTGGGGCGGTAACGGCTGCATTAAATGGTACAAAAACCGAATCAGAGTTTATAAATAAAGAACTTAGTACCATAAAAATTACTGCAACTTGCCTTGAGGATGCAATAATAGAGAATATAAACTACCAGGTGCAAAAAGCGATAAAAAAATATAAATCAAGGATTAATTCTGGCGTACTTACTGTGATTGGAGCTGTTTATGATTTTAAAAATGATTTTGGCTTTGGTCACGGTAAAGTAGTTCTAACAAGCATAAACGGTATCACAGATGCATCTCTGGTTAAAGCAATGTATATAGAAAGAATAAGTAATTTACATTTCTTGGGATAATTATTTATTAAAGCATATTGAATTCAAGCCCCAAATATGGCAAACAATCAACTGGGGGTTGAAATAAAATATTTATCTTATCCATAATTCAGGTTAATTTATAACAAGTTAAATCTATGGTCTAAATATAATATTGCAACTCTTAAATAAATGTTTTATATATGTGTAATATAATGTTTAGTAACTCATGATTGATTAATTTATGAATTTTGGCATAGATGCTTTAATCTTTACAGTATTTTTAATTGTTACGCTTGTAATTGGCATATTTTCTAGCAGAGGCGTAAAAACTATTAAGCAATATGCTATAGGTGATAGAAATTTTTCTACTCTAACTATTTCGGCTACATTAATAGCAACGTGGATTAGTGGAAGTGCATTTTTAACAGACATTTCAGAGGTATATAAAGGGGGGCTGTTTTATATGGTGCCTGGGATGTTAGGAGATATATTTAGCTGCTTGATAATTTGTTATTTCCTTGCTCCTAGAATGGGGGAATTTCTAGGAACATTATCCATAGCTGATGCAATGGGTAATTTATACGGTCAAAAAGTTAGATTTATTACTTCTATCTCTAGCGTGTTCAATTGTATTGGTAAGTTGGCAGCGCAATTTAAAGTTGCCGCAACAATATTGCAATTGTTTTTTGGTTTATCTAGCTTTTATGCTACTGTCGCGAGTAGTCTTGTACTTATAATTTATTCAACATTTGGTGGAATAAAAGCTGTCACATTTACTGATGTAATTCAGTTTTTTACCTTTGGTACAGTCATACCGATTATTGCTTTGATTATTTGGGGTAATTTTAATGATCCATCGGTTGTATTTAATACAATTTCACAGCACGAATTATTTGATTACACACAGCTAATAGACACCAGCAACTATAAGTTTTGGGGCTCAGTAGGCTTAGCATTTTACTTTATTATACCATCATTTAACCCCGCTATTTTTCAACGAGTATCAATGGCAAAGGATACTACTCAAGTAGCTAGTTCTTTTTTTATAGCAACTATGGTCAGACTTGCTATTTCCATATTATTTTTTTGGATTGGTATTTTATTAATAACTAATAATCCCAATTTAGAACCAACCCAATTATTATCGTACATAATAGATAATTACACATATATAGTTGGGTTTAAAGGGCTTATTGCGATTGGTATTATAGCTATGGCAATGTCGACAGCTGATTCATATTTAAATGCAGCTACAGTAACGTTGTCCTATGATATAAAAAAATCTTTTGGTTATGATATAACAGAAAAATATAATTTATATTTTTCCTATATTTGCTCAACGATTATAGGCGTTCTAGCTTTCATTTTAGCTTTTTATATGAAAGGTCTGCTTAGTATATTTTTGTTGGTGAGCAATTTCTATTTACCAGTAGTTACGGTTCCATTTCTTTTGGCAATATTGGGATTTCGTAGTACAGCAAAGGCAGTGCTAATTGGTATAATAGCTGGCTTATGCGCTGTGGTTACCTGGAGAATATTGTGGATGGAAAGTACGGGAGTAGATAGCGTAATTCCTGGTATGCTAGCTAATTTAGTGTTTTTAATGGGTAGTCACTATTTATTTAAAGAGCCAGGAGGTTGGGTAGGAATAAAGGATGGAGGAACATTTGAAATAGTAAAAAAAGAGCGCCGTAAACGATGGGAATATTATATAAACAAGATCAAAACTTTTGATTTATTAACTTTTTGTCAAAACAATACCCCTAGTAACGAATCAGCTTATTCTATTTTTGGAATATTTTGTATTATTGCGGTTTTTTCTACTATGTACTCCTTACCTATAGAAATTCGCCAACAATATAGTAAAATTATAGAATTTATATATCATTCGGTATTATTGTCGTCTTCTGCCTTTTTAACTTACCCAATTTGGCCTCCAACTTTTAGAAGCGATAAGTTTATTGCAGTATTTTGGATTATTGGATTATTTTATATCTTAGCCTTTGTTGGTGGTTTGCAAGTAATTATAAGCAATTTTGGTCAATTTCAGCTAATGATATTTTTGCTTAGTATGGTGGTTCTTGCTATGCTGGTTCGTTGGCATGTAGCTTTATTTTTAATAGTTAGTGGAATAGTATCAAGTGTATACTTTTTTAAGTGGTATACTGGTATTGAAAATTTTGATACTAACTTTGGTACTTTGCAGTTTAAAGTAACTTATTTATTATTGCTAGTAGGGGGAGTTCTTATAGCCTTTTTTAAGCCCCAACAAGAACACCTAGAAGCTACGGAAGAGAAAGCTGCTCATTGGGAAGGAAAAGCTGAAGAGCTTGATGTCGCAAACAAAGAATCTTGGCGCCTATGTGATAGTATTATCGAGAAAATGACTATTATCGAGCGTGAATTTCAGAATAAAGAGGCTAAGGAGGGTATTTTAAAGGAGAAGGAGCTTTATTTGCAAGAACGAATTCGGCTAATGAAAATTGAGATGCTGAAAAATAAAGACATGAAAAATGAATTTATTCGTAATCTACCTCACGAAACTAATACCCCACTAACTGTAGTTTTAAGCCTATGTGATGTGTTATATTCATATTATGACAATCTAGATGCGAATAAAATTAAGGGTGTTATTAAAGATATAATCAATAGTGGCGATCGCCTAAAAACCTATGTTCATGGTATTACTGATTTATCAAAACTATCTTCGCTTACTTACGAGCTGAATAAAAAGCCAATTAATTTGAGCAAATTAGTTAGAGAACGCACGATACTTTATAAGAAAATATTTTCAGACGAAACTCCAACAGAATTCAATCTTAACATCTCAGAGGCTATAGTAGTGTTTTGTGATAAGTATTATATGGCACAAGCTATTGATAATTTAATTAGCAATGCGGCAATTTACGGCAAGGGCAAGCCTATTACCATAAATTTAAGTAAAATCTCAGATAATAATATCCGCTTTGAAATTACTGATCAAGGAATTGGTATTCCGCAAGATGAGTTAGTTACTATATTTAACACATTCACAGTAAGTTCTAAAACTAAAACGCCAGCTGGTGGTAGGGGTATTGGTTTGACTTTGATTGAAAAAATTATCAAGCTCCATGATGGGAAAATCTGGGCCGAGAGTGACAATTATTCAGGGTCGAGCTTTTATTTCACTCTACCAATAAAATAGTAGCAAGTACACATAACTTAGTAGACTGATAACGAAGAATGGTTAACCGAACTATGAATAAGAATATAGTTTTTATATAAGGTGCATACCATACGCAGCGTCATGCTGAACTTGGTTCAGTATGATCGCCACCAGTCGTTTGATCTTCTTTTCTGTTTTATGAGATCTTGACCTAAGGAATGCGAAGGCCCATAAATTCAGGATGACTTACGGCCATGGATGAATGGTGTTTGCTCTGATGTTACAATACAATATGACAAATATGTTGCCTAACAAACCCTGATCTCTTATCCATAGTTTAGGTTAGTTAACACGGTATGGGGTTTATTAGATAAATCCCATAATGGAATTTACTATTTCTTACTTAATAAGGTTTGTAAGTTTCATTAAACACGCAAACAATTTTCTTGCCAGCTCTTAAAGTAAGCTTCCTAAATACCTGCTCTACTACCACTAAGTTGCTGTTATTAGGGTCTAAGCGAAAATTGACCATTGATTCCATAAGATCTTCGTCTACAGCAAATATTGCTGGAATCTCGTTATTCTTATCTCTAAATTGCAGGTATGTAAACTCGCCATCATCAAATATCTTAATTGGTGCAATTTCTTCATTACCGCTTATAGAATAATAAAAATTAAAATTTTCCGGATGCTTAAGGTCTGGTCCTTTGCTATCGCTTTTAGAAAAAGTACGAATATGATCTTCGTCTTCTTCATCTGGATATATAAATTTAACATTAAATACCATGCCAGGATCACGGATATCTGTTGTTTCTTCAGCATATAGCTCGAAAAAATATGTTCGTTTGTTGGTTATTAAAGTAAGGTTAGTGGTTGCGTCTGGTTCCATGGGTTTGATAAATATTCTGTGGCCAGCTGGAACTATTTGCCATGAAGTAGTATCTCCCATGGAAATACTTATTACTTCCTCGTTACTAGCAAGTTCAATACTAGCTTGATAGCCATAATATCCAGTGAATTTAAATACGTCATCAGGGTTATACACCATAACTCTAATTCTACTATCAACTGGAGTGGGCCTTGATTCCCTTATTGCAAAAGCAGTAGAGGTTGTAAAAAATATAGCTAAGAATATTATAATATTAAAATTCAAAATTAACGAGATATTAAGCCCACTTGAGATAATACTTGAGGTATTATTGACAATTGACCGCTTTTGCAATTCTATTCCTGCGGACAATTGCGGCATTGTTCCTGTGTTCGAATCCTCATCAACTTTATGTGTTCTATGGTTTTGTACTCCATGTACTCCTTGCGCTTGCTGCTCAGTAGCGAGTTTCGAAAGAGATCTAATGCCATTTTGGGGATCTTGCGTTTGTTCCAATACCAAGTGTGAACGGGGCGAGTTTACACCATGAAATTTAGTTGTCCCATTTAATATTGCAGTTGGTATAATTAATTTTTTCATGACTTATTTATTTTTTTTATCCTTTAATAGTTTTAGCTGATAATCTATTATTGTGAAGTTAAATCGTGCTCCCGATGGTAATTTTGTATTAATGTCATCTACTTCGAAATCAATTGTGGCTTGCCAGATTGTATCTTCGATAATTTCATTAGCAGCATTTTCAGCTACGGAATTAAATTCGATTATGGCTTTAGTTATGCTAGGGTATCGCGCTGAAATGATATTGATTTTTCTCTTTGCGCTTTTTTGATAACGCATTATTGGAGAAGATGGATTGTCAATATTCATATAATTATAAAATCTACGAAAAACTATACGTGTTGAATTGTTTTTTACATAAACAAATTGTTTTTTTAGCGCGTCATAGTCATAACTTTCCCTCTTTGAGATATAATTTTTGATCAGAATGTCAATAATTGAAGCGAGGGGATTATTCTCTATTTGATTGGCTCTGGTTATTTGTGCTGCTTTGTTAGCTGAAGTATCGGCGTTAATAGAGTATTTAACTTGTATTACAGAAGGAAACAGAGACTGAATGTTTATAACTACTCCTATAAAAAGAGCGCAAATTACTACACTAAGAATTAATATGAAAGATCTCTGAGAAAAAGGGTGAATGTATTTATGTTTATACCATTCCTTGGCATCAGCGAAATATTCCCCAGATTTAATGTAATCTTGTAATGATTGGTATATTGGTTCCATTAAATCTTCGTGTTAGTTTTAAGAGTAATAAATTATCCACTCATCGATTGTATAACTTCTAGATGAAAATTATAGATATTTTTTCCTCAAATCATTTAGAGGGTGCACAAATCTAGTTAATGTGGCATACCGAGCATACATTAAGTAATAACTAGGATAGATATAATTCCACCAAATCTAGTATCTTAGTGAAATACAATATTCTTCTTATACCTATCTGCACTCTTGTTTGTAGGAAAAAATTTTGCATACAACACTATGGAATTAAGGTTAACGGGGTTTTATTGTAAATAACTTTTCTAATAAAATTCAAGAGAACTCTTTTTAAAGATAAGTCAAAATAATGGAAGGTAAGCCTATAAGTTAAATATAAACAAACAATATTATGGGGAGCCGATCATAGCCGATCATAATATACAGGTGGAAGTATAAGTTAGTAATAATAAAGTCAAAACATCTTGTTTATACGAGTTATAGGTGGAGGAAAATTTACTTCGGAACCATTAAAGCTTCGCCTATTTTCAATTCTTTTATATCTCCTACTTTGTGCTTTTGTATTGCTTCTTTTAGTGCTTTAGAAGCATCCCCTATAGCTTCGTCGGTTAGTTTGAAAACGTCATAATGAGAAGGGATCGAAAATGGTCTGCCAAGATCGATATGACTAAGTACAAATTCCTCAGGGTTCATGTGCGCGTATTTCATAAACCAGCGTGGTTCGTATGCACCCATTGGTATAAGTGCAAGACGATAGTTACCAAATTTTTCTTTATCACGTTTAAAATAACGTCCTTCTCCATAACCGGAGTCTCCCACAAAATAAATATTACCACCTTTAGTTTCAATAGTAAGGGCGGCCCAAAGTGCTTTGTTACGGTCAAATATATTACGGGATGACCAGTGCTGCATTGGACTTAGATGTAGTTTAATATTATCATTAATAAAAACAGAATCTTCCCAGTCATACGACTCAACGTTAATTTCGGGATTCATTGATTTTATTATCGTATCATTGCCAAGAGGTGTTATTATCCTTGGTTTATGTGATTGCCACAAACGTTGAATAGTTGGGAGGTCTAGGTGATCGTAATGATTATGACTTACCCACACGATGTCAATTGGCGGTAAGTCCTCAAACTTAATACCTGGATCGATTACCCGCTTTGGACCAGCAAAAGTAACAGGGCTCGCACGTTTTGACCAAACGGGATCGGTTAAAATGTTTACTCCTTGTGTTTGAATTAAGAAAGTAACGTGACCTACATTAGTGATTCGTAAATCATCGCCATAAACATTTCTAGGTGGAACATTGTAATTTTCAACCTCAATTCGCTGGGGCCATTGTGCTGGTTTTTTGGTGAATTGCCATTTCAAAAATGAACCAAATGTTTTTTCATCGCTTAATTCAGGATCAAAAAAACGCTTTCCATCAAAATGATCTGATGTTTTTCCATTATAATAATTTGAACAAGAAGAAATAAATATTACCGCGGATAATATGCTGATTATTTTAATCATTTTATAATATGAACTGGTACTATGCTAATATAGTGATTTTTATATATATTCTGTCAATGAGCCATTTTATTTTAGGAGTAGAACTATTTATTTTTTGCTAAAAAGTCTAATTCATGTGACATATTAAACGTCTTCTTAAGGTTTAACCTAGGTAGTATAATTGCAACAAATAGCACTGATTCAAATAGCAAATAAAATTTCTGACAATGGATTTTGTTTTTTTAAGTCATAAATCAGGGTACTGTTAATGTCGCAATGAGTTGAATTTAATAGCTACTATTTCAAGTAGTATTTATATGTTTAGATAATTTGGGAATTATGTCGCAATTTATAAAGAGTTTTTGTATAGCTATTGTTCTTTTAGGGGCAATATCTTGTACACCTAGTCCGCCTTATGAAATCAAAAGTCCTTGCGTGGCAGTTGAGGGGGATGATTCTTTTGCAATTATGCCATGTGTTCGTAGGCCAGTTAATTTGAATTACGCTATTACTTAGGCCTTCGTATTTCCTCGTCAAAAGACAAAAAGCATTAATTCTTAACTTTTTAATCCAGCTTTGGGTAGCAAAAAGCATAGTAGAAATTTAAATTATATTAAGAACTTATATCTTGTAATATCTGGTTTGGTTTTAATACAGAAGTAGCACTCTAGAGGTGACTGGATGATTGAAAAACAAAATGAGGGACCCTCTGAAGAGCCAACTAATCCTGATACTACGTCTTCTCCTGTTGATATAATTAAACCTAAGCCAAAGAAAAAAAAATCCTTAGTAAGACTAGCTCTTGGTTTTGTAGAAGAAAATATAAAAGCTGCATGGTCTTATATTTCCGAAACACATATTTTTAAAATATTGACAAGCAATGCTGTTGCTAACGGATTAACCGTTACTTTTGCTATTCTAGCTTTAGCAGGGGTAACTGCTACACCTTTTGGGCCAGTGGTTGTTGGGGTGTTAGCAGGTATAGCGTTTACTAGCGTGGCAATAAAGGTCGGAACAGACATGATGCAGGCCAGAAGCCTTCGACATCTTGAAAAAGAAAATAATTTATTAGTTAAAAATAGAGACGCAAAAGAACAGCAAGTAAATATATTAAAGGACGATCCAAAACTTGCAAATATATTAAAAGATCAACTATTTCAGCCTGAACCAAGGGAGGGAAAAAAGTCTGTAACCCAGAGGCTTGCTCAAGATACGTCTAAAAGCAAAATTGTTGCCAAGAGTGTAGGAAAAGCGCTGTTAAAGCAAGGGTTAGATATTGGACTTGCTATAGCAAATAGTATTGCCACGGCTGGTGTAGCTCTTGCAGTAAAAATTGCCGGTGTGGTAATTACTCTTTTTTCTTTTGGAATGGAAGCTAAAGCTACAGTTAACGTTGATACAGTTCGTCATGATCTAAAGAAACAAATAGACTCGGAGCGAGATAAAGCAGATACGCCTGGTTATAATAATGTTAAAGATCTTAGAGCGCAGGTAAGAGAACAACGTATTCAAACTATGGCCCTTAAGGAATTGATTAGCGATAAAAATTATCCCTCTATGTCGCCAGAACAAATTAAGACAAGATTTACTGAAATAAAAGATAAAATTTGTGTTTCCGAGAAAGCGATCATTACTAGTAGGAATATTTTTGTAAGAGCAGCCAAAATGGCTTTTAGCCTAATCAAAGATGCTGGTAGAGGGCAAAATCCGTATTCTAAATTAAATAACCCTACAAAAATTGTTATTAACAAGCCTGGTATGGAAGATCAGCCGCTCTTAGAGAAAAACAAACCTAGTGTTCGTAATACTAGTAAATTAAGTCAAATAGCTGCTAAATTAACTAAACAAGTAAGTAAAAATATTTCAGCTAAGTCGTCTTCTAAGGTAAAAACTCCGAATCCTCATCAAAAAAAACATACGCAAAGATCAAGTAAAAATAGGTAGTTGATCTATTAATGAGAAATGGTCGTATCTTTGTATTGGTCTAAACGATGCGCTATGTCCTCTTGAACGCAGATATGGGATACCTCCTTTATTTCAGGCGCTAAAAGAAGACAGTGGATCATGCCCATGATAAATGTGTAATAATGCTGCTATCCGAACACAATACTATTATCTTGAACTAAAACAGACTCCTACTGCATTTAACTTAAAGATCTTCTTTATAATTCAAGTTAATCAAAAACATACTCAAATATAGGGGAGGTTGAGTTCTCTTTTATAACCAAGATATTGTGCCATGAGGGTAATGGTATATTTTATATATTCAATCATAATTAGATCATACTCCATATCTATACTGGCGACTGGGTGTGGAATAATGATAATATTGCGTGGTACTTTAGAAGTTATTTCAAGCATAGCCCTTGGCAATTCTACGGCATTCACTACTAACCTCATAGAATGTAACCTATATTTTCTTAAAAACTCTGCGGTATCACTGGAGTAATTAGTTGTGTTTGTAGCTAGTTCGCTATCGAAAATAAATTGTTCAGGTGCTAAGTTATATTTTTTGAAAAAACCAGCAAATTCAGATTTTGGTTTGTTACTAGTGACAAAAACTAGGGGTGCATAGCCCATTTTTAAAAGTTGAGTACCAGCGTACAACCTTTGCTCGTTTTCTCCAAATATCACGATTGAATCTGTCATATTTCGCTTATAATTTGATATATCAGATGTAGTTTTAGTAAAATAAAAAAAACCAAGACACCATAAAGTCATTATAAGGCTTATTAATAAACTTATTATTTTCATTAAAATAATTTTTCAAATTCTTTTTTCAACAAATAATCGAAATCGCTCATTGTTATTTCAATTCCAATATTAATTAATGAAGTTACTGGAAAATCATTAATTCCACAAGGAATTATGCCTGAATACCTACTAATATCTGTATTTAGATTGACTGCAATACCATGATAAGTTACCCATTTTTTAATCCTTACACCGATAGCTCCGATTTTTGCTGGAGCATTATCCAGATTAACCCATATACCGATTTTGCCATCAATTGTATAAGCATTAACATCAAGTTTGTCTAGTGTGTTAATGATCCATTGTTCTAGAAGACTTATGTATAGCTTTAGATCTGGTGATCTATTGTTACCCGCTAAATTTAGGATAGGATATATCACTCGTTGGCCTGGGCCGTGGTAGGTAAATTTACCTCCTCTTCCTGTATAAATAACAGGAATGTTGTTACTATCGGACAATAGCTCGTCATCTTTATAACTGGTGCCTGCAGTATATACATCTTGATGTTCAAGTAAGAACACTGCCTCTTTTTTTTTGCTTAGAATCACATCATTGGTGCGTTGCTGCATTAAATCTAATCCAGCGTTATAATCAATCAACCCAGGCAAAGATATCCAGTCTATGTGTTGCATTATTTTCGACCAAATAATTTTTCTATATCCTTAAGTTTAAGTTCGACATAAGTTTGTCTACCATGATTACATTGACCAGAAAATGGCGTGTTTTCCATAAGGCGAAGCAACCCATTCATTTCTTCAGCGTTTAAAACTCTACCAGCTCTGATTGCATAGTGACAAGCATATGTTTCAGTTATGTGCTCAATTAACTCGCTAAGAGCTATGTGTTCGCCCATAGATTGTAGGTGATCAGCTAGATCATGGACTAGTTGGTTAATATTAATATCTCCAACTAAGCTAGGTATTTCAGAAACAATTATTGAATTTTCACCAAATTTTTCAATAGTTAAGCCTAGATCAGCCAACAGTAACTTGTGTTCATTTAATAATTCTGCCCTTTGGGTGTCTGGTAATTCAATAATAGATGGTATTAATAATCTTTGTTTAATCAAACCATTCTTCTCAATCTGTTCTTTGATTTTCTCATAACCTATTCGTTCATGAGCTGCGTGCTGATCTATAATGATTATACTATCAGGCGTTTGAGATATTATATATGTTCCATGAAGCTGAGTTTTGGCTGCTCCCAAAGGAAAATCTGTATCTTTTTCTAACGATGGTGCTTCAACGTTTGATTGAGGTGTGGTTTTTATAAGTAAATTGGTATTACTAACTGCGTAATCAAGGCGTGCAGATATAGGTAAATTTTGTGTATGGCTTGTTGGTAGTTGGAATCTCCCTTGATTATTAGCGCTTTTTTCATTGAAGCTTTGGGAAGATAGCGAAGTGGGGCGCATGTAATTTAATGCAGCACTTGATGCTATATTAGATACCTGGTTACTACTGCGTGCTAGAGCGTCTTTGACAGCGCTAATTACAAGACTACGTATTAAATTAGGATCATGGAACCTCACTTCGCTTTTTGCTGGGTGCACATTTACATCAACGAAGTGGGGATTGAGTTTAATAAACAAAACTGATACTGGGTGACGATCTCTTGCTAAATAATCTTGGTAAGATACTTTTAAAGCAATATTAAGTATTTTATCTTTTACCGGTCGATTATTGATAAAAAGGAATTGGTCATCAGAGGCTGCACGGTTATAGGTTGGTATAGAAGAGTAACCATATATCTCAACATCATTCCTAAAGAGAGAAACCTCAGTTGCATTTTCGGTAAATTCTTTACCTAATATCTCTTCAATTCTATCTTTTATGATATTTGGATGTTCCCGGCTTTTAACGTTTATAATTTCTCGACCGTCATGAGAAAGCGTAAATGATATAGCAGGGTGGGCTAGTGCTATTTTTTTTACCACAAGAACTATCGAAGCGAGCTCAGTTTTGTCTGATCTTAAAAATTTTAACCTCGCAGGAGTTGCGAAAAATAAATCACGAACTTCTATAATTGTTCCTTCATTAATATTTGCAAGTATTGTTGGTTCGATTTTGCCACCAATAATGCTTAAAGAATAAGACGAACTATTTTCGCGTTTTTTAGAAGTAATTTTAAATTTACTGATAGCTCCAATTGAAGGCAAAGCTTCGCCGCGAAATCCAAAGCTATTTATATTTAATAAATCGTCTTCATCAAGTTTAGACGTAGCATGGCGTAAAACGGCTAGTTCTAGCTCATCTTTAGTCATGCCAAAGCCGTTATCTTTTATAACAATGAGGTTTTTCCCCGAGCACTCTAAAGTAATGCTTATTTTTGTAGCGTCAGCATCAATAGCATTTTCTACAAGTTCTTTAACTACTGAAGATGGTCTTTCAATGACCTCACCGGCAGATATTTTATTTATAGTGCTATTTGAAAGTATTTTAATCACTATTCTTACTTTGAGTTATGTTTACTATTCTTTTATTTAAGTAATGCAGGGACAAGAATATCATTATTATTGTACAAATAAAATAAACAATTGGTAACCATATAATATTAGTTTTATGGTAGATAAAAGTCGATAAAAATGCAGTAGGCGCTGATATTAGAACAGACCCTATAGCATGACTTAGAGAGAATAGTCGATATCTTATAGCTTCTGGTATTGATTGCTTAAAAATCGCTGCAGCAGGCATTGTTACAAAAGGCATCAATGTTGCAATGCCAATAAAAACCCATTCGTTTAGTATTCTGTTATTTAAATATAAACATAATAAAATTGAACAAGTAAGTACTGCGAATACTGCAAATTTTGCTACAATATACGGACCTAATTTGTCTGCTATATATCCACCTACAACACTAAATATCATATAAGCAACGATTGCTAGTGAGATAATTTTTTGCATAGACGAGCGCTCAATTGTACCAATAATTTCAAAATTATAAGTTCCAAAGAACACTATTAGAAATTGATTAGTGCTACCTATGCTTCCAGCAAGAACTATGCATAGCAAAAATAATTCCCAATTAGTTCTAATAATCTTGGTTAATGATAAGTTCTGAAATTCGGAAAAACCATCTGTTTCATGCATTTGCTTATGATCAGAAAAATTAGTGATTTTCATAGCAAGTAAAGCTAGAATTCCTAAGACGCCTCCAACCAGAAAAGCAAATTTCCAGCTATAGCTGGGCAAATAATTTCGTGTAAAAAACCAGGCTGATAATGACGCGGTAAGTGACCCAGCTTGTGTAAAAAGTGTAGTTATGCCAACGCCTAAGCACCTCTTTGATGTTGGTATGTGTTCGTAGATATAAATTCGTACGCCGTCGGAACCGGAAGTAACAAATGCACAAATTGACATTCTGCATAAAAGCAAAATAAAAGCCGATAAAATACCTACTGATTCATAGGCGGGAGCGATAAAAAGTATAAATGAAGCTGCTGATGTCCCAAATAAACTGACCTTAAAACTATTTGATCGTCCCTTTAAATCACCAATCTTACCAAAAATTACAGACCCAAGAGGCTTTGCAATCATTGCAATTGCCATCAAAAAATATGTGTTGAGAAGCTGAGTAATTATCTCGTCAGATGGAAAGAAATGTGAAGCAATATTTGCGGCCATAAAACCAAATAAATGGTAATCGTAATATTGCACAAAGACAGTAAATACTGAAATTATAAAACTTTTCTTGTTCACAAGTATTAACCCGTTCAATTTAGAAAATTATATCATCACACAAAGTTTACCGGGCATCATGCCGTGTGTTACCCAGTATATTTCTTTATATACCGTTATGCTGAACTTGGTTCAGCATCTCTTTTTATTTACATGAGATCCTGGGCCGAAGACATGCGAAGCCCCATAAATTCAGGATGACAGCTTTGTTGCCCTGATTTATTAACTTAATTTACTGTGACTTAGCCATGTTGCGATACAAAGGTTTTGCCGCAATATGGACATGCAACTCTACCAAGTTCTGGATTAATTTCAAGATATACTTTTGGATGGTCATATGGGGATTCTTTACCTTTGCAGGACACAGAGGTTGAATTTGTTTTTTCGATTTCAATAAGTTGCATCTTTTAATCTTTTTTATATTAGTAATAATAACCTGAGTTTCGCATAAGGAAATGGTAAAAACCTATCCACAAATTTGTGCTTTTTTACCAAAAAACAACCTAAAAATGCTCATTTAGAGTAACTAAGCTCCGCTTTTTAGAACATTTTTTAGTAAAAAATCCCTAAATTATGAATGATTTTTTCTAATTTCCTTATGCGAAACTCAGGTTAATCGGTTATTATACTTTATATAAGTTATTTTTAGAAAACAAAAATGGTTTTAGCGTATATGAAAGACAAAGTCGTTATAATTACAGGCTCAACAAGTGGTATTGGTTTAGGAATTGCTAAGAAATTTGCTAGCAGTGGAGCAAAGATTGTTATTAATGGCTTTGCCGAACTTAAACAAGTGAATGAAATAACTCAAGAGCTGAAATCTCTTGGGGCGAATGAGGTATTATTTGATGGAGCTAACCTATCAAAACCGGAAGAAATTGATTCTATGTTTAAAAATGTTATAAACCAGTTTCAAGCTGTTGATATTCTTGTTAACAACGCTGGGATTCAGTTTGTTTCTCCGATTGAGGACTTCCCTCCGGAAAAGTGGGAAGCGATAATGAGAGTAGATTTGATAGCGTCATTTTATACTATTAAGAATGCTATACCACATATGAAAAAGAAAAAATGGGGCAGAATAATTAACATAGCATCAGCACATGCGTTAGTAGCCTCACCATTCAAATCGGCTTATGTTGCTGCAAAACATGGAATGTTAGGATTGACTAAAACGGTAGCACTTGAAGTTGCAAAAGATAGTATTACTGTTAATGCAATATGTCCAGGATATGTTAAAACTCCTCTTGTGCTTGGTCAAGTCGCTGATACAGCGAAAGCTCGTGGTATGAGTGAAGAGGAGGTGATTGACAAAATTATTCTTGGCGCTCAAGCAACTAAAAAATTTGTTGAGATAGAAGAGGTGGCATCACTAGCGTATTATCTGTGTAGCAAGGAGGCTGCTTCAATAACAGGAACTTCGCTTTCAATGGATGGTGGTTGGACGTCGCAGTAGAGAAACAAGTCAGTTTACCTAGAAAGAATTATCTTTACTTTAATGTATATTAATAATATTTTGTTAAACAGTCCCAATCTGGGAATTCTAGCGCATTCGATAAATTGATGATTAATATAAAAAAAACACTATTATTTCTGACATGTTTGTTGTTTGTGCAAGCTGCAAAAGCTGTATTGCCAATTAGAATTGAAACAAAAGCTTTTGGTAAGGACGTTATTTTTGTTTTTTATCATGATAAAGATCAAATAGTTGATTTAAAAGCGACGGGCAATAATGTTACGGCTTCAATAAATATTCCCTCTGAATTCAATCTAGTAAATCCAGGTAAATTTAATGAGTTTGCTAGTGGTATTAAATCGACTTCTAATAACCAGAAAATTAACTTTAATGTTAAAGAAGACCTTGTGTACCAAAGTATTATTAATGGTGAAAAATTAGATGCCATTAAATTCAAAACAAACAAAGTAAAAGAAGAAGACCTATCTACTATAGGTGCTGCAAATAATGATCCTGGAGCAATAAAATATTCAAATAGCTCTGGAGAACATGTTCTGTCGTTTAACCTTGGTAATGAAGATAGTAAAGTTGCTGCTTTCTTTAGGGGTAAGTATATTTGGATTGTGTTTGACCAAAAGAAAGTGTTTTCGTTTAAAGAAGGAGGGGTGTTTAGCAAATTTGAGTTAATTCCAAGCGATAAGGGTACAGTCATGCGTATGGCAATTGATCCTAGTTTGCACCAGGCGAAAATAGATCAGATAGAATCTGGTTGGAATATTAGAGTTGGAAGTAAAGAGGATAAAAATTGGCGAGCTCAAAATATATTAACACCAGAGCCTTTAACGGGGCAAGATGGATTCCTTTTAAAAGGTAATTTTGCTAAGAATGAAATTATCACCTTTGAAGACCCAGAACTTGGCGATGTTATTAAAACTCTGCCCGTTATTACTGGGGGTAGTAGAGTTTCTGTGCAAAGAGACTCTATTGAGTACAGCCTATTAAGATCAATCCAAGGCATTGCGGTAGTGCTACTTAGTGATGAAGTGACAGTAGAAAAAAATCAAGATTCTTTAAAAGTAATCTCGAATACGGCTTTGTCTGAGGATCACGTAATTGATGCTAATTTATTTCCATCTCCCATAGATGAATTTATAAAAATGCCTTCTATTTTGCCTTATTTGGATAAAAATCTGAATATTTTGGATTTTAATCAACAAAAAAGTAGGTTAATTAGTGAAGCTGCGCAGTCCAAAGATAATTCAGAAGCTTTTCTTAGAAACCTTGCTCTTGCTAGGTTCTATTTTATACATGAATGGTACCAAGAATCGCTTGATTCATTAAAAATAGCTAAGCAATATTCATCAAATGATTATGAAGCAAATTTGCAAGCTAGGTTTTTAATGGCCGTAAATTATACTATGATAGGAGAACATTCATCTGCGAAAGATGAATATGATAGCTTACTCACATACCATGATATCCAGAGAGTCTCTGAGATAAATATGTGGAGTAAATTTAATGAGTTTGCTCTCGGATCTAATCCAAGCTCAATTGGTCTTTTAGAGTTAATGCCTAAAACAATTAACCTGTATTCAGATGATAAATACTGGTCAATGGTTTTTGCTGAAATTGAACTAGCATTACTTTCAAATGATTTAAAGCTTTTAGAGAGAATCTTTAAAGAGGTGCGTAGCCCAGCTGAAGGGAGTCAATACTTCAACAGCTTAAAATATTATAAAGCAAGTTATTATAGAAAAAAAAATCAGCATAATTTAGCAAAGCAGTACTATCGAGAACTAATGGCGCAAGACTTAGACATGTTCAATAAAGTTCGTGCAGAATTTGATCTAGTCAAGCTTCAAGTAGAGGAAGAAGAAATCACACCTTCTCAAGCAGCAGAATCATTGGAGAAACTGAGGTTTAGTTGGCGTGGCGATCAACTAGAGTATCAAATTTTGTTACAATTGGCTTCCTATTACCGAGATTCAAGAGATATGCTGAATTCTTTAAGGACATTTCAGTACGCCCAGACTGCGTTTAGTAATAAAGTAAGTAATTTTTATATTACTTCGGAAATGGCGAGGATTTTTAATGAAGTGTTTCTTCCTGGTGGTTTAGGCGAAGAGATGGATGATTTTACTATAGTTGCCTTATTTTATGAATTTAAAGAATTAAACCCAATTGGTGAACAAGGAGATGACGTAATTATTAGTATTGCAAAAAGATTAGTAAAACTTGATTTGCTTGACAATGCATCTGAACTTTTGCGTCATCAGATTACATATAGGCTACAAGGTGAGAAAAGAGTGACTAATGCGGATAACTTGGCTGTTATTTTAATGATGGATAAAAAGCCATCTGAAGCAATATTAGTCTTAGATGAGACGGATAAAGATAATGTTAATTTTAATGAACATCAGTATAGGGTTAGGTTGCGTGCTCAGGCTTTAATTACTCTCGAAAAGTATGATGATGCTTTATTGTACTTAAAGGACGATAACTCTGAAGACGGAGAAATTATTAGACGTGAAGCTCTATTCCAGGCAAAATATTGGAATAAATATGCTGATCAAATAATGCCTGATTTTGAGGATTTAGTATCTCGAGTTGGAGATAATATGGATGTAGCGCAAGATATACTGCGCTTAGCAATTTCCTACTACATGATGAACGTTCATGATCAATTAGTTGTAATTTCCAATGCCATTGGAGATAAAAATGCTATTCTAAAAAATACTGTAGATCTTTTAATAGCAAGTTCTGGTTCAGTAGATTATAGGAATTTAGATCAGAGCCTTGATATAAATCAGATGAAGACTTTGCTTGATAAATATAAGAATCAATTTCTTAGTAAATAGTAGTATTGATACTAAGCTGATGATTTTTAGTCATAAGGAAAAATAAGATCGTTACCCTGGGCTTGTTAATTCTCTAATGTTGTGAATAAAATTAAGTGTTTTGTTGGCGGTGGTTAAAGTCGAAGCCTCGCAAGACTTAAGGATTGTGCTGAACTTAGATGTGTTTTTACATGCTTTTCAGTTGAGGATCTTGATAAAGGAAAGTAAGATAACAGTCATACCGGATTTGATCCTGTATCTCATGCAGCGAAAGAGATGCTGAATCAAGTTCAGCATGACGAATTGCCTGTCTTGAGAGACCAGATAAGTCCGGTATGATGATTTTAAGTTTACCCTAAGCTTAACTTAAAGATACGTGAAACCCATCAAGTGCAAGATAATGCTATTATTTAAAAAAACAAAAATATGACCGGATTTTTTAGTAAATTAAAAGCTGCGCTTAGTAAAACTTCTAGTAAGATTGGAAGTGGTATTGAGCATTTATTCATTAAGAAAAAGCTGGATGATAGTGCTCTTGAAGAGCTTGAAGATTTACTATTATTTGCTGATATTGGAACTAGTGTATCAAGCTCAATTATTACCTCTCTTAGAAAACACAAGTTTGATAAGGAAGTAACCTCCGAAGAGATCAAAAATGATTTAAGTGGAATTATTGAAGAGATTTTAAGCCAGCAAGATCATAGCTTTAAACTAGAAGATGGTAAACTGAATATAGTATTAGTTTGTGGTGTTAACGGTAATGGAAAGACTACAACAATTGGTAAAATGGCAGCCAATAGTTTTGCTCAGGGGAAAAAAGTAGCCATAGCTGCTTGCGATACATTCAGAGCCGCTGCAGTTGAGCAGATTGAAAAATGGGCACAAAGATCAGGAGCTATTTTATATAAAGGTGAGAGTAAGGCTGACCCAGCTAGTGTGGCACATATGGCCGTTACAGAGTCATTGAGTAATGGTACTGATATTTTATTTATTGATACAGCAGGTAGACTTCATAACCACAAAAATTTGATGGAAGAGCTTGCGAAAATTATACGAGTGATTAAAAAAATAGATGAAAATGCTCCTCACCATTCTTTATTAGTTATTGATGGTACTACTGGCCAAAATGCTGCAACACAAGTTGAACAATTTAAGCTTATAACGAATATTTCTGGTTTAGTTATTACTAAGCTAGATGGAACTGCTAAGGCTGGTGCCGTTGTTGGTATAGTAAAGAGATTTGCTCTTCCAGTGCATTTTATAGGAGTCGGTGAATCAATAGACGATCTTAAGCAATTCTCGCCTAAAGACTTTTCAAGAGCGCTAGTTGGACTTGAGATGAATCAGTAGCTGCTAACTTTAAGATATTTCAGGTAAAACATTACCTGAAATATCTTAATAAATTCAAGAGATAGTATTATTCAATGGAATGTGATTCTGCACCCGCAAGGTCAACATTATCATCGCCAGTAAGTAGTTCGCTTATTTCTAGGCTATCTGAACTTTTATGCTCTACCTTAGCGTCTTCTATAAGTTTAGAAGGAACAACTTTTTTTAACGTAATAAGCCCGCCAAGTGCTTCTGCACCACCTCTACCTAATATTTCAGATGTTTTGTTTGGTAAGCCAGTACGTGTCGCACTAAACTGGCTGCTTGCAAAATCTGTATCTATGTCTTCTATGTGTATCTTTTGTTCTCTTGTATGGATTTTACTACCGTCAGTTTTTTCTTCATCAGTTGATTTGTTGAATATATCCACGCTGGTCTTGTCGTCGCTCATTGCTACTGATGACTTCTTAACATGTACAAGAGTGGCTATTGAAGTTGCTCCAGAAATAAGTGATATTACTCCAGCTACAATAGCTATAACTAATATTTCTACACCCATAAGATACCTCTGATTTGATTACTTTATCACCGTACTAATTAAGGAGAATTTATTTACATACCCCTTAACTACTATCAAACCATTAATAAATTAATAATGCATTAATTTATTAGAATTAAATAATAATAAGGATGTTTACTACTAGGTAAAGCTTAACATAGGGTTGAATAATTATGAGTAACCTAAATTCTAGGTAGAGGAGATTGCTTATACAAGTTGGTTATAGGAAACCTTCTTTCTTTTTCAAAATTTCTTTTAGAGATCTTAACCCCTGGGGCTGATTGTTTTCTTTTGAATTCTGCTTTTCTAACCATTTTTACGATGCGTTGTACTAGTTCCGAGTCGTATTTTTTTGAAAGCTCATATTGATCCAAGTTATTTTCTATATGGTCTTCAATAATTCTATCTAATATTGGATACTCTGGTAGAGAATCTGAATCTTTTTGGCCTGAAGCAAGTTCTGCAGTTGGAGCTTTTGTGATTACTCGCTGTGGTATAACGTTCATCGTTTTATTGATATGTCTGACCAGTTCATAAAGCTCTGTCTTATAGATATCTTTAATTGGGTTGAAAGCCCCGTTCATGTCTCCATATATTGTGGCATATCCTGTCGCGTATTCAGATTTATTTCCGGTTGTAATTAAGAGAGAACCTGTTTCATTAGCTTTGGCCATGAGGATTGTTCCTCTAATCCTTGATTGCAAGTTTTGAAAAGTAATCGAGCTTTCCTTTATTGGAATATCTTTATCTAGGGTTAATAAAAATGATTCAAAAATTTTACTTATATCAATTGATTTGAATATTATATTTAGGTTATTTGCGATATTTTCTGCATCTTCAACACTCTCTTTAGAAGTGAATTTGGATGGTAACATGTAGGAGGTTACATTTTCCTTACCCAGAGCTTTTTGAGCAATAACGGCAACTAAGGCAGAGTCAATTCCTCCAGATAAGCCAAGAATAACTTTAGTAAAGCCATTGCCAAGAACATAGTCACGCAAACCAAGTACCATAGCATCAAATATTTCATCATAGATATTTAAGTTTAAATCATAAGTTGTTGTGCAGCGAAACTTATTATCAACTATTTCTACAAGTTGTTGGTCTGTCTCAAAAGCTTTACCAATCACTTTTACTTCACCATCATAGCAAAATGATCTACCATCAAAAACAATACCATCATGACCTAAGGCTTGGTTACAGTAAATGATTGGTACTTGGGTCTCATTAAACCTTTGTTTTACGATACTTACTCTCTCTTGCATTTTACCTTTTTCATAAGGAGAGCCATTTGGTACAAGAAATAGCTCTGCCCCTTGTTCTTTTAAATTGTTACATACTTTGTTAAACCAAATGTCTTCACATATAGGAATGCCAATTTTTTTGTCATTAATTATAATGATTGATGGTATCCCGTTAGTAAAATATCTTTTTTCATCAAATATGCCATAATTTGGTAACTCGTGCTTATAGGTTAGTCCAATAACTTTGCCGTGTTTGGCAGCAATTACTCCATTATAAAGTAAGCCATTTTGTTCCAATATCGGAGTGGGGAGGAGTAAGCAAGTATGTTCTGTTATAGAAATAAGCCTGGTCACCTTAATTTGTATATCTTCTAAAAAATTTTTCTGGGTAAACATATCCTCTGCAAAATATCCAGAGATTGCTAATTCAGGAAATAAACATATATCAGCATTTAAATTTAAAGCCCTTTGGTAGTGCCTTAAAATGGAATTATAATTTTCTTCAAGATCGCCAATTCTAGGTTTTGTCTGGCAAACGACTATTTTCATATTATCCTTAACTAAATATGCATATTGGCATTATGTACCACATAATACAATATAGTTTGTTATTAGGTCTATATTTATCTTGTAAGTAAAGAGGGTAAGTTAAATAATCTTTAATAATTAGTTGATATGATCCAAAAAAATAAATGATTGAAACTGATGAAAAACCTATTACTAATCATATTTTTATCCTTGCTGACATCAACAGTGAGAGCGGATTCTGGTGATAACCTTTTATTCCCACTTGATTGTGAATTAGGGAAATCATGCTGGATTTCTAATCTTCCAAGACATCATTTACACGGTAAGCAGCTTGATTTTAGGTGTGGGCCAATTACATACGAATACAACGATGGAACGGATATTGCGCTTAAGGATATTAAGCAGATGCAAGAAGGAGTATCAGTTATTGCTCCTATTAGCGGTATTGTCGAATTTAAAAGAGATGGAGTCGCTGATATCAATGTAAAAAGCACTGATCGTAAATCACTAGAGGGTAGGGAGTGTGGCAATGAAGTTATAATCTCAAATGATGAAATGCAAGTACGGTTATGCCACCTTAAAAATAAATCTATTCATGTGAATGTGGGAGATAAAATAAATCTTGGCGATGTAGTGGGAGAGGTTGGTTTATCCGGTTTAACAGAGTATCCTCATTTGCATATGAGCCTTCACGATAAATCTGATACCTTAGTAAGAGAAATAGATCCTTTTTATGGTTCTCAACCTGATTGTGGTTTGCAGCCAGAGTCGCTTTGGTCTAATCCAGAGAATATGGAAAAACATGCAACAACTGGAATTGTCTATAATTATGGATTCGCATTCGAAAAGATTACCGCAGAAAGGGTTATGTCTGGAGACTATCTTCGTGCACAACCGGAATATCCCGAAGAATTTATTGCATTCGTTGAAATTTTTTCTGTAAATAAGGGGGATAAATTAACAATTTCAATTTTAGATAGTGGTAATAACATTTTTGCAAAAAGAGAGCATGAGTTTGGTAAGTATCAAGCTAGGTATTTTCTTTTTGCTAGCAAAAATCTTAGAGGAGAGAAATTACGCGGTGAGTATCATTTAGTGATAAAATACAAACACTTAGGCGGTAAAGAGGATGAATTTAGGTCTAGTATAAAATTGTAACTAGCTCTACTGTGGATTTTAATAAAACAGCTTATGGCTTCTTACTGTTGTCGAGATGCCGTTTGATTTGTGGTGGCATATAATTTTCATCATGTTTGGCAAGTAATTTTATTGCTACAAAAGATTTTGGTAATTTAAAGTTTCCTTCTGCTACAATGCCTTGTCCTTCACGGAAAAGAGCAGGCAGAATACCTTGATAAATAATTTCTAATTCCTCTGAATAGTCGGTGATAATAAAACGTATTTTATTATCTGTTTCTCTTGTAATAGATCCATTTTTAACTATACCACCAACTCTTACTTTGCCACGGTTGTTTTCAATCTTAGAAATCTCGGAAGGAGGATAAAAGAACACTATGTTATCATTCAGGTTTGAAAGAATAAAGTATACTCCTATTGAACAGAGAGATAGCATTAAGAATATTACAAGTATCCTATTTCTTTTTTTGTGGTTCACCAGTTTTGAAATCTATAATGGTCTTTATTAAAACAAAAGCTAATATTGTAAATGTAAAACAATATGCGCCTAGCAAATAACTATTCATAAATACCTAAATTATAAGTTATTATACCATCAAATTTTGAACTTTAGAGCACAGACTGCAAAACATATTAAATGAGAGCACAACCGAGATCTACAAAATTCATATAAATTTTAAGAAATGGTATTATTCAATTGGTTTTTGCTTTGCTAGTTCTATTGATAGATCTCGTGCTTTTACTGGATCCATACTGGCGATTACTGGCGCAACTTTTACTTCCTTCATATTACTTACAACTTTCAGAAGTACAGGCATTTCAAGCTCATTAAAGATCTTAGCGGCATCCTTTGGTTTCATAGTTTCGTAAATTTTTACTAAGCTAAGAATCTTGCTATTTTCTTTTTGATCATATTGCTTCATCAATACTTCTAGTTGGGATTGTAGGTTCTTTAATTCTCCAACTTTTTGGTCAATTTTATTCTCAGTAGCTTTCAATACCTGCTCTCTAACATTCATATCTTTTTTTTCTTTATCAAGAGTATCTCTTCTTTTTGAGAGCTCTTTCAAAAGATCCATTTCTGAACGCGAAAGATTATCTAAAGGTTTTTTTTCAGCTTTACCAGGATTATCCTTTATAACTGCCCCTGGATTATCCGCTGCTGCCTTCGTTGGTTCTTTCTTAGGCTTCTTACTAGAGTGGGTATCTTCAGGTACTGAATTATCACTTTTTTCTGATTCAGGAGAAGATTTAGCGTAAGCTGTATCAACAAGTACAGAAGACGTGCTTGTATCAACAGAATAGCTTGTTTGTTCTTGAATACGACCAAAAAGCATTGAGGCTTTAGCAAACAATGTAATAATTAGTAATATTAATATAGGCGAAAATAAACTTGCTTTCATTATTTTTTAGCGTTAATTTTTCTTAAAGTTTCGTAATAGTTCATTTGGTTCAAATTAGCGCTTTGCTCATCGGTTTTTTTACTTACAATGCTTTGAATGAAATTTTTTAACTGATTTGTATATTTGCTTTCAAAAGCTTCATCAGGAACTGGTGCTAAATCCTCTTCAGTGAACTTTTCTTTTGGTTTTGAATGCATAGAATTCTCGTAAGTATTCTGAGAAGTTTCAGCTTCATATGAGGATTTGCTAATTGAATGGCTTTGAGTACTAAGTTTTATAGAAAGTTCTCTTGCTATTTCACTCATAGTTGCAAGTTCAGATGAAATTTCCGTTGCTTCTTCAACAACTGATTTTATTTCGTTACTAGTAACTTTGCTTAGCTCACTCATTTCGTTTACATTGTTTTCAGCCTTAACTATAGAAGCATTTAGCTCTTTAATCATTCGAGCAAACTCAATCCTACTATTTTGCAAATCCTGGATACGCCTATTAAGCATCCAGCAGTAAGCAACACAAACAACTATCATTATTAACAGTAAAAAATCTAAAAATAACATATTACCTATTCTTCAAAAAAGTTTTTCAAATTTATTGCAACCTTATTGTCCACCTTTCCAATTTTTCCTGTAAATAAAGATATAGGACCAGATCGAACAATAATGTCTTTATCTTTGTGGTGATCCATAATAAATGTATCACCAATTTTAAGCTTTGCAATCTCTTCAATTGTAGATATTCTATTAGTTATAACTGCTTCAACTGGCAAATTAACTCCTTTTATGCTTTCGGAAAGCATACGTTCCCATTCTTGGTCAGAGCCAAATTTATCACCAAGGAACACCTGTTGCATTTGCTCTTTAATCGGTTCAATAGTTTTGTATGGTAATATCAACTCAACATTCTTTACCTGCTCATCAATCTCTATCCTTAATTTTAGAGCAATTACTGCGTCTCCTGGTCTGGCAATCGTTACAAAATTAGGATTACTCTCTAATCTTTCAAAATTAAAAGTAGTAGGAGTTATTTGATCAAAAGCATGGCTTAGCTCAGTAAGGATAATTTCTGAAATTTGTCTGGCTAATCCTTGTTCAATCGAAGTTAGTATTCTTTCTGAATCGTTAGCACTGACTTGGGATGTGTTTTTTTTACCACCAAGTAGCAAATCGACGAATGAAAAAATCATATTATTTTCAAGTATTAGCAACCCAAAATTTTCCCACTCTACAGCTCTAAAAATTACAATAGATATTGGGTTTTTATTATGGTCGAAATACCCTCCAAATCTCAATGACTTATAATCTTCAATTGTTACGTCCACTGGTTCAGAAGTAAGATTTCTAAGTGCAGTGCTTAGCTGTCGAATAAATTTTTCAAAGATAATCTCAAGCATTGGTAGCTTGTCATAAGACTGGAGTGATTGTTCGAGAACAGCCTTTATGCCAGTCAAGTTACTAGGCAATGTGTTGTTGCCTTTTTTTTGAGATTTTGTCCCTGCATTATCTTTGTTTTGTTCTTCTTCGGTCATTTTGTACTACTAAATAAATCCTTTGTTCGTATATTGAACTAGTTAACCGTGATTTCTTGAAACAGCACTTCTTTTACAACAATCGGCGCAGTAATCTTATTAATCCTCTTGGAAATCTCTTCTTTTAAGTAAAGTGTACTATTAGAGCTATTAAAATCTGTGGACCTAAGGGTTCTTAAAAATGTAATTAATGTATCTTTTATAATTGGCATCTTGGCTAAAACGGCTACACTTTCCTCTTCAGTACCAAGCCTCATTGTTATATCCATTCTTAAATATTCCCTTTTTGCTCCAGCACCAGAAAGGCCAACGGTAATAGGATCTACATCTAAATAAGTGTTGGAATCAAGTTGTACATGTTCTTTTCCTTTTGGTTGCTTAACTTCCCCTTCTTCTGTTGGTTTAGGGCCTTTTATGACAAAAAAGAAAAAGAAAATAGCGCCGACTATTGTAAGAACAATTGGCGCGACAATTAGTAAAATTCTTTGTAGCTTTTTCTTTTTTTCTGCGGAGAGGCCAAATTTACCAGCTTCCGACGGAGTTAGTGGCTCTTCTTCATTCTCGTCATTCATCGAAGTTATTAAATTTTATGTTGAAAATATTAATATTTTGTAGTAACTTATATAGCAATCTTGTAGTACAAAATACATGAAAGTTAAAAAATATTCTACTAAAATTTCTGTATTACTGTCCTTAAACTAGAAATCGGCTTAAAGTAAACTAATATTTAAAGAAATATTTGAGTATAAATCAAGATCAATTATATGATGCAAGCTTTAATAAACAAAGTATCTTTATCCTTTTGGGTTTTTTTGGTATTTGAGCTGTTCTTTTTATGCAATGCAGCCTCTGCAAACAATGCATCATATATTGCACTTTCTGGTCAGATAGCAAGAAAAAGACAATTAGAAGTTGTGGCAAACAATGTTGCTAATACTAATACTGTTGGTTATGAACAAGATAATATTTTATTTCGCAATGTAGATGTTATACAAAATTCCCGTAGAAGCAACTCTTTCGCATGGCCAGAAACGACTTATAGAAGCGGTGATCAAGGGCCAATCAAAGTTACTAATAGACCAACCGATTTAGCTGTTGTTGGAGAAGGTTATTTTAAGGTTATTACACCTAGAGGGCCACGGTATACCCTTGATGGATCTATGGTGATAAATAACCAAGGTGTTTTAGTAAATTCTGCTGGATACCCGATTTTAACAGCGGATAATAATTTTATTGAAATCCCAGCAGACTTTCAAACGTTTGAAATTTCAGAAAGCGGAGCTGTATTTGTTGATAATGAGGAAATTGCTATAATAGGCGTGTTTGCATTTGATTTAAAAGACCCTATTATAAAAGAAGGTGGGAACTTGTATGCTATAGAAGGTAATGATCGAGTACTTGAGGAATTTACTATAGTTTCCGGGGCGCTTCGTAGCTCGAATGTTAACTCTGCGCTTGCGATGTCTCAGCTAGTTGAAATGCAGAGATCGTACGGATTAACCACTGATTTGATGACTAATATAAACGAGACCGATACATCGGCGATAAATAAATTAACTAAGTAGTAAAAAAGAGAGGTGATTTATGGCTTCAATAGCAATGAGCGCGGCAGTTACAGGAGCGCAAGCGCAGCAGTTACGAATTGATACTATTGCCAATAACGTGGCTAACGTTAATACAGATGGTTATAAAAGAATGGAAGCCTCATTCTCTGATCTTTTTTATATCAATCTTAAAAGAGCCGGTATTTTGGAAAATGCTGAAGCTGCCCCAAGGCCAACAGGTGTACAGATTGGTATGGGAACAAGAGTAATTGGTACCTATAGGGTAGTTGAGCAAGGTCCTTTGCATCAAACTTTTCATCCTCTTGATATAGCTTTAAAGGGGCCAGGATATTTTGCTGTTATTCTACCAAATAACAGAATAGGTTACACAAGAGCTGGGTCGTTCAAGCTAGATAGTGACCGTAATATTGTTACTCAGGATGGTAATTCGCTTACTACAGCTATTTCCATACCGGCAAACGTTGCCCTAGAGGATGTTCAAATTGCTGAAGATGGTCAAATTACAGTGCAGGATCCAGCTAACCCTGCACAAAATATTGAAATTGGGCAATTGGAAATATTTACTTTTCCGAATGAGAGTGGGCTTGAAGCAATAGGTAATAATTTACTTATAGAGACAGTAGGTTCTGGCGAAGCGGTTGCAGTTGAAGATTTGAATGGAAGGTTTAAACAAACCTTTTTAGAAGGTTCAAACGTAAAGGCTGTAGAAGAACTTACAAAATTAATTGAGGCTCAGCGAGCCTACGAATTAAATACGCGGGTAATAAGTACCGAAGATAAAATATTGGAAGCTACTAATAATATTAAATAACAGAGCTGAAAAACTATGACAAGTATTGGATGTGTGCTATATTGTCAGAAAATATGGTGTACATACAATATCGAATGAATAAATAAATGAAATTATTAAGCTCCTTACTTTTTCTTTGCATTACTTTGCTTACCTTATTTGCGCTTGCAGATGAGGATTTCGTTGGTAAAACCATAAATGGCCTTCTCCAGGAAAAGATTCAAGATAATCGTATAATTATTGAACAAGAATATAGTTCTAAAAGTAAATTTGATAAAATCAAGTCTGCACAAGATAAGATTGATTCAATTATTGTTGAACAATTTGAGCCCAAAAACTCTAGTTTCAGAGTTCGAGTTAACTATAATGACGGAAAAGCTGAAACACTATCCGGGCGTTATCTTTCTTATGTAATGGCTCCAATTGCTGCTAGATATATTAAGTTTGGCGATGTTATACAACAATCTGATGTAACTACGATGAAAGTAAGAATAGATAGTTTAAATAGCGAATATGCTTCTGAACTTAATGAGGTAGTAGGAATGCAGGCTAAGACCTATATAGCTGCAGGTAAAATGTTTAAGATTAATGAAGTTACCAGCCCTAATGTTATAAAAAATAACGATCCAGTGAATATTATCTACTCTTCTGGTGCTATAAACTTAAAAACAGTAGGCATAGCTATGGGAAATGGTGCTGTTGGCGATATGATTAAAGTAAAAAATAGCTCTTCTGGAGTGGTATTGCTTGGGCAAATTGTAAATAAGAACACGGTAAAGATAGGCGGTGAAAATGAATAGAATTTTATTGTTTATAATATCATTATTTGTGATTTCTTCTTGCTCTGAAACTGTTGAGCGTTTAAAAAGAGTTGGTAAAGCCCCTCAGTTTGAAAATATTGAAATTCCAACAGTTGAAGAAGATGAAGAAGAAATTGAGCGCAGAGAAGCAAGGTTGCAATCGCAGCATGCGCATATGCGTAAAACAAATTCTTTATGGCAACCAGGATCAACTACGTTTTTCAGAGATAGTAGGGCTTGGAAAGTAGGGGATATCATAAGAGTAGTGGTTGAGATAAAAGACAATGCTAGTTTAAATAATTCTACCCAACAAAACAGAACCGGATCTGACAGTCTTGGGTTGCCAAAATTATTTGGTAAGGAAAAGGCTATACAGGCTAACTTATCTACAGCTGCAGACTTAAATTCTTTAATAAGTACTAGGTCGAATCGTGCTAATTCGGGAAGTGGAACGATTTCGCGTAAAGAAGATATAAAGACTGAAATTGCTGCGGTTGTAACTAAAGTTTTGCCCAATGGAAATCTTGTAGTACAAGGCCATCAAGAAGTTAGAGTTAATTACGAACTCAGAGAAGTAAAAATTGCAGGAATTATCAGGCCAAAAGATATTACTAGTGATAATTCTATCAGGACGAATCAAATGGCTGAGGCCCGTATTTCTTATGGTGGCAGAGGTGTTGTAAGTGATGTTCAGCAGCCAAGAGTTGGTTCACAAGTTGTTGATATAATAGCTCCGTTCTAAAAGAAAAAAGGTGATTTATGGATGCTGGAGTAGTAGCTGAGATAAGTAGGGAAGCTGTATATGTTTTGATAGCCGTGTCTGCTCCTGTATTGATACTTGCTTTGGTAATTGGCTTAATCATTTCTTTGTTGCAAGCTCTGACCCAAATACAAGAGCAAACCTTAACTTTTGTGCCAAAAATTATTTCTGTGTATTTTGGGATGATTTTTATTTTGCCATACATGTTTAGTAAGCTTAAGGTCTTCGTTGATCATATTATCCAGCATATTGTTCAATAGTCATGGTCTGTTGTTCACGGTCACCTGGCTTGACCGGTTATCAGAGGCGTGTCGAATGAAGTGCTGAAGCAAGTTCAGCATGACAGCATTTTTTCAGGAAGGCGGTGTGGTTGTTTATGACAGTATTTTAGGTCATGCAATTCAATTAAACCGTTTAGCATGAGGTATAGTGAATAAGTCAATTTTAGGAAAATATTGGTCAGCGCATTCTTATGATGAGAGTCTGGTTTCTGAGCTTAAACGCTATCTTGGAATTGATGATTTCCTTGCCAGAATAATATCCACTCGTGTTTCATCTGTTGCCGAGGCAGAGCATTTTCTTAACCCCAAAATTAAATCCTTACTTCCTGATCCATTTCATCTATTGGATATGGAAAAGGCTGTTGATAGAACAATTAAGGCAATAAACACTAATGAAAAAATATGTATTTTCGCTGACTATGATGTAGATGGAGCGACTTCAGCGGCTCTTTTAAAAAACCTATTTAGAGATGTTGCTGTTAATGCAAGCATATATGTTCCTGATCGTATTACAGAAGGTTATGGCCCAAGCCTAGAAGCCATGCAAAAAATTAAATCTCATGGGACAAAACTAGTTATTACAGTCGACTGTGGATCAGTAGCCTTTGAGGCTTTGGAGTATGCAACAAGTCTAGGTTTGGATGTAATAGTAATAGATCACCACATAAGCTTAGATGATTTGCCAAATGCTGTGGCTGTTATTAATCCAAATCGTTTGGATGAGAAAAGTTGTTACAAAAATTTAGCCGCTGTAGGGGTGTCATTTTTATTTGCAGTAGCGTTATGCAAATCCCTTAAAGAAATTGATTTTTTTCAGAAAAATAACCTCCAAGCACCTGATCTTATGCAATATCTTGATCTAGTAGCATTAGGTACGGTTTGTGATGTTATGCAACTGACGGACCTTAATCGTGCATTTGTTGCACAAGGTTTAAAAATAGCTAAAAATAGAGCAAACATTGGCTATAGAACTTTATCTGACATTGCCAACATCCAAGAAATTCCAAATTGCTATCATCTTGGGTTTATCCTTGGGCCACGCATTAATGCTGGCGGAAGGGTAGGTAAGTCTTGGCTTGGAGCACATCTTTTGTCAACAACTTCCGATCAAGAAGCTTTAGATATTGCTACAGAGCTTGATAGATATAATGAAGAGCGTAAAGCTATTGAATATACGGTACTGGAAGAGGCGATGAGTTTGGCTCAGGAGCAAATTGACGATCCTGGCCTTTTTATAGTTGGCAATAATTGGCATCCTGGAGTTATTGGTATTGTGGCAGGTAGGCTGAAAGAAAAATACAATAAGCCAGTAGCGGTTATTGCTTTAAATAGCGGCGTCGGCAAAGCTTCGTGTCGTTCAATTAAAGGGGTTGATTTTGGGTGTAAAATTATAGAAGCAAAGCAAAGAGGGTTGCTAGTTGTAGGTGGGGGGCATGCAATGGCAGCTGGCTTTACTGTAGAAGAGGGCAAAATTCAAGATCTTAAGCAATTTTTAAACCAAGAGTTTGTTAAAGATTTGCAATCTACAGATTTTCATTTGCGTGAGCTTTACGACATTGACCTTTCAACTTCTGCTGCTAGCCTTGAGTTGCTAGCAGAAATAGACAGGTTAGAGCCTTTTGGTAACGGTAATCCAGCACCAATATTTAGATTTTCTGATGTTTACGTGCTTAAGAGCGATATTGTGGGTTCAAAGCATATTAAGGTGATTTTTGCTCCAATTAAAGAGTCCCATAGCTCAAAACCTCTTTCTGCCATAGCATTTAATTCCGTTGATACTGAGATTGGCAAAATATTACTATCCCGAACCTCTTACAAATTGTCTATATTGGGTAGGCTAAAAGTAAATAAATGGCAAGATAAAGAAACGGTACAGTTTCATCTTTACGATATTTTTTGTCACTGATTTCGTCGTTCGCAAGGAACTTACAAAGTACAGTTTCAGTTATCGTTGAGCGGTTTCATTATCGTTCACAGATACCATAATGTCGTCCATTTCGTTAGATAAATTTGCTAAAGTGCCCCGTGGACTAATGTTTTCAATAGCTCTATCAGAAAACACGAGAAGCATAGGTGCTAAAATAGCTACTAAGATCAAAACTGTTATCACTTTTTCCTCCGGATAAATTTTTATTTGATTTAATATAATTACATTTTAGATCTGAAAGATTAACAATTTATAAACAACAAATTTTTAAGGCTAGATAATGGTTTATTGACCTTTTTAAGTGTTCGTTGTAGAATATATAAGTTAATTTAAGGAAATTTTATAAATCACTATGACTTTATCATCAATAGTTAGTAATAAACTTACATTTGAAGGTTCTTTAGGAAGTACCTTGGTTGCAAGACTAGACTCACCAGAACGACCAGATGCGTATGTTTTATTTGCACATTATTTTACCGGTAATAAAGACATAACTGCGCTTAGCAGGATAGCCAGAGCTTTAAATCAAGCGAATATAGCTTTATTTCGATTTGATTATACTGGTCTTGGAGCGAGTGAGGGTGACTTTGCCAATAGCAATTTTTCTTCTAATGTAAAAGATATTATAGCGGCAGCTAATTTTATGCGAGAAAATTATCAAGCTCCTCAAATTCTGGTTGGTCACAGCCTAGGTGGTACGGCAGCGATTGCCGCAGCCTCAGAAATTCCAGAAGTAAGAGCAGTGGCAACGATAGGCTCACCATGCGATACTGCGCATGTGCAGCATAATTTTGTAAATCATATAGATGAAATAAATGAAAAAGGAGAGGCAGAAGTTATTCTTGGGGGCAAGAAATTTAATATAAAAAAACAATTCCTTGATGACATTTCTAACCAAGATATGCCAGGTAAAATTAAGAATCTGAAAAAGGCCTTGCTCGTTATGCACTCACCTGTAGACGAAACGGTAAGCATAGAGAACGCCCAAAGGATCTATGAGCTAGCAAAGCACCCGAAGAGTTTTATTTCTCTCGATAAAGCAGACCATTTACTTATGAAAAGTCCAGCCGATAGTAAGTATGTTGCTGCGGTACTTGCTGCTTGGGCTAGCAGATACTTATCCCATTCGCCAATGTAATAAATCCTGTATAAATAAGGGTTCTTAGTAGCTTTCTTAGAATATAATATAGGTAGTAGGCGTATAAGTTATCGAATTTATGCCTTCTTATATATTAATTTATTACTTAGCTATAAACTTGAAAACCGATGAGGTATTTCTTGATCACTCAATTTTAACGTGACGGTGCTGTTAAAAACCCTTGCAAATGCTATGAGGGGAACCTCATTTTTTAATTCCCCTCATAGCGAATTTACTATGAATAATCTGGTATATTTCCGTGCAATGAGATATTATCATCATGACTCGTATTTTCATGAATACAATGTAAATACTCTTTTACTACATGATTTAATACACAGTTATCTTGTAGGAGATAAGCAAATTGATTAGCGTCCTTCTCCCCGTATTTTTGGCTAATCAAAGCATAGTAATACTTGATTGTGCTTACATCCAATAATGGAAGATCACCAAAAGATAATGGATAGTCAAAAACGGCTTCTTCTATTGAATCTACTGCTTTCTCTCCCGCTACAATTTTATCAAAAAGTTCTGCCGCAAGTAAAGCAGCTCCCTGTTCTATAATATTTTTCCACAGCTCTTGTATACCTTCATTTATTTCATCTTTGCTCATAATTTTTTGAATTAAAGGATCTATAATCTTTAATTTTAAACCATCGGTAAAATGATAACTAGAGTTAGTGATGCCATCTGCATGCTCAGCAAATATTTTATTAAATATCCCCTGTATCTTTTGTGTATAAGCACACCATTGCTCAGGATCTATAATTAAAGCCTTATTAGCAAGATCATTTTTCCATTTGATAAAAGCCAAAGGCATTTTATCGCCTAGGATTGAGAAAGCCACAGAGGGGATTAACCCTAAAACATCTTCAAAGCTTTCAAAAGTTTTTTTGGTGTAATCTACCTCTACTGATTCAATAATTTTATCTTGTGCTACAGCAAGCAGATTTATTAACTTACTTAAATCACACATCTTTATTTGACTTAAAGTATAAATCAAGTTTGATGTATCTCCGTTAGTTTTTGTTATATGAATCAATGTACCAAGAACCTTTTTAAAATCCCAACTAACTGTTAACCTATCTTGAACATCATTCATAGTTGATAATTTTTCAACTACTTTCAAGACATTATCTGTATCAGCTCCCCATAGAGCTACTGTAGTTGTCAAGCCTTGCGTTGCTTTAAATTGAGTAATTTCATTATTAATTTCCAGGTCGGTTAATTTATATTTATTGAACATCAATTGAAGTATTTGTTGTGCTTTTTCCTTATTTCCTGCTATTCCGTCCGGAGGTGTATCGCTACCGTTATCCAATATAAGCTTAGATACATTTAGAGATGATATAGGCTCTTTAGGTTCTACTGATCCATAATCTCTTAGCAATTTAATAAAGGCCTGATAATTAGTTATTATTTTATTTTTAACAAGATCAATTACTCTATTTCCATTATTGTCTCGTTGATTAACATTAAGTACTGGTTCATTTGATGGAGTACTTTGCTGTAACAAATAATCTACATATTCTAACGTTTTAGGGTTATCAGCATCATTTCGTGCAAGTAATAAATGTAGTACAGTTTCACTGTTATTAAATTTTATTACCCAATCAAAGTTAACTTGCTGTAAATACTCAATAATTTTATCTACTTCAGAATTGACAATTAATTCTTTAATCAAATGCTCGGAAGGTTTAATGTTAGGATGTTGATTTAAATAAATAGCGACAGAGCCACATTCATTCTGGCTAATTTTTATATCAGGCCTTGCTAAAATGACGTCTATTAAAGCGTCTAACTTATTGTCAATTGCATAAGCAAGAAGCGATTTAATTCCAGAATTATTATAAATAGTGACGTTGATATCTACCCCTTTCTGGATGAGCAAAATACCAATCTCTAATGAGTCTTTAATTACGTCATTTAGGTAAACATTTTGAAGTAAATCCATTTTAAAGTTTTTATGATTTAAAATGTCTTTGACTAAGCCTATATCCTTATTTTCAATTGCTATATTAAGAATGTTCTTAAAACCATTCCATATTGCACTTAAGTCTATGTTATCCTTTGCTAGTAACGACTTAACAACTTCATCAGCTTTATTATTAAAGGCATGTATTAATAATGAGGTAGAACCATAGGTACCTGGGATACTAAAAGTCTCGTTAATATTCAAATCAT
>CAMBEC010000006.1 GCA_945865485.1 Rickettsia typhi
AATTCCATACTATACTGAGCCCTACCCTGAGACATAGATCTTAAAGTATTCACATAACCAAACATTTCAGCCAAAGGAACATGAGCAGATATTACCTGAGCATTACCTCTTGGCTCCATATTTTGGATAGAACCTCTACGACTATTTAAGTCACCAATAATGTCTCCCATATAATCTTCTGGAGTAACAACCTCTACCTTCATAATCGGCTCAAGCAGCTTTGCCCCAGCTTTTGGCATACCTTCTCTAAAAGCCGCTTTAGCAGCAATTTCAAAAGCTAATACACTTGAATCCACATCGTGGAACGCACCATCTGTAAGAGTAGCCTTAAAGTCAATCATGGGATACCCAGCAACAACACCGCTACCCATAATGCTCTTTAATCCTTTCTCTACACCAGGAATAAATTCTTTTGGAACAGAGCCACCAACAATTTTACTATCAAATGTAAAACCGCTCCCTTGCTCACCCGGTTCAAATGTAATCTTTACTCTAGCAAATTGCCCCGCACCACCTGACTGTTTTTTATGCGTATAATCTACTTCATAAGACGTAGTAATTGTCTCGCGATAAGCAACCTCTGGAGCTCCAACATTTGCTTCAACTTTAAACTCTCTCCTCATTCTATCTACAAGAATTTCTAAGTGAAGCTCACCCATTCCTTCAATATTTGTTTGACCGTTTTCAGTTGTTGACACTCTAAATGATGGATCTTCTGAAGCAAGCTTAGCAAGCGCAAATCCCATTTTTTCTTGATCAGCAGTTGACTTTGGCTCAACAGCAAGCTTAATAACAGGCTCAGGAAACTCCATTCTTTCAAGAATAAGCCCAACATCCGGACCACATAAAGTATCACCTGTTGTAGTATTTTTTAAACCAGCTAAAGCAACGATATCACCAGCCACAGCTTCCTTTATATCTTCACGATCATTCGCATGCATAAGTAACATACGACCAACACGCTCTTTCTGATTTTTTACAGTATTCACAACTGACGACCCAGCAGAAAGCTTACCAGAATAAATTCTTGCAAATGTAAGAGAGCCAACAAAAGGATCTGTCATTATTTTAAATGCAAGAGCGGCAAACGGCCCATTTTCTGAATTTTCAATCGTTGTTTCTTCCCCAGTCTTAGCATTAATAGCTTTAGTCGGAGGTATATCAAGCGGCGAAGGCAGATAGTCAACAACCGCGTCAAGTAAAGGCTGAACACCTTTGTTTTTAAATGCCGAACCACAAATTACCGGAACAAAAGTACCAGCAATCGTACCTTTTCTTATACACGACTTTAACTCAGCCTCAGAAATTTCCTCAGCACCAAGGTACTTTTCCATTACAACATCATCAGTTTCAACTGCTGTTTCTAGTAATTTCAGTCTATATTCATCAGCTTTAGCTTTCAAGTCAGCAGGAATTTCACCATAGGTATATTCTGCACCTAGAGAGCCATCTTTCCATATAATTGACTGCATCTTAACAAGATCAACTACGCCTTGAAACTCATCTTCAATACCAATTGGTAATTGCAAAACAAGTGGCACAGCACCGAGCCTATCAGAAATCATGTGTACACACCTAAAAAAGTCCGCACCAGCTCTATCAAGCTTGTTAACAAAACACATTCTAGGGACATGGTACTTATCCGCCTGACGCCAAACAGTTTCAGATTGCGGCTCAACACCAGCAACTCCATCAAAAACAGTTACCGCACCATCAAGCACTCTAAGCGACCTTTCAACCTCAATTGTAAAGTCAACGTGACCAGGTGTATCAATAATATTGATTCTTTTTTCATTCCAATAGCAGGTTGTAGCAGCAGAAGTAATTGTAATACCCCTTTCTTGCTCTTGTTCCATCCAATCCATAGTAGCACCACCATCGTGCACTTCACCTATGTTGTGAGATTTACCTGTGTAATAAAGAATACGCTCAGTAGTAGTGGTTTTGCCAGCATCAATATGCGCACATATACCGATATTACGGACGTCACCTAACTGCTTCTTAGACATGCCTACCTACCTCTGTTGTTGGGATCTTTGAGCAAAATGAGAGAAAGCTTTATTAGCTTCCGCCATTTTGTGAGTATCTTCTCTCTTCTTAATCGCAACGCCACGATTATTCGCAGCATCAAACAACTCTTCAGCTAATTTCTCAATCATGCTTCGACCAGAACGCTTTTGCGCAGCATCGATAAGCCAACGTATAGCAAGTGCATAACCTCTTCTCTCATCAACAGGTGAAGGAACTTGATAGTTCGCACCACCAACCCTTACGGAAGTAACTTCAACATAAGGCTTTACATTATTCATACTATCATTAAATGTCTTGAACGGATCAGACCCATGCTTCTTTTCAACTCTAGCAAAAGCACCATAAACTAGCCTTTCTGCGAGAGATTTTTTTCCACTTTTCATTACATTATTAATAAACTTCGAAAGCAATACGCTCTTATATTTAGTATCTGGCTTTATTACTCTCTTTACAGCTGCATGACGTCGCGACATTGTATACCTATATCGATTTTATATTTAAATAATTATTATTGACCTTTAGAAGAAGTACCGTAACGTGAACGACCTTGCTTACGACCTTTAACACCTTGAGTATCAAGCGCACCACGAACGATATGATACTTAACACCAGGAAGATCTGGAACCCTACCACCTCTAACTAATACAGCCGAGTGTTCCTGTAGATTGTGACCTTCACCAGGAATATAAGCATTCACATACTCTCCATTGCTCAAACGCACCCTTGCAATCTTACGCAAAGCTGAGTTAGGTTTCTTTGGCGTTACAGTTTTAACTATAACACAAACACCCTTAAGAAAAGGATTTGACTTAAGCGCAGGAGACTTGCTTTTTCTGACTTTTGATTGTCTACCAAATCTGACCAATTGACTATTTGTTGGCATTTAAATTTACTTCTTCTTTAAAAATTACAAAAAACTATCAAGGAGGCGTATTGTACCCCACTCGACTTTTATATTCAACCGAAAATTTTCAGAACTATACTCAACTTTTTTATTATTGGCAAGGGTTTTTATGCAAGAAAAACTCCGCTTGATAAAGTGGGTGCAAATTTCCTTCCATAATAATTGCATCCACAAAGATTTTACTATAGTTTTATACGCGGATAGCACACGAACCGGACCCAAGACAAATAACTATATGACATATTTTTTATACAACTGGATGGGCCTAAATAAGACCTTGTTTATTTCGATAAACAAGCTAACTAATGTCGGCTATCTACCTGATATACTAAAAATAATTTCTGATGTATTTTTTATTGCAAATTTTGCCGTTTTCTACTTTATAGCTTGCTTGCTTTTTTACTTTCGCACGCGGCGCGTTACCCTTGACAAACAAAGCCTTTTTATGGCCGGTTATTTTGAGCTAACTAGGATAGGCATTTGTTATGCGCTGTTTGGCTTGACATTTGCCGCTTTAAAATTTTCAATCAACTTAAGTCGCCCATTTTGCTCTCTAACAAAAGCAGATTTTATTACTATTGCTAATACAGATTTAGAACGTTGTTTGTCATCTTTTCCAAGCGCACATACCGGCCTTAGCATACTGATTGCTTATTGCTTATGGCCCTACATGAACAAATTTTTAAAATGTACAAGTTGCCTTGTTATTCTTGCTGTTGCCACCTCTCGGATAACTCTGGCAATGCACTATCCAGCCGATATCGTATACAGCGCTATTGTAACAATACTCATAATACTTGCCGGTAACTTTACATTCAAGATTTTAAAAAATAAAGTAATCAAATCAATTGGGAATAGAATTTTTAGATTGATTTTCGTTTGAAGTAAAAATATTATGTTAAGTTGAATAACTAGTTAGGGAGAAGATTCTTATGTCTAAAAGTCAACCTATATCAATCTTACAAAAAAACCTAAAAACCCCTATTATCAGCAAATCTGCACCAGAGAGCTACTATGATTTTTTTATTGGCTCTCCCAGAAGCGGCTTAAGTTATGAACAATCAAAAAAATGCTCATTGCTTTTAGGCTTACACAACAATAATCCACTAGACGACTCGAAAGACCAACCATTGATCGGAGAAGAGTTAGTTATTGAAAGAGAAGATTCCTAAAGCTCTCGAAGCATGCTACCTTGCAGCTCTTTTGCTCCAGTTCCATTTTTGCTACTGGTAATTATTATATTACAGACGAAGCCTAAATCAGCTAGTTGCTGACGCATCTGCGTAGTGAATTCGTCTATTGCCGTAATTTTATCAGCTTTGGTAAAAATGATTTGAAACTCCTTATCGCAAGATTTTAGCAGATGCATAATCTCAATGTCATTTTCTTTGATGCCTCTTCTAGCATCAATCAACAAATTTACCATCCGCAAAAGATCACTGTTTTGCAAATAATAAACTATTAATTTACCCCAAGAAATCCTTTGATTAGCAGACACTTTAGCAAACCCATACCCAGGAAAATCTGCCAGCATTAATTTGTCAGCTATTGAGAAAAAATTGATTTGCTGCGTACGCCCCGGAGTATGAGACACCCTAGCTAAAGCCTTCCTATTACATATAGTGTTTATCAAACTTGATTTACCAACATTCGACTTACCAACAAAAGCAAATTGGGGAAGAAACAGTTTTGGAAGTTGTTCTGGCTTTGCAACACCAGCTACAAATTTAGCCTCTTGACGAAAAATCTTAATACTAAGTTCAGCTGCCATTCGTATCCAGTTTGTTTATATAAAACTGTTGAACAATAGATAATATATTATTCCAAGACCAATATATCAACAAGCCAGCCGGGAATCCACTAAACATAAATAAGAACATCAGCGGCATAAATTTCATCACCTGAGCTTGCACTGGGTCAGTTGGCTGCGGACTCATTTTTTGCTGTAAGAACATAGTCATTGCCATAAATAGCGGCCACACACCAAGCATCAGGAAGGACGGAGGAGTAAACGGCAAAAGACCAAATAAGTTAAAAATAGTAGTCGGATCCGGAGCAGAGAGATCTTTGATCCAACCAAAGAATGGCGCGTGTCTCATTTCAATCGTAACATATAGCACCTTATATATAGAGAAAAACACCGGTATTTGCACCAACAGGGGCAGACACCCAGAAACTGGGTTAACCTTCTCTCTCTTGTATAAAGACATCACTTCTTGATTTAATCTTGCTTTATCATCAGCATATAATTCCTTCAAGCGCTCCATTTCTGGCTGAAGCTTTTTCATTTTCTTCATGGATCGGTATGACTTATTAGCCAAAGTAAACATCGCAAGTTTAATCAAGATGGTCACAATCATGATACTGATACCAAAATTACCGACATAGCTATAGAAATAATTCATAGCGTTGAAGATAGGTTTTGTAAGTATATAGAACCAACCAAAATCAATCGCCCTATCAAATAGCTTAATATTGTACTGCTCTTCATATTTATCAAGCAGGTCAACCTTCTTTGGACCAGCGAATAAACGGTGCGTCAATTCGAAACTACCACCAGCTTCAATCAACTTTTCATTAGTGATAAAATCAGACTGGTATTTATCTTTACCCTGCTTTATGGCAAAATTATAATTGGCTATATATTGCTCGGCTTTATCCGGTACGAACGCAGCAAGCCAATACTTATCAGTAATCCCAAGCCAGTTCACTTCTCCATTGAAGGCGTGCTTTTTTTCATCTTTAATTTTATCGTAAGTATATTCCTGTAGCTCTCCCTTAATTGCTCCAATCATGCCTTGGTGCAAAATATTGACCATATTGTCTGGTTTGTTTTCATGGGTCTTATTAATTAAGCCATAAAATTGAATAGAAATCGGTTTAGCGGAATGGTTTTCAACAGATTGTTTTATACTGAACAGGTAGTTTTCATCCAATGATATCGATACATTAAATTTAACTTTTTCAGGACTAATCCAGGATAAATTAACATTACCTCCTGCTACAAGATCTGCCTTATCAGAATGCCAGTTTGTTGCTGAATCTGGATAAGTTATTGCTTTATCTTTACCCCACCAACCAACCTCAGCAAAATATGAATTTTCTGAATTAGAAGGAGAAAACAACTCAACAGCTGGACTATTCTCACCAATCTCTTGCCTGTATTTTAATAGAGTCAAATCATCAAAGCGAAGCCCTTTTAAAGAAATAGAGCCAGATAACAATTCAGATTTTATCTGCACTCGAGAATTAGCTATAATTGCCTGCTTACGATCAACGAACACCTCTTTTTCAACATTTGCACTTTGCTTTTTTAAGCTATCCATTTGTTGACTATAAGCTGTGTTTTGCTCTGCAAGCTTTGATAACCTTGGTTTTTCAAAAAAATGCTGCCAGCCAAAGATAATTGCAACGGACAAAGCAATTGCCGCAACAAGATTTACGAAGCTATAATTCATACTAAATAATATATTTTTATAGAACTTCTATATTATTATTGAGTATTAATCAAGGAGATTCCAAATTTTGCACTGTCACTACTAAATACAGTTGGTAACAATTCTTCATTATAATGAGTAGAGTATACCTATTGGATTTGGCAAGATGCCTACTGGGACCTGTAGCTTGGGCTAACTCTAGGACTTTGTTTACCTTTACTTAGCGACTCAGACTTCACCGCCTTATCTTGGTTGGAAGCAATATTCTTGCCAATTTCTTTAGCAGCAGCAATAGCTGGTTTCTCTTTTGACCCTGTCTCCACTTCCACTTCAGTTGATACGCCTTTGAGTTTCTGCTTCTCTAGGACCATTCCCATCTCATATGCTTTGGTATAGTCTATAGCACCGTTTCCTACTAAATGACGCTCTTTATCATTGGCTTTACAACTGCCTTTAACTACACTTACCACTTCTTCCAGCGATAAATCTGGATATCTTCCTATCAACTGCGCTACCAGCCCGGTAACAACAGGTGCAGCCATGGATGTGCCACTGTAATCTTTATATAAAGTATTTTCATAGACTCCTTCTTTATTCAACTTTGTAAATTCTTCTTCGGATAAAGCTTGAATAGTTGTAGAACTTATCTGATTTCCCCTAGCTGCTACGGTTGCTTCCTGTATTAATTTGTTGCCTCCTGGAATTGTACTGCTTGGGTCTAGCGTTACCCCATCTGACATTAAATTTGAAACAAGTATAATATGTTTTTTTATATCTTCATTTTTTAAAATACTGCTCCATAATACAGTTTCCCCAGAAGTATTGCTTAAATCATTTTTTTCATTTGTTTCTAATCCATCATTTCCTAAAGCTTTAATTATTATATGGTCTTTTGTCAGTATTTCTACTAATTCTGCACTAATATTTCCACCACCACTTAAATTAATAATCTTGGGCTTATATGGATTATTCTTAATATATTGAAGGTTTAAACTATAGTCTGGGGTAACATATGTTGCCTCAGACATCATAGCTGGTATTATCTTCACATTTGGAGCCATATCACAGATAATTCCTGCAACATGGACACCATGATCACTATAACCTTTTCTTTTTCCCTTTTTCTTTTCAGGTTGCAACTCATCATTTACTAAAAAAGAGGTCAATTTAGGGTTAGGTAGCGCATTTTGAAACTCTTTTTTCCCACCAAATAACTTAAAAAGTGGATCATTAGAGTTTGCAAAATCATCTATAACCATCACATGAACAGTTTCTAACTCTTCTTTCTTGCGATTTGGATTTTGATGCGGATAGGGTTTTAAAGGATCATTTTTTATAAAATCCTCCATGGTAGTATATTTTTTATATCTATTCTCAAAATCCTCATAAGCTTCACGGTAACCCGGAACATTTGAGGTTACTTTTTCGCTGACTCTTGGAATTACTGCATACCTAGCTGAATCTGGATTCGTTAACTCAGTTTTTATTTTCTCAAGCATATCTGTTCGACGAATAGAAGCACTTTTATATTGTTGTATAGTCTGGTCAAAATTAACTACGGCTTCAATTTTATTATTAAGATCAGCAAACCATTGAGCTCTTGTATTAATTTCATCATTCTTTATTTTTATAAATTCAGCTGGATTTTCTTTTCTATCATACCTTAACTGGTTTTCACTCCATTCTGCCTCAATCATGGACTTTTCGTTTTGAAATTGAAAAATCGCATTTTGGTCCTGCCGAGCAATTGCAGTCTGCAATTTAGTATTACACTCATTATATTTTACAGTTATAATATTTCTGGCTATATCGTGTATTTCTGGCGAAAATGTATCTCTATGATTACGTGTCAATTCATCCAATTCTGTAAATCTATGACCGATAAACTTTAAATGATTATCCAGAGGATTTGACGGTGAACCAAGCCTAAATGATACAGCCGGAACATTTCCATGAATATTTGCCGCAGGACCATCTAATTGCTGATACATGTTTTGTACCATTTGAATCATTTCATGTTTTTGGTTTTCGTATGCTGTAGAAGAATTTTTTTCGTGCTCCTTCAGAGTTTTTCTATCACCTTCTATAGCGCCGTCAAACACATGCTTTAGTTTTGCCAGATAAGACTCTTTTGCGGCTTCATTTGCAAAAAATTGTTTTGTGGCATTAGGGTTACTTTGCTTTGCATTGTAGTCTGTGTATACAAACGTTTTTAAAAAATTGGGATCTCCATTTGTAATAGCCTCCTTTCCTCCAGATACAAGATTTAAATATTTACCACTTAAAACATCACGGATAATAGCGATTTGTTCATCATTCCAACCTGGATTATAAGGTTCATTACGACTCTTAGAATTTTTGCTCATTTTTTTCCACATAAACAATTAACGCTAAGTTTCAATTTTAACTTTATGTATCTCGAAAAGAAAAAATTACGGATAAATGTTAGATTTTTTTATCATGAAGTGATTAAATTACATTGGACTTCTCTAAAAGCTGGCTTAATCGATAAGAGGCCAAGAAAATTAGCCCCTCACGAAACCGTAGCTTACTTTTAGTTGCGATATTGAATTTATTTTATTTTAGGTAAAAAACTATAACGCTAAAATTGTACAAAACCCTTATACTTATCACTCTCTGAATCAATGCTAGTTGCATAAATAGCCCCTATAAAAGCTGTATATCTGCTAGTATCATCTAGTTTATTAATATCCTTTTTATTAAATTAAAATTATAAAAAACTTCAGTTTTGTTAATATGCAAATAAAACAAACAATAATCTCCACTAAACTAGTTCATAGTAATTAAAACCGTGTCAAAGACACTATCTAAGGTTGGTAACATTTACCACAAATTAAATTTAAAGTTACTACAAGCAACAAATTTCAAAATATACATAACTTGCTTTTATTGACAAAACTTAATATAATTGCGCAACTTTATTAAGTGTTGTATTAATCTCATGTCTATAGATAGAAAAACCATCGTAGTTGCAATGTCGGGAGGCGTTGACAGCTCAGTAGTCGCCGCTATGATGCATAAAGCCGGACATAAGGTAATAGGCATTACCCTGCAATTATACGATTACGGCATGGTAACGCAAAAAAAAGGAGCTTGTTGCGCTGGCCAAGATATATATGACGCTAAAGTAGTAGCTGACAAACTTGGATTCCCTCACTACGTATTTGATTATGAAAGCAAATTTAAACAAGAAGTAATCGACGATTTCGCTGACAGTTATATGCGCGGAGAAACACCTTTACCTTGCGTTAGGTGTAACCAATCAGTAAAATTCAACGACCTTTTGAAAGCTGCAAAGGAATTAAATGCTGATGCTCTAGCTACTGGTCATTATGTTCAAAAAATTGTTAATAATGGCATCGCCCAGCTTCATAAGGGCGTTAGCGAAGAAAAGGATCAAAGTTATTTTTTGTTCTCGACTACTCAAGCACAACTTGACTACCTAATGTTTCCTCTTGGTGGACAAAGCAAACAGGAAACCAGAAAAATTGCCAAGGAATTTGGATTAGAGATTGCAGATAAGCCAGATAGCCAAGACATATGTTTTGTGACAAATGGCAATTATCGTGATGTTATTAATAAACTTCGCCCAGAAGCAAATAAACCAGGTAGGTTTGTACATATCGACGGCTACGACCTCGGCGAACATAAAGGCATTATAGCTTACACCGTTGGTCAAAGAAAGGGTCTTGGTATCGCGTTCGGTGAACCTATATATGTAATAAAAATTGACCCAGAAACAAATACAGTCTATGTTGGTCCGGAATCTGCGCTTGTTAAAACAAAGTTTTTACTCAAGGATGTGAACTGGTTGGCAACCGATTTGTCCCCATTAAACCTTGAAGTAATCGCTAAAATACGGTCGACTACCCTTGGAGTAAAAGCAAGGTTAAGTATCGTAAATAATGGGCAAATTGAAGTAAGCGTTCTTGAAGAAGAAAAAGCTATAACACCTGGACAAGCATGCGTTTTTTATCATGACACCAGGATGCTTGGTGGCGGATGGATAACGAGAGAAATTAACTAACTAAGGTACAAAAACTAATGAGCTATCTAACGAAAAAGAGTTTTGAATCAGTTAGGGAAGCCGGCAACACCAGTGGCCTTGCCAAAACCCTTACAGCTTACGACCTTGTGCTACTTGGCCTAGGTGGTATCATCGGTACAGGTATTTTTGCTCTTACCGGATTTGTGGCAGCTAAGTACTCCGGTCCTGCTGTTATGCTCTCTTATGCGATTGCTGGCGTTGTTTGTATCTTCGTTGCCCTTGCCTATACAGAACTCGCAAGTTTTTTACCAACATCTGGTAGCGTCTACACTTATTCTTACGTCGCTTTTGGACAGCTTTTTGCTTGGTTAGTTGGCGGTGCTATGGTCCTAGAACTAAGCGTTGCTGCAAGCGCTGTTGCTACTGCATGGTCTGGTTACGCTGTCAGTATTTTAGAGGCGGGTGGAGTGCACATTCCCGTAGCATACACCGCTGGGCCATTAAATGGAGGGATAGTTAATTTTCCGGCAATATTAATCGTAGCTTTCGTAGCTTTTTTACTATATCGCGGAACCAAGGACAGTAAGCGTGTAAATGCTATATTGGTATTCATTAAAATGGCTGCAATTGCTGTTTTTGTATTCGTAGCAGCCCCTCATTTTGAAATCACTAATTGGGATAATTTTATGCCCTATGGGTTTGATGACGTACTACTTGGCTCATCAATTCTATTTTTTGCTTTTACTGGCTTTGGCGCCTTGGCCACAGCTGCAGAAGAGTGCAAAAACCCTAAGAGAGATTTGACAATAGGTATTATAGGCTCTCTTGTTCTCTCTACTGTTTTATACATTATTGTGGGCGGCCTTGCTACCGGCATAGTGTCTTTTGAACTCTTGGATAATAGCCAACCATTGGCACATGCGTTGGCCGTAAATAACAGCAAAATTGGCTCAGCTATTGTAGCCACCGGAGCAATTTGCGGTATGACTACTGTAATAATGATGAATATATATGCTCAATCTCGTATTTTTTATGTAATGGCAAGAGACGGTTTGGTATCTAAACACTTTGCAAAAATACATCCAAAATATGATAGTCCCTATATTTCTGTATTGATTTTTTCTGGACTTATCGCAATACTCGCTGGTCTAGTTCCACTTGAAGTTATTGCAAAAATGTCCAGCATGGGTGCATTAATCGATTATATAGTTATCATGATGGTTGTAATGCTTTTTAGAATAAAAATGCCAGATGTCGTACGCTCATTTAAGTGCCCGGCTTTATTTGTTATTGCTCCAGTAGGTCTTCTTGCTTGCGTATATTTGCTATTTAAGCAGATTATTTCGAAAGAAGGAGAATTGATGTTTACTGGAGAACTGCTAATCTATTGGTTTATTGTTGTGTTTATAGTGTATGTAATTAAAACTTCATTTTTAAAAACTAAAAAACCTATAGAAAAGGTTATTTGATTTGACGTTTGCACTCCAAGTACGATAAAAGAATATACTTGATGTACGTAGTTTTTGACTTTATATTCTCTGATATAGATTTTGAAAATTATCTAAAAAACTATTTTGCTACTTGCACTCATGATGTTTGCAAGCTCTAGAAATAAATATAAGTTTTGATTAAAATAGGTTGTTTGATATGAGAAAAATCACTGTCGCTCTAGGTTTGTTGTTATCTGTTTCCATAATTGCATGGGTCTATTTGGCAACTAAATTTGAACAAATTGCCAAAGACGAAATCTTGCCAAGAATTAAGGGTAGTGAATATATAGTAAATGCTGATACAGATTCCGCCGTTATTGAAAAATTCAAATTTAAGATTACTCTTAAAGATGTTACTATTTTCCCTAAATCTAAGTCACTCAAAATGTTTAGTGATCAAGTGGTTGCCTGCTATAACCCGTTCAATGATAAAATAATTGCCCAGTTTATAAGCGACAAATTCAAAAGCGGGAGCGGCAAAACAGAAATATATTTTTCAGCTCAGGACAAGAAAATTGAATTCAACAGACCGTTACTTAACAACAAATTTGATGACATTAATATCCTTATAACTTCTGGTGAAGCTAATGCATATTTTGCAAGTGATAATTCCCAGATTTCTCATTTAAAAAAATCAAATATAAGCTTAATCAGCAAACTAGATCAAAATGGTTTTTATAATGCAACCCTTAAACTTGACATAGATGGCATTGAATCAAATCCAGAGTCAAAATATTTCAAATATATGTTTGAAGAGTTGGTGCCAAATTTAGCTCAGGAACAAAATAATTTTGATAAGAGATTCGAAAAAATTGAAGAGTATTATGGCAAAATTCTTAATAAATTAGGTCCGATTGATTATAATTCTGAGTCTTCTGTTAAACTGGATAAAAAGCATGTTGGAAATATTGTTGCAGCTTTAAATGGGGAATTGGAGCCTATAGAAATATACAAGAATTTTAGCTTCACCTCAGATAGCTATCTCCTTTCTATCAAAGAATCTTACGGCAATTCTTATACCCTTGATTCATTCAGCTATAAGCTAGCAGGTGATGGAAATACTGTAACGTCAGATTTGGATATGCTTTTAACAAAAAGTTATAATGACGATCAAAAGAAAGATATTGCTGGGTTACTTGTTGAGATGGCAAACTCAATTACTAATCAAACTAATCAAGCTTTTTCCCAACAAGATATAAAGGGTTTATTAGACAAATATCTAGATACTAAAAAAATAAATTTGTTGTTCAACATCAACTATGATGTGACATCTCGGAATGCAAATCATTTTTTAGAGTTTATAATAGATAATCTTAATATCAATTCAAATGGTTCACTAAAAGAACAAAAATACGATGGTAATTTAACGCTAGTTACACCAAAACTCTTGATCTCTGGGATCTCCGATCTATATGACGGAGGCGTAAAGTTATTATTACAAAGAGAAAATATAGATACAAACAACGTTAACCTTATAGTAGAAAATATTAAAAACAATGGAATAGGATTTTTATCAGCTTTTGATAAAAAAGATAGCTTAAAGGAAGAGGATAATTTCGAATCAAATATCAGCTTTAATCTAGAAAATTTTGAATTCAAGATCAATGGTAAAGGAATTTTAGACTTACTAACAGATGAACGTGTTGTTAAGTTTATGAAAGAAATGCCTAGTGAAAAACAAAACTGATAATGAGATTGCTTCATGTCAAGTGATTTAGCGCCCTTACGAGGCATGAAAGATCTGCTTCCACACGAGTGGCGTATTGCTAAACACATAGAGAATATCGCTCTACAAACTGGGAAATTATACGGCTATGAAGGTTTTAGTACACCGATATTAGAATCTGCCAGTGTGTTTGATAGAACATTAGGAGATACATCTGATGTGGTTAGCAAAGAGATGTATTGTTTTGCTGATAAAAAGGGAAGATTAGTAGCCCTGCGTCCAGAATTTACTGCAAGCATAATGCGAGCCGTTATTTCGAACGGATTAAAACACAAACTACCATTAAAATTATTCTCGAGCGGTCCATTATTTCGTTATGACCGGCCGCAAGAAGGAAGACAACGTCAATTTCACCAAGTAAATTTTGAATATATAGGAGCTTTAGGCTCTTACTCTGATGCAGAAACAATAGCTTTGGCTACTCATTTCTTAAGCAACCTTGGCATATTAGAAGATATAACATTAGAGCTAAACTCGCTCGGATGTTCTGAAACAAGAAAATCCTATCAAACAGCTCTAGTTGCTTATTTTAAAAATTATTTAAGTGATCTATCAACTGACAGCAAACAACGTCTGGAACAAAATCCCTTGAGAATATTAGATTCAAAGGATGAGAATGACAGGCTTATTTCAAAAGACGCTCCCGTGATTTCTGATTTTTACTCCAACGAAGCGAAAGAGTATTTTAAGCAAGTTCGGCACCATTTGGATAATTTAGGTATAAACTATGTAATAAATCCGAAGCTTGTAAGGGGACTTGATTATTACTCACATACAACGTTTGAATTCACAACTGCAAAGCTTGGAGCGCAAAGCACGGTTCTTGCCGGCGGAAGGTATGATGGTCTAGCGCAGCTAATGGGAGAGGATGAAATTCCAGCCATTGGTTTTGCAGCAGGAATAGAACGCTTGGCCATGATATGTAAATTTTCTCTAGAACAGGAGCGACCAACTTATATTATTCCTATTGGTAATGAATGCTTGGATTATTCAATTTTGTTGATTAACCAATTACGCAAAATAAATATTTCAGCGATTATCGAATTTGATGGGAAAATAGGTAAACGCCTCCAGGCTGCAGTTTCGGCCAATGCAAAATATGTTATATTTATTGGCACTCAGGAATTAAATACCAATAGTTATAAGCTTAAGGATTTGGATACTGGGATTGAGCAAACTATTACAATAGCTGAAATGCTTAAAGTCGTTAAACCTTGTAATGATTAAATCAATTAGCATCTACATTAAGTACGGAGCTATACTATAAAAATGCGTGTATTCAATATCATGATGTCAAGAGATCTTGGAGGCATTCAACAGGCCTACCTTGATTACTCTGAAGCGCTTAAGATGCATAATCATGAAGTGATTAATATCTCAAGCATGAGCGCAAAAATTAACCAGCTACTACAAAGTAATCATAGTTTGCCAAATATAGGACAGTGGTGCATTTTTTCAAAAATACTCCTCAGAATCCTTATTGTATTCTACAAGCCAAAAGTCATTATTTGTCATGGCAACAGAGCTATTAATTTCGCTAAAGCATTTAAGCAAAGAAATTCTATAATTATTGGAGTATCTCATAATTATAGTTATAAATATTTAAAAAAATGTGATTACGTTATATCCTTAACTAATGAACTTAAAGAACACTTACTTAAACATGGAATAGAAGAGAAAAAGCTACTTAGTTTGTCAAATATGATAAGAATCAAGCATAGTTATAATCCTATCAATTATAGTTCTCCTATTGTAATTGGAGCTTTGGGCAGATTTGTCAGCAAAAAAGGTTTTGTCTATTTGATCGAAGCATTTTCTATGTTAAAAAAAGCTGGTCACAATATTGTTCTTTTAATCGGTGGAGATGGAGAAGACAGAGCTATTCTCGAGAAAAAAGTTAAAGAACTCGCTTTAGAAAAACTAGTTGTTTTCCATGGTTGGGTAACTGACAAAGACGAATTTTTTAAACAAATTGATATTTTTTGTCTTCCTTCGATCAACGAACCATTTGGTATCATTCTTCTAGAAGCAATGGAACATTCCAAACCAATCGTTGCCACATTTTCCGGAGGACCAGCAGAGCTCATAAGGGAAGGAAAAAATGGGTTACTAGCCGATATTGAATCAAGCCAAAGTTTATACAATAAATTAGAAAAGCTAATCATTGATCCTAGAATGGCACATAAACTATCAAGCATGGCATATTCCCAGCTTAAAGAAAAATATGATATAAAAATAGTGTCAAAAAAACTTTCAAATATACTAAAGGAGATTGTTAAATAATGAGTTTTCTTCAAAGCAAAACATCAAATGGAATAAACGTTGTTACTTACTCTATGGAGCATGTAAACTCTGTAACAATCAACGTCATAGTCAAAGTAGGAAGCAGATACGAATCCGAACAGGAATCTGGAATCTCCCATTTTCTTGAGCATATGGCTTTCAAAGGTACAAGTAATCGAACAGCCACAGAAATAGCCATAGAATTTGATACAATTGGTGGGCATTTTAACGCTTATACTAGCCGAGAAAATACAGTTTACTATACAAAAGTACTGAGCCAACATACAAAACAAGCTATGACTATTTTAGCTGACATTTTACAGAACTCAGTGTTTAGTTCTGATGAGATCACTAAAGAATTCAACGTAATTTCACAAGAAATAGCTGAAGTTAAGGATAACCCAGATGATTTGGTATATGAGAAATTTTATAAACTGGCATATCCAAATCAGCCACTCGGAAGATCAATCCTTGGCACCGTAGAGAATATTGCTAAGTTTGATAAACCTGCGTTTACCAGCTACATGAGTAAGCATTATACTGCCAACAATATTGTTATCTCAATTGCAGGAAAAATTAATCATGATGATGCCGTTCATCTAGTTGAGCAATTATTTTCATCTTTTTCTGAGTCTGAGAAGCGATCATGTATGACAGCTCAATATAAAGGAGGAATAGAAATTATAGAAAAAGATTTAGAGCAAACTACTATTGCACTTGGTTTTGAAGGTGTATCTTATAGCAACATTGAGACCTTCTATCATGCACAAATCTTGTCAATAATTTTTGGTGGAGGTCTATCTTCAAGATTATTCCAGAAGATAAGAGAAGAACTTGGTTTAGCTTACAGTATTGGCAGTTGGTTGAATTCTTATAGTGATAGCGGAATTTTTAGCATTCATGCAGCAACAGATCATAGTAATGTTGAGAGTGTACTAGACAATATAAACAATGAGATTGATAAAATAAGAATAAATATTTCAGAAGAAGAGTTGATAAGGGCTAAGTCTCAAATAGAGTCAAATATTTATATGGCTGAAGAAAGGCCTGAATATAAATCAGAAGAAATTGGCAAGAATTTTTCAATCTTTGGAAAATATTTTACTGTCAAAGAAGTAATGAAAATTATAAACTCTACCCAAAATAACGATCTTGTAAAAAGTGCTGAGAAAATATTCTCATCTCAACCAACTTTATCAATTATAGGATCCCCAAGCTCTGATCTAAGCACTAATTTTATAGCTCGGAGTTTATCAAAATAACTGTATCTTTAGAGCCGATAATAATATACTATGATATCATTTCTTATTCCAACTTAGGTGAATTAATTATAGATAGTGTATGTTTAACAACAGAAAACCTAAACTACTAGATACCGCCTTTGTTTCGGAAATATTAGAAAAAGTTGGCCAAAAACAAAAAGGCGGCAAAACTAAGATTTCTGAATTAATGGAAGATTTTCATGAGAATGGTATTTTGCTTGCAATGATATTTTTTTCTTTGCCAGTCGCAATTCCACTACCCTATCCACCTGGATTCACGACTGTGATGGGAATACCTTTGATGATATTATCCATCCAAATGCTCCTTGGTAATAAAAAAGTTAGCTTACCTCAAAAAATTAATGACTATGAGCTTAAAAATTCTACTCTGAGAGCTATTAGCGATAAAGTTGTTCCTAGACTTGTATCTGTTGAAAAATATGTTAAACCTAGGTTTTCATTTGCCAAATCAGTTTATTGCGAACAATTTATCGGTTTCATAAGTTTGCTTGCTGCATTTTCTGTGGCTCTACCAATTCCGCTGACTAACGCTATTCCAGCTTTAGGCATTGCAGTGATGGCTCTAGGCCTTTTAAATAGAGATGGCCTAGTCATTATTGTGGGTTTTTTTATAACAGTAATTGGGTTACTTGTAGCTATTGGCGCAGTTCTAGCAAGTTGGGTAGCTATTAAATACATATTTCATTCTATTTTCTAATCTATAGTAAATTAACTTATGAAATATTAATGTTAATTACTTTGTGGCATAAACTTGTAGTACTAATTATCTAAGCACAAGTTAAAACTGGTTAAATTTATAGAGATACTTCTAAGACAAATTGGCTATAACGATGAAAGAAAAAATCTATAAAGGATCCACAAAAACTCTTTACCAATCAGATGAAGACTATGCTCTCATAATGTCTTTCGACGATACTTTAAAAATATCCAAGGATGAAGTAATTGAGGTTTCTGGAAAGGGAGTCATAAACAATAGCATTTCTGCATATATCATGCAAAAACTTGACATGATTGGCATTGATAATCACTTGATTGAAAAAACTAATATGCGCCAACAATTAGTTCAATTTGTAGATGTATACCCCATTCAAGTACATTTATGCAGCTTGGCCTGCGGCAGGTACGTTACAGACTTCGGTATGGAAGATGGTTTTGTTTTCGACTCTCCCATAATTGACTTTAGAATCAAAAATAAAGAGTTGAATTATCCAATCATCAATGAGTTTCAAATTATTAGCTTCGGATGGATGAGTAAATACGAGCTCAAAGAAATGAAAAATAAAGCTATACGGATACATGATTTTCTAGCGGGGCTTTTTGCCACTGCTCAAATTCGCATGGTAGATATAAAGCTTGAATTTGGCAGAGTTTTCAATGGCGATGATTTTATGTCAATGTTAGTTGATGAAATTTCGCCTGATACTTGTAAACTATGGGACATGGAGTCGAATGAAAAGCTATGCTATGAAGTGGCTCAAGAGAACCCAGAAAAGGTAATTGCTGCATATCAAGAAGTTCAAAAACGACTAAACATAAAAAAATAGTAACTTGAGCTATTGTATGATCCTTAATCATCTTAGTATCTATAGCTTAAAAGAAAGTTTGCACTATTTGCATGTTCACGAACTCAGAGGTTTATGTACAAAACTATCTCTTTCTACAAAAGGCAAAAAAGTTAACCTCATTTTTAGAATTATAAAATTTGTTGAAACAGGTGAAAAACTTATTTTACCAAGTTATCCTTCAATTTCTTGTGTTAAAAGAAATACAGCTCAGGAACTTTCTCTTAACTCTTTAATACTAAAGGGGGCTTATAAAAACGATTTAAAAAGTCGGATGTTTTTTAAGGAACTGATAGGTTCACATTTTCATTTTACTGCCTTCGGGATTGACTGGTTGGAGAATAGGTGGATGGCAGGCGACCCCCCTACTTTCCAGGAATTCGCACAAATGTGGCAAAGTGAATATATAGCAAGAAAACAAGCTCCAGCAGTGCCAAAGGCGGAATGGGCTTATATTAACTTTGTCCAAAAATATATAGAAGATAATCCTAATACAAATAAAGAGACGATTTTAAGGAATTGGAACACCAAAAGACATCAGCATAAAAATTATGTTGATAAGTTTTATGCTGAGCGTTTGTCACAAATATAGTAAATTAGCTTAAATATGTATTAAGTGAACTTATGGAGCTTCAGGCATAAGTGAATCAAGCAAGACTTACATAGGTTGACTACCTAGCTTCGAAGAGGATATTATAGTATAAAAAATGAGTTTGACTTTTGATCAAACTGTTTATATACTGCCCACTCGAACAATCTTAAACTTGTAATAAGGTGTAGTTAAGTGACAAAGATTATTAAAGCAAAATACAAAGTTAGTAGACGGTTAGGCACAAGCATCTGGGGAGATGGTAAAGATCCTTTCCATACTAAGAATTATCGCCCAGGACAACATGGACCGACTGGGAGAGTTAAAACTTCTGATTATGGTTTGCATTTGCAGGCCAAGCAAATTCTAAAATCTCACTATGGTAGAGTAACAGAAAAGCAATTCAGCAATACTTTTAAACTCGCAGCAAAGATGAAGGGCAATACGGCAGAAAATTTTGCTGGCCTACTTGAGCAAAGGCTAGACATGATAGTATACAGAATGAATTTAGCACCTACTATATTTGCAGCAAGACAGTTAGTATCTCATAACCACATAAGACTTAATGGTAAGAAAGTTAATATACCAAGCCAAAGACTTAACGTTGGTGATAAGATTGAACTAAAAGATCGCTCTAAACAAATACCAACGTTTATTGAAACTGCACAAAAACAAGAAAGAAGTGTACCAGAATATCTGTCCGTGGATCCAAGCAAAATGTCTGGTGAAATTTTGAGAGTTCCTATGATATCGGACATTCCTTACCCATTTGAACCAAATTTCGGGAAAATTGTTGAGTATTACTCAAATTAATAGTATTATGGGAGAAACTGGTTTTGTTTCTCCCTTTTGTTGTTTTTAGGTTATCTGATGATGATGTTAGAAAATTTTAAATCTTTTATCTTGAAACAACAATTTGTTGTCCATTCTGTCGTTGTGGCTGGCTAGCCACAAATATCCCTACTTATTCACTTCACATATTTATTTTTTATTGCCTCTCTTTGTTCAAGAGCAAGAGGTTATTTTTACGGGAGTATTTGCCATGAATCGACATATTTTTTTATACGGGTTTTCAATTTTTTCAATGTTCTTTGGCTCCGGAAATCTAGTTTTCCCTATTATGGTCGGGGTTAATAATTCTGACAATTGGCTTGCTGGTTTTTGTGGGTTTTTCCTAACGGGGATCATATTACCCTTTTTAGGACTTTTTGTAATTAAGCTTTATCAAGGAGATTATAATAAATTCTTTGCACAAGGCGGCGTAATAGCTAAATACGCTATTCCACTTTTTACTCTCTCTCTTCTAGGGGCATTTGGCGTCATACCAAGATGCATCACTGTTGCTCACGGTGGTTTAGAGTTCTTGTATAACGATATTCCTCTCTTGGCTTTTAGTATTATTTTTTGTGTTTTGTGCTACATAGTCTGCCTAAACGATAAAATAATGTTTGCCATATTGGGTAAAGTCCTGACTCCAATATTATTATTTTTTCTATTAGGATTAATTATTATTGGCTTTTACAAAGGGGACTCAATTACAGCAAGTAATGAGGTGTTTACTAATAACTTCATTGATGGGTTTTTTCGTGGATATGCTACAATGGACTTATTCGCGTCATTTTTCTTCGCAAGCTTGATCTTTAAACAAATTGAGGCTTTGTTCCCAGAAAAAGATAATAAATCTATAATTAAAGCTGCGCTCGGCCCAAGTATTTTTGGCGCCATTTTACTGAGTATAATATATTTGGGTTTTGTATATCTAGGCTCTCATTACAAAAACTTAGCACACGATCTCCCAGGTGAATTAGTGTTACCGGCAATAGCAAATCATCTTTTGGGACATAATGGGGCCCTGGTAATTGCAATTATTATAATTTTCTCATGTTTGACTACAGCTGTTGCGCTTAATAGCATATATGCCAAATATCTGTGTTCATTTAGTTTTATTGGGGATAAGCGTTTTCCTCTGGTACTGTTTATATCAACCATAGCATCCTTTGCCATATCTTTACTTGATTTCGATGGTATTGCCTCTATTTTGGGCCCATTGCTTGATATTTCATATCCAGGATTAATTGCACTAACTATAATATCAATCTGTACAAGCAGTTTTCATAAGTTAAAAATATTTATCTTCTACGGCATTACAGTGATAATGCTGATATTATAGTAATTTGAATTGGTAAAACTTGGTGCGAAAAGTTAGATGTCAGACACTATGATGCCATTAACATTTTGCAAGTTCAAAAAGTCTAGAGAAACACTGTATATTGATTTTATCAATATACAGTGTTTCAATGACAAAATACAAACGAATCAAATTAGATAAAAAAGAACATATTTTTTATCTCTCTAGCCAGAATCACCAAAAATCATTCTCGCTTTCCATTAATACCCCTTACATCTAATTATAGTAATTTAGCTTGAAGAGAAGATGGGATGATATCAATTTAGCGAGTCTTGGCTGTGCAGCTTCGCTCTAAATTAACTATCCCAATTTCAGACTAAATTCTATAGTACAATCGATTTAATATTAATGAAATTTACCTCATGTTCATGGGGTAGCCGTGATAATTCAGTTGATTTAGTTAAGTAAAGTTTACTAACAAATATAATTGTTTTTTAACTTTTTGCTTGACGTTATATTAAAATATAGTTATGTTATTTTAATTAACTAATTAAAATTAACTTATGTTTAAAATATCATTTTATCTCATATCATTTTTATTACTTTCTGGCATAAATAGTAGTTTTGCTCAAAATTTGAAATTTGTTCAAATAACAGATCCTCACATCTTTGAAGTGAATCATCGTGACAAAGAAAGCAGAAACTCTTTGGTGTATTTTTATTTAGCAATCGAAAAAGCTAATGATATTAACATCGATCTCAAAAGCAAAGGTCAAGAAGAATTGGATTTTATCCTGATGAGTGGTGATCTTGGTATTGAAAAACTACTAAAATTAGAACCATTTTCTAAAAACACCGAGGCATTCAAATTTACGCAAGATGGCGAAATATTTGCATTAGTAAAAGATCAAGAAAAATGGTATGAAGCATTACAAGAATTGACCAAATTACTTCAAGATTCGGAAGTGAAAACTTGGCTCTTTGTACCAGGAAATAACGATATATACGAAGATCAACCAGACACTATTAAATTTTACAAAGAGTTTCTAGATGAGCTAAAAACACTTCCACAAATAAAAAAAGCTGGTATAAGAATTGTTGATTTTAGACTTGAGTCTGAAGATAAAATAACATCAAATTCAATACCGGGAACTTATACTAAGGGCAACTTGTTTGTTACAGGTTTTGATAATTCATTTTTTAAAAATGCCGGTTCTCTAAAAACATTTTTAAATGTAGATGGTAGCATTAAAGCAAAAGAACAAACTACAGAATATTTAAGAATGAGCAAATTATCAGAAACCATAAAAAACTCTAAGCAAAAATACGCCTATGTTTTCTTGCATATTCCTGAAATTGACGACCCATGGCTTGCAAAGTTTAATGCCGATGACAAAGACGATAAAAACCCTGTATACAAAAAAATAAAAAAAGCTGAGTCTGAATCGCCTGAGCTTGCAAAGACTATTAATCCTTATTCTTCTTGGATGGTTCCAGATTATATAAGACAAGAATGGGAAAATATAATTACTAATAGAAATTTTGGTTCACCTGAAGTAAAAGGAATTTTTACGGGACATTTTCATGATCAAGATAAGCATACATATAGCGGATTTCATTGGTTAAAATCCACAGCCTACAATCTTGAAATACTGAACAAGTTGTATATTTCTCCAACCGTATCTGTTAAAAATCAACTATCTTACTTAATAGATAAAGATTGCGCGAGAGGAATGCAATATATCGTTATTGATCAAGATAGTGGAAAAGTAAAAAGAAAGTTGTTTTGGTTATATAATCACAATAACGGACACTAACAGAGCAAACAGAACTAATTCAAAAATAATCCTTGAATTAATTATTATAAAGGATTATATAGTTACTCCATTGTTTATTTTTTATGAGACAAAATAGTTAATGATTGAGCATAAACACAAAAGTACTAAACCGGTTAAGGATGGTGGGTATAAGCGCGGGCTAAAGGACCGCCATGTTCAATTGATAACATTAGGAGGCATCATCGGTTCAGGATATTTCCTTGGAACTGGAGAAATAATTAACCAAGTCGGTCCATCCGTTTGTATTGCCTATATTTTTGGCGGATTAATAGTTTTTCTTACTATGTTATGTATGGGAGAGCTAGCAGTCGCTATCCCTATATCTGGGTCATTCGTTACTTACACATCTGATTTCATTTCTCCTGCTGTAGCTTGCGGAGTTGGGTGGTCATACTGGATCAGTTGGATAGCCTATATTCCAGCAGAATGTATTGCTGGAGGTATTATAATGGAGTACTTTACTGGCATCAATGGCCATGCTTGGGCTGTGCTTTTTGGACTTCTCATCACATATGTAAATATAACTAAAGTCGGAATGTTTGGTGAAATTGAATTCTGGCTATCACTAGTCAAAATCCTTGCTCTTATAGCATTTGTGATAATAGCAATATTGATTTTCTTTGGTTTTATACATGGAGATCAACCGTCTGAATTTATTGGTGGGAAATTTATTTTTGGCCAAGGTGGTCTATTTCCAAACGGTGTTCCAGCCCTATTAACCGCAATGATTTTATTGCTAGTAAACTACCAAGGCTCCGAGATTATCGGCCTTGCAGCTGGCGAATCAGTTAATCCTGCAAAAATGATACCTCATGCTATCAGAAATGTTACTTTGAGAATCCTCTTTATTTATATCATTCCTGTATTTTGCCTAGTACTAATCTTCCCATGGAGCAAGGCTAATTTAGATAACCCAGTATTTGCCGACGCATTAAATTATTATGGATTGCATTGGGCTGGCGTGGTTACAAGCTTTGTAACACTTACAGCGGCTCTTTCTTGTTCTAATTCGGGGCTATATGGCATTGTACGAGCTCTAAATGCTTTAGCTCGTGGAGGTATGGCTCCTCGCAAGCTTGCTTTACTTAATGGTAATGCTGTGCCTCAAAATGCTGTAGTTGTTACACTAATAGCAATTTGGTCAGTACTCGCCTTTGGTTACTTTTTTGGGCAATCAGTAATTTATATTTCTCTTTTACTCGTTTCTGGTTTTACCGGTTTAATGGCATGGATATCAATTTGTTGGGCACAAATTAATTTCCGCAAACGCTTATATAAAGCTGGTTATACGACTGATGATTTAAATTTTAAAACGCCATATTCTCCTTATACTGGGATTGCTGCAATCGTCTTAATGCTAGCGTGCTTAGTGTTCTTGTTGTTAAATGATCACTACACTTATAAAATCGCGTTTGTTATTGGAGTCCTTAGTTTTGTGGTCCCCATGGCTATATATAAGCTTAATACTAAGCGCCATAATTATAAGAAAGTTGACGACACAACTAGACCTTTACAATTTAAAGACCTTTTCCCAAAACGTAGTAAATAAAGCTCTATTGCTCTTTAGATGATACTCGACTATAGTTTTTAACTATAGTCATTTGAGTGAAGTATATGTCTAAACAAATAGAAAAAATTATAGAAAAAGGTCTATTTGCCAGCCGTTGGCTGATGGCCCCCTTTTATATAGGCCTTATTGGCGCATTAATTGTACTATTATGTAGCTTTATACAGGAATTATGGCACTTCATTACCAGTATTCCCATTATTACACAAAATGAAGCAGTACTCGGCATTCTTTCATTGATAGACCTATCTCTTGCCGGAAACTTACTACTAATAGTCATTTTTTCAGGTTACGAGAATTTTGTTTCAAAAATCGACTTTGATGATCACAAAGATCAACCAGAATGGCACGGATCTGTTGATTTTTCAGCATTGAAGCTAAAACTCATTGCCTCAATCGTTGCCATTTCAGGAATTCATTTGCTAAAAGTTTTCATGGATGTGCATAAAACATCGGAAAACGAAATTAAATGGATGGTTATTATTCACATTGCTTTTGTATTTTCCGGAGTTTTGTTAGCAGTTATGGATCGAATTGCCGCGAGCACAAAAATCAAGAAGAAGAAATAATCTATTTCCACAATTAAGCTTAGAACATTAATTATGGTAAACATTTAATTGCGGTAAAAATTCCAAGCATGAGAAAGAGCTCTACCTACTCTAGTATTAGGAAAACATGAATCAGAGCCTATGACAACCAATTCAGCAAGTCGCCCAGATATCCTAAGCGTTTGAACAAGAAGAGGAAAGAAGCCAGCCTTCTTAAATAATCCAGGAAGTTGTAAATTCTGGCTCGCAATAAATACACCACGTCCAAACGGTTTAAGGTTGCCAAGTAAAGCTTCTATAAGGTTATTATTAGTTATCTGGCCTTTAAATGTTGTTGATAAGCCCCAAGGTGGATTCGAAATAATCCTATCAGCATTGGGAAATAAAACCGCACTTGCATCTACTACATTTAAATTTAGCAGAATATGTGCTAGTTCCCCTTGTTTGTAAGCTCGTGCTATTGCTTCTTCCGAAGTATCGCAACCAACCAAATTCAGACCGGGGCATTGTAATCCAGCTTCAATTAATAGTGTTCCGCTGCCAGCAAATGGATCTATTACAGTTTGACCTGGTTTAAAGTCAGCCAACAAAGCTATTGCTGCCGCTACAGGGGGATGAAGTGCCCCAGCTATACCTTGAACACGCCAAATACGTCGGTGACAGGGATAGTCAGTTATTCTAATACCAATTAATCCTTTCTCTTCTAGTAAATGGAATCTAACCCATAGAACATTTGAGTTTTCTTTGCTATGACTATCAACAAAGAGTAACCCCAGGTTATTAGCCAGCACCCCTCCTACAGCTGCTTCCAAGTCATAGCGGGAATAATTACGCTTACCTAAAAAACTAGCTGTTACACGAAGCTTCTTTATTTCTGAATTAATCTCTACAGGAAGATTATGAAGCCTAAATAAAGAAGCTTTCAAATTTCTTAAGCTTTGCCTGGTATGTCCTATTCCTCTTATTTCTCCCCATACTAAATATGCATCATCTATACATCTAAGCACATCTAAGCTGGTTTGCACAGTTGCTATTATCGCAACAAAATAAAAGATCTCTGGGCCTAGTTTTTATATTACTAACTTCTGGAAGTAACCATGCTTCAGCCGCTGCTATCCATTCAAGGCCTCGAATAACTCGACACCAAACTTGTACAGAATCCATCCTAATATTATTTTTGGTATTTTATCTTTAGGTTAAAAGAATAGAATCCTTAAAACAAGAGTTTTTATTTATCGTATACCCTATTAACTCTCAACTCGCCTTGAATAACTAAAATAGTTAATAACAATAATTTAGTATCATTTGAAGTTATCAAGAATCTAATTCCCGGTGATTTCCTGTGCCCTAGGTAAGCCTTAAATATTCACCGCTGAATATCTATAAATTATCGATTATAGCATCTATAGCCGCTTGAGCACATATGCCATCCAATTCAGGCGTAGCACCACTAATGCCAATTGATCCAATATGTTCACCATCTTTCGTAATAATTGGTAAACCACCTTCTAATAATACTATTCCAGGCACTCCAAGATAAGGAAGATTTGCAAGCTTTTCGTTCTTAAGTGCTAGATCTTTAGTAGAAATGGGCATGCTTGCAGAAGTTAAAGCCTTAAGAGGAGCCATTCTAACACTAACTACACAGTTATTATCCATACGACGGTAATATTTCAAATTACCGTGGTTATCCATAATAGCAATAACTATTTTCAAGGAGCGTGTTATAGCCATATTTTCAGCAGCATCTGCCATTTTTTTAGCCATATTTAAAGATAACGCTTTGACAATAAACATATGTATGTAACCTTTATTTATTGTCCCAGAGCTTTAACAATATCTTCCACCACTTTTTTTGCATCACCAAAAAGCATCAATGTATTGTCTTGAAAAAACAATTCGTTCTGAATTCCAGCGTAACCAGAAGACATTGACCTCTTAATAAACAGAACAGTCTTTGATAAACCAACATCAAGGACTGGCATACCATAAATAGGACTGTCTTTATCAGATTTAGCAGCGGGATTAGTCACATCATTAGCCCCAATTACAAGGGTTACATCGGTTGAATTAAAATCAGCATTTATTTCTTCAAGTTCACAAACATCTTCATAATCAATATTAGCTTCTGCCAAAAGAACGTTCATATGGCCAGGCATCCTTCCAGCTACTGGATGAATTGCAAATCTCACTTTTACGCCTGCCTTCTTAAGTATCTCTGTTAATTCCTTTATTGCATGCTGAGACTGAGCAACAGCCATGCCATAACCTGGCACAATTATTACCGATTCAGCCCTCTCAAGCATAAAAGCTGCATCTTCAGCGCTGCTAATTTTTGCAATTCTATCGTCCTCGTTTTGCACTAATCCAGAGTCTTTTTGTTTCATGAAAGCTCCGAAAATCACATTAAATAAGGACCTATTCATAGCGCGACACATAATGTGACTTAAAATAGCACCACTTGCGCCGACAAGAGCTCCCGTAATAATGAGTAAACTATTACCAAGCGTAAAGCCAATACCTGCAGCCGCCCATCCAGAATATGAGTTAAGCATTGACACTACAACAGGCATATCTGCGCCACCAATTGGTACAATAAGCAACACGCCAACAATTAAAGAAGCAAGTACTAGTAACGTAAAAATAGATAAACTTTGATACTTAGCAAAATAGTATATTAATACCACTAGCATTACACTAAGTAGAAGGCATACATATTGCTGACCAAAGAATTTCATTGGCCTAGCACCAATCAATCCTTGCAGCTTACCAAAAGCAATTAATGAACCGCTAAATGTAAGAGCACCAATCGCCGCGCCCAAAGACATTTCTATTAATGCTCCAACTGGTATCGCACCTTTTTCACCTATGCCAAAATTTTGTGGTGAAATTAAAGCTCCAAAAGCCACTAATACTGCAGCTAAACCTACCAATGAATGAAAGCCAGCAACAAGCTGTGGCATAGCAGTCATTGGTATTTTTTTAGCTATCACACCACCAATACCGCCACCTAAAACTATGGTAATAATAAGAGCTGTTTTTTGAGCAAACGAAGGTATATTAAACGTAGCTATAAGTGCTATAGCCATACCTATCATGCCAATTACACTACCTATTCTAGCAGATTTGGGTGAAGATAAACCTTTAAGGGCAAAAATAAAACATACGGCCGAAACCAGGTAAGAAAATTCGATTAGTTGTATTGTCATATAAATTTATTTTTTCTTGAACATTTCAAGCATTCTTTGAGTTACTATAAATCCACCGAAAATATTGATTGCAGCCAAAAAAGTTGCAAAAAAACCAAATGCTGAAGCTACACCAAAATTTACTGAACTTGCTGAGATAAGAGCACCAACAATTACGATACCAGAAATTGCATTTGTTACAGACATAAGCGGGGTATGCAGTGACGGTGTAACTTTCCAAACAACATAATAACCAACAAAACAAGCAAGCGTAAAAATTGTCACAGCATAGACCAATGGATCAATATTATGACCTCCTTGAACAATAATATCCTCGCTCATTTCCTGAAGCTTAAGAGATAACTCAGTTGCTTTTACTGAAATTTCTTTAGCCTCATTTATAGCTAATGGCAATTTTTCTTTCATATATATTTTCTCATGACAATTTCAATGTTAAATCAGACACTTGAATTTAAAGACGAGATTGCGCAGTGTACACCTGGTACGTGAGCACAAATGAGACCTAAAAAATTCACGTGTATCATTAAAATTGGAATTGTTATTATACTTTAAATTTTTTGTTTATCATACTCCCATCAATACTAATGGTCATTTCCTCAACTAGTTCGTCCTTAAAATTTATTTTCCTATCTTGCACAGCATAATCAAGAAAATTATATAGATTTTTTGCATATAGCCTCGAACTATCCCCAGCAATTTTTGTTGCCAGATTGCTCCATGCAACAATTTTTACTCCCTTTTTCACTAACACTTTGTCTTCTACAGAATCTTCGACATTGCCCCCAGAAGAAGCAGCCATGTCAACTATAACTGAACCAGGTCTCATTTTTGCAACCATATCTTTGGTAATGAGTAACGGCGCTTTCTTGCCCGGAATTTGAGCAGTAGTAATGACAATATCAAACTTATCTATTATTTGATTAAGGAACCTTTCTTGGATCGCTGCAAAGTCACGAGATACTTCTTTTGCATAACCAGTTTTATCTTCAGAATCAGTCATTAGTTCAGAAGGATATACAAATTTAGCACCCAAACTTTCAGCCTGCTCTTTTGTTGCCAGCCTAACATCATAAGCTGAAACAACAGACCCTAGCCTTTTTGCTGTAGCAATTGCTTGCAGTCCAGCAACACCGATACCAAGAACGAGTGTTTTTGCTGGGTTAATTGTTCCAGCAGCGGTCATCATCATTGGGAATGCTCTATCAAAATAATAGCTAGCTTCAATCACTGCCCGATAACCAGCAAGATTACTCTGGGACGAAAGAGCGTCCATTCCTTGAGCTTTTGTAACCCTTGGCACCAGCTCCATAGCAACAGTTGAAAGCTTTCTTGACGCAGCTTTTTCTAAGTATTCTATATTTGAATATGGCGACATGAGTCCTATTATCGTCGCCCCTTCTTTTGCCATATCTATTTCGTTGAACTGGTCTATAAGCGGCGTAGGCTGTACTTTTAAAATAATATCTGCATCAGATAATATCTCAAGCATAACCGAAGAAACTGCTGCACCAGCATTTTCATAATCAACGTCTAAAAAATTGGCTCCAATTCCTATGCCCCTCTCGACGAACACCCTATAACCTTTTTTGACATATAGTTTTACTATGTCAGGAGTGATGGCTGTTCTAGCTTCGCCTTTTTCCCGTTCTTTAATTGCCGCAATCTTCATTGTATAATAATTTCAACTAAATTTATTCTTGAAGTTATACTACCCATTCCTTATCATGTGAACATCAATTTCACCTTAAAAAGCAGATTTTTATGCGCATTAACACAAGTAAGACACATTTAATACCATTTTCCATCATGAAATATATGATATTAATGTTATTACTAACATCAACTCACTTCGCAAGCGCTGCTGATATTTCGGAAGAAATTAAATCTTATATAAGTAGCATTAAATCAATTGCAGTTGAATTTATTCAGGAAGATAGTACAGGCAGACTAGCTGAAGGCATGCTTATTATTGATAAGCCTTATAAATTTAGGTGTAATTACTACGAACCATTTCCGATTGTTATTGTTGGTAATAAAAACTATGTCTCTGTTTATGATTACGAAATGGGACACCTTAGTAGAATCAAAGCAAATGAAAATATCTTTAATTTTTTGCTAGTTGATAAAGTCAGTTTTGATAACCAATTTGAAATTTTATCTGCAAAACAAAATAATAATAGCTACGTTCTACGCTTAAAAAATCACGATTTAAACAAAATTAGTGAAATTTGGTTTGATAAAAAAAATAAAAATATCCAAAAAATGCAAATATTCGAAGAGAATAATAATATAACTCTCACATTTGGGAATACTATGCAAATTGGCAATATATCCAGCAGCTTATTTATAATGAAAGATCCAGAGGTTTTTGGTACACCTGATAGATTCACTAAGGCAGAGCTCGAAACAAAGTTTAAGAAATTATAACACTTACAAGAGCTCCTAAATCTTCAAAAATATAATCTGGCCATTATATAATCATTATATAATAATGGATAATGATGTAAAATATGGCTTGATTGAGCGTACTAAAACAACTATCTTTATCCATGGCTAGTATTGGGCGTATGCTTTGTTTAGTTGGTCAGATCCGAAAGGAAGCAGCCAGAGCATTTTGTAAACGGGTCGGTACTAGCTATATAGCTTCTTAGTCTGAGTTAGGAAACGCTAATTTCAAGTGTCCTACTCAAGTTTTTTGCTGTTCGCATAGTAAATTGATCTAAAATCTAGTAGTTTAGCAAGTTCATGTCAGAAGAAAGTTTAAAATACATACCCTTTGCTCGCAAGTATAGATCGACCAATTTTTCTGAGTTGATGGGGCAAGAAGTTTTAGTAAAAACTCTGTCTTACTGTATTGCAAATAATCGTTTAGCATCAGCTTATTTACTCACTGGTATTAGAGGAGTTGGCAAAACTTCCTCAGCGCGCATAATTGCAAAAACTGTAAATTGTACCGATCTGAGCAGCCATGGAGAACAAATTGCACCTTGTGAAAAATGCAAAAATTGTATTAGTTGTACCAAACAAAATCATCCAGATATTATTGAGATAGATGCGGCTAGTAGAACTGGTGTTGATGATATCAGAGAAATAATTGAAAGTAGTGAATATAAGCCGCTTTTAGGCGCTTATAAATTCTTTATTATTGATGAGATTCACATGCTTTCAAAAAGCGCGTTTAATGCGCTCCTTAAAGTTATAGAAGAACCACCACCGCATGTAATTTTTATTTTTGCAACAACTGAAGTGCAAAAAATTCCACTTACCGTAATCTCAAGATGTCAGAGATATGATCTTAGGAGACTTTCTTACGAGGAAATTCAAACCTTGCTCAGGAAAATTGCTCAAAAAGAAAATATTAAATTTGAAGAAGAAGCTTTAAAAATTATTGCAAGTAAATCTGAAGGTTCTGCTCGCGATGCTGTTGCTATGATAGATCAAGCAGCCTCGTATCTAAACCAGCAAAGCGATTCAGATTTAATTACTGCTGAACTTGTCGGCAAAATGCTTGGTCTATTACGTGCAAATATCATCATTGAATTTACACAATTGATTATTGCTAATGCTCCTGGTAGAGCAATAGACTTATTAAGCGAGATTTACGCAGAGGCTAATAGTTTAGAATATTTTGTTCAGGTTATGGCCGATTTTATAGCAGAACTTTGTAAATCAAAAGTTATTCCAAATTATCATAACCCTTTATATCAAGATTACTCTAACGAATTATCTAGTATTTTAATTGGCACACCACTTTCCAGATTAACCACTTTGTGGCAAATATTTAGCAATGGTTTGCAGGAAATTAAGCAATCGCACAATGAGCTTGTCACCGCACAAATGATTATCATTAAAGCCATTTACGCCTGTAATTTGCCACTCATTGAGGATATTATAGATCCTGACAAAATTATTTCCCCAGCCGCTCAAGAAAGCAAGAACAGTGTATTTGATTTTCTAAAATTCTGTTATCAACAAAAAGAGATGGAAACATATTACTTATTATTAAATGAAGTAGGGATTCCAAAATTTCAAGATTTACAGATAGAGATTGCCTGTAGTAACAAGGATACAAACATACAAGCTAAAAAAATCGAACAATTGCTAAATGAATGGTCTGGAAACCAATGGAAAGTTAGTTGTGAAATTCGTCAAAATATTACTACTTTAAAGGATATAATGCTTGAAAAAGTTAGACTATCTGAAGATTATCAAGTAATAAAAAATCAATTTCCTGATGCAAATATATCAGATATAATATTGAAAACTGAAAATTAAAACTCAAGAGGAAGCAATGAATATTAATCAGCTTATGAAGCAAGCTCAGGTTATGCAGAAAAAAATGAAAGAAATGCAAGAAGAGATTGCTTCAAAACAATATATTGGCAAATCCGGCGGTGGACTAGTTACAGTATCTATGAGTGGTAGCGGCGAGATGCTTAAAGCATCTTTGGATCCTTCTTTGTTAAAAGCAGACGAGAAAGAAATGCTTGAAGATCTTATTGTAGCAGCTCATAACGATGCAAAAGCCAAAGCTGATGAAGATTCAAAAAGCAATATGTCTAATGCATTTGGCGACCTTGGAAAATTACCACCAGGCTTTGGGTTTTAGGAATTTTTTAAAGAGAATTTCTTAGTTATCCTGAACTTATTTCAGGATCTAATCAAATAACTTATTTCAGCATGAATTTAAGTATGCGTAAAACATCGGGACTCGATCAACTTATTTATTTATTTTCTAAGCTTCCTGGCCTTGGTAATCGCTCTGCGCGAAGAATAGTATTGCATTTATTACAAGATAAGGATTTACGCATGCGAGCACTGATTCAGGGCTTAGAAGATGCATCTGCTCAACTTACTAATTGCCAACTTTGTGGCAATATTGACTATACTGAAATTTGCGGTATTTGTTCAAATGAATCTAGAAACGATTCCATAATAGCAGTTGTAGAAACTGTAGCAGAGCTTTGGGCAATCGAACGCAGTGAGATATTTCGTGGTAGGTACCACGTTCTTGGAGCAACTATTTCTGCATCCAACAATCGTAACCCAAATGACTTAAGGTTACCAGAACTTCTAGAACGATGTAATAAAAACAAAACATCGGAACTTATCATCGCCACCAACTCTACATTAGAAGGTCAAACTACTGCTTACTTTATCACAGAGTATTTCAGGAATAGTTCAATCCACATCTCACGCTTAGCAAGCGGTATACCCATTGGTGGAGAACTTGATTATCTTGACGAAGGCACCTTATCTGCTGCGCTTGAAAGCAGAAGAAAATTTAATTGATTATACCTGAAACAGTTGGTTCTATCACATCTGTCGTAAACAGAAAATATCATGTTATTTGCTTCTTTTTAAATATCATCTTATTTACACGCAACAATAAATAATAGGCCAAAAAAAATTAAATTACGCGGATGAAATTTTAAAGGAGGAAAAAAGTATGCGCATTGCTGTTTCTGGTACACATTTTATGGGTAAAAGTACGCTTATTGAAGATTTTATTAAAAAATATCCTTCTTATAGATGTGAAATTGAACCATATTATAAATTACAAGATGAAAAAATAATTGAGTTATCATTGGAACCAGATCTTGATAGTTTTATAGAGCAATTAGATTATAGTATTAATCAACTAAATGACTGTGCAAATGAAGAAAATATCATATTTGATAGATGTCCAGTTGATTTTGTAGCTTACGCAATGTGCTCATTAGATCAGGATTCTATTGATATAAATGATAGCGAAGTTTCAGAAAGATTCTCTGAAATCAAATTAGCGTTAAATCATTTAGATTTAATCGCTTTTTTGCCGATATCTAAAGAAAATTCTATAGAATATATTGAAGAAAATCCGACTTATCGTAAAGCAGCAGATAAAATTTTTAAAAAAATATATCGAGATGATATATTTGATATTTTTCCGACCTACGAACATCCGAAAATAATCGAAATTTCTGGTAACCGGGCAGAACGGATAAAAAAATTAGAAAGTTTTTTAATTCAATTTTAGTTCTTGACGCTTAAGGCAGTATCAAGGCCTTTAGGAATATTACAGCACTTGAAGATGTTAATAAATCTAGTCTCTATCTTTTATTGATATTGACTAGTTTATTTCTATAAATCACCATTTGCACCATAGTCATAATCGTCTTCACCTACCAAATTCATCTCGTGATTATAGTGGTCATTGCCTCCAAATCCAGGATATAAATGCGGGTTAATTTGTTTATTTGCATATTCCACTAAATCTCTCATTGCAAAACCACTAAAATTATCAAGGCGATTATTTTCTACTAATTTGGAGAAGAAGTTACAAACCATATAATCTGCTTTTAGAGAGTTTATATCGGCATCAAATTCTATTATCTTTTTTTCTTTTGCATAATCTACGACTTGTAAAACAGCATATTTAACACCACTATAAGCATCGTAATCTTCACCACGTAGCATACTTGGAACCATATTACCAAAATTATTCTGTACAATTTTGCATAAATTAATTATGAAATTCTTGCAATACAGGTCAGAATGTAGCTTATATTCATATTTATTGTTATTATAGACAACAATATTGATCAGGCCCTCTTTACCAGGAATAGAAGCACCATAATTATCGTATTTTGAGCCATAACCATTCTCTAAACACTTTAGGTCTGCTGACTTTTCTATGTTTTCCCTCATTAAACCTGTTATACCTTCAACAAGTTCTTGTTGCTGAAAAATTAACTCCAAAATTTTATCTTCTAGATTAAAAGATTCAGGTTGCCCTTCCGGTTTATTTGAAGAATTACTGGAATTAGATACTTCTTCGTGAGAGTCTTTTGCTAGTAATTTATAGAATAGATTATAATCCTTTTCATTTTCATACTCGAATGCATCTAACATCTCTAGAAGAGTATTATGAAAATTTTGAGCGTCTAAGGTATAAATCTTAGACACGTCCTTGCCATTTTCTGTCATTAAATTAGTGAAAGTTTTATAAAACAGCCCTTTTACTAATTCTGTTGAATTGCTATATTCCTTTGCTGATTTTTTATTTAATAAATCGTACTTGAATCCCTTAACAGCTTCTTGTAACATTTCATTAGATATTCCAGAGTTTTGCAAAGACTTTACCACTAAATCAGCAAGATCTTTAGCCTTTCTCTGTATCACAAAATCGTCAAAGTTAGTAATGGCTTCAGGTGCTGTATAAATATTGTTGCTGTCAAGGACTCTATATGTATGAACCAACATTCCCCAAGGGGCACCTATACTCCTAGCTAAATTAGCAATAAAATGATCCATGTTATGGCCATTTTCTTTACACTCAAGAAAAACATAAGCTAGTTCCTGGGGAATATACCAAGAATTGTTGTGTACACAATGTACTGAAGAATCGTTTAAGTTAGAAATCAGACCAACAACTTTCTTTGGAAACTCTGGGTTAGCAACTATTTCCATTGCTAATTCACTAATTGGATCGATAAAGGCTCCTTGAAACTGCCCAGCATCTTTATATATTTGATCAACTATTCCCGGTATTTTTGCTTGTTCTTTGGCAAATCCTACTAACCTCATAAGGTTATCCGTAATTTCTACCAGGATACTGTCAATATCAATTTTTTTGGAAGAATATTTAGAATGTAATTCTTTTTGCCTTTCTTTAACTGCCCACTCGTTTAATGGAGCATGAACGTTGTTACCATCAATTTTGATTGACTGTAATATTACAGGATTTTTTGGTTCATCAGAGCCACATTCTCTAAGTAAATTAATAATTTCCATACCATTTTCTGGCCCAACAAGAGATATTTTTTCCCTTACAATATCTATCAATTTCTCACCTTGGTTATTTTCATGGTTAATTTTAAAAATAGGTAAGCCACTTTTATCTTGAAGAATTACGTATTCCTTGATTAAAGAAGGATTTTTTTTTGCTATTAGCATCAACAAGCTATTTCCTTCCTTATCAACTGCTGCAGTCCAATTTACCTCTACACTATGCTTTAATAATACATTAATAATCTTTGTATTATTAAATTTCACTGCTTCAGCTAAGTTAGATATAAGGTCCGTTGCATCAATTTTCACTCCTTCCGATAATAATTGATCTGCTATCTCAGAATTGTATTTTATGGCTTTAGGAAGAAGTTTTTCTCTATTTTCAATCTTACTAAATTCTGCTTTTAATAAGGTAGATGCAGCATCTGAATAAAGTTCTTTATCAGCCAAGTTGTAGTGATAATCTGTTACTTCTACACCAAATTTTACTAACCGCCCTATAAGCTCTGTATTATGGTTAACAATCGCCGCTTCTAATAAAGTAACTTCTGCAACTGAATTAGATATTGCAGCTAAAGGGGAATTAATATCAGTTACTTTACTTATTAAAACATCAAAAACTTCTGATGAGATAGTGTAGAAATTCAGCAGAATATTAACTATAGTTTTTTGATTAATTTCACTATTTGCAAATAGAAAGCTAACCATATCAGTATTACCCCTATTCACAGCTGCCGATAATGGATTATTATAGGTATCTTGTAGATTTACTTCCGCTTTATAAGTTAATATAAGTTTTTTAGCAAAATCAAAATTTTGTGAATTAATAGCTTGTGTAAGCGGAGTGACAGACGAATCTTTAGGATTGATTTCTGCTCCCTCAGCTATAGCAGCCTCTGCTTCTTCGGAGTTTTTATTCCAAATTGCTTGGATTAGCTTATTGTTTAATACTTCTTGATTTTTTGACATTTTATTAAGCCCGTAATTTAAAATAATTATTTAATAACATTAATCTATACGAATTAGAAAGTCAATTATATATTAATTTTTATTAACTAATGTGTCTTCGTTCGTCTTAGAAAGACTTTGTTAACCCTTGTTTCTTTAACCAATTATCCCAATCTACTTAATAGTCCTATATTTTCAAATGTATCTAGAAATGATTCCCTAATAGCAGTTGTAGCAACTGTAGAAGAGCTTTGGGCAATCGAACTTAGTGAAATTTTGTGGTGGTATCACGTTTTGGAGCAACTATTTCAGCACCCAGCAATCGTAACCCAAATGACTTAAGGTAACCAGAACTTCTAGTCGGAACTTATTATCGCCACCCACTCTACATTAGAAGGTCAAAATACTGCTTACTCTATCACAGAGCAGGAATAGCTCAATCCACATCTCTCGCCTAGCAAATGGTATACCCCTTGGTGGAGAACTTAGATTATCTTGACGAAAGCACCCTATCTGCAGCGCTTGAAAGCAGAAGGAAATTTAGCTGATTAAGAAGCATTAATAGTAACCAAAGTTTTTTAAGCTAACATTCTATATTACAATTCAATAGACTATTCTGTATAAAATTTATTGCATTACTCATAATTATGGCGCTGTTAACAAATTCAACCCAAAAGATTTTCACGCCTTTTTAGTCCAATTATAAAACTTCTTGTTCTATTATCCAATTGTTTCAGGATTATAAACAACCTCACCAACCTCACTATTATCCACCCCTAATAATAGGCTATCCTGACCGTTTTCGTGTTTTTGAATACTATCAAGTTGACTTTTTAGTATATCATACTCTGGTTGCTTTATAACAAGTATTTTTTCAACTTGAGGTTGTTTTAAAATTAATATAGTGTCTCTTAAATCTGATTTATCTTGTTTTAAACCTTCATTCTCTTCGTCCAAACGTTGTAAACGTTTTTCTAATTGAATATTAACTTCCGTGACATGCCTGTAATCTCTAGTCAAATCACTTATTTGTTTATCTTTCTCGCGTAATAATTGATCTCTTTCTTCTAAAGAAGCTCTTAATTGTTCAATCGTTGTCGCTAAACCTTCTTCACTTGCTAATGTTTCACTTTTAGAAGCTTTGTCTAGCTCATTTATCTCATCCACAGCTCCTTCAGCTATTTTGGCATTATACTTTATCCATGCTTGTGTAGTCGCTTCGCTTTGAGCAATAAGCGCCTCATCTGCTGTCATTTCATCGAATAATGCACTGTGTTGATGATCATAAAGGGGTTTTTGCTTAGTTTGTTGCTTAGTTTGTTGTTTAGGTTGCTTAGTTTGTTGTTTAGACATAAAAAATTCCAATATTAAATTGATATCATCTCAATTTAATCAAGCTCCTAATTAAAGACAAGAAAAATATTTTAGTCCTAGGTTGTTTTAATTTCTAAAATCAAATCTTAGGTTAGACTATAACGCCTTTTATATTGTTTTATATCAAACTCATGTAATTTAAATATGTGATTGGTAAGAAAAATCCTTGCAATTGGTTACTGTTCAACGGTAAAATACTCACATAATACTTATTAGTTTGGCGAGAGGAATATAGTGAGTAAAGACTTTGAGCGGACAAGTTTTTTATTCGGTGCTAATTCTGTATTTATTGAGGAATTGTACCAACAATATCTAAATGACCCTTCTTCTGTTGACCAGAGTTGGGTTGAATTTTTTAGCCAGCAATCTGACATAGCTTCATTCAAAAGCACGTCAAAGGTTATAATCAAAGATTTGCCGAAACAAGAAGCAGCTCGTGCTGATTCTAAAACCTTATCAGAGGTAGAAAATAAACTTAGAGCTAAGTTTATGATCACCGCTTACAGAGAACATGGACACTATCTTGCCAACCTTGACCCACTTGGTCTTGAGATAAAAAAAACTCATGCCGAACTTAAGCTAAATATTGAAGATTTTGGGTTCTCAGAAAATAACCTATCTCAGAATGTTGATGTCACAAATGAACTTAGTGATATCAAGAACTGTTCTGTTGCTGAACTGAAAGAAATCCTTGAGAGAACTTACTCTAGCAATTTAGCCGCAGAATTTTCTCACGTGGAAAATAGCGAAGAGAGAAAATGGTTATACGACCAACTCGAAAGAGCAAATACTCATCGTATGTTTAGCGCAGATGAAAAAAAGAAATTTTTGAAAGATCTTGTTGAAGTTGAAGGTTTCGAACAATATCTCCATACCAAATTCCCAGGAGCAAAGCGCTTCTCAATTGAAGGTGGTGATGCTTCTATAATATGCCTAGACACTGTGATAGAGGAGTCGGCAATTTCTGGAGCTGAAGAAGCAGTACTTGGTCTTGCACATAGAGGTAGACTATCTACACTTACCAAAGTTATGCAAAAACCATATCGTGCTGTACTTTCTGAATTTTCAGGCAGTAGTGCTTTTCCAGACGATCTAGATATAGCTGGTGACGTCAAGTATCATATGGGCTACTCATCTGATAGGGTGATCAAAACCGGTCAAACAATTCATTTATCTCTAACCCCAAACCCTTCTCACCTTGAAGCTGTAAATCCAGTGGTAGCAGGTAAAGTTAGAGCTAAACAAGATTGCAAGGGAAGAGATCGCAAGAAAGTGGTTGGCATTTTAGTCCATGGAGACACTGCATTCTGCGGGCAAGGCGTTGTCGCTGAAAGCTTAGTTATGTCAGGGCTAAAACCTTATGACGTGGGCGGAATTTTTCACTTAGTCATAAATAATCAAGTTGGTTTTACAGCAAATGCTGAGGATGCAAGACCGGGACGATATTGCACTGAGGTTGCTAAAATGGTCGGAGCACCAATTATTCACGTCAATGGTGATGATATTGAATCTGTAGTACTTGCCACTAAGATAGCTTGTAATTACCGCAACAAATTCAGTAAGGATATAGTAGTTGATATTGTGTGCTACCGTAAATATGGTCACAACGAAGGTGATGAACCGATGTACACTCAGGCGGTAATGTATAACGTTATTAAAAACAAAAAAACCCCTGCTTCACTATACGCCGATCAACTTGTTATTCAGTCAGTAATTGACACGGGTTATTACCAAAAATTAAAACAAGAATTTAAAGAATTTTTGGATGAAGAATTTAGTCAGATTAAGAATTACAAACCCAGAGCTCAATGGCTTGAAGGTAAATGGACTGGTTTTGAACGAAATAATAAAAATTCTCTGATCACTGGTGTGGCTACTCTTGAGTTAAAGAAATTAGTCAAAATTTTATGCACAACACCCAAGTCTTTTCCAATAAATAATAAGCTTGAAAAACTCTTTGCTTCGAGACTTGAGACAGTTAATAATAACCAACCTATTGACTGGGCAACTGCTGAGCAGCTTGCTTTTGCTACTTTATTACAAAAAAACATCCCAATTAGGATAACTGGCCAGGATGCTGGGCGAGGAACATTTTCACACAGACATTCTGTGTTACATTCACAAGTAGATAAATCAATATACGAACCACTAAATAACATATCAAAAGATCAAGCATTTTTTGAAGTAGCAGACAGTAACCTATCTGAATATGGGGTGCTCGGATTTGAATATGGATATTCATTGGTTAATCCAAATCACTTAGTAATTTGGGAAGCTCAATTTGGTGATTTTTGTAATGGTGCTCAAATAATGTTTGATCAATTTATTTCTTCAGCTGAAACTAAGTGGCTTAGAATGAGTGGTTTGGTTTGTTTGCTCCCAAATGCTATGGAAGGACAAGGACCTGAACATAGTTCAGCGAGGATAGAGCGGTTCTTACAGTTATGTGCTGAAGATAACATGCAAATTGTCTATCCTACCACCCCGGCCTCAATTTTTCATCTACTCCGCAGACAGGTACTAAGGACTTTCAGGAAGCCTTTAATAGTGATGTCCCCAAAGTCGTTACTTCGCCATAAACTTGCTGTATCAAGCCTATCTGAGCTAGATGCTAATACATCTTTTGTTCCGGTAATTGATGAGATTGATACTGATGTTAAAGCTAGTGATGTTAAAAAAGTTATCTTCTGCGCAGGAAAAGTCTATTATGACTTGCTTGAAGAAAGAAGAGAAAAAAAGATCAAAGATATAGCAATCATTCGCCTTGAACAACTTTATCCATTTGAGAAAGATCTAGTTGCAACCATTGTTTCTAAATATGCAAAAGCAAATAGTTTTGTTTGGTGTCAAGAAGAACCAAAAAATATGGGATCATGGAATTTTATAAGACCTCATATGGATTCTGTATTGCATGAAGCTGGTATAAAAAAACCTATTGATTTTGTTGGTCGGCCAGAAGCGGCCTCCCCTGCTGTTGGGTATCTTTATGCTCACAACAAGCAGCAAGAGACCCTTGTTAATGAGGCACTAAGAATTAATTCACTATAAAAACTATGGAGATTTTACTACTAATTATATATATTAAAATAAGTTCTTAATATATATTTGATTTTTGTCAAAGACCGCCCTGAAGACAAAAATCTTATATTTTATTCGTAAAAAAAGTATTTTTTGCAAAGCAAAATAACTTTTTACAATAGGCTAAATAAATTTGAGTTTTGGAGAGTGAAGTTATGAGCGTTCAGATTGTAGTACCAGCATTGGGTGAGTCGGTTTCAGAAGCAACAATAGCTAAATGGTATAAAAAACCGGGTGATGCTGTAAAAGTAGACGAGCTTTTGCTTGAACTAGAAACTGAAAAGGTTACATTAGAAGTTAGCGCCTCAGCTGAAGGTATACTTGAATCTATTGATAAAAAAGAAGATGAAGTAGTCACAGTGGGACAAGTAGTTGGAACAATTAAAGCTGGCTCTATTGCAGCTGAAAGTAAATCAACACCTATGCAACCAGCTCCAGTTACTACTGCTTCCTCTATGCCTGTAATCCAAGCTGTTCCCGTATCAAACAAACAAGTTGATGTAACTAGTACAATGCCACCTTCCGTACAAAAGCTTGTAACTGAAAACAATCTCAATCCAACTAATATTACTGGCACAGGTAAAGATGGCAGAATTAATAAGGGAGACGTACTTAATGTTTTAAATAATACTGTTGCTCCCTTAAATTCTACTGGGCTACCGCAAATCAATAGTAATGAGAAACCGGTAGAACGTGTCCGTATGTCTCGCTTGCGCAAGACTATTGCTCAGCGTTTGAAAGATTCACAAAATACCGCAGCTATCTTGAGCACTTTCAACGAAATAGATATGAGCAAAGTGATTGCTCTTCGTACACGATATAAAGATTCTTTCCAAGAAAAACACGGGGTGAAGCTTGGCTTTATGTCGTTCTTTGTTAAAGCCGTGATCAATGCATTAAAAGAAGTTCCATCCGTTAATGCCGAAATGGAAGGTGACGACATTATTTATAAGCATTACTATGACATAGGCGTAGCAGTTGGAACAGAGCAAGGACTTGTAGTACCAGTTATTCGAAATGCTGACAGAATGAATTTCTCAGAAATAGAAAAGGGAATTGTATCTTTAGCAGTAAAAGCAAGAGATGGTAAACTTTCAATGTCCGACCTTACGGGTGGAACATTTTCAATTACCAATGGCGGCGTGTATGGCTCGCTATTGTCAACACCAATTATTAATCCACCTCAAACTGGAATTATTGGCCTACACAATACACAAGAAAGACCAGTGGCTATAAATGGTAAGGTAGAAATACGTCCAATGATGTACATTGCTCTTTCCTATGATCATAGGGTAATTGATGGTAAAGATGCAGTTACTTTCTTGGTCAAAGTAAAGCAAGCTATCGAAGATCCGGAGCGTTTATTGCTTGACCTTTAATGAAAATTCAAATTATCTCGGTTGGAAAACTTTCTGGTGAGCTTAGCAAAATAGCTGATAAATATAAAAAAATGATCGGTTGGCAGATACGAACTACTGAGCTTCAGCATTCAAAAAAATCCTCACCCGCAGAAATAAAAGAAGATGAGGCCAAGCAGATTGGAGCTAAAATTACCAACGGATCATATATAGTGGTCCTTGATCTGGTTGGCAAACAAATCAGCAGCGAGGGTTTTAGCACTGTTTTTGCTAAACAAATGATGCTTGGTAAATCAATAGATTTTATTATTGGTGGTGCATTTGGCCTTGATGAAATCATCCTTAAAACAGCAAACATAAAACTATGCCTTTCTGAAATGACCTTCCCACACCAGCTTGTCAAAGTGATACTGCTAGAACAAATATACCGAGCCCAAACTATTTTGGACAATCATCCTTATCATAAGTGAATATATTACAACCTAAACTATGGGTAAGATAATCCACAATAGTGTTTGTGTAAAAGCTTGCCATGAAAAGTCTATGTGCCCTACGCACGAGAAAAAGTCATCCTGAACTTGATTAAGGATGACATGCGAGTAGCCTAACTCTATTAAGTTCCCAGATTATATTACAATCTAAACTGAAAGCTTGCTGTTAGCTCATTACCGCCAAAATAGAAATTGGTAGATCGGTACTCATTGCTCCAGTCCAATTTACTATTAATGTATGTCACAAGCTCAGCAAGAGCAGCTCCTACTACTACTTGACTGGTTGTGTGCTCTTTGGCCTTTACCCTGCTGTAACCCGTAACTGCAGCTGTTATATATAAAGGAATAGAGAGATATTTATAGTCCTCGGAAAAAGTTCTCACATAAGCTGCCGCTGCCCAGGCCGAAGCGGTGTGACCTGAAGGCATACCATCAAAACGATCCTTTTTACCATCAATGCTAGGCCTCTTGCTAGGTTGCCACTTACCCTTATTAGCTATTAGTTTGGCACTATGCATAGTCACCCATGTTTGACCATAGATCAAAGCAAAATGGCCAAATCCTTTTTCTTGTGAAGCAAGGCTGCCTGCAAAAACTGGATTTATTATTTGCATATAGTCGCCAAAACTTCTAAGTGGGCTCTTTCTTGACTTTGCAGCAAACGCTGGAGCCATGTTAAAGATTATAGAACTTGCTACAAGTATCGGCAGAACAATTTTTTTTTGGATTTTCATATATATTTTTAGAAAAAAGATAGGAGTTATTTACACTTGAGAACATGAATAATATTATCCATTGAGTTAGATAGCATCTTAAATACGGAATCCGCGCCTATATTTAATAAGCGCGGATTTCTATTAAAACGTAGTAATGGTAAACTGATTAGAATCCCATACCACCCATGCCACCCATACCCATACCACTAGGCATACCGCCACCAGATTGTGAATCTTCTTTTACAGTTGGATCTGCGATAATTATCGCTTCTGTTGTAATAATCAACGACGCAACTGATGCAGCATCAATTAAAGCAGTTCTTACCACTTTCGTTGGATCGATAATACCAGCTTTAAACATGTCTACATACTCCATACTCTGAGCATCAAAGCCCATAGTATTTGACTTAGACTCTTCAAGCTTACCAACCACAATAGCTCCATCAACTCCAGCATTTTCTGCTATCTGACGGATAGGTGATTGCATTGCTTTCTTAACAATATTTACCCCAGCTTGCTGGTCTTCATTCAAAGCTTTTAGATTTTCTAGTACTCTAGCTGCGTAAAACAAAGTTGCACCACCGCCAGCAACTACTCCTTCTTCTACAGCTGCTCTTGTTGCATGAAGCGCATCTTCTACACGATCTTTTCTTTCTTTCACTTCAACTTCTGTTGCACCGCCGACTTTTAGAACAGCAACACCACCAACTAGTTTAGCTAGCCTTTCTTGTAGCTTTTCTTTATCATAATCAGAAGTTGTCTCACTGACTTGTTGACGAATTTGTGAACATCTCGCTTCTATATCAACTTTCGCACCAGCACCATCAACAATTACAGTATCTTCTTTTGAGATCTTAACTTTTTTAGCACTACCTAGCATTGAAAGACTTACATTATCAAGCTTCATGCCTAAGTCTTCACTAATTAACTGACTACCGGTTAGTATAGCTAAGTCTTCTAGCATAGCTTTTCTTCTGTCGCCAAATCCTGGAGCTTTAACTGCTGCTACCTTCAAACCGCCTCTTAATTTATTAACAACTAAAGTTGCAAGGGCTTCTCCCTCTACGTCTTCAGCGATTATTAAAAGTGGTCTTGAAGACTGAACTACCGCTTCAAGCACTGGAAGCATTGGTTGTAAACTCGAAAGCTTTTTTTCGAAAATCAAAATATATGGACTATCAAGCTCAGCTATCATCTTCTCAGAATTAGTAACAAAATATGGAGAAATATACCCCCTATCGAACATCATTCCTTCCACCACATCAACTTCAAAACCGAAATTTTTAGCTTCCTCAACTGTGATCACGCCCTCTTTGCCAACTTTTTCCATCGCTAAAGCAATTTGCTCACCGATCTCTTTATCACCATTTGCAGATATAGTACCGACTTGTGCTATTTCTGCTTTAGAACTAATAGGCTTGCTTGCTTTCTTTATTTCTTCAAGTAGGTGAGTTACTGCAAAATCAATACCTCTTTTTAAATCCATAGGATTAAAGCCAGCAGCAACAGCTTTGTTACCACCTTGGACAATTGCTTGAGTGAGAATAGTAGCAGTTGTGGTACCATCACCTGCTACATCAGCAGTTTTGCTTGCAACGGATTTAACCAGCTGAGCACCAAGATTCTGCATTGCATCTTTTAGTTCTACCGCCTTCGCAACGGTTACTCCATCTTTTGTCACTCTAGGAGCGCCAAAAGATTGTTCTATAGCAACATTACGCCCTTTTGGACCGAGAGTTATCTTAACAGTGTCTGCTAAAATATTCACACCCTTGATCATTTCTTCACGTGCTTTTGTGCCGTATTTAATTTGTTTAGCCATAATTTTCTTCTCCTAAAAATATAAATATTACTTAATTATACCCTGCGATTTTAATCCAGAGAATTGCCCCACAGTTTCTATTTATAGTGGTAACGACTTAATCTCCGAGTAACTCTCGCAATTGTACTTATTAATCTTAAACTTTAGTATTACTTTACAATAATTCCCATAACGTCACTTTCTTTCATAATGACAAGATCCTTACCATCGATTTTTACCTCTGTACCACCCCATTTACCATACATTACTATATCACCAACTTTTACTTCTAATGGTACAAGTTTTCCATCTTTATCTCTCACACCGCTTCCTATAGCAACGACTTTACCTTGCATAGGCTTTTCCTTTGCCGTATCAGGAATAATAATTCCTCCCGTGGTTTTTTCTTCGCTTGGTAATGGAGAAACAGCGATCCGATCATGTAGTGGCTTAAAATTCATCTTGAACCTCATAATATTTAGTTAAATTGCTCTTGCAGTTGTTATATATGTTCGCTTGAAATTACTTCAAGAGCAAATAACAATTTTTATTCAGAAAAGTTTGGTATGGTTGATATTCAGGTTGAATAAAGGCTAAGGATTATTCCACAATGGGTTGTAATTTATAATGACAAAAATCATGTAAGTTTAAGCAAATTTTTTTATATATTAAGTATTATTCAATTACACTAATTACATTACCAATTTTTATTTAATATACTAATCATATTGCTAATATAACAAAGGAATAGCCTTGATATTTATGTTTTTATTATTAGTTTATTAACAGCCTTGCTTTTTTCGAAACCTTATTTTTTAATAAATATATAGCATACTTATCACACATACTCATTAAGCCCTAGACCTAAACCTTTCTTAAGTATACACTCTATAGTTTTTTTCAAATTTGATTATTAAATATTAACTTTCAACACATAAACATAGCTCGATGATAACAAATACAAGGGCAATTAATAGTTAAAAATATTATTTACTATTTCGATTTTTAGTTAATTTTATAATCAAGTTTATATAGATTGCACAAGGTTTCGTATAGTAAACCCGTTCGCAAAAAATAAATATAGGTTAATTATTTAATTGCTTGTTTATTAATAAAGTTATTGAAGATTTTAAAAGTTTGGATATATTTAAGTTATACATCTACATATATAATTAAAATATAAATTTTTAGCGCACAATAATTAAGACAATTAATCATGTTTAAATATAGTAAACCTTTACTGTTATGTATTATAATAAATTTATTTAATATAAATATAACACAAGCAAGTGTAAAAAAAAGTGCCAAGGTATGGACTCCAGTAGATGCTAGTCGCAGTGCTCGTCTTGGAACTGGATGGCAATCGAACGAGACAATGAGAGCTGGCTCTGGTGCCCTCGTATCAGAGATTGATAGAGGCAGCGCAATAACTGCAAGTGAACGTATAGCACTTTTGAATGGATCACGTAGTTTACCAGCCACCCTTACAGCTGATAGGTCAGTGCTAGTTACAGTAGGCCACCAAGCCGGTAACGGCAGAATAGTTGGATCCTCGCAGGACCTAGTACCACAAAATTCAGCAGAAACATTTTCAATTCTAAATACCAAAAAACCTGAAAAAAGTAAAATAGTTCGGGTACAAAAAAACCGTACTTTAAAAAGAGGTGAATTCGAAAGGCTGGCTACTTTAAAAAAAGGTGAATTTGAAAGACTTGTCTCGTCAGAAAACACAAATAATACCCCTCCTATTATAGCAACAGAAAAAACTAGTACATCGTCGTCCACAGGAAAACTAGAAAGCACTGTATCACCACAACTTGCTTATCGTATAGATCAGTGGGTTCAAGGAAATATAAGTGATAGCAAGATGCTTAAAGCAATGGCCCGTGAGAAAGCTTATTCATCTGACTCCTCATTTTTAAAAGCACTTGACAACATAGATTCACATGATGACATCGGTAGTATTGACGTAACTATGAATACCGATGCTCTTCATAAGCTTAATAACGTAACAGGTAAAAGAAGCGGCTTAGCAGCGGTAGAATATTGCATTGAGCATGGTATTTATTGTGGCGGTGGTGGTGACGGTAGCCCTCCACACGATGATCAAACCGTAGCAGGAATGTCTAATGCTGAACAAAAACATTTGTTTATAGCAACACTACACGATATTTACGAAGAAGATAAAGATGCAGCAGTAAAATTAGTTAATGATCGTCATACAGAACATAAAACATTAGATTTATACGACGAAATACCAGATATAATAGGCGCCGTTACCAATCATAGATCTCAAGGACACGTAGTATCTATGGCAACTACTATCGACGACAATACATTAATAACTACAGAAAGCAGTACTATTCAAGATACTGAATCTGGTATTGCTGCCGGTGAAGAAAATCCTTTAGCCTTGTTAAAGGGCGTATGGATTAGAGGATTATACGGAGATATAAACCAAGGACAGAAATCTGGGCAAGTAGGGTTCCATGGACAAACAAAAGGAGGAACTATAGGTATTGATGGCAATCTTAATGATAATACTATAATAGGTTTATCGTATACTCGTATGCTAGCTAATTTTAAATACAAAAAAGGCCAAGGGAATAAAGTTGATACTATAAGCGATTTCGCTTCTTTATATGGGGTAAATAAAATTAACAATAATTTTATATTACAGGGATTATTTTCAGTAGGAAAAACAAAGGCAAAACAAAAAACACAACATTTAGTTGGTATAAATACCTTTAAAGCCGCTACTGGGAAATCTAAAGTCAATACCTATAGCGTAGAAAGCATTTTAAATTATAAAATACCTGTAAGTAATTCTGATTTTTATATTATGCCCAACGTTGGTTTTAGGTTCAACAAAAACTACGATGGGGGTTACAGCGAACATGGCGCGGGAATATATAACTTAACCGTATCCTCTAAAGAGCATAGCAGTTGGGCAATTATAACAGGTATAAAAATGGGGAAAGCACATAGAATTTCCGACTCACTAACTATAACCACAGGAATACACGCCGAAATTGACCATTATGTTCATAATAAAACTAAGCAAGCAAAAACTAAAATGCAGTGGTCTGATACATTTATTGACGGCACTAGCATAGCAATAAAAACTGATAAAACAGGCTATAATTTAGGAGCAAGTTTATTAGGGGCACGCAAGACTTCAGAGATTCTAGCTACTTATAATCTTCATCTAAGAGGAAAGTACACTAGCCATCAAGGTTCCCTTAGATTTAGCTTGTTATTTTAGATCTTGCAAAAGAACATTATTTATAATGGCAAACATTATGCCTTTTAAAATTATTGTTAGTTATACATGAAAGTTAGAAGTAATATTTAGCTTATTGTTTAGATTTACACTCATTAGTATATATCCTTATATAATACTACCCTAAAGAATTGCTTAAAAAAAAATAACCTTTTAGTTGACGATTTATTTAATTTTTGTTATATGTATTGATTGCACCAAGTTGGATGCACAAAATTTATCTACAGGAAAAAATATGCCAATCACAATAACCGCACATAATAATCCAGTGTTACCAGCTTATGTTTCTCATGGAATTGCAGCTCTTGCCGGAGTAAATAATTTGAATTTAAACAATAATATTTTTAATATAAACAATCATTTAGAAATTTTAGGACTTAATGGAAACGGCGGTATTGATATACCTCAAGGTGCAACTATAGAAGTGCACAATAACTGTGATCCGTTAATAATCCAAGGTAATATAGATTTAAGGTTTCCAGCAACCTCTGGCCCTCATGGTGTTACTGTTGAAGCGGGAGCAAATATAACTCTTCAAAGCCAAAGCCCACATGGTCTGGATTTGATTATAAACAATAATAACCCAGCAAATCCAACTATTGTAACTTTAACTGCTGGTGCTGTCTCTAGCATCATTGTAAATGTTGGTCCAAACGAATTTACCATAAAAAATCAAGATGGTGAGGAATTAACATTTGGCGAATTTAATGCGCAAGAATTTAATATATTGTTACAATTTATTATTGATAACTACGATCAAGTAACTGGTGCAGTTGACCTTACCCATCACCAAGGCGAATTACTTGCTTTCAAAAAATATAGCAGCTTGTTAGAGGATACTAAATTTTGGTATACCACAATTATAGATGATTTCCGTGAGTATGCACCATCTTCTTTCCTACTTTCTGCAGGCGAATTTATTAATAGCCATTGGTTAGAAATAAAAGGTGTAACCACTAATAACACTAACTTTGAAACACTTCCGGTAGAAATGATGGGATATCTAGCTGAATTTATTGCTGATGGAGATGTACAGTAAGTGTAAATCCAAACAATAACTAATACACCTTTCAATACATGAAAATTAGAATATACACTTCTAATTTTCATGTGCTATCGTTTATGCCTTTTTTTGCTCCTTAATAAGCTTTACATCTTTAATAGAAGAGCTTGTCAAGCTCTAGCTTATATAATGTAAGTACCTTACTTAAGGAAGTAGATTTAATATATTTTCTTGCCAAGGACTTCATTGCATAATTTATTTTATCAGACCTCCCCAGAGATTCTCTGCTAAGAGCCATTAGCAATTCCGAGGTAAGGTTAGAAAATATTTCAGGATTTTCTTTTGAAAAATTATATATAGATTTCAAATTATTATAAGAACTAAACTTGTTATCAGAATTACTTTGACGATCAATAATTGTCGTAACATTCTCTTCTAATAATGCAAATTTACTATATTTTGCGCATCTAAGCGAAAGCGACATATTTTGTGTATAGATACTACTATCAGCCTTCCCAATTTTATCTAGTAGCTTGCTATGTACTACACTCCCAGATCTTCCAACATTACGTATCGCAGAGATCTTGCCTGATAATATTTCGTTTATTGGATTTTGAATTATTTTGCATATACCGGCTAATTTATCAATAGTTGGCATACTCTTTGCCACAGGTCCAATTGCGACTTCTGTTCCTAATTTTAAGCACGAGTCCATAAGAACAGAAGTAGAATCTATTTGTAAAATCTCATCACCTTCCACAAAATGAATATAATCGCCAGTAGCAAGACTTATAGCTTTATTTACACTGATACTTGGTCCTTGCATTTCTTGAGTAATGATTGTAGTTCTTGGGATATCATTTACTTCTGCTTTAAGTAAATTAAGCGAATTATCCGTGCTACCATCATCAACAAAAATAAATTCCTTACGAAAATTACCTACTATTTTTTTTAATGAATCTACTAGTTTAGCAATATTAGATTCATTATTATGAATAAGGACTATATAAGTACATCTTAGCATGTTATATTTACTCAAACCTCTTGGATAGGAAGGATTATACTTTCACAATCTTTACTATGCAAGGATATGAAATTATTTGTCAGTAAATTTAGTTTTTTAGTTTTTTATAAATGATAAAAATAAGTTGTTATAAAACAAAGCAAGACTTATTAGCAAAAGCGTTTTGCCAACTAGCTCAAAAATGTTATTCCAATTCTATCAATACTTGTGTTATTGCTAACAATAGTGATTTTGTCATGGAGCTAGATAGGGTATTATGGACTTACTCCAAGAAATACTTTATTCCCCATGCGACATCTCAAGATCCATTTCATCAAGAGCAACCTATCTATATTACTCACTCTATTGAAAACCCAAACAATTCAAAAATCATTATTCTTGTCAACGCTACAGAAGATAATTTACTTAAGTTATTTTCTAGCACCAGCGATGTCAAAATCAATACCATTGAAAAAATAATGATAATTTTTGATGATGTCCAACGAATGCAATTCTCTGAAATAAAAGCTCTACTACTTAAAACCAAATTCAATAATTCAGAGATAAGTCTATTTGAACAGTTAAATAGCGGAACATGGCAAGCAACCTCAGAACAAATACATAACCTATAGTTAAAATCATGATAAAAATGCAATAAGCTAATAACTCTATTTCCATCAAAATTCAACCTATTTATCAAATTTATATTAACGTTACTTTGTTATAGTATACAATCATATTATCTATTGGGATTTCGGTTTTGCAACACTTCCAGTAAAACGGGTTGTTTTAAATTATGGGTAGAGTATTAATCGTTGAAGATAACGAACTAAATTTGAAGTTGTTTCATGACCTTCTTACTATTCAAGAGCATGAGGTGGTTATTTCGAGAAATGGTGTTAACATTATTGATCTCGTCAAAGACACAAAACCAGATCTTATTCTTATGGACATTCATCTTAATGGCATTTCTGGAATTGATTTAATTCAAACTCTAAAGGCAAACCAAGAAACTAAACATATTCCCATAATAACCGTGACAGCCTTTGCAATGAAAGTTGATCAAGCAAAAATTTCTAAATCAGGTTGTGATATGTACTTATCTAAGCCAGTATCTATTGATAAGTTTTTTAAAGCAGTTGAAAAGTTTATCCCTTCAGTTACGAAAAAAGAGTAGATTATGACAGCAACAGTGCTAGTAGTGGACGACCTAGAACCAAATGTAAAATTGCTAGAGGCAAAATTACTTAGTGAATACTATACTGTTTTATCCGCTAACAGTGGAGCAAAAGCTCTTGAACTGCTCAGACAGAATAGCGTCGATATAGTTCTTTTGGACGTCATGATGCCCGAAATGGACGGCTTTGAGACTTGTAAATATATAAAATCTAATCCTGAAACAACGCATATACCAGTAGTAATGGTTACAGCCCTTTCAGAAATTGAAGACCGAGTAAAAGGGCTAGAATCTGGTGCAGATGAGTTTCTTACAAAGCCAATTAATGATACAGCTCTATTTGCTAGGGTTAAATCATTAACCCGCATGAAAACTGTTATAGACGAACTTAAGTTAAGAAATAAAACTAATGAAGAGCTAGGTGGCCAAGTAGTAGATCTTAAAGATAATTTTACTGATAGTAAAATTTTATTACTCGATGATGACATGATTCAGGTAAAGAACATAAAAGCAAGCTTAAGCGACCTGACTCAACAAGTACAATCCCTTTCAAACCCTGAAGAAATAGACTCTCTTGGATCATTCATACCAGATTTAGTAATAATTAGCTGTCAAATGGATGTAGAGGATCCACTAAGAATAGGTGTAATGCTTAGGTCAAAACCAGTATTTAAAAACTCTGTCATAATGCTTTTAGCAGAAGAAGAAAATATCCCAATGGTTATAAAGGGCATGGAACTGGGCATTAATGATTATTTTATATACCCGGTAGATAAGAGTGAACTAAAAGCGAGAGTTAAAACACAGCTTCGGAGAAAACAATATCAAGATGACCTCAGATCTGAGCTTGAAGAAAGTTTCGATTTATCAACTAAAGACGGGCTTACAGGAGTTTTTAACAGAAGATATTTTGATATCCATATAAAACAAATGACAGAAAAAGCTAAAACTTCTGGTCAAAAATTATGTTTGATGATGTTAGATATGGATCATTTTAAGGATGTAAATGATACTTACGGCCACCCTGCTGGAGACGCTGTATTAAAAACATTAACCAACACATTAAAATCTTCCTTTAGAGTAACTGACCTAATCGCTAGATATGGTGGTGAAGAATTTATGGTTCTTTTAGGAAACATAACTCTTGAACAGGGAATAGCAATTGCAGAAAAGACTAGAGCTAACATCGAAGCAATTGATTTTATAATACCAGACTATAGCCAACCACTTAAAAAAACCACATCAATCGGTATCGTTGAATTCCAACCTTCCGAGTCAGCTCAAGATTTTATCAATAGAGTAGATAAAGCCCTCTACGAAGCAAAAGAAACAGGACGAAACAAAGTTGTGGTAGGTTAAATTTATACTGTTATATAAGTTGAGCCGTACCAACATTAAGTGTATTGAATTAAGTGATTAAATCCCGTCATGACGAGAAGAACTTGCGCGAGTGTGGCTGGGTTACCCTGAATTTAATTTAGGATAACCCTTTTACAAGGACGACTCGGGTTTTATACGACGCTCCCAATTGATCATTCGCTATACGTTTTGTCACCTAATTCAATGCGCTTTACTCTAATATAACAAAACGCCTCTAACTAACAATACTTCTAATTCGTCATAACTTTTTTATCTATGCTACCGCCCTACTTGAAATTAATTTCTTATTTAGCCGCTTTTTTAGCATTTTTAGCTGCACGCTTTTCTTTTATTGATTTATGAGCTGGTTCTTTTTTTGCTTCTTTCTTTTTATCTTGTCCTTTAGTCATCCTATTTACTCCTTAAATGATTAGATTTTGCATGTTATCACACTAAATGTGGTTTTTTAACATCTTTTTCCCTACCCAAGTTACAACAGCCTTAGTTTACTATTTTATTGCAACATTTTGTATAGATATATACGAAACATCTATTGCAATGATTATGATAAGAAGTAATTGCTATTACATCATTAATCAATCTACTACGTTAACATAAAAACACCTAACGTATTTTGTCTATAGAATTTCTCTCGATTCAAACTCCGGTTAGTTAGATTAATCTGATATTTTATGATAGAATTTATATGCTGTAGTAAATTCTAAAGAAAGGTAGTCACCATAGATTCTCAGGATATCTTAAGAGCCATCTCCTTAACATTATTTCTTGCCTTCCTTATGTTTATGTACTTAAGGAGAAACAAAGGGGCGAACTCTTTTGCAAACGTAATTTTATGGGGCGTAATTTTTGCTGTTCTCATTGTCTTGTATGCATTCAGATTTGAACTTGGCACGCTAAAGGAAAGAGTATTATCAGTCTTAATTCCTTCTTATAGTTGGACAAATGAAAAAGGACAACTGATTATTGCTCGTAGTAATAATGGTCATTTTTACCTTGATGCAACAACGAAAAATAATCATAAAATCACATTTTTAGTAGATACAGGTGCCAGTGACATTGCCCTTACCAAGGAAGATGCACAAAAGCTCGGATTTAATGTTTCTAAGTTAAAATATACTCAAAAATACAGCACAGCCAATGGTGTTACCTATGCAGCTCCAGTTAAAATTGATCAACTGACAATTGGTAACAAGAGAACTTTTCATAACCTCGAAGCTCATATCACCTCTGGTGGATTAGATATTTCATTGCTCGGTATGACTTTAATAGGAAGTTTCAAAGACTTTAAAATCACTAGAGATATGCTTATCTTAAGTTATTGAAGCTAATTCAACCTAGTTTTATAAAAAAATATTCATTTCTTATACCACAGGTTTAGCCCTATAAGACATTTAGAATGGGTCTATTGTTAATTTGATAGCTCCACAAGATATTATGCTTAACAAACAAACAGAGAAATTGATTTTCCCCTAAATCCTTAATACTATTTTAACTAAATGGTAAGCTGTAGGACCGTACAATAGCGCAATTAATGCGAGGATATTAATGTCTAAAGATAAAAACGTAGGTTACTTTGAATGGCTAAAAGCTCAAGGAGTAGAAAATTCCTTTGAAAATACATATGGTCATAATAGGACACAAGCAAAAAGCGTGTATTCTTTTGCCTCACAAAAAGAAGCTCTAGATTTTAAGAACAAATATCTAGCTGATGGCAGTGCCTTTGGTGAAGTTTTTTTTGATCAAAGACTAAAAAAATATGTAATGCCAATAAACTTGGAAGCTCAAGAATTATTAAAAACCCAATTTCAAAAAGAACAACCAGTAGCTCTTACTCTTGAAGATTGCCAAAGGCAAATGGATTTGGTTGACCAAGCCAAAGATAAAGTACAAAAATTTAATGGAGCATCATTGAATCCAAAACTGCAAGGCACGAGAGCTTTTGCTGCTCAGCATTCAAATGTATCCGATAGGATTGGACAAGTTGCTGATATGCTCAGCAACAAAAAAGACAAGGGGTGGAGAGAAGACTCTGCTGCGAGTGCAATTGACATCATATTAGCTGTGTATTCCGCAACCAATGATCATTTACTTTCAACGCAAGAGCAACAAACCTTAAAAACCACTCAACAAGCAATCTTAAAAACAGATAAAAACGATAAATTTGTGGGAGGCCTAAAATCTGATAGTAACTTTATAATATACCTAAAAGAACAATATTCTAACGACGATGATAAGAATGTAAGAGTAGCCTTAATCAGAGAAAATGCTAATCAACTCCTTAATGGTGGTCAAAAATTAATCCTTGATAAAGACACACCTAACAAAGTCACTTCTTTTTCTGCTAATTCAGGAGATTCTAATTCTTATCATCAACCACGTTTCTTTCCTGATCAAAACGGCTTATCAGAAACAGACACTGTACTTTTGAGTGCTGGTGGAATGGCTGGCCACACTGCCATGAGGGTGCTTAAGAAAGAAAAAGATGCTAAAGCACCTGGTGGTTATAGATATTTTTATACAAAAGTTGATGCCGGAGGTGGATTAGAAAGAGTTGACCATGATACTCAAACTGGCACAGGGATCTATACAACAGAAATTACTCCATATTTTAAGACCAAGGAACTACCAAATGGTAAATTAGCAGTAATATATGATTCTAATGGAAATCCCCAGAAAATGAATCAAATGGAAATAGCCGCTTTAAATTCAAATCCAAAAGAATATCAACGCCATATGGAGGCAAACTTATTTGCCCTTATTAGCGCAGAAAAAGAAATTGCTTTTTATAAAAACAGCGGACAATTAACCGTATCTCATGGTGAACCAACTGCGATAAAAGACGGTAAGTTTGATGAATGGCAGTTTTTAAACAATAAAATTATAGGATCACGGGGGGCAGAAGTTCCAGAAAGAACAAAAATTACTCCAATTCAATTAACTGGTAATTGTTCAGTCTATTCGGCCATGCTAACTGCAACACATTTAGCTGGGGATGCCATTGGTTATGATATTCTACAATCAGCAAAAACATACGACCAAGCAAAGGTTATGGAGCGTTTAGATCAGAGGAAAGTATCTATAGAACAAGATAAACAAAATATCAAAGCCCTATCTGAAGTTCAAAGCATTTTTAGTTTAAAACCAGAGCAGGTAGTATATCAAACAAATAAAATTGGTAAGATAAGTTTTACTGATATACACGAGGCAGAAGCATTTAAAGAATCATTGTCGAAAACTCATAATATTAATGTAACCAGCTCAAAAAGTAAGGATGGTACTAGCTATGATATAGAATTAAACCCACAACAAACAAGTCAATTAGTTAGCAATGCAAAAGGGTTTAAGGATGTTGGTTTAATACAAAATTTGCCTGAATCCAAAAATTGTAAAATTGTAAAAAGCTTAGATAGCCAAAAGCAAAAAAACTATATTGTCCAATTTGCCGATAAAGTTGAAGCAGAAAAATTTAGCAAAGCCTTAAACGAGCGCTATCAGATTAAAGGTGGGAGCGGCGGTGATAAATTTGTAGGCAATCATATTACAGGTGACGGTAGATATGGTGTTATTTTAACTGAAGCTAATATTAATCATCTAATACCGAAACTACGCCAAGAAGAGGTGCTAAAGCAACGCGAAATTGTTGAGCAGGCAAAAATTAAACCAATAGACTTACAAGACGTTGAGGCTCCAAAAAAAGCTGATAAAACACCCGGTTACGAAATTGTAATAAGCGAAAAAACACTTGAGAATATAAACAAGTATAAAGAAAATCTAATAGCTGGACAAGAGCAACCAGGAGAATTTCTGCGAGCAAAACTTGAAGCTACGGGTAAATCGGTCGAAAGCCTTAGCACCTCTGAGTTTATTGAAGTAATGCTCAGTACTAAACAACCGAAGTTTTTTGCAGAGTCTGCTATTCAAGGAGGAGGAAAAGATTGGAACAATTCTGAATTAGCCATACTAGGAGATATAAATGTCACCGTGCCAGTTAAAATCTATGATAATGGGGTATGGGATCCAAGCGGTCCCGGTTTTGCTGTTCACCAAAAACCATTAGATGGAGAATTATTGTTCACTCCTGGTGCACTACTTAAGTCAGGCCCAGGATTCGTGGGCAAAACGCCGGACCTTGATGAAGTTACAAAGAATGGAAAAATTGACCAGGAAGCGTACAATGCGCTTGTGGAAAGAAGACTACTTCCCCTATTGGTTCATGCTAATGAAAAAGCTGGGCTAGAAGGAAAACCAGCATTAATTACTCTGCCTGGGGTTGGAGCTGGAGAATTTGCTGGTAAATTTAAAGGCAAAATGGGCGAACATTTGAATATTGCTATACAAGCAATGCTAGAAAAACATTCTGGTAATTTAGGTAACATAGCCGCTATACACTATGATTCCTTTGCCGAATGCACGAATCAACAAAAAAATTATGGAAATATCAAATATCGGGTCAGGCCTCAGCTAAAGGAAGGAAATAAAGGTAAAACTCAATTATCAGCTCCGGCAACTTATCAAGAACTTGGAGATGATTTTAGTAAATGTAAATTGTATAAAGTTGTGGCTTGGGATCACGTTTCGCTGCCAGGTAATGACTATTTTGAAGGAAGTAGAAATACTGACGATGGTGTTGCTGCAGCAGCTACAAGCTCCATGGAAGGAATTACTGGAGTAAAAGGGCGCTATGACAAAGAAACAGGTAAATATCTACCTCCTGAAGGTTATAACAATTGGTCAGATGTAGCGAGTAAGCAAGGAGTACATCTAAAGGTAGAGAATAACCTCAAGATTGTCACGGACAAAGGAGTTTCAGTTAAATTTGCCGATTATCAAAAAGTGGTTGATTCACCATCCGTTATTATACCTAAAGCACCAACACAAAAACCGGCACTAAAGCCAGTATTAGCGCCAAAAGTAGATCCCACACCGGTGCTAACATCGAAAACTGTAATCAGTAAAGAACAAGCAAGCGAGCTATTAAAAAAATATAGTAATGGTTTAGAAAAGTTACCTAAAGAACTGGAAAAAAACCGTACTAACAGCCGACAAGATTCCACTTATACTCAAAATATTATCAATGCGCTTACAGCAATTGCACAAGGTAAAAATGAGTTTGTTCAAATGGAATGGAGAGGTACACCACAAACTACTAACCCTAATCAATTTATTAATAGTTTTGTAAGGAGCCAAGACTACAAGGATCTAGTCCAGAGGGGACAAGTAGTATCAATTGACCTAAGCAAGCTTGCAAATGAGATTAGCACGGGAGTTATTGCCATACCTAGTCCACAAACTCCTCCAAAAGTACCGACACAAAAACCGATACTAAAGCCAGTATTGCCTCCAGAAATAGATCCCACGCCAGTACCAAAATTACAAACTGGCATTAGTAAGGAACAGGCTGTAAATTGGATGCAAAAATACGGTAAAGCATTGGATCAACTAGCAGTTAACACAACTAATGAAGCTCATAGAACTTTCGCTATAAATGCAAAGCGTGCGCTTGAGTCTATTGCTAATGGCACTGAGTTTGAACAATTTAGGAGCGACGCACGCGGATACCACGTTACACACACAGACGACCCACATAGGCAGCTACATAACTTGGCAAATAAAGATTTAGATAGCTTTAACATGATTATACCTCAATATGCAGATCATGGTCTACAAACTACAATGTCTTTGATGACTAAAGCATTTTCAACTATTAAAATGCCAGCGCTAGAAATAGCTAAACCAGTACCTACTTATCAAAAAATTAGTCAACAACAAGCCCAACTCCTACTAGATAAACACGGCAAAGAATTAGATCAGCTAGCGGCTAATACTACTAATGAAGCACATAGTAGCTTTGCCATCAATACCAAGCTTGCTCTTGAGGCTATTGCCAATGGTACTGAGTTTAAACAATTTAGGAGCACAGGTCGGGGATATCAAGTGACACACACAGATAACCCACAGGAACAAATACATAATTTAGTAAATAAAGATTTCCATAATTTTAATATTGTTATACCGCAGTATGCAGATCCAGCTTTACAACAAAAATTATCATTGATGAATACTGATATTAGATCCGCGCATGCAGGCAAAGAAATAACGCCAAAAATAAAAACACCTGAACCAATATTAGCAGTGCCTATAGAACCTAAACCAGTGTTTAAGCCTAAATTACCTGAGCACATTGCTATAAATCCAGTAATTGATGAACAGGCTAAACGACTTAATGAACAATACGTGAAGAAAAATTTAGTCCCTATGATTGATAAGTTTGTAGCCTCTCATGTTAATGGTCAGGTCGTTACGGAACCAGAAATCAAAAAATTCTATACAGATGCTTTAAACAAATTACAAAAAGATGGTCATATTAGTGCTGACACTGTCAAAGATTTTACAAAACCAAGTGTCGGAGCTCCTTCTAAGTTTGAGCAAGCTGTGGGTAATACATTGCAAACCATTAATAATAAAGAACCTTTACCACTTAAACTAGGTATGGGTGAAAAGTTAATGTTTAGTCTTGGCAAGGTTTGTAATGCTTTAGGATTAAAAGCAATAGGAAAATCTTGTATGAACCAAATCAAACCTGAAAACTTACAAAAAATAACTAATAGAGAAAATATTTTGGCACATTCAGTAGATATAGTTAGCAATCTTCGGGAAACCCAGAAAACTTCTGGGTCTAAAGTAGCTCAGAATCTAGTTGCAGCAAGAGCTGCAAATCGAAAAGGTAGGGAAGTGTGATAGAATAACTATACAAAGGAGATAAGCAATAAGGTTTTAGCCTTAACCGACTACCCTACATAGCAGCAGGTTGTCTTAGTGTTTTTCAAGTTTTTCAGCTACAATTTTTAATTCTGAAAAGATAGATGAAAGTTGCTTTTGAAAGTCCAAATTTGCACTTTCTAATATTTCTCCTCCAGAAACTTGCATTTGCGACTGTCTCTGATCAATATGCTTTAATGCCATCATAACCAACAATAGCTCAAGTGACGCATATTGGTTAGCAGCGGCCATTTCTTTAATTTCTGTATCAAGTTTTTGGGATAACATAACCAGTCTATCTTTACTTTCTTCAGAACAAGCAAGTTTAAAATCCTTACCGCTCAGGACTATTGTTACTATCGACATAGTGGTTTCTAATCTGTTCTAATTCTTGAATATATTCTTTAATTTGACTAAGAGTTGTTTGGTTGTTACACTTTAACTCGTTATTCTGGGCTTCCAAATCAGCAATAACTTGCTCTTGCTTAGAAAGCTTATTTAGTAATTCATCAATTTTTCTACCCGTTTGATGAATCAAATCAAATAGATCTTTCTTTGTTACTTCTATTTTCATAAATAATATTATTATCTATTAAGTCATTACTACCGTATTCTACTCGATTTTTCTTCAAAAATGAATAGATTCCTACTATTACAACTAACGTTAACAACGAGATAAACAAAATTAATTTTTGCTTGATGACACCTGCTTTTCCTGATTCACGCGGTCTAACTACTGAATGATCATGATCATCATTGAGCTCTAAACCGAGAAACTCATGGTATATTTTCGTGTAACCATCAACGTATATTTTACCAGGTATACTACTAAAATTTTCTTCCTCAAGATCTACTACATACTGTTTTCTTATCTTAAGAATCTCAGCTACTTGCTCTATAGTATACCCAGCACTTTCTCTAGCTTCCTTTAATTTTGAGCTCATTGACTTGCCTTTAATTTCCTTAAGAAGATTTCTAGCTTTTTATTTGCTAGTATTATCATATTAAGATTAATTGATTCTTGCATCTTCATTTCTTCAATAAAATCTGTAAATATACTAGCCTGAGTTATATTACCTTTTAACCAAGCTTTCAAACTAACAAATTTTTGATTGCTAGCAACAATCTCCGTTACTAACCTTCTTTGTTTGTCATAAAAATCATCTTTTAAAGATTGAATAGATAATCTGTTCCAATATGACTCATTAATTTGTGCTTCACTGGAATCTCTAAGCCAATCAATACTCAGAACATCGCCACATTCAAAATATAAGTTTGCTATATCTCCATTCTTAGCACCTGTATGCTTAGCAATATATATTATATCAAATGCCGATACCAATACCTCTAAAGTAGCAATAGACTTAGCAAGTTTCTTATCAACTGACGCACTAGTATAATGTGCTATTTTATTAAAAAACCTTGTCTTAGCTCCTCCTACTAAAAGCTTACTAATAATACCACTAAGCTCTTCCGTCTGCTGCCTATATTCTTCAATTGAATCAGTAATGTGTATTGGAGGTTTAATATTTCTTACAAACCAACTAATTCCTCGACGCATTATTTTCCCCAAATCAGAAAACATCTCAACTTTAATAATTGTAGGAATATTATTACCCAGCTGACCTACTTCCTTCCAAAGATCTTGCAGGTCAAATATTTCAGTCACAACTTCATGTGCTCTTGCTATATCACAAAGATGTCCGCCAGTTTCGCGCTTTATAGCACTAATTACAGATCCACCGAGTTGATTAATCATTGTATTGGCAATAACTGTTCGGATTATCTCCTGTTTTAGCGGATGATTTTCTATCTCATCTTTAAATTTTTCTTGCATTATTTTGGGAAAATATTTAAGCAGATGATTTTTGAAGTGCTTATCTTTAGTAAGTTGGAATGAGTTTAAATCTCTATCTAATGACATTTTGCTATAAGAAAGCAATACTGCTAGTTCCGGCCTTGTCATCCTTTCATTGGCAATAGATCTCCTTGATAATTCCGCCTTATTCGGCAAAAACTCTACTTCTCTATCTAGCAAACCTTCATTCTCAAGTTCTTTCATTAACTGACTAAATGATTCTATATTAAGCGCAGGTGACAATGTAGCAATTGTTATAGCAAGGTTCTGATCATAATTATCAATAAGTACCAACTCTTCAACCTGTTTTGTCATCTTGACTAGTAATTCATTACGCTCTTTTATAGTAATCTTACCTTTTGCAACGGCTAAATTAAGGGCAATTTTTATGTTTACTTCGTGGTCAGAACAATCAACCCCAGCAGAATTATCAATGAAGTCTGTATTAAGGGTACCACCATTTAATGCATATTCAATTCTTCCAAGCTGAGACACTCCGACATTTCCACCTTCAGCTATCACTTTCGCCCTTACCTCATTCCCATTGACTCGCAAATTATCATTTGTCTTATCGCCGATATCAATATTGTTTTCTGAGGAAGATTTGATATAGGTACCTATACCACCATTCCATATGAGATCAATTTTAGCTTTTAGAATAGCTCTAATTAATTCATCTGGTACAACGTGATCTTTGTAAATATTCAATAGCTCTTGTGTTTCTTTTGAAAGATTTATTAATTTAGCCGATCTTTCAAAAACCCCCCCTCCTTTTGAAATGAGAGAACTACTATAATCAGTCCACTTACTTCTTGGTAGGTCAAATAACCTTTGTCTCTCTTGATAACTACTCTCGCAATCAGGATCTGGATCAATAAAAATATGTTCATGATTAAAGGCAGCAACTAGCTTAATATATTTTGACAAGAGCATACCATTACCAAATACGTCTCCTGACATATCACCTATCCCTGCCACCGTGAATGGTTCTTTTTGTACATTTATGCCTTTATCATGAAAATGCAAAACAACTGATATCCATGCTCCTTTAGCAGTAATACCCATTTTTTTATGATCATAACCACGTGACCCACCTGAAGCAAACGCATCTCTTAGCCAAAAATTATATTCTTGAGATACAGCATTGGCATAATCTGAAAAAGTTGCCGTCCCCTTATCTGCAGCCACTACTAAATAAGGATTCTCGTCATCATAAATAATCGTATCTGTTGGTTGCACTACCTTACCATCTACAAGATTATCAGTTAAGTCTAATAAGCCCCGTAAGAAATCTTGATAACACTCGACCGCCTTTTGCATATAAGAATCACGGCCCATATCGCCTTGAGAGAAATTAAGATAAAAAGTTCCTTTTGAACCAACCGGAACAATAACAGCATTCTTAGTCATCTGGGCCTTTAAAAGACCAAGTACCTCTGTACGATAATCTTCGCCTCGATCGGACCAACGAAGCCCACCTCTAGCTACTTTTCCACCACGAAGGTGGATCCCTTCAAATTCATTTGAGTAAACAAAAATCTCAGCATACGGAACAGGTAAAGGTAAATCTGGAACCTTACTAGAATAAAACTTAAATGATAAATAATTCTTGATATTACCATCTTTATCTTTCTGATAAAAATTCGTTCTTACAATGGCTTCTATTATTAAATGCATATTGCTTAACACTTTATCCTCAGTGCTACTTTCTACCGTGTCTAGATAGCTACTCAGTTGTAAAGAAAGTGCATCAACCTTATCTTTAGAATGTTCCTTAGGGTCAAACATTGCTTCAAATAAATCCATTAGCATATTGGTGTATTTGTAATGCTTTACTAGCGTCTGCTGAACATATCCTTTGCCGTATAAGAAACCTGTTTGGTGCAAATAACGAGTGATCGCTTTAAGTAATTTTACTTTGGCCCAGTTAAATCCAGAAAGAGCTATAAGCTTCCCTAAAATATCACTTGCTAATTCACCAGTACTCATCTTACTTAGAGCTTCCTCGATATTATGCTTTAATATGTCAGCAGGAACATCAATTTTAACAGGGCTCTGCAGCCTGAATTCATAAAGCCAACTTTTTTTAAAATCCAACGATTCCGTAATAGCAAAACTTTGTTCATCGATTGCTATAAATCCAAGATTTTCTATAGCGGGTAATGTGTCAGATAACGTCAACCTTATTTCTGGACTATAAAATTTTAAGAAAAATTCATTATTATCACTAGGAACTAAGTTTGATATCAATTTGCCTTGCTTTGTTGCTTGTTCTAGATGATGAACGTCATCAATTGATGTATCAGCATCAAACTTGTGTCTATATTCAGCTGGAAAAGAAGGTTCGATTTCTTTATGTCTTAAGCCACCTTCATATTCACCCAATTCTTCACAAAGTTTATGCAATAATCCTTCTGACCAGTTAGTAGTTATTTTTATCAGATCAGCTTCCATTTCATCATGTGAAAAATCAAGCCTTGACCTATCATGAATAGGCAGCGTAGCAAAAAGATGAGAAAAATCTTGAGCTACTACCGTAATATTGTCTGAAATTATCTCACTATCAAATTTTTGAGCTAAGTAATAGCAAATCTCGTTATATACTTCAGGTGTAAGTCTTTCTCTTGGTAAAAACACAATCACGTTAATAAACGAACCTGACCAATCCTGTTGTACAAATAATTTTAACTTATGGCTGCGCATACTCGAGAGCATGTGAATACACATACAATATAAATCTTCTTCGTCAATCTGAATAAGAGTGTCTCTTGGCAGTGATTCAATAATATTCTTTATTTTCTTAGCGTTATAGCCGTTTACAGGAAAATCAGATTCGTCAAGGACATAACTCATTTTCCCACGCAAAATTGGTATATTCTTGATCGACTGGAAATAAATCGCCGTTCCGTACAAACCAAAAATAATCGTACCCGTTCTGTATACGCCATCTTCATCTATTCGTTTTATAAGAATATAATCAACCAAAGCGTTTCTATGCACTGGTGATAATTTGTTTATTTTACCAAGCATAACCAACTTGTTTTTGTAATAGTCACTACTTGAAAACTCAATAATTGTCGAAATTTCCTCTATATTGTCTTGCCATATTTCCTTAACGCCTTCTTGGCGAACTAAAGTCTTAGTTTTTAAATCAAAATCCGCAGATCCAAGAAACGTAATATTATTCTTATGTAGCCAATTCAAAAAATCTAATGTTTCTTCGGCCGGTAAATTGGCTTGTTCATAAGTATCTTTGTGATGGACAATATCTGTAGTAATGGCAATGCTCTTATTAAGCAGCGTTTGCCATGAATCGTAAGTGTAGTCTACTAGGTCAATTACGTTATTTATTTCAGATTTTATTTTCGACAATGTTTTTTTATCAAACGTTCCAAGTATCTTGATATACACAAGATACTCATTAATACCCCTCTCCCCCTTATCAGCAATATCAGTTAAATTTCCCTTTTTATCACGAATACTATTAATTACTGGATGAAAAGTAAAAATCGTTTGTAAACCAAGCTTTGCAAGCAGACTATTTAGCGAATCGATAATAAATGGCCGGTTCTCAGCAGCAATGAGAATAGTTATGGCGGGGTTATCTTTAAACTCATTCGTCAGAATCTCTATTTTGCGCTTAAGCGGTGGACGATGCAGAAAAAAGTCAAAAGCTTCGTGCGTAAAATCACCAAATAATTCTATCTTATCTTTTGAACGATAATCAACGGGAATATAGGTAAGGAATTTGCGTACAAATTTGGTATACAAACCACCTTTACTTTCAGCATTAACTATTTCGAGTATTTCATTACTAAAGTCATTGATTCTGCACTGCAGCTTGCTAAGAGCTAAAGACTTGTTGTGATTTGGGCTTTTAACCATATAGATATCCTGATAATGGCTTTGTATTAATTACAAACTAGAAGTATAATAGTGGAAATGTAACTTCCTTTCAATAGGTTTGGATTAATAAACCTATCGCATAATTCATAAATAAGTAAAGGATTTTTAGGAAAAATGCAGGTGAATACCGCAGCGTAAGTTTGGTACGTGAGGAGAAGAGACAAATTTTGACAACAAAATTACCACTAAGAATGAGTTATGCGAGGTATAATGAAATGAATACTATTTTTGCACAAGCATCCGCACAAGGTAAAGCTGGGGTCTCCGTGTTTAGGATTTCTGGTCCCGCTGCTCTTAATTCCATCAAGCAGCTTGTTTGCCAGACTGATACCGAATTTGAGCCTCGTAAGTTGTATTTTAGGAAGATTTACAATCCAAAAAATAACCAACAAATTGATGATGTTCTAGTAGTCTTTTTTAAAGGAAGGTCTAGCTTTACTGGTGAAGATTCAGCTGAAATTTATACTCATGGCAGTATCGCGGTAATCAAAATGATGCACGAAGTCCTAGCGTCGCTTGAAGATATGCGCATAGCAGAAGCTGGAGAATTTGCTAAAAGAGCTTTTTTAAACGGAAAAATGGACCTAACCGCAGCAGAAGGGCTGGCTGACCTTATTGAAGCAGAAACAGAGCTGCAACATAAGCAAGCCATTGAACAACTTGGCGGCGGACTGGAAAAAATATACGAACACTGGCGTAAGGAATTATTAAAAATAATAAGCTTGATTGAAGCATATATCGATTTTCCTGATGAAGATATTCCAGAAGAAACAATAACTGGAGTGCGTCAATTAGTAGACAGAATAACCAACGAAATTAAGATACATCTGGACGATAATCACCGTGGCGAAAGACTACGTAGCGGCATAAAACTAGCGATAATTGGCCGTCCCAACGTTGGTAAGTCTAGTCTAATAAATTATTTGATGCAGCGCGAAATAGCTATAGTTTCAAATATCGCCGGCACTACAAGAGACGTGGTAGAAGGACATCTTGACATTGGTGGTTACCCGATCATATTGCAGGATACAGCAGGTATTCACGACCATACAGAAGATATAATTGAACAAGAAGGAATAAACCGAGCATGGAATGCAGCTAAAAACTCAGATATTAAGGTAATTCTATATGATGCTTCAAAAATAAATGAAAACAAAGATTATTTCAGAGATATAATAGACGCTAACACGATTATAATTTTCAATAAAATTGATCTAGTTTCTGGTGTTGCCCCAAAGTTTCAAATTAAAGAGGCCATCAATGTTTCGATCAAAAATCAACAAGGTCTTGATGAAATAATTACAGAAATAATATCTATAGCTCACAAAATTGCTAGTCCATCCCAGTCACCTCAAATCACTAGAGCTCGCCATCGATCCGAGCTACAAAAAGCGCTTGAGTATATGTCAACCTTCTCCTTAAATAACGATTTAGTTCTAGCAGCAGAGGATTTGCGCATGACCATGAGAGCAATCAGTAATATTACTGGCAAAATTACTGTAGACGAAATTCTTGGTGAAATATTTAGTAATTTTTGTATAGGCAAGTAAAGTGATTATCATAGACGATATTTTACAAAAAATAACTATTGAATGGCTTGAATACTTGTCTAAACAAAGAGCATATTCAAAACACACAACAGATTCATATCACAACGACTTAAATCACTTCCTAACATTTACAGGACATTATAATTCAGGCAATACTACCTTAAATATGATCAAATCTGTTGATATCAGACTGATTAGAAGTTGGTTGTCCGCCAGACACCTGGATGGTTACAGCCCCGCTTCAAGCGCCAGAGCCCTATCTTCTATCAAAAGTTTTTATAGGTTCCTTGAAAAAAAACACGATATTAATTGCCATGCCCTATATACAGTACGCAGCCCCAAAAAGCCAAAAACTCTTCCAAAAGCCCTAACCAAGCTTGAAACCAATACTGCTATTGAAAATATAGAAATGCTTGGTGAAGAAGAATGGATTCATCTTCGTAACAAAGCTCTGCTCACACTTATTTATGCAAGTGGCCTTAGGATATCAGAAGCACTTTCAATAACCCGCAGGCATATTGATAATCATGAATTTATTAAAATATTAGGTAAGGGTAGCAAAGAGCGTCTAATACCTTGGATTCAAGAATCAAGGCTGCTTGTAGAAAAATACCTTAGTACTATGCCTTTTGTTATTGAAAGTAACGAACCAATATTTCGAGGAAAATTAGGTCGTCCACTACAAAGAGCGGTGTTTAATAAAGAATTAATTCACCTAAGGCGACTTCTTGGTTTACCCGAATATTTAAGCTCCCATGCTTTCAGGCATAGTTTCGCAACACATTTACTAGAAAACGGAGCGGATCTTCGATCAATTCAGGATTTACTTGGCCATCAAAGCCTTTCTACAACTCAAAGATACACGAAAATTAACCAATTGCACCTTGAATCTGTATACGATAAAGCGCACCCTGGATCCAAAGAAAATTTTTAACAAAATATTCTTGCGTTAATTTTTGCTTATGCGTTATATTGAGTTTGTATAAATTTTTAAAGGGAACATATGGAAAAAATCATTTTACCAGCTGGTTATAAACCTTCTGAAGACGAAGAATACATGAACCCAATGCAGCTTGAATATTTCAAACAAAAATTGCAAACCTGGAGAGAAGAGTTATTAGAAGAATCGCGCGATACACTTGATCACCTTAAAGAAGAGAATTGGAATGAACCTGATCTTACTGATCGGGCAAGCGTTGAAACAGAAACAAGCATTGAGCTTAGAACTAGAGATCGTTATAGAAAATTAATTGATAAAATTGAGCATACAATTGTAAAAATAAATAAAAACGATTATGGTTACTGTGAAGAAACGGGTGAAAAAATCGGTCTCAGACGCCTTGAAGCCCGGCCAGTAGCCACTCTTTGCATAGAAGCCCAAATGCGCCACGAAAATTATGAAAAAACGCACCTAGACGAAGATAAAATTGATATATAAGAAAATTACCTGGTTGTGCATATCTCAATGATTGCGCACCAGGGATTTTACTCAAAATACTAAAATTCTTTGGATGGGAAGTAGGCCTCAATGACCTAAGGAATAATCCATAATATCCCCGATTATGTTATCGGCAACATTTTCACTCCAAAAGGCTATAAGATTATTTGTTACCAACCCTGTTATAGCTACACAACCTACAGAACTTATGCCAGCCCATATATCCTTATCATAATAAGCTTTATAAGCCAAACCACATGACACAGTGGCAAACACAGTTATACAACCAATCCCTTGAAATGTAGAAGAAATAGGAGTTCCAATTTGTTTCATAATAAATCTCTTAGTTATTATTTAATATTTAACTATAGTTATTAATTAATGTCAATGCGTTTGGTTTTATTATGAATACATCCTCTTTAGAAATAACAGAACTCCAAAAGACTTCATCCGCATAATTTGACAAATTAATTAACTTATGTTAGTATCTAAAAAATATTAGCGTTTATTAATTAATACCGCTGAGGATACTATGAAAATTAAATCTTCTGAAGAACTAAACAATGAATTAGAAACGGCAATTAAAGAAAATAATTACAATTCATGCAAAACTCTTATAGAACAATTAGGTGAAAATTTAAATCCACAGAGCCTACTAACAGCTATATATTGTAATAAAATAACATTAGTCCCATATTTAGCATTAGCAATACTTGGAAAACATAACAACTATTCTTTAACCCAAGCATTTAAGGATTTGCCTAATCCACTGGAAGCTCTATTAAATACATATGTCAATTTGGTGCATAATCCGGAATATCAAGAATTCAAAGGATTACTTTTAGACAATTTAATTAAAAATATTGAACTCTTCAAAAGATATGATTGTACAGTTAGCTCAAATAGCCTAATAACAACAAGTAATGCAGATCCCACAATTATAAATTCGTTATTAGATCATCAAAACATAAATTTAGATTCTATAAGTTTAGCTTTTTTTACACACACACCAGATATTTTTAAAAAACTGGTTGAAAAAGGAGCCGATGTAAATAAAGTAGAACAAAATTGTCAACATGTTATTTTCTCTGCAATTGGGGAAAATGCTCTGAAAGTAATAGATATAATTCTTAAAAAGAATATAGACTTGATGAACATAACAACTATTTGCAGTGAAAAACCTACGACACCTTTGCTATGTGCTCTTTATCAAAACAAGCCGGAAATAGCTGAGTATTTTATCTCTTCCGGTGCTACGCTTGATCCAAAATCAATCCCCAAAATGTATGCTGGGCAACCACACGTAATTGATTTCGTTGTAAAGCATGACAAATCAATGCAAGAATTCATTGAAAAAATTTCAGCTCTAAATGCATACGATTTATTCAAAAAGGCAAAGGAAGAAAACGACACTTTAATTGTATCCTACTTTATTAAAGACCATGCCAAAGATATTTTTTTAGCAATAAAAAAAGATGGTACACAAAAAGAAAATATAGAATATTTTCAAAAAAATTCTATTCCATTCAAGTTTAAGCATGGTGAATTTATAGTTTGTTCTCAACCACAACCTAAAAACGAGACAACACAAGGTCTTGAACTTATTAATACATCAGATATTCAGGAAAAAAGCAAAACTTGTATAAAAGACGGTAAGTTTTATTTTACTTATGAACAAGAAAAACTGGCAAATTTTGATAAAAAAAATGATTCAATTTATGTTATCAGCAAAAAAGGGATATTATATGTTCAAAATGATTTTAACGGTCATTTTGATAGGCTGCAGCATAGTTTTTTCTTAAAAAGCAAACCAACAAAAGAACTATATGGTTATGGCAAACCAGTAGCCTGCGGTGGACATTTGAATATAGTAGATGGAAAAATTACCTTTATCAACAATTGTAGCGGTCATTATCACCCGACCTTGAAACAGTTAAAGCTAGTTGTTAAGTACTTCCATCAAAAGAATGTTCTAGCAGAAAATGTTCAAATTAAAGATTCATTTGGGACTTCTTACGAATTGTCAGAGATTCTAAACAGCCCGATAGTAGATGATACGCCCGAGTTATTTGGTGATATACAAGATAACTAGGATTTATAAGAGCTTCAAAAACTTTAAGAAGCGCCATTTTAAGCAATAACCTGGCGCTTTGATTCTTATATCTAGAGTTCTATTCACTTACTCACTAATTTGATAATGTCTTCTTCTAATTTATGATAGCGTTGACGATTCTGATAAAAATTATTTGCCATAATTACGAAGCTATAAAGCTCTTTTTTAGAATCATAGAAATAACCTACTAAGGCAGAGACCCCTGTTAAAGAACCAGTCTTAGCATAAATATCATAATTCTCAAAACGTTCATGCAAGGTAGAGTCATCACTTGGACCAGCAAGAATCGATTTTACCAATTCAAAATTGTTACTTTTAGCCACTGCTTTCAACAAGCTATCAAATTGATTCACAGTCAGCAAATTTTGCCTTGAAATACCAGAACCATCTCTTAAATCTGATTTTGTTAAGTCAACATTAAATTTCTTAGCAACGACCTCTTTCAATTTAGCTGCAGCCCAGTCCCACTCAGTAATATCCAGCTCAGAAGCAAATTCTGCAAGAAAATAGTCTGTAATAAAATTATCAGATTTTTTCATGGCCTTAGCAGCAAGGTCCTTAATACTTTTTGGTAAAGAAGCTACTGTTTGCGCATCTTTTACTTTATCACTAAAAAATAATATTTTGCCTTTTAATACTATGCCCTGATTAGCAAGCTGCTTTTCTAAATAGTACTTAACTTGGGATAGATTGTCATTTGCAACTGCTGCAATAGTTACTGTACCTGTAGACTTACTCAAAGTACCTTTGATAATATATTTGTTATCCTCTATATTCACACGGAGTCTATCATTCTCATTTTCAGCGATAGTTTTGGCTTCATTAATTATGGTATAGGGAAAATTCTTATTTGGACTAATTTCAATACTGCTACCTACATTTCCTGGTGCCACATCTAATTTGCTGCAGTTCTTATTCACATGAGTCAGCGTTACTGGCGCACCATAACAATATACAGAATCACTAATTGTTTTATCTCTTATAATTGCTGGTACGGAAAATTTATTATCTACGATATAAATATTTCCTTTTATATTTTTGCCTGAATGTTTGGCAAGCTCAACAACAACATATTCAAGATCATCAACTCCAAAATCTGGATCATGAATATCAAGGTAATAATCTTGATTCTTATACAATAAATCACTAGCAAAATTGTAATTTTTATCAAAATGCTCAAGAGCAGATACAATAGTAACAAACTTTAATGTACTGGCTGGAATAAAATACCTATCAGCATTCTTTTCGAAAATAACTTTCCCTTGATCTAAGTTTGTAATTTTTATACCAATATTCAAGTCTGGATCAGCTTGCTTTATTAGCTGATCCATTTTACCTGGAATATTATTTGTTGCCCCAACTATTTGAGGCAACAGAGTAATTATTATTAGAGTTATTATACCAATTTTCATAGTTTCCTTGCCTTTTGCTGTATTCGTGCATGAATAATATTACTGATTCCCATCACAGTAAATCCAACTACAGCCAACGATATCATTATTGGAATAATTGAAATACTGGTAACAAAAGCTTCGGGGCTATATGATTTTAATCCATTAACCAAAACACCATCCCATGATTTGTCTAAACTTATACCAATAGCATTATGGAAAACCCAACCAAATGTCATGATTATCATATTCGCAACTGCTGCAGCCATCCCACTTCTTTCTTCAGAAACATATGTTGCAATCTTTGAAATGATGACAACTTGGTAGGCACAGAATATACCTGTAATTAAGCATATATAGTAAAGTGATTTTTCATTAGCACTTCCACTTAAAATATATACAAAGCATACAATCATTCCAGTACCAGAAGCTATAGTTACTCCAAGATAAAGTCTGGTTTTATCAGCAATATATGGCAGAATAATACATCCGATAAACATACCAAATAATATAGATAAAGTTAAGGAATCAGCTATTGTTTTTTCAATACCATACACTGCAATCATAAAGGCACTACCCCACGCATCAGCAAATCCTTCAAGAGGACCAACCATAAACCCAGCGAACAAACTAGCGAATAGTAGTTTATAATTACAAATAACTGCCTTAATATCAGTCCAAATATCACTATGAGAAACTCCTTGGGCAGATTTTGGCATTATTATATAAGTAATAAGCGCAAGAGCAATTCCTGAACATATTAGTATATTAATTGTTGCGTCAATACCTACTGATTTTATAACACTAGCAAGTGGAGTCCCAACATATACTACAGTAATTAAACTAGCAGACACTGTAAAGCCAAGCATCCTAGCAAATTTGTCAGGATATATTATACGAAAAATCTGCAATGCCCCGACTATCGCCGCCGAAGAACCAATACCTGTAAGCGCCCTGCCAATAACCACGCTTCCCCAAAAGTCAAAATAAACAAGAGGAACAAGGCCACTAGCAGTTAATGCTATGCATAAAGGAAGTATTTTTTTACCACCAAATCTAGCCAAGAGTATGCCAATTGGTATATGAACTGCAATATATCCAATATAGTATATACCAGCAAAAGATCCGAACTGGGCAGCACCAATCTGATATTTACTCATAATGTCAGGCATAATGATATTAGGTAACATTCTTAGTATGTACTGATAACAGTAAAACAATGTTAAACTTAACCACACCAACATTGAAACAAATTTATTTTTCTCTTCAACTTTCATATTTATTTTCCTTTAATAAAAATATATTCTAAGCGACATTACAAATATCACTCACAAAAAAACACAATAAAAATTAGTAATAGAAAATATGCAACGGCTACGCCGCCAGCAGAATTGCCAGAAGTAGAAAATTAGGTTTGAACTTAAACGCTATATTCATTTTATTATTTAGTTATTTTCTTTGATTTTTTAGAGAATAAACAACCCGTAATAATACACAATTAACAGGTTATTACAAAACAGTCAACAATCAAATTTCGTTTTATATTATTTTGGAGATCACTCTAGTCACTTTGTTTCCTCAAGATAATGACTTGTGTCGCCTGTATTATAAGGCTTAATCATACGCATGTATCTTAAAATTGTAAGCCAGTCCAATTCAGGAGGTACTACTTTGCTTGTGGAATACTTAGGTCGTGATACTCAAGAGGCTTTTAGCTCTGCAATGGTTTCTCTTCACTCAACCAACCTAAAGCTCCCTTGCCATACCGCCGCAACAACTTAGGCCGGCCTAAAACTAAGACATCGTTTTGACTAGTTCGGTAATCTTTTTTCTACTTTGCAAACTTTTAATCTCACTAAAAGCCTTAATCAGATTAACTATTTCTTTTTCGGTCACCGCATTAGAATCTTCAGCTTCATATTTAGCATCATCTTCCGCAAACACATTAGTAATTATTTCGCTTTCATCACTATGTTCATAAAAATAAGTAATAGGTACTTTCAAAAATTTTGCTATTGTAAATAACTTTCCGCTTGATATTCTGTTTGTTGCTTTTTCGTATTTTTGCACTTGCTGAATACTAACCTCAACAGCCTTACCTATGTCCTGCTGACTCATGCCAAGCATTACTCTTCTCATTTTTAAACGTCTGCTAACTAACTTGTCGATGTTATCAGCCTTTCCTTTAGATTCAGATTGCTCAAACATATAGATACAACAGTACTAAAAAACCTTAATATTAACTTTCACCCACAAGTTACTATTGACCGTCTAATTGTTCAAGTGTTTTATTTTTGCTTTTCCAAAAAAGGTATAAAAAGAAACATAAGATATGCAATATTAGCACAAAAAATACCTCTATTATCAAACTTATAATTCCGCGATCAGAGAACACAGTAGGTAGAGTTAGCTTATATGGTATATAACCATCAATTGTATCTACTACATTTAGATTAAGACTACTGATCACCCGGCCAACCGGATCAATTATTGCAGATATACCATTATTACCCGCCCTAATAAGGGGTAATCCATTTTCTACTGCTCTCATTCTGCTTATCTGAAAATGCTGAAAGGGACCAGAAGAGTTTCCGTACCACGCATCATTAGTAATATTAATCATCAAATCAACGTCAGTGTTAGATATTCTTACCTCATTAAAGAAAATAGACTCATAGCAAACTAATGGCCAGATGCGCAAATTTAACTCTTTTAAAAAAACTACATCTCTGTTACCAGGAGTATAATCAATGACCCCGGGCGTAAGTTTCTTTATTGGTAGATATTTTTTTAATGGCATGTATTCACCAAATGGAACCAAATGAGATTTATGGTAATCAAATAGTAGCTCACCCGTTCCATCCAAAGCAATTAATGAAGAATATATCTCGTAGCCATCACCAGATAAACCATTATCGTTAACCCCCCCAGATAGCAATATTTGTTCTTCATCGGCAAAAATTGACATTAATTTGTTATAAATTGGCCTGTAATAATATGGCACTGTTAAAGCGGCTTCAGACCATATGATTATATCTGGTTCACCTTTTCTTCGTGACATTTCAATTTGCCTATCTAAATTACTCCATAAAGCATTTGCATCCCACTTGGCAATTTGTGGAATAGATGGCTGAACAACACGAACCTTTATATCGCTATACTCAGTTGGATTATCTACTAAACGTAAATATCCATACGAAATAAAAATCGCTAAAATCACTACAGATATAATTACTCTAGATAATAAAAATCCTTTGCTGTAAAAACTCGACCCTATAAAAACCGCAGCAAAACTCAAGCCAAGTACTCCAAATATACTCGCTGGTTGAATAAGGATATCTGAAATAGAAAAAGCATATCCAAGTAAAGCCCAAGGCAATCCAGTGAAAATCCATGAAATTAGCCATTCAACAAAGATCCAAATTATGCAAAATATTATGTGATATAAAAAAGACAATCTAAATTTCCAGGAAATGGCAGCTACAAGCGCAATAAAAATAGCCATAAATGCCGGTAACCCGAATAAAGCAAAAGGCACTGCCCACCAAAACTCTTCTATATATACCGTTACACCAAAAGAAATCCAATATAGACTCGCAAGAAAAAATCCAAACCCAAACATATATCCAAAAAACAAAGCCTGACGTATTGTACTACTCTTAAATATCTGAGCGCACAATACAGACAACATTAAAAGACCAGGGAAGAAATATAGAGGGGCAAAGGCAAGACCGCAAATCAGCCCTGAAATAAATGATAGCTTTCTTTTTAAAATCATTACTAAACCGCTTGTACAAAATTATTTTCGATGATATACAAATTAAATTCACATGTATAGTCAACTAATTAGGTATTTTATGGCGATCGATTCAACAAAATTGCTTACTGGTAAAAAAGGTATTATTACAGGTGTTGCAAATAACCTTTCTATTTCTTGGGCTATAGCACAAATTGCTAGGGCACATGGAGCAGACATTGCATTAACTTATCAAGGCGAAGTGCTTGAAAAAAGAGTATCCCCACTAGCGAAAGAAATTGGTGCTGATTTTATATATGAGTGCGATGTCACTAATGAACAATCAATGGACAGCTTATTTGAATTTACAAAAGAAAAGTGGGGAAAACTTGATTTTCTTATCCATGGAATAGCTTTTGCAGATAAAGAAGAACTCAAAGGAAGATATATCGACACGTCGTTGCCAAATTTTTTAAATTCGATGAATATTTCATGCTACTCCCTTACAGCTCTTGCCAAGCGAGCAGAACCATTAATGACGAACGGTGGATCTATAATTACCCTAACGTATTACGGTGCGGAGAAAGTAATTCCAAACTATAATGTAATGGGACTAGCCAAATCTGCACTAGAAACTAGCGTTAAATATCTAGCTTATGATATGGGACAGAATAATATCAGAGTCAATGCCATCTCAGCAGGGCCAATAAGAACCCTAGCTGCAAGTGGTATTGGTGATTTTAAATCAATGCTCAGAATGCACGAATCAACATCTCCTTTAAAACGTAATACTACACAACAAGATGTAGCTGGGGCAGCTTTATACTTAATAAGCAACTTGGCTAACGGAGTAACTGGCGAAATACATTACGTAGATTCAGGGTATAATATAATGGGTATGGGCGTCACTGAGAAAGTGTAAATTACTCCGACAATAGTGACTATTGAAGCCCATAGGTTTTTAAGCAAGCCTAATTTAGGAGACTGTAAAAACGAAATCGCTCTGTTCATAACTGAACAATAACTTTTCGCCATTAGATATGGTTCTTTAAAAATAAAAAAAGCTCAAGGTTACATACATGATCGAAAACCCTGAATTACTCACTAGTCAACTTATAGTACAAATTGGCCTCTTTTTTGCAGCTTTAATTGCAATTGCTGGAGGTACCCTGCAGATGTATCTGGGACAGCCAGATACATCTGCGCGATTAGACAACGTACACCGATTTATGGCTGGAGTGTATTTTTCTACTGGATTGATCAATTTATGGGCAGCGATTACCATCCAACATCAAGGCTTTCTAGTCTATCTTCTAGCCTTCGGCATATTTTTCGCAGGGATAGGTCGACTTATTTCTATAAAAAAGGTTGGGCTACCAAAACCAACTGCTCTCTGGATTGGATATCTTGTTCCTGAGTTAAGTCTACCATTTGTAATAGCAATAGCGCATTACATGAGTCACTTAACGTGACAGTATCAAAATTAGAGCTCCAATTTTTTCTGGATACATATCTTATATAAAATCACCAACCATTCCATCAAAATAGCCAATACCCATAATTGGCGTTTCATCTTCTTGAGCTTTGTAATCAATCACATCGACTATAGTAGGTTTACCTAAAGTAAATAAATAAGAAGAAATATTTTTATGTACATCTAAGTGAAGTTTTTCTAATAAAGACTCGCCTGGGGTTTTTCTAAGATGAGCAAGCAAAAATAATAAATAATTATTTTCAATAAACTCTTGGGTTTCTGTTGGAAGGTCTATTATTATTGGCTCATCACTTGTACTTACTAGTAAATCGGTAAGTTTCATGTATTGTGCTATCATCTTAGGGGTAGTTATCACTTCTCTGATATGTCCAGCATATTCTTCTTGCATAAAGCTCGCCATAAAATTCGCTACAATTGATTTGTTTAGTTGTTCTACTTCACCTTTAAAATTCGCTAAATATGATAATTGATTAAACCCAGCCATCACACCATCACTCATAAAGACATTTTGATAAACTTGTCCTTTTGCGCCTAACATTTTGCTATGCATGAATGTTAGGAAATCTCTATCTGTTACAATACCAAAGGAGAAATATCTAATAGTATCGTGGCCTTGTATTGCAATAAATAAATCTGGATGAAGTGAACGAAGATTTTGTTCACTGTAAAGTTCACTATATCTATTGAAGACATTAGGATCAACATAATCATCATAGGCCAGAGGATATCTATTCACAATTTTTTCAGCCACATTTATATTAGGTAGGCATAAATTAAAAAAGTAACTTAGGTCTTCTTCACACATGATGGTATTATTACTAAAATCAATAGACGTCAGAGAGTGATTTTTTTCTAAGCCTTTTGATAATTCTAATTGACCATAATATCCCATGTCATTATAAGAAATTTTAAGATAAGCGAGAGAACTAGTCGTCTTTAGCGCATCCGACAAATAAGAACTTCCAGTTTGATCTAACCTACTACCAAAAAGATTAAGAGAGGTAAGATGTATATTAGAAGGTATGATTGATATTAATATTATATTTTTAACATAAGGAAATATTTTTGATCCCTGGGAAAAATCAAGCCCAATATTTTCTTTTTGCAAAAAATTACTTGGTATTGAACTTACATCAATACCAATACTACTCAATACTGTTGTTATATTTGCAGCTTCTTCATCACTCACTTCTGATAATTTTTGACCTCTTAAATGTTCATGAAGACAGGTTGGGAATGGCAGCAATTGTAAATCTGTCGATATAGGCAGCAAATCACCTTTATCTTGCCCTGTTATTTTTATTTTCATGCGCTTTTACCATAAGTTTTAACATTTACTGCGCCTTGTCTAATACAAGTTAACTAATGAGTCAATAGAATAATTAGCGTATTATGTTGATGTTAAATAGCCTAACTAAATATTATTATAATTTGTATACGAAAGTAGGCTTTAAAGGATTGGATAGGTCTATTCCAGATGTTATTTTAAATAAAACTTTATCTTACTCAAGAATGGAAAATATTCGACTTTACAATTTTGTTTATTATTAATACAACGATCAAGATCATTTTTCGACAAAACTTCTGATAGCAATTTATTCTCTGGATTATAACTAATTGGCTCGGCGAAACATTTATTTCGCTCGTCATCATTTAGATATGGAGCCATTGCATAATTCAGATTAAAGCAGTCAAACGGCTCTTTCTTATTAGTAAAATTAAATTGTGGCTTTATACCGTGTTTAATTAAAAGCCCTACATCCTTAGCCCTTAAAATAAATTCTAATTGCGAAGGATTTAAACTAGTTTGAATCCTAATGGTTTGGTTTACAACAATCGATAAAGATAATATAAAAATAACTAATAAGGCAACGAATTCTTTTCTTTTTAAATTATAGTCTTGCAACACTTTCTTAATGTATACAGAAGCTATAATTGCAAATATTAAACAATAGCAGCCTAAATACCTTATTAAAGAAGCTGTTTTTATCGCCTCTGAATAAGAAAATGCAAAAAAGTATAGATATAACCGCCAAAGAGCAAACAGAAGCCCAAATATCAAAGTAATTTTAAAATAAAACTTATATTCTTCAGCATATTCCTTGTTTTTTGACTTTCTTATGACATACCAACTAAATCCAATTAATACATAAATTAGCAAACTACCTTCTTTTATTAAAAATATTGCCAAAAACTTAACATAGTTTATGACTAGTAGTAAGCTCTGTTCGTTAAATGATTTAGCTAAAACTAATAAATTAGTAAAACTATGTTCTGTCCTACCAAAAAAATCATGCGTATCTCTAAAGTAACTGGCCCAAATAAAATTACTCATTATTGGAGCGCACAATATCAACAAGTAAAGAATAAAATTATACCTTAATTTCGATTCGTTTGAGCCTCTAATGTCTTTAAAAATAATGATCGAAGCACTTATTAGAGCCAGTATCAAACCAATTTCTCGAAACAAAGGTAGTAATACAAAAATTGGGAACGATGCAATTATAGCCCTTTTATTATTTGTCTCTAAAATATATATCGCCACAATTGAACAAAACATTAAGCCAATAGTGCTATCATTATAAATCGACCGAATACCCGTGGTATAAAGCATAATGATCGCTAATATTGGCGTGATGATGAAAATACTGTGCCAAAAATTTTTATTGGCCATTAAAGGAGCCAAAAAAATCAGATGGAAAATAAAATGCGCAAGTAGCGCCTTTGCTTCAGAATATCCTGAAAACAATAACATAAAATAATGATAGACTGCCGGCCCCCGTGGGTAATGAGCATGTATAGGAAATATCGACGTGAACATATCCTGTTTTTCAAAAACATTACTAAGTAACAGCTCCTTACTTGCCTCCCCCCAAAATGAAAAATCATCCCAAGAACTAAAATACGCATTTCTAGTATAAAAGGCATAAATTAAAATAGCACAAAGCAGAATAGTAATTTCACCCCAATATTGCTTCAAACAATAGCGTAATTCTTTTCTATCCAAATAAACATAAGTACAAAAACTAACCATACCCACAATATAGACAAGATAAGTAGCTAGAAACAGCAACTCACACATTGCACAGATATATAAAAAGACAATTATTAAGGACAGGGAAGCAGGAAGAGAGTAAGTAAATTTAACCTTGAAATATCTTGTTGGTAAGTAAGCTATGCCAAAATAAGCTAATATAGAAATTAACATAGTATTTTCTCCGCTGCAAGCAAGGCTAGATATAACAAATTAAATAACAATAATACAGCATTATAAACCAAGACTTTTTGGCTTAAACGTTTTAAGCCAAATATCTATCATTAGCTTTGTTATTACTAGAGCAGTATACATCGAACAAACAATACCTATAGTTAGTGTAACAGCAAACCCTTTGATCGTCCCAACGCCGAAGCTATATAGCAAGAACGCAGCTATCAAGGTCGTAACATTAGAGTCGGTAATCGTGGCAAAGGCTGATTCAAATCCTAACTTCACGGCATACAGATTAGAACAACCTTTTGAAAGTTCTTCACGTATTCTCTCATATATAAGAACGTTAGCATCAACTGCCATACCTATCGTTAAAATAATACCAGCAATACCAGGTAAAGTTAGGGTAGCTTGCAGCATAGAAAGAAGTGCAAAAATATACAACAGCGCTATTACCAGAGTAATATTAGCAATCAAGCCAAGAATCCCATACGCAAGAACCATAAATACAGCAACAAAGATAAACCCTACAATAGCAGCAGTTTTACCTGACTCAATTGAATCCGCACCCAGGTTAGGCCCTATTGACCTCTCTTCCACAATTTTTAATGGCGCTGGCAACGCACCAGCTTTGAGCATTAAAGCTAACTCAGTTGCTGATTCAACAGTAAAATGGCCAGAAATAACACCATCACCACCAACAATAGGATCATTAATAACCGGAGCGCTTAAGACTCTTCCGTCAAGGATGATCGCCAAACGCTTACCACGGTTCTTTGTTGTTGCTTCAGCAAATTTCTTAGCACCCATATTATTTAAAGAGAAATGAACCACGGGCATAGCTTCCTGAAACTGTGCTTGAGCATTATTTAGCTGATCACCGCTAACTATCACTTTTTTCTTAATAACCATTATCTCAGAACCATCTTCTGATTTCACTATTTTAGAATCAAGTGGAGCATGCCCAGTTTTAGCACGTTCCAAATTGGCACTATCATCAACCAAATGAAAGGTTAATTTTGCTGTTTTGCCAAGTACTCTCTTAAGTTCCGCCGGATTTTCTTCTCCTGGAACTTGTAACAAAATATCCCTTACCCCTTGGCGTTGAATAGTTGGTTCTTTTGTCCCTGTGCTATCAACCCTCATCCTAACAATCTCTATTGACTGATCAATAACCTTATCCTGAAGCTGATTCAGCTCATATTCACTATAATACAAAGTCATAATACTTCCTTCAACTGCGAAAGAAAGATTAGGATCAATGTTCTTTATAATTTTTTTTAGACTTTTGAGATCATCATTATCTCGAAAATCAAATTTAATATTATTTCTTGATACCTGAAGGTTTCTATAACCAATTTTTTCATCTCTTAAATATTTTCTCAGAGACTCGGCAACTGACTGGCTGACATCATCCATGTAGCTATCAAAATCAGCACTAAGAAGAAGGTGCGAACCTCCTCTTAAATCCAAACCCAAATTTATTTTATCACCAGGAAACCAACTCAGACGATGGTTATTCGTAAAGTTCGGCAATACGTATAAAATCGCGATTAAAGTAAATATTACAGAAATAATAAATTTGAATTTTGATATTTTTTGCACAGCAAACTCTTACAATTGTTATTATTTCTTTTTTTGCTTCACAGAAGAAGCAGATTTGGCATCAATTTGCTTCTTATCTTTAGTATCTTCAGGTTTTTTACTCCTACTAACTATATCGGCAATCGAAGTTTTGAGCACTTTAATTTCAACGTCTTTTGCAATTTGTAGCATTACAGTATTATCACTATCATTGATTTTACTAATAACTCCAAATAAACCAGAATTTGTCATTACTTCTTCTCCTTTCTTTACCCCAGAAACTAAAGTTTCTTGATTACGACGCTTTTTTTCCTGTGGACGAATAAGCAAAAAATAGAACACCACAAAGATTAGCACCATTGGGACAAGGCTTGTCCATCCATTAGACTCAACTGGAGGAGGAGCTGCTGCAGCACTACTTGTATCTTGAACGGTAATAGTATCTGTTGTATCCATTTTGTACCTCTATAAATATCTAATCAAGTTTTTGCTATATTATACATGCTTACAGCAAGCGTCAAATTAAATCAGACTTAATGAATTCATGAGCGGCCCTTGCGCACTAGGCTCACAAAATTCCTTTGTATCAGTTGATTTGATGCTTGCTATTATTTGTCTCTTTCAATTGCTTGTTGTACAATTTGTAATATTCTTTTTGAAGTTTTAGCAATTCAGAATGTTGTCCTTGTTCTATAATTTTGCCATTTTTCATTACTACAATCTGATCGGCATCTTTAATGCTTGCTAACCTGTGAGTTATGATCATAGTTGTCCTACCTAACCTAAGCCTTGCCAATGAATCTATTATTGATCTTTCGGAATTTGGGTCTAGCGCGCTTGTTGCTTCATCTAAGACCAGAATGGGAGCGTCCTTTAAAAAAGCTCTAGCAATTGACAGCCTTTGTCTTTGGCCACCAGATAGGGTTGTTCCATTCGACCCTATCATTGTGTCATACCCATCGGGTAAGGCAAGAATAAATTCGTGGGCATCAGCAGACTTAGCCGCCTTAATCACCAAATCTCTTGAAGCTCCCATTGTTCCATAAGAAATATTCTCTAGAACTGTAGTATCGAAAAGCACTGTTTCCTGAGAAACCAAAGAGATTTGACTCCTTAATGACTTAAGGGATATGTCTTTTATGTCATAGTCATCAATCACTATTTGTCCAAGTGACGGATCAAACATTCGAATCACTAGATTAGCAACAGTGGTTTTACCGCTGCCTGAGCTACCTACAAAAGCATATGTTTTTCCAGTATCAACCTTTAAGTCTAGTGACTTCAAAGCTACCTTACCGTTGGAAAATTTCATTTCAACATTTTTGAATTCAATGTACGGAGAGATGAAAACAGGGCTACTAGCATTATCCTTATCTGAAATAATCGGTTTAAAATCAAGAATATTAAAAACACGATTGGCTGCCGTAATGCCCTCTTGTAAGTTTACATTTAACGCTACAAGGCTTTTAAATGGCCTGTAAGCCGAAACAAAAGCGGTAATAAAAGCAAATAATGCACCAGTACTCATTTTGCCTTGGATCACGGCAAAACCACCATACCAAAGGACGCAAGCTATTGCAAAACCACTTAATATTTCCATTATCGGCGAGGTTAGAGAATCAAATTTCGCCGCCTTTTTATAGAACTGCAGAATATTTGAGGTTATTTTTCTTGCTCTATCAGCTTCTATTTTTTCCGTACAAAAAGATTTAATCACCTTGATAGATGAAAAAGTTTCATCTAACCTTGCTGTAAAATCTCCTAATTCTTCCTGAGCTGAAGTTGTTACACCACGCATTTTTCGCCCAAGCCTTTGAATTGGATATATCGCAAGCGGGAACGCCAAGAAAATAAATAATGCCAGAAACGGATCTAAGCTAAACATTATTCCGATCAAAAATATTACCGATAACAAATGCTTAGCACAACCAACTAAAAGGTCGGACACCGCTCCCCTCATTAACATTATGTCATTTGTAAATCTTGAGATCAATCTACCCGAAGATTGAGACTGGATGAACAAAAAATCTGCTTGTAACAGGTGCTCATACATAAGCATCTGTAAGTTTGTAAGAATTTGCTGACCAATAAATTTAATAAAATAACTCTGAAAATACTCTGCTATACCTTTTATTGAATATATAGTTAACATCAAAAGAGGAATCACTACCAACATATGACGATCATGCGTCAAAAACACTCTATCAATTGCTGGTTGCACTAACCTTACAATTGCTGCAGAACAAATTGCGACAATCACCATAAAAAATATCGCCGTAAAGATTTGTCTCTTATAAGCAGACACATGGTCTTTTAGAAGCCTTTTTATTACTTGCAGCGACTCAAGCTTTCTTTCAATTATCAATTTTTAATACTCCTAAACCATTAAGCTCTCGATGCACATCAAATAAGTCAGTTACTAGTAAACTTAGGGGTATTTGGTGCGAGACACGATGAAGCAAAGCCTTTACATAATAGATGAAACGATTAACAAGCTACCCAAGTACCAATCATTATTGTTTAATCTAAACAATATCCTGCAGATCTTATTGTCTTGATCAGTGGATATCTATCAGAATCAAGTTTCATTAGAGTTCTAATCCTATTTATATGGACATCAATAGTTCTATGAGCAATATCTTTTTCCGTTCCCCAAACATAATCAATAATTTGGCGACGTGAATATATATTTTTAGGTTTCTGAACAAAGAGTTCTAAAATTTTGAACTCTGTTGGCCCCAAGTGAACTTGTTTAGCTCCCCTGTGAACCCTAAAAGTTGAGAGGTCCATACTGATATCACCATATTTGATAATTTTGTCCTGGAATATGGGTTTAGATTTTCTAAGCAACAATCTGATCGTTGTCATTAGTTCATTAGGAGTAAAAGGTCTGCGTATTATCTCAGTATAACCTCCACTAATTAAATTATAATTATCAACCGATTCACCTTGTTCAATAATAAATACTATAGGCAATTCTTTTAATTCAATTATCTTTCTAAGAGCTACTCCAACCTCTATTGCAGACTTGTCTTGTACTCTAGAGCTAACTATAGCCACATTTGGTAAATGTACTTGAGCTGCTCTTTGGGCTGTTTCAGAATTTCTTGCCCTTGTAACATCAAACCAGTAACGCTCAATGGTATTACAAAGGCTAGTATTCATTACCTCATCTGCTTCAACAACTAGTATTTTGGGCGGCAATTTATCTGACACGAATTAGTCTCCTTAAATTAACTTAAATTCAATTTTTATTTAGCGTCAGTCATTATAATTCTTTATATGGTTACAACCAAGTAAAATACAATTAACGTAAGTGCTTTTTTTATTCTTTATGTTTAATTAAGGACATTTTTGCATGATTAAGAAAGATAATGCTTGAACAAATTAGTTTATATTGTTATAAATGGCCATATTTTATAAAGTAACTTATTAATTGGAGACGCTTTTTATGGCATTTTACGAGTCCATTATTATTATTCGTCAGGACGTTTCGTCAGCTGATGTCGACAAGATCGTTGATGATCTTAAGCAGGTAATCAAGAATTATGACGGCAACGTGGTAAAAACAGAATATTGGGGCCTCAGAACTCTTGCTTATGAAATTCAGAACAATAAGAAAGGTCATTACTATTTCATGGGTATTGAAGCAAATAAGCCTCTATTAGATGAACTTGATAGAAAAACTAAACTTAGCGAAAGCATAATTAGAACTTCTCTAGTACGTGTAGATGCAATCAGCAAAGATCCATCTCCTATCCTTAGAGCAAAAGGCAGTGACGACGAAAATATAGTTGATGTAACGTCAAATCGAAACTAAAGCAATTCATTCGAAAATAAAAGTAGATTAATTTCATGGCATACGAACCTTCTTCAGAACCAAACAAATCATTTGAAAACTCAAACGATAGAACTAATAGAAAGCCGTTTTTTAAAAAGAGCAAAGGATGTCCTTTTTCAGGCAATGGGGCTAGCGTTATAGATTACAAAGACCCAGATCTTTTGGGGAAATTTATATCTGAAGGCGGCAGAATGTTACCAAGCAGAATTACCAACGTTTCTGCAAAACATCAACGAGCTTTAAAGAAAGCAATTAAACACAGCAGAACTCTTGCACTTTTACCTTTCGTTTATACAAGCAAGTAGTTTTCGGACTGAAATTATCATCATTGAACATTTTATTTATACACAAATATGCAAGTTATCTTAGTAAAACCAGTTAGAAAGTTAGGAAAAGTTGGGAACACCGTTACCGTCGCCGATGGTTTTGGTCGCAACTATTTAATCCCTCAAGAATTTGCAATAAGGGCTACCAAAGAAAATATCGCTAAATTTTCTTCTTTGCAAAAAGATATGGAAGCTAAAAATGCTGAAAATAAAGTTGACGCAGAAAAAGTAGTAGCTGCTATTAAAAACAAGCACATAACTTTTATAACTCAATCTGCTGCTGATGGAAGATTATTTGGTTCTGTCAGTGCAAAAGCAATAGCAGCTGAGCTTTCAAAGCTTGCGAATGTACCACTTAATTATACCAATGTTCTTCTTGATACTCCTATTAAATTTAATGGTATATTTGACGTTCAAGTTATCCTTCATCCTGAGGTCATTACTACTCTATTAGTGGTCGTAGCCAAAACTGATACCGAAGCACAAGACGCTCTAAGAGAATATAAAGAAGGCGGTAAAAAAGACGCTCAACAGAAAGAAGATGAGCTAAGTGCCATGGAAGCAGAGAATTCAAAGCAAAACGTAACGGAAGAAGAAGACGACGACGCAAACTAAGCGTAGGTAAGTATTAAAAAGCTTTCTTAGCAACAACCAACTGCACTATAAAATTTACCACAAGATTGGGCTGCAAAAGTAAATAATCTTGGTACCGCGCTATTACCGTATTTCTAGGATATCTGGCAGGAATGTTCGATGGAACTGTTGAAGTTTTTGTTTGCTTCATAAATGGCTTTATCTACGAATTATTTGACAGTATAGGCTTTGCAAAAGTGGTTGGGGCTGGTGTTGATTTTGACAAATCAGACTTTCACAATTTTTAATTTTAGCATTTCAGTATTCCTAAAATAAAAGGCTATGTTGCATCTATAAAACGAGCTGAGGTAAAATTGGAAAAAGTCAAATTTTAGACGTTATGAGACAATTAACGTTTTTAAATTCTTAAAAATAAAAACATTCTCATTAGAACCTACAATTTGTCCTTTTTTAATCGTCTGAATATTCTCAATACTAGAGCCGGTGTGATTTTAGTAGAACGAAAACTTTTAAATCCGAGTCGATTTAGATAGCTTATAATAAATTGAGGCTCATGTTCAATGTAAAATGGCATGAACCATTACTGATTCTCTCAGTTTTTGTTTGAGCTCTTAGAACTTACCTTGATGGAACCTCTTAATTTCCATTTTAACGGTTATGTGTTCCCTCATGTTTGCCTTTGCGAGTGGCTTTAGCCACCTTTGGCGTAGATGAGGGTGAGAGCATTGGAGAGTGTTTGTGTAAAAGAGCGGAAGAGGGTAATTCATGAGGTACGGTCGGAGGAGCCTTGTAGGATTGCTTATTCACATGTGAATCATAAGCACTTTTTCCAACAACTCCAGCAGCGATAGCTCCTGCAATAATAGTTCCTGCAGGAAATGCAGTAGCTAGTAACGCTGTACCTAATGTTTTCCAAGGGTTAGTTTTGATTTTATGCAAAAGATCACTTCCTACACCACTAACAGGGGCATTTTTTGCTTTTTCAGGCTTATGATTCACATGTGAATCATAAGCACTTTTTCCAACAACTCCAGCAGTGATAGCTCCTGCAATAATAGTTCCTACAGGAAATGCAGTAGCCAGTAAGGCTGTACCTAATGTTTTCCAAGGGTTAGTTTTGATTTTATGCAAAAGATCACTTCTTACACCCCCAACAGGGGTATTTTTTGCTTTTTCAGGCTTATGATTCGCATATGAATCATAAGCGCTTTTTCCTACAACTCCAGCAGTGATAGCTCCTGCAATAATAGTTCCTACAGGAAATGCAGTAGCTAGTAACGCTGTACCTAATGTTTTCCAAGGGTTAGTTTTGATTTTATGCAAAAGATCACTTCTTACCCCCATATTAACTGGGTTATTCTTTTCTTTTTTAGGCTGATTAACAGGTGAACCGTAAGCACTTTTTCCTACAGATCCAGCATGAGATGTATTAGCTAGTAGCGCTGTTTTAGGACTTGTAGATAATAGCAGTTCATTGTTCCGAGACATTGACGGTGCAGCCTGTTTTAATCTCCCTCTTTCTTCTTCGTTTTTATATAATGATGGGTTTTTGGGTTTATTATTTTTGCTTGAAGAGCTAGAACCCCAGTTTCCAGATCTTCCAGGGATCCCTCCTCCAAGATATAAAGCCGAACCACCACTGGCAACTACAATAGCAGCAATACCAATAACTACTGCAGCACCTACTACGAATGTTCCTGCTGTTATACCAACGGTTTTTATTTTTTCCCAGGTTCTATTTTTTTTTATAGATTCAGGTTGTTTTTCAGAGTTGTCTGATTTAGCCATAAATATTAAAATATTATTTATTTCGTTAATAATTTTAAAGGAAATTTTTAATAGGAGCAAAGGTTTTGGAGCAGGCATTTCAAGGTCTGTATTTACACTGTGTTAAATAAGTCTGTCAAGATGGGAGAAAGGTGATCTTTTAAGAAGGGAAAGTTAAAAATATTAAGGTACTTATACTCTCTTAAGAGTCAGGTGCAAAATCGGATTCTGTCGCCCTGTTGTTTTGGTAATATTAAATACAATATTCGCAGAGATATTCAGCTTGGAAGAAATCAAATTTCTGAGCAAGAAACGCAGTCATACCGGGCTTGATCCGGTATCTTCTTATCTACTGTCATGCTGAACTCAGTTGGTTTCACCTGTCTCTTCTACCAAGTAATCTTCTCCTATCTCATGAGGATCCTGAAGTAAATTCAGGATGACGGTGCGTACAGCGATCACCAGTATAAACCATACGACTCTATTCCTTATCCATAGTTCAGGTTAATTAGGATACAGAAGACGATCCCGAATCAAGTTCAGGTTATCTTAGAAACTAGAATTTGGAGTACGTAAAAATTCCAATTCTTGTAAAGTTGAGATTCTGCCTAGTATCTTATTTCGATGAGGAAACCGGCCAAATCTAACAATGATATCATGGTGTGCTATAGCGTAGTTTAAGGTATTTATATTCTCCATTTTACTATATAATTCTACAGAGAGTTCTTGGTCTAGCAATAATTCACTATGCATGAGAGGCATATATAAAAACATGCGTTGATCCGAGTTAAGCTTTAAGTCAAAGCCTTTCTCAATTGCTTCTTTAACCAAAAATAGTGAGATTTCATCTCCCGAAAAGGCTTGCGGGGTATCTCTAAACATATTACGTGGAAATTGATCTAAAATTAGTACTAAAGACAATAAACTTTCTGCCTTATTTTTCCAATTTTCTAATTCCCTATTAATAGCTTGATTATAAACTGTTAGAAACTTTTCCTGAATGAGAGTGTCAAACTCTGGCTCTTTTACAAACCACTTTTGCTTATTATTAAACCAAAAATCAATAACAACATTATAGTCCATAAATTATTCTTATCTTGGAATTTGAGCCTATATTTTAAGATTATACCTAGGCTATATATAGTAATCAATGATAAGTAACAAAGCATATAATGCTTAATAGAAAAAAACTAATCAAGCACTAAAAATACCTAGTCAAATTTATATTCATGATTTAAAAGGAAATACAATAAAAGTATTTTTTGTTAGTTAAGCTGCGGCTAACTTCTCTCGCAATAACTCGACTAATTTTTCTGTCGCGATGGCTATAGTTATATTTTCTAAAACTGCTATTTCAGTCGCAAGGCGGTTGAGTGCTGATTCATAAATGGTTCTTTCACTATAAGAACGATCATTATCAACATTTTTATATAAATCACGTACAACTTCAGCAATGGCCTCAATTTGGCCAGAATTTATTTTTGTTTCGTACTCTTGAGCACGTCTGCTCCACATCTTATTTCCACGTTTTGGTTTATCGTTCAAGATGCTATACACTTTATTAACATCACTTTTAGTAGCCAAGGTTCTAAGACCAGAAGCAGTAGCTCTTGAAACAGGAACTCGTAGAGTCATTTTATCATGCGGGAATGAAATTACATAAACTTCTAGCTTAATTTCACCTATTGCTTGACTCTCTATTTCAATAATTTCGCCGACACCATGAGAAGGGTAGACTACTCTTTCACCAACTTTGAATTCTGGTTTTTTTGACATGCACACCTCATAAATTAAGGAAAATTACTCGGCAGGTATTATATCATAATTATATTGAGAATAAAAGCATATAATTTAGTTAATGAATTAATCTTCCGGTAACAAAACCTCTCTTTTCCCAGAATGATTAGGCGAGGAAAGGATACCGTTTTTTTCCATTGTCTCAACAATATTTGCCGCCCGGTTATAACCAATACGAAGGCAACGCTGAATATAACTGATTGAAGTTTTTCTTTCAGTCCTAACTATATTTACTGCTTGTGTGTATATATCATCATCCTCTCCTTCATCAGAGATCATATTAGAAGATATTTCATCGTCTCCTTCAGTTACAGCTGATATATATTCTGGCACTCCAGTTGACCTAAGAAAATTCGTAACTTTTTCAACTTCATTATCATCAACAAATGGACCGTGCACCCGGAGTATACGTGAACTATTGCCCATATAAAGCATATCACCCATACCAAGGAGTTGCTCTGAACCTTGCTCACCAAGAATCGTTCTACTATCTATCTTGGAAGTCACCTTAAAGCTAATTCTACTTGGAAAATTAGCTTTAATCACACCTGTAATTACATCCACAGACGGCCTCTGAGTTGCCATAATTATGTGTATGCCTGCCGCTCGTGCCATTTGTGCCAAACGTTGGATGGATGTTTCAATATCTTTACCAGCCACAAGCATTAAGTCTGCCATTTCATCGACTATTACAACTATAAAAGGCATTTTATTCATATCAATCGGAACAGATTCGTACGATGGTTTACCTGTTTCAGGATCGAAACCAGTTTGAATTTTGCGTTCAAGAATTTGACCATCTTTTACAGCTTCTTGTAGCTTCGTATTATAATTAGCGATGCTTCTTACACCCAAATGCGACATTAAACGATATCTATTCTCCATCTCCTTAACAGCCCATTTCAATGCCACAACTGCTTTACCTGGCTCGGTAACAACGGGAGTCATAAGGTGAGGTATGTTGTCATAAGCAGATAGTTCAAGCATTTTAGGGTCTATCATAATCATACGACACTCTTGAGGTGTGTATCGATATAACAGCGACATAATCATTGCATTAATAGCCACAGACTTACCAGAACCAGTAGTACCTGCAACAAGCAAGTGAGGCATCTTCGCAAGATCAGCAACCATAGGTATCCCACCCAAATCTTTGCCCAAAATTATTGGTAGCATAATAGATCTATCTTGAAATTCTGCAGTTTGAACCAATTCTTTCAACCGGAAAAACATCCTTTGTTTGTTTGGCAGCTCAATACCTAAAACATTACGACCTGGGATTACGGCAATACGTGTTGAAATTGCTGAAAGAGAACGCGCTATATCATCAGCAAGTCCTATAACTCTGGACGACTTCGTCCCCGCTGCAGGCTCAAACTCATACATAGTTACCACTGGACCTTCACGAACATCAATTATTTTGCCTTTTACTCCAAAATCACTCAAGACAGCCAATAAATCTTCAGATTTTTGTTTTAATTCTTCTTGTGTTTGTGGTTTAAACTTCTGCTCCTGAGCATCTGCCAAAAGATCGACAGATGGTATTAAATCTTCGTTATCTTCTGCGCTAATAGTCACTGGTACAACCATCCTTGATACAGGGATATTTGCTACAGGAACTTGTGGGGAAGAAGCAGAATTTTGTTTAATAGGCAATATTTCTTTAACTAAAGAATCATTATTAACCTCAATCGTTGGAGCGATATTCTCCCGTCTCGTTTGCACTGGCTGAATCCTCTGACGCTCATTTACTTTATCAAATTCAGCAGATTCATAATAAGCTCGACCACTATCAATTGTTCCTATTTTCTTAGCTAATGTTTGAAGGACATCTATTTTTTTAATAGGTGAGACGAAAAAAACAATAATCTTGCTATACGTTTGAAGGCTAATACCAAGGGCAAGAACTAAGGAAATTAAAGCTACGAGAGCAAAACAAATATATACATATGTTTTATATAAAGTCACATAATCAATACTTATAATCATACTCCATAAGCCAATTCCAAGAATACCACCGCTTCTAGATGGCAGAATAGCTATCTCAAAGTAATCAGCCGCGCAAGCCGCACATCCAATGGATATTAACATCAAAAGGAAGCGTGTTTTTGGGTATGTTATTTGACCAGAACGAAATAACTCATACGACCAAACCAAAGAAGCTAATGGAATTATATAAGCTGATATTCCCATAAGTTGGTATACCAAATCTGATAAATAGGATCCAAAATATAGTAATAAGTTACTAGGATAGCCATCTGTAACCAAATTAAAAGAGGGATCACTTGGGTTATACGAAGCTAATGATCCAAAGGTTGCTATTGAAAAAACAAATAACAATATTGATCGTATTTTACTTCCAGCAAATAGACTTTTGATATACTTCATTGCCTTTTAATTTAAGTTTATTATTTTGCATTATAAGCTTAGCCCAAATTCAATCAAGTAAATTGGACTTACCAACGCAGAAAAGTTGATGCAGATAAACTTAGTAACAGTGTGCATCACAATGGGCATTAAATTTTAATTTTTTAATTAATAATTTATTTACTTTTATATATCATACTAGCATTTAGTAATTTCCAATATTTAAAGGATTTTTACTAAAATCATGTAACTAAATACAAAAAAATAGGTAGTAATATGAAGAGAGAAGAACATAAAGAAGAACATAAAGAAAGCTTAAGAGCAAGCTCAATCTCAATAGGACATAGCGTTAAAACTACAATAAACTCATATCAAGATATGAAAGGGCATTTAAGTGAATATTATGATGAGTTTGTTGCAAACCCTTTGTCCTTCGGAGTTGATGCTGAAACAGCTCATGTAATACAAAATATGAATTCTCTCCAAGCAAAAGGACTCTGGGTTTTGTTCAAAAAGCAATTCAAACTAAAATTAGAGCAGCTTGAACAGCGTGACCTAGCTGAATTATTAAATCAAGACCTAGCTGAAGATGGAGTAACGGTTGCTTCTAAAGAAGCTTTAAAAATGATTTTAAAGAATCCAGAAAAAGTAGAATATCATTTAGAGCCTGAAATGATTCTTGCTATACAATCTCTGAATAGTAGCCAAAAAGAAGATCTGATGAAAGAAACAGCTTCTTTATACCATATTGAATTAGGTGAGTCGGCAGGACACAAAATTTTGGCTTTCCTCAAGGGTTTGTGGACAAAATTAGCACCAGTATTAGAAAAAATATTTGGAGCACTAATTGAGCATGGTATTGATAAACTAGGCGATGCTATGGGAACAAAACTACCAAGTGATATCAGCGACAGTATAAAAGAGAGCATCAGTGACATAGGTCATGAAACTGTTAAGATTACAACCAAAACCGTTTCTGGACTAATAGATAATGGCCTAAATGGCGAAAGTGCTCTTGTAACCCTAAAAGAAAGTGTGGCGAGTTTAAGCATCACAGTCGTTAAAGAAGTGGGTGAAGCAGCAGAAAATAGCGCGAGTGGCGTTATGGGACTCGTAGGCGCTCAGTTAGGAGTTAGTCTTAACCCGCTTACAGCATCATCCATTGATATCCATGAACATAGTGTTAGTGTTAGCACCCTTGGTAGCACTATTGTACATGAAGATCATCACGGTTAATTGATATAAGTTGATTGTTTTCAACTATTTAAAAGAATAAAAAACCACCTCTATATTAGTAGAGGTGGTTTTTTATTCTTTTTGTCTCAACGAATCAATCCGATGTACATATTTACAACTTGCGTGCGATTATTATGACCCCGCCAAGTTTGCCCTCATTAATCATATTCAATAGAAAATTAAACTTGTCTTGAATAAATGTTATTTCTTCTTCAGAATAACCCTTTGAAAGCAAGTCATCTTTGGATAAGTTAATTTTCTCTAGAATAGACACATACCAAGACTTATAGAAATCAGTAACATCTACCTCTTCCACTATTTCCCAACCTATATATTTCATTAATGGAGTTAGTTTTTTTAGATTCAGCGCGTAAATTGCGATACCGCTATTGTCAGCAAGCTTCTCTTCGCCGCCTTCATCTTTTAAATTGTAGTCAATTATTGCAAGCAAAGAGCTTTTTTTACTTACGGCTTTTATTCTCTGAAGCAAAGACAGTTTATCTTCTATAGCATGAGCAACATCAAACATATAAATAACATCAAAAAAATCATCTTCAAATATACCTGTCAGTTTAGTAGCATCCGCTACTTTAAAATCTATATTTGGATATTTCTCTTTAGCATATTTTACTGCTTCCTCATCAATATCAATGCCTTGTACTTTATCATATCCTTGTTGCTTCAAAAAATTGGCGGAACCACCATATCCACTTCCAACCTCAAGAATATTTCCATTCAACAGTTTGGAATTTATAGATATTAGTTTCTTAAGAACAAGATCAATTGCTTCAACACCTCCTAGGTGTGAAAAATCACCTTCTCTAATAGTACTTAATAAAAATCTAGACTTATTTTTAACCGCTGGCTCTTGAGGAGCGCTGCTGCTTCCCTCTTGTTCACTAGCAAAAGTATAATTTGTATGAATCAAGCACACATAAAGAAAAAGCAGCTTAATTATCTGTTTTGTCATCTTCAATAATAATCCCCTTAATTTTCATAAGCTTATCAAAATGTTTTCTTTTATCTTCTGATAGTTCAGCACGTCTTAGAGGCAACATTTGAGCAAAAGTACCTTGCACACACTCTGGAGTTAAACGATCTGTAATCAAAATCCCGTTCAAATGATCTATCTCATGCTGTACTACCCTGGCATAAAAATCTGTCACTATTTGTTCGATTACCACACCATCTTCATTCTGATATTTCAAGTTAATCGATTTATACCTCGGAACTTTTCCGTAAACACTCTTCACGGAGTAACATCCCTCAAAGTCGCTCACTATCTCATCTTCGTTTATGGGCGTATATTCTGGGTTGATTATAGTATGCATTGAATATGCCCTTACATCTTCTCGTAGTAGAGAAGCGCTTTCTGGAATATATACAACAGCAATACTCAAACCGATATTTACTTGTGGAGCAGCTAGGCCAACCCCTTCTGCTTTAAAAAGTATCTTTTGCATAGAAGAAATAATTTGCTTATCTTCTGTCGATAATGGAAAACTTACCTTCTTTGCTTTATTCTTAAGTACTGAACTTGATTTATCTATCTCATCTTCGATCGTAATTATTTTTAATTCCATAAGCAAAAATCATCATCAGGGTTTTGAAAGAAGATTATTATACATTTTTTGTAAAAAAGCATACAACTTATTATCAACTTATGATAATAGTATTACCGCAGTATCGAGATATTCGACACTTAATATGTTAAATCAGTATGAGAGCCTTAATAATGAGAACTATAAATAAAATTTCTACAGTACTAGCACTTTCAACGGCTCTTTGTAGCACGGCATATGCTGACAATGCATTTGTTGCTATCGGCCCTAGAATAAGCACACAAGGTATAGGTTTAGAAGCCAGAACACCAATCGCAGATGGCTTTTTTGGTAGAATTAATGGTAACTATTTTCAATATACTAAGAATTATAATGACGGGGAGATTGACCTTAAAGGTAAACTAACACTCCTATCAGTACCAATTATGCTTGACTGGCACCCGTTTGAAGGTTCTGGGTTTAGGCTTTCTGCAGGTGTTGCCTATAACGGCAACAAACTTAAAGCCACAGGTATAGCTGCAAAAGGAGCAACTCTTCAAGGTGTATTTTATACAGCTAGTGAAATTGGTTCTGTTACAGCTGAACTAAAAATAGGAAGTACCATTGCAGGTGTTGCTTCCATTGGTTACGATGGATCTTTCACCAACAATAGCCCATTGAGCTTCAATTGCGAAGCAGGTGTGATGTATGCTGGTAAGCCAAAATTGACAGTTACTTCAACTGGTCTTGCTACTGATTATGCGAAGGACCAAATTAAAGCTGATGCATCAAAAGGTTTGAAGAAAATAGAAAAATACCTAAAATTCTTCCCTATTGTTTCTGTTGGTGTTAAATACGCTTTCTAAATTTAGAAAAAAATCTAATAAAGTTTTATAAGTCAATTAAAGGTACGTATGTAAAATTATGTACCTTTAATTTTTTAGTATCTATTACAGTAACGCTTATAAAAAGCAGAAACAATGAGATAAGGGATATGCAACACCCTAAGAAATTTAGGTTACAAGTTACACGTACTAATAATTTTCAAGAGTATCTTAAGAGTTAAAAGAATTTATAAGCAACAAAAATAATAACACACAAAATGCGTTATTATTTACTGTATTTTACGTAATAAAAGACTTGCATTAGTTCCACCAAATCCAAAAGAGTTTGATAGCACGTAATCTATTTTTGTTTCCTGCGCAATCAGTGGCACCAAGTTTATCTGCGCTTCATCAATAGGATTATGCAAATTTAGCGTAGGCGGTGCAATTTGATCACGTATTGCTAACACAGCAAATATCGCTTCAACACTACCTGCAGCACCGAGTAAATGACCAATAGAAGATTTGGTTGACGACATTTTGATAGACTTATTACTCTCAAACAAGGTTTGCACAGCTACAAGCTCGATTGCATCACCTGCTTTAGTAGATGTTCCATGTGCATTTATGTAATTTACATCTTCAGGTTTCACTTTTCCATCTTTTAACGCATTTTCCATTGCTCTAAAAGCACCGCGTCCACTTGGCGAAGTCATATGAAAAGCATCACCAGTTAAACCATAACCACAAACCTCAGCATAAATTTTTGCACCCCTCTTAACCGCGTGCTCATATTCTTCCAAAACTACTATACCAGCCCCCTCACCCATAACAAACCCACAATGATCTTTGTCCCACGGTCTTGAAGCTCTGCTTGGTTTGTCATTAAAATCAATGGCAAGAGCTCTGGCAGAAGAAAATCCAGCCATGCCAACTGGAGTAACTGGGGCTTCAGCACCACCAGCAACCATCACATCTGCATCACCATATTTGATCATTCTTGCAGCATCTCCTATAGCATGGGCTCCAGTAGAGCATGCCGTTGCTACAGCGCTGTTTGGACCAGCAAAACCATACATTATAGAAATATGCCCAGATATTAAATTTACAAGAGAAGCTGGAATAAAATAAGGACTTACCTTAGGATTCTCAAGATTATGAAATTCCAATGAGGTTTTTTCAATCATACCAAGTCCACCTATACCAGAACCAACCATGACACCCGTACGCTCTTTTGAGATTTCATCTTCTGGTTGCCAACCACTATCAGCAATAGCTTCAATAGCTGCTACAAGGCCAAAATGAATAAATCTATCCATTTTTCTCAGTTCACGCGGGGGGACAAGTTTTTCAGGTTCGAAGTCACTAACCATAGATGCTATTTTACATGGCAGTTTACTAGTATCAAATTCAGTAATAACCTTTACACCGCTCTTCCCAGATAATATACCAGACCAAGTATCTGGTACATTTTTTCCGAGCGAAGTTACAGCACCAACTCCTGTTATTACTACTCTTCTTAGTGACATACGCTAAATCTCTTAGTTTGTGTAGCGGTAATTTATGCGTTAATATGCTTTTCTACATATTTAACAGCATCAGATACTGTCAAAATCTTGCCAGCTTCTTCATCTGGAATATCGCAACCAAAAGCAGCTTCTATTGCCATCATCAACTCTACTAAATCCAAGCTGTCTGCTCCCAAATCATCAACGAACTTGGATTCCAGAGATATACTTGTCGCTTCAATTCTTAGAGTTTCGGCAACAGTTTTAATAACTTTTTGTTCGATATTATCGCTCATATGTAAAAACCTTTTTTAGTTTCTTGTCATTGAAATTTTGGATCACCAAGATTCCTGGTTTCATCCTTTTACCACAAAAAAAAATCTTTTGCTAGGATAAAAAATCTTCACACTAACAACATTCCACCATTAATGTGAATAGTCTGCCCAGTTACATAATTAGATAAAGGGCTCGCCAAATAAGCCACTGCATACGCTATATCTTCTGGTGTACCAAGAGCTTTACTAGGAATCTTTTGCATAATTGCATCTTTTTGCGCATCAGTTAAAGCGGCTGTCATACTTGATTCGATAAATCCAGGAGCCACAGCATTGATAGTTATACCCCTGCTAGCAACTTCAAGAGCCAAAGATTTAGTCATACCAATAAGTCCGGCCTTTGAAGCACAATAATTTGCTTGGCCCGGATTACCAGAGACACCAACGATAGAAGCTATATTGATTATACGCCCATATCGCACGCGCATCATTTTTTTAATCGCCGCTCTATTTAGAATAAAACCAGCTTTCAAATTAACATTAATAACTTCATCAAAATCTTCATCTGTCATTTTGATTGCTAAATTATCTTTAGTTATACCAGCATTGCATACAAGTACATCTAGTTTTTCAATATCATCTAATAACGCATTACATGCACTAGCATCTCTGAGATTACATTGCTTAATTGTATAATTACTACCAAGCTCTTTTCCAAGCATTTCAAGCTTTTCTAGGTTACTACCGCTTATATATACATGCGCTCCAAGTTTGTGCATGAGTTTAACAATGGCGCTACCTATACCACCACTCGCTCCTGTCACCAAAACATTATTACCAGCCAAATTTATCATTTACTGTCCTCTTATACTATTGTTTATATATCATCGTGAGTTAAAGACTCTTCTGGACTTCTTGCTATTACGAAATCACTACCCCCGTTTAGTAAATGGGCTTTTATCTTCACCTCTAATTCACTCGCAATCTGAGGATTATCCCTCATAAACTGCTTAGCATTTTCACGCCCTTGCCCAATCCTTATACCGTTATAAGAGAACCAAGCCCCAGATTTCTCTACAAATTCGTACTTCACACCAATATCTACTAACTCCCCTTCTTTTGATATCCCCCGATCATACATTATATCAAAATCCACTACTTTAAAAGGTGGAGAGACTTTGTTTTTTACTACTTTTATTCTAGTTTGATTGCCAACTACTTCCTCTTTGTCTTTGATTGACCCCACTCGCCTAATATCAATTCTTACTGAGGCATAAAATTTCAAAGCATTACCGCCAGTAGTCGTTTCGGGATTGCCAAACATCACTCCGATTTTCATCCTAATCTGATTAATAAAAATAATCGTACAATTAGTTCTTGAAGTTGAAGCTGTTAGCTTTCTCAAAGCTTGACTCATCAATCTAGCTTGCAGCCCCATATGAGAATCACCCATTTCTCCATCTATTTCTGCTTTTGGTACGAGAGCAGCAACACTATCAATAACTATAAGATCTATTGCTCCTGAACGCACTAATGTATCCGTAATTTCTAGAGCCTGCTCCCCAGTATCAGGTTGCGAAATAATCAACTCATCTATATTTACGCCTAATTTTTTAGCATAAACAGGATCAAGAGCATGCTCAGCGTCAATAAATGCACAAGTTCCACCTTGTTTTTGAGCTTCAGCAATCACATGTAAAGTTAGAGTTGTCTTACCAGAACTCTCTGGTCCAAAAATTTCGATAATTCTTCCTTTTGGTAATCCACCCACTCCAAGCGCAACATCAAGACCTACTGAACCAGTGGGGATTGCTTCAATATTCATTTCTTGGCGTTTACCAAGTATCATTACCGACCCTTTACCGTAACTCTTTTCAATTTGGCTTAGCGCCGCTGCTAAAGCCTTGTCTTTTTCCATATTTTCCTCTTTTGTAAACTGAAATAGTACCGTTATGCATTTCAAACGATCCAAGCTAATGGATATTTATATTCTGACTAAAAAGGAAAAGCTAGTAAAAACTTGAATATTGTGCATAAATTATTTTGCTCAATAATCTATCTATGTTTTTTTGACCAAATGAATTTATTTTTCATTTCTTATATCAATCCAATGCTCGATAATTTGCTTTAAAACAACTTCTTCAACCTCGACTTCGCGATCCTCAAAAGTTGGTAAAGAAAGTACCATTTCTTCTAGATATGGCAAATTATATTCCGGGATTTCTTCCTCAGAGTAGGCCTCTTCAAGCTCAGTGGCAATTTTTTCTATATCACTCCAATGCATCATATTTCCATTTATTAAAGGGGACAGTACTATTACTATTTAATACCGGCTACCAGAAAAAAAATAATAGTATATATTTACTAAGGGAATAAGATTTACTAGGTGAGATTATTATGCAACTACAAACACGTACACTACAAAAATTGCTTGATGACAGCTTAAAAGAAGACTACGGAATAAAGGGAGATATAACTTCAGACGCAGTGATTAATTCCGGAACTCAAGTTAAGTTTGCAATTAATGCTCGCCAAAATCTAGTTTTATGCGGAATACAGATAGCCCAATATTATTTTAATGAATACTCTTCTATTAAATACCAAATCCACCATACTGATTCCGAAATCGTACAGAAAAATACAGCCATTATTTCTGGCTCAGGCTTAGCAAAAGAGCTACTGTTGCTAGAAAGAATAATTTTAAATTATATGCAACACTTAAGCGGAATTGCGACTACAACTAGTAGTTATGTAGAGCTAGTCAAAGAAACAAAGGCAAAAATATTTGATACAAGAAAAACAACACCAATGCTCAGGCAACTTCAGAAATACGCGGTTACATGTGGCGGAGGATATAATCATAGACTTAGCTTAGATAGCGGTATTTTAATTAAAGATAATCACATTGCTATTTGTGGCGGCATTACTAAAGCCATACAAAGAGCTAAACAATACAGTCCTCATTATACACGTATCGAGATTGAATGCGATACGCTTGAACAAGTAAAAGAATCTTTACTATCAGGTGCGGATATAATAATGCTGGACAATATGTCGCCTGAACAAATTCATGAAGCAGTCAAATTAATTGACAATAGAGCTATTATTGAGGCCTCAGGTAATGTATCTCTTAACACAGTAAAAAGTATTGCCGAGGCTGGCGTTGATGTCATTTCTGTTGGTAGAATAACTCACTCCTCAACATCTGTTGATATTGGGTTAGACATAATATGATAGATTCAACTGATCCACAAAAAGCTAAAACTGAGATAGAGCTACTGAGGAAGCAAATTAAAAAATATAATCACGAATATTACATTAACGATGAGCCAAGTATTTCTGACGCTGAATATGACCAACTATTTCAAACACTCCTAAAACTTGAAGAACTATTCCCTAAATTCAAGTCAGATGACAGCCCAACAAACGCTATAGGTTCTAAAATTTTAGATAAATTTGGAAAGCACGAACATAAAGCACCTATGTTATCTTTGGGTAATAGTTTTTCTGAAGACGATGTTGCAGACTTTATCGAACGTATAAAACGCTTCCTTTCTATTAATTATTTTCCTGATATTTTCTGCGAACCTAAAATAGATGGTGTTTCATTTTCTGCAACTTATGAAAACGGGAACTTAATACTCGGAGCCACCAGAGGCGATGGATATGTGGGAGAAAACATAACAGAAAATATCAAGACTATTGCCAGACTACCCCACCATATCAAGAACGCCCCTAAATTTCTTGAAGTTAGGGGAGAAATTTACATTGAAAAACAAGATTTTGAAAATTTGAATTCAAAACAATTAGAGCAAGGGAAGAATAAGTTTGCTAATCCAAGAAATTCAGCAGCTGGTTCATTGCGGCAGCTAGATACAAGTATCACCGCAAGCAGACCTCTTAAATATTTTATTTATGCCATTGGCCACGCTAGCGAGCAGTTCGCAACAACCCAAGAAAACTTGCTTAATAAACTTTCACAAATGGGATTTCAAACCAATCCACTATTTAATTTGTCTCATTCTTTAGAAGAAGTATTAGAGTTTTATAACAAACTAAAAACACTGCGCGAGGGTCTTGCGTATGAGATAGACGGAGTTGTTTACAAAGTTAATGCATTTGATTTACAAAATCGACTCGGCTTTATCGCAAGAAGTCCACGATTTGCTACGGCCCATAAGTTTCCCGCGATTATTGGCCAAACTAGACTTAATGATATTACAATTCAAGTTGGTAGAACTGGAACCTTAACGCCAGTTGCCGAGCTTGAACCAATAAATATTGGCGGAGTGAACGTGTCGCGCGCGACTTTACATAATTTCCAAGAAATTGAAAGATTGGATATAAGAGTTGGAGACACGGTTTTGCTGCATAGAGCGGGAGATGTTATTCCCAAAATCACTGCAATTAATCTTGAAAAAAGACCAGATAACATTCCGAAATTTATTATTCCAGAGCAGTGCCCATCATGCGGCAATAAAGTTCACGTTGATCCAATAGAGGTAATACTAAGGTGTGACAATGGACTTAATTGCCCCAAACAATTAAGTGAATCGATAAAGCATTTCGTTTCCAAAAATGCAATTGATATAGAAGGACTAGGAGCAAAGCAAGTTGAGTTTTTTTTAGAAAAAGGATTCATCAAAAATCCAGCTGATATTTTTCATTTACACAAATTAAATGATTCTTCTTTGGTTAAATTAGAGAATATGGATGGTTGGGGTAAAAAATCAGTACAAAATCTTTTCGATAATATCGAAAAATCAAAACAAGTTACTCTACCTAAATTCATATACGCTCTTGGCATTAGGCACATAGGCGAAAGTAATGCCAAAATACTTGCTAAGGAATTTATCTCAGCTTCAAATTTCCTGAGTTCTATGCTAAACTTAGCAAGTGGACATCAAGAAATATTTGATTTATTGGATAATTTGGATGGCATAGGGAGCAAAATACTTAAAGACATAATGTATTTCTTTGAGTGCGAACAAAATGTTACTACTATAAACCAACTCTTAAATATCCTAACTATTAGTGATTTTAAAGATACAGCAATCTCAACAGTTTTATCTGGACAAATTATTGTGTTCACAGGCAGCCTAGCCGTGCTTTCTAGAAACGAAATCAAAGCACAGGCAGAAAAAATGGGAGCAAAAGTTTCTGCTTCTGTCTCAAGTAACACTAATTTAGTCGTTGCGGGGGATAATGCAGGAAGTAAGTTAAAAAAAGCTCTGGAACTTGGGATAAAAATTATCTCAGAAGATGAATGGATCAAAATTATCGAGGAGAATAAATGATCAAAAATCGGTTAACTCTATTACGTCAAAAAATGGCAACAGCCGGCTTTCACGGGTATCTTGTTCCATCATCTGATGAGTATTTGAACGAATACACCCCGCTTTATGCGAAAAGGCTCGAGTATATAACTGGCTTTACTGGTTCCTCTGGCCTTGCATTAGTTCTAGAAAATGCAGTGTTATTTTTCACTGATGGAAGATATATCACTCAATGCTTTACCGAGCTTGATGACCAACTATTTGACGTCTATGACCAACAACTTATCCCCTCTTTTTCCTGGAGTAATTTTGTCGAAAAAGATTCTATAATAGCTTATGATCCAAGCTTATTCACTGCTCCTAATTTACAAAAATTTTCTGGATTGAATTTAAAAGATTATACTCCTAATTTAATAGATGAGATTTGGGCTAATCAACCAGAAAAGCCAAACTCAAAAATATTTGACTATCCAATTGAATATGCTGGCATTGGTTGGGAAGAAAAAATTCAAAACTGTCGCTCCATAATTGAAGAGAATAAAGCTGATTCTTTAGTAATTTGTGATCCCGCCTCTGTATGTTGGCTACTTAACATTAGAGCTAGTGATATTGAATTTTCGCCTTTGTTACTCGCAAACATGATTATTACTAAAAGTGAGGCGTATTTATTTACTGATGAGACACGTTTTGATACTGGTTTAATAAGAGATGGAATAAGTATATTACCTTATGTTGAATTTCCACAAATAATAAATAATCATCAAGGAGTCATTTTATTCGATGAAACACAATGTTCTATTTATCTATCTTCCCTTATCAAAAACGGTAAATTCAAGCAGTTGAAAAATCCATGCATGCTCTGGAAAGCCTGCAAAAATAATGTGGAAATTGATTATATGAAACAAGGCCACATTCAAGACGCTGTGGCTGTATGTGAGATGCTAAGTTTTATGGTTGATGAAGATATTAGCTCCCTTAGCGAATATGATTTAGGAATCAAGTTAACCAATTTCAGACGCAATAGAGAGAGATATATCTATGATAGTTTTCCTACCATTTGTGGATTCCAAGAGAATGGCGCTATTATCCACTATAGAGCTGAGCAGGATAAGGCAAAAACAATAAGCGGGGATGGATTATTACTAATTGATTCAGGTGCACAATATTGGGGCGCAACAACGGATATCACAAGGACAATAGCTATTGGCAAAATTAAACCAGAATATAAAACATTCTATACCAATGTACTGAAAGGTCATATCTCACTTGCTATGATAAAATTCCCACAAAAAAAAGTAACAGGAGCAAACCTTGATATTCTAGCAAGGCAATATCTGTGGCAATCTGGTCTAGATTATCCTCACGGAACAGGTCATGGGGTCGGCAGCTTTTTAAGTGTTCACGAAGGCCCCCAAAATATTAGTCTAACAGCCTACGGCACATACATTAAAGTTGGAATGGTTGTCTCGAATGAACCTGGATATTACTTACCGGGAGAATTTGGGGTCAGAATAGAAAACTTGATGCTTGTTAAAGAGTCATTGTTGCCTGGGTTTTTAGAATTTGAAATGCTTACTTTAGTTCCTTATGCAAAAGAATTAATCGACTTTACTATGCTAAATCAGCATGAATATTCATATTTAAAAACATATTATCAGACTATAGGTAATAAAATATTACCTAAGTTATCAATACAAGCTAAGTCATGGTTAAAAAACCAGTTAGATATCAGCCTAAAGAAGCTGAGTTATACTCCAGGCAAAATAAATTTTTAGTATTAATTAACCTGAGTTGGATGTAAAGGAGTAAATACTTTTTGAAAATTAGAACGAAAGTCTGTCATCCTCAGCTTGACAGGATCCCAGACAACGGAAAGAAGATACCTAATCGAAGGCCGCGCGAAGCCTATCAAGTTAGGGATACTTCTTCCCTTAAACATAAATTGGGAGCACTAAATTCAACAACACCCTTTTTCTTTCACAAAAGTCTAGTTACTTTGGCTTAGCACTCGCTGCAATGTTAGCATTACTTTGGGCGCGCTTCTTTAAATCTGCAATTAGCCAATCAACTCCATGCGAAGAAATAACACTATTAAACTCTGATTGCTGAGAGTTTAATATACTTATGCCTTCAGTGATAATATCCCCAATTAAATAAGGATCTTTCTTGTTACCTTCAATTTTATGCACTAAATAATCTACCTTAATAGGCGATTGCGAACCTGGTCTGACAATCTCACTATTAACAATAAACAAATCATCGTCTATCTGTTTAATATGCGTAAGTACAGCCTTCTCTCCCTTATAATTTGTTGCAAGATCAGCATAAGCTTTTACAACAAATAAAGAATAAACCTTAACAAACTCTTTAATTTGAGCTTCTGATATTGCTCTTCTATGTCTGCCAAGCGTGTATTTAGCCATCCAATCTAAATACAAGTGCGACTTTATCATAGCGCTAGATTTTACTCGTCTTTCTTTCTCAGACAAATTTTTATCATTAACTAAATCAGAGCCTTCTTGTATCAACTCCTCAACATATGCTTTTAGTTTTTTAGTATCTTCTTCAGAAGCGCCGTAAGCAGTCTGGCATACTACACTTATTACTAACAAAATAACTGATAAAATTTTCATAACTTATCTCTATAAATATTAATTTATTTATTAACCTTAGGGCACTTGAACCCTTCTGGATAAACCATTCTAGACTCTCTCTCACTAAGGGTAGCATCACGGATAGCTATATATGCATCAGGAGAGTTTTTGCTTACATAGTCAGTAAATGGCATAATCTTATCCCTATTATGAATAAGACTAGTAACCAACAATCCATTTTTAAAACTACTATGCATTGGATACTTAGCTGGATTCAGGTAGCTATTAAGTACCAATGGGTCCATTACATCTCTAGCACCCATACCACCATAAAACGGTAATATAATATATGGCCCTTGCCCTACGCCATAATTAGCTAAAGTGTTGCCAAACGTTTGCGGCTCAGCTTTGAGATCAAATTTACTAGCAATATCGAAAAGCCCCCCTAATCCAAACGTAGAATTGATAGCAAACCTCCAAAAAGTTTTACCAGCCCCATTCGCATTACGTTGAATTCCATAATTCACTGTCGATAGAGGCTCACGAATATTACTTAAAAAACTATCGACTCTATTTTTTGTATAATCGTTTGTGAATCTACCATAACCTTTGGCAACTGGCCTTAGTATAAAAGTATCCAAAATGCTATTAAAAATAAAGATTTTTCTATTAAAAGATTCATATGGATCATATATTTGGCATCTGTTACTCAATTCAGCATAATTGTAATCGTATTTTTCATCTTGCTTAGAAGCTAGCGAGTTATTACTTAATAAACATATAACAACAATTACATAAGCTTTAGAGACCAACCTTACTACCACATTTACCCCTTAAAATTATTTCCTACAAACGAATATAGAGTAATTGTTTTTTATTTCCAGATTAAATTCTTTCGAGGATAGTACTTTGAACCCTATTTCCTCTAAAACATTAAGCACTTGAACATTATTATAGCTAAATTCCAGTAATTTATTAGAGAAACTATTCTTTTGGGTGCTACGCACCGCAAAAGCAAAATAACCATCTTGATTTAACACAGAAAACACATTCTGAAAAATTGCTTTTAAGTCTGAAGTAAAGGCAAATCCATCTAGACTACAAACTATATCATATTTTTGTTTAGTTTTTAGAAGATATTCATCAGCAGAAATCTGCAAAACTTTATCATACAATTCCTGATTAGGATAGAATGATGTTTGTAAGTCAATCATTTCAGAAGATACTTCTGTTGACGTTAAATGGAATTTTTCTTGCATCCTTTTAGTGATTTCATAACCTAATACTCCAACATTACTTCCAAGCTCTAAAATATAATACTCTTCTGGAAATGAGGTTATGGCTTCATTTAACTCTAGGACAAGTGTTTTTGGAATATCGTAAATATCACTTGCAATTTTATCAATAAAATTGCTAGCTTTAATATCCCTATATAATGCATAAATTTGCACTGGTACATATTGTACAGTATCTATTGATTTTACAAACTGTAATAAGTTCACATCATCTTCATCGCCTGACTTGATAAGGTTAATTATGGAATTTTTATAATCTTGCTTTAAGAAATAAACCCAACCGAGCCAATAACAAGCAGATTTATTATTTGGATCTAGATATTTCTCAACCAACTTGAACCTAAAAATCGCATCTCTGTAGTTACCACTTCTAAGATGAAAAATACCTAGTTTCATATTGCTAGCTGAGACATTTTTCAGCTTTTCTCTTAGAGTAACAAATTCATTTTTCAGCCACTGAATTTGATTTTTAATAAAAGTTGGTAGTCCAAGAATAGCGAGCAGGAAAGATTTTGTGGTATTTTTTATCCCTGAAAATATATTATTACCCATAAACCTGAATATGTTGATTTGATTTAGGAAGAATGTTCTCATATAATCCTTCTTAGTTCAAACATATTATGATTATACGAGACACAAAATTATGTCACTAATAGCAAAAAGACTCCAAACTGTTAAACCATCACCAACTTTAGCAGTTGCTGCAAAAGCAAAAGAACTGGCTATGCAAGGTATCAATATTATTTCGCTTGCAGCAGGAGAACCTGATTTTGATACTCCAGACAATATAAAACTTGCAGCTATTGAAGGTATTAAGAACGGCCTTACAAAATATACCATGGTTTCTGGGACGCCTGAACTAAGAAAGGCAGTTTGTGAAAAATTTAAACGAGAAAACGGATTAGATTACCAAACTGATGAGGTAATTGTTAGTACAGGAGGTAAGCAGGTTATTTATAATTTGTTTATGGCTACACTTGATGAAGGAGATGAAGTAATTATCCCTGCTCCTTACTGGGTATCCTACCCTGATATGGTATTACTTGCTGGCGGCACTCCTATTTTTGTGTCTTCTGATATGGAGACTGGGTTTAAAGCCCTCACAGAAGATATAGAAAAGGCTATAACCAAAAAATCTAAATGGTTAATATTAAATTCGCCAAGCAACCCAAGTGGTGCAGCATATACTGCTCATGAACTAGAGAAGATTGCAGATTTGGTTAGAAAATACCCACATCTACACGTTATGTCTGACGATATTTATGAACATATTACTTTTGACAATTTTAAATTCACTACCCTTGCTACCTTAGCCCCCGACATAAAAGATCGGATATTTATCGTCAATGGAGTATCTAAAGCATACTCAATGACAGGTTGGAGAATAGGTTATGGTGCTGGAAATAAAACTATTATTAAAGCTATGGATGTTATTCAGTCGCAAAGCACCTCAAATCCATCATCAATAAGTCAAATAGCAGCTCTTGAAGCTCTTTCTGGACCACAGGGTTATATAAAGACTAATACAGAAAATTTTCAAAAAAAACGAGATCTTGTGTTATCCCTGCTTAATAAAATTAAAGGCTTGAGCTGTTATAAATCTGAGGGTGCTTTCTATCTTTTCCCTAAATGTTCAGACTTATTTGGTAAACAAGCTCCTAATGGAAAACAAATTAACTCAAGCTCTGATCTTGCAACTTATCTACTTGAAGCAGCTAATGTTGCCATAGTACCTGGTATAGCATTTGGATTAGAGGGGTATTTCAGAATATCGTATGCCACTTCTTCCGAGCTTCTCACAGATGCCTGTAATAGAATGGCCCAAGCAATATCTCAGCTGAAATAATTTGAGTTTGAATTTAATGTTAAAAAAATATCTCAAACCATTCCTAAAACAAAGCCGCTTTATCCATTGGCTTATTGTTCGGATAATTTATATTTACTTAAAATTTGTATATTTAACTTCAAAATGGGAATTGGTATGGACAGATACTATTCTAAAAAAACAATTAAACACCTTAGATGGATTACTATTTGCTTTTTGGCATAATCGTATAGCGTTCAGCATGCATATTCTTAAAAAATATGACAACGTTTTTGCCCTTGTTTCTTCGCATACTGATGGAAAAATAATCACAGACGTGATTAAAGCAATGAATTATGGCGTTATTGAAGGATCTACTAACAGAAATCCTACTAAAGCAGTTCGATCAATTATCAATTCACTTGAATTAGGTAATAAAATAGTAATCACTCCTGATGGACCAAGAGGCCCCGTGCATAAAATAAATAGTTCCATAACAAAAATAGCTTATAAATACAATAAACCTTTAATTCCTATTTCATGCATGGCAACAAAATATTTTACCTTAAATAGTTGGGATAAGATGATGATACCAAAACCTTTTGGAAAAATTGTTGTGACTATTGGAAGTTCTATTATATTATCTGGAAATGCAAACATTGATGATAATTTATTAGAGAATGAACTCTTAAATTTATCTTATAAAGCTGAAAAACTCTTGTAAAAGAGCCGTCATCCTGAAGTAAAATAAACACAATAAAATAGTTTTTTTGTATCACTTAATTATGGAACACTCTCAGATATGCTATTAATTTACATTTATAACGTAATCAATATTTTGCTTCTACCTTTATATATGGTATTGATTTTTATAAGAATACTAAAAGCAAAAGATAATTGGATCTCATTTAAACAAAGATTAGGATTTACTTGCGCTCAAAGACTTCCAGGAAAACTCTTGTGGATACATGCTGCTAGTGTTGGCGAGTCGATGGTTGCAATAACTTTAATTAGAGCTCTATCTGTTTCATATCCTAAATATAACTTTCTAGTGACTACAGGAACTCTGTCGTCTGCACAAATCCTTGAAAAATCTCTCCCTCAAAATGCTACACATCAATTTACTCCTATAGATAATTTCCTTGTGGTTCGAAAATTTCTTAATCACTGGAAACCAGATCTTGGAATTTTTATCGAATCTGAGCTTTGGCCGTGCCTTATTACCGTAGCATCTAACAAGTGTAATTTAATGCTTGTTAATGCAAGACTTTCTGATAAATCTTATAAACGGTGGCAAAGTAAAAAATGGCTTTTTAAATTGATTATAGATAGCTTTAAGAAAGTTATCGTACAAAGCAAAACAGATTTATACAAATATCAACAGTTAGGTTGTAGTAATCCAATAAATCTTGGAAATTTAAAATTTGCAAACAAAGAGCTAGATGTTAATAAACAAACCCTTTTATCTTTAAAAAACTTATTAGGTGATAAAAAAATCTTTGTTGCTGCAAGCACACATAAGGAAGATGAAGATGTTACCTTGCAAATAATTACCAACTTTAAACAAGCTAAGATTAACTATTTTCCAATTATAGTTCTCAGGCATCCAGAAAGGAGAGATGAACTTGCTTCCCAGTGTCATAAACTCGGACTTAAATTTTCAATTAGGTCAAGTAGGCAGCTACCATTACTAGACGATGATTTGTTTATAGTTGATAGTTTTGGTGAATTGGGATTATTTTATAGCCTAGCTTTTATTGTTTTTGTAGGTGGATCGTTTAAACGCGGTGGACATAACCTAGTTGAACCAGCATATTTCGATAACATTATTTTACTCGGGCCGGATATGAGTAATTTCCAAAATATTGCTGAGGAAATGATCGAAAAACAGTCAGCAATTCAGATACATAATGCAGAAGAATTAGCCTTGAAAGTAAAATTTTTCCTTAACGAAGACAACGTGATAGAGGCCGATAAATACAGGAGAAATGCTCTTGAGTTTGTCAGCGATCGCAGAGAAACACTTAACAACTATTTAAGAGAGATAGGTAGGTTTTTGCAGTGATTAAACTCACATATCCGTCTTTTTGGTCTAAAAAAAATATCGTATCTTGGTTACTCATAGCTTTTTCATGGATATATCACCTTCTTGGAAGTTTGCGAAAACTACTAGTCAAACCAGTAAAACTTCCGTGCTTTGTTATTTGTGTAGGTAATATAAGTGTTGGGGGAACAGGCAAAACTCAACTAGTGGCTTGGCTTGCAAAAAACTTGCGTAAAAAAAACTGCAATTTCCTTATAGTTACAAAAGGTTATAACTCAAATTTACGTGGAGCTAAACTGGTCGAATCACTCGACCTACCATCTGATGTTGGCGATGAATCAAAAATGCTAAGCGAATATGGACAAGTCCTAGCTGCCAAGTCCATAAAATATGCATTGCCTATAATTAACGACCTAAAGCCAGATGTTGTGATTTTCGATGATGGGATGCAAAATCCAGGTTTTTTCAAAGACTTATCTATAGTTGTTATAGATACGATTAGAAATATTGGTAACGGCAGGATTTTTCCTGCTGGCCCCTTGAGGGAAAGTGTACAATCTGCAATTAATAGGTCAGATATTGTTATCATGATTGGTAATGAATTATGCCCAAATTTCTCTTTAATCCAGACAATCACTTCAAGCAACAAACCTTTCTTTAAATCAAAAATTCAACTAGTCGGAAATATAGATACTAGTAAAAATTATTACGCCTTTACTGCAATTGGGGATCCAGACCGGTTTTTTAGGTTACTAAACGAAAATGGCATTAATGTACTAGCAACCAAAGCCTTTCCAGATCACCATCATTACAGTAGAGAAGAAATCACTGCACTAGTTAAGGAAGCAGATAAACAAACTCTCTTCTTATTAACAACAAAAAAAGATTACGTAAAAATTTCAGATCATACTAAGATGCTATGTGCTGAAGTTACTTTAACTTTTGATAAGGAAGAAGAGTTATTCCAATTAATTTATGAAAAAATTAAAACATATACTTGAGTATCTACTGTTTATACTCTTAACAAGAACTTTAAGACTTTTGTCGGTGGATACTTCCGCATCTTTATGCAGCTTTATTGCAAAAAAAATTGGCCCATATCTTCGCGTAACTAAAACTGCTCGTAAAAATCTAAAAAGAGTATACGGCAATGAGGCAGATATCGAAAAAGTCATAAACGATCTCTGGGATAATTACGGCAGATATATTGGTGAATTTCCATTTATTAATGTTTTAGATTCATCGGAACTTGATAAAAGAGTCAAAGTTATAGGCCTTGAAAAAGTTGCAGCCTTCAAAAAGGCAAATCAACCATTTATATTATTTTTAGGTCATCAAGCTAACTGGGATTTTGTTATTCGGAAAATAAATGATATTTATCCAAAATTTGGTATCGCTTACAGAAAAGCAAATAACCCCTATGTAGACCGAGAGATTCTTAAAGAACGTGAAAATGATCAACACATCACGATGATTGCCAAAGGACCATCTGGTGCGAAGTCTATTATCAAGGCTATAAAATCTGGTGCATCCCTTGCAATGTTGGTTGATCAAAAAATGAATAATGGAATCGAAGTACCATTTTTTGGATTTCCAGCAATGACCGCCCCAGCTCTAGCAAAGATAAGTCTACAGTATAAATATCCGATTGTTCCACTGCAAATAGTACGCATCGGGAAAAGTAGCTATTTTGAGCTAATACTCCATGATCCACTGAAACCTTTAATAGACAAAGATATTGAAAAAAGTTGTTATAATATCATGCTAGAAATAAACAAAATTCTTGAGCAGTGGATTAGAGAGAAGCCTGAGCAATGGTTTTGGTTTCATAATAGATGGAAAAATTAGAATTTTTATAACCGAATTAATAGTATCCATAATTAATTCGGAACTTAATTAATTAATCCCAACTATGGATAAGATAAATATTAGATTTAGTTGTGTCCGGCAAGAAATATAGTCATATCGGGCTTGATCGGGTATCTTCTTATCTACCGTCATGCTGAACTCATTGGGCTTCGCATGTCTCTTCGGCCAAGTAATCTTCTCCTATCTCATGAGATACTGAAGTAAATTCAGGATCTCAGTGCGTACAGCAAGTCCCAGTATAAAACCATACGACTCTATTCCTTATCCATAATTCAGGTTACTTACTATGCGGGATTGTTATCGTTATCCATTACTTCAATAGGAGTAGTCGTTGTCTTATACACCCAACAATTAACAAAATAAAGGTGAACTATGGACAGTTGATTAGAGAAACTGCGGAGCCTAGGTTGCTTAGGTGAGCAACAGCCGACACTTTCCTAAATTGACTGTTTATAGCTCAAGTTAAGAAACTATAGTGAGTAGTATTGGGGAATATAATTTCAAACAAGTTGAAAAAAAAGCGCCCTATAAGTAAAGGCGCTTTTTTTATTACAAATTTTAGTTCTCTATAATTTCTTCTTTTGTCTACCTACAAGCTCTTTTTTATTCAGATACTTTTACAGCTGCTTTTTTAACTGTACTCGCCTTTTTCGTTGCAGACTTTTTTGCTGCAGCGGTAGCGCTTGGCTTAGTAGTTATAGTTTTTTTAGCTTCTTGTGGATTGAGCACGAGGTCTTTTACTCTAGCACTTAAGCGACTTACTTTTCTTGAAGCAGTATTTTTTTGGATTAGCTTACAAGCAACTCCTCTCATAATTTCTGATTGAGCAACTATCAAGGCTTTTTTTGCCTCTTCAGGTGAACCAGAGTCAACAGCCGCTAATACTTTTTTGATATATGTCTTAATACGACTTTTTCTGTTCTTATTTACTTCTGTATTGCGCTCAGTTTTTCTAATCGCTTTTTTGGTTGAAGAGTGATTTGCCATAAATTAAAAACCTTATCCTTAAATTTCTTGTTCTGTATCGTCTATTACTGGAGTCATACAACCTTTTGCACTTACATCTCTGTCAACAAACTCAATATATGCAACTGGTGCTCTATCACCATATCTAAATCCTGCTTTAATCACTCTTGTGTATCCACCAGGGCGCTCTTTATACCTTGTGGCCAGGATTGACATCAATTTTTCTGCAGCAACTATATCTCTAATGCGTGAGATTATATCCCTTCTCGCAGCTAAAGTACCATTTCTGGCTTTAGTAACTAACCTTTCTACAATCGGTCTCAAAGCCTTTGCTTTTGGTAAAGTCGTTTTTATCTGCTCATTCATAATTAACGCTGTCGCCATGTTGGCGAACATAGCTTTCCTATGAGAAGACGTTCTATTTAACTTTGATCCTTTTATTTTATGACGCATTTTTACTACCTAAAATTCCAACTTATTTAGTCATCTCTTGAGAAAATATATCTCAATAAGAATCTTCATATTTCTTTGCTAACTCTTCAATATTCTCTGGCGGCCACCCACTGACTTCCATACCAAATTTAAGCTTAAATTTTTCTAAGACGTCTTTAATTTCGTTTAGTGATTTTCTACCAAAGTTTTGAGTACGTAACATCTCAGCTTCAGTTTTATTAACTAGATCACCAATATACACAATATTATCATTCTGTAGACAATTTCTTGACCTAACTGACAACTCAAGCTCATCAACTTTCTTAAGAAGGATTGGATTATATTCAAGCTCTTCTTTTGTTTCGTGTTTTTCTTCTTCTACTTCTTCGAAGGTAATAAATAATTGTAACTGATCTTGTAAGATTCTAGCAGATAAAGCAATTGCCATCTCAGGACTAATTGTACCATCTGTTTCAACATTCATTATTAGCTTGTCATAATCTGTGATTTGACCAACACGAGTATCTTCAACCTTGTAAGAAACTTTCTTAACTGGGCTAAATAATGCATCAATTGCTATAACTCCAATAGGAAGATCTTTCATTTTACCATTACCGGCTGGAACATAGCCCTTACCAGTTTCACAGTATAATTCCATCTCAAACTCAACATCTTTGGACAACGTACAAATCATTTGGTCTGGATTTAAAATTTCCACATCTGATCCAGATTCGATCATACCAGCGGTAACAACACAAGGCCCCTTTGCATTAATACGCAAAGTTTTTTTGTCAGACGAATGAATCTTAACTGCAACTTTCTTAAGGTTAAGAATTATATCGATTAAATCTTCTTTCACCCCAGATTTTGCTGAAAATTCATGTACTACTCCAGGAATCTTAACTGCTGTAATCGCAGCTCCTTGAAGAGATGAAAGTAACACTCGGCGAAGAGCGTTACCAATAGTCAAACCAAAACCACGCTCAAGCGGTTCTATAATGATATTAGCGATGTTATTATCATCATTCTTACCATCATACGTAATTTTTGACGGTTTAATCAATGAACTCCAGTTTTTATTCAATGATAACATAATATGTCTTTCCTTAAAATCTACACTTATACTCTTCTTCTCTTAGGAGGTCTCACACCATTATGAGCTACACCTGATACATCTGTTATAGAGGTTACTACAAAATTCTGGCTAAACACCGCTCTCATCGCCGACTCTCTCTGAGAACCAGCCCCCTTAATTCTTATTGAAACAGTTTTTAGCCCGTGCTCTTTTGCCTCTTCTGCAACTTTATCAACCGTAATCTGAGCTGCATAAGGAGTAGCCTTTTTAGCCCCCTTAAATCCATGCGAACCAGCAGTAGAAATAGCAATAACATTACCCTGAGTATCAGTAACTGTAACTATGGTATTATTAAAAGTTGCTTTAATATGAACAATACCTAAGCTAATATTTTTCTTTTTCTTTTTGGATTTATTTATTGGACTCATTATTTTATCCTTAAATTATTTTTTCTTACCAGCAATTGCAACGGCCTTACCTTTTCTTGTTCTTGCGTTAGAATGCGTATTCTGACCACGAACCGGTAATCTTCTGATATGCCTTAAACCTTGATAGTTACGAATATCTTTCTTTTTCTTGATATTCAAACTTACTTCTCTCCTAAGGTCGCCTTCTACCTGGAAATTCTTATCAATTTCATTCCTAAGTAAAACAAGCTCATTATCATCAAGATCCTTTACCCTTTTGCTCTCAGAAATATTTGTGTTTTTACATATATTTCTAGAGGCAGTAAGCCCTATACCATAAATATATGTCAAACTAATCACCAATCTTTTATTCGGTGGAATATTTACACCTGCAATCCTTGCCACAAAAACTCTCCAATTTTATAAAAAATAATTAGAATCAGAATAATATAAAAATATTCAACAAAG
>CAMBEC010000007.1 GCA_945865485.1 Rickettsia typhi
CCCCCCCCCCCCCCCCCCCCACTTGAAAACATAATAAGCCCCCCTATTTACAGCCACTTTGTAGGTGAAATTAAACATCATCTATTTTGCGTATATCTTTTTTTTACCATCAAAACTCTTGCTATATAGTTTTTATAAATAACGCTAACTCTAAGACGAGTCCATAGCCAATTAGAAAGAAGCAAATTCCTCTTAGGGCAAATTGTAACCTCGCTAATGATTCAGAGACTAGAGGGAAACTTCTCTGCCTTAAGAGATAGATGATAATGATTATCCAACTTAATTAAATTTGCTGATAGTTAAAAGAGGTAGAAAATAAAGAAAGGCATACCGGTAAGTAGTATGCCCTAGTAGTCTCCAAAAACCAATTTATAATAGAATATTATGGGTGGCTTTTACATATTGGTTTTAACAGATTTTACGCCTTTCACATCTTTAGCTGCAGCTACTACTGTTTCTAAATCTGCAGGTCTAGCAACGCTGCCAAATATGTGTACTACCTGATCTGTAGTTTCGACATGGAGGTCATATCCCTTTAATATTTTATTATTTGCATACAAATACCTAATTTTACCTTTAATCTTTGCTGTAATTAAGGCGTCTGACATTAACGATTTGCTTTCCTTAACTTTAAGCTGTGTATCAACTACATCTTTTACGTTATTGATACTAGAAGCAACTTCTATTGCTTGATGAGCTTGTAGGGACGTATCCACAGCGCCCTCAAGGGTTACTACACGATCGATCGTTGATACGCTTATATTACTGGGGATATCCTTTTCGCTTATCAATCGAGCTTTTACTTCTGCTGTTATAGCGGCATCTTCCACCGCGTCGGCAAAAGCATAAGAACTATTAAAGGCAGTAAAAGTTGATATAGCTATTGTAAGAGCTGTTATAATTGGGTTTTTTAATGACATAATTTTCTTCTTTGATTAAGTTTACTAACTTACAGTGTTAACAGGCTAACTCGCTACTGTTAATATCGTGATTACGTATTTTTAGCTTTTAATAGCTTTCTCATATATCTTATCTTGGTATTTTGAATATATGAGAAAGCTACACCTACTTATTTTATTTATTTTGAGTATATAAACTTTCTATCATTTCAGTAAGATTTCCAAACTCTGGCGTAGTGCCATTTTTTATATGTTTTTTAAGAGTAGCAGTAATATTACTTAAAACATTTTTTGCTGACTTAAGTATAGCAAAAGAATTAGATAATTCATCAGGAATTGATTTTTCAAGTTTTTCAAGACCAATGGCTACTTGCTTATAATCATTATTTTCAAAATTTGTTGCCATAGAATCGGCTGCCTTTTCAAAATCTGCTAATTTAGCTTTAGCTATTTCGCTATCTTCAAGACCCATTTTATCAACATATTTTTTTACTTCTGCTGATAACATAGTCGCCACTTCGTGATACTCTTGGCGGCTTAAATGCTCTATCATTCTCTTTGTTAACTCTTTAGGAGATTTAGCTATATTTAGTGTTTCTTGGGTTGTATCAACCACGCTGTTTGTTACTTTACGCGTAGTATCTTTTATATTACTTATAACTCCCATAATAAACTCCCTTTTTAAATTAAACTCAAGTCATTAACATATACATTAATTTTAACTTGTAGTTTAAGTGTAAGAGGGATTATATAGCTGTGTCAACACTTTCTTTATAAGAAATATAAATCAATCAGCGCTACCCCAGGTTATGCTGTGTGTTTTTATTCGTAATATTTGTCTCAACATCAGTTGCATTTAACGTTAGCTCCGAGTAACTTCTCTGGCAGCCCCTTTAATGGCACTGTTGCCACTGCCTCTTGTAACGGTGCTAACTCAACCACATAATATTGCCATTAGTTTGAGTTACTCAACTTTTTCAACTACTACGAACTCGTCTATAGGATTATTTAGTAATGGAAAATGGATAGTGGTAAGGGAAATTCTCCCCTACTACGGCTACGCCAGTTCTATGGAGAATTTAGTTAAAAGTACACCTAAAAAAGAAGTTTTTTTTAATTCAGACATAAATAAATATACCATAGTAGGCAACGAGGAAATATGCTATAGCTTTCTCATATATTCAAAATGCCAAGATTAAGATATATGAAGCAGTTTTATAAGATATGTGGGTTAATAGGCTTATATTTTATTAGCCCTGCTTCTTTTTTGGCTCTTAAATTTAAGATAAGTGAAGATAATATGATGCTGTTTCGTATGACCATCAATATTACTTACTATACAACTTTAGTTGCTTTATTTTTTCTTGTAACTAATCTTTAAACAACTAATTGCTAGAATTTATATTTATTGAGTGCAAGCTTATTCTGTTGAGTTAGCTATGTGTATACGTTACTACTCTAAGCCTTACTCTACCTCATGGCGAGTTGATGAGATTTGTATTAAAGTAAAAGGCAAAAAGCTATCGTTCAATTAAAGGATCAGAAGATACTACCTAACCTCCTTCTTCTAGGCAATGCAAGTATCTTAATAACGTTATAAAGTCAGATCATAGGAGAATAAAAAGAAGAATAAACCCTATGTTAGGTTTTAAAACATTTAACACAGCAAGAAGATGTATCTTTGGTATAGAAGCTATGGCTATGATGATTAAAAAGCAAACTCATTACTTAAGGCTTTCTATTTTAGAACAAGTACAATTTGTTAAAAGATTGTTCTATATCTATGACTAAAAGCAGTTAATTCTAAAGTTCAAAATTATCCATTTACAGATTATTTATTCTCCTTCTAAATTTGCAACAAAGTCGTTTAAGTTAACAACGGGTTTATCATTCCCCCTGCGACTTTGTTGCAAATTTTTACAAAAATAATTGAAAAATACATCTAGTGTTCGTTTAAAGATTGCTAATTAATTAATATGCTGACACACTTAATCAAGGTTTGAAGAACTAATTAGCTATTTTATGCTTTTAGTTTAGTTTTGTGCTGCTAACCATAACTCAATACGGTTCCTAATATTAGGTGCGTTATGTTAGTTTAAGTTTACTACACATATTTACGTTTACTAAATAACTTATAGATTTTAGGTAAAATAATTTAAGGGTATTACTATGATGAATATACTAAAATTCGTGTCAGGCGTGTTGTTATTATTTGTAAGTTTAACAGGGTTGGCAGAAGAGAAACAATTTACTTCTGAAGTAAAGGAGAAACTACAGACAAAAATGGAGTCATTAATTAAAGAAATTAATGCACCAGGATTCAATGTTGGTATATGGATACCAGGTGAAGGAGAGTGGCAAAATTCCTTCGGTGTTGCAGATAAAGAGACTGCAGAAAAAATGAGCCTAGATAATCACTTTCGGATAGGGAGTATAACCAAAACTTTTGTGATTACTGCTGTTTTACAATTAGTGGACAAAGGCGATATATCCTTAGATGATAAAATAAGTAAATATATCGATAATGTGCCTAATGGTGATAAGATTACTATCAGGCAGTTAGCAAACATGACAAGTGGTCTGGCTAATTATTCTGAAGATGAAGAATGGGTAAAGAGTACGATTTATACTAAAAACGATCGGAATGTTCCGACAAGTGAGTTGTTAGATATAGCTTTTAAATTACCACCAACCTTTGCTCCAGGAAAAGGGTGGCACTACTCCAATACTAATACAGTATTACTTGGGCAAGTCATTGAAAAGGTTTCTGGTTTAAGTCTTGATAAATACTTGCAAGAAAATATTTTTACACCACTTGCCTTGGAGAATACTTCTTTTCCTCTTGATGAGAAAATGCCATCTCCTTATGCTCATGGTTATACTAAACAAACTCTAGATGAAAAAGAAGCCGATGCGACATTTAACAACCCATCATGGACAAATGCTGCAGGACAAATGGTTTCTACTTTTGCTGATTTAAAAATATGGGCAAAAGCTCTTGGTACAGGGGCTCTGTTAAGCGAAGATGCATTTAAGGAAAGATTGACTTGGGTCACCCTACCGCCTAACACTGCAAAAAGAAAATACGGTCTTGGTGTTGGTTCAAATAGTGGTTGGATTAATCATACAGGCTCGCTACCAGGATATAATTGTGTAGTAGCGTATCTGCCAGAAAAACAAGCGGTTTTTGTTGTTATGATCAATAGTGATATGGATCTAGTAATAAAGGAGAAAAATGTACCGTTGACTGATATGGTATTTGAAGCTGTTACTAAAATAGTAACTCCTGACAATGTTCCTATTAGATAATTTGCGTTTTTTATTAAGGAATATAACTTAAGTTAGGTTTGATTAAATTGCCTAAAAAACATGAAGATGAAAATGAGATAGAGCGTGCCCAACAAGGCGCGCTTTATTCTAATTTAGAGAGAATCTATAATTTTCGACTCAGTTCAATTGTTGCAATTGTTCTTTGCTCTCTCATGCTATCAGCGTGCGCATCTTCCTATTCGAAAACTAACTTTGCGATTATATCTAATTATGATTATAAAAAAGTGATTGATTGTGGCAAGAAAAAAATCGTCCTTATAGGGGGATGTTTTGATTTACTTCACTATGGTCATTTTGAATATTTACGAAAAGCCAAATCAGAAGGTGAATATCTAATTGTAGCTTTGGAGCCTGATAAGAGCATTATAAAATATAAGAACCGTCAGCCATTTCATAATCAAAAGCAAAGAGCTGTAAACTTAAGTTCTATTAGGTTTGTTGATCATGTATTGATGTTACCGGAATTAAAAGGTTATGACGATTATCGCCAATTAGTAATCGATACTTGTCCAAACATAATAGCTATAACACAAGGTGACCCGCAACTTGCAAACATAAAAAAGCAGGCCGCTGATGTTGGAGCGGAAGTAAAGGAAGTGGTGAATTTATTAGATGGAATGTCTAGTAGTGCAATTCTTAAAACACGGTCATCCCGGACTTGATTTAACGAAGTGTCCTGCCTTTTGGTTTAGCGTCCATTTCAAGATACCGTCATGCTGAACGCAGATATCAGCATCCCAGGCAACAAAAGAAGATCCCGGATCAAGCTTGGGTAACTTGATAGAAAAAATACCATCATTTTGACAAAACGCTGTCATGTTCCGTTGCTTGAGATACCTGGTCAAGCCCGGTATGACTAAGATTGGGTTAAGGCTTGTAATAGTATCTTTCTTGTAATAGTCGTCCTTGTGCTCGATAAAAACACAGTCATACTGAACTTGATTCAAGATCTTCTTCTACTGCCTGAGATCCTGGGTCGAAGACATGCGAAGCCCAATAAATTCAGGATGGCTTACTGCGTTGCTTGAGATACCGGATCAAGCCCGGTATGATTAAGATGGGGTTACGCCTTGTAATAGTTGTCTTTGTGCTCGATAAAAACACAGTCATCCTGAACTTGATTCAGGATCTTCTTCTACTGCCTGAGATCCTGGGTCGAAGACATGCGAAGCCCAATAAATTCAGGCGGGCTTACTGCGCTGCTTGAGATACCGGATCAAGCCCGGTATGACTAGATCTAGCAAATGTGATATTTATATGACAATCGTTGTAGAGAATGTACCATTATTACAAAACCTTGTAGAATTGTTGATAAGCTATTTCCAGTATCAAGCCTAGTTTAGGCTGACGATATTACAGGTAAATTATAAAGATTTACTAATCAATTTGGTGTATTAGTAGTTGACCTCATGCTCTAAAGTTCTATTATGTTAAAATGCGGTGTATGGTGCTAAATAGCTTATCCACAACCAAAATATTTTATAATTACGTTATCTAGGGATTTTAAGTCATGGCAAATAATAGGAAGAATTTTTTTAAGAATGTGTTAACAACAGCATCCACTCTGGCGATAATTGCCGGTGGTATAAATGATGCGGGGGCGGCCAACCATAGGGCGCAGGCAAATGGTTTTAATTTGGCCACTGGGGGCAGCATGACCAACGGGGTGTTCGCCAATGGAGATACTTTTAAATACGATGGAAATTTCACCGGTGTAACTGGTTCTATGAATGGTCTGACAATTGCGGAAATAAAAACTTTGGCTACAACTCCTGGTAACTTTACTATTGTTGATGACGCAGGAACGGGAGGAATACAAGTGACTATTTCTGCAGTTACAACTGGGGGCGGCGGTCAGTTGCCAATAGTTTTGTTTGATGGGAGTGAATTAATTCTCGATGGGGCAGCTGTTTATGCTGGTCTTGGAGCAATTAGCGCTCAAAACCCTAACAATGGTACTCTAACTTTAACCGGAAATGGTTTGATTTATAACGGAACAATTGGAGCCGGGGGAGCTATAGATTTGGTTAAGGTTAATGCGGGAGCTGGAAATCAGGCGACTTTGGGTGGAGCTATTATTGCCAATAATATCAAATTTTGGATGATTCAATTCTTAACTTAAATGGTAACCTAACCGGTAACATCGATTTTGTAAATAATGCAGGGACGGTTGTTGTAGCTAATAATATAACCATCACGGGAACAGTTGATAGTACTGGGGGACCAAACGGTACGCTGAGGTTTACAGGTATTGGTACAGTGGATGGTAAAATAGGTAATGGTAATTCGTTGCTGGCAATTGATATCGGTCTAGCAGCAAATAACAATGCCAATGCTTCAGCGACATTAAAGGGGGCAGTAATTAAAGCAACTACAATTACCCTAAGCGCAAATTCTATTGTTGGTGGAGGTAATCATAGCTCAACGTTAGTGCTTGACAGTAGTGTTGCTGCTCAAGTGTTAACTGGAGCAATTGACTCAACTGCGGTTGCTAATGCCGGTACTAGCGTATTAAAGTTTGTGGGTGCTAATGGAACTGAAGTTAGTGGCAAGATTGGTAATGGTAATACGTTGACGGCAATTGATATCGGTCTAGCCGCAAATAACGATGCCAATGTTTCAGCGACATTAAAGGGGTCAGTAATTAAAGCAACTACAATTACCCTAAGTGCAAATTCTGTTGTTGGTGGAGGTAATCATAGCTCAACGTTAGTGCTTGACAGTAGTGTTGCTGCTCAAGTGTTAACTGGAGCAATTGACTCAACTGCGGTTGCTAATGGCGGTACTAGCGTATTAAGTTTTGCTGGTAATAATACATCTGAAGTGACTGGCGCAATTGGTGGAACTAACGCACTAACATCGGTTCAATTAAATGGTAATGCTCCTGGTAGTGTTGTAACGTTCGGTGGTTTGCTCAAAGCGGCAACTCTAGATATAGCTGGTAATCAAACTAAGGCTCAGTTAAATGGTGGGGCGTTGATTAATAAGCTAACTATTACTAATGCCAATTCAAGCGTGGACATAGCCAACGGTCAAACCTTAGAGTTTACAGGAGCTACTGCGGCGATAGATTTAACGGGAACTAATGCTGGAATCACCTTCGGTGGTAATAATTCTATATTGAAATTCAATGCAACTGGTGGTGCGGCTGTAACGGCCACATTTAATGCTGCACTTGACCCAGGAGGTGTTAACAAAGGTAAAATAATATTAAATGCAGCTGGTGACGATGGAGCACTTCCTTTAGCTACCAAGTCATCATTAACTATTGCCGGTGGACCTCTTGGTATTGCAGGTGGTAATAAGCTATTATCAATTAGTGTAACTGGTGATCAGTTGGTTACCTTGAATTCGGCAATTGGTACTGCTTTGCTTGCAGTTGAAGCTGGAGCAAAATTACTAGCAACTGATGCATCAGCAGGTAGCTCAACTCTTACCACTATTGCTGCCGGTAGCGCATTGGAGTATAAGCCAGGCGGAGCTATGGATATAAGTGCTACGACATTTGCGAATGCGAATTCTGAATTGAAATTGACAGCCAATGGTGCTGCTCGTACATTCACTTTGCAGAGTAATATTAACCCAGGTGGTGCAGGTCAAGGAATAGTAATTCTTCATGGGGATGGCCAGAAGGCTACTTTAACAGGAAATGCTCTTAAAACTCTGGGTGCCAATCCTAATAAGCTTGCAGAGCTCCGAGCTACCGGCGGTACATCTGAAATCACAGCTCTAGTTGATGTAACTAATGTTAATTTGCTTACTGTCGGAAATGGAGCAACACTAAATTCTCTGACGAAAACTGCTTTTGACGTTGCTTCAACGAAAATTGGTAATGCAGTTGATGGTGGCGGTACTTTGATTTTGGATTCGGAAGGTCAAGCTGCTATTAGTTTGCTTGATGCTGGTAAGGCGCTTTCTTTTGAGCATGGCAATTCATTATTAAAGCTAACCAACGTTACGGGCGCAAATCATGCTGTATTTAAATTGAAAACAAACTTAGCACCGGGCGGAGCTGTTGATGAGCAAGGTAATTTGGAAATAAACGCCACGAATGGTAAAACCATAACGATTACTAAACAAGTAGGTCAAACTATTGGTACTTCAAACATTGTGAGATTGGGAAGTTTATTAATCTCAGGTGATCAGGACGTGACCATTGATACTGGTGTATTTGCTAAAAAAGTTGAAGTTACTAATACTGCTGCCGTTAATTTTGATCAAGTAATTAATCTTGGTGCAAATAGTACTCTAAAATTTACAGCTGCTGGTAATACTCAGTCCGCTGCAGTAACAGCTACAAATATTGATTTTAATAATATTAATAGAGCCCTTACAGTTAAAAATGGTTCTAATCTCAACGTTGAAACAATAGCTAACGGAGCAAATTCATCATTAACTTTTGCTGGTAGTGGTAATTTAGCTTTAGGTGGGGCTAGAACGGTTACGCTTGGTAAAATTAGTGCTGGAGCAAATGCTGCTATAGTCGTTTTGACACAAGGTACGTATACTACTGAGGTTCAAGTGTTGCACGCTGGTGGGGCCGTAAGACTTGGTGATGGATTCAATCTAACTGGTGGTTTTAACGTAACAGGTGGTTTAGCTGGAACTGTAAAATTCCTGGGTAGTTCATCGGTTAGCGGTGCTCTGGGTACTGCTGGTAATGCTCTTGGAGCAGTGACTGTAACTGGCGCTGGCACAACACTACAAGTTGGTGGGGCTGTAACTGTCACTTCTCTTGATGGAACTGCTGGTAATGCTCAGAATTTGAAATTTATCAATGCTGGGAATGTAGAAGTAAATGGTGCTGTTGGCGGAATTCAGCAATTTACTCAAATAGAATTTAATGGGGCTGGGAGTGTTGATTTTAAAAATGCCTTACCTACTACCAATGGCAAAACTGTACATTTCAGCGCTAATTCTAGTGTTATAACAACTGGTTATGATCTTGGAACCACAATAATTACCACAGCTGTTGCGGGTGGCAAATTAACAGTTGATGCAATTCAGAATATTACCGGAAATATTGCGAATTTCGGTGCATTGCACATAAGTGGCGATAGAGCTGTGAATATAGCTACGGCAAACTTTGCAGCTAATATAACTACTAAAACTGGCGGTGAAGGGACTGTTAATTTTAACACAGCTGGAGCAGATGTTATCTCGGTCGGCGGCGTGGGAGCTCGTCTAAAAGAATTGAACTTTAATGTTGCTAAGACTGTTGGTGCTGTATATGCGGATGATATATCAATTCTCGCAAACGGAAATGCGACATTCACCGGAGCAATTGATGCAAATCGAATTAAATTTGCTACTGCTGCGACATCCACAGCTAATTTTGGGGCTGTAAATTTAGCAGCACTACTAGTTTCAGATGGTGGTGCGGGTAAGGGTATTGCTAATTTTGCAGGTACTGGTATCAATGCCGATGTTGGTGCTGTTGGTGCGCGTCTTGCGCAAGCTAATTTTGCCGCTGGTCAAGTGTCTGCAATAAATGCCAATGTTTATGCAGATGCGATCGCTGTTGATGGTAAACTTACTCTAACAAAAGACGCAACTTTTGATGGTGCGGCCACTATTAATAATGGGGCAATACTCGCTCTTGGTGCGCATGATTTAACGTTGACTGGTGGTGCGGTGGCATTGAATGGGAATTCAACTATCAGTACAACGATAAATGGAGTGGATTTAGGGAATTTGGTTGCCGGCGCTGGCAGTAACATTACTCTTAACGGTAATCTATCTGTTGAGGTTGATGCTTTGGCTGCTGTTCCAGTTAATGGTCAAAAGGTAACCTTAATTCAGAAGAATGGTGGAACATTAAATCTTGCCCTTGCTAGGATAACGGTGACTAAAAATGGTGGAGCTTTTGCTAAGTGGAGAGATGAGATAGCCGCTGATGGTAGTTTAATATTAACAAACGAAGCTCAAATAGCTGAGGTTATAAGAGATGCAGCGGTAAGCCAAGGCTTAGAAGACGTGATTACAGAAGAGGTTGCACAAGCATTTGAAGACTTTGAACCAGGCACACAAGGAAATGATATTGTAAATGTTTTTAACAAGTTCTTATTATCTGATGGTTCTGTTGATAAGCCAGCTATAGCTGACGGTCAAGCTAGGCTAGCCAACACTACAGCTAATGAAGTAGTGGGTGCCACTTTTGAAGACGTGGCAACAATGACTGACCACATCAATGCAAGAATGTTTGATGTGGCGTCTTTTACCCCGGTATTTGTGCCGACGCCTGACATTTCAAGTGTAGGTCAAACTCAAGGAGCATCATTTACACCTGCTGCGACCTTGCCAACTGGTGGGGGGGGAAGTGCTGCTAGTCCGGCTGCTGGCCCATCTACTGGTAGTGGTGGCAGTGGTAGTACGAATACAGATGCACCAAAAGCAAAAAATACAAAAGTAAGTGCTAATGAACTTTCTGGTATTGCAGCTGGTGATGAGTCTGATCGTTATGGAATTTGGGCAACCCCATTCTATTCGAAAAGCACTCAGAAGAAGAGAGGTAGTTCTTCAGGGTACAAATCAGATGGTTATGGTGGAACATTTGGTTTTGATACCAGAGCTAGTGAGGAAATGATTGTTGGTTTAGCAGTGACAGCTATGAATACTGATATTAAACACAAAGATTTTAAATCTGGTGATAAGACCAAAGTTGGTACAACGTTATTCTCAGCGTATAGTAATTATCAATTTGGAAATAACTGGTTTGGACAAGGAGTATTCAGTGTTGGTTCAAGTAAAGTAAAAAACAAAGAGCAGCGAAGGATCTCAACAACTGCTTATAGCATTGCTTCAAGTGAGTATAGCTCTATGACCTTTGCCAGTGAGCTTATTGGTGGGTACAATCATCTTGTGAACAATCAACTAGTGCTTACACCGATGTTTGGTTTGGGGTACAGTCGAATTAACGATAGCAGTTATCAAGAAACAGGAAGTGGGCCACAGCTATTGAGTGTAACAAAGCGAGCTTCTCATAAGCTTGACCTTGTTGGCGGTTTGAGGGTAACTGGCTTACCATTTATAGTTGGTGAGGTTTCTCTTACTCCAGAAATACATGGAGCTATTCGTCATGATGTAATAGGCAAGGGCTCAAAGGTTGACGCAAAGATACCTGGTCTTCCGAAATTACCTAGTGAAAAGGCAAAACTACAGAAAACATATTATAACCTTGGTGCTAGCTTAAAAGTGAGCTACGGGATGATGGATTATGGAGTAGCAGCTGACACTATGTTTGCTAAAAAATATCTTGGTGTGAATGGTTCTGTTAACGTGCGTGTGAACTTCTAATAGCAGTTAAGTTATAGATGGTGGTCATCCTGAACTTGTTGGGCCTCGCATGTCTGACCCAGGATCTCAGGCAACAGAAAAGAAGATCCCGGGTCAAGCCCGGGATGACTGTGCTTAGATTAGCAATCATCATCCTGAACGAAGTGCTACTTACTTCTTCATTTTACCGTCCCTTTATCTTAAAACCCTGAATTTAGTTCAGGGTTTTCTGTGTCGCTGGAGATCCTGAGATAAGCATAGGGGAGGTTATTGGTACAGTTGTCCTAATTCCCTGCGAGGTTTAAGTCTGAGATGACTTACTATGCCCCTGGGTCGTAACTGAATTCACTAGAGAGAAGTAAGGCAGTAGTTCAGTATTAATGATTTTTTAAAGATGAAGTTTTGCAAGGGAAGAAGAGGTTTTAAGTTGTAGGCTAGAAAAATTTTCTGGACTTTTGCCATTATCGGTTATATAACACTACTCGATTGACTATAAATTAAGGGCTTGTAGCTCAGTTGGTTAGAGCGCTCCGCTCATAACGGAGTGGTCGCAGGTTCAAGTCCTGCCGGGCCCACCATTTTCTCTTATTGCAGTAGAAGTTGACTCATGAAATCTTCGGCGATTCTTCAAATATAGTTCCTAAGAATCTAAATCTTGGAATTTCAATATTTTCTACTGTAACAGTGTCTGTAAACATTGTATGCGGCCTAACCCATAGCCTATAGTCGCCATAAAGTGCTCTGTAAATAACAAGCTCTTCTAAGGTTTCTGAATGTCGACACATACCGATTACTTCGTATTTCTGACCTTTGTAATGCTCGTATAATCCAACTTTTATCATAAGTTTTTCTCTTAAGGCCACGATACTTCTGGTGGAAGGGACATTAAAATCGCCTCAACATTACCGTTTGTAGCAAGGCCAAAGGCTGTCCCACGATCATACAATAAATTAAATTCAACATACCTTCCACGCTTGATAAGTTGATGTTGCCTTTGCTCGGCATTCCAGTCTAGGTTCATTTTTGCTTTAACAATTTCAGGGTATGTTTGAAGTATTGTCATACCTACATCTTTAGTAAAAGCAAAATCTTGATTGAAATCATTAGATAAATAATCATAAAATATGCCGCCAACACCTCTTGGCTCATTTCTGTGTTTTAGATAAAAATATTCGTCACACTGTTTTTTAAAGATAGGATAATAATCTGGATTATGTTTATCGCAAGCCTCTTTAAAGGCTTGATGAAATTTGCTAGTTTCGTCCTGATCTTCATACATAGGCGTTAAATCGCTACCACCACCAAACCAACTTTTTGTTGTTTCGATATATCGTGTATTAAAATGAACAGCTGGTACGAGGGGTGAGCGCATATGAGCTACCAATGAAATACCGGTAGCAAAAAATTGTGGGTTTTCTTCTGCTCCAGGAATTTGTTTTCTCATATGCTCGGAGAATTCACCATGTACAGTTGAAATATTAACGCCTACTTTTTCAAAAACATTACCGTGCATGATAGACATAACACCTCCGCCGCCTCCTTCTCTTTTCCAGGCTTTGCGTTCAAATGAACTGGCTTCCACATTATTTCTATTTAATGCAAATTCTTTTTCTATGTCTTCAAAGACCAAGCAAATCTTATCCCTTAATGATTTAAACCAGGTTGCTGTTAGGGCTCTCTTATCTTCCATAAGTCTACCAAGCATTTTTTATTATTTGAGGGAGGCGATATGGCTTTACTATTACCAAGTCAAATCGAATATTATATCCAGTATATCTCTGATTTTTTGTAATAAACAATTCTGCAGTTTTGCTAATTCTTTGTTGTTGATTGCCAGAAATTATTGCCTCATCTATGCCATGTTTTCTAGCTTTGACTTCAATAAATACTAGCCATTTTCCGCGTTTCATAATTATGTCTATTTCTCCAACATAAGATTTATACCTGTGATGCAAAGGTTGGTAGAATCTTATTAGATAATATATAAGTACAAAATATTCAGCAACTATTCCTAGGTTGTAGCGTGTCATTTATTAGACCTCTTTTGAGGCTCTACTTTTGCGGGCAATTGCGGCGGCAGTTGCTTCGGTGCTTGAATTCTCACGTGCATTATGTACATGGTGGTTCTGTGCTGCATATGCTCCTTGCACTTGCCCCGCAGTAGCCAATTTTGAAAGAGATTTATTGTGACTTAGATTCGCTTCAAGTAATTGTTTAACAGTATCCCGCATTATGTAAATTACTATCAGAAATATACTAGATGTAAGCATTATGTAAAAAGCTGGAGAGTAATAAACTCCCGTTATCTCAACAAGCCAGCGCGAAATACCGGCGGATGTTCCACCACATAAAGCTATCCCAAGATTATAACTAAATGCTACACCTGAGAATCTTTGATCGGGAGAAAATAGAGAAATAACGAATATATAAGCAGTACCAGCAAGCATTCCTCCGAGTATTGCCAGAACAGTCAGTGCAATGAGTTGTTCTATTGCGTTTTCGCATGAAAGCAACATAAAGCAAGGAAGAGCTAATATAACTACTGCTGCTGAGGATAGGGAAATCATATTAAATCGCCCAATTTTGTCTGAGATATGGCCTGAAAGCGGCATAGCACACATCATAACAATTGATGAATAAGCAAGGTATGATCTAGCTATAGTATCATCAAAATGTAATATATTACAATAATAGATAGTGATATATGTTTTTATTAAATATACTACACTACTTGCACTAGCGCCAAGGCATACAGTAATAAACATAGAGCTTTTCGCGGTTTTTAGAACGTGAAAAAAAGGAGATTTCAGAGTCTTCTTTTTTTCTGCAAGCATTTCAAAGATAGGAGTTTCAGATACTCTAAGTCTAAAGTAAAAACCAACTAACCCCATCACTCCACCTAGTATGAAAGCAAATCGCCAGGCAAATTCTAAGGACGGGAAGAAATGGGCTAGTATAATGCCAACTATAGTGGCAAGCAAAGTTCCAGCTATATTTGAAGCGTGGACTATCCCTGCTGTGAAACCTGGTCTTAAGTTTTGATAATGCTCAAGAATAAATATTGCTGCTCCAGCCCCTTCTCCGCTAATACATAAACCTTGTAATAAACGCATAAAGACTAATGCAGCAGGAGCCAGATATCCTATTTCTGAATACGCAGGAATCAAACCCATAGTGAAAGTTGGTATTGTCATACCTAACATCGAAACGATCAATGAAACTCGTCTACCATGTTTATCCGCGATATAACCAAATATTATCCCACCAATAGGCCTAGTAACAAACCCGACAGCAAATACTGCAAGAGTTGCTAAAACTTGAACAATTTCCGAGTCACCAGGAAAAAAAGTTTTGCCAATTGCGAGAGCAAATACTGCGTATACAGTAAAATCATAATATTCCAGTATATTACCAGAGATTGCTGATAGAAAAATGGATCTACGTTTGTTCATTAATAACTATTCCATAACCAATACAATTTTCTTACCCAATACCAGTGTTAGTAATAGATAAGGATTATAGTGCACAAAACGAATTTGTGAAATGAAAAATTTACCTAAATCTAAATGCCAACCTGAAAACTTCTCGCTTAGTTAAGTACAATCGCTATAGCCTTTGGCAGGCTACTTATATATTGATGAATCAATGCTCAAAGTTCATACTGAAAGTAAGAAAGTTAATTATTCAAGACAGAATGATCTACTTATAGTCAGTTTTCTTACCTTAATGCTAGCAGGCAATAAAGATAATGTCACTTATCAATCTACTAAAATTTTATTTCACGAGCAGTAATAAGATGCAATTTGCCAGTACAACAAGAAAGCCATTGATAACGTGCTTGTTTTTCAATTTTTACTATTTTAGGTTGCAATGGTAATTGACCGCCAGTGTCTTGTGTAAATTGGTATAATTGACCATTAGAAGCAACAACATTTAATGCAATACCGTTATTGTCTATTACACTGACAAATGGAGCTTGGAATATCACTGGTTGAGGCCGTTTAGTCTTTCTTTCTTCTTCTGAAATTAAATTACCAACCCACTTTACCTTACCGTCATGCGTTGAAAGTGAAGCTATCTGCCTTGCATTATTTGTTATGAACAAATTGTCACCAAACAAGCTAATAGATTGAACATCATCAGCTTGTCTTTGCCATAGTGTAGTTCCATTATCTAAATTAATCTTGAGAACTTTACCATTACTTGTTGCGAAATAAACGTGATTACCATTTATAATAGGAGTCGTAACTATTAAAGCTGGATCAAAGCTAGGAAGGCCTGCCTCTCCAACGTTTGAAAGATTAAAAATCCATTTTTCCTTACCTGATTTTATATCAATATAAACAACTTCCCCAGAACTATAGCTGATAAGTGCGTGATGATCATTGATAACTGGAGCCACATTGTTTTTGGTAGAAATTGTTTCAATGCCGCCTTCATGCATCCATAATAAACTTGAGGATTTAGTGTCATAAGCGAGAAGTTGGTTGCTGATTGTCTGAACTAGTAAAATCCTATCGTCTGCCATTACTGGCTTTACACGAAGTATGTCTGGAAATTCTTTACGAATAATTTCATCACCAGTGTTAGCATCAAGAATAACTAGATTTCTTGAGCCATTGGTAGCAAATAACTTTTCGTCGCTATATAGTATTCCTCCAGCGTTAAAGTTACGATCAAGTGATCCTTTAGCAATATCTGTTGTCCAAATTATTTTATTTTCTTTAAGAGAAAAGGCTGAAACATGGCCTTTGCTATCAACGCTATAGATTACTTTTTTCGCAATAGCTGGTTGTGCAATGATAGAATGTTTAGCAATCTTATATGATTTTACTTTTTCGCCTGAAAATGGATTTTTTTTAGCATCTGACAGAATAACTTTTTCATTTGAGTCTTTCTCAAGTTTTGGTGTCAGGTCAATCAGATTTTTAACACGAGTACTTCCAATATGATCACAACCAATAAGAACCAATGATACCAAAATCGTAAAAATTATTTTCTTCATGCTCATTTTTTACCTTTTTATTTTTTTAAACTAGAAAGAAGAGCCAATGCTTGTTCCTTCAATATTATTGATGCATTTTCTGTCTTAAGAAGAGAACTGGCGTATTCTGCTGCAAGGTCATCTTGGCCATTTTTTTTATAGAATAATGATTTCAAAAGTGTCGCGTTAGCAAAGAATAGTTGATCTTCTTTGGAGAAATAGTCCAAGTAGTTTCTAGCTTTTATCTGGATTACTTCGGTTAATTCTTTTTGGTCAAGAACAATACCGAGCCATAAAAGTCTGGCGTATGAAGTCGTAATTTCAAAGTAGTTATTATTAGCAATCACACCTTCTAACCTGGCCATAGCTGACGAAGAGTCATTGTTATCGATCATACGATGGATTAACTGTATTTGGGCAAGTTCAGCTTGACGACTTTCACCTTTTTCAATCAATTGTTCTAGAGAATTATTTGTGAATGACGCATCACCCACCTCGCCGGAAGCAAGATCTATAAACATATCTCCAATCTGTTTATTATGTTCAACTATTCTGTTTTTATACCAACTATAACCAGTCATAGCTATAGCAATAAATATTGTGGTAATTATTATCGCTGGGAGTGCTCTGCGAAACAAAAGTAGTCGTTTTTCGTCTTTCTCATCGTTTAGAACTTCATCAAGAATGTCTGCCACTTATGCGCTCACTTAAATTATTTGCATTGGAATTTATCTTTAGCTTCCTGAGCTCTTTTTATAGAACTTATAGGCCTTTGAGGAAACTCTTGTTCCAGTTTAGTCAGCATACTACAGGCTTCTTTGTTTTTATTCAAGGACGCCAGAGAATAAGATAATTTAAGCAAAGAGTCTGGGGCTTTAGACCCTTTTGGATACTGCTTATAGCTTTGTAAGTAATTTACAGCTGCTTTATTAAACATTTCTCGACGATAAAAAGTTTCTGCATACCAAAAAGTCGCGTTGCTTTGTAAGCTACTTGAAGGATATTTAGCTATAAAATCAGAGAATTGTTTCTCCGCATCTTCAAATTTTCCATCTTTCAGAGATGCTAAAGCTAGATCATATTCTGATTTATCTCCCGAATTTTTAGCAACTGATTGATCCTTATCAAAAAAACTATTAGAATCATTTGGATCCAAAATAGCTTCGGCAGCCTCTTCTCCGACTACAGCACTAAGAGATGCTATGGAAGCGCCCGCTGTCTTTTTGGCTAATAAACCATTGTTTTTGAGGTCGATCTTTAAATCTTCAACGGTTTTCTCTAGCTCTTGCAACTTACTTTTGAGTTCTTGTATCTGTTTAGATTGCCTCTGAACTATTGGGCCAAAGCTCTGATTATCTGCTAGGGCAGTTTGCACCGAGAATAATATAAATAATATCAAAAATAGGTTTCTTTTCATTTCTAAGTCGATGATTACCTTGTATAAGTATAAGACACATAATATACGAAAATGCTCACTAGTCTAGCGAAAATGGCATTATATCTGTATACTTTCATTGTATTCAAATTCAATAGTAACAGTGGTTCCTTTCCCAGGGGCGCTCTTAAGATCAAATTTTCCATTCATCAATTCAATTAGCTTTTTTGTCAATGGCAATCCAAGGCCAGTTCCTTCATATTTTCTACTTAGTTTGTTATCTACCTGACCAAAGGAAGACAAAGCTTTGGGGATATCTTGATCGCTCATTCCAATACCAGTATCAGTAACTGAAATAAAAACTAGTTTTTTTACTATGTTCTTCCTGATTGCTAAGGTAACTGATCCTTCGGCGGGAGTGAATTTAACTGAATTAGAAAGTAAATTAAGTAACGCTTGCTTAAGTCTTTTGGGGTCTGCATAAATAATTACATGTTCAGAAGGAAAATCTTCAATGAGTCGAATTGATGCGCTATCAGCTCTTGGTTTAACAAATCTCATACTTGATGATGCAAGCTTATTTAGATCTAGCTCAATTTTATCCACCTGAAGCTTGTCGGCAGAGGCCTTAGAGAAATCAAGAATGTCATTTATTACACTAAGCAAATGTTTTCCAGAATTATTAATATCAGCTATATAATCTCTATATTGTACGTTTTCTACTTTACCATAAGTTTCAGCAATCATAATTTCTGAAAATCCAATGACTGCATTTAATGGTGTTCTAAGTTCGTGGCTAATATTAGCCAAAAATTCTGTTTTTGCGGAACTTTCTGTTTCTGCTTTAATCTTGGCTTCTTCCAAATCTCTATTGGTTTCAAATTGTTTGTTAATTATTCTTTGCGCATAGTTAGTGTTGTACATAACGATGATAAAAAACACCATAAACACTATTACAAAGGCAATAAATATACGTTTCTCAAGATAAGTAATATTATCCCATTGTTCGGTGATATCAGCAGTAATTTCTATCACTCCTTCTATGCTAAAATCTCCAGAAGAAGAATTGATAATAGGTACGTAGCTAATAATGAAAGATTTTTCGGTTTTATTCTCATTTTCATCAGTGATTATTGATCTGGAGATTAACGAATGAACCGTTTTTCCTCGATAAGCATCTCCTAGAGCGTTAACTGAAACATAATCTTTCAAAAAATATTTGTCTAAGTTTAACAGAATTAAACCATAGCTATCTAGGCTATTATACTTGTCTATATTGTTCATATTGGGACTTGTATTAGACAAAAGTTTTTTTCCGGTTTTGTCATACAGAGTTACCGTTGCACTGATATTTTTTAGGAGATGGGATGATTGTTTAGCAAATAGGATAAAATCTTCGTCAGTTAATAAGTTGGAATAATCAGTTTTTTTAAGTTTTTCTACAGCGCTCCTGTTAATATCCCAAACCCTTGATTTATATATCTCAGCAAAGTAAGTATTATGATCAGCCACTTGTTTTAAAACTACTTCTTCAATCATAAAATATCTATATAGCACGATATTTGCTATGATGTTGAGAAACAAACCTATAAAGGAAAGCCTGATAATATGTTTGTTTTGTATCATCTTAAACTATATTTTTGCAAATGGACGATATTAATTTTAAAGATATCAGAGTATTACCAACCTCACTAGATATAAAGAGTAATGTTGGGAAATCTCATATAGAAATATTAGGTCAGTTGCAATCTGGCTCGACTGTAAAGGGTCTTGTTGTTGAAACTAATATTAAGGGTGAAGTTATTTTTGATACTGCATATGGTAAATTTTCTGCTCCTAACAAGCATGATTTAGTAAGTGGTGATAGCGTAAGTTTAAAACTTTCAAACGTGCGTGGTGAAGCTAGTGGTAATATTTTAAGTATAAATAATAAAAAAATTGATTCAGACGAATTATTGAAATTAGAGCCTGTCCGCCTTACCCAAACATTGCAAAATAAAATATCCGATACACAACCGGTTAATGAAAGCCACGTGACTATTAAAAATGTTGGAAATATGCCTAAGGTTATTTCTGGCCTAGTTTCGTATCTAAATTTAACTGGTATGGATAAATCATCATCTTTGTTTAAGGTAATTAGTCATGCGGCTGGGCAAAATAATCCAAAACTACCGATAGCGGCTAATGTAGTGTTTAGTAATCAGGCTTCAACAGCTGCCTTTACTTTCAATGGAATTGTCAGTGGTAATGGAAAAGAAGGGGAACAATTAATTAGAACTGCTTTTGGCATTATTGCTGCTCAAGGGACAAAAATGCCCGTAGGACAAAGACTAGTCCTTGAAATGACTAGTCTTAATAATCAACCACTTGATAAAGATGTTACTAAAGCTGTTGCTGATTTTGTTTTTAAAGTTAGTAATTTTGATTCGTCTGTAAAAAAATTTGCTGCTCTTTTTGCAAATAACCTTGTAACGGCTGAAAAAACTACTGAAAGTCAAAATCTGCAGTCTGTTCCTACAAAAGCCATTTCTCTAATGTCAAATACTCAATTAAGTGGACAAAAAACAGAAACAGTTGAACTTCCATTAGTAGCAGACCAGAAAAATAATAACCAGATAAGCAGCGATAATAAAGAAACAAAATTATTTCAGGCTCCTAATACATTTAATACAAATCAGCTGTTTGAGAATTCAAGTAAGTTGCTTGCGCCGTTTGCAAAGTTAGAAAAACGGTCCGTAGACAATTCAAAAACTAAGTTATCTGAAGAAACTGAGCATGACTCCGCTGCCATAGATCGCAGTTTGACCGGTTCGCTTGCTAAGTTAAAGCAGACCAGCATGGGGCAACAGAGCTCTACCGCAAGAAGCCTTAATAGTATAATAAGCTTATTTGCTGATAATGACGAAATCAAAAAATTGGCTACAGAATATCAAAATATTAAGGAGCTTTTAACGCCATTTGTTCAAGATGAGAATGATAATTTTAAATGGCATTCTGTTTTGATACCATTTCATAATGGGCAAAAGGTAATGGAGCAAGAAGTAAAAATAGATCGTAGTAGAGAACATTATTTAAGGTTTATTTTTAATGTTGATTTTGAGGAAAATTCTATGCAAATAGATGGCTTAATTCATTTTGAAAATAATAACAAGACGCCAAAAACGTTTGATATGACTCTTAGGTCGAAAAATAAACTTGATCCAGGGCTAAGTAAGAGAATTGCTGATATATATGGCCTTAACCAGAGTATGACTGGCGTTAGAGGGGCTTTATTAATTGAGGGTTTCGATCGGTTTGTTGAAGCTTAGCTTAAAGATTCATATTTCTAATTTTTTCACTGAGCGCGATGGCGAAACTCATAACAGGCTGTCCAAAATTAGTATTATCTAACTTGGTTTTGTCAAAACGCAGATGTAATTTGGATAATTTTCTTTACTAATCTAACTATCTCATCAAGATTATGGAAGCTTTTAGGAAAAAGATGGATTATTCTAAATTCGTAATTTTAAATAATCAATAGCTGCACTTATGGTGATATGAGCAAATCTAGAACAATAATTGTTGCAATTTTTTACTTCTTCTTCATCTTTGTATTTATTCCATCATCCATTGCTGCTGAAAAAAAAGATTTACATTTTGTAATCAAGCTTGATTCTAAACTCTGGCTTAAGAAATACCTAGATTCTCTTGGCAAAGAAATGGAACAAACTGCCAAATTATATAAAACTACGGATCAAAAAGCTTATTGGGAAAGTGAAGTCAAAAAATCATTTACTAAGCTATTGCGTTCCAAAGGTTATTACGCTCACACTATTGATGTTGAAATTCCTAATGAAACTAGCAATTCGATAATATTTAATATTATCGCGGGACAGCGTTATAAAATTTCAGCTTTATCAATTGTTTTTACGGATACGAGTAATAAAAGCGTTAACGTGCTGAAAATCGAGAAAATCGGGATAAAAATTGGCGACTACGCTATTGCAAAAAATGTTCTAGATGCAGAGAAAAAAATATTAGAATATTTAGAAAATAAAAATTGCATATTATCGCTATCAGTAACCCATGAAGCAGAAATAGATCATGTAAATCATGAGGTTAAAATCAAATTTTTAATTGAAGCTGGGCCGTCTACTAAACTTGAGAAAGTGGAATTTATTGGCTTGAAAACTATAAAAGCTGAATATGTAAGAAAATTAGTTAAACTTTTAGATGGCCAATGTATTAGACGTACCATTATAGCTGAATCAAGGGGCTTTCTACAAAAAAGTGGATTATTTTCTTCAACAACCCCAATAATCCCAGAATATGTAAATAAAGACGGATTGGTGCCAATCGGTTTTAACCTAACTGAGCGCAAGGCTCGAAGCCTAAAAGCGGGGATAGGATACGAAACGGAGATAGGTCTTGGTGCAACACTCGGTTGGGAGCACAGAAACTTTTTTGGCTCAGGTGAAGAAGTGAAAACCAATATCTTGGGAAACCCTAAAGAACAGATTTTTGAATTAGGTTATACAAAGCCATTTTTTAAACGAGATGATCAGACTCTGAGATTGGGCGCTAAATTTGAAAATAAAAAACTAAAGACATTTGCAAGTAAAGAGGGTTCTGTATCGGGTTATTTAGAAAGAGAACTTTCACAAGAATGGAGTGGGGGAGTCGGAACTAAATTTTCTCATGCAGTGGTCAAGAAATTTGAGAAGAGCGCCGCTAGTAAACAGCGTTATTCTTTGGTTTCAACTCCTTTGTATATTACACATGATACTCGGGATAATATACTTGATTCGAAAAAGGGGCATATTTTTGAGCTAGAAACTGCGCCATATTTTTATATGGATTCAAAAGAAAGGCCATTTTTTAAAACCCAAATTTCTGCTTCAACATATTTCACGGCCAAGAGCGAACTACAGCCGGTATTAGCGCTCAGGGCGGCAACAGGAACTATACGGGGAACAAAATCACCAATACCCGAAACAGAGAGATTTTATGTTGGAGGCAATAATTCACTAAGGGGATATGCTTATCAATTTGCAAGTAGCTTAGATAGTAGCAATCGTCCCGTAGGTGGTAGGTCTTTTGTTGAAACGACTATCGAACTAAGGTTAAAAATGAATGATAGTATAGGTGTAGTTGGTTTTCTGGATAGCGGCTTTGCTTATAGTTCATTAACACCTCAATTAAGGAAAAGGCTTTTACAAGGAGCCGGCTTAGGGATTAGATATTTAACTAATTTTGGTCCTTTAAGATTCGATGTTGGTTTTCCGTTGAAACGTCGGAAATTTGTAGATAAGTCTTACCAATTATATTTTGGTATTGGGCAATCGTTTTAGTTATATAAATATGAAAAGTTTTTGGAAAATTTTAATAGTATTATTATTGTTGCTTAAGGTGATAATAATTTTTGGTGTTATCTGGCTGAAAACAGATCACGCCAAAACATTCCTCGCCCGAACCGTGGTTGATGGTTTGAATAACAAATTTGGGTTAATTACAAAAATTGGTAACATAAATATATCTTTTCCTCTTATTGCAGATATAGATTTTCTTTCAGTGGACGACAAAACAGGAGAAGTTGGTTCTTTAAAAAATCTTCACATTAATATCCTACCTTCGCTTTTTTCTCTTTGGGAAGTAACTTTCTGGTCAATTTCTGCAGCAGAGTTAACGGTAAATAAAGTTCCGCAAGTAGTATATACAACTGAACCAAACGGGTTATTTAATCCTGATATCATTATTAGAGAGATAAGCTTCGACCAAATTAAGCTTGCCCCTGCCTTAACTGGCCTCATCCAACCATTTTCTTTTTCTTTGAATTCTCACCTAGAGTATAACAGCTCGAAGCAACAATTAGCCTTTACAACTAATGGCAAGTTATCTTTGGAAAAAGATAACTTCTTTGAAATGCTAGGATTATATGATCACAATCAAGAGCAGTTGGATATCAAATATTCAAAGTTTAGTTCTGAAATAGCTAATGTTACTGGTAAATTATTTGTTGATCAAAAACATAATATAATTAATGGTGAAGTTGATCATCAATCAAATTTTCTAAAACAGCTACTAGATCCTAAAATACAAGAATATATAGGTGAATCAAAAGGAAAAATAAATATTACCGGAACAGTGAAGAGTCCTAAAATTATTGCTACTGGAGATATAGATATTGATAGATCGCCACTAGTCTACGATACAGAAGTTTTGTTGTCTCAGAATAGTGTTAATGGGTTTGTAAAATTAAATTATGGAGCAATGAATGCAAGAGGAGGCATAGCTTATAAAAATAATAAACTAATCTTATTAAACTTTATAACAAAAGGGATTGATTCTGAGAAAACAGCCAATTTAACACTTGATTTGAGTAGCCTTATCTTGACTGGTAAAATCTCGGTAGTAGATAAAAAGTTGGTAGAAGTGGTGAAATATTTTCCATTTATACATAGTGGCTCAATGAACGTAGAAGCGGTTTTTTCATCAACTGATAATTTAAAGCAGCAACTGTATTTAAATGGTCAAGTTAGTGACTTATCAAGTAACGGCATTAATTTTGATGCTGTTGATATAAACCTGACCTCTCCTGATTTGTGGCAAGGGAAATTTGCTCATTTAAGTGTTCTCTTCAAAACCTTAAATATAAGTAATTTTATACTTGATGAGGTAAAAATTGATGCCCAGTTGCAAAACGAAGATATCAATGTGAAGGGCAATGTTCTTTCAAAGCAGCCACTTCCTATAAATCTAAGCTTTGATAGCATATTTAAATCAATCAATAAGAAAAGCACTAAACCTTTATCTGTGCCAACCGAGTTTGTCATCAATAATATTGGGGGCACCATTGGGAGTGCTCAAATAAAGAGTTCAAGTAAAATTCTTTTGGTTGTTGGTGATAAAAAGACGTTCAAGTTGGATAATCTAAAAATTGATGATGGTTTACTTAATATAGATGCAAGTATTGATGACGGCTCTATATTGGCGAGTGCCTTGCTTAAAAATATACCAATTGAGCCGTTACTAGCAATGCCAGGACACAAAATTGTTGGTAGGCTTGATGGTACTATAAAAGCTCAGGGGACTGTAAACGATCCGCACCTTAGTGGCCAACTTAAGCTAAGCAGTGCTAAGTATGACTATAAACAGTACGGTATAAAGCTAAAAGATATTTCTAGTACTATTAAAGCAAATGGTAAGCTTATTAATTTCTCTGAAATATCAGCTAAGGACAGGTTTGGTAATAGTTTACAAGGTGATGGTAAAGTATCTTTGACTGAGCAATATGCTTTTAGCTTTAACATGGCAAGTAAAAAACTTAACCCAATCAACACTCCTTATATGCATGGTGAACTAAATGGAAACATTTTAATTCAAGGGGATAAAACAGAAGCAATAGCCAAAGGTCAGTTAACTTTAGGTCCGTTTGAAATCAAGATACCAGAGCGTTTTAAGGAGAAGATTCCCGAATTAAATACTAAAGAAGTAATTATTGAACAGAATGAGTTTAGTTATCCATTAAAATTTAATATAGATCTTATTACAACTGATAAAGTGTTTATACGAGGTTGGGGAGTCGACACCAGGTTGAACGGTAATTTAAAAATAAGTGGTGATAATAATCTACCAATTGTTAAAGGAATACTTAACACTGTTCGAGGTAGGTATCAAGAATTTGGCAAGATCTTAACCATAAGAAAGGGTGAGCTTATTTTTGATGGGCCGTTATCTCCATCACCATTCCTAAATATTATTGGGGTATATGTTAATAGGGGTACAGAAATAAGATTAATATTATCTGGTTCAATTGTTAGTCCATATATCGCTATAGAAGCAACTCCATCAATGAGTGAAGAAAGAGCTTTATCATTTTTGTTATTCGGACAAGATACAGTAGATATATCAGCTTTCCAGGCAGTACAGCTAGCTGATGCTGCTAGGAGGCTTTCAGGGCATGGAGGAGGCTTGGATCCTATCGGTTTTGGACGCAAGATTTTAAGGGTGGATGACATAAATTTTAAAGCTGACGAAGCAAATCCTGAAAATACTTCAATTGGACTTGGAAAATATCTAACTGATAAGATTTATTTTGAAATAGAACGTGGTAGGCAAGCGGATACTACTAAACTGAGAATAGAGGTGCAAATTACTCCAAAGATTTCTATAGAAAATGTAACAAAACAAGAAGGAAATACGTCCATTGGTATTAATTGGAGATTTGACTATTAGTATCGTTTAATGATAACCTGCCATCAAATATATAGAATTAAGTAACTATAATGACCATTGAAGATTCAAATGTTGAAAATGTTGACTTTGGCAGTGCAATATCTGAGCGTTATCTGTCTTATGCGCTTTCAACTATTATGTCAAGATCATTGCCAGATGTCCGTGATGGTTTAAAACCAGTACATAGAAGGCTATTATATGCCATGATGAAATTGAAACTTGACCCAAGTTCCGGCTATAAAAAATGTGCTAGGGTGGTAGGTGATGTAATTGGTAAATATCATCCACATGGGGATACGGCTGTTTACGATACTCTTGTTCGATTAGCTCAAAACTTTTCTCTACGATATCCACTTATTGATGGGCAAGGAAATTTCGGTTCTGTTGATGGTGATAATGCAGCTGCTATGCGTTATACCGAATCAAGGATGACAGAGATATGCACGCTATTAATGGAGGATCTTGATAAAGATACTGTTGATTTTCGACTAACGTATGATGACTCTGATACAGAGCCTGTGCTGATGCCTGCGCAGTTCCCTAACCTGCTAGCAAATGGTTCCGAAGGTATAGCTGTAGGAATGGCAACCAGCATCCCACCGCATAATTTACATGAGCTATGCGATGCTTTAATTCATTTGATTGATAACCCCAAAGCTACTTGCGCGGACGTTCTGCAATTTATTAAGGGACCAGATTTTCCTACTGGTGGCACTATTATTGATAGTAAGAATACTATTGATGCTGCTTATGAAACTGGTAGAGGTAGCTTTAGAGTAAGGGCAAAATGGGAAAAAGAAAGCTTTAGTCATGGACTATATCAAATAGTTATTACCGAAATTCCATATCAAGTACAAAAATCAAGGTTGATTGAACAAATCGCTTCATTACTAATGGACAAAAAAATTCCTCTAATTAGTAATATCAGAGATGAATCTGCAGAGACAATTAGAATAGTTATTGAACCTAAAGGTCGAGGGTGTTCTCCTGAGATTATAATGGAATCTTTGTTTAAACTTACTGAACTAGAATCTAGGATTCACTTGAACCTTAATGTTTTGAGTTCAAGTGGAGTACCGAAAGTGATGAACATATTGCAGGTTCTTCAAGAATTCATAGAGTTCCGCCAGGAAATAATAACTAGAAGGACCAAATATCAAATTGCTAGAATAGATGAAAGGTTAGAGGTTTTACATGCTTTAAAAGTGGCTTACTTAAATATTGATGAAGTAATCAGAATTATCAGAGAAGAGGATAATCCCAAAAAAGAGTTGATGAGCAAGTTTTTTATCAACGATAATCAAGCAGAATCTATACTCAATATAAAACTACGTGCTTTAAGAAAACTAGAAGAAGAACAAATAAATGCTGAGCACGAATCGCTTAAAAAACAGCATGCTCAGCTATATCAAATTTTAGAAAATCCACGCCTATTGTGGAAACTTATCAAAACCGATATTGCTACTATTCAAAAAAAGTTTAGCTTAGAAACTGCTCTAGGAGCTCGCAGAACAAACTTCGAGAAAGTAGAAATGAGTGCACAAATAATTGATATTTCAGCATTCATTGAAAAAGAGCCAATCACGGTTATATGCTCAAAAATGGGTTGGATTAGGTCTATGAAGGGGCATGGTTTAGATTTATCTGGCATTAAATTTAAAGAAGGTGATTCAGAAGCGTTTATCGTTGAAACTTACACTACAAGTAGCGTACTAATATGCTCTGCGGGTGGTAAGTTTTTTACAGTACTTGGTGATAACTTTGCTAGGGGTAAAGGTCATGGTGAGTCGATAAAGCTGATGGTTGATATTGATAATCATGATGTAGTTAACATTATTCCATACCTACCAGGAGAAAAGCTATTGTTAGCCTCCACTAAAGGGAAAGGCTTTATAATTAATAGCGACGATGCTGTTGCTTCGACTAAAAACGGCAAACAAATTATGCAAGTAAGTGGTGATGATAGATGTGTAGTTTGTACTTCTGTCAGTGGTGATATGGTAGCGGTTATTGGCACAAATAGAAAATTACTGGTTTTTGCTATTAATGAAGTGCCAGAAATGAAGCGTGGCCAGGGAGTAACCTTACAAAAATACCGTGATGCAAAACTTGGTGATGTCAAAACTTTTGATTCAAATGAAGGGCTAGCTTGGAGCCTTGGGTCTAAGATGAGGCTAGAAAAAGAAATAATGGCGTGGCGCGCAAAACGCGGTAGTATTGGAAAAATACCTCCTTCAGGCTTTCCGAAGAATAATAAGTTTAATTGATGATAGTATAAGTTGTATAATCATGACATAGATTCAATCTGGGTGAATATATGCGTTGGTTATATTATACTATTTCTATAGTTAGTTCCTTATTGGTATTCATTATTTACCAATTTTGGCCTCCTATTATTTATGCTTTATTTATTATAATTCCTTATATCTTAATTGGAATACATGACATAAGGTCTGTGAGCCATACGGTACTCCGAAATTATCCTGTAATTGGTCATTTGAGGTATATACTCGAATTTATTAGACCAGAGATTCAACAATATTATATTGAAACTGACAATAGCGGAACACCTTATTCACGAGAAACTAGATCCCTAATTTACCAAAAAGCTAAAGGAGTTCGGGAAACTATTGCTTTTGGTACCAAAAACGATCTTACTAGTGTTGGTTATGTTTTTTCTTATCACTCGCTTGCTCCTAAAACAGTATCTCATGATAAAACTAGAATTTTAATAGGTGGGCCAGATTGTACAAAACCTTATGATGCATCAAGATTAAATATATCAGGTATGAGTTTTGGATCAATTAGTCCCAACGCTATTAGAGCACTGAATAAAGGTGCTAAAATTGGTAAATTTGCTCATAGCACCGGCGAGGGGGGAGTTAGCTCATATCATCTTGAGAATGGGGGGGATTTAGTTTGGCAAATAGGAACAGCCTATTTTGGCTGTCGCTACCAAGATGGGCGCTTTGACCAAGATTCATTTGAGCAAATTGCTAAGAATGACGTTGTGAAAATGATTGAGATCAAATTATCTCAAGGAGCAAAACCAGCGCATGGCGGCATATTGCCGGCAGCAAAAGTGACTGAAGAAATAGCAAAAATTCGTATGCTTGAGCCATGGAAGGATGCTATTTCTCCACCTATGCATACAGAGTTTTCCACACCAATTGGACTTATGGAGTTTGTTGCAAGGTTACGTAAAATCACTGGTGGAAAACCGATTGGGTTTAAGCTATGTTTGGGGCATAAAACTGAATTTATGGCCATATGTAAGGCTATGATCGAAACAGGAATAAGGCCTGATTTTATAACGGTTGATGGTTCTGAAGGTGGAACTGGTGCTGCTCCAGTTACTTTTACCAATCGTATTGGTACTCCTATAAATGAATCCATAACATTTGTCCACAACTGCCTTGTTGGAGCAAATCTGCGAGACGATATAAAATTAATTGCCAGTGGAAAAATTGCTACTGGTTATGACATGGTTACCAAGATTGCCCTTGGTGCTGATGCTTGCAGCATGGCAAGAGCAATGATGTTTGCACTTGGATGCCTTCAATCACTTAGCTGCAATACAGATAGATGTCCTACTGGTATTGCTACACAAAACAAGCATCGCTGGTCTATGTTAGATGTAAAGGATAAGTCAGTGAGAGTAGCTAACTTCCAGAAGAGAACTATACATTCATTTTGTGAACTTGTTGGGGCGCTTGGTATAGATGACCCAGACCAGCTTGATCCTGAGCATATTAGAAGATATATAGACACAAGCACTAGCAAAAGTTTTGCTGCTATATACCCGCAACTGCATAAAGGCGAGTTGCTGGAAAAAAATTCTAACAGCGTATACGCAGATTTGTGGCATATAGCAAAAGCAGAAAGTTTTTAAAGTATTTTTTTGTTATGACAAGGAGTGCGCCTTGGAGCAATGCTAGGCTGTTCGGGTGACACAGATTAACTACTTAACTCTTTTTTTGCATTATATAATACATTACGCCGGTTATCAGTAAGGTGTACCAAGCTCCTTCAAAGATTTTTATAATGTTAGTAAGAACAAAAGTACTATCTAAAAACACTATCCAGGAAATGATAATAATCTTAAGAATATTCGAAGTTTTTCTATTAAGTAATAATATTGAGAAAAGGATGGTTGTGATAAGCATCACTCCAGAAACACTTAGCCCATAAGCAAAAGACAACTGGTAGGAAGTTTGAAAATATAGAATAGCTATGACAGTTAATATATAAAGTATCTTATTAACTATAGGAACATAGACTTGACCTGGATTATTTGATAAGTGAACAACCTTAAGTTTTGGTAAATAACCTAATGTTATTGCTTGCCAACTAAGTGAGAAAACTCCTGATATCATAGCTTGTGAGGCTATTATAGTTGCCATAGTGGCTAATATTATCAATGGATAAAGACCTGCTGAAGGTATAAGGTGGTAAAATGGATCAAATACTAATTCTGGAGATCTCAAAAGCAAGCTTCCTTGGCCTAAATAATTTAGAATTAATGAGGGAAAAACTAAAAAATACCATGTTTGCTTAATAGGAATATTTCCAAAATGACCTCTATCAGCATATAAGGCTTCTGCACCAGTAACTACTAAGAATACACCGCTAAGAGCTTTAAATGCTGCCCATCCATTATCAAAGATAAAATAAATAATAAAATAGGGATTTAATGCCTTTAAAATCATAGGTTCAGCAATAATATTATAAATACCAAGGCAAGCCAAAGTTAAAAACCAAATTATCATAATAGGACCAAAAAAAAACCCAAGTTTATTGCTCCCTATTTGCTGAAATCCAAAAAGCAGAGTTAAAACGCCAATTGATAGTAATATTATATATTTTTGTATACCTAAAGAGACAATATTTAAACCTTCTAATGCACTAAGTACAGATATAGCTGGGGTGATTACTCCATCTCCGAATAACAATGCAGCGCCTAACATTCCAAGTACTATTGATATAGTTTTATAATGTGAATGTTTTATGGTAGAACATAAAAAGGATAATGCTAATATACCTCCTCTCTCTTCATCTTTATCTATATTCATTACAAGATAAATATATTTAACAGTTACTACGAGAAATAATATCCATATAAACAGACTAATCAGACCTAGGACGTTACTTGGAGTGGCTTCCAAACCACTTATTATAAAGGAGCTTTTTAGAGCATATAAAGGGCTAGTTCCTATGTCTCCATATACTATCCCAATAGTACTTAGTAATAATAACCGTGAACTACCTAATGTTTTCTTCAATGAAATAATCTTAGAAATGCCAATTTAAACCACTATAGCTTATCCAGAATTGGCGTTAAAAATATAAAAAGCCATATAAAATCCGACATTTTTGTCATTGCAACAGGTCTTCATTTATAAGATATGACAAACCAATGTGGTAATGGTGTTGTATCTTGTAGGGCTTAGTTAGTTAGGTAGAGTTGTAAAACACTCTACAAATTGATCGTTCTTTTCTCGATAGCCAGCGCTGCTTCTTTGATTGCTTCGTTAAGCGTTGGATGTGCATGACAAGTTCTAGCGATGTCTTCAGAAGCGCCACCAAATTCCATATAAGCTACAACCTCGCCAATTAACGTCCCAGCATCTGGACCAATGATATGCGCTCCAAGGATGCGATCAGTTTTTGCGCAAGCAAGAAGCTTAACCATACCGTCAGTATCACCCACACTTCTAGCACGTGAATTAGCTAAAAATGGAAATTTTCCAACTTTATAATCTACACCGTTTTTCTTCAACTCTTCCTCTGTTTCGCCGACGGAGGCTACTTCTGGGTGAGTATAAACTACACCAGGTATAAGCTTATAATTTACGTGTCCAGCCTGTCCATTCATAATCTCAACGGCTGCTATAGCTTCTTCTTCAGCTTTGTGTGCTAGCATAGGTCCCTTAATTACATCGCCAATAGCGTAGACATTTGAGATATTTGTTTGAAAATGATTATTTACGTTAATTCTAGAACGCTCGTCCAAAGCAATCCCTGCTTCTTTCAAGCCAAGGCCATCAGTATTTGGCCTTCTGCCAACTGAGACGAGCACTACATCACAAGATATTTGAGATTGTTTTGAGTCGCTAACTCCGCTTAGGGTTATGGTCAGGCCATCCCCTTTTTTCTCTGCTTTTAGTACTTTGGTATTTAGTATGAAGTTAAAGCCTTGTTTCTCTAAAATTTTGTGGAACGACTTACCAATTTCACCATCAAGTGCTGGGACGATACGATCAGAGAATTCTACAACAGTTACTTTACTACCAAGTCTTTTCCAAACAGAACCTAGTTCGAGTCCTATATATCCCCCACCAATTACCACAAGGTCTTTTGGCACCTTTGGTAATGATAAAGCCCCAGTTGAAGAAACTATTGTTTTCTCATCAACAGTTACACCTGGAACATCAATAACTTCTGAACCAGTAGCAATTAAAATATTTTTTGCTTTAATTTTTTCAACACTGGATCCATTGGTAATTTCAATGGTATTTGGGTCAAGAATTTTGCCAGTACCAACAAGCTTAGTAATTTTATTCTTAGCAAAAAGTGATTCAATACCTCTGCATAGATCATCTACAACTTTATTTTTCTTCGATAGCATCTTCTCTAAATCGAGTTTAACAGTTGCATTGATGCCTATGTCTGCAAAATGCTCTCTAGCATCTTCATATTTTTCTGAAAAATTTAGTAACGCTTTGGATGGTATGCAACCAACATTCAAACATGTTCCCCCTAGAGTCTTACGTTTTTCAACACATGCTACCTTCATTCCAAGTTGCGAAGCCCTTATAGCACCAGTATAGCCACCAGGACCACTTCCAATAACCACCAAATCAAACTCTTGCATAACTAAATTTCTTATATAATTATAAATTCAACCCGCAAATGATAGCACATGAAATAATTCAATGACAACAAAAAGCAAGTTTAGCTTCATAAACAAGATATTCAGCAAGAGTTTTGGGATCACAAGTTTAAATCCTAATTTATTAGAATTTGTTTGGGCTCTAATTTTTTATCTTCGGCTCTTGGTAGAACTATTGTTAGTACCCCATTTTTTAGGTTTGATGTAATAGAATTGGTATTAACATCTTTTGGCATTAATAATCTATGCTGGAACGAATTACGGTATTCTTGGTTAAAGAATGATTTTTCTTTATCGTCCTTATTCTCAATAGTCTTTTTACCGTTTATTATCAAATAATCACCATGTGTTTCTATTTTTAATTCTTTTTTGTCAAAACCAGGGCAATCTATATTTAGAATATATTGTTTATCATAAGCTGCTATGTTGGTATATATTCTATTACTATTAGTCAAAATATCATCAAGATTATCCCAGTTTTTTAGGAACGGTCTACTATGAAATCTATTTAATTCTTGGAACAGTTGATTGACTTGCCTTTTGTAATCTTCGAAATAAGTATCTTTTGAATTATTAACGCTTTGTTGTTCAGTGGTAGTTTTTGGATCTTCTGTTTTTTCACCTAGTTCTTTAGACAAAGCTGCACTATGGCAAAAAAGAACTGTACTTAATAACCCTACCGCACAAATAGTACGTTTTGTTGGTAAATATCCCAAATAGGTGTTTTGATTTTTAATATTAGAGTTTGTCATATTAACTAATACCTCAATTTGAACATTTAATTAAACTAGTTATATTAGTAAATCGATTTGGTACTTAATGTTAAGTGTTGGATTCCTAATTTGACTTAGCGCAATCTATAGCTTACGCACCTTGTACCTCTGAATTCACCATATTATTTATATAATTCTTCAGTTTTTAATTTCAATAGGTTTGTAAAATGCTTTTTTAGGAGAGCTTATTTTTCTTAGATTTATTAGGGGCTTAGAGGATCAAAAAGGGACAGAGAAGTAGTAATAAATTATGTTCTATAATTATCCTGTCTTCTCAAAATATAATCCCTCTAGATTGTGATTATTTGGATCGATAATAAAGCAAGCATAATAACCCGGGAAATATTCTCTATACCCAGGTTTTCCATTATCTGTAGCATTTAATTTAATGGCTTTGTGATAAAAAGCCTCGACTTCTGCATTTGAATTACATTCAAATGCTATATGCACTGGTGATGAGGCTGGTTTATCAGCATAAATTTCAAAAAACGGTACGCCATTCTTGCCGTAAGCAATACAAAGATCATTGCTAAATATTATACTCCAGCCTATGACTTCTAGCAATGGAGTGTAAAATTTTTCACTGTCTTTTATATTCTTTACGTAAACTCCAATGTGTGAAATCATCATTTACCTCTTTAGCTTTCTAATCATCCAAATGTCTTCAGCCTATAGTACTAAATACAGCGCTATAATGTCAACTTTCAGTTAAAACTCAATTACTACCGGCTGAAGCCGGATAGTAATTGAGAATCTCTTTATTAGTTTCTATGACGTAGCCAGCATGGTTTTTAGTTGATAAAGATACACCAAGTACAGCTGAATTAATATTTTCTAATAACACTAATTACATTTAAATAAACGAACCATTGATTTGATATAATATTAAGAATTTTTCTAACGTTTGTGTATAAATTATCTGGGTTATAAATATGGTTTGAATTTTTAATATTAAAGCGTGTCAGTCGGATTAAAGTGCTCTTTCAGTAGTTTTATGCTTCGTTTTGTTCTAGTCGAAATAAAACTTATTAAATTCACGTAGTCTGTAAATGGCTTGTCCTGAGTGATTTTAAGTTCTCCGTACATCTTTTTTGTTATAGAGTAAGAAATCCCGTCTTTAAGGCTGTTTGACTCACCAGCAGCTTTTACTGCTTTCATAAGTGATAAAGGGTTCTGATATTCAAGTTCAAGAGATTCCATGTCGATAATATTCTCTGTAAAGTTAGCTTGTCCTAGCAAGGGCGTCATATGCTCAAACTGAATAAAGGGTGAAATATGGGGAACATGCAATCCTGAAGTTTGAGACTCGAGATCTACTAATTTTCGGCGTAAATTGGACAACGTACCCCCCCCGGGAAAATTACAAATAAAGATTCCATTAGGTTCAAGAATTTCAGATACCTGTTTTAAAAAACCCTGAACATTTGATATCCAGTGCAAGCCAAAAGGGAAAACTATCAAATCAAATTTTTGTTGAATCAACTTTATTTGCTGGGTTAATTCAATGATAGCTAGTTTATGATCGGGATATTTTTGAGTCAAAGTTTTGACAAATAAGTCTTCAAGAAGTGGGTTAATTAGTAATATATTATTAAATTTGCGGTCTACAGGTTCAAGACGATCTAGCAAATCTTCGCATATAAATTTATGAAAAGGTGATTTGTATAAGTTTTTTCTAGATTTTTCACGGTTACGTTCTATCGTGCGCGTGCTAAACATGGCTATTATTGAACTTTGCGGAACAAATCGCTATTTTTGATTCTGCCAACTCTCACTTCAACTTTACTCATACCAAGATATTTCGACCTCATATTTCTATTTTTACTATTAGTAGAATTAGGTGATTCTCGGTATTCTTTACCGTATGCGTAGCGATTAAGGTCTTGTTTATAAGTTACCATCTTATTGTTTATTTTATTAACACTAGCCTGATAAGTACTAGCCCTGTCATAAGTGCTTGAATGGTAATGACCTACCGCTTTATTCCAATTTCCAAGTCTAGAATAATGTTCTCTTAATAACTGAGCTGCATAAGCTATATTTCTTCTTGGTGAAAATGCTTGATCAAGAGATGTAAAAGCATCTGGGTGATATTTTAAATTAATCTGCATACAACCAACGTCGATGCTTTCTTTACCAGCTGTCATTTGATCTTTCACAAATCTTATAGCATCTCGTTTTGTTTTAAAATGAAATCCTTTGCCTTCAACATTTATTGTCCAAGGCCAAACGACACCGATCTTGTGCCGGGAGTGAGGTTTCCTAGTTTCTTGTAAAGAAATTGAATGCAAGATATCTTTTGGTAAATTATATCGATTTTCAAAATAAGAAAACATGCTAGAACATTTCTTTGACTCTAGTATTTCACGGTCTACTGCTGCAAACGCTTGAATTGAACTGAGAATAAGAGATATAAGTATAAAAACCTTTATCTTTTGCTTCATTATAATTACGAAATAAATTTATCAACAAGCATGAATATTATAGTATGGCGAATACAAATTTGCAACTAATATAGTCATTTATGCTAATTCAATCTAAATGATTATATACCTCAAGTGAAAGAAATATTCGATAGCATTCAGTCAAGAAAGCAAAAAAAGATTCTGCTAAAAGTTAGAGCTGGAGCAAAACAAAGTTCTGTAGATGGTTGGATAATTATTAATGATAAAGAATATTTAAAACTATCTATTAAGTCTCCTCCTGAAAAAGGCAAGGCAAATAAGGAAATCATAGAATACTTAGCAGAAGAATTGGCAATCCCAAAATCGGATATAGAAATTACTTCTGGTAAAACATCTCAGTTTAAAGTTGTCAATCTAGTTTTTCGATGAATTCTTAGAAGGCATAGGAAGCGTTATAGGGTGGGAATGACATAATATTATTACGATATAATGGGTCTTGTTTTCTGGCATTATTCTCAATAATGTCTTTTGTTTTATTTATTTTTCTATGGAAATTTTCTTCTTTTTGTTCATGCCTTGATTTTTTATGCTCAAAAATTTTTGCGCTCTCAAAATTTTTTATTTTTGTATCCAGTTTTCTAGCATTATTGTCATTCTCAATAATGTCTTTTGTTTTATTTGGATTACCTGAGAAGTTATCTTTCTGGGATACATATCTTAATTTTTTGTTCTCAGGGATTTTTATGCTTCCAAAATTTTCCATTTGTATGCCAAGTTTTTTAGCGTTATTGTTATTGTCAGTGACATCTTTTGTTCTATTTGTTTTTATATGGAAGTTTTCTTCTTGCTGTTCATGTGTTGATTTCTTGTTTTCAAAATTTTCTATTTTTATACCAGTACAAGCAGAAAGTGCGGCAGAACAAACTATAACCGTCATCAAACTTTTCATAATTTTTTCGTAACCATGTTATTATTTTTTTATTAAATTCAACTCGAACTATTTAAAAATTGTACTATAAGCACTATATGACTTCAAATAATATGTTTAATTGAGGATATCATGACTCTGGAAAAAAGAAAATTCGACGCTGAGATTGGTAAAGTTTTAAACTTAATGATCCATTCTCTTTATACAAATAAAGAGATTTTTATGCGTGAGCTTATTTCTAATAGCTCGGATGCTTGCGATAAGCTCAGGTATTTAAGTCAAACAGATAATAATCTTCTTGATGGTAATAGTGATTTCAAAATTGTAGTTTCAATAGATAAGGAAGCAAGAACTATTACTGTTCGAGATACAGGGATAGGTATGAATCGTGATGATTTAAACGAGAACTTGGGCACCATAGCAAGGTCGGGAACACAACGTTTTATTGATCAACTTTCAGGAGACAATAAAACGGATAGCCACTTGATAGGGCAATTTGGTGTTGGTTTTTATTCATCCTTTATGATTGCTGATCAAATTACCGTTACCTCCAGAAAAGCTGGAGAAGATAAAGTCTATACGTGGCATTCTGATGGGCAGGGAGAATACACTGTCTCAGATACAGATAGAGAATTTACAAGGGGTACAGAAGTGGTGCTACACGTAAAAGCTGACGAAGAAAGTTTTGTTGATCATTTTAGAATTAAACACATAATTAAAAGCTACTCTGACCACATTGCCGTCCCGATTTATTTTGTTGATCAAAATGGTCATGAAAACCAAGTTAATTCTTCATCAGCAATCTGGACTAGGTCTAAGTCCGAGATATCAGATGAACAATACAAGGAATTTTACAAAAGTGTTTCCCACGCGCCTGACGATCCTTGGCTTACTATTCACAATCGTAATGAAGGGGTAGTTGACTTTACTAATTTATTATTTATACCAAGTTCAAAAACTTTTGATTTATTTCATCCAGACCGTAAATGTCGTGTAAAGCTTTATATTAAACGTGTGTTTATTGGAGATGAAAACATAGATCTGATTCCTCAGTATTTAAGATTTTTACGAGGCGTGGTTGACTCGGATGATTTACCACTTAACGTTAGTCGCGAAACGTTGCAGCATAACGCAACAATAGATAAGATAAAAAAATCTATTACCAAAAAGGTGTTATCGGAGCTAAAAAAACAAAAAGAAACTAACTTCGATAAGTACCAAGAATTTTGGAATAACTTCGGTGGTGCCTTGAAAGAAGGGTTGTGCGAAGTAACTAGTGATCATGAAAAACTTTTGGAAGTGTGCATTTTTAGAAGCGCATTGCATGATAAGATGATAAGTCTGGATGACTACCTTGCTTCTTGCGAGGGTGAAGACAAAACTATTTATTATTTAAGCGGTGATAATCCAGAAAAACTACGTAATAACCCACAAATTGAAGGGTTCTTAAGTAAAAATATTGACGTTCTTTTGTTTACAGATACTGTCGATGATTTTTGGGTAAATGTTAATGGTCAATATAAAGAAGTTGAGATAAAATCAGTTACTAGAAGCGACATTGATCTTAGTAACTCAGCCGGTGCTAGCCAAGAACAAGCGTCTGAGAAGTCTATAGAAGAAGATCATGTCGCTCTTGTTAAATACTTTAAAGAGTCATTGGGTAATCTTGTAAAGGATGTCACAATTTCCAAAAAACTAGCATCCAGCCCTGCATGTTTAGCGGTGGCTGATGGATCCATGGATATACGTATGGAAAGATATTTAATTGAGCAAAAACAACTCGGCTCAGCAAGCGCTAAGATTTTGGAAATCAACCCTAATCACCATATTATCAAAAAAATTAGCCAAGAGATTGATGATAAGGATAAGGAGAGGCAAAATAAAAACCAAGAACTTGTTCACTTGCTTTACGACCAGGCTTGTATTATTGAAGGTGAGCCAGTTTATGATGTTAGTGCTTTTTCCAAGCGATTTAATAGTTTGCTTGAAAAAGCAGAGCTATAGTAATTTAACCATTTCGTGATCGGTTGAGGATAAAGAATACAAGCTATTTTGTACTTTTTTATTGTAGAAATACAAAAAAAGTATGTTTTTGGATAAAAATTGCCTAGAATTGCTTTCGTCTCCTAATTTAAGCGGATGTTTTTCTTAAAAACGATATAAACGAAGTACTAATTTATGGCGAATAAACTAATAGGAATATACCCAGGAACTTTTGATCCAATTACAAACGGACACGCGGATATCATCTCTCGAGCAAGCAGAATTTGTGATGAGTTAATCTTGGCAATATCATCTTCAGTATCTAAAGAACCAATGTTTTCAATAGAAGAAAGATGTCAGATGGCAACTCTTTACCTAGAAAAATATGGAATAGCTTCGAACGTTAAGGTAATGAACTTTGATGGCTTGCTAGTAAACTTTGCAAGTAAAGTAGGTGCTCATTTCATTATCAGAGGACTTAGAGCCGTATCAGATTTTGAATATGAGTTTCAAATGGCTTGTATGAATTCAAGATTGGACGAAAGGATAGAAACTATTTTTCTTCCAGCATCTGAGAAGAACCAATTTATCTCTTCTAAATTGGTAAAAGAAATAGTAAGTTTAGGAGGTGATATTTCAGCTTTTGTAATACCAGAAATCAAAGATAGATTAATTAAGTATTATCAGAGTAAGTCCTAGATATGATAAGTTCAAAATGTAATCTGCAAATAAGACTAGATGTAGTAGAAGAGAATTATCGTGCTCTAAGCATGTTATGTCCTAATTCTGAAACTGGAGCTGTGGTAAAGGCTAATTGCTATGGTCTTGGTATGAAGCAAATTTCTCCGGTTTTGAAGAAATCCGGTTGCAAGCATTTTTTTGTAGCCAATATCGAAGAAGGAGTGAGTTTAAGAAAAATACTAGGGGCTGATATAAATATCTTCGTTTTGAATGGGGTGTTCTCTGGTGAAACTAAAGCGTTTAAAGAACATGGTCTAGTGCCAATTTTAAATCATTTTGCTCAAATTAGGGTTTGGCAAGAATTTGCCTTTAAACTTCATCAACCTTTACCTTGTTTTATTCATTTTGATACAGGAATGAATAGGTTAGGAATGCCTGAATCAGAGTCTATTAATCTAGTGCAAGAAGATACTGCAGGGCTTGATGTATTATGCGTTATGAGCCAGTTGGTAAGCGGGGAAGAGTCAGATAATTTGTACAATAAAAAACAGCTAGAAAAATTTACTAAATTAGCTAGCAAATTTCCTGATGCTAAAAGAAGTTTGGCAAATTCAAGTGGTATTTTTTTAGGTCTTGATTACCAATTTGACCTAGTAAGGCCTGGTGCAGCTCTATATGGTATCAATCCAACTAATGAATCGGCTATAAAAAACCCAGTTCAATTATTTGCGCCTATTATACAAATGCATCAGTTACCATCGGGTGAATCTGTTGGGTATAACAGTACCTATACTAATTCTACTATAGAAAGTTGCTCAATTGCCACTATTCCGATTGGTTATGCGGACGGATTTTCCCGTCATTTAAGTAACAAATTTACTGTTTACATAAATGGTCATAAAGCGCCTATAATTGGCAGAGTTTCAATGGATCTAGTAAGTATTGATGTCTCCTTAGTGCCGGCAGAAGAGGTGTTTCTTGGACAAAGAGTGGAGGTAATTGGTGATAATTGCACTCCTGATAAAATAGCGCAGGTCGCTCAAACAAATGCTCATGAAATTTTAACGGGGCTTGGCGATCGCTTTGATAGAATATATACTTATAAATAAACTGTTTTTAAAAAATATTATTAATAAAATGTCAATATGTTAGCATTAGTTCAGCAATTAGGTAGTAAATCAATCGATTTTACTCGTTCGATCGGAGTTCTTTCTATATTCATAGCCAGAACTTTTGTTGGGTTTGCAAAAAGACCTTTTTATATAGGTTTAATAGCAAAGCAGCTAATAATTATCGGATATTATTCACTGCCAGTTGTTGCCATGACCGCCTTCTTTTCCGGCGCTGTACTTGCGTTGCAAAGCTATACGGGGTTTTCGCGATTTTCAGCAGAAAGTTCTATTGCAACGGTTGTTGTTTTGTCAATTACAAGGGAGCTTGGTCCAGTATTGGCTGGACTGATGGTTGCAGGAAGGGTAGGAGCATCTATTGCTGCTGAAATTGGAACTATGAGGGTAACAGAGCAAATTGATGCATTATTTACCTTATCTACTGACCCAATAAAATATCTTGTTGGACCTAGAGTTATTGCTGCTATTATTACTTTACCATGCTTAGTGCTGGTTGGGGATATTATAGGTGTTATGGGTGGTTATCTCATTAGCACGTATAAACTTGGATTTAACAGTACAAGCTATATTATCAACACAGTAGAATACTTGGAATCAATGGATGTTATTTCTGGTTTGGTGAAGGCTGCTGCATTTGGCTTTATTATAGCTATTATGAGCTGTTATCATGGGTATTTTTCTGGTAAAGGAGCAAAAGGGGTCGGTGCAGCTACTACTTCAGCAGTTGCTAGCTCCTCAATTCTTATTCTTATAAGCAACTATTTAATTACAGAATTATTTTTTAATTGATGAACGAAGAACTAAAATTCAAAATAAGGTCACTGAATAAAACATTTGGAAATAACCATGTGCTTAAAGGTATTGATCTCGATGTGGTAAAAGGTAGCTCTCTGATAATTCTTGGTGGATCCGGTTCTGGTAAATCGGTTCTGATTAAGTTAATGGTTGGGCTATTAACAGCGGATTCTGGTAGTATTCTGTACGAGGGCAATGAGTCAATTGGTATGCCTTATAAAGATCGATTGAAGATGCTGGAAAATTGTGGTTATTTGTTTCAAGCGGGAGCTTTGTTTGATTCACTTACTGTTCAACAAAATATTACATTTTTTGCTGAAAAATTACATTCACTTACTAAAAAAGATATTAGAGAATTAGCCAGTAAAAAATTACAATCAGTTGGTTTGTCCAATAAAATATTGGACCTTTACCCATCTGAGTTGTCAGGGGGGATGCAAAAAAGAGTTTCATTGGCAAGAGCTGTTTGTGTTGACCCAAAAGTAATATTTTTTGATGAGCCAACAACAGGTTTAGACCCGATAATGTCTAACGTTATAAATGACTTAATAGTTAAGGTTAGGGATGAGCTTGGTGCCACGACCGTTACTATTACCCACGATATGCAAAGCGCAAGGAAGATTGGTAAAGAGGTCGCCTTTTTGTTTGAAGGTAGGATTGTTTGGTCAGGTAAAATGAGCGAGATTGATAGTACAGATAATGACAACCTGCGCCAATTTATTACTGGAGAAATCGCAAAGTCTAATCTTGTGGAAGCGTAAAATATTTAGTTGTATTTTTGAAAAATGGCTAAATTATTATTGACTTGAGTTGAATTAGATATATACTGCATAGCGATTATTTTAATCTTTACGTGAGAATTTGCCGATATGTTTGCAGTTGTAAAAACAGGTGGTAAGCAATATAAAGTTGCAAAAAATAGCATAATTAAAGTCGAAAAAATTGAAGGTATCCCTGGTAGCAAGATTGAGCTTGACCAGATCCTGATGCTTGGTGAGTCCTCTAAAGCGTCATTCATAGGTACCCCAATAGTTAAGGGTGCAAGCGTGACAGCAGAGATTATTAGCCAGTTTAGAGACGACAAGATCATTATTTTCAAAAAGAAAAGACGCCAACATTATCGTCGTAAAAATGGTCACAGGCAGTCTCTTACTGAGTTGAAAATATTAGATATAGTAAAAAAATAAGGTAGGAAAAAATGGCAACCAAAAAAGCTGGTGGTAGTTCCAAAAATGGTCGTGACTCGGCTGGTCGAAGGCTTGGTGCAAAAAAAGGTGATGGTCAGCCAGTAATTTCTGGTAATATCATTGTTCGCCAACGTGGTACAAAAATTCGTGCTGGAAAAAATGTAGGGATGGGTAAAGATCATACTTTATTTGCTACAATGGCAGGCAAGGTCGAATTTGTTACAAAGAAAAATTTTAAACTGGTAAATGTTATCTAGTAATGTTATTACCAAAGTTATATTAAATAAAAAGGCGCTTTTTAGCGCCTTTTTATTTATCGCCCTTTTTAGTTTGCTGCAATTAGTAGAGTTAGCTGGATCGTAGATGGAGGCCAGGTATGAAAAACAATACCACAATCATTTATCTAACAGGCAAGCCAGGCGTTGGCAAATACACAATAGCTAAAGCATTAGCAAGCGACTATGGCTTTCTTATTTGTGATAATCAGCTTATCAATAATCCAATTTTTGAGCTATTGCAATATGATGGCTATACAAAGATTCCAGATTTTGCTTGGGACTCTATCGCGCGTATAAGGACTGAGATACTTCAATTTCTAGCCAAAGTTCCACAAAACAGCTACGTACTCACCAATAATCTTTATGAAAATAATGGGGACAGGGCGCTGTACGAGCAGGTGAATAAAATGGCTCATCTGCGAGGTTCCATTTTTATACCTGTAAAGTTGCTGATTAATGAGCAAGAACACTTAAAGCGTGTGGTACAGCAGGAAAGAAGAGCTCGGTGGAAATCAATTGATCCAAAGTATGTTTATGATAAGGAGCCACTCCTTTCTATCGATCACCCTTATTTGCTGGAGCTAAATGTAAGTAAATTAAGTGCAGGAAAGGCAGCAAAAGAAATAGTGAACCATATTACAAGCTTAAAGCTAAAAAAAGACTACACTTTATAGTGAATATCCAGATACATAATAAAACACACTGAATTAGCCGATCAAATATCTTCCTCACGAATAGAAAATGGCAAAAGATTATCCTTATAAAAGTTCAAGTACTTGGGCAACTGAAGAAGATCCGGATATCTGCATTCAGGATGACTTTCTTTGGGGCGTTATTAAGTATTTATTATATACAATTTATAATTGGCACCAAACTATATTGCTTATCAAAAGCATTACCGTGAGTTTTTGCGATATGCGGAATATTGTCGTATGATAATATGCCTTGTCTTATAGAATCCAATATAGCAAAAATAACTTCTGCCGGATCGGCGCTTGCAGCAGCTAACCTGTGTTCCAATCGTCTTGGTAGCGAATCAGGAATTCGTATTAAGAGACTTCGGTTATTTCCACCCCACGCAATATGAGTAGGTGCCATAAATTTACTATCTAAACGTTTGTAATCCTGAGGTTTTGGTAAAAAATAGTTTATATATTGAGGTAAATAATGACATAATATTTGTGCATATTTTTCAATATTACTATCCTCAAGAAAGTTTAAATGTATGTGCATACTATTGCCGTAATCATCCGCAAAAGGTCTGGAACAAAAATCAGCGTTACCACCAAGTTGTTTTGCAAAAAAACAGATATCCTTTCGTACTGATTCAATATCTCTCGCCATGGTTACTAAATTAGAACTGGGTGGTAGGTCAAGCTCGTATTGATTTTTTCCCTTTTCCAGTTTTATATCATGGCCTATTTTACTTTCTAGGTCCTTAACGTAAATATTATCTGAAAGATAAAACTCAATTTCTGCTCCAATAATAGGTGTTAAGTTATGATTTGATTTAAAATAGTTTTGCAAAGAAGCTAATCGATTGTATCTCTCACTGACTTCTGATAGTTTATCATTGTATTGATTATTATTATTTATCATGGAAATAGAATTCATAAAAAATAAAGTTTATTATAAGATCATTGATAAGACCTATACAAATTCTAGCGGCATTTATAGCTTACATAAGTACACTGACGCTGTAAAATTAGCCCAGGTGCAGCAAAATATTGATAATATCAAAGCTGAGCTTAATGCTGATCACCTTTTCTTAATGAATCAAGTGCACGGTAATACTGTTATAATTGCTGATAATATAGATTTAAAGAAGCAACCGGAAGCGGATGCTTCTATAACAGCGCAAAAAAATATTGCACTTGGAGTGCTTACTGCTGATTGTATACCAGTGTTATTTGCAAGTGATGATGGAACGGTTATTGGTGCGGCGCATTGTGGTTGGAGGAGCGCAAAGTTAAATATCATTACTAATGTTCGCAAAATGATGGAAAATATAGGGGTAACTAAAATAAAGGCAATTATTGGTCCAGCAATTGCTCAAAAATCATACGAAGTTGATGCTAAATATTACAATGATTTTGTTAGTGAAAGTGATGACATTAAAGAGTTATTTCAGCCATCTCACAGAGAAAATCATTTTATGTTTGATCTTGTTGGTTTTGTTATAAAGAAATTGCAAAAAGAAAATATTGAATTGGTTCACAATATGGAAGAAGATACTTATTCCATGCCAGAAAAATATCCAAGTTATCGCAGGTCATTTCATGATGGAGAGCAATACTCACAAAATATATTATCCACAATTATAATTAGATAATGTTAAAGTTACTAACACCGAATTTTTTCTCGAAACTTGAAGTTACGCTTATTCCGATAATAGCTTTGTTGTTGCCCGTAATTCTTGGTACCGGATTATATTTTTCTCTTTTTTCTTCTCCGCCGGATTATCAGCAGGGAGAAATGGTTCGGGTAATGTATGTTCATGTACCAGCAGCGTGGATGAGTTTAGGCATTTATTCTTTCATAGCAGTTTGTAGTTTTTCAGCTTTAGTTTGGAAAACCAGGCTTTCCTATTTTTTAGCGGTTGCAGCGGCGCCAATTGGGGCGGCATTTGCCTTGATCACACTCGTTACAGGATCGTTATGGGGAAAACCAATATGGGGGGCTTGGTGGGTTTGGGATGCTAGGCTTACTTCGATGTTAGTATTATTTCTGCTCTATATAAGTTATATAACGATTGTAAATAGTGGCGCGAATATATTAAGAGCAGAGAAGCCAGCTTCAGTAATGGCATTAATTGGCTTTGTCAATATTCCGATTGTAAAATTTTCTGTTGACATTTGGTACAGCCTGCATCAGCCAGCTAGCATATTCAGGGCTGGGGGGCCTTCAATTCATAGCTCAATGTTATTACCGCTAATGATAATGTTTACAAGCTTTATCCTATATTTTATACTTGTGCTGTTAATTCGTACTAAAATATTGCTAAATAGGCAAAAACAAAATAATAGATTATGAATAATTTGTTTCATAGCCAAAAATGTGGAAGGTTAAATTGACTTACGTTGTAACTGATGAATGTGTCAAATGTAAATATACTGACTGCGTTGAAGTATGTCCTGTAGATTGCTTTTACGAAGGAGAGCTGATGCTAGTAATAAATCCAGAGGAATGTATTGATTGTGGAGTATGCGTGCCTGAATGCCCCGTAGATGCAATTAAAGAAGAATCACCGGATTTGATTAAGTGGATAGAGATTAATAAAGAACTCTCAAACAAGTGGGATAATATAACAGTCAAAAAAAATCCTCTGCCTAATGCAGACAAATTCAAGGACGAAAAAAATAAATTCGAGAAATATATTCAAGGTCGTTGAGTGGGTAAGGAAACAGTTTGATTTAAGAAGTGGAGCTTTTAAGATCCTTTTTTAATTAAGATTGTTCTTGTTTTGTCTAGTTCCTAACAAATGGTATTGCTAAATTCATTTGGCAATTGCATTAACATATTATATATATCAAGTGTTTTATTATTTTGGAGTCAGTGTATGAAAGTAGTGATATTAGCCGGTGGGTTTGGTACTCGCCTTAGTGAAGAGACGGACGTACGCCCAAAGCCAATGGTTGAAATAGGAGGGCGTCCGATACTTTGGCACATAATGAAGATATACACCCATTATGGGTTTAGTGATTTTACTATCGCTCTTGGTTATAAAGCTGATTTTATTAAAAAATATTTCTTAGAATATGTTAATTATTCTGGTAATTTAACACTTCAAATAAAAGAAGGTGAGTGTAAAATATTACAACGTGAACAGGAAGAGTGGGTCATTCACCTAGAGGATACGGGTTTAAGTACTGGTACAGGTGGACGTATTAAAAAACTAGCGCATTTGATTAATGATGAGCCGTTTATGGTTACATACGGCGATGGGGTATCTGATATTAACATTGAAAAACTTCTAGATTATCACAAAAAACGCGGTAAATTGGTTACCATAACTGCTGTTCGTCCGCCTGCGCGTTACGGAGGTTTATATATGGAAAATGGCTTGGTGACAAGTTTTACTGAGAAACCGCAAACTGGTGAGGGATGGATAAACGGGGGGTTTATGGTATGTGAACCAAAAGTGTTGGATATGATCAAAGGAATAGAAAGTTCTTTAGAGTCTGAGCTGCTTGAAACACTAGCTTCTCAAGGGGAGCTAGCTGCATATTGTCATGATGGTTTTTGGCAATGTATGGATACATTGCGGGATTTAAAATATTTAGAAAATTTATGGACATCAGGAAAGGCACCTTGGAAAATTTGGGAATAAAGAAGTTTTGGCAAGATAAACGTGTATTAGTAACTGGAGGCAGTGGTCTTGTTGGAGGGTGGCTCGTTGAGGAATTGCTTTCTCAAGGAGCTGAAGTTATTGTCCTTTTAAGAGATTGGGTTCCTGGGTCTAGGCTTTTATCAAAAAATAGCCTTAGTAAGGCAATCATAGTAAGAGGAGATTTAGCTGATACTAATAAACTAGAGAGAATATTAGCTGAGTATGAGGTTCAGTTTGTAATGCATTTGGCGGCCCAAACTATTGTTCCGATTGCCAATAAAAATCCTCTTTCAACATTTGAGTCGAATATTACTGGCACATGGAATTTGCTTGAAGCTTGTCGTCAGGTAAAATCAGTTTCTTCTATTGTTGTTGCCTCATCAGACAAAGCTTATGGTGATATTCCAGAATTGCCATACAAAGAAACCATGCCGCTTGGAGCTGTTTATCCCTATGATGTTAGCAAGGCTTGCTCTGATATGATAAGTTACAGCTATGCAAAAACTTTTGATTTACCTGTAGCAATAACTAGATGCGGTAATTTTTTTGGTGGCGGTGATTTGAATTGGAATCGTATTATTCCTGGTACTATAAGATCTGTTATAAGAGGAGAACGTCCAGTTATTCGTTCTGATGGCACATTAATTCGAGATTATATTTATATTGAAGACGCTGTCAGCAGTTATATGGTTTTAGCAGAAGCATTATCAAAGGATATAAAATTAAGAGGAGAAGCTTTTAATTTTTCTAATGAGACACAAAAAACGGTTGTTGAATTAACTGATATTATCTTAAAATTACTGGATTCTGGATTAAAGCCAGTTATACAAGGTGAAAATCACGGTGAAATACAGGCGCAGTATTTGGATTGTACCAAAGCTAAGCAAATATTAGGGTGGTCAGCACGATTTAGTTTAAATAAAGGATTAGAAAAAACAGTTGAGTGGTATAAAGAATATTTTGAGAAAGAAAATGTTTAAATGTAGGGCTTGTAATTCTAGCAGTGTTGAATCGATTATAGGCTTAGGAAAATTACCTCTTGCTAATGCCTTGTTATCCTCCATTGAACAAGTCAAAGAAGCTAGGCACAATTTAGAAGTAATGTTGTGTAGAGATTGTGGCTTGGCGCAGCTTAGAGACTTAGTTGATCCAAAAGAGTTGTTTTCAAATTATGTCTATTTTTCTTCTAATTCTGATACGATGTTAAAGTCTGCTAAGGAGTTGGTTGAAAGAATTATACCTACTCTCCCTAAAGATGCTTATATAATTGAGGTTGCTAGTAATGATGGATATTTGTTGAAGAATTATATTAATAACAACATTAATGCTTTAGGTATAGATCCGGCTAAGAATATTGCTAAGATTGCCAACGATAATGGTATACCAACTTTAAATGATTTTTTTAGTGAAGATTTAGCCACCAAGCTTGCTAGTGAAGGAAAAAAAGCCGATATTATTCACGCAAATAATGTATTTGCCCATGTTCCGGATATTAAAGGTTTTATCAAAGGAGTAAAACTTCTGTTGAAACCTCACGGTAAGGCTGTTATTGAGGTTCCTTATTTCCTTGATTTAGTAGAAAAACTTGAGTTTGATACTATTTATCACGAGCACGTATTTTATTTTTCTATAAAACCTTTAAAAAAGGTTTTCGAGCGTTATGGCCTAGAACTATTTGATATTGAAGAAACAAAGCTACATGGAGGAACTGTTCGTTTATATATAGGGCATACTGATGCTCACAATGTGAGTTCTATTGTTACTGAAATGATAAAAAAAGAAGAAGATGCAAATCTTTACAACCATGATACTTTTGTTAAATTTATGAATAGAGTTAACCAACTAAAACAGGATCTCAATCACTTAATTAGCAAATTAAAAAATAATGGGGCAAGAATAGCTGCATATGGTGCATCAGCTAAAGGCACTACGTTACTGAATTATTTTGGTTTAGATAGAACTCATTTAGATTTTGTAGTTGATCGTAGCCCGGTAAAACAAGGATTATTCACACCTGGGACACATATTAAAATTATGGATCCTAGTTCTCTTGTTAACGAAAATATAAGTCATGCATTGCTTCTTACTTGGAATTTTGCGGATGAGATTAGGCAGCAACAGCAAGAATTTATCAACAGAGGTGGAAAATTTATTATTCCTCTTCCAGAAGCGTATGTCGTGTAATGAAATTTACTCCTCTAAGTGTAATTGGCGCGTATTTAATAGAATTGGAGCTTAAGGTTGACGAAAGAGGAAGCTTTGCCAGGACTTTTTGTACTAAGGAGTTTGAAAAACATGGATTAGTAACAAATTTTGTCCAAATGAGTACAAGTTTTAATTACCATAAAGGGCAAATTCGTGGCATGCATTATCAAGAAGATCCATATGCCGAGACAAAGATTGTACGTTGTACAAGGGGCTCTATTTATGATATTATGCTTGACTTACGTAAAGACTCGCCAACACTTAATAAGTGGAGTGGGGAAATATTGTCAGCAACAAATGGCAAAATGCTGTATATTCCTAAAGGTGTTGCTCATGGGTATAAAACTTTGGAAGATAATACAGAAATTTTTTATATGATGGATGAATATTATAAACCTGAAGCGGCTTGTGAAATTCAAGTTCCATCTTTCTTAGCAGAGTACAGATAGTGAAATATTATAATTCTTATTCAACTGAGTTATTAGAAAAAGGATATGTGCATATAAAATCTTTTTATAAAGTAGATCAGATAAAGCAAATCAATCAAAAAATTATCCAAGTTATTAATTCTGTCTCCTCTTTTTATTTAGGAAACAGTTGCGAAGATATTAGCTTAGAAGGCGGTGCTATAAATAAAATATTGCAACATATGCAATACAACCGTAGAGATTTAATTAGTATAATTTATGACGCTGTAAAGACTATACCTGAATTTTGTAGGCTAGTTTCTTCTGAGCAAAATATAGAATTAGCAAAATTAATGAGAACAACTGATTCCATAGGGATTACTCGAGGGGGTGAAGGTATTCGTATGGATCTTCCAAGGGAAGAAAAATTTATGGCCCCATGGCATCAAGATTATTTATCTCAATTTGGTAGTTATGATGGGTTAGTTTTTTGGGCCCCGTTAGTAAATATTACGCAAGATATCGGGCCCATTAAAGTATTGATAAATTCGCATAAAGAAGGATTGCTTCCGGTATATTATGAAAATACTGAATCAATTAATACCGCCTATGGAATGAGAATATGTGATGAAGAGAAATTGATAAAACAATATGAAGATGTAGACCTTATTTGTGAAGTAGGTGATTTGTTAATTATTGATTTTAAAACTATCCATAAATCGGGGTTTAATGTATCAGATAAAGTTCGTTGGAGTATGCAAATTAGGTATTTTAACTTTAATGACCCTTTAGGAGTTTCAAAAGGGTGGCCTAGTGGTTTAACTACAGGTAAGAAACTTTCTCAAATACATCCTGAGCTATTATTAAGTAAAATAAAGGAGAAACCAAATGTCAACTAATTGCAATATTTGTCAATCAAAAGATATAACAAATATATACCAGTTCTCAGATAGAGCTATTACTTCGATCTGTAGTGAAAAAAAACAGAATAGTAATGTTCATTTTTGTAATTATTGTACTCATGTCTTAACAGACCCTCTTGAAGATATAGATCATTTCTATGCAGAAACATATGACATTAATATGGGAAGTGAAGAAGAAGACCAGCTTTTAAAAATTGTAGATGGTGAAAAAATCTATAGGTATTCATATCAAGCTGATACTATGATAAAGAAATTAGAGTTAAATGCTAAAACGAATTATAAAATTCTTGATTTTGGCGCTGCCAAGGCTTCTACTCTAAGGAAAATACATGAGAAGTTTCCCAATATAAATCCTTACGTTTATGATGTAAGCGATAAATACAAACATTTTTGGGATAATTTTATAAAAAAAGATGCTCAGTTTATCAAAGTAATAGATAAGAAATTTCAAGCAAGCTTTGATGTAGTATGCTCATTTTTTATGTTAGAACATGTTGCTGAGCCTGTTGAAATACTTAAAACACAATATTCTTTGCTTAAAGATGGAGGAATTGTTTATTTTGTAATTCCAAATTTGTATAAGAATACAGCAGACTTATTAGTTTTAGATCATATTAATCATTTTTCACAAAATTCGTTACTATACATGATGGAAAAACTAGGATTTATGAATATTGTTATTGATGAGCAAATTAATGATGGTTGGTTTGTTGTTACAGCCGTTAAAAAGGAAGATAACAGAAAATTAATAACATCCCATGATTCCCCTATTCATAAAGCTGAAATTGCCCAACTATTTTTGCAAGCAAAGGGAATTGCTGATTATTGGAACAATGCCTGCATTCAAGTAAGTAATTTTGATACTAGTGAAAATTTTGCTATTTATGGAGCAGGTTTTTACGGCAGTTATATAGCTCTTAATTTGAAACCTCATCTTAAAGCTTCATATTTTGTTGATCAAAATAAATTTTTACAAGGAAAGACAATACATGATGTTAAAGTAGTATCTCCCCATAACCTTCCTAAGGATATAAAGAGAGTACTTGTAGGAATTAATCCTCTTGTTGCGGAAGAAGCAATTAATTCTGTTAGTGATTGGAAAGATAGAGATATTAAATTTGATTATTTGTTTAAGCAATGAAAGTTATTTTATTTGGTGCATCTAACTTTAGTAAATCTGTAGATTTTTACCTATCTAGAGAAAGTAATTATAAAATTGTGGCCTATACAGATAATAAAAAGGCGCTAGAGGGTAATAGTGAATTTAATGGTAAACCATTGTGTAGCTTTGATTTAGTAGAGAAGATATACCCTCCAACTGAATTTAAAATGTTTGTAGCAGTTGGATACGTGAAATTAAATGCTATTAGGAAATATTTTATAGAAAAAGCAATAGAAAAGGGATACGAATTAATAAACCATATATCACCCACTTCTATATACTGGGAGGATCTTATTTTAGGACAAAATATCTTTATATTTGAAGGAAATATTGTTCAACCTGAGGTGCAAATTGGTACGGGAGTTATTTTAGGTAGGGGGAATTCAATTGGTCACGGATCAATAATAGGAGATTATGCCTTTCTAGCCAATAGGACGGTCTTGTGTGGAAATTGCTATATTGGGTCTGGAAGCTTTGTAGGGAGTAATGCTACAATTTGTGACGACGTAATAATAGCAGAAAGAAATTTAATCGGGGCAAACTGCTTGATCAGAAAAAATACAAAACCAGCGGCAGTATATGTTCAAGAAGCTGCAAAGGAGCTTGATAAAGATTCAAGTGCATTTTTCAATTGGTAATTGGGAGTAATTTTGTGAAAGCTGTTATTTCTCAACCAATGTTTTTTCCTTGGCACGGAGTTTTTGCTCAAGCAAAAGAATGTGACCTATTTATGCATCTTGTTGACGTTCAAATGCCCGGTGGTCAAAGTTTTATGCATAGAGTGCAGCTTAAAGGAAAAAATGGAATTTTCTGGTGGGGTATTCCAATAGATAGATCTGGTTTTCCTAAACAAATTAAGGATATAAAAGTTCAGTTACTAGATAGTTGGTTAAACAAATCAATAAAAACTATCGAACAAATATATACGGGGCTAAAATTTAAGAACGATGTGCTTGATATATTTAATTTAGTTTTTTCTCAAAAAGAAAAGTACTTATATGAAATAAATATAAAAGCCTTTGAACTGATATGCAAATATCTTAATATAGTGCCTAAATTTTATATAAAAGATGTTATGCACTTAGATGAAAATCCTTCAGTAAGATTACAGAAATCTCTTAATCAGGAAGGGGCTACGATATACATAACAGGTCATGGTGCAAAAAACTATCTGGATCATATGCTTCTTGAAAGAAATGGTATATCAGTAAAATATATAGAGTATAATATTGAGCCATATGAACAATATGGTGCGAATTTTGACCAGTATGTATCAATTCTTGATCTAATTGCTCATAAGGGACCAGAATCTAGTAACTATCTGAAATCTAAATTTATTCCGTGGAGAGAATTTATAAATGAGTGATGTGCAATCTTTTCTTGATGCAAGAGTAGTAAGTATAGAAAAACTTGCTAAAAACAAACAGCTTAGGAATACTTCTCTTTCTTTTATTAAAGATTGTGGAGCATTGGGATACCAGTATAACTTTGATTGGTTAGGAGTGCCTATTATTCAGGTCCCTCAAGATATAGTTGCTATTCAAGAAATTATCTGGAAAACAAAGCCGGATGTAATTATTGAAACTGGAGTTGCGCGTGGAGGATCTTTAATTTTAAGTGCTTCCATACTCCATTTATTGAATGGAAATGGTAAGGTGATAGGCGTTGATATTGATATTAGGGATCACAATCGTGCCGCTATAGAAAGTCATTCGTTAGCTTTTAGGATTAACTTAATTCAAGGGTCATCTATAGAGCCATCAACAATTGAGCAGGTAAATAATTTTATTAAAGCTGAAGATAAAGTAATGGTTATTCTCGATTCTAATCATACTCATGAACATGTTTTAAAAGAGCTTAATCTCTATAGCCCATTAGTTACAAAAGATTGTTATCTTATTGTTATGGATACGCTCGTTGATGATATGCCAGATGATTATTTTAAGGATCGGTCTTGGGGGAAAAATAATAATCCCAAAACTGCTGTTCATGAATTTCTAAAAAGTTCAGATAGATTTGAAATTAATGAATCAATGCATAATAAATTATTAATTACAGTCGCTCCGGATGGTTATTTGAAATGCGTAAAATAGCTATTGCAGGCCCATCGATCACCGAAAAGGAGATAGATTATGTAACGGATGCAATAACAAATGGATGGTATGAGCATGCAAATGATTATATTAATAGATTTGAAGATGCATTTAAAGCTTACTTAGGGCGTAAATACGCCATATCATTACCCTCTTGTACCTCCGGGTTACACTTGAGTTTACTTGCCCTAGGAGTTGGTCCTGGTGATGAAGTTATTGTTCCTGATGCCACATGGATCGCTTCTGCTGCACCAATAACATATGTTGGAGCAACGCCAATATTTGCTGATATTGAACCAAATACATGGTGTATCTCAGCGAAAACAATAAAACCACTTATTAATAGTAAAACAAAGGCAATTATAGCTGTAAATCTGTATGGTCATATGCCAAGCTATGACGATCTTATCCAGCTGGGTATTCCTATAATAGAAGATGCTGCAGAATCGATCGGATCAAAATATAATAATAAATTATCTGGTACTTTTGGAGTTACTAGCTGTTTTAGTTTTCATGGTTCTAAAACCTTGACAACAGGGGAAGGTGGAATGCTTGTAACTGACGATGATGAGATTTATAAAAAATGTATGATATTGAGAGATCATGGTAGGTTACCTGGGGATATTATGTTTCGTAATATTCAAGTTGGTTATAAATATAAAATGTCTGCTCTGCAAGCTGCATTGGGTCTTGCTCAACTAGAGAGAATTGAAGAATTAGTTGATCACAAAAGGAAAATTTATAGTTTATATAAAGATAATCTTGCAAACATTAGTTCTATAAGTCTTAATCCTTATGAAGATAACACATTTAATAGTTATTGGATGATAACTATAACCTTAGACAAAGCTTTAAAAATTACGAAAGAGCAATTTATAGAACATTTGCAATTACATGAAATACCATCTAGGCCTTTTTTCTACCCACTTAGTTCGTTAGAGGCTTATAAACACTTAAGTAACTCTTATAAATTACAAAATCTAAATTCATATGAAATATCCAGCTATTCTGTTAACTTGCCAAGTTCTTATCGCTTAACAACAAGTGACGTCGCATATATTTGTGGAGTTATCAAAGAACTAATAGGTAATTAAGAGCTAGATATTATGACAAATAAACCGTTTGTTTCGGTAGTTATTCCTACGAGAAATAGGTCGCATCTTCTCAGACATACTGTAAATAGCTTGAAAATACAAACCTTCAAGGATTTTGAAGTTATTATTTGTGATAACTCTGATTCAGAAGGAGAGGATGCTGCAGAAAATAAGCAACTTATAGAAAACTTAGCCGATTCAAGGTTTCATTATCTCAGGCCAGAGAAGTATCTTAATATGCCTGATAATTGGGAATTTGCTTACCAAACGGCCAAAGGAGAATATATAGCTTATTTACCTGATAGATCTGTTTTGTATCCATCTACTTTATGGCACCTACATACCGCCGCATCTAGTAATGCATTTGATATAATTAATTGGGGAGAAGATATCTATATTCCTATTGATGAATATGGAAAATCATGTAAAGGCTATATACAAGAGTCTGGAATAATGCCGGAAAAAGCAAAACGGTATAACCCAAGACAGCAATTACAACGTTGTTATAGGATTAATTTAGGAGAATACGCAGAAAGAAGGTGTTTTTTTAGAGGCAAAATATGTTTTGGTGCTTATTCTAAAGAGTTAATTAATAAAATAAAATCACACGCTGGTCGTGTGTTCTGGCCTCTTTCATGCGATTATACGTCTCGCTTTTTAGCACTATATTTTGCAGAAACAGCTATAGATCTTGGCATCCGTTTATCAATGCAAATAGATACAGATTTGTCAAACGGAAAAAGGTGTGGGCGTGATCCTAATTACAATTTAAAAATAATCAAGGAACTAGACCCAAGTTTTTCACTCCAACACGCTCCTTTACAAGGTCTGTATTATTCTGGATTTAACACATTTTATACTGATTATTTAAATATGAAAAATAGATTTTTTCCAGCAGCTGATGATATTGTTTTAAATCTAAAAGCAATTATTCTGATTGCGCAAGAAGAATCAGAGTCGAGGGAAGGAGAAATTCCTGAAGACCAACAAAATATTTTAAAAAACTATCTAAGTAAAATAACTTATCTTGATAAATTTTGGTGGTCAATAAGAAAAAAAATCAAAAGTTACGAATTTAGTGTCTTGTTAAAAGCATTAAGCTTTACAGACTTCGTTATAAAAATTCTTAGAAATTTATTAAAAATTAGTAAGTTATTAAAATATAATTTTTTCTTCAATGCTTGGTTAGAAAATAAACATCGGGAATACACTACTTATAGGAAATATTCTTTATCCCTTATTTCTAGGCGTTACTTTGATTCAATTGAAGAAGCAATCTATGCTGCAGATTCTCAAAATAATGAACTAAACTATGTAAATATAAAAAAGGTTGAAGTTAAATAAGATTTATAAATTCCTAAACTTCTACTTAATGTTCACATAAAATTTCATTCTCTTAATTTGGACTTTGGTACAATCCCAATATTGCATTCTGGTCAACGCCAACTTCAACAAATCTGTATCTCCATAAAATTGACTTAGCTACTATTTCCTGCAAAGCGGGAAGATTATTTTTTGCGGCTATCATGATTCGTGATGTGTTGACAATTAAGTTATAATACTGACCGAAGTTACGCTTGAACAGATCAGATTCAAGATCATAGGTTTTGCTGACAGTGAAAGTGTTGATTGCCACAATGCCTTTTGGTTTCAGCATCTTTTTGATGTCTTGCATAAATTCATCAGTTAAAAGTTGTGGCGGTATATAATCTACATTAAATGCGTCAATGAGAATGATATCATAGATATCAGGTGCAGATTCTTTTGCAAATATCGCGCCGTCTTCTATAAATATTTTATTACGATAATCTTCTTTATAATCAAAATATTGATCAACAATCTTAGGTAATACAGTATTGATTTCAACCGTATCAATTTGAGCTGTTGGAGTTAATATATTTAGTGCTTTATGTACACTTGCTCCCCCGAGGCCAATTACTAATATTCTTTGTGGGTTCTCATTAAAGAATAAAGTACTAAGGAATAGTTTCACATAGCCATGAAGAACTATTTTAGGATTTTCGGTTAAGGCGCAGCTTTGAACTATTGGTGTTGGTGGCTTAATAAAAGTCATGCATCTTTGGCCGTTTTCTTCAAAGATCCATACAGGTCCAAAATTACTTTCTTCCTTAATTAGTATCTTAGAATCATTGTCATTTTTTATAACGACGAATGAAGTAATGAGTAAAATAAGAGTCGTAACGAAAAGCGCTAATATTTTTACTAATTTTCTATTATTTACGGAACGGAAGGTTAAACTCATGATTTAGCAGTCCGAATCCTGTCTACAATTTCATGGCGAAAATGCTTAATCAATCCTTGTATGGGCCAAGCAGCAGCGTCACCAAGTGCACATATAGTGTGTCCCTCAACTTGTTTTGTCACGTCTAGCAGTTCATCGATTTCTTCTTCTCTTGCTTGCCCGCGAACTAAACGCATCATTACTCGCCACATCCATCCAGTTCCTTCGCGACACGGGGTGCACTGTCCACATGATTCGTGCATGTAGAATTTGCTTAAGCGAGCAATGGCATAAATAATGTCAGTTGATTGATCCATGACAATTAGTCCGCCAGTACCGAGGCCAGAGCCGACACTGCGCAGAGAATCAAAGTCCATGGTGACAGTTTCACATATATCTTTTGGAATCATGGGTACAGAAGAACCACCAGGAATTATTGCCTTTAAATTATCCCAGCCACCACGTATGCCACCAGCATGTTTTTCAATGAGCTCTCTAAGAGGTATGCCCATTTCTTCTTCAACATTACACGGTTTATTAACATGACCGGAGATGCAAAATAACTTAGTGCCAGTATTATTTGGTTTTCCAAGGCCAGCAAACCATTCTGCGCCTCGGCGTAATATTGTTGGAACAACCGCAATAGATTCAACATTATTAATAGTTGTAGGGCAGCCATATAAGCCGGCGCCAGCAGGGAATGGTGGCTTTAGTCTTGGTTGACCTTTCTTACCCTCTAAACTTTCCAGCAAAGCTGTTTCTTCACCGCAGATATAGGCTCCAGCTCCTCGGTGCAAGTATACGTCAATATCGTAACCAGATCCACAAGCATTTTTACCAATTAATTTGGCGCCGTAAGCTTCATCTATTGCTTTTTGAAGTATAACGGCCTCATTATAAAACTCTCCGCGTATATATATATAACAAGTGTGTGCGCCAATCCCAACAGACGCAATAACGCATCCTTCAATCAATTTATGAGGCTCATATCGTAAAATATCACGATCTTTGCAAGTACCCGGTTCTGATTCATCTGCATTGACAACTAGATATGAAGGTTTAGGGTGATCTTTTGGCATAAAAGACCACTTCATACCAGTTGAAAAACCGGCTCCTCCACGCCCACGTAGGCCAGATGATTTTACTTGTTCAATGATCCAGTCGCGTCCATTATGAATTAGTGATTTTGTTTTATCCCAATCACCGCGCTTTTTTGCAGCACTAAGGCTAGCGGCCTCGCTACCGTCAATATTGGTAAAAATTTTATCTTTATTCGTTATCATGATCGTCTCTTTGTATCAAAAAATATTGAGGAATTTTTATCTCTACGACTTTATTAAGTGCTTCACTTGAGTTGAACACAAGATACCAGGCATCATTCTTGATGTAAAATTGGATATCTCTTTTTTCAATTTTTTCCAAAAATTGTTCCCAGCTGCAATTTGAACTCAAGTGGCCTTCTGAGAGTTTTACTAATTCGCTAAATAGATTATTACTATGAATGTTGAATATATCGTCTGTATCCAATAGAGAGCCAGTCTCTGCATTAAAGTTTAATACGTCAATGCGCCACAACTTATCATCTTTTTTGGTAAGCCAGAGAACACTGAAAAAATCTTTTGTTCCTGAATTTGGTACATCATAATTTACTGAAAAATTGCTTCTTTCTGCATTATTACAAACACTGTAGAGCTCAATAAAATCATGAATTTCATCATTGATCTTCATAAAAAGCTCTTCATCCTCGTTTGTGAGTTTTGGATAAGGTACTGTTCCATGACATTTGCCAGAACGAATTGTTTTATCAAAATCTAGATGTTTATCAACTATAAAAAAACCATTGCTAATATAGTCACCCATGGTAACTAGTGGAGTGATGGTAAATAGTAAAATCAACAATTTTTTCACTTGTTTCCTGATGATTATAGTTGTTTAAACTGAGTGCTGATACTATTTACATAGTCATCCTGAACTCGTTTCAGGATCTCATGAGATCTCGGATCTGGTCCGGGATGACTTTTTACTTAGTATGACCCATTCGTATTATAGCATAAATTCTTAATTACGCTTTTTTCTTTTTTCTCAAAGATTCAATTATCTCGGCAACTTTTTCTGCATTCAGGTCTTCATAGAAATCATCATTAATTTGTATTACAGGACCATTACGGCAAGCGCCAAGACATTCAACCTCTGAAATCGTAAAGAGACCATCCTCGGACATCTCTCCGCATTTTGTCTTAGCGTGTTGCTCGCAGGCTTTCATCACTTCGTCAGAACCCATTAGCCAACAAGGCGTTGTTCCGCATAGTTGAATATGGTATTTGCCAACGGGTTTTAGATTAAACATCGTATAAAAGGTTGCAACTTCATAAGCTCGCATAAATGGTTCTGACAGATATGTGGCTACGTGTTCAATTGCTGCGGTAGATAACCATCCACCATTCTGTCTTTGGGCTAATTCAAGCAAGGGTAACATAGCACTTCTTTGGCGACCAACTGGATATTTAGCTATAATCTCTTCAGCTTTGGCTATACTGTCTTTGCTGAAGATAAATATTTCTTGTTTTTTACTCATCTATCTATTTCTCCAAATACAACATCAAGACTAGAAATAACTGATACTACATCTGCCATTAGATGACCACGCGTCATAAAATCAAGCCCTTGTAGGTGAGCAAACCCAGGGGCTTTTATTCTGCATCGATAAGGTTTGTTTGTACCATCGGAGTATAAATATACACCAAATTCACCCTTAGGTGCTTCAACCACACCGTAAGCTTCGCCTGCTGGCACATTATATCCTTCGGTATATAGCTTAAAGTGATGAATCATAGCCTCCATTGACTCTTTCATATGGCTTCGTTTTGGCGGAATCATTTTGGCATCAATGGAATGTACTTCGCCTTTTGGCATAGCTTTAATGCATTGATCAATAATTTTTACGGACTGGTACATTTCTTCAACTCGTACCAAATAGCGATCATAACAATCTCCATTTCTTCCAATTGGTACATCAAAATCCATCTTATCATATACTTCATAAGGATTGCTTTTGCGCAAATCCCACTCTATCCCGGAACCCCTTAGCATTGGTCCGGAAAACCCCCAATCCATTGCTTGTTTTTGGCTTACAACGCCTATACCAACTAATCTTTGTTTCCATATTCTGTTATTTGTTAGCAAAGTTTCGGTATCTGCTAGAACACTTAAAAACTGTCCGTTGAAAGTTGCTATATCTTCTAAGAGGCCATCTGGTAAATCTGATGCTACTCCTCCTGGTCTAAAATAGTTTGAGTGCATACGCGAGCCAGATACTCTTTCATAAAATTCCATGATTTTTTCACGTTCTTCGAATAGCCATAAAAGAGGAGTAGTGGCTCCGAGATCAACAGCCTGAGTACCTATATTCATTGTATGGTTAAGTATTCTGGTAAGCTCAGAAAACAAAACGCGAATGTACTGCGCACGTATCGGTACTTCGCAACCAACAAGTTGTTCTACAGCCAGAGCATAAGCATGTTCTTGGCACATAGGAGATACGTAATCAAGTCGGTCAAAATAGGGTACTGCTTGAGCATAGGTTTTATGTTCAATTAATTTTTCAGTACCACGATGCAAAAGGCCAATATGTGGATCAGATTTATTAATTACTTCTCCATCCATCTCTAAGATCAACCTTAGGACTCCATGAGCTGCTGGATGTTGTGGACCAAAGTTAATAGTAGTCGTCTTCTTTTGAAACTCTAATTCCAAAGGTATAGATGTTGACGCTTTTTTGGTGCTTTGATCTTTACGTGTATCACCATGGGTTCCTAGCCTAGGTTCTTTTGTAGCGAGTTTTGAGGAAAGATTAGTTTCTTTTTTATTCTTTATCATAACATTCCAAATGTGTACTTATTTTGTTGCTTTCTCATCACCGGGAAGTTTTAGTCCTTCTTTGCCTTGCCACGGAGAAGAAAAGTCAAAATTTCTAAATTCTTGCTCAAGTAGTACTGGCTCGTAAATGACTTTTTCAAGTTTTTCATCATATCGTACTTGTACATGACCGGTTAGTGGAAAATCTTTACGCAATGGATGTCCAACAAAGCCGTAATCAGTAAGAATACGGCGCATATCTGGGCACCCATCAAATTCAATGCCATACATATCAAACGCTTCTCTTTCATACCAACAAGCAGCACTAAAAATAGTTGTAACAGAAGGTGCTGTCTGATTCTCCTCAACATTAATTTTAAACAATAATCTTTTATTTAATTTCAGGCTAAGGAGACTATACACAACTTCGAAACGCTCTTGGCGTTCTGGAAAATCTGCGGCAAATAAGTCTGTAAGTATTGTAAAGCGCAAGTCTTTATGCTCTTTTGTAAACTTTAGTATTGCGAGAAGATCATTTTGACTAATTTTATAGGCAGCAAATTCTTTGATACTAATTGGCGCAAGATTAAGATTATTATCATTGGCAAATTTATCGATAATATGCAAAAAATCCATATTCTTAACCCTTAAATTTGCTTGTTCTTTTGATTTTGCGTTGTAACTGCATCAGTCCGTAAATTAACGCCTCTGCTGTTGGAGGGCACCCAGGAACATAGACGTCTACAGGAACTATTCTATCGCAGCCCCTGACTACAGAATATGAATAATGATAATATCCGCCTCCATTAGCGCAGCTACCCATCGAAATGACATATTTGGGATCGGCCATTTGATCATAAACCCTTCGCATCGCTGGTGCCATTTTATTAGTAAGGGTCCCGGCTACAATCATTAAATCTGCTTGTCTTGGGCTAGGTCTAAACAAAAAGCCAAATCTATCCATGTCATACCTACTGGCAGCTGCTTGCATCATTTCCACAGCGCAGCAAGCAAGGCCAAACGTCATTGGCCAAAGGGAGTTTGATCTTGCCCAACCAATCAAATCATCAACCTTAGTTAATACATAACCACGATCTGATAATTCTTGTTCGAAGAAGCTATCTTGATTAATCAACTCTTTTTTCATAAATACACACTGATTCAACTAATAATCACTATTCCCACTCAAGGGCGCCTTTTTTCCATTCGTAAACAAAACCAACCGTTAATACCAATAAAAATACCATCATTGACCAGAAGCCAAATTGACCAATAGCTTTTAAATTAATTGCCCATGGTATTAAGAACGCTACTTCGAGATCAAAAATAATGAATAATATGGCAACTAAGTAAAAACGGATATCAAACTTTCCTCTAGCATCGTCAAACGCATCAAACCCGCATTCGTAGCTTGAGAGCTTATCTTTGCTTGGTTTTTCTGTTGCTAAGATTTTGGGTAAGATTACGACAACGACAGATAGTACTGTTGCTATTCCGAAGAAAACAACAATTGGTAAATATTCGCCTAGAAATTGAGCGCTGGGCTGCATAATATTTGTCAATTTTATTGCCATGTAATTCTACTAGCTACACCATATATCACTTTATATCAATGGGAATCTGAAATTAATAGAATAAACGAAGTATATTGTGTATATTTTTGTAACAATAATTGGGTATAATTTTTATCACAAAATACTAAAAATGGTTTGAGAAATTAAACGTTTTAGGTTAAGATAAAGTTTAACAATTATTCAGCAGTTTGGTATTTAATTCTATGAAAAGACTGTTAACATTATTAATTATAATGATTGCAGGCCATGCATTTGCAGAGAGTGGGCAGCGTATGGCATTGTTAAGGCCAGAACAAAAGGCAGCTAAGCAGCACCAAACTAAAGATTTATTTAAGTCATACCTAGAAATTAGTGCTTACCGAAATAAGGTTTTGTCACAAAATCTTGCCAACATTAATACTCCTGGTTATAAAGCTGATGAAGTTTCTATGCCAGAGAGTCTTGACGAGCTTTCTGGTGAAGGAAAAACTACCCATAATGTTCAGATGAAGATTACTTCAGAAAGGCATATGGCTGGTTCAAAAAGTAAGGATGGAAAATTCACCAGCCAAAAACTTAAAGATCCAGATGAGATAAAGAAAAATGGTAATAATGTTTCATTAAGGCAACAGATGACCAAGCTTTCTCAAAATAAAACTGATTACGCAGCGGCTGTGAAAGGTTATGCAACTACAAATTCCTTGTTTTCATCGGTGTTAAGTAAGTAATATAAAAAATTATGAAAAGATATTTTTTACTAATAGTAGTGTTTATGGTTGCTGTATCTGGTGCTATACAAACTTTTGCTGATAATTTGAAGCAGGCAGTAGAAATTGCAGCCCATGGAAGTAAATTTCAAGCAGAAAGGCTTAAGATAGCTGCAGAGAATTTAGCTAATCAAGATTCTACCGGTGCCACGCCTGGTGCAGATGCGTACCGACGTAAAGTTATTTTTCCTGAAAACAAATATGATAAAAAACTTCGGACGAATGTTATAAGAACAAAAAAAGTAGAAGTAGATAACTCGGAATTTATTGTTAAGTATGATCCCTACCATCCAGCAGCAAATGAAGAAGGGTTAGTAAAATATCCTAATGTTACAAGAGAAATTGAGCGTGCCGATGCTAGTGAAGCTCAGCGCAGCTATGAAGCAAATTTGAGCGTTATAGAGGTGAGTAATTCTTTAATGCAAAAGACAGTAGAAGCGATAGGCAGGTAATTATGGCAATTGATAGTATTGGATTATTAGCACAGCAAAGTTATTCGCAGATTCAAGAGCGACCAAAGGTTGAGTTTTCAGAAGCGTCAGTGAATAAGGCAGCTAGTTTCCACCAAATGGTGGATAACCAGTTTAATAGTTTTTCTAAAATGACTCCTGCGCAAATTCTAAGTCATATTCAAGGTGCAAGAAGTTCAGGAGTAAATTATTACGCTGTTGCAAGTAGTGGAAACATTAGTGGAGTTATTGGTAGTGCCACTAATGCTTTGCGCTCTTCTGTGTCAAAGCAAGAGAATGTCGCCAGAAAATCTCTTGTTGGTCAGGCGTCGCTAATTGATTTATTAACAGCTACAACTGAAGCTAAAAATATTATGGATAGTACGGTTAAAGTCCGTGATAAATTTCTTGAAGCCTTTGATAGAGTCATGAATATGAGCATGTAATATTATTTCATTTTTGAATGGTACATGTGAATTTTTTGATTTTATTTCGATACAATGGTCTAATGTTAAACTCAACTAGTGAATCAATATTTCGATTGGTTTAAGTAGTTGACATCAGAAGTATCTCAATCACAACAATTTTCCATTCATAGTAAGTGTTTGTTTTTTTATAGATTCAGCAAAGTCACTAATGGTAAAATTTAGCCTTTAACGCCAGTTTGAATAACGAAACACGCGCCACTTTGTCACTTTTTTGCTGTAAAAAACACGTTTTTCTCAAAATAGGGTAACCTATTTTATCAAAAAATGTATATTTTTCGCTAAAAAAATGCATAAAATTGCATAGGCCTCTTATCCAAGCTGGCATTATAATACAAAAAAGGTTTATCTGCTTATGTCTTCTAGTTTTAATATTATTCTTCTTGTAATATGTGCTGTAGTTGCGTTTATTCTTATAAAAAGAATGCGTTCTGGTGGTAAAAAAATTGCACATTTATCTCCTGCAGATCAACAGGCTCAAGAAGTATATAATCAAAATAGGCATAAAGAAGATGAAGATAAGAGCCTAACTCTTCAAGAAAAGATAGAGCTCTCTTGGGCATTTTTAACAAATATAACTGAACAAGTGATGAATCGTTTTTCAAATCAAGATCAGCAAAAGGTTGAAAACGCTGGCCAGGCTTTAAGCAAAAATGGAGCTAAGTATCAGCATAATGTTAATCGAGAAGCTAATATTGTTCAGGCAGTTATTAAAACAAGAGTTAAAGATCAAAACAAAGGCCAATCGGTCACTAGATAGGCGGCATATTGGATAACGCACTTGATCCGGTATCCTCGTTGCATGGCATTGGATCCTCGAAATAAATTTAGGATGACGGATTTGCTGAGCAGTTGCTTGTTAGGTTAACTGCTATAATTGTTTTATCATGCGTATTAAAACATTATCTTTCCGGATAAAGTGGTGATAAAAAGCTGCTCCTATATGCATTATGATAACTGCTATAAAACCCCAGATAGCCGTGACGTGGATCGTATGAAAAATAGTTGCCAGTTCTCCATTTTTTTCAAATGCAGGGATTACGAATAAGCCAAATACTGGTATATCATGTCCGCCAAATCTAGACATCATGATACCACTAATTGGCATGATAAGCATGAAAACATACAGCAGAAAATGTCCTGATTTAGCAGCAAGTCTTATCATTTGAGGGAGTCCAGAAGGCGGTAATACTACATTATCGCATAATCTCCATATAATTCTGAAAACTATAAGGGATAATACAATTACCCCAAAGGCTTTATGCATTCCATATAATTCAAATTTTTCTGGGGATGATTCCATAGAGCTCATAAAAAAACCAACACAGATTAATCCAATAATTGAAAAAGAGATTACCCAGTGCAGAATTCTAGCAATTAATCCATAAGAATTTTCAGTGTTTTTTAGCATAACTTATATTTTGATTTAATTTGAAACTGGTATTAATTAGAGTATATTTTTTTTGCATAAGCAATAGATTTAAGGCGGCTGCAGACTTTTTCAAAAGTAGGGCGTGGTAAAATTTCTTTACTATCGATTTCAAGATAATAATTTTTTGATTTAATAGAAAAAGAGGGGGAACTAAAACTAGGACCATCAATTTCTTCTGCTATTTGCAAGAAATGGCCGATAATTTGACTCCTTGCATAATCTTCTTTAGTAAGAAGTTTTTTAGAAATTCTAACGAGTTCGTTATCTGGTTTATAATTAGAAGCATAAGCAAGAACTAGAGCAAGCATTAATCGAACTTGATGTTTAAATGGAATTTCTGAAGATAGTATAAATTCCGTAAGAGCGACTGGTGGAAGTGTGTTATCAAATTTGCGTTTTAAACTCATAAGCATTATAGCAAATTTTAGGATAGTCATGCTAATTTCATTTTTTCCAGCGATAGATTCCAGAATATCATGATAACTGTTGAAATCCGTTTTAGTAACGTCATAGTTACAGGTATATTTTACTTTCTCTTCAACAATATCTTTATGTTTGTCAGCTTCATTTAGTAGCTCTACCCTCACTCCTTCTTTGAGCCCATAGGTAGACACAATGATTTTTTCTGGTTTAAATACTTCGATCATTGCCTCGGCTACTAATAATGCGTTGCTATTGATTTTACGTTTACCGAGTTTGCTTTTTGTATTACTTGAAGAAGACCTTAATTTTGCTAGATAAGTCGAAAATTCATCTGATAGTATTTCAAGATTATGCAGATTCTTTATAGGATATTCGGTAAAATCAATATATAACCTACCGATAAACCTAAGAGCACCGCCGATTAAGTAAAGATTTTTGTAAGTTTGGTTGCCAAATGTTTCTAAAATTATTTGGATTATCTCGTTTTTATTAGTAATATTTCTTGCTGTAATAATTTTGGTTCCAAGCTCAAGTGATTCAAGTTTTCCAATGCAGCCATTTTTCACTTCAACTAATTCTAAGCTGCCGCCACCAAGGTCAGCTGCAATGCCTACGCTATCACGTATGCCACTGATTAAACCTTGAGCAGTTAGCTTTGCTTCTTCTTCACCGGTTATTATTCTAATATCAAAGTTATATTTATTCTTTATGAATGAAATAAAGTCATTGGCTCTTGGGTGGTCTCTAAGTACCGCTGTGGCAACGCAATTAATATCCGTGACTTCCAGCCTTTTGAATACATGTAAGAGATATTGAATAGATAGATATGATTGATGCTTTACATCAAACGATTCGTGGGATAGCAGACTAAGAATGTCGTTCTTAAATTTATTATTAAATATTTCAGGAGCACCAAGTGTGTTGTCTTCATAAACAACGGCTCTTATGGCATTGTAGCCAATATCCATGATTGCACGGCGCATGTGTATTTCTTTTTTTTATTTTTAAGCTAGGAAGGACTAAGTTCCTCCTGCCACATATTTTATAGCTTTGACAGTTATAGTGGGTCATATCCCCAACTGTAAGCAAAAGCGTGAGTCCACTCGCCACTTAGAATCCGGTTTTTATTTAAATTTTAGCTCCCAAAAGACTAGCAAAAGCATTGAGATTTTATATTTCTCAAACTGATTCTTCAGCTTGTTTAGCTTCGCTTGCTTTTTCACTTTTTGGATCAAAAGGCGTTTGTGTTGGTATAAATGTAGGGGGTAAAAGTCTTTTTGTAAAGAACTTATCTTCAAAATATTTAATTTTCTGTGATCGAATTGGAGGAAAAGATTCAATTAACACTATCTGGTCATCACGAGGTAATTGAATAACTTCTTGGGGAAGTAATAATGCCCGTGATACGTTTGAAACATTTTGAGTTCTTGTTGAAACATTTAAGTCAAAGAATAATGGTTTATTATAGGAAGTTTGTTCTACTGTTTTATTACCACATAATTGTGAAATAAGGTTTGCAGTTTCATAGTTATTGGCTGCAAAAGTAATACGAAATGTTGAGTTTGATAAAAACGAGTTCATCCCGGCTTCTTCATAAGCCCCTTTAAGTTGTTGAGTATCTTGAATAATTAAGAATAAACGTACTCTATAGCCCCTGAAATAAGCGATACCAGCTTTTATTTGATCCATTTTTCCAAGCGTTGGAAATTCATCTAATAAAAACATTACACCATAGGGTTCTTCTTTTACATCTGGCATTTTCCGGCTTAGGAATTCACTGGCCTGTTGATAAAAAATTTGCATCAATTTTTGCAATCTTTGAATATTATCTGGAGTTAAGCCAACAAACACAGTAGTTTTTTTCTTTTTAAATTCCATGACATTGAAATCTGAAGAAGCCGTTGCTGCATCAATTAATGGATTTGCCCATAGTTCAAGAGAAGAGTTCATAGTTGAAATAACACCAGAACGTTCTTTATCAGCCTTTTGTAAGAATGCAGCAATATTCATATAAGCAACTGGATGCATAATCTCACCTAGTGTATCTAGAGCTACGGCAAGGTTATACACCACGTCATCACTACGCATAGTTCGTACAACTTCACCAAATGATTTTACTTTAGTTTCATCGGCAATAAGGTAAAGAACTACTCCTAAAAATAAGCTTCTTGCTTCATTTTCCCAAAATTCTTGCTTTGGTAGGATAAGGTTGGCAATTTTTTGTACGTCATCTACCATCTGCCCAGGTTTGCTACTTACCCAGTCGATAGGGTTATAACAGTTAGTAACACCGTCTGGATTTGATGGTTCCCATACATAAACTTCTTGGCCGCTTTGGGCTCTCCATCCGCTGGTTAAAAGGTGATTTTCAAGTTTAATATCATGAACAATTACAGAATGCTCCCAAAAGAGTAAGTTTGGAATTACGAACCCAACCCCTTTACCGGATCCCGTAGGGGCAAATAGTAAAGCATGCTGAAAACCGTCTGCGCAAAAATAGCCTATGCTGTCCTTTCCTAGAAGCATTCCATGCGCTGCTCTTAAACTAGCTCTCTCTATATCTGATTGAGTGGCCCATTGTGCTGAACCATACACCGCCTCTTTTGGTAGAAAAAACTCAAGAGTTTTTATTCTGTTGAAATTCTTAACATAAAACAAAGCGACGAATGAAGGAGGAATTATTAGAGCTAAAAGAAGTTTTATTTTTATGTAATCATAGGCACTGTAATCTAGTTTTGTCCATGAATGTAAAAGCCAAGATGCCCATTTGTAGGTTATTGCAATTGCGTTTAAATCTAAACCAATTGTTCTAAATTCATTAGTAATAAAAGAAATAATAAGGCCGCTTGTCCATAAAGTGCACATAAACACAAATGGATGTATTACCATATGGCCAAAAATTGTTCTAGCTTTTTTAAGAGTATTATTGAACACTGTCTTCACCTCTCATTCCTTTAAAATATATCTCGGAAACATAACGTTTTCCACCACTACCGCGTTTTAGCTGAACGACTATATCAACAACGGCTAAAATATATTTTTTAATCTCGTCTGGGGGCATTCCAAGCCCAGCTTGCATAACCATCAATTTTAACTGTTCCAAAGCCATTGAAGGAGCATCTGCGTGTAACGTTGAAATAGAACCAGGATGGCCAGTATTAATTGCCCTTAAGAAGCTAAAAGCCTCGGCTCCTCTAAGTTCACCGACTATTATTCTATCTGGACGCAAACGTAAACAAGCTTCAATTAGGTCTTGAGTTGTTACTTTAGCTCTACCTTGACCTCCTTTAGATGCCAATAGATGAACTTTGTTTGGATGGTTGTGTAGCTGTACTTCCCTCGCATCCTCAACTGTAATTAATCGTTCATGAGTGGGGATTTCTCCAAGTGCAGCATTAGTGAAAGTGGTTTTTCCAGTTGATGTACCACCGCTAATTACTATATTTTTTTTACAAAGTACTGCATGCCTGATAAATTCTTTTATTTGCTTTTCTTTTAAGTAATTGCATAATATTGCGTTATTTTCATCAACCATTTCAGTCGTAGAAGTATTATCAAATGCTCCCATTTTTGCGTACGCGTCAAGAGAAAGGTGCATCGTTGAACCTTTACGTATAGCAAAAGCTGCTAAATTAGGTTCGACGGCTGGTGGGAATACTATCTGAATACGATAACCGTTAGGGAGTGTTGCAGAAAGTAATGGGTTTTCTTCAGAAATTTTCTGATCTGTAGATTGAGCAACCAACCTCCCCAACCCAAGCAAGTGATCAATGTCAACTTCTGGTATTAGTTCTAAGCGTTGGTCTCCTTTTTTCTCAACCCAGGCTTCACCAGGTTTGTTAATCATAAGCTCGTTAACACCTTCTTCAGCGAAGATATTTTTAAACGGTAAAAGATAAGTTTCTAGTGCCGCAAAACTCATTTCATTGACCTCGACTTACCAAGAGCAACTTTTGGAAATTTATAATCCTTATTCACGTAAATCCTTACAGCGGTTCCTTGATCTAAAGTTATTGTTGGCTTAAATTCCTGTTCTTCAAGCATTTTTTTCACTGTATCAGAAATATCTGTAAATGCTTGTTTGGTAGATTCTTGAGCTTTACTTTGTTCAACATTAGCGGTTGTATTTACTATTAACCCATCAGAAGAAGCATTAATAGTGCTCATTAATGAAGTAAGTTTTGCTGTATTAGTAGCTGTTGCATCAGCTGCTAAAGTATTACAAGCTGTATTAATTTGGGTAAATGTTGCTGAAGTTTTGTCTTCTATAGCAGTAAGTACAGCGGCACAAATTTGCACTCTTTTTTGGCTGTTAGCTTGGTCTTCAGTAACTGTAGGTGCGGGGGGTTGTGTAAAGATACCATTTGCTATATTTTTTACATTAGTTGCAGTAAGATTTCGGTTAGCTGCAGCTTGAGAATTTATTTGCGGTTTAACAAGTGAATCAAGAGTTTTTGCTAAAACAACATTGAATGCAGATCTTAAAACAGCGTTGGAAAATCTCTCTCTAAATTTATTATCTACCCTACCTTGATTACCCTTTCTTCCCACATTATCCACTCCGGCACCGCTCAAGTTAAGAGTATAGCCAGTTGTGAGATCTACTCTTGTCCATTCAATCGAAATACGTCCATAGGACCCCTCGATTCCTACAGCATAATTACCAAATACCCGAGATCCTTTTGGTAGTAAAATATTTTTACCCCACTCAGAATATATATCTTTGGTAATGACTGCCCTTATTTCTCCACCTAGATCGGTGTTAAGTGCTGTTTCAATAATGGCATCAATGATTTTACCACGCCCCAAAACAAGATTCATATCTCCACGATAACTAAAGTCAGCTTCTTGTTGAAGTTGTTCAGCAGATTTGGCTGGAGGCGTTCCAGCTACTAAAACAAGCGCAGATTTTCGTTTTGCTTCTAATCTTTTTTGCGCATCTTCATCGCGTACTTTACCAAAAGGAAGAGTAGGAGTAGAAGTTATTTCTGGTGTTGGTAATACCTCTGAGCTAGCAGATGGTAAAGAAGGAAGCGCTTCTTCCGCCATTGGTAGAGCCTCAGCCTCTGATGGAGGTGGAGGCGGAGGTGTTGGATCCTCCAATCTAGGCGGAGCAGGTAATGTTGGAATGGAAGGGATGTCACTGTCAGCTGCTACTTGAATTGGTTTTGCTACCTCATCTGGTATCGGAGTGTTATCTTTATTTTTATCTACATCAGATGAGTTAATAAATAAGTTGAAAAACAAATAAGCAAAAACGGCAATAACTCCAACTAGTATTAGTATACTCTGTTTTGGATTACTAGCAACTTGCGATAGTTCTTGATCAACCTCAGGCAACTGGTTGTTGCCACCATCAATTTGCCCTGGCATGTTGTCTTTTGACATAAATTACCTAGATTTTTTAGGGTATTGGAACCTAATGACGTATACTAAATCTCTTTCATCACCGTCTTCAAGTTCTTTAGCAACAATATCAAATTGGTATGTTCTTTTGTCTGTGATAATAGTCATATTTGTCCTAATATCACGCTCCATAGGTTTTATAAACAATCTATTGCCTAAAGGCGTTATCTTCCAGGCGTAAGAATCACCTAAAGTAATCGTTTCAATAGTTTCGCCTTTACCGAATTCAATATGGGATTGAAATCCATAATGGAGAACAAGAAGATACACGTCATTGGGGCTATAAAAATATGTTTTTATTCTGCTATCAGTTGTTAAAGCAGAGTCATCTCCCAAAGCAATTTTATTTGAACAAGCAAAAATTAACAATATGGTTAAAAGTATTCTAACTACTATCATCGTCCATCCTATATCCGGTTACTTGAAAACCTACTGGATTGACATCTTTGTCGCTTTCTGTCAATTCCATCGGCAAATACTGAAACTCAACCACTGCTATTTTGTTAAAAACCTTCATAGCACCTGCAGTTTCGTTTATTGAGAATCGCATAATATATTTTTTATCAGCTAACTTAGACCATGATTTGACCACTAAATATGTCGTATTTTTTTGGCCGTATTTAATGGTCGGATCAACTGCCTCATTTTTTAAGTACCCACGATAGTCCCAGTAAATTGAATTTGAGGAAAGCAACCTGACTATGCGTTTTGCTTCTGTGCTAAAGTCAACTGGGTTATATGTTTCTCTTGCGATAATATATTTTTTGATAAAATATTGAGCAAGGGCTTCGTTACCACTTAATATACTGGATGAAAGTGGATTTACAACCTTTGCTATTCCAGTTGTATCGTCTATTTGTATGACAAATGGATCAAATCTCTTGGTATTTATTACGTACGCTACTACACCAATTGATATTATTGATAAACAAAGCAAAATTAATAATAACAAAAACAATAAATTTCTTTGAACCGTTATGTTGTCGTAACGTTCTTCGTACCAGTTTCTTAGTTGCTTTACCTCTTGCTGCGCTGCAACCACGTTAGTAGACGCGGTTACTTCGCTCGTTTCAGTTTTTTTGAACTTATTAATTAGGTCGCTAATTTTGATCATCACTAACCAAACACACTCGGGTTACATTATGTTGCTAAATTTTGTACATATCATTATGTAACAGCTATTGTTGTAAAATAAATAAAAAGATCGTCTGGGAATGAATTAACAACACTTTTTTTATCGTGAGTTGCTTTTAGAGCGCGTAGGTATAGGTATATAGTTATCTATTTTAAATATAGTGAAGATTTAACAAGTGAAAAATTATACTAGCCGCATTAGAGGCGTTTAGGCTCTCTACTTGTTCTGAAATTGGTATTTTTATCAGAAAATCGCATGATTCAGAAGTAAGTTTACGCATTCCCTTACCTTCTGAGCCTATAATTACGGCGACTTTATCAATATCTACTATTTCTTTTAAATTGTTCTGACCTTTTGAATCAAGCCCAGCGATCCAGAATCCTTTGTTTTTTAGTGTTTCGATTGTTTGCTTAATATTAGTGACTTTTGCTATTTGAACTAATTCTAGACATCCAGAGGCTGCTTTTGCAATTGAAGCATTCTCGTCTGGCGCATTATCTTTGGGTAATATTATTTTGTCTATGTTAAAAGCAGCCGCGCTTCTAATAATTGCTCCAATATTTTGAGGATCAGATATTTGGTCTAATATAACTACTCTATCCTTAGTAGGAAAAAACTTCAATTCATCTATGCTATTTTTAAAAACACTATTAACAAGAGCGATTACGCCTTGGTGTGGCTGATTTTTACCAACTTTCTTTATAATAAAATCATTTTGTACTATTTCTACATCATGATTTTTTAGTTTGTTCTTAAACTCGTCTGCAAACCTTGGAAGACAAAATATTTTTTTAATTTCGCGATTACTATTTTTTGCTGCTGCTAAAACTGCATGAGTACCATACATATAGTACTCTGTTCTGGTTGAAACGTTCGTTTTATTCTTAATACGCATAATACCTAAGCTTTTACTCAAAAATGTTCTTGACATAAACTACTATTTATTATAGAAACTTACAACTAAACATTTTCGATATACCGCCCTGAAGGGTATAAAAAAGCTTGAGATTGACGCTTTGTGAATTAGTACTTGCGTTTAATGCTCGAGTGGTTTATTTTGCTGTAGGTTTATCAGGAGGGGTGGCCGAGTGGTCAATGGCAGCAGACTGTAAATCTGCCCGCGTATGCGTTCGAAGGTTCAAATCCTTCTCCCTCCACCACTTGAATTATGTGTGGTTTAGGTGAGTATTGCGGGTGTAGCTCAATGGTAGAGCCCCAGCCTTCCAAGCTGGCTGCGTGGGTTCGATTCCCATCACCCGCTCCATAAGCTTAAATGTAGCTGTGGATATTTGAGCGATGATGTTAAAGTAAGTTAAGTAATTTTTAGTTGTTGAACTTTTATATATTTTTAGGAGAAAACTTATGGCAAAGGCAAAGTTTGAGCGGAATAAGCCGCACTGTAACATAGGAACTATTGGTCACGTAGATCATGGTAAAACTTCTCTTACAGCGGCGATTACTAAAGTTCTGGCGAAAAAAGGTCAGGCAAAAGAATCAAAATATGATGAGATAGATGGTGCTCCAGAAGAAAAAGCAAGGGGTATTACAATTTCAACAGCTCACGTTGAATACGAAACAGACAAGAGACACTATGCTCACGTTGACTGTCCTGGTCACGCTGATTATGTAAAAAACATGATTACTGGTGCTGCCCAAATGGATGGAGCTATCCTTGTTGTTTCGGCTGCCGATGGTCCAATGCCACAAACCAGAGAGCATATTCTTTTAGCTCGTCAGGTTGGTGTGCCTTCGCTTGTTGTGTTCCTGAACAAAGTTGATCAAGTAGATGATCCGGAACTTTTGGAGTTAGTAGAAATGGAAGTAAGAGAGCTTCTTTCTCTTTATGAGTATCCAGGTGATGAAATTCCTGTTATTAAAGGTTCTGCGCTTAATGTTCTTAACGGCACTGATGAAAAATGTATTGAAGAGCTTATGGATGCGGTTGATGCTTACATCCCGCAGCCAGTTCGTGAGCTTGATAAGCCGTTCTTGATGCCGATTGAAGATGTATTCTCTATTTCTGGTCGTGGAACTGTTGTTACTGGTAGGATTGAGCAGGGTATAGTTAAAGTTGGTGAAGAGATTGAAATCGTTGGTATTAAAGATACTGTCAAAACAATCTGTACTGGTGTTGAGATGTTTAGAAAGCTTCTTGATTCCGGTCAAGCTGGAGATAACGTCGGTGTGCTTCTTCGTGGTACAAAAAGAGAAGATGTGTATAGAGGTCAGGTTTTAGCTAAACCTGGTTCAATTACTCCTCACACTGAGTTCGAAGCTGAAATCTACGTTCTTAATAAAGAGGAAGGTGGTCGTCATACACCGTTCTTTAAGAATTATCGTCCTCAGTTTTATTTCAGAACTACTGACGTTACTGGTGAAATTGAATTGCCAGCAGGTAAAGAAATGGTAATGCCTGGTGATAATACAAAAATTGTTGTTAAGATGATTTCTCCTGTTGCCATGGATGAAGGTCTACGTTTTGCGATTCGTGAAGGTGGTAGAACTGTTGGTGCTGGTGTTGTGTCGAAAATCCTAAAGTAAATATCTCTAAGCGGCGCGAATTTTCGGGCCGCTTAAGTATTTAGAGTTGGCGTCTCTTTTTGAGGCTTATACTTGGGCTGTTTTAAATATAAGGTTAATATGAATAATCAGAGAATAAAAATCAAACTAAAGTCTTTTGATCATCGCTCCCTTGAGCATGCGACAGGCGAGATTGTTAGTGCGGTAAAGCGTACTGGTGCGGATGTTAGTGGTCCAATTCCTCTTCCGAGACATATTGAAAGGTTTACGGTTATAAGGGGTCCTCACATCGACAAGAAGTCTAGGGAGCAATTTGAGATTAGAACTCAAAAAAGATTGGTGATTATTAATTATCCTACTCCGCAAACTGTCGAAGCTTTAAGGAAAGTTGACTTACCAGCTGGTGTTGATGTTGAAATTAAATTGGTAGGTGTTTAAAGATGAGAACAGGTTTGGTCGCAAAAAAATTGGGCATGAGCTCGATGTTCACCGAGCAAGGTGAAAGAATTACACTTACATTTTTACAGCTTGAGGATTGTCAAGTGGTCGGTCAAAAAACTGACTCTAGAGATGGATATAATGCTGTTGTTTTGGGTTCTACTTTGAAGAAACCTTCGAAAGTTTCTAAGCCAATGAGAAAAGTTTTTGCTGATGCAAAAGTTGAACCAAGGGCTTTATTAAAAGAGTTTAGGGTCTCTCAAGACAACATGCTTGATATTGGTTGTGAGATGAAACCAAGTCACTTTAAAATTGGTCAATTTGTTGATGTTACGGGAAGATCAATTGGTAAGGGTTTTGCTGGGGTTATGAAAAGACATAACTTTAGAGGGTTGGAAGCTTCGCATGGTGTTTCAGTATCCCATCGTTCTCATGGTTCGACTGGTCAGTGTCAGGATCCGGGCAAGGTGTTTAAGGGTAAAAAAATGGCTGGCCATATGGGCGATGAGAATGTGACTATTCAAAATTTACGAATTGTAGAAATTGATGATGAAAAAGGAATAATTATTGTTTCTGGAAATGTGCCTGGGTCGAAAGGTAAGTATGTGTCGATCAAAGATGCTGTTAAAAAAGCAGTTTCTGCATAGTTTTAGATATTGGATTGAGTGAAATTAGGTAAAAATTTATGAAAGCTGATTTGGTAAGTCTAGAAAATCAAGTTGTTGGCGAAGTGTCGTTAAGTGAAGCTATTTTTGGACTGGAAGCAAGAGAAGATATCGTTAAAAGAGTTATCGACTGGCAAAGGGCTAAAGCGAGAAGCGGGACTCACGCTGTTAAAACAGTGGGAGAAGTTTCTGGCTCAAACAAAAAGCCATTTAAGCAAAAAGGAACTGGTAACGCAAGGCAAGGTAATGCTCGAGGTGTTCAGCGTCGTGGCGGTGGTATAGCCCATGGTCCGCAAGTAAGATCTCATGAGACGAGTTTGCAAAAGAAAGTTAGGAAGCTAGGTTTGAGGCATGCGCTTTCGATAAAATTGGCGGCCGGTGCGCTCCATTTTGTTGATTCTGTTGAAATGAAGCAGCCTAAAACTGCTGAGTTGGTCAAGGCGCTTGCTAATTTCGGTGGTGGTAGATTTTTTGTAATTGATGGTGCTGCTTTTGTTGAGAAAAATTTAAAACTATCTGCAGCTTCGGCAATTAATACTTGTGTAGTGCCGGTGATTGGTGCGAATGTTTATGACATTATAAGAAGTGATCACGTGTTGATATCGAAAGATGCGCTACCGCTTCTAGAAGAGAGGTTGAAGTAATGACGACTAAGATTAAGTATGATTTGATAAGAAAACCTATAATAACCGAAAAATCAACGATTCTCGGTGAGCATGGTAAGTATGTGTTTGAGGTTTCTCCAAGTAGTAATAAGATTTCGATAAAAAAAGCTATTGAAGAGATATTTGGAGTTAAAGTAAAAGCTGTGAATGTTCTGAATCAAAAGGGTAAAGTTAAGAGATTTAGAGGTGTTATTGGTCGTAGATCTGATGTAAAGAAAGCAATTGTTACTTTAGAAAAAGATCACACCATAGATTTAGCTGGAGGTGTTAAATAATGGCCTTAAAAAAGTATAATCCAACTACGCCATCGCAAAGAGGTTTAGTTCGAGTTGATAAAAGTGATTTATGGAAAGGTGGGCCGGTTAAGCAATTAACGGAAGGTATTTCTAAGACTGGTGGTAGAAATAATCGTGGTAGGATTACTTCCCGTCATATAGGTGGTGGTCATAAAAAACTCTACAGACTTATTGACTTTAAGAGAAATAAGTTTGATAGTGTGGCGACCATTGAACGTATTGAATACGATCCAAACAGAACGGCTTATATAGCTTTGATCAAATACGAAGATGGAGAGTTGTCTTATATTCTAGCTCCAGCCAAGTTGAATCCAGGCGATAAGGTAGTGTCTGGTAATGATGATGTGGATATAAAAATTGGAAATTGTCTTCCTCTAAAGAATATCCCGGTTGGTACTATTGTGCATAATGTTGAGATGAAACCTGGTAAAGGTGGACAAATTGCTAGATCTGCTGGTGCTTCAGTAAGTCTTGTTGGAAAAGACTCTGGTTACGCTCAGCTAAAATTGGCTTCTGGAGAACTTAGAATAGTACTACTTAGTTGTATGGCAACTATTGGCACTTTATCTAATGCAGATAAAAAGAATACGATCGTTGGTAAAGCTGGAAGAAATAGATGGCTTGGCAAGCGTCCTCATGTTAGAGGTGTTGCGATGAACCCTGTCGATCACCCACATGGTGGTGGTGAAGGTAAGACTTCGGGCGGACGTCACCCTGTTACTCCATGGGGTAAGCCGACTAAAGGTAAGAAGACTCGTAAAAATAAGCTTACATCTAAGTTTATATTAAAAAGAAGAACAAAAAAATAGGTGAATGAGATATGGCACGTTCGGTATGGAAAGGTCCTTTTGTTGATGGGTACTTATTAAAAAAAGTACAAAAATTAATGGACGCAGGTAATAAAGAAATTATCAAAACTTGGTCGAGAAGGTCAACAATTTTACCAATGTTTGTTGGGTTTACATTTGCTGTACATAATGGTAATAAATTCATACCAGTTACGGCTACAGAAGAAATGGTTGGTCAAAAGCTTGGTGCGTTTTCTCCAACTCGTACCTACCATGGGCATGGTGCGGATAAAAAAGCGAAAAGAAAATAGGTGCAAAGAATAATGAGTAATTTATCAGCAAAGGCTTCGATTATACGTTTAAGAACTAGTTCTCAAAAATTGAACTTAGTCGCGGCGGTGATCAGAAATATGAAAGTTTCAGATGCGTTGGTGCAGCTTACATTTTCGCCAAAGCGTATAGCTATTGATGTAAAAAAATGTTTGCAATCAGCTATTGCTAACGCTGAAAATAATATGGGATTAGATATTGATAATCTTGTTGTAAGTTCAGCTACTGTTGGTAACTCTATAGTGATGAAAAGATTTAGAGCTAGAGCAAGGGGTAGAGGGGCTAAGATTATTAAGCCGTTTAGTAACTTGTATATAACAGTATCCGAAAAAGAGGAGAAATAATATGGGACAAAAAGTAAATCCCCATGGTTTTAGAGTAGGGCCAACATTATTTAAGGGTTGGGAATCTGTGCTTTATGCAGAGAAGGATTATGCTGAAAAATTGTTACAAGATTTAACGGTTAGATCGCTAATCATTAAAAAATATAAGCTTGCTCAAGTAAGTAGAGTGATAATTCAAAGACCTAGTAATAGTATTGTAGTTAATATACATGCTAAAAAACCTGGTATAATTATTGGAAAAAGTGGCTCTGACATTGAAAAACTCAAGCGTGATGTGCAAAAGATTACATCAGCTGAAGTTTTTATTAATATCCATGAAATTAAAAAGCCTGGAATTGATTCAAATGTTGCGGCACAAACAATTGCTCAACAATTAGAAAGCCGTGTATCATTTAGAAAAGCGATGAAAATGGCGATTCAAAACTGTTTTAAGCAGGGTGGTAAGGGTATTAAAGTTGCGGTTTCTGGTCGTTTAGGTGGTGCAGAGATTGCAAGAACGGAGTGGTACAGAGAAGGAAGAGTTCCTCTACATACGCTACGTGCAGATATTGATTATGGTACAGCTGAGGCTTTAACTACATATGGTATTATCGGTATCAAAGTGTGGGTATATAAAGGCGAATATAGTCAGCAGCCTAGAAGATAATTATTAATATTAGATTGGAAGATTAAAATGCTAGCTCCAAAAAGGCAAAAATTTAGAAAAGCTCATAAAGGAAGAGTCGCTCCAAAAGCTAAGAGCGGTACTATGCTTAATTCTGGTATGTTCGGATTGAAGTCACTAGATGGATTGCGTGTTACCGCAAGGCAAATAGAGGCTGCTCGTCGTGCTGCAGTAAGGCATATGAAAAGGCAGGGCAAGTTTTTTATAAGAATTTTCCCAGACTTGCCTGTTTCTAAGAAACCGAACGAAGTTCGTATGGGTAAAGGTAAAGGATCTCCTGAATATTTTGCTGTAAGGGTATCCCCTGGAAGAATTATGTTTGAAATTGATGGAGTAAATGAAGATGTGGCAAGAATAGCTTTAGAGCTTGCTGCTGCAAAGTTACCGGTTAGAACAAAAATAGTACAAAGATATGAGTGATAAAGAATTTACATCAAAGGCACTTTCTGGTTTAAGCGTTGAAAAATTAAGAGAAAAAGTTGTTTTTCTAAAAAAAGAACTTTTTAATTTGAGGTTTCAAAAAACTCTAGGGGAGCTAACTAATACAACGAGATTTTCTATGGTAAGAAAAGACATAGCTAGGGTAAATACTGAATTAACAAAAAGAAAAGCCGGAGGCTCGAAATAGATGCCTAAAAGAATTTTACAAGGCACGGTTGAAAGTGCAACAAATGATAAGACGGTTTCAGTAAAGGTTGAAAGAACGTATAGACATCCTTTGTATAAAAAAACTGTAAGAAGATCTACTAAATATGCTGCACATGATGAAAATAATGTGTGCAAGGTTGGTGATAAAGTAAGAATCGAAGAATGTAGACCTATTTCCAAGACTAAGTCTTGGGTGGTAATGGGCGAATAAGTCGTTGACTTTTTGGGGCGGTTTCTGTATTTTGTCCTTTGTTTAATGTTATATGAATTGGAAGTTTTGAATTATGATTCAGATGCAGAGTATGCTTGATGTTGCAGATAACTCAGGTGCGAAAAAAGTGATGTGTATTAAAGTCCTTGGGGGCTCTGCTCGTATGATATCTGGTTGTGGTGATGTTATTGTAGTATCAATAAAATCAGCATCTCCTGGTGGCAAAGTTAAGAAAGGTGAAGTGCACAGAGGTCTTATTGTAAGAACTAAAAAAGGTGTGAGAAGGCCTGACGGGAGTACTATCAAATTTGATTCAAACTCGATAGTTCTTGTTAATAAGCAGAACGAGCCTATAGGTACGAGAGTTTTTGGGCCAGTTCCTAGAGAGCTTCGTGGAAAGGGGTTTATGAAAATAATTTCCCTTGCGGAAGAGGTGATTTAAATGAGTAAATTGAAAATTAAAAAAGGCGACACAGTTAAGGTAATAACTGGTAAAAGCAAAGGTAAGGTAGGGGATGTATTAAAAGTATTCCCGTCTGAGAAGAAGCTAATAGTTTCTGGTGTAAATCTTGCAAAAAAACATACTAAGGCAACTCAAACGAGTGAAGGTGGTATAGTGCAGAAAGAGCTTCCTATTCATATATCGAATGTAAGTCATATTGACCCTAAGACGAATGAAATTACAAAAATAGGATATAAAGTTCTAGAAGGCGGTAAAAAAGTTAGGTTTGCCAAAAAATCTGGTGAAATAATTTCTAAGGAAGGTAAATAATGTTGCTCAGGTTTAAAGAGCTTTATAGTAAGCAGATAATTAAAACTTTACAGGATGAGTTTAAGTATCCTAATAAACATCAGATGCCTAAATTGTCAAAAATTGTGGTAAATATGGGTGTTGGCGATGCAGTGCTTGATTCAAAAGTTATTAATCATGCGATAAGTGATATGACTGCCATTACTGGACAGAAGCCTTATACTACTTACGCTAAGAAATCTATCGCGAGCTTTAAGCTACGTGAAGGTATGAAGCTTGGTTGTAAAGTTACGCTAAGAAGAGATAGAATGTTCGAATTCTTGGAGAGGTTAGTTCTTGTTGCTTTGCCTAGGGTGAAGGAATTTAAAGGCTTGTCTGTTAAGAGTTTTGACGGAAAAGGTAATATCACTTTTGGTATTAAAGAGCAGATAGTTTTTCCTGAAATCAATTATGATAAAATTGATAAAATAAGGGGTATGGATATTACTATTGTAACTACTGCGAAGACAAACGAAGAAGCAAAACTATTGCTTTCTGGGTTTAACCTTCCATTCTACAATTAAAGTTTAATTAAAAGCACAAAAATATGGCAAAAATTGGATCTATAAACAGAAACGAGAAAAGGAAAAAGTTAGTAAAATCTTTCAAACTGAAAAGGGAAGCGTTATCTAGTCAAATACAAGATAAGAAGCTGCCGCTTGAAGAGAGATTTGAGTTGGTTTTGAAACTAGCTGATTTGCCAAGAAATTCTGCAAAAAATAGAATTAGAAATAGATGTGCAATAACAGGGAGACCAAGAGGTTTTCATCGTAAGATGGGTTTGTCCCGTAATGTACTTAGAGAATTGGCGGCGAAAGGAATGCTTCCTGGTGTTATTAAAGCCAGCTGGTAAAGAAACAAATATTTAAAGATTAGGAATTATCATTATGTCGATGTCAGATAATATTGCGGATATGCTAACTAGGATTAGAAATGGTCAAAAGAGCAAGCTCCTTAACGTAGCTTTGCCTATGTCTAATCTTAAGTGTACGGTTCTTGATGTGTTAAAAAGCGAGGGGTTTATCGTTGGTTACACAAAAGATGTGGAAAAAAGAGTGATTGATATTTCTTTGAAATATTCACGTGTTGGAGAGCCAGCAATATCTGAAATCCACAGAGTGTCTAAACCAGGGAAAAGGATTTATTCTTCAATTAACGATTTGCCTGGTTATTTTAATAACATGGGTATTCATATTTTGTCTACATCTCATGGTGTTATGTCTGATAGGCAAGCCAAAAAAGTGAATGTAGGCGGCGAAGTAATTTGTAAAGTATTTTAGAGTTTTGTAATGTCAAGAGTAGGTAAATTACCGATCCCAGTTCCGGCAGGGGTAAAAGTCGAAATCTCTGGTTTGAATATAAAAATTCAAGGGCCAAAAGGAGTTCTTGAGAAAGTTTTTGCTGGGCAGATTTCTATAGATCATATAGATGGATTTATTATTGTAAAACCACTGTCTGAAGAAGCGAGAGCTATGTGGGGTACTGCAAGAAGTATTATCAATGGGATGGTTAAAGGAGTTACTTTAGGTTTTACTGAAGAACTTGAAGTTAATGGCGTTGGTTACAGAGCTTCCGTAAAGGGAAAATACCTTAATTTGACTCTCGGTAAGAGTCATAATACTAAGATTGAAATTCCTGAGGGGATTAAAGTAGAAGCGCCAAAGCAAAATATAATTGTTCTTGAGTCTCATGATAAGCAGAAATTAGGACAGTATGTTGCTATTATTCGTAATCAGAGGCCGCCAGAGCCTTATAAAGGTAAAGGTATTAGGCGCAAAGGTGAGTATGTACAAAGAAAAGAAGGTAAGAAAGGTTAGTTTTTAACTTTAGTTTAGGATGAAGTAGTTTTCCTAAACTAATAAAATTTTCTTCAATATTATAGCTGGATTTAGGGTGTGTTATCTTAAATTCGCACTTTAGGGGTATGAGTATTATTATGAGTTCAAGTAACCAAAGCTTCATAAAAAGAAGACAAAGAGTAAGAACAAAGCTAAAAAAAGTATCTGACAGAAATAGATTGTCTGTTTTTAAATCTGGGCGTCATGTGTATGCTCAAATTATAGATGATTCTACCTCAAGAACTTTAGTAGCTGCATCTACTTTGGATAAGGAAATTAGGAAGCCGGCTAAGTCAAACTGTAACATAGAATTTGCAATTAAAGTTGGTAAACTCCTTGCTGATCGTGCAGAGAAAAAGTCAATAAAGCTTGTTGCTTTTGATAAAGGTGGTCATAAGTACCATGGTGTTGTGAAGGCTCTTGCTGATGAAGCAAGAAAAAAACTGCAATTTTAATAGAGAAAATAGATGTCTAAAAATACAGATAGCGTAGTAGAAGACCTAGTTCACGTAAACAGAGTAACGAAAGTTGTTAAGGGTGGTCGTAACTTTTCTTTCGCAGCGATTGTGATAGTGGGTGATGAAAATGGCAGAGTAGGTTATGGAAATGGTAAAGCCAAAGAAGTAACGGAAGCTCGTGCTAAAGCTACAAAAGATGCAAGAAATAATATGATTACTGTGCCTCTATATAAAGGAAGAACAATTCACCATGATGTGATAGGCAAAAGTGGTGCAGCCAAGGTGCTATTGAGGAGAGCTGCTCCTGGTACTGGGGTGATTGCTGGTGGACCATTAAGGTCTATTTTTGGTCGTTTGGGGATAGAAGATATAGTAGCAAAATCTTTAGGGTCATCTAGTCCAAATGCTATGATTGCCGCAACTTTTAATGCTTTAAAGAATCTTAGTTCTCCAAAAGATATTGCAGCTCGAAGAGATAAGAATATTTCAGAATTATCTGTAAATTCTTCTGGTATTTAATCGAATTAAATTAAAATTGATAGTAGTGGCATGACTGAGAAAAAAGTAAAAGCAAAAACTAAAGGTCAAATTAAAGTAACTCAAACTGGTAGCCCAATTGGTCGTCCAGACGCTCAGCGTAGAACTTTGATTGGTCTTGGCTTAAATAAACTAAGCAGAACAAGAGTACTCGAAGACACGCCCTCAGTTAGAGGAATGGTTGGCAAAGTTAGGCACTTAGTAAGTGTAGAAACTGTATAATAAGGAATTATGGTTATGAAATTAAACACATTATTTAATATACCGGGCTCTAAAAAACCAAGAAAAAGAGTTGGCAGAGGTAATGGTAGCGGTACTGGTCGGACTTGTGGTAAAGGTGAAAAGGGACAAAAGTCTAGGTCTGGTGTTGCAATTAAAACTGAAGGCGGACAAATGCCTTTGATTAAGCGTTTGCCAAAAAGAGGGTTTAGATGCTCCAAATCTATACAATATACACCAATAAGTCTTGCTGATATTGAAGCTTTGATTTCAATGAAGCGTATTGACAGTGCTAATAGTATTAATAAAGATCTTCTTGTTGATATTGGTTATATCAAAAGCAAAATGGTACCTGTTAAATTGCTGGGTGGTCTTGAAAAAGTAGAGCACAAGCTTACAATCGAATTAGATGCCTGTTCAGAAGGCGCAAAAATAGTTGTTGAAAAAGCTGGTGGTAAAGTTTTGGCAAAAACTCCAGTTTTAGATAATTAAATATAGGCTTAAGAAGTAAAGTTTGGAATGGTTAAAGTCTTAATTCTAAATATATTTTTGTAAAAATAACAAATTATAGTTTTGAAGATTTAAGTTCATAGCTACCATTAGCAGATTTTCTTCAATATTATAACTGAATTTATGGTAGTAAGTCTTATCTTGAATTCGTAAATTCGTATTTTAAACTAGATTAAGTATAATGCAAAAATCGAAAGGAGAGCTTAGTAGCAGAATTATATTCACTTTGAGTGTCTTGGTTGTCTGTAGATTTGGCTCTTTTATTCCAATACCTGGAATAGATTCTATAGCATTAGCCAGCTTTGCTCAGCAAAATCAGGGCGGAATTCTTGGTATGTTTAACATGCTGTCAGGGGGTTCTCTTGAAAGAATGTCTATTTTTGCCTTAGCAATCATGCCCTATATTACAGCATCAATTGTCATTCAACTGATGACAATTGCCTACAAACCACTAGAGAATCTAAAAAAGGACGGTGAAGTTGGGCGTCGTAAAATTAACCAACTTTCAAGATATCTTACTGTTTTATTTGCGGCTTTTCAAGCTTATGGAGTAACGCTTGGATTGGAGTCAACAATAACTCCACACGGTCCAGTTGTCATTATTGCTCCTATGATTTTTAAAATATCAACTATTACCACTCTTGTAGTAGGTACTATATTTTTGATGTGGCTAGGCGAGCAGATTTCATCTAGAGGAATTGGTAATGGGACATCTTTGATAATTTTCATAGGTATTGTTTCTGGTTTACCAAGCGCCGTTATTGGTATGTTTGAGCTTTCTCGTAAAGGGGCAATGTCTCCTTTGGTTGTTATGGCTATATGTGCCGGGGTGTTAATAATGATTGCCACGATCATTTTTTTCGAGCGTGCGCAGAGAAAGGTGCTTGTACAATATCCGAAAAGGCAGGTGGGTAATAAGATATATGGTGGAGATTCCACGCATATGCCGCTCAAGCTTAATACTTCTGGGGTAATTCCTCCGATTTTTGCAAGTTCTGTTTTGCTCTTTCCAGCAACTATTTCTGATTTTTCTGGGAAAGACTCAGAAATAATGGGTATAATTTCACGTTATTTAGGTCATGGGAAGCCGTTATTTATTCTTCTGTATATTTCGTTGATAATGTTTTTTAGCTTTTTTTATACCGCTGTGGTATTTAATTCTGAAGAGACGGCCAACAATCTAAGGAAGCACGGTGCTTATGTACCGGGAAGAAGGCCAGGCAAAAATACAGCCGAATATTTTGATTATTTATTAACCAGGCTCACGGTTATTGGCAGTATATATTTAGCATTTGTATGTATAGTTCCTGAGTTGTTGATGAATAAATTTTCTGTAGCATTTGCTTTGGGTGGAACAAGTTTTTTAATTGTAGTTAATGTCGTGCTTGACACTTTCACGCAAGTACAAACTCATCTTTTTAGTGCTAGGTATGAAGGACTAGTAAAAAAAATGAGGTTAAAAGAGAAATGATAAAGAGAATAATAATTTTAATGGGTCCTCCTGGGTCTGGTAAGGGCACTCATGGTGCAATTCTTTCGAAAGATCTATTTTTGTCGCATATATCTACCGGTGATATTTTTAGAAAGATGATCCAAGAAGATACTGCTGAGTCAAAAATGCTTGCAAGTTATATGAATGAAGGTAAATTGGTTCCCTCAGACTTGGTTAATAAAATAGTTAGGAAATATATTTTATCTGACGAATGTAAAAGTGGATGTATTCTTGATGGTTATCCTAGGACTCTTGAACAAGCAGAGTATTTTATTGAAAATATAGATGCGGATATTAGCACTATTTTCTTTAATCTTGATAATGATGTAGCAATAAAACGTATTTTAGGGCGCTTCAACTGTGTTTCATGCGGTAGGATCTATAACGAATATTTTGACAAACCATCAAAGGCTGGTGTGTGTGATGAATGTGGTTCACACGACCTGTTAGCGAGGTTGGATGATGATCAAGATACGATTGTTGCTAGGTTAGATGAATATAGAAAAGAGACGCTTCCTATGGTCGAATATTACAAAAAGAAAGGTAAGTTCCATATTGTGAATGCTGGTCAATCAAAGCAAAAGGTTGCCGATGAAGTGGCATCTATTGTAAAAAAGATTTGACTTTGTTGAATATTTTTATATTATTCTGATTCTAATTATTTTTTATAAAATTGGAGAGTTTTTGTGGCAAGGATTGCAGGTGTAAATATTCCACCGAATAAAAGATTGGTGATTAGTTTGACATATATTTATGGTATAGGGCTTACTGC
>CAMBEC010000008.1 GCA_945865485.1 Rickettsia typhi
AATCTTGCTATTAGAGAAGTTTGGTGATTTTTATTAATAATTGTGGTACAGTTCGCCAGTTTTAAGAGTTGCATAGTGTAATATGACGATAAAGATCGATAATATTGAGCTTTCAAGCCCGGTAATTTTGGCTCCAATGTCAGGAGTAACAGATTTGCCGTACAGAAAACTAGTGAAGAAATTCGGGGCTGGTCTTGTAGTATCAGAAATGATTGCAAGCAGGGCTATGATCGTTCGCTCACATCAATCGATGAAAAAATGTGCAATTGACCAAGATGATAATGATGCGACAAAAGCTTGTGTCCAGTTAGCTGGTTGTGAACCGAGTGTCATAGCTGAATCGGCAAAAATTAATGAAGATATGGGAGCAAAGATTATCGACCTAAATTTTGGCTGTCCAGCAAAAAAGGTTGTAGGAGGTTTTTCTGGATCAGCTTTGATGCGTGATGAAAAACTTGCCGCACAAATAGTACAAGAAACGGTTAGAGCGGTAAAAATTCCTGTTACACTCAAAATGAGAATGGGTTGGGATGATGACACAAAAAATGCCCCAACACTTGCAAAAATTGCTGAAGATGCTGGTATTAAAATGATTACGGTACATGGCAGAACAAGGTGTCAATTTTATAAAGGTCGTGCTGATTGGGCATTTATTTCCCAAGTAAAAAAAGCGGTAAAAATTCCTGTAATCGCTAATGGAGACATTGTAGATATTGATAGTGCAATACTTGCGCTAAAAATGTCTGAGGCTGATGGTATTATGATTGGTAGAGGAGCGTACGGCAGGCCTTGGTTAATTTCTCAGGTTGCTCATTTTCTTAAGACTGGAGAAAAATTACCAGACCCAACTTTGGAAGTGCAGTTAAATGTTGTGCTTAATCATTATGATGAAATAATAGAGCATTATGGAGAAGATATAGGAATGAAAATAGCCAGGAAGCATCTGGGATGGTACAGCAGCGGTTTGCCAAATTCAGGAGAGTTTCGTGCAACTATTAATCAACTAAGTAATGTTGACGAAGTAAAAGATAGGGTAAAACAGTTTTACGGACCATTAATTTAACTCAAAAATATATAGAAAAATGAAAAAAGAGTGCGAATCGCTTTCTAACTCCGTTGAGGTAAGTTTGGATAAGTTTTTCAGAATGCATGCAGGTGATAATCCGGAGTCTGGTTTGTATGAAAGGGTAATAAATGAAGTAGAAAGAAGCTTAATAAAAAAAACCCTAGAACATGTGGATGGTATTCAAGTAAAGGCCTCAAAGATTTTGGGAATTAACAGAAATACTTTGCGTAAGAAAATTAAAGAGCTAGGTATTTCAGGATATTAATCTTGGTTCTAGTCCCATCGTGAAAAAAGCCTGAAGATCGTTTGTCTAGCTCTCTGAAGTGATTGTAGGCTAAGGTGTTTTTATGTATCCAACCAATAATAAAATATGCTAAAAAAAATCCGAAATAGTTTTGTTAATTATCAATTCAAAAACATATTACTCTACGCAGTGATTGTCGTTTGTATTATTACTATAATATCCAGTATAGGTTTTATTGCGATATCTTTTCAAAAAGATGCAGACCCACTTTCAACACTTAGTTTTTTACTTGCTATACTAATTTCAACGCTAATTTTGAGTGTTTTAATAATTAGTAATAGAGTATCTAGTAATTTTACTTTTATAAAAGGTGGAGAGCGTAGAGTTTCAAAACTTCGTAAGAGAATTATTATTGCATTTAGTATTGGGTCGGCTCTTCCTACTATTATTGTTGCTGTATTTTCTACGTATTTTTTTAACTTTGGGATAGAAGCTTGGTTTGATAAGAAAATATCAAAAGTCCTTGATCAATCGGTAAGTGTTGGAGAATCTTATATAGACGAACATATATTGCAGCTAAGAGAGACGGCGATTTCTGTTTCGGATGACTTAACGTCCATGTACTATGATTTGATCCATAGTCCAGATTTATTTCTAAAGGTTATTAATGCTCAAGCTGAACTTAGATCTTTTGATGAAGCAATAGTTTTTCAAAGAAATTCCAATATTATTTTAGCTCAAACTTCTCTTAGTTTTTCACTTGCATTTATGACAATTCCAGCTCATTTAATTGATAGAGCAAATAAAGGAGAGGTAGTGCAAGTAGACTCTGATCCATCTAAAATACGTATTTTGATTAAGATTAAAGATTATAATGATACTTATTTATTAATTGGCAGATTGGTAGATACAAAAATCATAGATCATATTGATAAAACTAAAGGGGCCGTAGCGGAATACGAGAAACTCAAAAATCAGATAGTTGCTATGCAAATTAAGTTCTCAATGGTATTTATTTTGCTTAGCGTAGTGCTATTAGTTGCTTCAATTATTTGGGGTAGAAGGTTTGCCGAACGCATTGTAAGACCCATCAAAGAACTAGTAATTGCAGCAGAAAAAGTTAAAAACGGTGATTTTTCGGTGCAAGTCCCAATAGAAGGCCTAAAAAAAGATGAAGTAAAAGTACTTTCCTCTGCTTTTAATAGAATGGTAAATCAAATAGATCACCAACAAAAGGACTTACTAATTGCTCAGAGAGCATTGGCTTGGTCTGACGTTGCAAGGAGAGTGGCGCATGAAATAAAGAATCCACTGACCCCAATTCAATTATCGGCAGAAAGGCTACTTAAAAAATTTAAAGACGAGGTCGATGATAAGGAGTCTTTTACAAAATATGCAAATAATATACTCAAACATTCGGACGATATAAGGCAAATAGTATCGGAATTTGTAGAATTTGCCAGGCTGCCTTCTCCTAGCTTTGCTAAATGCGAAATTGTCTCCCTGATTAATGATTTGGTAGAGTCCAGAAAGTTAATAAATGATACTATTAATTATACTTTTCGTTCAAATGTCAAAGCACACGAATTTATTTGTGATATTTCGCAAATAAATAGGGTCATGGTAAATTTGATGCTGAATTCTGAAGAGGCCTTAGAAAAAACAACAGCGAAGAAACAAATAAAAGTAATGCTGATTGTTGGTGCTGAATTTGTAAAAATTTGTATAGAAGATAACGGGCCTGGATTTAGCAAAAAGATGCTAAAGTCTGCTAAAGAAGCTTATGTTACAACTAAATCTAATGGCACTGGATTAGGGTTGGCTATTATTGATCGAATAGCTTTAGACCATTTTGGTAGTGTTAGTTTATCTAATAATGAAAATAATGGCGCAATGGTTGAGTTAACAATGAATGCCATAAGTTTAAAAAATAAGTTAAAATAAACACTAATCTTACTTAACTATTAAGGTTTTTGTAAAATAAATGGGGGGTATGTTGCATATTTACTATAAAAGATGTTGCTTTATAATTTGCAAAGCTATAACTTCTAGTTAAGCGCTTCATAATCGTAGATTGACTGGGACAAGGCGCATATTGACTTAAGTTCATTGGAATTGGTTATGAGGGTATTAGGAAATCGTTATGCTTTGACAGCATTTGATTTTTTTTATTATTGAGTCTTTTAAAGAGTTAAAAAATATGGCACTAGATATTCTAATTATTGATGATGAAGCTGATATTAGAGATTTAATATCGGATATCTTAAAAGATGATGGTTTTTCAAGCAGGGCAGCAGCAAATAGTGCTCAAGCATTTAAGGCCATATCTGAAAAACTACCTAATGCAATAATTCTTGATATTTGGCTGCAAGATAGTGATTTAGATGGTTTGGGTATTTTAGAAATGGTAAAAAAACAATATCCACTTATGCCAGTTATAGTAATTAGTGGGCATGGCACAATTGAAACCGCAGTAAGCGCTATTAAAATGGGTGCATATGATTATTTAGAGAAGCCATTTACTCATGATAAGCTTATGATAATTTTAAAAAGAGCTTGTGAATCCGCAAAACTAAAAAGAGAAAACATAGATCTAAAATCTAAAGTAATAGATAAAACAGAATTTGTTGGCTCCGCTGCTATTACTACAAGGCTTAGGGCAGAAATAGAAAAGGTTGCTCCAACTTCTGGCAGAGTTATGGTAAATGGCGCAGTTGGCAGCGGTAAGGAGCTTTCTGCAAGGCTGATACATAAGAGATCTAAAAGAGCTAATGGTCCTTTTATAGTCTTTAGTCCGATTGCTATGAATGCTACTAAAATCCAGCAGGAGTTATTTGGTGAATTCGAGAGGCAAGAATCGACAAGTTTATTTGATAAGCGTGTCAGTGTACTTGAGGCGGCAAATAATGGTACTTTATATATTGACGATGTTGGAGATTTGCCTTTAAATGCGCAGAATAAATTGTTAAAATTCTTAAGAGATCAGACTCTTATTAAGGGAACAAAGGCTACAAAACTTGACGTTAGGATAGTGACCTCAACTACGAAAGATTTGCAAGTGGAGATTACTCATGGGAGATTTAGGCAGGATTTATATTATAGATTAAATGTCGTCCCTTTGTATGTACCAATGTTAGCTGAAAGAAAGGAAGACATACCTTTATTAGTTAAATATTTTGTTAAGCAACTTTCAAAATTTTCTGGGCTGAAAGAGAGAGAATTTTCTGATGAATCTATTGCTGCGCTTCAAGCATATAACTGGCCAGGAAACGTAAGGCAGCTTCGCAATGTAATAGAGTGGACTTTAATTATGAATCCACCTAGTTCTTCATCGTCCGACAAAATTAGGTCAGACATGTTGCCACAAGAGGTTATAAATAACAGTGTTAATATTTCAAAACCAGATACTAATCTTGATATGATGTCTATGCCGCTTAGAGAAGCGAGAGAAGTATTTGAAAGACAGTATTTAACCGCGCAGATGAATAGGTTTAATAGTAATATCTCTAAGACTTCAACTTTTGTTGGTATGGAGCGTTCTGCATTGCATAGAAAGTTGAAAACACTTAATATTCATGCTGCCAACGGTAAGCTTAATGGAATTGACAATGAAATGATTGACGATATGGAAGTATTGGAAGAGATTGCAAATTAGTAAGGATTGAAATTAGATGAAAAAATGGACTTTTATTGCAATTTTTTTTGTACTTGGTTGTAGTGATGCAAAAGAAGTTAGTAGTGGTGTGCTTAGTGAAAAGAAGAGCATAGAGATCAAAGAATATATCAATAAACAGCTTGCAGAGCGTAAATCAGTAGATCTTAAAGGGATGTACGGGAAAAATCTACGTGGTCTTAAATTAACAGGAGCCAATCTTGCTGGTAGTGATCTGTCTGGAATAGATCTTTCCGGTGCTGAGCTTGCTAGAGTTGATTTTTCTGGCGCTAACTTTGATGGTATTTTACTCACAGGGGCCACTATTCAAGAAAGTGATTTTTCTGGTGTTAAGTTCAAAAAATTCAATGCTCCAGGAGTAGATTTTCAAGCTTCTATCTTTAATGGTACTACCTTTGAAGATGTAAATTTTTCTAATGCCAATTTTGAAGAAGCTGATTTTACTAGCGCTAAAATTTCTAATTCAAGGTTTGACGAAGCTAATATGGTTAAAGCCATCATGAAAGAAGTAGAGATGGATAATGTAAACTTACAAAAGGCAAATTTGGTAAATGTAAATCTTTCTGGTGCAAAAATTAATAATACAGCTTTTTTTGGTGTTGATATTAGAGGAGCTACATTGTCTAAAGTTTCAGTCAAAGAATGTAGTTTTGAATCATCGGATTTAAGTGGAATAGTTTCTCAAGGTGCCAGTTTCATTAATACAGATTTTAGTCAGAGTATATTAGACGAAGCGAAGTTCACTGAAGGTACTAAATTTGATTCCGCTACTTTTGAAAATGCCTCGATGAAAAATGCTACCTTAGAAAAAGTGATGTTTAATAACTCGTTATTTAAAAATATGTCTATGGCCAATACCTCTTTCTCGGAAGTGAAAATTCAAGGAAGTATTATTGATGAAGTGAAGTTTACTTCTGCTAAGCTGTCAAAAATGTATTTAGACAATGTTCAAGGTACAAATATTCATTTTAACAAGGTTGCAATAAAAGATTTTAAAGTTTCGAATTCAGCTTTCAAAAGCACTGTCTTTAGCAACGAAGGGGCTAGTAAATTCAATCTAACAAATGTAAATCTAGGTGATACTTATTTTGATAATTATAATTTAGAAGATAGCTCATTTAGTAAAGTTAACTTAGCTAAGACGATTTTTAAAAATTCAAAGATTCACAGAACCAATTTTTCTAACTCTAAAATGGAACAGATTGCAATGATAAATTGTGATTTTCAATCTGTAACATTTGACAACTCGCCAGTGTATAATTCTCAACTGAGAGGAATTAATAGCGTGGCAATGGTAGTTATAAACTCTCCATTTACGCGTAACATATTGTTTAACAATAAGGGGTTTGAGAGAATCAGCACCTCAGAAGCAATTACAAACGTTAATGAATTGATAGCACGTAAAGATCTTTCAAATATGAATATGGCGTTTCTTGACTTATCTGGTATTAATTCAGTACAAATTGTTTTTAAAAACACTATATTAAGAGGAGCTAAACTACAAGATGCCAAGCTTAAAAGTTGTTTATTTATTGATGTAGATTTAAGTTATTCAGATTTAACAAATACTGATCTTAGTGGCTCAGATATTCAAGGCACTGGCTTTTTAGGTGCAAAACTTAATCACACAAATTTGAGTTCTACTAAACTGAGTAATTTGGATTTTTCTAGATCGTTCGTAGATAGTGTTGTGCTAAATCAAGCCAGGCTTGAAAATGTTAAAGGACTAGAGACAAAAGACAATACTAAAGCACAGGAAGTTTTAAGCGTAGACCCATCCCAAGCTGCGGCTTTAGCAACAAAAAAGAGTGATTAAGCAATTATATCTGGATATAGCATAGACTGTAAGAGTTTGATTTTATCCTTTAGAAATAATTTTCTTTTTTTTAGTTTTTGTATGGTGAATTCAGAGAATTTGTTTATGGAGTTTGGGTCGTCTATGATCTCATTGAGATCGCTGTGTTCTTGTTCTATGAACATTAGCTCTCGTTGCTTTTGCTCTTGAGTGTAATTCATTATCCGAATACGAATATTTAAAGATCGCTATATTCTATCATTTTTTGCTTAGATTGTATAGTCTTTCCGCTTTGTAAATGATAACTTAATAATTACATTACCATATAGACTTTCGTTCTAATTTTATTAAAAATATTCACTTCTTATATCAATCTAATTTACTATACATAGTGCTTATATAAGAATTTTTAGACGGCCCATAAATTCGATAATTCATTAAAAAACTATCTTGAGAAACTATTACAAATGATAGCTTATACTTATCCATTCCGCAATAATGCAAAGAATTAGAGCTAAAAGTAGACTTGTTTTTATGAAAAAGAAGGACATGCATTAGAATTTTTTTAGACATTGTAGTCTGATCAAGTTGTTTGGTTTTTAATAAATTGATAGGCATATCAAAGCGGTATTGTAGTAGTGAATTGTCATTTTGTTCAAATAAGTAGGACTTGGTGGCTAAAGAAGTAGATCCATTTACCCAATCTACAGTAACATTTTCGTGTAATAGAGAAGCTGTATTAGATTGCCTATAAAACACTGCAGTTCCTTTAGACGTAGCCGAGAATTGCTTTTCTTTATAGTTGATGATTTGTCTAGAAATGTTCCACCTACCATTGAATAGGTTAAATATGTCATCAAACGTAAGTGATACTATAGGTTTCATATTTCCTAGAAAACTGTTACTTACCATTTTGTATGCAATGGATGTTTACAACATAGTCTTTAGTGAGTCTATCAACGTGATAATTAGTAAATATATCATAAGAAGAACTAGATGCATAGGGCACATTAGACCTCTTAAGAAAGTTAATTAGTCCTTCCACTCCAATAGCGAGTGCAACGTTTTTAGGTGGGATATTGGGATCGCTATACTTATAGACTAGTTTTGCAGTTACTACACCGACTAAATTGGAATTTTTGTCAAGCAAGGGTCCACCGCTATTACCATGATTTACATTATCAGTAAATTCTATGTGAGTGAATCCCGTATCTGTATCTTTTCTTGTATTAAGTACTTTTGCTTCAAGGATAATATAATTACCTGATTCGCCCCTTTCTAAAGGGTAACCTATTGAAAATAATATATCCCCTATATTTATTTCGGAATGATTGTTTCTCAAATAAGGAACCCTCATGGGTGGTGAAGGAGACTTTAGAGTTGCTAGATCAAGTTTATCATCGAAAAGCATTAGCTTTACTAAAGTTGGTTTTACTGCTCCCCTAACTGCTATATTTAAACAATTCTCAACTACATGTTTATTAGTTACGATAGTGTCTTGATTTACGAAGAATCCGCTGCCTATAGTTATTGGATAACTTTTACCAGGTTGTAAATTTTTGAATCTAAGATTATCCCAATCACTTGCGTGAGCAACGGTGCTAGTAATGATAAAGAAGATAGCATATTTTAGCATATATTTCTTTATTCTTGACAAAAGAAGAATTAAAAATAAGACTACACCAATATTAACGACTAGTACAACTTGTATGACATTTTTTGAAGAATTTAAAAAGCGTGGTTATTTTCATCAATGCACCAACGAATTGCGTTTACAACAGAAGGAAAAAGACCAGAAGATTGTTGCATATCTAGGGTTTGATTGCACCGCCCAATCTCTCCACGTTGGTAATCTAATGCAGGTGATGATATTGCGTCTGTTGCAGCAATATGGACACAAACCAATTGTTTTAATCGGAGGAGCGACAACAAAAATAGGTGATCCAACTGGAAAAGAAGAAGCTCGAAAGTATTTATCCGATGAAGAGATCGCTAGTAATATAGGCGGTATAAAAAGTTCATTATCTAAGTTTATCAAGTTTGGAGATGGTCCAAGCGATGCTATAATGGTGAATAACTCAGATTGGCTAGAAAAAGTCGGCTATATTCAGTTCTTGCGGGAAATGGGGCGTATGTTTTCTGTAAATAGGATGCTGACTATGGATTCAGTGAAATCAAGATTAGAGAGGGAGCAATCTCTGACATTCCTAGAGTTCAACTATATGCTTCTGCAAGCTTATGATTTTTATCACTTAAATAAAGAGTTTAGGTGTGATATGCAACTTGGTGGTAGTGATCAATGGGGCAATATTGTGACTGGTGTTGAGTTAATTAGAAAAGTTAGTGGCAATGAGTCATTTGGTCTGACTACACCACTTCTAACTACCTCATCGGGCGCCAAAATGGGTAAATCTGTTAGTGGAGCAGTATGGCTCAATGAAGAGCAATTATCGTCATATGATTATTATCAATTTTGGCGAAATACCGAAGATAATGACGTGTCAAAATTTGCTAGGCTATATTGTGAGTTTTCGGATCAAGAGTTAATAGAATTTGACCATATGGTCAAACATAATATAAATGAGGCCAAAAAGACCTTAGCTTATGTTGCTACAAAACTCTGTCATGGAGAAAGCAAAGCCGATAAAGCCCAAGAAACTGCAATAAGAGTCTTTGAAAAAGGAGAAGTAGGAGATGACCTGCCTGTTATTACCATCGACAAAGAAAGAATAAAAGTTGGCATACCTTGTTATGAATTATTTTTCGAGTCTGGTTTGGCCAGTTCTAAAGGTGACTCAAGAAGATTAATACGTGGTAATGGTGCTAAAATTAATGATAAGCAAGTTCAAGATGAGAATTTAATTGTTGACGAAAGTTTCTTTGACAACGGAGTAATCAAGCTTTCGTCAGGTAAGAAAAAACATGTACTAGTGAAGGTGTAGTAAATCACATTGAACTAGGTGTGTGCTATCGATTTCGCAGGTCTTGCTTGTGTTCACGTAAGTAACCTGAGTTTGATATAAAAAAACCGATATCATTCCTTGAGTCGGTCTATTTTCATGGCAAGAAGCACTTGGGTAACCTGACAAAGTCATCCTGAGTCAAGCTCAGGATCCCAGGCAACGGAAAAAAGATCCTGAGTCAAGATCAGGATGACAGACTTTCGTTCTTACTAAATAATATCTCAAATCTTTAGTTTAGAAACTTTGGCCAGCTATATGCTCAGTAAACTGTTGTCTAGCTTGTGGTGGCCCCTTATCTACTAGTATATAGCGGTTCAAAAAATACGATGTAAGGTTTAATGCATCAGTTGTTGAATCTTTGTCTAGAATATCACCGGCAAGAAATTTAGGTAATATTAAAAGCTTATCAGAGTATGGAGCACCAACATTTTTAGATACTGCACATCCAGATTTTGGTGATACATAATGTAAATCATCTGCAAGTCCTGTCGCCACACATTTATTAAGCTGTAGCTTATATCCAGCTTCGGCCAGGATTTCTATTTCTAGTTTTATATATTCAGAAAAAGAAAATTCTTGTTTAAGAGATTCCATAAAAGCCAAGAGAGCTGGGAATAGATTGTTATGAGGTGCTCTCTCGCAAAAAGCTATATTTAATATACTTGTGATGGAATTGAAAGCGTATAATTTAGTTTTATTCATCAATAATTGAGAATTGTAAGATTTAATAAGTTCAGCTTTAATAGAACCAATATGCTCGTGCAAACGGGCATTCCAAAAAAAATCTACAAGATTTCCTTCAGCCAAACTGTCCCCTGTTTTTTTAGTATATTGGGTTAGTACACCAGAATAAATACCATGGTTTTCTGTAAATATGGTTACAATATAGCTACGCTCTTTTAGCGGCTTTTTTGAGATAATTATACCTTGATCGCGGAAATTCATGTTATAGTTAATTGATTAGTATTTTATGCGTTATTGCTTGTCTATCAATATATGAAGTCAATATTATTGGAAATCTATTATGAAAACAATCAAATTGAAACTAGCTTTAATTGTTCTGCTTGCTGTAACTAGTGTTCAAGCTGTTGAAAAAGAAAGAAAATCACTGGTAATAGCGGGAGATTACTGGTGTCCTTATAACTGTAATCCCGAGAGTGAGCGCCAGGGTTTTCTAGTAGAACTAGCAAGAAGAGCATTATATATTTATGGAATAGATGTGGAGTATAGGATGATGCCTTGGAGTCAGGCTTTAGAGGAGGTGGGCTCAGGGAAAGTTGATGGTATTGTTGGTCTTAGTAATCCAAAGGGTAAGAAGCTAGCCTCAACCGAGTTGCCATTAGATTATAGTTTGTCTGTAGCGTTTACTAGAGTTGACACTGATTGGACATATGACGGTATTAGCTCGCTGCGAGGTAGGAAAATTGGCATTATCATGGACTATTTGGTTGATGAGTCTATAAATCAGTATATTGGAAGTAACTATACAACAAACCCTGGTATGTTCGTTGTTGAAGATGGAGCAAATGCAGTTATAGAATCTATAGCGAATTTGATGGACAACGAAATTGATGTTTACATAGAAGATGAAAGAGTTGTCAAATATTACACTCAAGAAACAGGATTAGCCAAATCTATAAGAAACGCAGGAAAAGTAACAAAAGAAAAATTGCCTATATATATAGCTTTTTCTGCAAATATTCCTAATATCAAAAAATATATAGGTTACCTTGAAGAAGGTATAGCATCCCTTAAAGCTACTGGTGAATATGACGAGCTTCGAGCAAAATATAACATGGACCAGTAAAATTAATTGACCTAACGAATTTAGCAGGATTCAGTTGTGCTCGCGTATTTAATATACGCTGCGCAACCTCACCATAAATTCATTATCTAAATTAATTTTACTTCAAATAAAAAATACAGACTAAATTTGTATGGGATATAAACTTGTTGATTATAAAAACCTATCGCCAAATATCCATGAAACAGTCTATTTGGCAGATGGGGTAGTAATAGCTGGCGATGTAACAATTCAAGAACATGCGAATATTTGGTTTAATTCGGTGATTAGGGGCGATGTAGCCAAGGTTACAATAGGAAAGAATACCAATATTCAAGATGGTACAGTAATCCACACATCAAGATTTGACGGTCCAACCCATATTGGTAGTAATATTACTATTGGTCACATGGCTCTTATACACGCATGCAGCATTGAGGATAATGCATTTATTGGCATGCAATCTACCGTAATGGATAAATCTATAGTAGAGGAATATGGTTTTTTAGGCGCAGGAAGTTTGCTTTCTCCTGGTAAGATAGTGCGTAAGAATGAGATGTGGATTGGAAGACCAGCTAAATTTGTACGGATGATTACAGATCAAGAGAGGGAGTTTATGCAAGGTAATCTTCAAAACTACCTTGATTTAGCTAAAGCCTATAAGAAATGATTCTTGATATTATTCGATATATAACCTGAACTATGGATAAGGAATAGAGTCGTATGGTTTTATACTGGGACTTGCTGTACGCACGGTCATCCTGAATTTACTTCAGGATCTTAAGAGATAGGAGAAGATTACTTGGCCAAAGAGACTTGCGAAGCCCACTGAGTTCAGTATGACGGTAGATAAAAAGATAAAGGATCAAGCCAGGTATGACTATATTTCTTGCTGGACATAACTAAATCTAATATTTATCTTATCCATTCAAACTCTTAAGAAACGATGAATAGTTTTTGCTAGCTCCTCACTAATACCATCGACCTTCTTGAGTTCTGACTCAGTAGCGTCGGCGATAGCATTGAATGATCCAAAGTAATTTAATAAAGCTTTTTTTCTTGCCGACCCAATACCAGGCACCATATCTAGTGAGGAATACTTAATAGCAGAAGAGCGTTTATGCCTGTGGTTTTTTATAGCAAAATTATGGACCTCATCGCGTAGAATTTGTAAATATTTCATAGTTGGATTGTTTTTATCTAGGGTAAATACATTGTAACCCGGGATATGAAATTGTTCTTTGCCGCTATTTCGATCAACTCCCTTTGACATGCAGACAAATGGTACGTGTAAGCCTAGTTCGCTCATTATTCCAGACACAACGTTCATGTGCCCCTTGCCACCATCTATGATCATTAAATCGGGTTTACGTTGTGGTTCTGACTTTAATCTTTTTAGTCTTCTTCTTAAAACCTCTCGGAGCATAGCGTAATCATCACCTCCAAAACTGCTTGTAGGTTCATCTTTGATATTAAAAAGGCGATATTCTTTTTTCTCGAACCCGTCTGGTCCTGCAACTATCATAGCACCAACGGGAAATGCTCCTTGAATATGACTATTATCATAAACTTCTATCCTCTGCAGAGGCCAGTTTAAGTTGAATAGTGATTGTATGTCGACAAGTGCAGTATGATTTTTAGCTCCCATGAGTAAATGTTTCTGTAATGAAAGCTCAGCATTATACAGAGCATTTTCCATGATTTTACTTTTTGCCCCACGCTTTGGGTTAGAGATTTTTATGTCCACATGGTGAAGTTGTTTAAGTGCATCAACATAAATGATTTTATCTTCGAGTTCATGACTAATTAGTATATCTTTTGGCGGAATTTTAGTTTGATATAACTGTATTAAAAAACTTCCTAAAACCTCTTCATTAGATATTTCATTATCTGTATGAGAAGGAAAATAAGCTTGATTGCCACAAGGTTGATGAGATCTGTAAAGAAATATTTGGATACAGAACACACCGTTTTTTGAGGCAAGTGCTATAACGTCTGCATCATTCAGATCATGTGAGTTTTGAGATTTAAGTTGAACATAACTTATGGCTTTTATTCGATCACGAATTTCTGCAGCTTTTTCATAATTTAGCTCATTGCTGAATTGTTCCATTTTATTTGATAGCATGGTTTGAAGGGCATGATTTTTACCGGTAAGAAAAGCTTGTACTTCTCTGACCAAATCATCGTAGTCTGGTTTTGATATTTTATTAACACAAGGTGCGTAGCACCGTTGAATTTGATATTGCAAACAGGGCCTGGTTCGAGTTGCAAAATAATTATCGGAGCAAGACCTAAGTCTAAAAATTTTTTGTAGCTCTAATATTGTTGTATCCACATGCGCTGGAGAGGCAAATGGACCAAAAAATTTACCGTCGGTAAGATTTTTTCCTCGAAATTTTAACAGTTGAGGATATTCATGATCAAGCCGGAGTTTAATATATGGAAAAGATTTGTCATCTTTTAGTAAGATATTGAATTTAGGTTTAAATTTTTTGATTAATTGCCCTTCAAGAAGCAGAGCTGCAGATTCAGATTCAGTAATGCTGTACTCAACATAACAGGCTAGAGAAACCATGATCTTATTCTTACCTTTCAGCTCAAGGGTATATTGGCTTAATCTATTTTTTAGGTTCTTCGCTTTGCCTATATAAATGGTGTTTTTGTCAGAATCAAAAATCCTATATACTCCCGGTAATTCAGGAGTATTAGCTATATAAGATTTTATAAGTTCCGTACCTTGCAAGATTTGGCCTATTTTTTTATTTCTTTTGGTATTATATCACTAGTGTTAGAAATAAAAAACCAAGTTCAGTATAACCGATCTATGCCTAACTATTCCTTGAATTATGAGGTTCTTTACCCCCTAATTCAAGGTGATTTACTATATCATTTAGATTTGTGATTAGGTAGTGGGTCGTAGCCACCGCTTGTAAATGGGTTGCACCGAATTATACGTTTTATACTAAAAAAAATTCCCTTGATAGCGCCATAGCTATTGATAGCTTCTAGACAATATGCCGAACAAGTAGGTGAATATTTACAATTTTTTCCAAGCCAAGGAGAGATAAAATATTGGTAAAATTTTATAATTACAATTAGTGGGTATTTCATGTTTAATTTGTGTTAGAAAAGGTTGTTTTGCTAATACCGGCTATCCTCCTGGTGGAATCACCGTTATATTAGAAGCAAATTGTCATACACGGCCCGTGGGCCCGTGACCTGTAACATCCTTTTCGCCGTCATGCCAGGCTTGACCAGGTATCTCCGGGAACGGAATAAGATGCCGGGGTCCGGATGACAACTCCTTATGATGTCTTAGATCCTAGGCTGAAGGACATACGAAGCCTAATCAGTTCAGGAGACTAATAGTTTTAGTTGAAAGCAGGATCGATCACTGTGGTCTGTCTATGTTCGTCAGATACCACTCGTTACCGGAGCTAATCGTACTCCTTGTGAATGTCCATTCTTCATGTAAATCTTTGATTTTATTAGTAATATTTTTTCCAACAAATAAAATTTTGATAAAGATGTTATTGCCAAACATATAGATTTCTGAGATTTGTAGCTCAGGATCATTTTGGCTTATATACTCGCCATAACCCGTTGATAGGCCTTTAAAATGTTGTATATAGCGCTTATCAACCAGTTGCTCTAGTTCTTTCTCGTTATTTTTGTAAGCAGCATCAATAATCATCCTAAATGCTGCTTTTGCTCCTTTAAGAAAATTATGAATATTAAATGAAGGAACGCGATTCATTACATCCACCAGACCCTCTTTAACATCAATATCGTTTTCAGGAACTACTAAGCCCCGAAGGTCAATTTTGTTTTTTCGAGTAGCAAATGTCGGTTTTAGAATACTAGCCTTTATTGAGGATTCTTTATTTGTAATGGTTGTTGAAGAGGTCGTAACATCTTTCATGGATGTTTTTTCTCCAAAAAACGAAGGTCGTTTTGTTGGGTCATCATCCGAAGTAGTGCCTAGTGTTGCGATCAGTTTGTTTATAACAAAAAAAGCTATTCCAGCAAAAATAATAAGTTCAATTAATTGCCCAGACATTTATGTATTCTCGTCAATGTTTTATTTTTATATTCTATTGCAAAATTTGTTAATTGGAAAGTTATTTATTGCATCAATGCTTAGCGTGACCGATCTTGAGTGTTATAAAGCAATCTTGTTGTTAACAAACCTTCAAAGGAGCTAAGAATGATTAAATCTTATTTTAAAAAAATCTCTGGTAAGCAAAGCAAGAAATCCACTAGTTACTTAGACTTACCATTTTTCAATTATTCTCAAGATGAAAGAGTTGGAGTTGATTCCTATAAAAATAATGCAATTGTACACAGGTGCGTCAATTTGATTGCAACCTCAGCAAGCCATATACCATGGCAAATATTTAGGAACAATAATGGTTCAAAGGAGTTGCTTAAAAATCATCCTATCTTAAATTTACTTAAATATCCAAGTCCTGATAAATCAGGAGCCGATTTTTTTACGGAAAGTTTATCTAGTTTGCTACTTTACGGAGATAGTTATTTGTTAGTGTCATTCAAAAATAATACCATCCCGCATTTTTTATATAATCTTCATCCATCATTAGTTGAGCAAACTCTTTCTAATGATCAACTCGTTTCTTATGCCTATGGCAATGGGGATAAAAAACAATCCTTTGGAATTGATCCGGTTACTAGGAAAAGTCGTGTGCTACATCTTAAAAATTATAATCCTACTGATCAACGCAAAGGTTTATCATCTTTGGCAGCAGCTGCAAAAGCAATAAATTTGCATGCAAAAATTATGGACTGGAATAAATCATTGTTAAAAAATGCAATCAGACCAAGTGGTGCTTTGGTATTTCAGGATGGTAATGGTTATTTATCAGATGAACAATTTGAAAGATTGCAGCAACAATTTTACGATAATTTTAGTGGCGCCTCTAATTCTGGAAAGCCTCTAATTCTAGAAGGTGGACTTAAATGGCAAGAAACAAGTAACGCTGAGCGATTTGAGAAATTTCTTGAATTAAAGGACTCAAGTGCAAGAGACATAGCCATAGCATTCAATGTGCCTCCACAATTACTCGGAATTAACGGTGATAATACTTACAGTAATATGCAGGAAGCAAGGTTGGCACTTTGGGAAGAAAATATCATTCCATTGCTTGATAAATATGCTGATGCACTAAGTAGTTGGTTATCGTATTGGTATAAAGAGGATTTGATTATCGATTTTGACAAAGAGTCTATTTCTGTACTTACAGAGCGTAGAGAAAATGTATGGGCAAAAATTGCAAGTGCAGATTTTATGACAATTAACGAAAAAAGAGCAATTGTAGGCTTAACTCCAATTAAAGGAATGGATAAATTTGCAGCAAATCTAAGTGGAGAGCGTAATGAAAGCTACGATAAATAAATTATATAGTTTTATCGCTAAACTAGTCTTGATGTTAGAAGAAGAGTTAGACGAGCTCAAGGTTAGCAAATCTAAGAGTGCGGTTAATGTTAAAAAGAATATTACAGATACTCTTAATAAGCTTGTGCATCTTATAACTCAATTAAATAAATTAAGCAAAAATGAAACGATGAATAACAATGTTGATATGACTCAAGAAGATAAGGACATCATCGAACGATTCATACATAGATATAATACCAAATCCCAGATTAAATGATCCAAAGAATTTTGCGGATCTCCCTTGTGCTCACCTATAAGTTATAGGCTGCGCAAGCTCGTCCTAAAATTCATTTGTCTCCTTTAATTTGAGATTTGGTATAAGAAGTCATATTAGGGTGAATTAAGTGTTGGCCAGAAAGTCATCCTGAACGCAAACCGTCATCACGAACTTGATCTGGTTCGCAGGCCTTTGACTCGTCGGGATCAAAGGCATAAACTCGTCATCCTGAACTTGATTCAGGATCTCAATCAACAAAAGAAGATACCGGATCAAGCCCGGTATGACTTACGAAAGGATTTAGGATGTCACATATCAAGTCCTGTATGACCGTATGCAGTTTGAAATAAAAAAGGTACAAAATGACGTGTAATAAAAAGCTTCTTGAAGCAGTGTTGCGCCAGGATTTTAGTAGTTATATCAGCAAAGTATTTCAAACTATTAATCCTGGTGCAGTGTATCAGGCAAATTGGCATATTGACTTGATTTCAGATTACCTTGAAAGAGTTAGGTCGTCTGAAATCAAAAGGTTAATTATCAATATGCCGCCAAGAGCACTAAAATCTGTTTGCGTTAGTGTTGCTTGGCCAACTTGGTTATTGGGCCATAATCCAGCAGTACGTATTATGGCAGCAAGCTACTCATCAGTTCTTAGCGTTAAACATTCTCTTGACAGTAGACTAGTTGTTTCTTCAGATTGGTACGGACAGTTATTTCCAGCGACGAAACTTAGCAGAAAACATAATCAAAAGAGTAAATTTCTCACATCTGAAAATGGTTTTAGATTTGCAACGAGCGTAGGTGGCTCAGCAACTGGTGAAGGAGGAGATTTTTTAATCATCGATGATCCACATAATCCCACGCAAATTAACTCGTTTAAAGCCAGAAATAGGGTTATTGAATGGTTTGAACAAACTTTTGTAACGAGGCTAAATGATAAAAGTAAGGGTGCTATAGTTTTAGTCATGCAGCGTCTGCATGAAGATGATTTGTCAGCCCATTTAATCTCAAGCGGGGGATGGGAGCTTCTCAAAATACCAGCAATTGCTTCTGAGGATAAGATTTATAATATTGGTTTAAATAGCTATGAGTATAAAAAAGGCCAGGTACTTAATCAAGAGAGAGATCAACTGGCATTCTTAAACAACATTGAACAAGAGGTGGGCGTAAGAAATTTTGCAGCACAATTTCTGCAAGATCCATTGTCGTCTGGTATTAATTTGTTATCATTAGAAGATATTTTGTATTATGAAGATTTGACTCAAAATTTTGAATATTTTGTACTAAGTTGGGATACGGCAATCAAGGTTTCAGAAAAATCTGATTACAGCGTTGGAACTTGTTGGGGTGTATTATCTGGAAAATTCTATCTTGTTTCTATGGTACGGAAAAAAATGAGTTATCCAACCCTTAAAAATGAAATTGAAAAACAAGCGCAAAAATACAAGCCAAGACATATAATTATCGAGGATAAAGCCAGTGGACAGTCATTAATTCAAGATCTATCTATGGCTGGATATTTTAACATCAAACCTAGCAAACCTAAGCTTGATAAAATAACTAGATTTGCATCAGTTGTACCACTTTTTCAGGCTGGCAAAGTATTTTTGCCAAGTAAATCTTCGTTTAATCGCGAATTAATTAAAGAATTAACCACATTCCCCAATTCGAAAAATGATGATATTGTTGATTCAGTGAGTCAGTTCCTAAATTTCTGCAAAGAATTGTCAAGTAAAACTCCAATGCGTATTAGAATAGTATAAAATGAAATTATCTCTAGAGTTTCAATTAAAAGATCTCTTTAGTTATTAACATAATAAATTAAGGTAATTTATGGCTAAAACATTCGCTGAGAACGCAAAAAAACTAAGAGAGCAACAGGAAAGACTTGCTAAAGGAGCTGAGCCGGAGGTAGAGAAAGTTCAATCAGAAAGACCTTCAGGATTAGGTGGTCTAGTAGAGGGAGCCAAAGATCTTAATGCTAAAATGTACGCCCAAGAAACAATCGTACCAGCAATTGATTCTTTGATTGATAGACATAAAGATGGTCAGGGTATTAGTAAAGAGGAAGTTGAAAAGACATTTAAAGGAATAATGGAAAAGATGGTTTCCGATAATGTAATGACCAAAGAGGAAATGGACGATTATTTGAAGCCACAAAAAGTACAAACTACAGAAAGAGTTAAAACAGGAACAAAGATGGTTCCAGAAAAAGTGGAAGATAGAGGGGTGATCAATCAGATAGGGAATTTTGTATCTGGAAAGAAACCTAAAATGGTAGAAGAACCAATTTATGAAACTCGTAAAGTTATTTCTGATGGCCCATCAAAATTTAAACAAGATATGGATAAATCGTTGCAATTTAATGATAAAGGCAAAGTTGATGCACCGAATTTGAAATCATTAAAAGATAAGTTATTAAACTCTATTGGAAAAGTATGTACCTCGCTTGGCCTTGATGGTATTGCAAAATCTTGTAGACAAAGTATGAGTTTAGATAACCAGGAAAAACTAAACAAAGTTGAATCTGGTATGGTTAAAATGACTCACGAAGTTACTAAGCAAGCAAAGGGTATTGGTCAAGAAGTTGGCAGTAAAACTAAAGGAGAACGTCTTGGCGAGCAAACTCAGAATATAGTGGCAAAAAGGCAGAAAAGTGGAGACTCTCCTTCTCGCTAAATTACGATTGTTGATACGGGTTGGTAGCTGATTATTGTTAAATACATATAGATGTAAATAACCCCAGCTATGTATAGGATAAATATTAGATTTAGTTATGCCCGGCAAGAAATATAGTCATACCGGGCTTGATCCGGTATCTTCTTGTCTATTGTCATGCTGAACTCAGTTGGTTTTGCTTGTCTCTTCGACCAAGTAATCTTCTCCTATCTAATGAGATCCTGAGGTAAATTCATGATCTCTGTGCGTACAGCGACCTTCAGTATAAAACCATACTAACTATTCCTTATTCATATTCAGGTTAAATAAGAAAGCTTTTAAAATTGGCTATATCAGAGGTAGTATCAACCTAACAAAATCCTGAGGGGTCGCTTTGAAGTAATAAAACTAGCGTTTATAGAACAAGAATCAGGTCTATAACCACTTTTTCTTTTTACATATTTTATAAGGCAACCAACCTGAGATTAACATTATTAGTAATGTAATGGGGTAACCTAACCATTGTTTTAATTCTGGCATTATTTCAAAATTCATTCCATAAATACTAGCTATTAAAGTTGGAGGTAAAAATATTAGAGATACTATGGAAACCAGCTTTACTATATTACTTTGTTCCAGCTGTATTATTCCCAGTAAGGCTTCTAATAAAAAAGTGATCGAACCAGATAGAAAATTTGCATGTTCAGCAATTGAATTTAAATCCGCAAGCATAGTAGCTAACCTTAAAATCTGAGGTTCGTTTTTTGCAAATTTATTTGATTGTTGAGAGTAATTAATAACCCTGTTAATAGATAAAATACTTTCTTCGGTTTTAGAAAGAAAGTTTCCTTGTTGACCAATTTTTTTTAGTACTTCAGCATAATTAGTTTTTTCTTCAGCAGATGTATCTGTTAAGAAAATCTCTCTATTTAATTTGTCAATATTCTGTCTTACATCTTGTAGAATATCAGCTAATATTTCAATGATAACGGTTAATAATTCCAAAAATATTTCTTTGGCCTCAATATAGTTATTTTGGTTTTTTACAAGTTTCTGACCAAAGGAATTAAAAGATTTTAATTCCTCATTATATCTTACTGTAATTAATACATTATTAAATAAAATAAATGTAACAGAGTGATTAATAATGGATGTGATATTATGATTAATTAATGACATAATAAAGTAAGTAGCATCATTTTCTACATATAGCCTCCTAGAGACTTCAATTTGTTCCATTTCTTCTTTACTAGGAATATCAATTCCTAAAAAGTTTTCAATTAATTTTTCTTCCTCTCTAGACATATTGACTAAATCAATCCATAAAGTAGAAGGGTCAAGAATAACTTCTGTACTTCTTTCAATTTTATTGTTTTGATTTAAATAGGTAATTATCATAAATCCTTTAATTCTAAAAAATACATAAGAGTAACATTACTTGACATATGTATGTATTTCATTATTCTTTTTATTATTCTCTATTATTATTTTATTTTTTGATGAAACCATATCCACATAAAAGATAAAATTTTTGCTAAAACGAAGATGAAGTCGAAGAATAATATAGCCAAAATCACTGTTAAGCTAAATAGGTTTAGATGTGTTTTATTTATTAATAAAACCAAAATAAGAATGGTTGTAATTAACAATGCCAGGTAGCTATCTAATTTTGACTTGAAAAATTATTTGTTCGCTGCTATAAACGACTTGCTTTGAATAAAGCCTGCCGCGCGCCCTTAGCTCAGCTGGATAGAGCAACGGATTTCTAATCCGTAGGTCAGAGGTTCGAATCCTCTAGGGCGCACCACTTAGATTTAAATCAATCACGATATTTTTAGTTTATGGCGCAAAAACCAGTCAATGTAATTTGCATGAAATGGGGCACAAAGTATAGTGCTAAGGATGTGAATGTTTTACATTCTATGGTTAAGCGACATTTGAAAATTCCCTATAGATTCGTTTGTTTAACAGATGATAAAGATGGTATTGGCAAAGAAATAGAGTGTTTTGATATGCCATCTATTATTGTCCCCAAGGAAAAGGATATTTCGCCTTGGAGAAAGCTTGGCATGTTTTCAGAGAAAATTGGTGATCTAGAAGGAAAATCTCTTTTTCTTGACCTTGATATAGTTATACTGGACGACATTGATTGTTTTTTTTCATATTCTGATAAATTTACTATTATTGAAAACTGGACTCAAAAAGGGCAGGGTGTAGGAAATTCATCCGTCTATTGTTTTACCATTGGCCAGCATACAAATGTGCTTGATTACTACAATAATAATATTGCAGAAGTAACAAGCAACTATAGTAATGAACAGATCTATCTCTCAAAAAAGATTGGCGACATTGATTACTGGCCAGATAGTTGGTGTAAAAGTTTCAAGAGGCATTGCATGCCTGGCTATATAGTTCGATACTTTAAAACTCCCGTAAGACCGGTTGGGGTCAAAATAGTAGTATTTCATGGCAATCCTAAGCCAGAAGATGCTATTAAGGGTGGTTTTTTTGGGAGCATCTGGAAATATATACGCCCAACCCCTTGGATTGAAGACGGATGGCGCTAGGTCAATATTAGTTTAGGGCAGTGCAGATAATCTTTCTGGACTGACAATTGATTTTTATAGTATATGGCCAGTCATGTGATTGCGATAATGCTCTCCCCCTCATGACTCACAAAAAGGTTTAAAATTTCATATTTGGTTGATATATGAGCATATTAAGATCTTTCTAAATAGCTTCTCAAGGTGGGTGAAACCGCAAAGCAATCTAGGGGAATTTAAATTAATCTAAAAGTTACTGATGACGCATTTAAAAGAGTCTCAGAATTAATTAAAAAAGATAATACGGGAAAAATAGCGCTCAGAGTCGCTGTGGATGGAGCGTCTGCTCTGGATTTATGTATAAATATGATTTAGTTGACACCATCAATGAAGATGATGAGATGATAGAGCAAGATGGCGCGAAGGTAATTATCTATACACCATCACCTCAATATCTTAAATAATTGCAGCGTAGAATTTATCCAGGAGCTAGGTAGCACCTATTTCAATCTCCCCCAACCCCAATGCTTCAGCTAAATGCAGCTGTAGCAGTTCCTTTGCTGTTTAATTAGGTGTTCTAAACGTCATGGCGTGACGTGGCATCCAGAAAAAATAAAACTCCGGAGTGTAGCAGTTTTGTAATAAAAGCTGGATAGCCACGTCGCAATGACAATATTCTTCTATAGCTTATGTAATTAATTATCCTGATCAGGGTTCTCTCCACCAAGATTCGTAACATCATTATCTGGATCTGTAGGTTTTACGAATTCATTGTCTGCTTCTCCATTAACAGTTAATGGACCTGACATTAATTCTCTATGATCAAATTCAGCCGGTCTATGCTTCGTCGCAAGTATTGCTGAAATAACACCGCCGGAACATTCATCAAGTTTGCCTAATAGACTAGAGAATCTTTGGAAGAGTGGACCACCATAAGGTGCACCGCACGTCCCATGTGCTACAGCATCTAAGTTTGCGCTAAATTCAGTATTAGAGTTATTAATAAAGGTAGTTAGTAAAATCTCATCAGGGAGAGAAAGGACTTTATTTAAAAATATAATTTTATTTTCGTTAAAAATATCATTAAATAATTTAACGAAATCCTCTTTTAAAATAGGTTGTAATACATCGATCGGTTGTTCGAAAAACTTGGGAATAAGAGCTATTTTCTCATATTCATCACAACTATCAATAGTTTCTTTAAGATATTTATATGTCATAGGCGGCTTTTTTATGCTTAACAAGGCATTCTTCCAGGAGCCTCTTAACAAGTAATCATCCATACTTATTCTATTTTTAGCTAGATCTTTAAAATACTGCTCTGCTGATGATGTTGCTGATATCATCGTTAACAATCGCGGCTTTCCTCCTCCTAGTAGCTCATTACCTAAAACTAACTTTGCTTCTGGTAATTCTTCCTCATGTCTTTCATCTTTACTCATTAATTTTACCTCTTCTTTAAATTATAGAAATGTTTGGCTAATATAACATGTTAATAACAATAATCAACAAGATCGTTAATATATACGAAACTTTAACAAAAATTTAAGAAGTATTTAAAATGAATAACTTTGTAGAGCAGCATTACTAGCTGCCCTACTCCAAGTTAAGTAAAAAAAAGTAGGAACATATACATATTTATTGATATCCGTTTTTAGGCGTTACTTTAATTTTAAACGATCAAAAAATACTATTAGAGATTAGGAAGTTGTTGCTATAAAAGTGAAACCTACTTTAAATGAAAGTTTGTTTGTATTATTTAGTGCTGGGGCACTTAAAAGATTCAAGTAGTTTAGTCCCAACGGCATCTTCATGCGAGCAATGCTTTTCTTTTATATTGTTCTTGACCAGCCCTCTCTCATCACTACGAGTGAAGCTTAAACGAAATATATTTGCATTATCCCATACAGAGCATTGTAAATTTGCGCTATCAAATCCAACAGATTCTTGGTTAGTACTACTAAAATTAGACTCAGTTAAAAATGCACTGTGAAACGAAGTGAATTTTATAACTGCTCCATCGAAATTCGCTTTATTAAGTTGAGAATTATTAAATTTGCATTTAGTGATTATAGTATATGAAAAATCAGCTTCATTTAAATTACAGTTAGTAAAGTCAATATTGGTAATAACTTTAGGTTTTTGAAGCGTTCCTGAAAAATTCGCTTTCTCAAAATTTGATCCTTTAAAAGATAATAAATTTTCCATATCTAGATTTGCAGTGCGAAAATCATGCTTTGGTAAATTAAGTACTTCATTTTGAGGTTGAGATTGAATTATGTTCTCTAAGCGTTTCAAATCATTGTTTTCTTTAGCACAGGCATTACTAAATAAAATAAATGTTAATAATATATAAAAAATTTTCATTTTAATAATGTCTCTTGTAAATTAATAATTTTCAGGAGCAAACCTGGTAATTTTTATAACACTTTAAATTTAATGCTATAATACTCTTGCTTACTTATAATTGTATAGAAATTCTTATCAAATTAATTAGTAATCATAAACAATGAGTTGATAATAATAGAGTTTCTTATTGCTGTAAAGAGGGTCTGTTGCAAATATTTCTATATGTTTAACTAAGATTAGTCAACGCAAGTTTATCTAATTACTATTTTAATAATTCTATTCTTATTAAAAACTAAGTTAGAATTAGATACAATTAATAATCTACTTCATGTTTAAATACATTCTCAATTTTATATTCTGGATGCACTTCGTTTGCTAAAGAATAACATTTAGCGGCTTTGTCAAAATTTCCTGATAATTCGTCCAAGTGCTCATTTGCTACATAATACCTATTTAGGCTATCAAATAACACAAAAGTATAATTATTTTTTAATAAAATTGGTTCCCATTCATTATGTACTTTTATATGAGAAAATGGTCGTATGGACTCAATAATAAAAACAGTTGGGCGGTATTTTGACAAGTCTAATCCTTCAAGAGTTTCTTTTTCCATACCCTCTACATCTATCTTCATAAATGTAATCGGGGTTACTGGATGTGCTGTCAATATATTATTTAAAGTAGTAACTTTCATAGTTTCCTTTTTGTAATCATATCCCTTTTCCTTTGCTTTGTTAACAAAGTCAAGGTTTCCTGAAGACATCAAATCTGATGATAAAACATAAAAATCGATTTCTCCTTCAGTATTAGATACACCTTTGTTAATATTTATATCATTTGGTCGTTGTGTAAGATATTCATCATATAACTTCTTGATAGGTTCAATATTAATTCCCGTCCACCCCTGAAGATAAAAATGTTTTGTTACAGAATCGTGATTAGGGCTGTTTGCCCCAACGTCAACGTAATGGCCATTTTTTATATTAGATAAAGCTATAGAGAGTATATAATCTTCATAAAACTGCGCATAAAAAATGGGGTTACCACCTTGTCTGGGAACAGGACACGTGGCGCTAAAATACACTTTATTTAATTCAAGTTTAATCAGCTCAGTATTTATTAACAACGATATAAAGCATGTAAAAACAACGCCTAGAATTATCATTTTGATTCTCATAACTACCTACCTTATTTTACTAATTCCCTAATGTAGCAATTAAAATGTTAACATTATCTAAATATAATATTAACATTTTAATTGTAATTTAATATAATTTGTAAATTGGTATGGTATTTCTGAACTATAAGTCCCTAAGAGGAACAAAAATTACGATAAGGTTGATTTGTTATTATGTAACATGAGTTTGATATGATGAGGTAAATAGTTAGGCAAAAATTAGGTTGAATTAAGGGGCTGCCAGAAAATTATCCTGAACAGAATTGTGTCATACTAAACGAAAAAAGAAGTCGTCATACCGGACTTGATCCGGTATCGAGTAAGGCATGAGTAGATCCAGTTTCAAGCCTGGGATATGTGTCGGAACGTATTGTATCGAGAACTAAAACAAACTCATAGAACAAAATTTGAGAGATTAAGTATATTAGCGTCGTTTAAACACTATTGCATCTGAAATAGGTCGGACTAATTTCTGTCCTTCAGCTTCGTCCTTGTCGCCAAAAGATTCATTTATATATTTTCCATCGACATACATGGTTGAAGATCCCCCACCATCAAGGTTAATAGCCTCGTAACATCCCATTTCCTTCATAAAATTTGCTAATTCAAGCATTGTAAGGCCAACTGATTTGCTATCGGTATTTAAATCATCAAAAATGATTTTTTTCATATCGGCTACTTTCATATCAACTATAGAAATGTTTTTTTTATCCATTATTTTTTTTACTTCACTGAAGGTAACGCTTGAAGCCTCTTTTCTATAAACATGTTCAGCAAGAACAATTACTATATTTCCATCTTCTTTTATGCCGAATGCTGTCCTGGCATGTTTTTCTTCGTTTGAAAGATTTTCTCGTGTTTTACCGTTAATAATTAAAGATGGTAGACCCATAACGGAAAAATTATCTGATTTAGCAAAATGATTTGGTGTCCATGTAAATTGAACCTTTTGTCCAACTTTTATTTCACTCAAATCATAAACAGTTGGAAACGAAAGGACATACCCTCCCTCAGGAATTTTGCTATTTCCATGCATAGATAATTCATGAACTTTAAATTCACGATTAATAATTACCTCTTTTCTGTCACTGTAAGAACTTAAGGTACTTGGTCCCCAGTTACGATTGAAATAAAACACATCTTTGCCTTTAGCAAACCTGTTAAACTTATTGGGCTTTATAATTTTTTTTGCAATAGACACTTCAAGAGATGGGGTGACGATCTCAACAGAAAACTTATCAACGTTTTTTACTAAGCACGCATGCTCAGTTACTCGCATTCCATAAACCTCGCCATTGCTGACTAGGGTTCCAGTTGGTCGTCCGTCTTGATTGTCACCAATTTCAAAAAAACCGGCATTAATCGCAATTTGTGCATTTTCGCGTTTAGCAATTTCTCCTACTCTTTCGCGGCCAAAAACTTGATCATGAGCAACGACTAATGAAGCTTTATATTCTTTTGGATCAATAATCACTACATGAATTTTATGGCCATCTCTCTCTATAAGATTATATTGATGATCAGCTTTCATAGGTAAAGATAAAAGTAATATGAAAATTAGAATTAGTGCTTTAAAAATACTCACAGGTTTTTGCTCAATAGTTTTATATAATCAGCGATATTGTAATATAATTATCTTCAACTGTCGATTTTATTTCGGGATATTTTATTTAGTGATTTTTATGAAAAATACATTTTTGATTTTGGGTTACGGTTATACTGGATCGCACGTGGCAAACTTAATCAGCCAAAATGGGTGGCGAGTTGTAGGCACTTCAAGTAAGTCTCACCATACAAACGCAGCTATTATTCCATATGATAGAGAGCAGATAACAAACGAAATTAAAACTGCTACCCATATTTTAGTTTCGATACCACCAGATGAGAACGGAGATGTCGTCCTTGCGGATTTTTCGGATATTTTATCTTTAGCAAAAAATTTGAAATGGATTGGTTATTTATCTTCTACAGCTGTGTATGGTAATCATGATGGCGCTTTCGTTAATGAAGAATCTATTTTGCTACCATCAAGTAAACGTGCAAAGCAAAGGGTAAGGGCTGAAACGGAGTGGTTAGAGTTTGGTAAAAAATATAAAACTAATGTGAATATTTTTAGATTGGCAGGGATTTACGGACCAGAAAGAAATGCCCTTGATCAAGTACGAGCCGGTCAAGCTAGGTCGATTTTTAAAGAGGGGCAAGTTTTTTCTAGAATTTATGTAGAGGATATAGCAAGAATAATTGTGGCTGCAGCTATGCTTGAGAGTATAAAAGAAATATATAACGTTGCTGATGATGAACCATGCCCAACTTTTGAAGTTAATAATTTTGCTGCCGAGCTGCTTGGAGTTATTCCACCTCCAATTATAGATATAAAAGAAGCCAAGTTATCAGAGATGGCAAAAGAATTTTACAATGATAATAAGAGGATTAGTAATTCTAAAATTAAAGACAAGCTTCATATTAAATTGAAATATCCAACATTTCGAGAAGGACTTCGGGCTATGCTATAGGTGTTTTTAGATTATCTACAAATTTGTGAGTTGAGAAAATTAAATAAATTTATTACTTAGAAGATATCTTTTGGCTTTGTTAAGCCGTCTAATTCATGCATAGGGTATAAAATATTTTTTATACCCTAATATTTACACTATTTTGCTAGACATCAATTGTAGATTCATCAGCAACTTGACCTAATAAGCTCTGCATCTGATCTTGTATAGACTTCATATGTCCCAGGATATCTTCGCCATTGTGATTCATAATTGCCAGTTCAACAAAGTTATTCAGCCACGCTTTTTGATTTATAGAGCTTTCGTCTTTTCTACAATAAAAATGTTCAGGATGAAACTGAGTAGCAAAATGAATAGATGAAGAATATGACATGGGGACGCCGCTCTCAGATATAGCTCCTAGGGTTAACTTGCCTAAATTACCGCTAACTGCTGCATAATGGTGCGCCGTGTCGCTTTTAAATGTAATTTCAGGAAACACTCCTGTCTTTAGCATTTGTGATTGTTGTTCTTTAGTCAGGACCATGTAGTAAGGAAGAGTTCCTTTAAGATAGGTGATAGTGTGTTGGCCATGGTCATAGCCTTTTAACGGTGCTAATGTGCCTTTATAGTTTAATACTAGGTGTTGTGCACCAGCGCACATACCAACATACGGAGCTGCTTTGTCTGCGGCCTTTGTTAAAACAATCTGGTATAGTTTCTCGATAGGATGTATTAGTGGGCAATCTTCAAGTTTAAAAGTTTTGTGACCAGGATAGCTATCGCCTGCACCAGGGTTAATAAATGCGTCGAATTGATCAAGGAAATCCACTCCGGCCTTGTCTACCATCTCAAGTGTAATAAGATGAAATACAACGTTTGGATAATTTTGCATGAGCAGTCTAGCTACCGACCAAGCGCCAGTTGACCAAAAATCATTTCCGTTACTGATTGCAATGTGAGTTAAATTATCTTTAAATAAGTTATTTAAATCTACGCTCTCCTTATATAAAGCAAATAAAGGATCGTTTGACAATTCAATAATGCGTTCAGCAACAGAGGAACCAGTAGAAATTAGCAAATCCGCTAAACTTTCTCCGTTTTCTTTGTCAACAATATCGATATCTTTCAATTGAGACGCGATTTTATTAGCTAATTGTTCGGATTCTTTAGTTGGTTCTTCTGAATTAAAGCTGGTAATTATATTGAATAAATCAATTGTTGAAGTTTTGTTATTATTTGCTTGATAGATGTCATGTCCAGCGTCGATTAGTTCATCTGCTAATGTTAGTTTTTTTGCGAGTATAGCAAGTTGTAATGCGGAGTAACCCCATTTATTTGTAAAATCTTGACCATGTAGTTGCTTTGCTGTGAGTTCGATATCAGGATTTAATACCTCTCTTGCGAATGGGGATAAGTCCGAGCTATTTTTTCCGTATGCGCAATATAAATCATATATATCCGATACAATTGTAATATTACTTATAGATGCTCCTGCTGCTCGCATTAATTCCATACAAGCTACTCTGTCAAAAAATTGTGCAAATTTTGTGATCATATCCTGTGAAATTTTTACATTAAAGCTTAATACACCAGTTATATAAGCTCTAGGGTCAATAGTACTGATACCTAATGCCGTAACGAAATACTCAGCAAACTTAAGGTTGCCACCTGAGATCAACTCATTTAGCAGTTCAGTAGCATTATCTATTGATGCACCTTCCTTGATAGCTTCTTTTAGCAAATCTAGATCATTATATTCAATGGCATATTGGGATATAATATCAGCATTAATTAATTTTGATTTATTGAGTAATTTTAAAATTTCGATACTAGGGGCTATAGGTAACATTTTTCCGGAAGGAGGGGTATAGTAACTTTTCTTTGATAGCTGTTCTATGAAGTAATCGTTGAGTTCTAAGTCGTAACTAACTGCTATTGCAACTAATTTTTCTAAATAAATATTTATTGTAGCTGTTTCATAAGTGTTTGTTTGATGGTTATGTTTTGGTAGTGCAAGATCATATATAGTTTTTGCTAAAGTATTTGGGTTTAAACCTTTCTCTACGAGTAGTTCTATTTGTACTTTTGTAAGAGATTCAAGATTCAAAGGAAAAGAGTTCAAATCACCGCACAAATCTATAATTAGTTGTAAATGATTTTGTACAAACTCGGGCGTACAAAAAGGGATTTTTTGAAGCTCAGCTCCTTTTGACACTATATGTCTGATAAGTAGCTCTTGCTTGTCTATTAAACTCTGGCTCTTGATAGATTCCCCTTTTTCTTGGCTATATTCATTTGGGGTTAATTGAATAATTTTTTGCAAGATATTTTGTACGGGTACAATATTATTACCAATAAGTAGATCTATAAAATCGGCGGTAAAATTATTAAGTGAAGGAAAATAATTATCGTCAAAGTCTTTTATACTAAAACCATGTTTTTGTACAATTTTTAGCAGACGTAATTGACCTGCAGGGGTGCTGCTCTCGGTTGACGCCCTGAAAACACTTGCAAGCGTAAGTCCATTCTCTATAAGTAAATCAATTGCAGTAGTTGGCAAAAAACTTGGAATGCTATAAAGATTTGGGAGTAAGGCGTTTGTTCCATTTTTAAGAGCAATCTGAATTAAATCGGTACATTCTTTATCGCGTTCGATATTATAATAACTCATAATATGGCTAAGTGCCGAGGACGGATTGGAGCCCATTGCGATCATAAGTTCTAAAGATCTAGCTGTTGGTAGGGTATCGAACCAAAAATCAAAATTAGACTTTATGCCTTCATCATTAAACACTTCAAGAACAGACTCTTGTATAAGGTTGTTTTGTATAGACATAACATAATTAAACACCGATTCTTGTGATGCTGCAGATTGTGCTATATGCGCAAGCCCTTTAGGAGAAAGTACAACTTGTTCGTTAAGTCCATATAAATTAACGCCTGAATATAAGTCCTGCACAGTGGCGTGAGAATGTTCTTCCTTTAGCAATACATGTATTTCGTTATTAGGTGTATCCTCCTTAAAAGAGGAAATCATTTGATGCCATCTTATTGACGACTGAATAAATTCTTTTGTGTTATCTGGAACAGTTAGTACAATTTCTTTCATGAATAATAATTTAGTTTTGTTGGGTTTGAATGCTTAATTTACTATATAAATCATAATTCATATTATAAATATATGTAAATGGTTTTGTATATAAAATTTCGAATATTTAACCAGCTAAACAACTCTTAAGCATAAGTGGTAAAGGTCACATGTATATTACACGGTTATACCGGTTACAGTCATACCGGGCTTGACCCGGTATCTTCTTTGTTTCATGAGATACCGGATCCAAGCCCAGTAGACTATAAGCGGTTAGGATTACTTTTTACCGGTAGATGTTTTTACATTGTTAAATATAGTCATAGCTTGGGCTATTACGCTGCTTGGAGACCCTAAATCGGCTGGTAGCAGAATTGTGTTTGAATCTTTAGCTAACTTACTAAATGCTTCTATGTATTGATGGGCAACTTTCAGCGATACGGCGTCTGCGCCTCCGTCTTGTTTTATTGCGCTAGCAACTATGCTAATCCCTTTAGCGGTCGCCTCGGCTACAAATAATATCGCTTCCCCTTCACCTTTTGCTCTATTTACTTGGTCGGTATAAGCGGCTTCTGACTTAAGGACAACCTGAGCTTTTTCACCTTCAGAAACGTTTATTTGAGCTTGTCTATGCCCCTCTGATTCCATTATTCTTGCGCGTTTTTGTCTTTCTGCGGCTACTTCCAGTTCCATAGCCTCTAGGATAGTAGTAGGTGGCTGAATATCTTTTATTTCATAACGCATGCATTGGATTCCCCAGTTTGTAGCGGCCTGGTTAATTGAAGAGACAATAGCATGATTTAATGTTTCTCTTTCTTCAAAAGTTCTGTCTAGTTTTAATTTTCCTATTTCAGAACGCATAGTGGTTTGAGCTAGCTGAGTGATTGCATAATATGGATTTTCGACACCGTATGAAGCTGCAACAGCGTCAATAATTTTGACGTATAATACGCCGTCTATAAGGAGAGTAACATTGTCATTTGATATCGCTGTTTGTGCGTGAACATCAACCGCTTGCTCCTTTAGGGTGTGTTTGTAAGCTACTCTCTGAATAATTGGTACGATTATATTAAGACCAGGTTCAAGAACCTTGTCGTATTTACCAAGCCTTTCCAAGACCCACGCTTGCTGCTGAGGTACGATTTTTATCATGAATATTAGTGCTATTATGGCTAGAGCACTTATTGAAAGTAGTAATATGTCCATAAATTTAAAACCGTTAAGTTAATTTTGTTACTCATCCTACTATATCACAAAGAGTTTCTATTAAAAAATATTAATATAAAAAGGTAATAAATTTCTTCGTAACTAGCAACTTGTTACCTAAATATCACTTGACTCTATAAAAATTTGGCTTTATTTTCCATCTAGATCCATAAAATCCCATATTAACCCATTTCTTACCAAATTTTGTGTTAAATTATATTCAAGGCGTAATACGCCATACTTATTGCGGCAATATATAAAATATGAATATTTTTCTTTCTAAGTATGTAAATAAAATTGACACGAAGGGTAGAGTATCAATCCCCGCGAGTTACAGAGCTGCTCTTGGGCAAGAAAATTTTAGCGGTATTATCGTTTATCCATCCTTTAAAAATAATTGTATTGAGGCATGCAGTATGTCTCATCTTGAGGAATTAAGCCGTATCATTCAAAGCCTTGACCCGTATTCAGATGAAAGAGATGCTTTTGAAACTATTGTTCTTGGTGAGGCTATCCAGCTTCAATTTGATAACGAGGGTAGAGTTACGCTACCTTCTTATTTAACCACTCAAATTGGCGTTACCACGCAGGCGTGTTTTGTTGGAAAAGGTTTGGTTTTTGAAATATGGAATCCTGAAAATTTTGAAAAATATTTAAAGTCTGCGCGATTAATTGCTCAGGACAATAGGTCTATCTTAAAAAATAAACATTATGGTTCAGGGGAATAGATAATGGATTTAAGTGAAACAGTACAAAATAGGTCAAATTCTCCTCACCGTTCTGTGTTGCTTAATGAGGTTATTGAGTATTTATCCATAAAAGATGGTGGTAGATATCTCGATTGCACCTTTGGTGCTGGCGGCTATACGAGAGCAATTTTATCAAAGGGTGATTGTTACGTAACGGCCATTGATCAGGACCCAACTGTAATAAAGTTTGCCAATGACCTTTCTTCGGACTATGGAGATAGATTTAATTTTATTCAAACAAACTTCTCAGAAGTAGCTTCAAGGCTACAGGGTAAAAATTTTGATGGAGTGGTACTTGATTTAGGAATTTCCTCAATGCAAGTAGACCAGGCTGCGAGAGGGTTTTCTTTTATGCAAGATGGTCCACTCGACATGAGAATGAGTGTTACTGGCATGAGTGCAGCAGAGTTCTTGGAAACGGCTTCCGAACAAGAAATAGCTGACATCATATATAAATATGGTGAAGAAGTGCAATCAAGGGCTATCGCGAAAAATATTGTTTATTATCGCCAGACAGATCGTATTGATACAACTTTGAAATTAGCTGAAATTGTTCGTCAGTCTAAGCATTATCGCTCCGAAAAAATAGATCCTGCTACAAAAACTTTTCAAGCTATCAGAATATATATTAATGACGAGCTCGGGGCCTTGGAACGATTTCTTGCCAATGCCGAAGGTCTATTAGTGCCAGGTGGTAGAATTATAGTTGTTTCGTTTCATTCTCTTGAAGATAGTATTGTTAAAAATTTCTTTAAGGAAAGTTCTGTAAAAAAAATTGCTAAATCAAAATACTCAAAAGAAATAAATAATTTTCCCGAGGGAAAATGGCTCCAAATTATTACTAAAAAACCTTTGGTTCCTTCGCGTGCTGAGGTTCAAGATAATCCAAGGTCCAGATCTGCCAAGCTAAGAGTGGCTGAAAAAATAAGAGGTAACCATGTTACTTGAGAAATCGCCGATATACATAGTTTTCATAGTGTGTTTAATGTCCATATATGCATTATTTAATATAAAAGAAAATGTTATGAGTATTAAGGGCGAGCTAACAGAAGTGAACAACCAAGTCCAAGACGAAATTGATAAAATTCACTTATTAAAAGCTGAGTTAGCTTACTTGGCTTCGCCAGAGAGATTAAAAGCTTTAAATGATGAATACGTTAAGCTTTCTGATACTAACCTCGCTCAAATGGAAATAGATCCAATTATTCAAGATAAAGAGGTTCTTGAAGTTAGAAGAGTTGCGAGCGTTAAGTTAAGAAGCGAAAATACAAAATGGAGATATAAAAAGGGGCCTAGCAAATACGTGACTATGGCTTCTGGGAAAAAATAATCCTAGGAGCTTAGTATAATGCCAGTCATCTCGAGCTTGATTCAGGACTCAGGAGAAAATCCTGAAACAAGTTCAGGATAACCAAATCTACGCAAAAAATCAGTCATATCGAGCTTGACTGGGTATCTCAGGCGACAGAAGGAGATCCTGAATAAAGTTCAGGATGATCCATAGAGTTCGTAATAAATTTGCCAGTAATTTTTGTCGCAGAAATGATAAAAATAATATATATATTGGTAGCAATAGATAAATTTTTAAGAAATGAGTAATTTAATCGCAAATATTAATGGATTAATTTTGGGAGGGAAAGGTGTCATAATCGCTTTTCTTAAATTTATTATTTATTATTTGTTATATTTAAGAATAGCTCTTCTAAAAACCGCGCATGTTTTATTTGTAAAACGAAGAGGAATCTCATCAATATTTCGAGGCTTTAAAGCTTCCTTGGCTGAAAAAATATCTTTAAGGTCTTTGTTCAGTTGGGATTTATCTCATTCAGTTGCGCGTGCTAGGATATTTTTTGTAATAGGAGGCTTTTCTTTAGTTTTTCTTATAATAAGTATCAGGTTGCTAATTGTAGCTAGTACTGACTATGTAAATTTTCAAAAAACAATGGGTCGTAAATCAATTCACAGAGTCGATATCACTGACAGAAATAATAATTTACTTGCTGTAAATCTTCCTGGGGCTTCTCTTTATGCTAATCCTAGAAAGATTATTGACCCAGAGGAGTCCATCAAAAAATTGTTACTCGTAATACCTGATTTAGATGCAAAAAAGATTTTGGCTGACCTAAAAAGTAATAAAAGTTTTGTTTGGATAAAGAGAGATGTTACTCCTCTTGAGCATGAAAAAATATATAACATTGGTATGCCAGGTTTTGGTTTTGAAAGAGAGCAAAAAAGGATTTACACATACGGTAATTTGTTATCACACGTAATTGGTTATGTGAGTAGGGATATGAATGGCCTTGCGGGTATTGAGCAATTTTTTGAGAAATTCATTACCGGTCAAAAAGAAAAAGAAGATAGAACTGGTATGGGCGACGTATTGCAACTTTCAATTGATGTTCGTGTACAAAATATTCTTAGTGAAGAGATGGAAACAGTCATGAAGAAATTCAAGGCTAAAGGAGCTGCAGGAATAATAGTTGATCCAAATAATGGAGAAATTTTAGCCTTAGTAAGCAAGCCTGATTTTGATCCGCATAATCCTGGTGCAGCTAGAGCTGAACAGTTGTTTAATATGGTTACACAAGGCGTGTATGAAATGGGATCTGGTATGAAGGCCTTAACTGTGGCAGTTGGGCTTGATACTGGATCTACGTCAATTAACGATGCTTATGATTTAAGTTATCTTAGGGTCCAGGGTTTTCAAGTTAAAGATCATCCACGTCCCTTAAAAGGGTGGCACTCAGTTCCACATATTTTTCTTAAATCAAGTAATGTCGGTTTAGCACAAATTATTCTAGAAACAGGCAAACAAAGTATACTTGAGTACTTAAGAAGATTAAGGTTACTTGAACCATTACAAATGGAAGTCCTTGAGAGGGCCAGGCCGTTATTTCCGAATTTTTCGCGGTGGACTGATTTAAGTTTAATAACTATGTCATATGGATATGGCATATCTGTTAGTCCAGCGCATTTTATACAAGCGATGATGCCTATTGTAAATGGAGGTGTTATCTATCCACTAACTTTGGTAAAAAGAGACCCGAAAGAAAAACTGGTTGGAGAAAGGGTGTTTCAGGAGAGTACTTCACTTGCAATGAGAAAATTAATGCGTCTTGTTGTTACTGATGGCACAGGTTCAAAAGCTGAGGTTAAAGGCTATTATGTTGGGGGTAAAACTGGGACAGCCGAGATTGCGCATGCTGGCGGATATGATAAAAACAGAAGAATGTCATCTTTCTTTGGTATTGTTCCTGCGTCAAATCCAAAATATATAATATATATAGTCTATAATGAGCCAGTAGGAATTAAGGAATCTTTTGGTTTTGCTGGCGGTGGTTGGACTGCTGCTCCAACAGTTGGCGCTGTTCTTAAAAGGTTAGTAGCGCTTTATGGTATGACTAAGGTTGACGAGGATAGTGAAGAGGTGCAGGAGTTAAATAACATTGAGTATAAGATAAGAGATGAAACTTAAGTTACAAACGCTATTTACAGAAGAAAAGATAAAAGATATCTCATTTGATTCGAGAAGGGTAAAGCCAGGTGATGCTTTTTTTGCAATTCGTGGTGAAAATTTCGATGGTAATAAATTCATTGAAGATGCTTTAAGAAAAGGAGCTTCGTTGGTTTTTACTGATGACAAGAGTTCTGCGCTTCATTCGGGCAAAGTCGTGTACGTCCAAGATGCTAGAATGAGTTTAGCCATTGCAGCTGAAATATTATATCCTAAAAATCCTAGTAACATTATAGCTGTGACCGGGACAAATGGCAAAAGTTCTGTAGTATCTTATGTTCATCAAATCTTGTCGCTACTTGGAAAAACTAGTGCTTGTATAGGAACCTTAGGTTTGGAATCGAATATAGAGCTAATAAAAGATTTTAATAATATTGAAAATTCTCATCAAACAACTAGTGATCCTGTTAGTTTTAGAATGGTATTAAATACCCTAGAGGAAAGTGGTATAGCGAATGTAGCTTTCGAAGCTTCAAGCCATGGTATAGATCAAAAACGACTTGGTGAGATTAAAGTTAAATCTGCGGCATTTACAAGTTTCTCCCAAGATCATTTGGAATATCACAAAACAATGGAAAATTACTTGCAAGTCAAACTTGGGTTTTTTAGAGATAATTTAGAAAAGGGAGGTGAGGCTGTTATTAATTCTGAAATATTGTTTTTTGATTCAATTAAGGAGTTTTTAAGAGAGCATTCGATTCGATATTTTTCTGTTGGCAAAGCTGGAGATATTAATGTAACTAGTTGCAAGGGGAGTATTGTGGGGCAAGAAATTGCTTTCGAGTTTTTACAAAAAAAATACAAATTCTCTACTAGTATTATCGGATCGTTTCAGGCAACAAACATATTGATAGCAGCCAAATTGGTGTATAACCTAAATATTGGTTTTGATGATATTGTTAAGGTGCTGCCCAAATTAAAGGCGGTTTGCGGGCGATTACAAAGAATTACTGACCCGCAATCTGATTTTCAGGTATTCGTTGATTATGCTCATACTCCAGATGCTTTAAGTCAATCCTTGAGTGAGCTTAAGAAAATAAAACCTGAATCAGGAAAACTTTGTGTTATTTTTGGATGTGGTGGTGATAGAGATAGTTTAAAGCGTCCAATAATGGGTAAAATCGCAACAAGTATTGCCGATTATGTAGTTATAACTGATGATAATCCACGCACAGAAGATGCAACCAAGATTAGAAATGAGATTGCACTCGGAATGGTAAATAGTAATGGAGATGTACCATTAAAAACTGAAGTTGATATTATTGGTGATAGAAAAGAGGCAATTGTGAGTACAATTGAAAAATTAAAGAAGGGAGATATTCTGCTCATAGCTGGAAAAGGGCATGAAGATTATCAAATTATAGGAAATAGTATTAATAAATTTAGTGATATAGAGATTGCTACTTGGGCTTTTAAAAACGCAGTAGAAAGAGGTGTTCAATAATGATATATTCAGTGGAAATTAAATAATGGGGTTAAAATGATTTGGACAACCAAAGAATTGGGTAAGGCATTATTACTAAATATTGATGGTAATAGAGAATTTGGCAAAGTGCAATTTAATTCTAAAGACGTGGAGCAAGGAGACATTTTTATTGCTTTAAAGGGCGTACGCGATGGGCATGAATTTGTTCTGGATGCATTAGATAGGGGGGCTTCAGTCGCAATTGTTTCCAAAAAAATTAGCAATGTTGACCAAGCAAAGCTCATAATGGTAGAAGATACATATGAGGCTTTAATGGATTTGGCTGAGTTTAAACGCCGAAATTCAAAAGCAAAATTCATTGCAATTACCGGAAGTGTAGGGAAAACTAGTACAAAAGAAGCAACGAAAATAATGCTTAGTGCTTATGGAAAAACTCATGCTAGTCATGGAACGTTTAACAATTATCTGGGAGTCCCTCTTTGCTTAGCGTCGATGCCAAATGATACTGAATATGCTGTAATCGAGATGGGCATGAGTGCAAAAGGAGAACTTAGTGAACTCAGTAAGCTTGCTATACCTGATGTCGCTTTGATTACTGCAGTTTCTGAAGGTCATATAGGCTCTTTTAATTCTCTTGAAGAAATTGCCGATGCAAAATGTGAGATATTTGAGGGAATGGATATTAATGACGGAATAGCTATAGTTAATCGGGACATTACGACTTATGAAAGATGCATACAGAATATTGACCGAGCTGGAATGCAGAATGTACAAACTTTTGGTAAGAGAGTAGATGCAGGAGTAAGGTTTGTTTCAAGCGAGATCTTGGAGGATAATACTTTAAGGTTATTATATACTATTGATAGTGAAGAATTGGAGTTAGTTATACCACTTATACCGGTTCATTTAGCTGAGAATTTTGCAGCTGCTTTTGCAATTATAAAAGCGCTGAAGCTTGACCCCGAAGCGGCGACTAGTGCAATAGCTTCCTTCATTCCGGTAGTTGGTAGAGGTGGTTTGCTTACTGTAAAAAAAGATGGTAAGGAATATAGAATTATCTGTGACTATTATAATGCTAATCCGCAATCAATGAATGCTGCCTTAGAGTATTTAAATTTGTTCGATAACGAGAATAAAGTTGCTGTGCTTGGCGATATGGGTGGGCTTGGTAAATTTGAGAATGAACTTCATATGAGTATAGTTCCTCATATCAAAGATTCAGGAGTTAAGAAGCTATTTTTGGTTGGCGAAAGGATGAAACATTTGAAAAATGAATTTGGCAAAGAGATTCAAGTTTTTTGTTTTGACGATGCTCAGTCGCTTTGCACAGAAATTGATAAGTATATTGTTGGTGGCGAATTAATACTTATCAAAGGTTCAAGAAGTATGGGAATGGAAAGAGTAGCCACTAAGCTAGGGGTTGAGAATGCTCTATAATATACTGGTTCCGTTTGCGCAGAAATTTCATATAGCTAATTTATTTACGTATATTAGCTTCAGAAGTGGCCTTGCTATCTTAGTTAGTATATCTCTTTCTTTGTATATGGGGCCTAAGCTAATTCGATATCTTAGAGGTATGCAAAAAAATGGTCAGCCAATCAGAGATGATGGTCCTGCAAGTCATTTTAGTAAAGCTGGTACGCCGACAATGGGTGGGTTGATGATACTAGGTTCAACCATTCTTACCACTTTATTGCTTGCTGATTTATCTAACCCATATATTTGGGTTGTGCTTTTTGTCTTATTATCATTTGGCGTACTAGGTTTCATTGATGATTATAAAAAAGTAAGCAAAAATAATTATCGTGGTATTAGCGGTAGAATGAAGTTGATTATTCAGTTTGTAATTAGCGCTCTTGCTTTTATCGCCATTTCGTATTGTGCTAGGCCAGAATTTGCAACGCAACTAGCTTTTCCCTTTTTTAAAAATTTGTTTCTGGATTTAGGTTATTTCTATATACCATTTGCTATGGTTGTGATTATTGGTTCATCTAATGCTGTAAACTTGACTGATGGATTAGATGGGTTAGCAATCGGCTCGATAACTATTGCTATAGCATCTTTTGGTTTGATTTCATACCTAGTGGGGAATAGCATTTATGCAAATTATTTACAGATAATTCATGTCCCGCATGTTGGTGAGCTTACGGTTTTATGTGCTGCTATAATAGGTAGTAGCTTAGGATTTTTGTGGTACAATGCACAGCCGGCTGAAATATTCATGGGTGATACTGGTAGCTTGTCATTAGGCGGAGTAATTGGAACAATAAGTGTTATTACTAAACATGAGCTGGTTCTTTGTATTATTGGAGGAGTGTTTGTTATCGAGACATTATCGGTGATTATTCAAGTGTTGTATTTTAAAAGAACTGGTGGAAAAAGAATATTCCTTATGGCTCCACTACATCATCATTTTGAAAAAAAAGGATGGCCAGAATCAAAGGTTGTAATAAGGTTTTGGATCTTAGCTATAGTTTTTGCATTGATTGGTTTGTCTTCACTAAAATTGAGATAAATCTATGTATGGAAACAATCCCAAAAGAGCTGCTGAATTTGGTGATGGCTTAGTACTTAAGGTCCAGAAAATATTCAAAACGTTACAGGGCGAAGGGCCAAATGTTGGTGTGCCAGCTATATTTATAAGGTTGGGTGGATGTAACCTGGCTTGTAGTTTTTGTGATACTGATTTTGAAGATTTTGTTGAAATTGAGCTTAATAAAATAATATCCCAAATTAGACAATTAAGTTTAAATGATAGAGGCGTTAAATCAGTAAACTTAGTGGTTATTACTGGAGGGGAGCCGCTGCGTCAACAAATATCTCCCTTATGTGATAAGTTAATACAAGATAATTATGCAGTACAAATTGAGACAAATGGTACGATTTACAGGACAATTCCAAAAGAGGTAGAAATTATCTGCTCACCGAAAGTTGTTGCAGGAAATTATTTATCAGTAAGAGAAGATCTGCTACCAAACATTAGAGCATTTAAATTTCTTATTTCGGCAAATATAAAGGAATATTCCTCTGTGCCTGAACTAGGACAGAAAAGATGTAATATCCCTGTTTTTGTGCAAGCAATGGATGAGTACAAAGAGGAGATTAATATACAAAATCTTAAACTTGCTGTTGATATAGCGATAAATAACAGTTATCGTTTATCTTATCAAATTCACAAAGACCTTGGAATAGAGTAAGTAAAAACAGTATTTGAATTAAGTGGATGAGAAGGAGCGTTATGAAAAAAGCGGTTGTTTTGGTTAGTGGTGGTCTTGATTCGTCGACAGTTCTTGCAATGCTTGATAAAGATGGATATGAGATTTATGCTCTAAGCTTTAATTACTCTCAGAATCATCTTGTTGAGATAGCAAAAATTCAAAGTTTTATCACCAGATATAATGTGAAAGCACATAAAATTATTAATTTAGATTTATCTGCATTTAACAACTCAGCTCTGATAGATAAAGCGATTCAGGTGCCTAAATATTCAAATGTAAATGATTTGGGTGATCAAATCCCGGTAACTTATGTGCCAGCCAGAAATACTATATTCCTAAGTTATGCTCTCGGTTATGCCGAGGTTATTGGTGCGTTTGATATATTTATTGGTGCTCACATGACTGATTCAGCAAATTACCCGGATTGTAGACCGGAGTATCTTAAAAGTTTTGAAACAATGGCAAATCTAGCAACAAAGCTTGGCGTAGAGGGAAATAAAATTAATATCAATGCTCCACTGATAAATATGTCAAAAGCAGAAATTGTAGCAAAAGGCATTGAGCTTGAAGTTGATTATTCAGAAACTATATCGTGTTATGACCCAACTATATCAGCAATATCTTGTGGAACTTGTCATGCTTGTTTAGTTCGTTTGGAAGCTTTTAAAGCAAATGGCCAAGTAGATCGTATCCAATATTTGAGGTAATAGCATGAATACCCAATATTTTTTTGGTTCATTCCCGGCTTTAGATCTTGGTGAACTAGTACTTCGAGAAATTTTAGCGACTGATGCCCAAGATTATTTTGATTATATGAATCGTAATGAGATGGAAGGTTTTTTGACAAAGGAAAACAGGCCGCAAACAATTGAGAAAGCATTAGAAGAAGTGCAATATTGGGGTAGTTTATTTCCTGCTAAGCGAAGTATTTACTGGGCTATTGCTCTAAAAGAAACTAATCAAATGATTGGTACAGCTGGTTTTAACCATATTTCTTTTGCTAATTCTAGAGCAGAAATTAGCTATGATCTAAACCCAGATTATTGGGGTAAGGGGGTAATGCTAAAATCAATTAAAGGCATATTGCATTTTGCTGATTTTGGCCTTGGGCTGGTTAGAATTCAAGCAACAGTGATTATTGACAATGAGAAATCAATTAAAGTTCTTGAAAGATGTGGTTTCGAAAAAGAAGGCTTCATGAAGAAATATGAAGTTGTAGAAGGAGAGCATAAGGACTACTATATGTTCGGTAGAGTTGTTTAAAATTTAACCTGAATTGGACCTAAGAAATACATCAACTTAGGTGCAAAACGTCTTTCTTATGGGGTTGTTATGCAGTTGCGTATTTTCTTATCAATATTAATTAGCTTAAACTTTTTTGTAGAAACTGTGAATGCAAAAGTAATTAAAACTACTGATACGGCTGTGATTCGTCAGGAAGTTTTGAAATTAACAAAAGATGACTTGGTAACTTTCGATGTAAAGGGCGTAATATTTTCTCCAACAGATCAAATTCTTGCTCATAAGTTTATACCGGAATATAGACAATTTCTTAAGCAAATAGAGCTTACAAAAGGAATAGATGAAGCTAAAAGATTAGAGGGGGTTGTGTTGCTTAACTATGAGCCTAGGCTTGTAGATGAAGATATACCTGAAATTATCAAAGCAATTCAGCGTAATGAAACCAGAGTTATAGCTCTCACGGGTGGGTACACAGGCCCACTTTCTGCAATAGAGAGTAAGGAAGATCTTAGAGTAAAGACATTAAAAAATTTTGGTATAGATTTTAGTGCGAGCTTCTTGGTTCCTATGGTTAGGTTTGATGCCTTGATAAAAAAAGATTCTAATGATCCAGTGCCACTATATAAAAATGGTGTATTGTTTTCTTCAAGGTATCCAAAAGGAGTTGTCCTTAAAAGCTTTTTAGAGAAAGTTAAATTTAAGCCAAAGAGAATAGTTCACATAGACAATAGCCTGAAAAAGATTGAGGAAGTGGAAAGCTTTGCTGATGAAGCAGGAATTGATTACCTAGGCATACATTACACTAAGATACACGAAAATTATTCGCAAGAACTTGATCAAGCAGTAGTTGATAAAAAATTTGAAACTCTAGTTGAGAAAAGTTTATGGATTTCAGATAAAGTTGCTAAATGTATAATTAACACCAAATCTTCTATTGAAAAATGTAATGCAAAAAAATTAGTACGCTAGGTATTGTAATATTTTTTACTTTGGTTTCTAAACTAATGAGTCTCAAATTACATAAATGGTAGTTATTTTTAATCTAAATAACCTTGAAACCCTTGTCAAAAACAAGAATTATATCTAACCTATTACATAAATATAAGTAAGTTTGTTAGCTTATTGAATAAAGAAGAAGTTTTTTATGTCTAAAGACCCTATTGTAATAAAAAATTCAAGGCCGCTTTCGCCTCATTTAAGTATATATAAACTCCAGATAAGTTCTGTATTATCTATTGGTCATCGTTTGAGTGGTGTGGGCTTATTTTTTGGCTTAGGTGCGTTTTGTTGGTGGTTTATATTTTGGGTGTTTAGTAAATTTGAGCCTTGCTATTTAGATTTTTTAGATAGTTCAATGGTAAAATTAATATTATTTCTAGTTAGTTATAGCTATTTTTATCATTTTTGTACGGGTATTAGGCACCTTGTATGGGATGCTGGTTATGGTTTTTCGATTAAATCAATTAATTTAACTGGTTGGCTTGCTGTGATAGCATCAGTGTGCCTAACAGTCATATATTGGTTATTTATGTGAGGTATGACTTGTGAAAAATAAATATAGATCTGATCTAGCTATAGCAAAAAATTTAGGGTCAGCCGGTTCTGGGTCTGCCCATTGGTGGCATCAGAGGGTTACTGCTATAATACTTACTATTACAACTTTTTGGTTAATTTGTTTTTCTTGGAGTTTAAGCGGTTTAGAAGTAAGTGGAGTAATTGACGTTGTAAAAAAACCGTACAATATAGTTATGCTTGCATTGTTTACTGTAGCTGGGTTTTACCATGCAGCACTGGGAATGCGTGTTATAATCGAAGATTATATTCATTGTAGAGCAATCAGGCTGGTATCGATTCTATTGGTACAAATTTTTTCTATAGTAACAATTATCAGCTTTATTATAGCTGTTCTGCATGTAATGAATTTATAACGGAATCTTAATATGGCACACGAGTATAATGTAATTAACCATGAATTTGATGTAGTAGTAGTGGGAGCCGGCGGAGCAGGCCTGCGGGCTACGTTTGGCATGGCAGAAGCTGGCCTTAGTACCGCGTGCGTTACTAAGGTATTCCCAACTAGAAGTCACACTGTGGCAGCTCAAGGTGGAATTAGCGCGGCTCTTGGCAATATGGGGCAAGACGATTGGCGTTGGCATATGTATGACACAGTTAAGGGCTCAGATTGGTTAGGAGACCAGGATGCTATTGCTTACATGTGTAAACATGCAGCTGAAAGTGTTATCGAACTAGAGCATTACGGTGTCCCATTTTCTAGAACAAAAGAAGGAAAAATTTACCAACGTCCTTTTGGAGGAATGACTACTGAGTATGGGAAGGGAAAACCAGCGCAAAGAACTTGCGCGGCAGCAGACAGAACTGGACATGCAATATTACATACTCTTTATCAGCAAGCTTTAAAACATCAGGCTCAGTTCTTTATAGAGTATTTCGCTACCGATCTGATTATGGAAAATGGGGTGTGCAAGGGCGTGATGGCCTGGAACCTTGATGATGGATCGCTACATGTTTTTAGGGGGCATATGGTGGTCCTTGCAACAGGTGGCTATGGAAGAGCATATTTTTCTGCTACATCTGCTCATACTTGTACTGGTGATGGTGGTGGTATGTGTATACGCGCAGGTATACCTATGCAAGATATGGAATTTGTTCAGTTCCATCCAACTGGAATCTACGGTGCTGGCTGTTTAATAACAGAAGGAGCCAGGGGAGAAGGTGGATATTTAGTTAACTCAGAGGGTGAGCGTTTTATGGAAAGATACGCTCCATCAGCAAAAGATCTTGCGTCAAGGGATGTTGTTTCTCGTTCAATGACTATGGAAATAAGGGAAGGTCGGGGTGTTGGTCCGCATAAGGATCACGTATATTTGCATTTAAATCATTTGCCTCCAGAAGTTTTAGAAAAAAGACTCCCAGGTATCTCCGAGACAGCGAAGATTTTTTCAGGTGTGGATGTAACTAAAGAGCCAATACCGGTAATTCCTACAGTGCATTATAATATGGGTGGTATCCCAACAAATTACCACACAGAAGTCATCACCTTGAAAAAAGGCAAGCAGGAAGTTGTGCCTGGTCTTATGGCTATTGGAGAGGCTGGTTGTGTTTCGGTGCACGGAGCAAATCGTCTTGGTTCTAATTCACTTCTTGACCTTGTTGTGTTTGGTAGGGCGGCTGCCCATAGAGCTGAAGCTGTGGTTAATAAAGAAGCCCCGCATTCTAAGTTAAAAAGTGATACTTTAACTCCGCTGCTAGAGAGATTTGATACTATAAGAGCTGCTAAAGGTAAAACTTCAGTTGCTGATTTAAGGCTTAAAATGCAAAAAGCAATGCAGAACCATGCTGCGGTATTTAGAACAGAAGAAACATTAGAAGAAGGAAAGAAGCTTATAGATTCTATTCGTAAAGAATATGAGGATATTAATATTAATGATCGTTCAATGATTTGGAATAGCGATCTTGTTGAAGCGTTGGAGTTATCTAATCTGTTAGATCAGGCTGTTCTTACTATGCATGCAGCTGCTAATCGGAAAGAAAGCCGTGGTGCCCACGCAAGAGAGGATTATCCTGAAAGAGATGACAAGCACTGGATGAAGCATACGATGTTGTGGCTTGATGAGCAAGGCCAGGTAAAAATAGATTACAAGCCAGTAACGCTTGAAACCAACTCGGATGAAGTTGAAACTGTGCAGCCTGTTAAAAGGGTATACTAAGTAGAGTGGAATGACTATAAAAGCCAAGTTTACAATGACATTTTTTAGGACTAGTATTTAGAGAATATTTAAGAGGAGATAGTATGGCTGATTTAAGATTACCTCCAAATTCAAGGGTGCTTGAGGGTAAAGTTCATGTTAGTCTGGAGTCTGGAGAGTCTCCTAAAAAACTTATAATTTACCGCTATGACCCTGATTCAGGAGAAAATCCAAGGGCAGATACTTACGAAATTGATTTAGATAAATGTGGTCCTATGATCCTTGATGCCCTTATCAAAATTAAGAATGAACTAGACTCTACACTAACATTTAGGCGTTCATGTCGTGAAGGAATTTGCGGCAGCTGCGCTATGAATATTGATGGAACTAATACATTAGCGTGCACCAAGCCTATAGAAGAAATTGTTGGCGATATCAAGATTTATCCACTTCCACATATGAAGGTTATAAAAGACCTTATACCAGACATGACTCATTTTTATGCTCAGTATGCTTCAATTGAACCTTGGCTGAAATCAGATACTCCTGTTTCCAAAGATAGGGAAAGGCTACAATCAGAAGAAGATCGTGAAAAGCTTGATGGACTTTATGAGTGTATACTTTGTGCATGTTGTTCTACCTCTTGCCCTAGTTATTGGTGGAATGGAGATAAATACCTTGGTCCGGCTATACTTTTGCAAGCTTATAGATGGCTTGCCGATTCAAGGGATGAAGCCGATGGGGATAGGTTACATCAACTTGAAGACCCATTTAAGCTTTATCGGTGTCATACCATTATGAATTGTACAAAAACTTGTCCTAAAGGTTTGAATCCAGCTAAAGCTATAGCTGAAATTAAGAAAAAAATGATAGAAAGGGAAGGGATATAAATTAATTTATGAGTAGTATTATACAAAACTCCAAATTAAATAAGAAAAGTGGATTTCAAAGATGGGCATTGTTCATCCTACAATTGTTGCGTGGACGCGGTCAAGACTTGCAAAATTCTTTTGTATCGTTAATTGGTATTAGAAGTTTAGCATTTAAAAAGCTATGCGTGGTTCTGTATGTTGTTCTGTTGCCAATAGGAAATTGTTTTGCATACGGGGACAATAACAGGCCAGTAATTTCTTATTTTGTTGATAATGTGGTATTCGAAATTATTGCAAGTGGAGGCTACTATAGCCTTGGCACAATGGTTGTACTAGCTATATTAGCGTGGAGATTTAAAAAGTTTAGAGAAGTGCTACTTAGTATATTAATGGCAATTTTTGGAATTATTCTTTTGGTATTTGTATATCAAGCTTTAGAGGATTTTGATTGGCTACCTGAGGTATATTGAGAAGAATTTCTCAAGTTAACTTGAGGTTATTCTTCTCAATATACCTGCTTAATTTAAGATTATTCTTCTCCGATAATACTGCATTCTATCTCGTCACCTTGTGTTTCAACAAGAAATTGGCAAATATCATGAAAACCAAGTTGATGAGCAAGCTCGCCTGGCCTTAACCCTACATGACCTGGGGCAATTCCAGCTCCTTTTAGCACTTCATTCAATATTCCAGGAACATCACCAAGAGCCTCTAAAGCTTGGTCAAGGGGCTCTAAGATTTCACTAGTTGCCCCTGAGCAAGAATAGCAGCATATAAACCAGGCATAGCATCTCTTATGAGCCCTTCAGCTGCTGCAACGGCTGCTGCTGCTTCCGCTTCTTCTTCCTCGTTAGAATGCTCAGCTTCTCTAGGGGCTTGTAAATCAAAAATTTTTTCTTCTAGCAGGGTTTTTTTCATATAAATTAAATACCTTAGTTTTTTTGTTAAAATTAATCATTCAAACCCAAGAAACTAAATATTTACAAACCAAAATTTAGAACAATCTAAGTATAACTTAAAGCTATTTTGTTCCTTTAAATTTGAAGCATGTAGTATTGTTGGAAACAATAGAATTGTCAATAATTTAACTTTATTTTGGATACTACATTAGTGTATTCTATCGTAGAACAAGTAACATCTAATTTATGATTTCTCAATCTTTCTTTTTAGCTCAAAAATATATTTAAATGTGCGCCATATTAGTCTGATACGTCCCTTCCATGATCCTCCTCCTTTTGCCTCTCCGTGTAGACGCTGGGCAAAATAAACAGGAAAAGTTATAATTTTGTACTTATTTTTTTTTGCTTGATAAAGAGTATAAAGGTCAAGAGAGAAATCATTAGGTGCACCGTGTTCTAAATGTTTAGTAAAAAATTCTTTTGAGAATAGTTTTGGTTGGGCGTTGATATCATCAATGTAAGTTTTTAAAGCTATCCATGTAACAAATTGCATTCCAATGGTAAAGAAAGTTTCCAGAAGCTTTCTATTTTTGCGGTTACCTTTAATTATTAAGGCTCCTTTTTTCTGTTCCTTAATATATAATTCGTAAGCTGTAATTACGTCATTAGGGTCAGTTTGTAAATCAGCGTGAGTCCATGAGAGAATATCTCCTGTGGCTTTGCAAAGTGCGTATATAATATCATGACCATAACCCCCACGTTCTTGTTGTAGAATTAACTTAAACTTCTTGGGATCCAGAGTTTTAAATCTAGCTTTTAATTTTTCAGAGGTATCATCTGTAGATCCTCCATCAATAACAATTATTTCGATCGAATGAACAGTAGAGCTTAAGATATTTTGAAATTTTTCTATAACAATTAATATGTTATCAGCTTCATTGAAACATGGAATAACAATGGATAGCTTATTTGTATTTGTCATCAGATAATGTGCTCTTTTTTTATAAATTCACTCCAATAGGCTATTGTGTTTTCATAATTTTCATAATCAGCAGGAGTGCCCCAGCATATATATTTAATATCAAAATATTTAACTCTCAAGTTAGCATCAATGCAATATTGTAGTACTCGGTCTACGTAATATTTTCCATTTAAGGTATCCTTTTTCCATATCATGGTTTCTAAATGTTCAAGGAATGAATTAGCGTGTTTAAACCAAAACATTCCAGTTGTTGCATGATCCTGCATAGGATTATCACTTACCGTTTTTTTTAGTGATATTGAAGCAAGGTCTTTGCTGTTTTGATTTTTTAGCTTTGCCCAGCTATGGGCATTAGGGTTCTGTTCAATATTATCATCATTTGAATGGCTTATCATTAAGACATCAGCCTCAAGACGAGCTTGCCTGAACTCTTCAGCATCAAAGATCATGCCATTATCACAAGCTCCGATAAATAACTCATCATCAGTTTGAAGGAATTCTCTGGCTAAGAAACAACCATAGGCTTGGTCCAACAATACATGATCATGAATAAATGTAGTATTGGGGAAAAAATCTCTAATTATTTGTTCAGTTCCATTATGTTCGTGAAAATCACGATTTACACAGATGATTTTGTTTTTGGGGTCGTGTATTCCAGGTATGTCTTTCATTGCACAAATTACCATAGGAAGTTTTTTACCACTATGACGGTCTGTAGTTGGGATACAAGCCTTATTTATTTTATAACCAGCATCACTAAACCTGGTTCCTTTGCCGCCCATTGGTATTAGTATAATCATTATTTCCAACTCTTTATTGTATTTATCCAAGATACATAATCTTCTAAATCTCTAGGGGTTCCCCATTGACAGAAATGATTAATATTTGTTGGACACCAGACTTTTAAACTATCCTTTACCATATAATTATATGGTAAGCTCATGTAATATTCTCCCTTAATATTGTCATCTGCATCCACAAGCTGCTGACAATATTTTTTCATTGTATACCCATCTTTAAAATAATAAACTCCTGGAGAATGCCGAGCCATAGTTTTGTCTCTCTCCCACGAAAACTTCTCGCGTATTTCAATTAGGTTTTCATCATTATCTACTTTACAACTAGCGTAAAAATTATTTTTAGGAATTAAATGAGGATGAAATCCACTATAACATGGAATAGCCCCATCAGAGTTCCTTTTTTGTACTTCACTTTTAAAGGCTAGATAATCCCAACTCATATAGAAATCACAATAACTAATTAAAACAGGTTTATTATTGTCTATAATTTCTGCCGCCCTCAAAACATTTGCTACTGGGCCTCCTCCTTTCCAATCATATACAGTAAAAATTCTGGCATCCGGAGCAATTCTTGTCAGTTCTGGTTTAACATAATCCAATGAGTTAAGGTGATGATCTTGGCAAATAAACGTTATCTTATTCTTATCTTCTGAAAATAATTTAACAACCCATTCTATCAAAGGCTTACCATGTACTTCTATAAAAGGTTTAAGGCGCTTATATCCAGCAGTTTTAAACCTTGAGCCATTACCAGTCATTGGTATAATTATTTGTATATCATTATTGTTATTTGACAGGATAAACCTCTTTAAATTCTATTGTTATTTATAAAACCTGTCCCCACAAATCAGGGCGTTTAGTGCAAACTGCATCAATCGTAAGATTAGTAATTTGTTCTTTAAATTCACTAATTTTTGTAAGTTGGTGCTTTTGTAATTCTGGAGAAACTATACATATTTTAAACCCAGCCTTTTTTATCTTATCATATGAAGATTGATTAAGAGGCATTTTAGTAAAACAATCAACCCAAATCCACTTTGCTCTGCCGGTGAATGATAAAGCATACTCAAGCGGTTCATACTCAGAAAAACGTACAGCTAAATTTTCCTGTGAAAAACCTGTTAGTTCATTTTTTTTTGCAACATTACTATAAATTACGAAGTAGGGCATTGAGAGATCAAGAAAAAACCAATTATTTATTTTGTAGTTGTTCATAAGTTCTATACAGGCTTTCTCTATACCCTCTGTTTTTATATTTAATATCATTGGCCCTTTGTGACGCCACTTTTTTAGTAAATTTTCAAAAATTTCAGGCTTGTTTTTGTGGTGATTAAATGGATCATGATGAAGTATAAGCTCATTCTCATGATATCTTACATCTAGTTCAATGCCATTTTGCTCTGGCACTTTCATGAGCTCTTCAATAGTGTTGATACGGTGATTAATGTAAATCATTTTTTTAAAACATTTTGTCTATATTTTTCGCTGTCCATTTGTAGGAGAGTATCAACCAGGTCTCTAGATAAGAAATTATGATTTAATCCTTTATCTCCAATAGTTTTATGGATAAAACTATACGCAGATATCGTCTCTTTTGCAGCTAAGCTATTTAAAATCTCTTCTCCCGCTAAGGTATAGACGGCTTGATCAGGAAATAGTATATTATTTCTTATATATTCTATATTAGCTATTTGTGTGTGGCTTATATATGAGCTGTTATTAAGACGAAAATAGTGTTGAATTATATTGTTCAGTTCTTCGTGAATATTTAAAACTTCCGTTGAACTTTCTCCCGAGACTATCACTCCATGATTTTGAAGAAATATTACATTAGGGTAACTTATCGCAGATTGCAAAGCTTCTCGAATTTTAATAGTTAAAAGCCTTCCTGGAGTAGCGTAATCAATCCATAGCGCCTTTGGAAATAGCTGATAACAAATATCTTTTCCTTCTTTTGAACAATTAATAAGGTTTGCAAAAACAGAGTGAGTGTGTAGTACAAACTTTCCAAGTAAAACATGAAAACCTGTTTCCATTGACGGGCGTTTCCCTGAGTTTTCAGCAAAAGATTTTATTTTCATTGAAAAAATGGTTTCATCATTATCTGGGTGAGATAAATAATCGCGAACTCTAGGATAATCGACAATACAATACCCATCTTCTTCGGTTACATTTTTTAAAATATAACCAGAAGCTTTTATTGCCATTTTAGTTTGGTCTAATTTTACTGAAATATTTCCCCCGCCTCCCTGAACGTAAGCTGGATTATCTCCTATAGTTTTGGACATGAAGACTAAATCTTTAATAGACTTCTTTCCAAACTCTACTTCCAAAGGCGCCTGCATTGTCGCTTCGGTGCTAAGATCTTCGTGTACGCTCGAGTCTTGCGCTCCTTGGGTTCCTAGTATCTGCGCCTTGGCAGCAAGTTTGGAAAGAAGTCTAATCTTATTTTTTATCATATTCTGCAATCTCAAAAATATAATATGTGAGCAAAAGAACCACTACGCCTAAACAGTCATTAGGCCATACACTACTGTCTATCCCAAGTTCTTCTAGTCCGCTAATATACGAATCAGCTATTTTTCTTATTTGCTGAGAACTGCAGGTACCTTTAATTATTAAACGCTGGTGTTCTTCTTCTGCATAATCATGTTTTATATCTATGGTTTCTATATTTTTTAAAGAAGCAACTATGGACTCAATATAAACTGAGTTTGAAAGAAGAAGCTTGTAGTATATTTCTACAATTTCATTTTTATCCCCAATATTCACAATTGTTTTAACTGGCGTAGGTTCAATTAAAATATCCGCCTTGTTTCTTTGTGTCTCAATATACTTCTTTGAATCTTTCTCTCGTTTCTCAAGTTGTTCTATAATTTTTTCTTTGGAATAGCCTCGCTTGGTCATATCTCTTGAAATTTTCCAGTGAAACAGGAGATCTTTATGTGGATTTACAAATATTTTTAAATTATATAAGCTTCTTTGAGCAGTCAAATAGAAAGGATGCAAACCCTCAAAAATAATCAAATTATTTGGGATTAAAGCTGATTCATTTGTAAATTTTCCAGTGTTATGGTCATAATGTCTACGATAAATTGTTTTACCTGACTTGAGCTTTTTTAGAAAATCTATTTCCTTATGTAGATGATTTGCCATAGGATCAAGATGTGTGAATTCTTGCCACTTTTCATCTCCTCTTTGCCATTTGTGCATATCATCTCCCCTCAAAAGGGTAGTGTTCTGAGGAAGAAAAACGTCTAATAGAGCGTCTGAAACAGTTGTTTTTCCTGCTCCAGAGTTACCACCAATACCGATAAGGAATGGGGTAGAGGTAATGATTTTATTTACATAACTCTCGAACCCTTTTCTATAAATCCAGAAACAATTTAACAAAAGGGTTGTTTGCAGCGCAGTAACAATCAGATTCAAAAGCTTTGAGCTATCAAAACCCATATCACGTAAATAATAATATAAGATTTTAGATTCTGCTAAGTCCGGTAAAATAACGCGCAATACACTAAAATAGTCGGCATTCTCAGAGAAAATGAAATAGAAAAGATAAAAAATCTGCAATCCCCAAAAAAGAAGAGGGGCTCTGCCTTCCTCTTTGATATAAAAATACGATAAAAATGGAATCAACCAAAAATACCAGCCTTGCATCGGCGTAATAAATAGCAATATGATGCTAAAACTGAAGCCTAAAAACATCATAAAAATATTTCTATTATAGCGTCCAAGTAAAGCACCATGAACAAACAGAACAAGTGTTGCAGCAGGGATTATGTATATATAGTGACTACCTATTGGGATAAGAGAATCAAAAAGCTTTGCTTGTTCTTGATTTTGAAAAACCATTTGTAAAAAATAGGGGTCAAAAATGTACTGTAAATTAATTATAAAAAAACTAGAAACCGCGATAGTGAAGAACAATAACAAGTCCCTGATTTTTTCATTCTTTGACATTAAAGCAAGAAAAAAGAAAGGGTATGTTATTAATATGCTTGTCTTCGTTGCAAGTGCTAGCCCAAGGAATAATGCTGACAATTTAGTGTTGTTTTTAAAAAAGAAGTAAAGACTAACGAATAAGATAGATACAGGGATAGCATCAAGTTGTCCATGTATATAGCTAATGTATATAATTACAGGGGAAAACCAATAAAACCATATTAATTTTGATAGATACTTGTCTTTAAGCCAAGATTTTAATATAAAAAATATGCTTATGTCTGCAATGAGCAATGGAAGCCTCGAGAGAAAAAGAATAACAAAACTATTTTTAGCTCCTAGCCATCCAAATAATATTCTCGGTACTGACATAATGTACAGCATTAAAGTAGGGTATGGAAACGAAGCATTAGCACCGTTGTTTTGAAAATGTTTGTATGGGTTTTCAAATCCGCTATCTACGAAATAGCTTATGAAAGGTATAAAAAGATCTGTAAGAAATTTTGAAGCTAAGATGCATCCCAGAAATATTTTCAAGGTTAGTCCTAAGTAAAATAAAATATAATTAGGACGGCAAATATTAGACATACTCATACTTTAAATACCCAGGCTTTGATTCCAATAAAATTGGTAATTGTTGTAAATCCTATCGTTAATAAGTTGGCGATTTCTGGAGTCAGGCCTATTTGCGAAACTAAGAACTCGAGGACAAACATGCTCAGTATTAGGGAAACAACGTATATTATATAATATTTATAAACATAGTTTTGAGTCGTTTCTTTGATACCAAATGTCCATTTCTTGTTAAATCCATAACCAGCTAAAACTCCTGCAATAAAGCCGGTTGCTGCTGCTGTAAGGTAATATATTCCCAGAAATTCATACAACAAATAGAAAAAACTATAATTTACTGTAGTAGAAAAAAAACCTACAACAATAAATTTCAAAAACTGTTTTTTAATTGCCATTTAGATTTACTTGATATGCTTTAATTCCAAGTTTTTCTGCACCTTCAATGTCTTTTATTTGATTGTCGCCGATCATAATAACATTATTTATTTGTAAATCAAGTTTTGCTAGGGCCAGCAAAAATATTTCGGGATGAGGTTTTTCTTTCCCAGCTTCTTCAGATGTAACTAGGTAGTCAATTAAGTGATCCACTTTCAGTTTTTGCAATTTTTGAACTTGAAAATGTGCTTGCATGTCGGTCACAATACAAATTCGTATATTTCTCTCTTTGCATATTTTTAAAAACCACTCCGCATCCTTATTTAATTCCATATTATCAATTAATGATTGCCAATATAGAGCTTCATATTTTAGTGCTTTATTAAAAGCATGAGGGGCTTTTATTTCCTCAAAAAGTTCTTGGAATGCAAAGAAACGAGATCTACATGCCCCCTGGGGAGATAGCCTTGATGCAACATTATCTCGCTTTTCTCTATATTGCATATAAAACTCTTCTGAAGAAAGGGTATCAGGAAAATCATTTGAAAATGCACTATTGCAATTCTGCAAGGCCTTTTTGTGAGCTGCCTCATAGTCGTAGAGAGTGCCATCCAAATCTATTAGAATCCCTTTGATTTCATGAGTAAGAATTATATTTTTATATTCCATATATACACTTGATTTAACTTCGGTCTTCGTCTAAAGTTCGGGGGTAAAAATTATTAATTTTTAGCCTATAATATTTATGTTTAGAGTAAATATTTGCAAATATTCGCCTTGGATTGTCCTAACAATTGCCCTGTATACTAGCGCATTTATATATTTATTTATAGAAAATTTTATCTTTTCATCAAGCCTTGATTTAACTTCAGTTAGGGAGATTGATGATTACGCTTTTCAAGCTTCTCTTAGGCGTTATCATGAAAATAGCAAATTTTTTGCTCTTCACGACTACGCTTATGGTTGGATCTTCTGGTTTCCGCTTGTTTGTATAACTTACCCTTTTTATTTTCTTAGTATTTATTTTGGTATTGATACTCCATTAGTAGTTATTCCAAGGCAAATGTCACTTTTTTTTACAATCGGTACAGCATTTATTTTATATAAAATAGCTTCGCTATATACTAAAGATAATTTTACAAAATCAATTATCCTACTATTATATCTTTCCTTTCCTGCAACAGGGTATTTTTCCCTTAGGTTTGGAACTGTTGCTCAGACAATGTTCTTGAGCTCCTTGGCTTATTATCTAGTAGCAAAAAAAGAATTTTTAACTCAAAAAGATCTTTGTACAATTGCTGTGGCAGTAGCTGCTGCTGCAGCTACTAAATTAAGTGCTCTGCTTATTACTCCACTTATAACTCTCGTTATTTTAGATCGACTTTCTTGGAAAATTAAAGAAAATCTTGCGCCTCTTGTAAAATCATTCTTTGTGTTTTTATTTTCTCTTGCTGCTTTGTCCCAAATACCTCCTAAAGCGGTAATTGCCCAAATCAAAACAACACAGACTAGTTATGGTGATCAGAAAGTTTATGATTCTTTTTTAAATGGAGTGGTTTCTCCAAATCTTTATATGGGCATTTTCCTACTCACGTTACTATTTCTTGTATGCAAAACCATAATTGCTCTAAGAAATGATAGGAATTTTTACAAAAGAGACTATTTATATGTTTGCCTAGCCCTTGTTATTTCGATTACTTACTTACTTTTGAGTATAAAGATGGGGACAATGTATATAACTATTTATTTTACAGTTATATCATTTTTGTTACCTTTGGGGATTCTTGCATTAGAGTATATTAGTAATATCTATTTGCGTTACGTGGTTGGTTCCTCTTTTTTAGTTCTTTCCTTGTTTCTAAATGTTCATTCAATATTTTCAACAGAATTAAATCATCTGTCTTGGAATACATATTATGTTAAGGCAGATGACCCTGCTATTATTAGAGACTTATCTATTAGAGAAGTGTTAAAGACAAAATTAAAAAACCCGGAAGAATATACAGATAAATTGAAGATATTGAAGGACTATCAAGTTCCATCACCATACGGTATTTTTAGTAAAAATATATTCGAAGTAAATATATTTGATAATGTAAACCTGGCTCCTACGGTAGAATATGACCTTATTGGTTTGTATAAGAAAGGAGTAGCTTTTTTAACTGACTCAGAATTTAAGGATTTAATAAATAATGTTGATTCCAAGATAGCGCTGCAATACAAAGATCATCGCAAGGCAGTAAACAATCTTTTACTTAAGAAGCAATTTAATAATGTGTATTATGAAGTGCTTCTAGAAGACGAAGATTATGTTTATTATATTCCTACTTCCCATTAAAACGATTCCTGCAATTAGTGACGCCATCTCATCATAGATATTTATTTTTTAAAAAATTAACGATGATTTAATGTTAATTAGTTAATCTTAAATTAAGGAGTATGTAAATATTTCCTTGTGGGTAACCTAAAATGAGAGGTCTATTATGAGTCTACATAGATTTAATATAACTAAGCCTAGAGATGGTTTAGAAGACAAATCAGTAAAAGAAAAAATGGAAGTAAAGCAAGAATATCATGATCAAAAAAAGCATAATGTTTTTAAAGCTATTTTTGAGGAAGCCAATTCTTTTTGGCAGGGTGATAGTTTTTCTGGTAAAACAGAGTTGCTAGGACAATTTCTAGAACCTAATTTGGCTCACTTAGTCGATGGATTTGCTGGCGGCTTTGACTTTAGCTAGTTTTACAGTAACCTTCATCAGTAAGTTTTAGGTGAAGGTTACAATAATCCAAACTGTTTAAGTATATTGGTGCAGGTTAGAGAAGCTGTTTTTCGGGCTTTTTCTGCTCCATTTTTTAACGAATTATGTATATATTCTTTATCCTTAATTATCCTAGAATACTCAATATTTATTGGCTTTAAATGAGTGATGATAAGTTCAGCCAAGTCTGATTTAAAATCAGAAAAACCTTTGTTTTGATAGTTAGTTAATATAATTTCAACACCAGAGCCAGACAAAGCAGCAAATATATTAATTAAATTAGCAACTTCTGGCCTGTGTTCTTGATCATAAGTTATTTTTTCAATACTATCGGTTTTTGATTTTCTGATTTTTGTCAAAATAGTTTCGGCACTATCGGTCATATTTATTCTTGAAGCATCGCTTGGGTCAGATTTACTCATTTTTTTAGTGCCATCTTTCAGGCTCATAACCCTTGTTGCAACGCCTTGCATAAGAGGTTCTGGAGCTTTAAATATTTCTTTTTGAAATTTACGATTAATCACTCCGGCAATGTCTCTGGTAAGTTCAAGGTGTTGTTTTTGATCGTCGCCAACAGGAACAACGTCTGCATTATATAGTAAGATATCTGCTGCCATGAGAACTGGGTAGGTGAATAGTCCAGTGTTGGCATTATCTTGTTTACTACCCGCCTTATCCTTAAATTGTGTCATCCTTTTAAGCCACCCAATTGGTGTTACGCAGTTTAAGATCCATGCAAGTTCACAATGTTCTTTAACAGAAGATTGCAAGAATAACGCAGATTTATTTGGGTCAAGTCCGCAAGCAAGATAAGTAGCTGCAGAATTCAAAACATTTTGTCTTAATTCAGTTGGGTCTTGATCCATTGTAATTGAATGCAAATCAGCAAGAAAAAAATAACATTCAAAATCTTTTTGCATATTTACCCAATTTTTAATTGAGCCTAGATAATTACCAAGGTGAAGTTTCCCAGTTGATTGTACTCCTGAAACGGCAATTTTTGTCATAATATCACCTGCGAAAATACTGCAAAAAACAATTATCTGTTATCGAAGAAATTTATAGTTTTACCAATTTTAAAAATACTATATAGTCAGCCAATCAAACTTTTTAACATTCATATGTTTTGGCGATTTAGAGTACTTGCTTTTTATACAATAATTAGTGTGGTATTGATATTGTTTTTTATCCTATTTTGGATGCCTATGCAATTATCATCGATTTCTTATGCTTTGCGCTATAGAGTGGCAGAGCTTTTTTCGTATATATTTATTTATCTACTTTGGTTGGTGTGTGGAATAAAATTTAAAGTAACTGGTAGGGAAAAACTTCCCATTGATGGAAAACCTTACATAGCTTTGTCTAATCACCAATCTTTCTGGGAAAACTTCTTTATGCAGTTAATAATTCCCGAACATTCTTGGGTAATAAAAAAAGAATTATTTGATATTCCGGTATTTGGTTTTGGGCTTAGAAGTGTGTCGCCAATAGCTGTTGATCGTAGTGATGGTCGCTCTGTTGTACAGATTTTAGAAGAGGGTAGTAAGAAAATTGAAGCTGGGTTATCTCTTGTTATATTTCCAGAAGGGGGAACGGTTAAAATAGACTCCAGTGTAAAATTTAAGCCTAGTGCAGCTAAACTGGCTTTGAATACAAGAGTACCAATTGTCTTGATTGTTCATAATGCTGGGTTAGTTTGGCCTAAAGGGTTTTGGTTAAAAAGACCAGGAACCATTAAAGTAAAAGTTATAGAATGCTTAAGTGCCGAGCAACTTAGTACTTATAGTCCTGACGCGCGAGACTTAACTGATTATATACAAGAAAAAATTAATTCTGAGAAAAAAATGCTCGTTGACTTGGGAGTGTAATCTATGGTTAAGGTATTGTTTCTTAAAATTTTTATCTCCTAAACAGTAAAGGAATTACCACATCCGCATTTAGCTGTAGCCTTTGGATTGTTGATTTGAAAGTAATGGCTGCCTAATTCTTGAATAAATTCTATTGTGCATCCTTCGAGAAACTCTTGAGAAACAGGGTCAACTGCAACTTTTACACCGTTGTTTTCTAGTATAAAATCGTCGTTGTTAACAGAATCAACTAGTTGATAATTGTACATAAATCCTGAGCAACCGCCGCCATCGACTGATACTCTTAACGCAACTTGTTTATTCTTATCTTTAGCTATAAGCTCAGCAATTCTGGCTACTGCGCTAGGAGTTATTTTTATTTCCATAGCAAATATAATGGGGCTTGGTATTTTAGAGTTATCCAAAAATTGGTTTGAAAAGATTTACATATAACAATATATTAGTTAGAGCTAAAATTTTCAAGAGATTTAATATGCTAAAAAGCTTCGCCTGTTTGCCAGAAAATTCAAGGGGAAGAGTACATCCAGAGAGACCAACTCCTTATAGAAATGAATTTGAAAGAGATAGAGACCGGATAATTCATGCAAATGCTTTTAAAAGATTACAGTATAAAACTCAGGTTTTCGTGAATCATGAAGGAGATCATTATCGTAATCGTATGACTCATTCCGTAGAAGTTTCTACGATCGCAAGATCTTTGTCAAAGGCGCTTGGGTTATGTGAAGATTTGGCAGAGGGGGTCGCTCTTGCGCACGATCTTGGGCATACACCTTTTGGTCATGCTGGTGAGGATGCTTTAAATGCTTGTATGAAAGATTTTGGGGGGTTTTCCCATAACGCACATTCGTTCAAAATACTAACTTATTTAGAACAAAAATATGCCGCTTATGACGGTCTAAATCTTACGTGGGAAGTGCTTGAAGGAATTGTAAAACATAATGGGCCAGTTGAAGAAAGTGAATCTTACGCATATATCTTTGAATATGATAGAAAGCACAAACTTGATCTATCTAAGCGTTCGTCAGCTGAGTCTCAGGTAGCTGCTCTATCAGATGATATAGCGTATATTTGTCATGATTTGGAAGATAGTATTAGAGCTGAAATAATTACATATAAAGATTTACAAGAAATTCAATTTGTTGATCGGTATATTCATGAGGTAAAGGAAACATATCCTGATATCAGTGATGACCGATTAATATATGAAGTTGGTAGGAAGCTTACACATCACTTGATTGAGAGTCTGCTTTTTCAAACTCGTGCGAATATTGCAAAGTACAAAATTAAAACCGAATTAGATATTCGTGACCTTGATTGCCAACTTGTTGAATTTACTGATTCAACCTTTAATGAAGTAAAACTAATTAAAGACTTTTTGATGAAAAAAGTGTATAAGCACCATCGAGTAGCATCGGTAACTCTTCAAAGTCAGAATGTAGTTAGAGATTTATTTAAGCTATATGTTGAAAATATTGAGCTACTTCCATTTGGATGGAGAACGATGATTAATGAAAATAAGATAGAATCTAAAATGTCGATTATTGCAGACTATATAGCTGGTATGACAGACCGTTTTGCCATCAAGCAGTATCAGTCGTTTTACAATTTAAATTTTGCAAGTACAGGTTTATGAATATTTTTAAAGACTTATGGACAGACCTAAAAAATATAGGTTACGAGCTTTGTCAAGATGATGATATATGGGATCAGGCTAATCTGGAGATTCCGAAAGATCCGCTAAACGGTGACATTTCAACTAACCTTGCAATGATTATTGCAGCAAAAGATGGTAGTAACCCTAGAGAAGTTTCGCTAAAATTCAAAGAACGTCTAGCTGAGATTCCTTATATAGCTCACATAGAAGTTGCTGGACCAGGTTTTATTAATTTCACAATAAAAGCTGAGAAATGGCATGAATGTATAAGAAGTATACTAAATGATGACAAAGACTTTTGGGAAGTTGATGTTGGCAGGGGGGAAAAGGTAAATGTAGAGTATGTTTCGGCAAATCCAACGGGGCCAATGCATATTGGGCACGCGCGGGGAGCGGTATATGGAGACGCTCTTGCTAATGTTTTGAGTCTGTGTGGATATGACGTTACCAAAGAATATTACATAAATGATGCTGGTACTCAGATTGATACTTTGTTAGATAGTGTATTTTTACGTTACAAGGAAGCTTTGAGTGGTGAAGTTGTAGTAATACCAGAAGGGTTATATCCAGGAGATTATTTAAAGGATGTGGGGCAAAAAATAGCTGCTGAATTTGGCCAGGCGCTAATTAATATGAATACACGCGAAATGCGTCAAAAAATTAAGAATATAGTAGTAAATGAAATGCTCGCTTTGATTAAAGCCGATTTAAGAGATCTTGGGGTGCACCATGACGTATTCTTTTCAGAGCAGTCGCTACATGATAGTAACAAAATAAATGATGCAGTAAAAATATTAGAGGAAAAAGGCCTAATATACAAAGGTGTGCTGCCCCCGCCAAAGGGTAAGATTGATGAAAATTGGGAAGAAAAAGAGCAGCTTTTATTCAAATCTTCTGAATATGGAGATGACCAAGATAGGCCAGTACAAAAAAATGATGGCACATGGTCATATCTAGCAGCGGATTTTGCTTATGCTAAAGATAAAATTGATCGAGGATTCGATACATTGGTTTACATTTTAGGAGCTGACCATAGCGGCTACGTTAAGAGAATTCAAGCCGTAATCAATGCTCTTGGTGAAGGTAAAATTAGAAGTGATGTTAGAATAAGTCAGCTTGTGAATTTTGTTAAAGACGGAGAGCCTATCAAAATGTCAAAGCGCAGTGGTAATTTTATGACTGTGAGTGATGTAACAAATGAAGTGAGCAAAGATATTATCAGATTTATTATGCTTACAAGACGGAACGATATGACCTTAGATTTTGATTTTAGCAAAGTTAAGGAGCAATCGAAAGATAATCCGGTATTTTATGTTCAGTATGCGCATGTTCGCACAAAATCTATTATTGCAAAGGCGATAGAAACTATTCCTGAGGCTTATAAAAAGTTTGCTGCTTCTGAATTCGACTTATCTTTGTTATCGACTGAAGAAGAAATACAATTGATAAAGTTACTGGCTTCTTGGCCCAAGGTGCTAGCTTTATCGGCGAAATCATGCGAGCCGCAAAGAATTGCTTATTATCTAATAGATGTAGCCTCAAGGTTTCATTCAATTTGGAACCTAGGAAAAGAAAACAATGATTACAGGTTCAATATTGAAGACGACATAGACTTGACTGCAGCAAGATTAGCTCTTGCAGAGAGTATAAGAAAAGTTATAGCTGGAGGTTTTAGCGTTATTGGGGTCAAACCACTAGACAAGATGTAACTCTGAGTTTCGCAATTAAACGCGCGTTTGCAAGTTTGGTATATGAGTGCAATTAAGTTGTAAGGAAAAAGGCGGTATCCTGAACGAAAGTCTGTCATCCTGGAACAAAATACCGTCATCCTGAACTTGATTCAGGATCTTATGCAACGAAAGAAGATGCCGGATCGAGTCCGGCATGACAACAATGTTTTTTATACAGGGCAGTTATCCTGACAAAATACTGTCAATTCTGAACTTGATTTAGGATCTTATGCAACGAAAGAAGATGTCGGATCTAGTTCAGCACGACTTACGGCGGGACTGAATTGCAATAAAACTAGCGTTGATAAAATTTAATATGAATCAAAAAAGCTTATTTTTTAGAATAACAATGATTCTGGTTATTTCTTTGATCGGACTATTTTTTTATTTCAAAATACAAAATTCACGAGAAATCATAACTTTATCTCCTGAGGCGGGCGAAATAAAGAAGAAGCCGGATGATCCTGGGGGTATAGTAATTCCTAATTCGGACAGCCTGGTATATGAAAAACTCCAAAAAGGTGCAAAAAAAAATAGAAAAATTAATATTTTGCCTGAACCAGAGGATCCGATTGATTTTGGTCAAAAAGTTGAAGAAAATCCAGTTGTATATCTCGACTCAATAGATGAAATATTGGCAAATATCGACTATTACGACGAGGTAGCAGATAATAATTTGTCTGTAACAGAAGAGCTTGTTATGCCTAATGCTATTAAATCTTCCATGGTTGTGGAGCCTGAAGAAGAGAAGCAAAAAATAGAAATTCCAGGAACAGGATTAAATATAATAAAAACTTCGGATAATAGATTTAGAGTTACAGAAGTAAACATTGTTAGTGCTGAAGATGAAGGGTATAAGATACAACTAACTACTGCTTTTTCAGAAGGAGATGCAAAAAAACTTTGGCAAGAAATAACTAAGCGTCATGGTAAGGTGTTAAATGGCGCAAATCTTATCACAAAGAAAATCGACGGTAAGAATGAACGCATATTCTATCTGGTTATGGCTGGGGCATACCCTTCGCTCAATCATGCTAAATTAGTATGTAATCGTCTTGCGGCGCGTAGGCAAAATTGTATAGTTACAAAATAAAAATTATCTTTTGTAGAATTTGGCACGCTTTATGCTCCCGTAAGAGTAATATGTAATGAATTCGTAGGAAATATAATGGCTACAGCCGTTTTAGAACAAGTAGCACTAGGTTCTAGTGAAGCAGATAGAGGAAAAAAACAATCTTTATCTACAACAAAAAATCACGGCGCAGGTGAATTTGCTGATTTGATAAAGGATAGGCCTAAATTAATCTATTCTTCGCCGGCAAAAGCTGAGAGTGCTCAAAAAACTGATAAGAATTTACAAAATAGACAGAAACTTTCTGAGAGTGAGCAGTTAAAAATAGTTGGTCTTAAGAGAAAGCTCGAAGAGCCAGATCAAGCTCTGGAATCTATGGTAGTAGCTACTATGATTAATCAACCGAGCCAAATTCCTTTAGCTCCTTTAGGTGACGAGAGCGAATTCGCTCTGCTTGGAGAAGATGATATATTGGGGCAAGAATTTGCTGTCCCTGTAATAAATATTATTACAATTACAAAGGCTGAAGATGATTTATCAATGGTTGCCACAAAACCTGAGCTAGTTATATCAGAATCAATGGGAGCTGAAGTGGTTGTAGCTTCCTCCTTAGCTTCTAGTGACAATATTAAAGAAAATATAGTTGTTGCTGCTACAAACGACAAAGGTCAAGATAGTCTAGTTATTTCTGAGTTATCTGCTCAAGAGCAGTCTTTAATTCAAAGTCTGAAATCATTTAAGCTGCCTGAAGGGTTTAGCAATGATTTTGGATCGAATAAAAACCTTAATAGAGCTCAAGAAGCAAATTCAAATCAGTTTGTTTCAAATGAAAGATCGATCGCTCAAAATGGCGGAATATTATTAAAGTCAGCCGTTGTTGAAAGCTCCCAACCCATTAAAGATCCAATGATAGCTGTAAGCGAAGATGTATCGAATTTGATTGCTATAAGTTCAAATTTACTGTTGGCTGATGAAACTAGGCAAGGTCAATCGGTTCTTGCTAAAATGAACAAAAATTTTGAATCAGAGTCTAAGATTAGTTCTATAATACAAGACGAATCAAAATTGAATCTTGAGACGCAAGATAATTTTTCTGGCTTAGAGCAAGATGCAGGTGAATCTAATGCAAAAAAATATAGCGTGCTTGATTCTTTTGGTGGTACGTTAGAAGTTAATAGTGAAGATTTATTTCAAGTTTCTTTTAGAGAAAATACGCTAAATTTAGGGACAAAAAATTTGCTGCCAAAGCCTGATATGCAAATATCTTTAGCTGTAAAAGAAGTCTTGAGTGTTTCCAGTAATGCAGGAAAAAAAGAAATAACAATTAATTTATTTCCAGAGGCATTAGGGCCTGTTAAAGTTGAAATACTTTCAGTGCTTGGCGAGAATGGTGCAAGAAAAATCGAAAGCATCAAGGTCATAGCTGAAAAAAGGGAGACTTTAGAAATTCTAGAGAAGTCTAGAATGGATCTAGAAAAAAATCTAAAAGAGGTTACAAATACAAAAGAAGAAGCTTCTCTCCAATTTGAAATGAATCATCAAGGTAAAGGATCTTCAGGAGCTTATTTTAACTCGACTGAGGAAAGAGACAACTGGATGAATAATTTTGTTGGATTGGTCGCGGAGGAAGATTCAACCAGTGCGCTTATGGAATACGATGGACAAAGTTCAGGTTACATAACAGAAGATAGTATAAATATAAAGGTTTAAAAAACAATGCCATCAATTGATAGAAAAGATACTCAATTCTTGAATAATTCTAAAAGCCCGATCGATAGATCTCCGATCAAATCAGAGGGCTTTTCTAGGTTTTACGATGCAATGCAAGCAGATCGCAAGACCAGGAGTCAATTAGAAGGTGATGATATCGAAAAGGCTAGGGAGAATATAGATAAAGCTATTGCTTTTTCAACTCAGTTGATGCTAGCTGCTGCAAAGAATATGGGTTTCCCAGATAGTGATGGGAGTAGCAATAAGTCTAAAGAAATGTCAGATGCTGCAAATTCAATTGCGGGAATGATGGCAACAAAGGCTTCTATTGGAGCTCAAATGGCAGCTATTGAAGCTCAGAAAAACCCAGCGGTAGATTTGATGTCGCTTAAGGATAAAATGGTTGATTATAGGGATGATACAAAAGGATTCTTTGGCGAGCCTGTAACATATAATTATAAAGTTTCGCATGATGAAACATCGCCTTCTGCGGTTGTAAATCTTACGTTTACGATTCGTGATAAGGATGGGATGGCTGTTAAAACAGTAAGACAAACTGGCAAAGTTGGCGAGCATAAATTTATATGGGATGGTAAGAATGATAAGGGGCAAATGATGCTTCCTGGTTCTTATACTCTTGACTTAAAAGCTGAGGGAAGAAAAACTGAAAGCGGAACGTCAATTACTTTCCCAGTCAAAGCTGGCGCTGTTCTGTCTGGGGTTGTAGAGTCTATCAAATTTGAAAAAGGAGTCGCGGTTGGGGTTATGATCAATGGTAATTTGATCAAAAGAGACCAAATTAGTGATGTAAGAGACTTTGTTAAACCTAAAGAAGATAACACCTTGAGTCCTGATTTGATAGGTCAGCGTGTAGAAATGGACTTCTCTAGGGTGCAAGTTAAAAACGGCTCTTTAGAAGTTTATTTTAATAATCACGTTGAAAACTCAGGAAAAATAACTGTTAAAATTTTCGATGAAAACGGCAAGTATATTAAAACACTAGAAAATTTAGATGAAATTGCAGTTGGCACAGGCAAGTTTACTTTACCTGACCATGGTCTTGAAGATGGAAACTATAATGTAAAAGTTTATGTTGCAGATATTAGTGATAAAGACAAACCTGTCGACGTTGAGTTAAAATACAAAACAAAACTACAAGTGGCAGGGATTAATAGTCGTGCTGGTACATTTATGTCTACTGATGAGGAGATATATAATCCACATAATATAGATTCAATTGTTGGAGATTATATAACTAAGCTTCAAAAAAGAGAAGCTTACCTTGGTGCTGAGGTTACTTACATAGATGATTCCTTCAAATTTGCTCCTGGAGCAGAGCCGAAGACGTTTGCAATGATGAAGCCAGAGGAAGAGGCGGTTATTTCTCATGGTGAAATGACTATTTATGATTCAGAGACGCAAGAGCTTGTTGCGACGGTAAAAGGACAGTATAGACCGTTTGATCTTTTGAGTGATCCAAGCAAAGTATTAGTAAGGCAGTATTTACAACCGAACTACTATACTGGAGATTATAATGCTTTAAGTGCACAGGAAAGAGTTGAAGTAAATCGCCATATTGAGGCTGAATTAATCGCTACTAATTTAGCGTTGCAACCACAATACAAAGAAGACTATGACAATGGTAAGACGCCAATTACTTTCCCGGTTTGGGATGGTGTATTGCTCAATGGTTCGGGAGCTGTCGCTGGTAAGGAGTATAGGCGGGCATTTACACCTATATATTCAAGGCCAACAGGTGAAGTGGTTGCTGGAGACACGGATAGGGAGGAGATAACAGGTACAGTTGAATCTGTTGATGAAGAAAGAGGGAAGTTGTCGCTAAATTTATCCAGTGGTAAAGTGCTTCCTAAAGAGTTGGCAACGTCTATAAAGCCAAGACGCAGATAAACACCTTCGGATCAGGATCTCTGCGCCACCAAATTCGTCATACCTGGCTTAACTCGGTATCTTCTTTCGGTGGATGAGATGCTGATATCTGCGTTCAGCATGACGGCGTTTTTTTATCCAAACAAATTACCACATCGTCATAACGGGCATGACCCGGTATCTCAGGGGGAGGAAGAAGAAGCTAGGCCAAGAGACAGACGCAAGTTTCAATCAAGTTCAGCATGACGGTGGTTTATTCGTTATAGCTTATTTGTTCATGATAGCTTAACTCAAGTTCTAGATTACTAAGTTAATGAATAGTGTAAATAAGTTGGAGCTTTGGCATTGTTTTTGCTTAACTAGTTCTTATGTATTTGGTTGTGTGCTAGAGAGACTTATAGTACAATCAAACTAATTGATTAATTTAAGAGGTTTTTTTATGCCTAATATAACAAACGCTTTTGGAAAAGGTATCGGCTTATCAAGTATGCTTGGCTCTCAAGATGCATTTATAAAAAAGGCAACTGAACAGCTGGAATTGTCAAAAATTGAAACAAAAGATAAAACAGAAATCAGAGAGACAAAGCTTGGAGAAATTTCTCAGCTTCAGAAAATATTAAGCACAATAAAAGGAAAAGCTTCTCTTCTTACTAATCCACTCCAAGCTGGATTTGATAGAAAAACATCGAGCACAAGTACGCAAGATCTTGGTGGTGCAGAAGATTATATAACAAATATTCGTGTTGATGATAAAGCTCGTGTGGGTGATACAAAAATAGCTGTACAGCAGATTGCAACAGCTTCAGAGCTTGTGCTTGCTTCGGCAGGTGGTGTTGGTTTTGCCAAGGGTGTTGGTCTAGGTAAAGATGGTATTATGACATTGACCGTCGGTGGACAAGCACGTGCTATAGATATGGTTGTTGGTGATACAGTTGAGCAGATTGCAGCAAAAATTAATCATGCATTTACTGCGGGTGGAGATCAATTTGAAGCTTTCCTTGTGGAAGGAGATGGTAATACTGCCTTCATTGAAGTTAAGGCTAAAAATACCGGAGTTGGTGGTGGAGCTATTGCAGTTGCTTATGGTGATAGATTAGGTGGTGGTGCTCTTGCTGCTGGTGGAAATTTACATTCGCAAAGCAATGTCGCTGGCCAAGATGCGATAATACATATAAATGGTATTCAAAGAACGCAAGCTTCTAATAAATTTGTAAACGTTGTCGATGGATTGTCTTTTGAACTATCTGGTAGAGAAAATGCAGTAAACGCGGCTCCTGGGAATCTTATGCATGGCGGCCGTAGCTACAATACGATAAAAGTCAAAGAAGATCATGCTAACGTAAAAAAGATGATTGTTGATTTTGGTAATTCTTTGAATGATTTGTCATATATCATTGCTAAAAACCAACAAACTACTCGTTCAGTTACACAGGATAAATATGCAGATCCTACTCAGCTTATGAGTTCGTATGATAGCTCAGATGCACCTCTGCGTGGTTCTCCATTAATGAACGAGGCAATGGAAATTTGGGAAAGATTTACAACTACAAAAGCTGGTGGCGCTGGTGATATTACCTCTATTTACGAACTTGGGATGGGTTTACAAAAGGCCACTAAAGATGGAGTAAGTTATGATACTTTGTACTTCGAAGATGAAAGCGTATTTACCAAAAAATTTGACGATGATTTTGCAGCCGTTCGTAGGTTCTTTGTTACGGATACAAAAATAACTTCAACTGCAGGAAACCTAGCGACTTTGCAGTATTTACCAGGTGAATTTGATAAGCAAATAATAGATCCATCAGTAGTTGGTCAAAATATTACTACGGATGCAACTTTTAACGGTGCTGGGGCTCTAACTGTTTTTACAGCGACAGTAAATGGAGTGGTTCTAAATGCTGATATTGTTCATAATCCAGGAACTGGCAGATACAATGTTTCATTTGCTGAGGGCTTATCTCTACACGGGATGGAGTTTTCAATAGATCCTAAAACAGCAGTAAATGTTGTTGAACGCAACGTGATAAATTATACGCCAGGCTTAGCAAATCTTATACAAGAAGATGCAAGAAGTATGGTTAGTGATGATGGCTTGAAAGGTTCAACTATATCAGAAGCTGATTTAATCCAAGAACAAGTGAAAAATTTAAGTGATGAATCTGCTAAAATAGAAAAAGACCTGAAGGAATTCACGGCTAAGTTAGAAAGAGAATACCAGACTATCGCTCAAATGGATATGATGGGAGCTATTCAAACAGCTATGATTGAAGCTGCTCTTTCTGGTTTAACTGCTTCTGCCGCATAAAAATTTAAACACAGAATTTTGAGTAATAATTTATGAGCCCTTTAGAAAAATATAAAGCTACAGCTGCGGTAACTAGTAGCAGTAATAATCAGTTGATATTTATTTTCGACGAGATTCTTAAATTATTACTCTCTGCAAAAAAGGCCCTTGGAGAAAAAAACCACGAAGTTAAATTTAAAGCTTTGTCTAGAGTTATAGAAGTATTTTATATACTCAAAACAGGGATTGACCCAGAGACTATGGATGAAAGAAATAAAGTAATTGATGCGTTCTATGGATCAACAATTCACCAACTTGAAAATATAAATATGAAAGGTGAAGAGCCAGAAGAACTTCAATCAATAATCGAAGCTGTGTCAGAAATTCGTGCTGCATTAGTGAGTACGTGACCTTAAGCAATAGTAAATATTTAGTCTCACTTTTAATCAATGTATAATTGTTATGCAGGATCATTCCTGTGCTGAACTGGATTCAGTATCTCCTGGAATCCTGAAATAAATTCAGTATGACGTACATAATAAACTCTAACTATGGATAGATAAATATTAGATTTAGTTATGTCCGGCAAGAAATATAGTCATACCGGGCTTGATCCGGTATCTTTTTATCTACCGTCATGCTGAACTCAGTGGGCTTCGCATGTCTCTTCGGCCAAATAATCTTCTCCTATCTCATTGAGATCCTGAAGTAAAATCAGGATGAGCCTGCGTACAACAAGTTCCAGTATAAAACCATACGACTCTATTCCTTATCCATACTTCAGGTTAACCAGAGGTATTCTAGCCAAGAGGTGAATGCAAGCTTCAATCAAACTAAGAAGTACGGCTCAGTTAGATTAAGTCATACCAACTGTTACCAATTTTACTGAGGTCGCTCCCGCGGTTTTAAGAAGCTTTGCGCAGGTGTTGCAGGTAGTTCCAGTAGTTTTTACGTCATCAACTAGAAGTACTCTCATTCCTTTAACAATTCGTTTTATGTTAAAAACCAGAGAACCTGACAGATTTTTTTCTCGTTGATATTTTGTTAACTTAGTTTGTGGTTTGGTCCATTTCGTTTTGATTAAAACGTCAGGAACCATAGGGATTTTAAGTAAATCAGCTATGTCCTTAGCTAAAATTTGAGCAGGATTATATTGCCGAAATATTCTTTTTATTCTATGCATTGGTACGGGGATAACCAAATCCACCTCTTCTATTTCTTGTTTGTATCGTGCAATAATTAATTTAGCAAACATTTTTGAGTGCGCTGTCCGATCGTTATATTTAAACGCATGAATTAGCTTTTTACTTTCAAGGTCAAATTTGAATAAGCTACGAGCTAAATCATAATTTGGTTGTTTGGCGACGCAACGTCCACATAAATTTTGTCCTTCTATAAAGAACTCAAAAGGAAATCCACAACAAGAGCAGTATGGGGAAGTAATGAAATTTAATTTAGAAAAACAAGGAGCGCACATTCCTTGCTCTTTATCTATAAGCTGGGAACAAGAACTACATCTGTATGGTAGAATGTAGTTGGCTAAGCTAGCCAAAACCCGTTTTATCATAAACCTCTTGCGTAATAAAATTTATATCGGTAATTTTGTTGTCAGATCTCGTCTGTGCTACTCATGTACAAGTGTACGCTGCTGTGCTCGCCTTCGCTTTTCCCAAAACTTCCTCTATATAAATTTAATTACGCAAGAGGTTTATTTTCTTCTGCCCATAGCATATTTAATGAGCAATTTTTTAAAAGGAGAAACTTTTTCTGCAGCTTTAAAACCAAACTGTCTTACTGTGTGGAGTATTCTTGAATTATTTGAAAATAGAGTATTCAATGTATCAGTAATTTCAAGCATAGCATTATTATCATTTTTACGCATATTCTGATATGTTTCAAGTGAATGAGTATTTGCACCAAATTCCAGTATATTACTCGCAAGAGACTCTATATCTTTTATTCCTTGATTTAAGCCTTGTCCAGCAAGTGGATGAATAACGTGAGCAGAGTCAGCAACTAAAACTATTCTTTTGTTATAATATTTATTTGTAGAGTAAGCTCTTAAAGGGAAAGAAGCTATTTCACTTTTTATAATAATATCTCCTAAAAACAGACCGAAATTTTGCTGTACCATATGTAAAAATTCGTCTTTTGGTAAGTTGAGAACCGCATCTTTCATGTCAGATTTTATAGTCCAAACTACTGAAGAGAAATTTTGATCCTTTAAAGGTAATATTGCAAATGGTCCGGTCGGCATAAAATGCTCAACTGCGGTACCTTCATGAGGTTTTTCATGCTGTACTATGAAAGTTAACGCATATTGAGTGTATGGTTTATTTGTTTCGCAACTAAAATACTTTTGCCTTGTTTGCGAGTTGCTTCCGTCGCACACAACAAGAAGATCACACTCATGAATACTACCATTTAAAGTCAAAATGCACTTATTATTGTTATTCTCTTTAACTTCATAAGAACTATTATCGATAATAGTTATGTGCTTGTTAGTTAGGACCTCTGTAAGTAGTAATTTTTTAAAATTTTTATTTTCAACCAAATAGCCCATTACTTGCCCAACTTGTAATTCGTTAGAAGCAAAATGCACCATCTCTGGGGCTTTATTATCAGCTACATAGATATCATTTATTGGGCCAGAAATGCTGGCTATTTTTTCCCACATACCTAATTTTTCAAAAAAAACCTTCGATGAGTCAGTAAGGGCAGTAGTTCTTATATCATTAAAAAATGATGGGCTTTCTATATTTTGACGCTCAATTATTGTTGAATTTATACCGCGTGCGGCGAATGAGAGCGCCGTGATCATACCGCTAAGGCCGCAACCAATAACCGTAATACCAAATCCCGTTTTTAAATGACTCAACGAATTTTGCTTATCTCCCTTGTGCTTACCTATAACTATAGGCTGCGCAAGGTCATTCTGAAATTCATTTGTCTCATTTAATCTGAGATTTGGTATAATTTTAGGGAGCATCTGAAGATATTGATTTATGTTTTTGTAAAAAATACTTTAAGTAAGCGCTAGTTGCAATAACGCTTAGAAGAAAATAAATAAAAGCTATGTCAATATAAGAACTATTTGCTTTAAATGAACCAAGGAAACATATAAATAAGGAAGCTAAACTTGTGCCTGTATTTACAAATAATAATTTAGTAAATATGTCTCTTTGTGAAAATGCTCCGCAAATAACGATACAGGCAAATACTAAAAATAAAAATACACAGATGGTTAACATACTATTTAACAATTTTCTTGACTCGTTTATCCATTTCTCCTGTTTGTAGTCCAGTCATAAAATCATGATCAAGTGCATGCACCAGCAAGTTTTTACCCTCAACTGAAAGAGTAACAGTTCCTGGAGTTAACGTGATCGAATTTGCATAAACTAATGTTCCAATATCACTAGTTTGAATGGTTTTTATTGGCTCTAGGCTATGTTGTAATATTATGTGTTTTCGCCATGCTATTCGAGATACAGCCAAAGCAGACATAACTATCTCTTTCAATAACCATAGGCAGTAAAAAATAGTACTAATTCTAAATAGGTTTTTTTGTGGAAGTATTTTTAGTTTAATAGCAAAAATCAGCGTAAGTAAAGATGCTGCTAAAAGATATACAAAATGTTGCGCTTCAAGTGAAAAGCCAACCAGGCCAGTCCAAATCAACATAAATATAAGAAAAGAAACTAACTTAATGTGCATTTGAGGTAATATCTGTTTTTGGCGTTGAAGAGAAAGGAATAAGTAGCATTCCCATACAAAATATCATAGATATGATAATAAAAACATTATTAATTGCAATTACAAAAGCTTCTCGTTCAACCATATTATTCAAAAGTTGGTACGCTGCTAGTTCCGGTTCATTTACTTTGCCTATCAATGATTGGGTAAAAGACTCCAGGCTTTCCTGAACTTTTGGAGATGTTAAAGGCATGTTATCTTTCATGGTTTGTGCGTAGATTTTTGAGTTCGAGATGATTAAGTTATTGATCATCGCTAGTCCTATTGCTCCACCCAAGTTTCTTGTTAAATTATAAAGGCCACTAGCATTCTGCACTTCCTCTTTTTTCATTGTGCCAAGGGCTAGATCATTTATTGGCATGAAACAAAACATCAGTGCTAAGCCACGTATCATCTGAGGAACAAATAATTCCCAATATTGGGAGTCAGCAGTCAGAAAACTATTAGCAAAACTCCCAAGCGCAAATAAAGAAAAGCCTATGGCAAGAATTATTCTTTTATCAATGCCTGAACCAAACATTCTAGCAGCTATAGGTGCTGAGACAAACTGGAAGACTCCAGTGACAATCATAGTAATGCCAATCTGAAGAGTGTTATACCCGGCTATTGTGAATAAGAAGAGTGGTAATAAATAGACGCTACCGTACAGTCCGATGCCTAGTATAAAAGAATAAATGCAACCAAAACTAAAGTTTTTATTCCTAAATGAGCTAAGATCAATAATTGGATTCTGGTAAGTAATTTCCCGAATGATTAACCAAATAAAAGTTATAATAACTATTATTGTTAATAGTAAAATGTGAAAATCATCTAACCAATCTTTCTTATTTCCTTCTTCTAGTACATATTGCATCGATCCCAAGCAAACTGCCATCAACAAGATACCAAAGAAATCAAAATTCTTGAGCAAGCTATAGTTTGGCTTGTCAAAATCAACATATAAAAAAACTGTTACACAGACAAAAATTCCAGGAATAATATTTAACAAAAACATAAAGTGCCAAGATATTGTCTCAGTAATGTATCCTCCAAGTGTTGGTCCAATAGTTGGGGCAACTGTTACTACCAGGCCAATAATCATACTGACTTTGGTATGCATGCTTTTAGGAAATATAATAAAAATTGCTCCAAAGGCGGTTGGAATCATTGCTCCACCGAAAAATCCCTGTAAGGCTCTGAAAATAATCATGGATTCAATATTCCAAGCTAACGCACATAGTAAGCTCATAAGGGTAAAGCCGAGTGCAGCAATAAAATAAGAAATCCTAGTTGATAACAGGCGTGAAGCAAAACCAGTGATTGGAATAATTATTACCTCCGCAATGAGGTATGAGGTTTGAATCCAAGAAAGTTCATCACCAGAAGCAGATAAACCAGCTCCAATTACGGATAGAGAACTTGCAACAATTTGAATGTCCAATATAGCCATAAACATTCCAACAACCATAGCAAAAAATGCTAAAATTGTTTTTGATGATATGGGCTGATCAGTTTGTTCTTGATTCATAAATTCACTATACTTCTCTCGTGCTAGCTGTGCACTAAGTTGAGTTTTTATACTGAAACTCTTATTTTTTGGTAGCGACTTTATTGCAATGAAGTACTCCGTATCACTATTCCGGCCAATAAAAACACTGTCATTATATATAGTGCAATAGGTAAGTATGAACCAGTGTAATGTACGATAATTAAACATATAAAAGGAGTGAGCTTACCAATAGTACTTCCTCCAAAAGTTGATCCCATACCTACAACCATATATTTCTCATCTCCCTTTACCTGGTTTTTACACCAAAGATTTAGGGGGCACATGTAAACTACACCCCAAATGACTATCCAAAAACGTACAAAAGTTACGTAATATATTGATGAATCTGTAATAAAATACCATAACGGAACAATTGATAAGGCAAGAATGATACTGGCTATATACATAACTTGGCTAGGATTATGCCTTGACACTATTTTTCCAATTATTGGAATCGATACCATATCAAAAACAAGCATGAAGCTATTTACTGCCATCATAGTTTTTTCTTGGATATTAGTGACCATTGGCACCATATGATTCATGGTTACAAACGGAATTAAATAGGTCATATGAGAAAAACCTGTAACAATGGCTATCTTTACCAAATTTAATTTATTATTCCATAAAACCTTTAAGCCATAAAGGCCATAAAATTTAAACGGAGTTTTTAAAGCTTTAGTTTCTTTTTGTAAAGTTAGTTTACGCAAAAAATAGCCAATTATTGCAGCTGAGCCTCCGAGAAGATGACAAACTCTCCAGGAATCTGTTATGTCTATATAGTAGACAATAGTTGCTGCAAGTGATGCAAGAATAGTACCTAGTATAGTTGATAGTTGGTATAAATAAGAACCCTTAAATGCTTCTTGTTCTACCTTATCTTCCATAATGTATAACTTTGCAATACTAGTCTCACCGGCGGCAAATACTTCTCTTAAAACGCGGAAAACAACAAATAATAACGGTGCAACCCAGCCTATGGTGGCATGACCAGGTAATAACCCTATGAAGACGGTAAAAACGCCTACTCCGATTAATGAATTTGATAAGGCGGCTACAGGTCCTTTTAGCCGTGCAATCATTCCAAATAGATAGGTTCCTAATGGTTTAGTAATAATTGACGTAGCTAAAATTCCATAGGCCATTATCAAACTAAGTAGTTTATCTGTATTTGGAAAAAATACCGGGGCAATAATAGGGGCAAGAAAAATATAAAGCGAAGTGTCGAAATGATCGACCGTATTACCAACAAGAATAGTAATATCTCTTTTATGTAAGTTGTAATGCATCGAAAAAAACTCCAATATTTGCTAATAAACAAATACCAGAGTCAGAGAGAATTTTCTTAAGTAGGTGAGATAGAAAAAATCGTTCTAATAAGTCATCCTGAATTAAATTCAGAACCTCTCAAGATGCTTAACCTAAGTTCAGCATGACTTTGGATGTAATTTCCAACTTTACCTCCCTTCGCAGGCATTATCCTGGAGCAGGTTATAAGAGTATAATCTCAGCCTTGGCAAGTTTTGTTCCAAAGCACCTCTGGTATTTAAGTAAAAGGATACTAAAACCATGATTAATTTCTGTCAACAAGAATTAGACGTTATTTGATAAGTTATTTGTGGCCAGGTAGCACATTGAGGAATTACTAATCTCTTCAAACTGCTTCAGTTAATTGACTATAGAGTATATTTGATATTTAATTAAATTTCAGGTACCTATAAGTAATTATGAGTTCAAATTATATGCAAGTAATCACAATAGCTCAGCAAAAGGGTGGGGCTGGTAAAACTACTATAGCTGCGCACTTGGCTGTATCTTTAGCTCAAACAGGAAAGAGGGTTGCTATTATTGATATTGATCCCCAAGGAAGCTTAACAAATTGGCATAGTCTTCGAGAAAAGAAATTTGGTATTGGTTATACGGGATTAAATTTTGTAACTAGTGCAGGTTGGAGAGTAGAAAGCGCGATAAACAATTTGCGAGGGAATGTTGATTACGTGATTATTGACGCGCCGCCGCATACAGAAACTGAATCCAAAACTGCTATTCGTGCATCAAATCTGATTATCGTACCCATGCAACCAAGCCCGACTGATTTGTGGGCAACAAGTACTACAACTGAATTTGCTCAAAGCGAAAAGATCAAGGCTAAAATTTTATTGAATAGATACAACCCACAATCAAAGCTCACAAAAGAAATAATTGCTCAAATACCTGGTAGTTTATTTAAATCTTCCCTTGGTAACAGAGTAGCATTTAGTAGTTGTTTCTTAAGTGGAGTCACCGTCACAGAATGTGCCCCAAAGTCTATTGCTGCCGAAGAAATAAGATCCTTATCACGTGAGGTGCTTGCAATTTTTAATACCGAAAAAAAGGATAAAGATAAATCGTCAAGTATTCACATTAAAAGATCCGTTGCAAAAGTGTAAATTTTTCTTTAAAGTAGGCTGGTTTAAAACCGTTCCAAAATAAAATAATACATGGTTAATATACTAAAAAGGATAACAGACTATTCGCACCTAGCTCTTGCTTCTGCAATTATTGGGATTCTTATGGTCTTGCTTTTTCCAATTCCAACTGGATTGCTTGACTTTTTATTAGCTTTATCAATAGGTATATCTTTTGTAATTCTGATGACGACTTTATTCATTCAGAGGCCTCTTGATCTTAGTATGTTTCCAACGATTTTACTAGTTACAACTCTTCTGAGATTATCTCTAAACATTGCTTCTACCAGATTGATTCTCTCAAAGGGACATGAAGGTCCAGACGCTGCTGGCCATGTAATAGAAGCTTTTGGCGGTTTTGTGATGCAAGGGAATGTGGTCATAGGGCTAATTGTATTCCTGATATTGACCTTGATCAACTTCATCGTAATTACCAAAGGTTCTGGCCGTATTGCTGAGGTGGCAGCAAGATTCAGTCTTGATGCGATGCCTGGTAAGCAGATGGCTATTGATGCTGATTTAGCGGCTGGGTTGATTGACGAAAAAGTAGCTAAATCACGCCGTAAAACGCTTGAAGATGAGAGTACATTTTTTGGTTCTATGGATGGTGCTAATAAGTTTGTACGTGGTGATGCAATTGCTGGATTGATCATTACATTTATAAATCTGATTGGTGGAATGATAGTTGGTATTTTACAGAAAGATTTATCTTTCGGTGTAGCAGTGGAAACCTATACAGTACTTACTATTGGTGATGGATTAGTAACACAAATTCCATCGCTGATTGTCTCATTGGCAGCTGGTTTGCTCGTTACAAAAGCTGGAACTTCTGGTGCTACAGACAAATTGCTTTTTGGTCAGATTGCTCAATATCCACAAGCTTTGATGATGACATCAATTGTTACTGGCCTTATGGCGTTCTTACCAGGACTTCCTTTTATTCCATTCTCAATAATTGCAGCTGTTATAGGCGGCAGCGCATATGCACTAGGTCAGTCAAAAAATCAAGAATTATTAGCTGGAACTTATGGCGTTGGTGGTGTAAGTACACCATCTAAAATTGGAACAGATCCAGCTCAAAATGGTGGTCCAGAAAATGATAAATCAGAAAAAATAGCGGATGCACTCCATCTTGACCTCATTAGGTTAGAAATAGGGTATGGTCTAATGTCGCTTGTTAACGCGGGGAATGGTCATAATTTAACCGAACAAATAAAAGGCTTACGTAAGCAAATTGTCCAAGAGTATGGGTTTGTGATGCCCGCTGTTAGAATTCAGGATAATATACAATTAGATACCGATGTATATGTAATTAAAATCAAGGAGCTTGAAGCTGGCCGAGGTTTGGTGCGCCCCGGCAAATTGATGATTATGGATCCGCAAGGAACTGATCTGGATATTCCAGGAGAGAGTGTTAAAGAACCTGCTTTTGGGTTGCCAGCAAAATGGATTGATGAAAGCTATAAAGAAGAAGCTTTGTTCCATAATTGTACCGTTGTCGACCCATCTACTGTTATTACTACGCATCTTACGGAGCAAATTAAGGAAAATATTACTGATTTGCTTTCGTATAGTGAGACACAAAAATTGCTTGATAAAATGGCTGATGAGCACAAGCAGTTGCTAAAGGATGTTATTCCAGATGTGGTCTCAATTGCTTCACTTCAAAAAGTATTGCAAAACTTACTATCTGAGATGATTTCAATCAGAGATATGCCGAGTATTTTAGAATCAGTGGCAGATTCTGCTAGAGCAAATAAAAATTTAACAGCGATGACTGAAGCGGTTAGGGTTCAGCTTTGTAGACAAATTTGCCATCATAATACTAATAGAGAAGGATTTATTCCAATAATTGCGTTATCTGCAGAGTGGGAAAGAAATTTTATTGAAAGTTTAATAGACGATGGTACGGGTGATAAACAATTATCTATGCCACCATCAAAATTACAGGAATTTGTTACTAAAGTAAAAAAAGCCTATGATGATCAAGCTTTAAAGGGCTATGTTCCAGTGCTCTTAACCAGCGCTTATACTAGGCCATATGTGCGTTCAGTAGTGGAAAGATTCAGACCAGCTACGGTTGTCATGTCACAGAATGAGATTCACTATAAGGCAAAAATTAGGACACTAGAGTCGATATGATGCAAGACATACGCTGCTTATGAAAAGAGTCTTTTATAATTTATACATGTCGGTAGTAAAGATGATTGACCATGATGGTGTAGAGCACTCAGGTTATATGTCATTTATGGTATTGGTATCAATTTTTCCATTTTTTATTTTTATCCTAGCTTTCACTAGTTTCCTTGGTGCTTCTGAACTTGGAGAGAAGTTTATTGAGCTTGTTCTGGAGAATATGCCACAACATTCGACTGAGTCCATTAAAGTAAGAATCAATGAGTTAATGTCCGCTCCTCCGCAAGGTTTATTAACGCTGGCAATTGTAGGAACAATATGGACTTCTTCTTCTTTTGTAGAATGTTTACGAACAATTTTAAACAGGGTCTATGAAATAAAAGCGCCACCAAGCTATATCCTACGTAGGTTGCTTAGTATTGCGCAGTTTTTAATCATTAGTTCTGTTATTTCCTTTGCAATGCTTCTTCTGGTAATTATTCCTATAGGGCTTGAAAAAATACCTAAATTTGTCAGTTTGATTGAAAATTATAAAGCTGTGCTTAATTTTGCTAGGTATGGGCTAGTTGTATTATCGTTATTTTTTGCAGTTTGTGCGTTGTATTATATAATACCAAATGCAACTCTAAGATTTATTGAAGTCGTACCTGGAGCCTTTTTGACCGTTGGTTTATGGGCAGCAAGTGGTTTTCTTCTTTCTAAATACATCGTATATTACAATCAATTAAACATAATTTATGGATCTCTAGGCAGTATCATTGTTACGTTGGTATTTTTTTATATAGTAAATATGATTTTCATTATCGGTGCAGAATTTAATTATTTGATGAGAAATAAAAATAGTGATTAGCATTATTTCACCAGCAAAATCAATGAATTTTGATCCTGTAGATTCAAACATTTTTTTTACTGAATTAGAAGAATTTGACGAGACTAAGAAGCTTCTAACTGAGCTTAAAACTCTGTCTAAAGTAAAATTAAAAAGAATTATGAAAATTAGTGATAAGCTTGCAGAGTTAAATTTTTTGAGATATCAAAAATTTGAATCGTTGCCAGCAAAGCAAGCTATATTAGCATATGATGGGGATGTATATTCTAATATAGATAAAAAGACTTTTTCTCATGAGGTTTTAAGATTTTCTCAAGATCATGTGCGAATAGTTTCTGGTTTTTATGGATTAATAAGGCCGCTCGATAAGATACGTGCATATAGGCTGGAAATGTCTATAAAATTGGCTAAGAATGCTCCAAAGGGGTTAGATAGATTGTGGCAAGAAAAAATTACAAGAAAATTAAATAACGACCTTAAAACGCACGAAAATAAGTATTTAATAAACTTAGCTTCCAATGAATACGCTTCAGCTATTGACAGAAAATTGCTAGAAGTTCCAATGATCAATATTCATTTTAGAGAGTTTAGGGGTGGAGCGATAAAAAATATTGCTTTAAATTCTAAGCGTGCACGAGGGATGGTAGTGGACTATATTGTTAGAAATAACATTGACGTTCCCGAAGAAATTAAGAATTTTAATAATTCATGTTATGAATTTAATCTAAAGTTGTCTAATGAAAGTAATTATTTCTTTGTAAAGAATTAGGGTAGTTAAGCGATAAAGTGTTATTATTTATTAGAGAATAAATAATCGCTATTTAATATTTGATTATGTAAGTCTCCCCGATCTATTTCAAATATACATTTTTCCTATGTAACATAAATATTAATAATAATATTAAAAGTTTGCTTGCCAATATAAAGTTATTGATTTATTTTAGTTCTTACGACTTTATAAACTCAAGGTTAAATTAGATATGCATTTCAGTATTGATATAGTTATTTTTATAGCTTTTTTGGTTGGTAATTTAGCATTTGGGTTATGGACAAGCAGGGGAGTTAATACTTTGCGTGGCTATGCAATTGGTGATAAAAATTTTAGTACTGCAACATTGGTTGCAACAATAGTAGCAACATGGATTAGTGGAGAGTTCTTTTTTACTAGTATTGCAGAGTCTTATGCTACTGGAATAGGTTTTATTTATACTGCATTGTTAGGAGATATTCTGGGTTTGTTTCTAATAGGCGTAGTATTCGCACCGCGTATGGCGGAATTTCTTGGTAAACTTTCCGTAGCTGAAGCTATGGGTGGCCTTTATGGCAACAGTGTTCGGATCATAACTTCTATTTCAGGCTTTATTGGCGTTGCAGGAATTATAGCGGTGCAGTTGAAAATAGCTGGACTTTTATTTGAATACGCTCTTGGAGTAGAACCTGTTTATGGCGTTATATTATCGGGCATTGTAATTACCTTATATTCTTCGCTTGGTGGCATTAAATCAGTTACTTTGACGGATGTAGTGCAGTTCGCAACTTTTGGTGTAGTTATCCCAGTTATTGCATATTTTCTTTTAGGTAAGATTGAGAGCACACAACTTATTACAGAAACTTTAAGAAATAATCCAGCTTTTGATCATAAAGTGATTTTTAGTTTTTCAAATCCACAGATTTATTTTTATATAACTTTATTCTTATGGGGCGTTATCCCGTCATTTAATCCAGCAATTTTTCAAAGAATTGCTATGGCTCATGACACAAAACAAGCAGGTAGTTCTTTTATCATTGCCTCCTTTGTGTGCCTATTTTTGGCGGCAATTGTATGCTGGATTGGTATATTGGTTCTATCTTCTCACCCTAATATGTCAGAAAGTGAAATTTTTAAATTTATTCTTACTAATTCTGGATGGATTATAGGGTTCAAAGGGGTGATTTTGATTGGCATTATGGCCATGGTGATGTCTACTGTTGATTCATATATTAATGCAAGTGCAGTTTTGATTGCCCATGATTTACGCCAGTCGCTTAATATAACTTTTATTAAAAACGAACTATTTGCTACCCGTATGGGTTCAATGTTAATTGGTCTAGTTTCTATATTATTTGCTATGCGCCAGGGAAGCTTTATGGAGCTATTTATTTGGGCCAGTATGTTTTATATGCCAGTTGTGTCAGTACCTTTTATTTTAGCTATACTTGGTTTTAGAAGTAGTACAAAAGCAGTTCTGATCGGTATGGGGGCCGGTTTCTTTGTAGCAATGGTGTGGGAATTATTTTTTAAAGTAAATGGTATAGGAGGTCTAGTTCCTGGTATCTTTGCTAATATTAGTTTTTTCTTTGCAGCGCATTATCTGTTGAAACAAAAAGGTGGTTGGGTAGGAATAAAAGACCAAACTCCATTAATTCAGATTAGAGAGGAAAGAAGGGAACAACGCAAGAGGTTGTGGCAAAATGTAAAATCATTTAATTTTATTGAAGCTTGCATAAAGAACACGCCAACAGGAGATGGGCTTATGTTTTTCTTGGGGTTGTTTGTAATGATTTCAGCTTTTGCTAGTGTCACCAGTACGCCCCAAAATATTCAAGAGCACTATGCCTACTTACTAGATATTTTTTACCCAATAGTTTTGTGTTCTACTAGCGCATTAATGAGTTATCCTTTGTGGTTAGCTAGTTGGCGTAAGACTAAAGCTCTTGGCATTATTTGGAACTGCATAATGTTTTTTGCTCTGATATGCTTTAGCTTTTTAATGGTGTTGATCAGTGAATTCTCAGAAATACAATTAATGGTGTTTATGATAAATATAATGTTAATTTCGTCTCTGGTTAGCTGGCGTTGGGCATTATTTTTACTTGGTACTGGCGTACCGATAACATTGATTTTTTATGAAAATTATACAGTGCCTTACATATTAGCATCAACAGATTCTCAACCATTAGAATTTAAAATTGTTTATTTGTTATTAATGGTAAGCAGTATGCTTGTCATATTCCTAAAGCCGAAACAAGAATATGTTGAAGCAACAGAGCACAAGGTTGATAAGCTAGAGACAGAGGTTAACGATCTTGATGAAAAAGTTATTCACTATTCTCAGCGTGTTGCTGACCAAGCATTAGAGATCGAGCGGCTTGGGAGTA
>CAMBEC010000009.1 GCA_945865485.1 Rickettsia typhi
GGTCCTTCGCATCCTTATACGTTTTCTAATCCCATAATAAAATTACTTATAGCAGAACTTAAAATGTTATACGTAGATAAAAACCATCCAGCAACAATTATGGTAGGGCCTGAATCAACTTTTAGACTTGATAAACTTGCGGAGGAAGATACTGTTGTGCTATCAACTACTTCTTCATCACGCATTTATCTAAATCCAGGTGAACATCATATACTTACCTATGGAGACGTAGTCTTACCTTTACAAGAATGTTATAAAAATGGAATTACAGTTTGTTCAGGCTCTATAAAGTTTTTTTCTGAAAGCTTAGTTTCTATACCTAATGTTAAATTAAACATGATGAAAAATACAGTAGTGTATTTCAACCCCAATGGGTTTGGTGTTAAAAATGATGTAAATTTTCAAGGTGATCTTTACTCACGCTATGAAAAACATGAATCTGATACAAAGAAAGAAATCGATATTTTTAGCAAAAAAACTAATTTAGAGTTTTTTCCCGAACCAATTATGAATTTAATTATAAATTATGCCTTAGAAGACTTAGTTTACGATGTAATTCTGAATGGTGAGGATTTTTCTAACATAAATGTTTATATTGAATAGTCCGCAAACCTGTATTACTTATTTACTTTCCATAAGATTAATTATGGGATTAAATGGAAAGTAAAAGCATGAATACAGAACGCATAAAACAATATTACTTATTATGGTACATCTATTATCAATACCTCTGCTAAAGTTTTAGCTTCAATAATAATATTTTTAGTGTTTGTTATTTCAGCTCCATCCCCCTTTTTAAGTAGCACGTTATTGATTAATACCTCACCTTCAGGAAGAAGTATGTATGCTTGGTATTTAATAGGACAACTAATGACTTTGCCTGCCAATAATGTGCCCCAATAAATTGGGGCATCTTAATAGATAAATAGCCCTTCTTGGTTCATATCTTCACTACGTCCTGAAACTACTATGTGTAGCTTATTCTTAGCTAAAGTATTAGAAAATTCCTTGGTATCCCAGCGTGGAGTTACGCCCAGTTTATTGGGGGATATCCATATTTGGTAGAGTATAGTTTCTTTCTCTTCACCATTATATTCTGAATGAACTATTCCTGTTCCGGCGCTCATTACTTGAATGTTACCTGCACTTGTTCGACCTTTATTCCCTATATTGTCTTCATGAATAATAGCTCCTTGTCTTACATAAGTGATAATTTCCATATCTTTATGAGGATGAAAATCAAATCCTTTATGACTCGCTATTATATCATCATTAATAACTCTAAGAGCACCAAAATGTATACGATTTAGGTTATGATAATTACCAAAGCTAAAGTGATGGCGTGTATCAAGCCAACCATGCTTGATATAACCAAGATCTTGATAAGGATAGATCTTTATCTCTCCTTTATTGTTATACGTTTTGGTCATATGTAGTCTTTGCTCTATCTGTTTTATAATACCTATAACTTAGTGTTAAAGTCTAATATACCCCCTTATTTTATAGTCCTTATCCCGTTTAAATATGCCTGTGATATTTTCAACGTTTCCCTCAGCAGTAAGAAGGTAGTTAGTATTGTTTTCAAGTACAATGCCTATGTGATCAAGTTCTGAATCTGATAAAATGTCTATCATATATAACTAAGTCTCCCGGCTCTGGTTCATAAGCACTTTCTTTAAGCCTATCCTCTAGCCTCCCCCACTCAAACCATATCCCGACCAGCCCAAAAGTTCCTCTTTTATGTTTGAAAGGTTGTATATTAAGGGTATACTCTAAATAGACTAAATTATTTGCCTAAAAATTCTTTTCTTGCTTTTCTGGTAGGAAATAATGTTTTTAGAAAAATACAGTCATTTTCTTCTTCTATAAACGGAACAGCAAACACTTCTTCTAATACACGAACATAAAGAATATTTTGATTAGGATATTTAAGTTCATTTGGATGTTTTCTAATATCTAATATATTTCCTTCGGTAATAGCTTGAATTATTTCTTCAAAACCAATTCCTCTAGTTTCTAGCAATTGAGAGTTTTTTTCATAATTATATTTAAAGTTCATGCCGTTTAAAATTATACCTTAGAGGCAGCTTGATGAATTAACATATTAATATAAGTTTGGTATGCTAGCCCCATTTTTGAAGCTTTAATTTTGATCGCCTCAAGGTCATGATTTGCAACTCTTATAGTAATAGATTTCTTACTTTTTAAATGTTTAGTAGCGGCTGTTTTAAAATTATCTATTAAGGATTTGGTTTTTATACTTTTCTGGGCATTAAAACTCTCTTCAATCTCTTGTTCATATTTATCTAATGTATTGCTCATAGTTGATACATCTATTAATTATTTATATTATTACAATGTACCATGTTTGTACATACAATGTCAATATATTAGTATCAGTCTAATAATTAGGGGAAAGTCAGAGCAATTGCTTGACTCTTATGACAGTAGCAGAACCAAATTTATAACACTACCAATTAAAGGGCTTATAGTTGGAAAATAGAGAGCAATTTATTTTCTATCTAAAATTAAAATCTTGCCTACAAATTTTTAACGGTGTTAGAATCGCTATATTTCAATAATAGTATACCAAATAATGCTGACAATCCCGAACCAATCATTATCGCTGTCCTCATTGAATTAGCAGGGCAACCATGTTCAAAAGTTAAACCTCCAATAAACAAGCTTAATGTAAACCCTACACCTCCCAAGATTGCAATAGCATAAAATTTGATCCAAGAAGTATTATCAGGTAAAGAACATAGTTTTAATTTCACCACAGGGTATGAGAATAAGAAAATGCCTAATTGTTTTCCTATAAATAACCCTAAAATAATCCCAAGGCTAACATTAGTGCATGCGCTTTTTAGACTAAATTGTGTAAAGGATATTCCTGAGTTGGTAAAAATAAAAATTGGTAAAATAAAGTAATTTACTAATGGTTGAATTACTTTCTCTAACTCTTTGAAATGTTCGTTAGATTCGTCTACTTTAACTGGGATAAACAAAGCTACTATCACACCAGATAGTGTTCCATGAATTCCAGCTTCAACCATTACTACCCATAATATCAGCCCTACCAACATATAATAAAAAGTTTGTTTTACTTTTAATAAATTGAATATAAATAGTATCCCTACTAAAATTATGGCGATGAGTAATGCAGTAAGGTTAATGGTTTTGGTATAAAAGATAGCCAATATGAGTAAAGCTAATATATCATCAATAAGGGAGAAACCTATTATGAAGGCTTTTAACTCTATACTAATATGTCTTTTAAAAAATGACAATATATACAAAACAAAGGCAGTGTCAGTTGCTATAGGTATAGCCCACCCTTTTAAAGTAGGTTGATTCTAGATCATAGAAAAATATTATGTACAATAAAATACAAAAACAGCTTGAAATACTGAATACAAAGATAGGCTTTTTCCGAAGAACTAAATTACAAGATCATCTTAAAGCTTTGGAACAAATAGGTGAGCTTGGTTCGCCTTATGACGTACAGTATATATGTCGCTTTGTATTCTCTAGCAATAATATAATTGCTAAGAAAACTGCTTCAATAATAAGGAAACTTCTAACGAAAAAGGAAGTAAACCTTGCTTGGCAGAATTTATATAATAGTTGTTCATTCTTTTTTGATTATTATCACTTAGATAATGATAATATGTTTGGTAAAACAGAGTTTAAAAAAATAGCAAATTTTACGCCTGAAGAAGCTGCCCATTTATATGGGATCGCTTCTCTTAACCACAATGGGTATGTGCGTGAAGAGGCACTAGATTATCTTAAAAACCTTCCTACCTTTGAAATATTACCTTATATTTTACTTCGTTTAAATGACTGGGTTCCTCAGGTTCAAACTAAAGCTAAAGCAGTGCTAATAAAAATTTTGCCTTCAATTAATGTTGTTGACTTAATCGGTTATTATGACCTTATAGAATGGTTAGAGAGGACGGAGCGCGCTAAATTAATTGATATACAGGAAATAATTTTTGAGCAAATACGTCATTCCGGTAACAGAGCAGAACTCTTCAAGGTAATGCAGAAAGTATCTTTCAAGGAGCGTCTTTTATGCTGGAGATCATTAACAGAAGAAGTTGTTAACGACGATACGTTGATTGATAAAGCTATAACCGATCCAGCTCTTGAAATAAGATACTGGTCAGCTCTTCATTTACCAAAAACTATTAATTTCAAGAAAAGATTGAGTACCTTATTTGCAGATAAGTCTATTCGTGTACGCTATGCTGCATTAAAAGCAATTCCAAAAGAAGAATTTGAGGAATACAGAGAATTCTATGAAACGGCTATTTTTGATGAGTCAAAACCTATAAGAGAATATGCCAGGTTTATGCTTCGATTGCATGGTGATGATAATGTGGTAGCTAAATACAGAAAAATGCTGTCAGAGCATAAAAATAAAACAGATATGGGTGTAATAGTTGGCTTGGCTGAAACTGCTGCGGAGGAAGATATAGGTTTAATAAAAACATTTGTCGAGCATAAAAATCCTAACATAAGAGCATCTGCTTTGTATACTCTTAATCGCTTGAGAGTTGATGATGTCGATAATCTATATATTCAAGGTATTCAAGATCGTAGCGCAAAAGTAAGGAATAGTTGCGTTTCTATTTTACAATCTGGGCACAAGTATTTAGTGACTGAACTTAAAGCGATACTTGCAACAACTAATATTAAATCACAAAAGGCTGTGCTGAAGATATTAAGGAATTACGGAGCTTTAGATAATCTATATAGTATTTTGTTTGCCCTAACTCAAGAATCTGAAGAATTGCAGACAATAGCATGGCAATACCTTATTTCTTGGCACAATCAATATACTATGAGGCTTTGGTTTAGCTTTAGTGATGATACATACACGGAAACGTTAGATCTACTAACTAAACTCAGAGAGACAACTCTCAATGTACCTTCAGATGCCTTATATGAATGGAATGACCTACCAACCATCATGAAAACGATAAAGAAATAATAAGTAACTTATGTAGGCGAATAGAAGTAGCTTGAGCAAAAAAGAATAATAAAACGGTATTTGTAAAGAATGAGTAACGAAGAAGAAATAGCTAGTTGGGAAAGGCTTTATTATACAAAGGGAGAGCAAAGACCTGAGTTGTTTTATATAATTTATGGCGATCTTGATGAGGGATCTTTTAAAATTTCTCCATCAAAACATAGAACGGAATGTATACCAGAAGGAATTAATTTATATCTACATAAGAATACCGAAATTGATACCTTGAAATGGCCGTTTATTGATGACCCCATTCGCTCAATTATTTATGACTCCAATCCACAACTTTTTGATAAAGCTAAATCATCTAAGAGCTGCATTACAATTAGAGGAAAGGTGCAAAATTATAGTACTCTAAATTATTTGAGAGACATTGTGGGTTTGATAATGGCTCTTTTTGAAAATGGGGCAGTTGCTGTGTTTGATCCATGTACTTTATCATTATGGAGTAAAAATGATTGGCAAAATTCTTTATATGATACTCAAAATACTAAATTAGAAAATCATATAGCATTCATTGGCTCTTTAGAAAATGAAAAAATATGGCTTCATACTCGAGGGATGATTAAATTTGGTAGACGAGACATTAGTATTCCTGATGTTGAATTAGCTCAAAAAGATGCAATGTTGGGTTTAGCCAAAAAATATGTAAAAAAGCAAATCGATGGAGAAATTATTCAACACAGGCAGTTGATAAAACTCATTGGAAAGGAAGGTTTTCTTAAGTGCTATAATAAGGGAAGTATGGATGATCCGGATTTTAATAACTTCCATATAGAGATAAAATAACAAGAGACAATTTATGTTTAATTTCAAAAAAATAATTACAATGGTTAGCTCAATTATTCTTTCTACGCCTCAGGCATCTGCCCAAACAAATCACTATGAAGAAGCTTGGACTTTCTGGCGTTTAGGTCAACATGAAGAAGCTTTGAAAGAATTTAATGAAGCTATAAAACAAAATCCTGATGATACAAGTGCTAATCTCAATAAAGGAGTTTTATTAAAACAATTAGGGAGATATAAGGAAGCACTTAAGACATACGACATACTTATAAAAAAAGAACCTGATTATGCCGTAGCTTATAGCAACAGAGGTAATGTTTTATCTAAATTGCAACGATTTGAGGAAGCTGTTAATTCTTATAACAAAGCTATAGAGTTAAGTCCAGGAACAAGCTCTTATATTGCAGATGTTTATACAGGAAAAGGAGAAGCTCTAATGAGCATGGAGAGTTTTCCAGAGGCTTTAGAATCTTTCAACATGGCAATCCAAAAAAATCCAAATTCAGCAGGTGCATATTTTGATAAAGGACTTGTACTTACTAAGATGGATAAATCCAAAGAAGAAATTATAGAGAGTTATAGCCTAGCTATTCAGCATAGACCTGATTTTGCAGAAGCATATTGTGAAAAAGGTTTGGCGCTACAAGAGTTCGGTAGATTAGAAGATGCACTAATCTCTTATGATTTGGCTATTAAATATAAACCAGATCACGCTAGTGCTTACCATAACAAAGCCACGGCTTTACTAGAACTAGGAAATCTCGAAGAGGCAATTATAGAATGTGACCTAGCTATAAAATATCGACCAGATTTCGCAGATTCTCACTTTAATAAAGCTTCAGCTTTAGCTGCCCTGGGTAAGATGGAAGAAGCAATTGAAGAATATGATTTAGCAATAAAATACGATCCTAATTATAGTTATAATTATTTTAAAAAAGCAATTTCGCTTGGTGACATAGGTAAATTTGAAGAAGCTATTGTAGAATTAGATAAAGCAATAAAACTTCAACCTAACGAACCAGGTTATTATCATGGTAAAGGTTTGGCTCTAAATATTCTCGGCCGAGCAGAAGAAGCCCACGAAGCTTTGAAAAAGTTTGAAGAGTTGGGGGGAGATCTTGCTAAGGAAAAGAATTAAGTGGTTTCATCTAGACAGTTTTATTTAGATCCAAGTTATATTGCTGCTGTTATTGCGGAAAGATTACCAAATCCCATTAACGATGAACAACAATGGTTGCTGGGAGAGGAGGAGCTTGAGAGTAACAAGGAAAGTTTTTTAGAAAAAACGAGTAAGTTATTTAAAAAATCAAAAACAAGAAGTGAATATGAATGAACCAGAAGAAGATCACTTAGAAATTATTTTCTTGCCCTCTTTATTATATTTACTTGAATTCAAATATAATGAAAAAGGTTCCGATTTAACCGAAGAAGAAGTAATAGAAATCCGGGATAATGCAATTGGCATGACGATAAGAGCTTCTGTTTTAAGGAAGATAGAACAATCTCAGAGATATAGAGATATTGACCCTGAAAATTGTTGGGCAGAATGGAACGAATATAAAAAAGGTATCATATGTTAAAGCGCTTGGTGTAAAAATATAAACACATTAGTTTGGAATCAAAAATAGGAAGTGAATATTGATTAATTACAAGAATAAGCTAGGTTAGAGATTATTTTTATGTCTGAGTTACGTTGTATAAGTAAATTAAAAGTTAAATCTGGTTCAATATGTGGGCATGTCTTTGAAAACAAGGCAGTTGGAGTTAAACGTGATATGTTTTTAACAATAAGAATTGATTTTTTACCTATAAAATATGATGGTGAAAATTGGGAATGTTCCCTAGATTCTAACTGGATTCCTTTTAATAAAAGAGGTTCATGGCAAGGAATTGCAGATATAGATTTTTCTGATAGCTCAATAATTGAATCGAATCAAACCACTTTTTATTTTATGTATCATCGAGAATGTAATAATGTGACCACTGAGGTTAGTTATTTAGACAAAAATTTATTCCAAGTAACACTTGGTGCCTTAGTCGAAAATGAATCACCGCTTAAATTAGATGCTGTTATTCCATTTACTGGCTTTTCTATAGCACGTGATGGGTTCTTTCCCAAACCTGATAGTACAAAAAATGCAATTGATATAGCTTCAGAGTTTATAGATGTGAAAAGCTTTCATGAACCTTCATTCGAAAATAGAGTTTATAGCTTTGAACCAAAATATCATTGTAAAAATTGAACTCAAAAGAGCAAATGTTATTTTAAAATATGAGCCTTAACATGAATTTTCTAATTAAACTTAAATTTGGTTCACATCTTTATGGCACTAACACCCCTAGCTCAGATCTTGATATAAAGGGAATTTACCTACCTAAAGCAAAAGACATTCTTCTCCAGCGTATTGCTCCTGTATGTTCTTTTAGCAGACCTAAAGACCATGGTGAAAAAAATTCAGCTGATGATGTTGACCAAGAGTTTTACAGCCCTAGTAAAGGCACCGTCAAGTTAAAATTGAGTGAGACAAGCTGGTGTTGAAAAAAGCATAAAATTATAATAATCTAGCAAGAATTAGCACAACTTCAGATGGGTAATTTTATGCATCTACATCAGCCACCTAAACATCATAGATTTCCGGTATCAATAATTAGCCATGCTGTATGGAGATATCATCGGTTCAACGATAGTTATAGGGATATCAAAAAAGAGCTAGCCTACAGAAATATAATAGTTAGCCACGAAGCAATACGTTCATGGTGCAATAAGTTTGCCTCTCATTTTAAGGAAGTGATAAGGAAACGAGAACGTAAACCAAAAGGCAAATGGCATTTGGATGAGATGACAATCAAAATTAATGGCGAATATTTTATATTATGGAGAGCTGTTGATGCTGATGGTTATGAGCTAGATGTTTACTTACAGAAGCGCCGTAATAAGAAATCTGCTATTCGCTTTTTAACACGTTTGTTAGGGTGCTATCCTAGTCCAAGGTTAATTATTACTGATAAGCTCAGAAGCTACATAAAACCAATTAGGCAAATGTGTCCTGATAGTGAGCATCGTTCTCATAAAGGCCTAAATAACCGCGTTGAGAATGCTCATCAACCCACTCGTAGAAAGGAGAAATCATTAATTAGATTCAAGTCTCCTCAATGGGTACAAACTACTTTATCATTAATGGGTAAAGTGAGAAACATATTTGCTATTGATGTAGGAAGATATACGAAAAAGGTCGAAGACCAAAGATCTGCATTTGCAGTTGCTAAATCAATCTGGGATGAAGCTGCTCAAAGACTTCTTGCTGCCTAAATTTCAAGATTATAGCCTTTTTACGTCCATAATTCATTAACTTGACGGTGCCCATGTCTATGAAATAAACGTACTTAGTTCAGTACAACTGCACAAATGGAATATACATATTTTATAAAATAGTGTATTGTTATAATTTAGTACTAATAAATAAATTAAATAACTATTATATATTATGATCAGTAAAACTCTTTCAATAGGTCCTAGAGGACAAATAACGCTTCCTAAGAAGTTACGTGATTTATTTAAAACTAACACCATAGTACTTGAGCTAGTTGATAACCAACATGCTGTAATTTCTCCAGTCCCTGACGTTGGGGGAGCAATTTCTGAATTTAAGAAGGAAACAAATCTATCTTTCGATGAAATACGTAATAATGCATGGATGGATTCTACCAAGACAAGAGAAGATCATAAATGAAAAAATATATAACCGACACCAACTTTATACTTCGTTATTTGCTTGCAGATAATAAAGAACAATATAAAACAGCAAAAACTATATTCGATCAAACGAGAGATGGTAGAGTTCAAATCAAACTAGAACAATCCGTGTTCGTAGAAGTTATTTTTGTCCTATCATCATTTTATAAAATTCCAAAAAATAAGATTATTGAAATTATGCATTCTTTTTTATCTTATAAAGGCATAGAAACTGAAAAAGATTTATTTCATAATGCCTTGGAGATATATCAAAACCATAATATTCATATTGTAGATTCTATTATTGCTGCTAAAAGTGTACTAGATGGTGTTCCAATACTGACATTTGACAAAAAGCTAGAACTTATACTTAAACAATGACCGGCAAAAATATAGGCTATATCCTAGTTAGTACCATCAAACAAAATCTTGAGAGGCAAATTGTCAGAGGCCTACAGCTAAACAAGTAAAGGTTAAATTTATCAAAGAGTGCCTAGAATTTACCGGTGAAGATTCTCTTATGTCCAACTTACTTCGGGTTATAAACTCTTGTTGAGTAAAGAAATTAATGTTGTTTATTGTTGGATCCTTAGGAGCAAATTTTGAAGCAACCACAAAACGGACAGGATAAACTTCTCCATCTAATTCCATAGCTGCTGAGTGTAACTAAGCAATCTTCTCAGAAAATTGAGCTTATTGGGGCTATACGAGAAACCGGCCGGCCATTTATAGTGGCGCAAATTTCTCTTACTCCAGATTACTCCAGAAATTCATGCATCTGTGCGTCATGACGTGGTTGGCAAGGGCGCAAGAGTTGATATAAAGCTACCTGGTATTCCCTGGGTTACCAAGAACATGGGGCAAATTATAATCTTGGCGCTAGCTTAAAAGCTAGTTACGGTATAATGGATTATGTTGGTGTCATTCTACTCTGCATTGATACTTGCCAGGTGGACGTAGTACTGAAGAAAATGAAACAAGCTAATTATATTACTGAACTCCACTGTAAAAAATGACACTAACATAAAAATTAGTTGCTATAATGAAAGAATTACGTTAAAACCATGAGTTGCAATTTAAGTGGTAATAAGTATATGAAAACACAAAAAATTTATAATGATCAAACCTTAGAAAACACCATTGATTCTATTATAGAAGATTCCATGGATTTTTTAGTTGATGATATATCTTCAATATTAATTATAATAGAACTTGACGGTAAGGAAAAAGGCATTGAGTTAGATAAAATCATACGTTCAAATTCAGCGATATCATCTAAACTTGATTTGGTATTAGAGGAATTTTATACGTCGCTCTCTAAGGAGATTAAAAGTATATTTGGGCTTAAGATGACAAATAACAAACTTAATAAGAAAAAAAGCATACTAAACAAGCATACTAAAAAGGTAACTTAGTCATTGTTTTTTATTAAATAAAGCTTTGGTAGAATCGTTGCAGTTTTGCTGACGGTCTCTATGCGCTGTATTTCTTTTATAGAAATGTTAGTATCATTAGAAACTTCATAGAGGGTAATACCTAATTTTCTACGCTTATCTTTTAACCTGTCTGAAACAAGATTTTTTATTGAGCTGTGGGAGATAAGATTTTGCCTTTGGTTGTTTATTGTTATCATTTACAAGTTACCTGAATACCTATTAGATAATATTTATTTTTTATTAGTTAGAAAATACACTAACAACATTGATAAAAAACTAGGTAAAATAGCTTAATTTCTATCTAAGTAATTATACTTAGATAGAAATTTGACTTATTTTTATAAAACGGAAAGAATCTGAAATGCATTTTGATATAGATCCACTGGAAAAAGAATTTTTGTATCAATCCCAATTAAAAGAAGTTAGTGGGATAAGCTTTACGAATAGAGAAATAGATGTTGTATCTTGCTTATTGGGAAATAGAAAAGATAAAAAGACAGCCTCTCTGCTTTCACTTTCTCCTAAAACTGTGGGTGCTCACATATATAACGTAATAAAAAAACTTGGTTATAATTCTAGAGAGCAAATAATAGATTTCGTTGAAAAATCAGGCAAGCTCCCATATTTTAGCAAATATTACTTATCTATTTTAATCGAGAATTTATTCTTGGATCAATTAAAGAAAATATCTACTGTTCCTGATCGAAATTACAATAAATTCAGCTTAGTTTATAATGATGATTGTGAAGAAGCAAAATTATTAGATAAACTATTAAATTACTTACGGTTGGCGAAAGTTACTATCAATATTTCGGAAGAGATTAATAAAGAGCATAAGCAATTGATAATTTGTTGTAAAACCGATGAATTGTCTATTGATAGTACAGTTAAAGATCAAATAATTATTTCCTTTTGTTCAGTGCCTACAGATCGTATTAATGACTTAACATATATAGATTTTAGTAATAAACAGCAATTTTATCAATCTACACTCAAGCTGCTTGAAATACTTACCCAGAGTAACAGTATTAAGAGTGTAATAATGGAGTTTTCTAGAGATAGTCAAGGTATATGGGACTCTTTCCAAAAAGATATACATCTCCTTCCTGAAGCTTCCTTAATTAATTCTATTAGTGTTTCGAATAAATCTAAATTTTTTATTTTTACATTATTTGTTATACTTTTAAGTATGACATGGATGAATTTCTTTCATAAACCATTCAAAAGAGACGATATCCCATCTACACTACAGGAAATAAATCATAATTTTGCTCAATTTGTACAAATACTTTCTTCAGATAATATTTCAGATGACTTACAAAGGAGAAAGAATCATCAAATCCTTGGCAAGGTAGAAAATACTGTTAAATATTTTGACGATGAGAACGTGAGGCAATATTTTCTAAAAATTGATTTACCTTTAGAAGAACTATTAAATAGTTTGTATGTACTACATGCGTTAGCAAATCAATATACTTATGATAGTCATGACGGTTTGAAGGCTCGTAAGTTGCTAACTTATGCAAAAAGTTTTGCAGAGCAGTATGTTAAGAATAATTATTTGATCAGGGTGGATTTTGCAAAATTTACCAAACAAATGATCTATAATAATGGGCACCTAAAAGAAAAAGAATTTAACTTTGATAATTTAACAGAAAAGGAGGTACTACTAGAGTTTCAGGGTATAAAAGATTTGCCGGAATTATATACTAGGATAGTATATTTGCTTGGCAGAACTTATGCGTATCAGGGAGATATAAATCAATCTTATAAATATTTTAAATTAGCAAATTATCTTGGCACAGAGCTTGGGCTTTTTGAAGGCTTTTTAAGCATCCGAAGTGGTATAGATTTTATTGCAGAAAAAGAGATAGTAAGTACACTTCTTCACAATGATACTGAGTTGGCTAAAATAAAAATCTTAGATTCTATAAAAACGAATAAGGCTTTGTTGGAAGATGAAAATGTGTATATAGTAAATTACCAACCAACATCTCAATCGCACTCAACTATCATTCCTAAGAACGATTTATTTAATCAGTTTTATTGCAAAGAAGTTTTGTCAAAACACTATGCAAGATTAATTATCTATTCTGCCGATCCTAAAGATCAGGCTCTGTATTTAAAAGAAATTCAGTCTATATATTTAGGTGAAGATAAAAAAGATGGTTTACTAGAAGTAGTAGATAAGTTAACAACTAAAAGAATTTCATCTTCATACAATAATCTAGCCAATATACTTCTGAAGTTATACGAAAAAGGTATCTGTTATAGCGAATTTAATGATACTTTATCAAAGCGGTTTCAGATAAATTCCACACAAGAATTAGAAGTTATAAAAGCAATATTTGATATAGCAGGAACAATAGCTCCACCAAATTACTACACACAGGCAGACAGTTATGATGGTATAGTTAGAGTAAATCGTACTATGCTACAGCAAGACAATATAGACCTTTTAAAGCGAAAGCAGTTGGAAAAAGAAATTAAAGAATATGTGATTTTAAGGGACAAAATAAATAAAAATCTCAAGCGAGAAGGTTGGAGGTTAAACAAACATCTAATATAATATTAAAGGTACTTTCCCCTCCTTATTTAATAATACCAATAGAATTTATGTTGATTTTTAAGTCAAAAGCTGAATGTCGGGCAAGTTAGAGCAGCTTGTGATTGATTTGTAAATAAAATATTATTAGCAACATGTAAAGTATTGTAGTAATATGTTAAATATACCATCAATCTAAAGTTATTTTTATCAATGCTCGTACAGGCTTAATGAAAAAAAAAATAGTTTAACAAATACATTAGTAAGTATGTTACCACCTAGCGAAGATGAAACTTTGAGTACTAGAAAGTTACTACTATCTAAAGCTACAACAGGTAAAGAAAAAAGCGTATACCTCTCTCCTGAGCCAAAACCCACGTATGATTTAGCACAAGGTAATAAAGGACTTATTTCTCTTATTGAAACAAATAAGCAGACTTCTTATGGTATTCTAACTAGTTTAACACAAGAAAGGGCTCATGCATCTAGTACTAAAGGGCTAGGTTTATCACAGGATGACTTAAACATGGAGGTAAGAAATAGCGTATTTTTATCTCGTGGCAATAAAAGCAAATTTAAGCACGCTAATAACGAGACCTCTAATCATAATAAAAGCAGAAAATACTCTAAAGAAACAAGTACTGATTCTAGTACTGCAAAGAAGCAAAAGGTAACTAAATTAAACCCAGATATAGCTTTTAAAAATAAGTTGAAGGAAATAGAGGAAGCATATACTAAGGCAGTAAATTGCTTCAGACAAAAAGATTATGATAAGGCGGAAAAAGAGATTATAAATATATTGAAACCAGTTTTAGGTAACCCAGGTCCGGATATATTACCTTCAAGTTATATAAAACAAGTCGCAAACGTAGTATTAGACTCGTTATATCATCTTGGGGTCATTTATTTAAACAGCAGTAAATATAAAGAAAAGTATACTAAAGCGGCTGCAATATTTCAATATTGTCAGAATTTTTATATAGAATATAAGCCTGAATTTCAGGTTAATAGTAAGGAAATTGAACCTGCTTATTTTGAATCATTAGCGTTATCAACAGAAAGGTTATTTCTTTTAAGTCTTAGTATTAGCAGCATATCTAACTCATTAAGCGAACAAGGTATGCTACCAGCATTATATTTTTGCCGAAATTATAAAAACCCTTTAAATGAATTTCGTTCAGGAATTAGCTTAGAACTAGAAAAAATTAAAGAATATTCTATCAAAGATATATACACAAGAGTCAACGCGGTTAAGAGCTTGTATAGTAAATGTAGCAATTTTTTCATAAATAAACAGAGTACGGGGTTTGTCCAGCGAATAATGCAAGATTGTTTCAACCAGCTTGACTATAAATTAGAGCCTGATGGGTATGCGATCATTAGTTTGGGTTCATTGGCCTTGGGTACTATGACACCATGGTCAGATCTAGAATTTGCTATACTGGTAAGATTTTCTGACCACAAAGAATATTTTAGAGAATTTACTAAATTATTACAAATCAAAATAATAAATTTAGGCGAGACTATTTTACCAATTGTTGGTGTGGAAGCCCTAAATAATGTTAGAACAGGAAACGAAGAAGATGAATGGTTTTGGGATGGACTAACTCAGCGAGGATTTTGTCTTGATGGTAAGAGATGGTATGCGTGTAAATCGGCCATAGGAAGACAAGGCGGGTATAAGATTTTAAAAAAGCTTAATGGAGAATCTATATTAATTGACCTTCCGGACTATGAATTAATTTTGACGACAGATGAAATGGCTGAATTCCAGTCTGACTCTCTAACGGGTACTAGTTGGTTTAAAACTGATAAATATCTAGTACAAGCACTAAGATTTGCTACTTTAATAATGGGAAGTCAAAATTTGTTTGATGATTATAAAGAAAAGCTTCGACATAAAATTTCAATACAAATTCTTCAATCTAGAGCATTAGAATTATTGCAAGAAGATGTTAGCAAATATTGTTTAAAGTTAGATCCGATGCAGGAAGGGCAACTGCTGAATGCAAAAGAACTCTATCGCCTAATTGATAGAGTTATCTCTGCATTAGGTAATTATTTTGAAATTGATACAATGCAAGAAAATACGGGTTTTACAAGCTGGCAAATTCTTGAGCAAATAATGTTAAAAGGAAAAATAAGTGAAGAAGGTAAAGTACACCTTGACGAAGCACTTACAATAACAGCAGAGCTTCGTCTTCATGTTTACCTTCATAATTCTGGACAAAAAGAGTGGATCTCAGCATGTCCGTTTATAAAAAGTTGCTTTAAAAAAATGGGTGAGCCGTTAGAAAAAAGTAATATTTTTCATTTTATGGATACACCTATTTTACATCATTTCTACTATATTATGCTTAGATTGCAATACATCATACAAAATTATTCAGGTCCAGAAAGTATAGATATATTAAAAACTGATCCTATATTTGATGATTGTGATTTTAATAAAGGCAAAGTACACATGAGATTCCTTGAATACACCCAAGCAAAATTATATTTAGAAAGAGCTCATACCTATGAGCCAGAAAATTTACAGATTCTGTCTGTTTTATTCTTCTTATACACTAAAATGTTAGATCACCCTAGAAGTAAAGAGGTTGTAAAAAAAATATCTAAGCTTAAGAAAGCTTTGTTATCTCAGGATATTGAGACAACAGAAATACTCAGCCAAGATTATGTTATGCATACCGACGATCCACCACCAGAAGATGATAAGCCTTTTTTCTCGCACTTAATATATGAACAAGACGACCCTATTAAGGTCTTAGGCATAGATTTTGACCTTTATACATGTCCATAATAAACTACTTTTAATTTAAGCAATTTATTTATGCCGGGTATACAAATAACGAGCAATCTTTTTTGATAGTTTTTTCATTTGGGCAGAGTAGAGAGTATTAAAAACATAAGAAATAGCTGTTTTTCCATTAATATCCATTGCAAATGGATCTATTCCCTGATCAATTAGTTCATATATTTCTTCAAGATCATCCACTTTTGCTGCTCGTATTATTTTTTCTTTATTAGTCATACTTTTGTATCTTCTAAAAATAAAAATTTTCCTCATCACCTAAACTTAATTCTTGTTTTTAAATCAATTATAGATTGAAAAACTAGAATAACAAATTTATTCCAAAAAATCTAATATAAAGAACTCCCTAAATTACATAATTTAATTCAAAGAATTATGACCTTAAGAACTTACGCAAGGAGAAAGCAAAACTTGGGGTGCGAGCCCAACTTTAGGTTGTTGACAATATATACTTTTATTTGTAAAATCTTAATTAGTGTACAATAAGTATTTTACCCCATCCTAGACTTACTAGAAAATTATTTATCTTAAAATTTATGAATAGACTTGCAGTTACCTACCTTGAGAAAATGCTTCATGAGATGAATGGCCCAATTACCACCATATATTTATTATCCGACCTTCTACTTAGTAATAGTAATGTTAAACTAGATAAAAGAAATAATAGAGAAAACTTAAGAAATATTTATGAAGCAGCTAAGAAGCTTAGTAAGATGGTGAACTTGTTGTCAACAATTACAAATCTTCAGTCTGATACAATTAATATTCAGTTGAATAAGTGGGATTTAATTGAACTGGTGAAAGAAGAAGTCAAGTATCACCAAGTAAGAAATAAAAATTCTTTGTTAATGCTTAAGTTTCAGAATAGAATTTCAAGTTATTATAGTGTAGTTGATAATTTTTGGTTCAAACAGATGCTCGGGATTTTAATTACTAATGCTATGAATCATACTAAGAAAGGAGTGATTAAAATCCGTGTAGGTATTATTAAGGAAGAGAGCACTGAAAGTTTTTGCTTAAGAGTTAGTGATGAAGGTACTGGAATTCCTAAAGATGAGTTGGAAAGTATTTTTTTACCATTGCGACGTGGAAGCCATAGTATAGAGAAATTTCCTGGGTCGGGTATTGGTCTTACAATTGCAAAAGAAGTTGTAAAAGCCCATGGGGGGAATATAATAGCTCAAAATAATACAAAAGCTGGTGCTATTTTCGTGATTAAGATTCCTTTGAAAGGATAAAATTAGTAAAAGACAACTTAAATTATGATAAATACTCTATAGGGTAAGCTCTTATTGTAAATAATTATTGAAAAATTTAAAGAGATATAGAAATATTTTATTATTATCTTTCGCGATAATAATCATCATAGTGATCGTCGTCTACGCCACAATCCGATCTTTTCCTGAGCCAGTCGATTTTGCGTTAGAGCAACGTATAAAAAAGTTGTTTCTTTAGCAGAAGAAAGAAAGTCCTTAAATTAAAAACTAGAGAAATACCAAAACATGATAAGAAATAAAAAAAATGGTATTATGGTTTATGCAAGCAATCCAATCTTGCCTAGAACAAGTAAAAATTCTTTTTCCTCTCGTGCGATCAACGGAATCTCTACGGCAAACTGTAGGTGAATAAGGAATACAACAATGTATTGATCGGTGGAATTAAGAGATTAAACTATAATGATACTTTAAAGTTTCTATTAACCTAGCTTTAGAGAAAATAGCCATTAATATGCTGAAAGAAAAATTGATCTCAAGTTTATTTCTTCAGTCACTGGTTTTTCAGTAGGTGAACTTCTAATACTTAAAAGTACCATTTAAATCCAGTCTATTTAAAGTATACTTATCTTAGACCATACACAATTGGATGGAAAGTCCCTACACTGCTTATTGTGAACATAGGCGTTTTGCCCAACTAATTTTATCTTGATATTTTATATCATTTTTAAGGTATTGAGGATTATAAGAAAACCTACTATAAGCATCAAAAACTTCTATGGGTATATTAATAGAAGAGCGATATATTGTAGAACGTAAGTAATTAATTTCTTCAGCTACATTCTCTTCGATCACTTCAATAGACCAAGCTTTGTAATCATTTGTTTGATGATTTTCCCATCTATAACCTCGTTCTCTAAGCAAATCCTTACAATTATAATGAGCGCCTACGGCCCATAATTTAAATCTTAATTTCAAGGCATTGGTAAGTAACTGTTTCAAAACTAATTCTTGAGAGCAAGGTAGTTCTTGTGCTAAAATATGTATTCCTGCAAGGCAATCAATAACGGCTCTATGTCCTTCATAAAAGAAATTATATTTATAAGCAATATATTCTAACTTATAACTGCTAATCCCCTCTTGATTCCATTGAACATCAAACATTGTACAGCTCCAAGCTTTAGGAGGAATAGAGGGAAAGGTCTTCTCAAAAAATGTTCTGTCGAATTGAGCATTATGAGCAATAATCAGATCTACATCCTGTAAATAAGTAGCTAATTCAGTTTCATCTATATTATGACCTTTTACCGTATCATTCGTTATGCCTGTAAGTCTGCTAATAAACTCTGAAATTGGTACCTGCGGGTCTTGATACTGATTAAATTCTTCCAGTAAATGGAAGATTTTACCATCTTCAGTATATTCAAACTTCACCATTCCTAATTCAATGATCTTATCTGTAGAATAGGACAAGCCAGTAGCTTCAATATCTAAAAACACTCCAGTAAATATAGGAGAAGTAGGGTTACCTGTATTATAATGTGTTGGTCTTTGATATTTTTCAATAACACGGTATTGGCTAGACCTATTTAAAATGGCAGCTATTTCCTTAAGATCATATTTTTCTTTCATAAAGCTTTTATTATTTTATTTTACATCTTGTTCTATAATGAGCAGAAAATAGTAAGTTGTCTCTCTTTAAGTTTCTGTAGATGCTAAATAGCAATCTATTGTATGATCATTTACTAAGCCGGTAGCATATAAGCATAAATAATTTTGAACCAACAAAACTCATGCTACGCTTTTTTAGGTCTTTAGATAACGCATCTGATTCAACTGTATGCGCTGAAAGATCTTTAATGCTTTTTGGGTGATTTATTTTTGGAGTGTCATTAACAAAACGCCAAACATTAAGTATTAAATGAACTAAATTCTTGTTGAATTGCCAGAAAAACCCGAGCATTTTTACGTGAATTATATACGTCATCTAAACTCATGATACTTTTCTTAAGATCTAGACCCACTAGTTTTGCTATCTTTTTTAGGCTCGCTACTGCAGGAACAAGTAGGACTGTTTCGTTCCTATTACCTGGGGAGGTGACAAAGGGGGGAATAACATTACAGTTTCTATCGCAAAATGGCACTATCTTATCCCCTTTAGTATGTTTATGCCCATTATAACCTAAATTATCGCCTCTGTTTTAGCTGTTGTAGAAGGGCCATCACCATGCACTATAACGGTATTCAGCATTCCTGCTTTAAATAATCTTGCTACTAAAGCCTCGAAAATCTTGTCGAAACATCCATGCTTAACCCAGAACTTAAAAGCATTGTAGATATTGGTATAATGGATTTCTGGTTTGCCATCTTCATTTTTGTCTATTGGTATCTGTTCCCATTGGCATCCAGTATGCATAAGATTGAGCATGTAGTTGAATAATTTAAAAAGCGCTATCTTTTTACTCGGTCAACGCGTATCCCTTTTAAGATGCGGTAAGACAAATTCATTAAACTCATTATCGCTCAAAGTCGTAGAAATCCTATTGTACCGCCTAATTATCTTCATTCTATTTGACTACCTTAAGTAAAGTTAAAATAATCAATATACCTACAATGCTTTTAAATACAAGGACTGACGTGATCTTATCTGGTTATAGTTGATATTGTCCATAGCCATTGATACCCCCTGCTTCCTTTTAATAACAGCTATCTCATCAAAGGTAGCTAACGCGGCTTTTCGATTAAGCCAGCGAGTGATACCGCCACTTGATGCACATTATTAACTTTATTTTGCTCTGCCAACCGATCCCAAATAATAAGTAATTGCTTTAAAATTGTTGCGTTATCGCAAGCAGGAGATATTTTGGCGGAGGATTTATAAACTACCCTATTGGTAGTTCTAATGTATAAATTTATAAAGGTAGAATATAAAGCTTTGTCTCTTAATCTCTTCGCTGCTTTCATTATTAATTCTACAGCAACGTCACGAGCAGCATTAACCTTTCTTATCTCAGGAGCAAGTATTCTACTATGGCCTATTCCCGGTATATCCCTTAAGGAAAGACCAAAAAGTTTTGTTGGTATATCTTCTGGTTTGATAATAGATAACCCATCAGGTTTTTTCATTTCAGCCGCTATTTTGGCTAAGTACTTACTTGGCGCAATACCGATTGAACAAGTTATGTAGTCTCCTACATTTTGTTTAATAGCTAGCTTAATAACTTGAGCAAGTCGGATAGCCTCTTCTTCCTGTTGGTATTTGCCTGTTAACCTACCTGCGCCTTCATCTATGGAGCATATGTAGTCTATATATAATAGTTTGTTAACCTCGGCAAATATGCGCGTATGATACTCTACATATAGCTTATGCCTAACCGGTACACAAATGAGTTCAGGGCAAAGTTTTTTTGCTTCGTAAATCTTGGTACCTGTTTTAATACCTTTTAGCTTTGCTTCATAGCTAGCAGCAATAGCGCAAGTAGAGTCGGATAGCAACGGAACAACAGCTATAGGCTTTCCCCGAAGAGAATGGTTTACTTGTTGTTCGATAGTAGCAAAGTAGCTATTAAGGTCAAAGTACAGCCAATTCAGACCAAAGACTTCTTTTAAGCATAAGCGCACCTTCTTAGCAATTATAAACCGACCCCACATCAACTTTGATAAGTGTACGTTATTCTAGTGCAATAAGAAAGCTTTTTCAAAGCCTTAGGTGTAACGTGAGTTTAATATCATATAAAAAGTAGAAACATTGACCTTCTCCCCTACCTAAAGAAAGGAGCTTCTTGTTATTAAGCTGGTACTAAGTTTCCTATTCCCAGAGATTCCTGTTTCATAGAGGCAGCTAACGCCACCCTCTCCGCAGACTATTACGGCAAGCCATGGCTAATCTATTACGTGCCAACCTATGATATAGATTTAGAACAGACTGCCATCAGAGAGTTTAAAGAGGAGACTGGGCTAGAATGGGATATTAAAAACGGTTATCCTGTTCATTTAAGCACCCGTAGCGCTTATGGGGTTACTAACGATAAGAGACTATACACCATTGTAGCTGCTTTCTTATTAGATTATAAGGAATTGGAACATGCTCCTTTTACCAAAGCTGGCAGTGATATAGGAGAAGTAATATGGGTTAAATTAAGTGGATATTATAAAGAACCCTAAGATTTCTCCACAAACGTATGGTAGTAAGATAAGCAGGTATAGTATAAATTTAAATGAAACCACCTATTACATACAGGACGCTAACGGAGCTGAAATAGAAGCATACGCCAGCACTCTTGGAATTATTTTGTGAACTCACTGGGGTTTCAATTTTCAATCAATAAGGTTATACGCTTTTTGTGCTTGCTTTATAAAAAGGTCTTCTTGATCAAACTCTAGATCTACTTTATCGAATTTATTCCTAGAATTAAGGAAATAAACCATATCTTGTTCTATCTTTCCAAACATAACCTGGTTTTTATAAAAGCCAACTAGGTTCTCACCTACCCTATACTCAACCTTGCCAAGACTTATTGCCAAACCAAGAACTTTCTTTATCATTTTACTATAGTTGTTATCTTTCATATCCCTAAGCTTATATAATCTATGATAATATTTTACTTTTAAAAAACGTAAGTAATTTTACAGTCTTTTATCGTACTTTATCTAAATAGAGTTAAAATAGGATTAATTTTATGATACTAACGAATAAATAATAACTTTTGATTTAAACTTATATAAAGCGAATGCACATAGTAATGATAGGATTTAGTTAAAGAAAAAGGATGTGCACAAGAACCATTATACTTGCATTTTACACCAGTGGTTGTTAGAAAATAGGGGTTTATCACAAATTCTGGATAGGACTAGTTTTAAAAATAATCCATTGGTTATTATTAAGCGGTTTTTCTTAAAGTCCGGAATCAAAATTTCTGCAGAACTATTTAAATTCTTGTTTAGTTTTTTATCCTTGCTAATGTTTAGGTATCTTTGTCCATTAAGAACTTCAGACACCATACCTGTTGCAGCTTGATTTTGAAATGACACTGGCTTGCTTTTATCGGCAACAACGCTACAGATTGTAAATAACTATTTTATTACTTTGGTATTACTTATGTAATACATTTGCAGCACCCTAGCAGTGCGGTTGTATTATTTATGGTTTTCTATCTTGAGCTCTGAGCTGTTATAACTTATTGTTCTCAAAGGTAAGTTACTAAACCCTACTAAGCAACGTAGTCACGAAATAGATCATAAAGCACAATACATTTCATGAATAGCAGCTCGGTACGATTTAGTATTTTTTGGCGTACCTAGTAGGATTATCTCTCCTTTGTTTTAAATATAATAATTTATGCTGAACCTATATTATAAGTAATAACTGAATTTTAAGGAGAGCTTGCGTGGCACTAGTGTACCGCACAAGAGTGATACACAAAATCCGTTGATACTATTTAGTATTATTCCTACTATTCCCTAGAGTGATAAATCTATAGAAAACTAAATTAATAAAAGGAAAGCTTTAGTTTTTGTCAATGTGATTTTCTAACCAGCCGTTTTGTAATACATGCGCAATACATCAGTAATACATATGCATTATATGATTATGACTAGTGTATTACTTCTCTATTGTTATTTCGTATCAAAAAGCTGGGGCTTTAAGCCTATGCTGAATCATTCTATATATGCAATTATGCATCATACTGTTACATTAAGCCTTTTGATTTATATTTATTTACTTTTTATTTGTTCAGACATGTAGTAATATATTTTTACATTCGTATTAAAAATGTAATACATTAAACAGAAGGAGACTAAGAATGGCACCTAAGATTTTAGCGGTAATTAACCAAAAGGGCGGGGTAGGGAAATCAACTATTTCAGTTAACTTAGCCTATGGATTATATTTAAAGAAAAAGAGAGTGCTTCTTATAGACCTAGATCCACAAGCTCACTCAAGTTGCATCTATTGTCCAGAAATTCCTCAAACAGAAACTATATCTCTTGCTTTCACGGATAAGAAATTAAACCTTAAAAGTATAATAATGAAAGCCGTAGTTGGAAATGAAATGATCGATACTCTTAATATCATTCCTTCAAACATAAAATTAGCTACGGTTGTTGAACAAATAAGTGGCACACTATATAGAGAGAAGATTTTAAAAAACCATTTAGATAAGATAGCTGATGCTTATGACTATATAGTTTTAGATTGCCCTCCTACCTTAGGCATCTTGGCTATCAACGCAATCTATTGCTCTAATTCTATTATTGTTCCCACCAGTTTTGGCAGGTATTCATTAGATGGGATGGCAGATTTACTTGGGGCAGTAAAAGAAATAAAAGAAGGTCAAAGTTATAATTTCTTCGTTTTAAAAAATTTATACGAAAAAAGAAACTCCCAAACTAACAAATATGTTAACGAACAGCTTGAATCTTTAAAAGATAATACGTTTGCTACTACCATACGTAAAAATGAAGCAATAAATCAAGCTCAGATTACTAATTTGCCAGTACAAGTGTTTAACTCAGCTTCTAAAGGAGCCCAAGACTTTGATTTACTTACAGAAGAGGTAATTCATAATGCTTAGTAAAAAATTAAAAGGAATAGCTGATTCAAAGTTAACAAAGGTGCTTAATCAAATTGCTACGGATCAAACGGCAACTAAAACTGGATTCTTAGCCGAAACTAACAAAAGCTCTTTATTTAAAACCAAATCTTTCAGGTTGAGAGAAGCGGATGTAGCTAATCTAAAAAATATAATCTCTTGTGTTAATAACAACGATGGTAGAATGCAATATTCTGATTCTCAGATAATTAGAGGTTTAATAAATTACTTCTCTGACAATGCAGATAGCAATATTAAGAAAATAATGCCTTATATAAGGTCTTCTTCTTAGTATTACTTTTGTATTACAGAAGTAATACTAAGGCGCGCTATAAGCCTTGTTTCTCTTAATTTATTTCTCAATACACAAAAAAATCTTTTTGAACAGAAAGAGAATAGAAGGCGAATTGATATCGGCAAAAATGCTTTAATGCGATAACATTAAATAAGATCAATAACCTTTAAATTTCCTTATTTAGTAAAAAATATAATACACTTTACCGTGTATAAATAATACTTTTTTGAAAATAAAATATTATTTCTTTTCTTTTGATAATATTATTCCTTGCATAGTTTATATAGTAGATGTATTAGTTAGTGATATAGACGTACTAGTTTATAGAATTTATAAGTGGATATTAAGTTAGAATGAGCACTAAAACTCCTGATGGCAAAGTAAAAATATCAGTTAATATACCAGAACGGCTATTAACTGAATTAGATTTAATACGAAAAGAAAGCAAGAGAGATAGATCAAGCTGGATTACAAGCGCTATTATGGATAAGTTGGCTTTATTAAAAAAGGAGCACCAAGAATAATAGGTTATTAATTAAAAATGGTGTTAAGGATGAAAACACCCCTAACACCAAAGAATCCTTAGATTCAGTAATAAGAATTTCGACCCTCTTATCACTCTGAATTTAAACTAATTCTTTGGAAAAAGCAAGGTTTTGTTGTCCTTAACTCCTATATTAGCAGGAGAAAACTAGGATTATGAGTATAAACACACACTCTGTTGCAACTAAGCAATGCAATGGTGATAAGAAATATCTACTTTCGGGCAATATTGTGCCTCATCAATGGTACAAAAGATTTTGTGACGAAGATGGTAATCCTGACCTCGTCTCAATTACTAATCTTGCTGATGTCCTTGCTTGGTATCGTAATGGCACATCGGATCAGTACGGTGACAATTCTCCTAAATTTATTGGTAATTCTCTTTGTGTCTCCTATGATTATTTTGAAAATAAATTCGGTTTTAGAAAAGACCGGGTTAGAAGATCATTTGTTAGACTAGAAGAGCAGAGTGTTTTAAAAAGAACTGTTAAAAATATTGAATTAGCTCAAGGCCTCAGGGTTAATAGAATTTTTATTACTCTTGATCCGGAGTTTTTTAATTCTTGTTTTTCTGATTCTCGGCTTGATATTAGGGTAGGACGCGACTTATCGTCTAATGATTTTCATGTTAATTCACCTATGAGTCCTTATAGCTCAAATTCCACCCCATCTCTGCACAAGTGCAACCATCATATAAGTAATAAGAATAAGATTAAAAAAGATAGATCTATGATTTACGCTTCTAACAAAGCTCAATCAGAATCTAGTTTCTTAGAAAAAAACTTAATTTTAGAAGAAAAAAATAATAACGCACTAGCATTGCAAAATTTATTCGATACTAATAACAAATTAAGTTCTGACAACCAATCTTCTTTTAATCAAGTTAAAAACCAAAGCATTTGGGCTAAACCAAGGAACTTAAAAGACTTCTACCCATTAAATGCCACCGATTGTAGCCAGCTGCAAAGCCTATCAGGTCGTGATTTTAGCTTAAATGCGATGAACGAAATATTAAGTGATATGTCTAAACGTCTAACAGATAGGCTTTTCAACAGTAGAAAAGGTTTCTTAAGTTACATGAGTACAGCGCTACGCTACGAAATGCGGGATACTGTAAAAACTAGTAATGAGAATTTCAAAATTAAAGCAAACCAGAGTTCCGAGGAGAGTAGAGCAGAAGAAATCGAAAACTATTTAACTGAAATTGAATATTCAGCTCAAGTATCACCTGAGTGGCATTTAAAGAAAAAACTAGCTTGCGTGCTGGAAGCAGCAAAAGCCTATAATTTACTTAAAGCCTATATATCAATTGCTATAGAGGGTGATATAGCAAAAATATATTTGCATAAAGCTGTGCAATTATCGCAAAGAGAGCTTGAGCAAGTATTATCGCAAGTAAAAGCAACACATGAGAAATTTGAAAATGGGGAATATAACCCAATCCAAAAAATTGAATTTATTATGCAAAATGTAGCAAACAAGAACAAAAGCTCTGATAAAACAAAACAAAATATGCAGCAATTACCAAATACTTTATGGGGTAGGGTGCGTAGCTCTCTAATAGGAATATATGGCGAGGCAATAGACACGAGTTGGTTTAGCAAGCTTGAAGCAACTGAGGATAAAAAAGAAAAAGAAATAAACTTAAAAGCCTCAAGTGAGTTTATCAAAGATTGGATCGAGAGGAACTACGAACAAGCAATTGAACAAACTGCTGGTGCAATGGGCATAAGAATTAGAGGTTTTGAGTGCTGAAAAAAAACAACTATTATCTTTTTTACTAATAGTACATACTAAACAATATATACTTAATGGGGGGATTTATGAATAAAGCAAAAATCTTTATGACGGGTAAAAGCCAAGCGGTTAGATTACCAAAAGCCTTTAGATTTGAAGGCAAGGAGGTAAGTATTGTTCCTTTGGGTAGAGGAATAGTTTTACAGCCAATAAGTAAATCTTGGAGCGACCTATTTCAAAAAATAAATCCAACAGATGACTTCTTTTCAGATGGAAGAAAAGATTTACCACCTCAAAAAGCCGGGAGTATTTTAAATGATATATATGTTAGATACCAATATATGTATATATATGATCAATAAGAAACCAGCTTCTTATATAAAGAAACTAGAATTATTAGAACAGCAAAAACATATTATCGCAATTTCCTCCATGGTTTTAGCAGAGTTACAGTACGGAGTCGCTAATAGCGTTCATAAAGAACAAAATCAAATTAATCTTGATAATGTTTTAAGCAAACTAGAAGTGCTAGATTTCTCAGCAAGCTGGGCTTTTTTTATGGGGAAATTAGGGCAGAGTTAAAGAAAAAAGGGGCAATTATAGGTAATAATGATTTATTAATAGCAAGTCATGCAGTTTGTGAGCAGGCAATTTTGGTAACAAACAAAGAGTCTGAATTTAGTAGGATACAGAATTTAAAGTTAGAAAACTGGGTACGCTAAAAATTGAGGCAAGAGCAACAGAGTCAAACAAGCAAAAAGAAGTGGGCTTTGATTCACAGAATTATCCACTATATTTGTGCATAAAAGAAGAAAAAACACAATGAATAGCAATCCATGAACAAAGATATATTAATAGCACAAATAACCGATACCCATATAGTTGCTAAAGATAAACACTGGATGGGTTTATCACAATCAAATACAGCAAAAAGACTTCAATCCGTTGTAGAGCACATTAATTGTTTGGCCATAAGACCGGATTTAGTAATCCATACAGGAGATATTTCTGACGCAGGTGACATAGAATCATACTTACATGCTAAAGAATTATTGGATAAGCTTGAGGCTAGGTATTATCTCACTTGTGGGAACCATGATAATTTTGGTAATCTTAAGAAAGCTTTTATACAGCATGATTATTTTTGTAATGATAATTTTTCTCATTATGTTATTGAGGACTTACCAATTAGAATAATTGTCTTAGACTCCCAAGTAATAGGCGAAGACTATGGCACACTATGTTCTGCAAGAATTGAATGGTTAAGGCAAGTCTTGTTATCTTCACGGAAGCATACGCTTATCTTTATTCATCATTTTCCAATCAAGGTAAAAGACGAAGTATTCAATGAAATTAACTTATTAAACAACAATGAACTGGAATCCATATTATCAGAATATGATAATATTTTAGGAATCTTTTGTGGCCATTCTCATTATGGAGCAGCTAGTATTTATGGAGGCAAGCTCTGCTTCATTTCTCCGAGTACCGCTCCAGTACATATTATTAAAAATAATAAATGCTCCGGTCTGACTCTTTCTTCTCCTAGCTATAGTTTACATAGTTATCGGTCTTCTGGGAGTATAACGAGTAACATAGTAACAGTAGATAATGAAATAAACCTATAAAGAATCAAAGCATATTTGGTTATACGTATAATATTGAAACAAACGGGAGAATTAATATATTATAACTCAATCAATCGCACTAACATGAAATAAGAATATAATATATGTGTAAATCCTTTCTTAAAGACTAATTTTTGCTTAATTTTTCTAAGTTATATAGTTACATAAAGACTCCTCACCTATGAAAATATTTTTTTGCAATAAAGCCTATAAGTTGACATTTCCCAAAATAAATTATAATCTAGTTTAATACTGGTCAATTTATGAGGTGAGTAATATGAAGCAAAATTTTTCTAATAAAATCAGTTCGTTTGAAGCAAAAACTCATTTTTCACAACTAATAAAAAGAGTAAAAGCTGGAGAAAAAATTACAATTTTAAATCACAATACTCCGATAGCTATGCTTACTCCAATTCCAGGTCAAGGAAGGTTGGATATACAAGAAGTAATTGATAATTTAACTAGCTTTTGCAAAGGCAAGAAAATAGCCGGCTTGTCTTTAAAAGATTTAATTAACGAAGGCAGAAGATAATGACAAAATCTTTTATCTTAGACTGTTCCATTAGCATGTCTTGGTGTTTCGAAGACGAATTTGATGAATATGCGCAAAAAGTTTTGAATAGCCTTAAACTAAACACAGCTTTAGTTCCTTCTCTCTGGGTTCTTGAAGTTACAAATGTTTTGCTCATGGCAGAAAAACGTAATAGATTAAAATCAGCTGATTCAACCAGATTTCTAGAATTACTTAATTCTTTGCCCATTTATGCTGCCGATTCAATATTTTCTAGCTCCGAGATTATTAATGTGGCACGTAATTATAAACTTACTTCTTATGATGCTATATATTTGTTATTAGCAATGCACGAAGGACAAGCAATAGCTACAAAAGATAAAGAATTATCAAATGCTTGCCTCGAAAATGGTGTGCATATTTTTCAACCGCTCTAACATTAAAAGACTAGTTGCTGCCAACATACACCACTATTTATAATTTAAATTTAATACTATATTTTGTAGTTTTGGGCGGATTGGCAAAAAACCCACAACTTTAAGCATCTTTATATATCCTTCGGGTGCTTAATGGCTACTATTATAACAGTTTTATAATTTCAGGCTCAATACGATAATCCCTAACCTTCAGACGCCTGTGCCTCTTTAAACTGTAACGCAAAGGCTTACCAAACCTATAGGATTAAACATTACTCTATCTACCTTTAAATTAGTAATGTGTAGACCATACTCCATAATTATATTATAATTTCGGAATATAACACGCAAGAGGAGTTTATGTCTCAATACAAGAGGTACCTAAAATTAGTTGTTGAACAAGGACAATCGGTGTTTTTATGGGGGGCTCGTAAAACAGGAAAATCAACTTATCTAAAAAATTTATTTTCTGAATCTGTTTACATTGATTTACTTAAGACGGATTTGTTTTTGCGTTATATGAAACAACCATCTCTACTAAGAGAAGAAATACTTGCTTTACCGGAGGAAAAGTTACGATTACCTATAATTATAGATGAGGTGCAAAAAGTACCAGCATTACTAGATGAAATTCATTGGTTAATTGAAAATACCCAAGCGACATTTATTTTATGTGGCTCAAGTAGCCGTAAGTTAAAGCAACAAGGCACTAACCTTCTAGGTGGTAGAGCAATTAAGTATAATTTTTATCCGCTAGTATATCCTGAGTATAAAAATGATTTTGATATTCTAAGAATTTTTAATCACGGTCTTATCCCTTCTCACTATGTAAATTCTAATCCACGTAAGTTGTTGCAGTCTTATATAGAAGATTATTTAACTAACGAGATAAGATCTGAAGGTTATGTACGTAATGTTCCTGCGTTTGGTAGATTTCTTGATAGTACAGCCTTTTCTCATGGAGAAATGCTTAATTACTCGAACATAGCTAGAGATGTAGGGATAGATTCAAAAACTGTAAAAGAATATTATCAAATTCTAGTAGATACTTTAGTGGGTTATTTAATATATCCGTATACTAAAAAAGTATCGCGTAATATTATTTCTCACACCCCAAAATTTTATTATTTTGATGTTGGAATTGCTAATAGAATCAGCAAAAGAAAACTTGAAACGCTGGGTGGTGCGGAAGCCGGAAGATCACTTGAGCACTATATTTTAATGGAATTAGTGGCTTTTATTAATCTTACTGATTCAGACTACAACTTATATTATTGGCGAACCAATACAAAACTAGAAGTAGATTTCATATTGGCTTATCATACTTCTTCACCTATTCCAATCGAAGTTAAAATCTCTAAGTTGGTTCATAAGTCCGAACTAGTGGGCATAAAATCTTTCATGGAAGAGCATAAAGTAAATAAAGGGTATATTGTATGTTTGGAAACTAATATAAGAAAAATACAAGTAAATGACGACAAAGAAATAATGATAATGCCAGTTAAAGAGTTTTTAGAATATCTTTGGGAAGGAAATTGGCAATAAGGATTAGAGGATTCGAGTGCCAAAAATAGAGGCAAGATCCACGTAGGCAAGCAAATAAGAACGCACAAGTTTTGACTCACAGAATTATCCACAGTAATTGTGGATAGAAAAAAATAATGAATAGCCAGGTATGAACAAAGACATATTAATAGTTCAAATAACAGATACCCATATAGTAGCTAAAGATAAGCGCTGGATGGGTTTATCAAAATCAGATACGTCAAAAAGGCTGCAATTAGTTGTAGAGCACATTAACTGTTTAATTCCAAGACCTGATATAGTCATTCATACTGGTGATATTTCTGACCGAGGTGATATAAGCTCATACTTACAGGCGAAGGAATTATTAGATAGGCTTGATATCAAATATTACCTCACCTGTGGAAACCATGATAATTTTTTCAATCTAAGAAAAGTATTTAAGCAGCATGATTATTTCATTAATGATAATTTTTCTCATTATGTCATTGAGGGCTTACCAATTAGAATAATTGTCTTGGACTCCCAGGTAATAGGAGAAGATTATGGTATGCTATGTTCTGCAAGAATAGAATGGTTAAGGCAAGTCTTGTTGTTCTCAAAAAAGCACACGCTAATCTTTATTCATCATTTCCCAATCAAGACAAAAGACAAAGTATTCAATGAAATTAACTTATTAAACAATAAGGAGTTAGAATCCATAGTATCAGAACATGATAATATTCTAGGTATTTACTGTGGGCATTCTCATTACGCTGCTGTTAGTATGTTTGGGGGTAAGATATGTTTAGTGTCTCCTAGCACTGCACCAGTGCATATTATAGAAAATAACAAGTGTGTTGGTATAACTTTGACTTCTCCCAGCTATAGTCTGCATCAATATAATATATTAGGAGAAGTTACAAGCTCCATTCTAGGAGTAGACAACGTCAGCTTGAAGCACAAATATAGATGAGGATAAAAGGACAATAGAACTAAAGGCTCCAAGCGGGTTGTTCCAAAGCTATATTGGCGATACATTCTTGGCTAATATAGAGATAATTGCAAAACAAAGAATATATTAATACCAGAGCTATAAATTAAATTTTTGCTTTAAATACCAGTCGATAAATTTATTGTCTATCTGGTTGTCTCCATTACTAGAAGAATATTCATAGATTTCATTAATCATTATAATAAAATCTTGGTAATAAATCTGAAGTCTTTTAGATTGCACCTGGTTATTCAAGTATGTAATGATATTTAAGAACAAAATTAACTCATTTTTGGTTAAATAGTTTGAAGGTTGAATAGTTTTATTTTTAAATAACTCTTCAACGGTAACACCAAACACATTAGCGATTGATAATAAGATCTCAGCAGAGGGTTTCTTTGATCGGCCAGAAAGGATATTGCTTAAGTTTCCAGGTTTTATTCCTGCTAGCTCTTCTACCTTAGATACCCGGTAATTCTTTTGAAAAATAAGAGACTCTATATTATTTTTTAATAACTCGTAAGACATACAATTTGCAAGATTATCATAATTAGAAAATATAAAACATCTTTGTTTTTATATATTGTATAAATACAAAGATAGCACTATATATTTAGTATAAATACTAAATAATAGTACATGTTATGTATAAGTGTCAATATTTCTTCAAATTAGCCAACAAAAACAATGACTTTGCAGCTCAAGAAAATAAGCAAAGCTAAAAATGATAGGTGCAAAATGTATATAAAAAGTTAACTATTAGATGAAAAAATTGATAACATCTGAATAAAAAAGGAAGCGATAGGTATATTTATCACTAAGTTAACCTTTTCTTAACAAATCGTTGTTACATTATCAGAAGTTTTTAACTAGAATTAAATATGAAATTAGATTTACCGATAGATCTCATTAAAGTTAATAGTAAAATAAAGATAGCACAAGAGCCTGAAGAAGAGATTTTGTTAACTGAAATCATAAACAATACTAGTAAAAGTTATTTACTCTATTATCTAGCAATTAGCGCAGTTCTAACTTTGGGGGTAGTTTTATATATTGGCTTGTACCAATACCTTTCTTTTTCTAAAGAAGAGAAAACCACATCTTTTATCGAAGGAAGCGAGGTAAGTATAAAAAACCTTATACTTACTGATTTGAAATTAATTTTCAACCAATCTTCTGACCTCAACCAAATATCTATACTTAAGAATTATTCGTATATTAGCCCTTTAAAAGTCAAGAAAGGTATAATAGGTACTGTTTTTTATGTTAATAGAGGCAGAGATACTATAATTTTTGATCTACAACCTCTTATATTTTTAATTGATTCTATTTTAAAGCAGAGTTTTTATTATCAGATTAGTTTGAATGATTCTGTGCTGATTAGTAATGCGGAAGAGAAATCATTTTTTTATATTAAAAAACACCAAGTTAATGAAGAAAATTTTTTAACTATTAAACTTACGCCTAAAATAAACTCTAATTTTAAACAAAATCAAGAGATGATTTTTAAGGATCAAGTAGTAACGCTTATCATAACATTAACTCTATTATTTTTCTTATTAAGTTTGTTTGTAATTTATTTGCTAGGCAAAAAAATAAGTTACGATAGGTTAAAGGAAAAGGTCTTTTCAATGGAAAAAAACTTTAATCTTAATATAGACTACGTAAAAAGTTGTGTTTCTCTTATAAGAGAAGAGAAAATTACCACCATTCTTCCTGTCAAAACCTCTCAAATCAATGAAATTAAAATTTCTGATATCATAGAAGAAATTAAAGCTTCTGTTTATGTGTTTACGGCAAGGTTTGGGTATAAATTTGAGCTGAGACTAGTATCATTGATTTCTAATATTAGAGTAAAGTATGATTTAATAATATTTAGACAAATTATTCTTAGTTTGTTGTATAACATTATGTATTTTATGAGAGGCGGTGAGCATACGAAACGGTTTTCTATAGAATTTCAAAAAGATAAAATTATTATGATTTACGATTCTTTTGCTGCGAATGAACAACATATGAGCAAATGGTCTCGTGAACTATTTCAGCACATAGGTAATCCTTATATTCTAGAGTGCGAAGGTATTTTTCAATTGATTAAAAATTGTGGGTTAAGCTATGAAATAAATCCTAAACAAGGAATGAATGAAATAATTATCTTTTTAAATCAAAATGAGGATATTGGGCGTGTTGTTAACTTTTATAAGAAAAAATAAATTATGGTTTCTATTGTCTATAATTTTATTAAATAATAACGCAGTATCTGGTGATAACATAGTGGATACAAGAATAAATCCGGTTCCTTTTTTTGTAGATCGTGTAGATCAAACCAAAGAAATTTTGCAAAATCTCGAATTACATAAAATTGTTAGTTTAGTAGGTGTAACAAATGTCGGAAAAACTGAACTTGCTAGGCAATATGCTTTACTAAATCAAGATAAGTATGAATTAATATGGTTTTTTGATTCTAATGTAGATCTAAACGAACAGTTTGTTTCTTTAGCTAAAAAAATTAATGAAACCAGTTTATTTAAGAATGATGATAAAATACCAGAAGATACTGCTAAAGCTCAAAAACAAACTATAAAATTTTTAACAGAAAGAAAAAATTGGTTATTAGTATTTGATAATTTGGGATTATGGGAAAATGAGAAATTAAAAAAAATTATAAATTGGAATCATAATGGACACATTATCATATGTTCTCAGGATGCGAAAGATTTACCACAAAAAATATATATACATAAATTAGACAAAGAAAATGCTTTAATTCTTTTGCAAAAGATATTAGGAAATGAGTTAAAGAACAAAGATTTTTTAGAATCGTTAGTAGAAATATTTCAAGGATATCCTGGTCCAATAGTGCAAGGGGCTTTTTTATTAAAAGAACATAAATATCTTTCTATTGACGAATATAAAAATATTTTATCCAAATCTTCTGACCCGGTAAAGACCCATATGAAACTTGTATTAAATTTATTAAGTGAAAATGATAAGAAATTATTACTTTCAATAGCAGTACTAAATAATCAAAATTTTTCTAAAAACCTACTCAATTTATTTTTTGATGATATAGATAGCATAGGTGAAGGATTATATAATCTTAACCGCTTCGGTTTAGTAAAAAATACTGAAAACGAAATTGGCATGAATTTATTTGAAATGCATGACGCAATAAAAGACGGAGTTTTACAAGATTTTACTGAGGAGCAAATTAATGAGGAAGTCACTAAGATAATTAGTAAGCTAAATTCTTTAATGTCTCAAGGAGTAACCAGCAGATATGAATTTATTACAAGTGATTCAACAATAAAATCCAATTTAGAAATCTTACTAAATAAGGCAGAAAAATATAAAGTTGATATCTTTAAAATTCTTGAACTTAGAAAAAATCTTATTAATTATTATACAACTTCTCTAGACTATTACAACATAGAGAAAATGAAAGATTGGTTGGAGCAAAAAGAAAAAGATAAAGTATTCTCTACAAATCTGACCAATATGCAAAAGATAAATTATAGTTGGTATTTAACTGATATAGGCATTTATGAGCACTTTGCTAAAGCTAAATTTGTCAGTTCTTTGTCATATCTTAATAAAGCGAAAAGCCTAATAGAGAATATTAAAGATATACCTGAACTCGAATCTACGATTTTATTTCAAACAGCTCAAACTCAAATTTATAGTGGAAATGCTATAAAAGCAGAACAAAATATGGCTGAGGTGGATAATATCATAAGTAAATACCCAAAGGCTGATTTTGATATGGGGTTGTACTGGTTTTTACAAGCTAGAATTGCCTTAGCAAAAGGTGAGTATGATAAAGCTTTAAGTGCTATAGATAATAATATTAAAGCAGAATCGCATTTGCCTCAAGATACTTTTACTGAACCAACATACGTTGTTAAATCTGAGATATTAAATTATGCAAAAGATTATCAAAATAGCTACAAGATTATCAAGAAGTTAGAGCAAAAAGAACGATCCAACAACAATACTGAACACGAAATATACGCTAGAATACTTACTCAACTATCTAGAGCAGAGTTGGGGTTAGAATTAATAGATGAAGCGTTAGATCATGCTACTAAGGCTTGTAATATTTTCCAAAAAGAAATAGATAAGTACAATATTGTCTCGACCTTAAATCCAGAATTTGCTGCTGCTTTAGTTGCTAAAGGAGACGCTCTGTATAAAAGAAATGAATTTGATAGATCATTAGAAGCTTATAACGAAGGGGAGGCTATTTATTTTAGAATATATGGAGATAATTTTCGTTACATGGATGACATTTCTTACCTAATGTCTCAAGGCTCTAAAGTGGCTTGTGTAAGTAAAAATGTTTTTTGGAAAAATCATTTTTACAATCAGTTAATTACTAACTTTGATAAAAAGCACTTTAGAGTCTTAGATACAGTAGGATTTTGCAATAAAAACTAATTTATACGAAAGGTGTTAGTTTGAAGCCGAACAAAACCATCGGGAAAGAAAGGTTTTATTTTTTATCTACAGAATAATATTTCATGATCGACCATTTCACAAATTGTCTATCAATATTTTTATTTCCAAGTTGTGTTGCATAAGAACACACTTCCTGAACTAATAAATTAAAAGCCGAATAGCTTACGTTAACATCTGAAGGGAGAAGCTCTAATTCTTCAATTATTAGAACATAGGCTTCAGCCAATAAAGAATAGTCTTTTATGTACTCTTCTTCATTATAATCTTCTAAAAGCTCTTTGTAATCTACGTTTAACGTATGAGCAACTTGTCTAACAAGCTGAGCTGAAGGATTTGTATTTCTTCCCCGAATTAATTCATAGATATTTCGATTAGTCCCAGCTTTTTTTTCTAACTCCGGCAAGCTCCAATCCCTTTCATCTAAGATTCTGATGATATTTCTTTTTATTATCTCGGCTGACATCAACCTTCTACCTTTTTCAAACTACACTTCTAATAACCATGAAACACTTTCTATTTTATATAGAAAATACGTATTGACAACATTAATATATAAAAGTACTATATCCTCAGTATTAGATGATATATACGCACTTGATCTAATTGAGCAAGTATCTACTTGAGTTAGCAAACTTAAAAAGATACACGCTGGTAAAACAATGAAGCAAAGCAAAAAAACCACCATACGTGTCCATGTCGTCAAACTAAGCACGTAAGGTGGTCCACAACCAATGCAGTTAATGAGGTTATCAAAAACCACATGGAGGTAAAATGAGTATATCAAAGAAATTGCCTGTGGGCAATATTATTACTAATATGCGTAATAATACGGTCAACCTAGGTTCTGGCAACATAGTACCGCATTGGTGGTACAAAGCAATTAAAGCTGACAGCGGTAAGCCGGATCTGGTGGCGATTGCTATATTATCTGAATTGTGGTTTTTACACCGCAAACAGGGTGGTGCTGAATTTAATGAAGGCTATGCTTATTTCGAACGTAAGTTTGAATTCACTCGTGCTCAGCTGCAAGAAGCTACTCTAAGGCTACATTCTGCTGATATAGCTGTTCGTTCGTTTAGAACCGTCGTAGTGCATGGGCGCAACTTTCCTAATGAGCTGCATCTCAAAATTAATTTACCGAAATTATTGAGCTTGAAAGCACAATACGTTGTTGTTAAAAATAACGATGAAGGTTCATCTGATGAAGATGAGGGTGATTTTTTTGATAATGAGGTATTAGGAAATTCCATTCCTAGTACTTCAGAAAAACACCTGGATCATATAAGTAATAGAAAGATATCTTTAAGAAAAAATAGATCTATTGAATCTACTGAATCTAGTTTTTTTAAGAATAGTTTTTTAGGTTTAGCTAGAGAGAAAGCTGACTTGGCTTCTTTTTATCCGTTAGTTCAATCGGACATTGCTCTTTTGCGACGAGTTTCAGGTAGGGATTTTACAATCACTGCCGTAAATGAAATTTTGCTTAAACTTAGCAAAAGACATACCGAGCATCGCTTTCCTAGCAAAGAAGCTTTCATGAGCTATATGGGCAAGGTGCTCTGTTATGAAATGCGTGATGCAGTGCAGATATCTTCGGTGGACTTTAAGCTTAACTGCAATAGAGATCAGGTGGAAGTTGCTCAAGCCCTTTATTTAGAAGAAGTTGAGTATAGTAGAGATACTTCTCTTATCGCACAACTACGTCGCAAATTTGCAGCGGTACTTGCACCAAAAACTGCCTATCAGTTTTTAAAGGCGGCAAAGATTCAGGATTGGAGTATTGATAGCCAATCTTCCAATCAGAGCTTTGTTATTGAATTATCACATGAACTGGATCTTAGTGATTTGCAGCAGCAAATGATCTTGGAACAAGTAAGGGCGATGTTTGGCAATCATATACATGAGATAGATCTGGTTATTGCAAATAGTGCAAGTAGATCCCTCAACGCTAATCAATATTCTATTAAATCAAACACTGTTGATCATAGAGCAATAGAACCGACCCACGATTTAAGCATCTGGGGCAAGATAAGATCAATGCTAGTTTCATATTATGGTGAAGATGGCAAAGCAATAGACACCAACTGGTTTAGTAAGCTCGAGCCGGAAATCAATGACGATAATAGAAGCATTATTCTTCGTGCTCCCAGTGATTTTATCAAGGACTGGGTACAATCCAAATATAGCGCGCTGATTGAGAAGTTATGCCAAGGGCAGAACTATAATTTAATCGGTGTGTCTTGTTGAAAATTAATCTAGGAAAGGTGTAAAAATTAGAGGAACTTATGACCAATAAAAAAGACGAGTACAAAGTAATAGAATGGCAACAAAGCTCATTACTGGAAAACGCTACTACAATAATAAGGAATGCACAATTTAGCATCCATAGAATTGAGCTAAACAACGAGGAGAGTGTCTACCTGGTGCCTGAAGCATTTTATAAGGCAGCTATTGCTGCGCTTAAAAAGGAGCAGGGCAAATGAGAATTAAATTACCACAAATGATGCTTAAACTTGGTACAGCTATGGCTCTGTGCATGTTTAGCACTAGCTCACTCGCTATACCAAACCCTGCTAATTTAATCCAAAGCGGTTATTGGTATGGGGATGATGACATTAGAGCGGTAATCAAAAGTAGGGTAGGAGATAGTGCTTATATTGCTCCTGCCTTGCCATTTGAGAGCAGAGAATTAGTTAGTGATATTGTCCGCAGCTCAGTAGCAGAGTCTAGAGCTACGGGTAGCGCACTGATACCAATTAACTTTGGTAATAGCCATTGGGCGGCTCTAGCGATTAAAGCTACTGATGATGGTCGTATCCACGTTATCTACAATGATTCTTTTGGCAGCGCAATTGCCTCAACAAGTAATGGCGCGTTGGTAGCTCAAATCTTAACAGAGATTGACCCAACTATTGAGTTGATTGATCTACAAGTTCGCCAACAAAGTGACGGTAGTAGTTGTGGTGCTTTTACGGCCGAGAACCTAATTACTATTGGCACGCTTGATATTAGCAACATGAGCGTAGAAGAATTGCGCAATGTCTTGCGCCAAATTAATGATGCTACTGCCATTCGGGCGTTGCATTTTCGTAAGTTAATGGGAGATACATCAATTGTAGATGTTATTGCCTTAAAGCCAAAAGCTGAAATGACTATGGCGCAAATAGATTCCCATAACAAACAGCTGGTAGCCGGTCTTAATAATATTAGTTCCCTCACCTACGATAGATTGAGCCATTTAAATAGAATGTCAGTTAGTGGTTTTGCATCCGGGGATGATTCTTTAGATCATGGTGTATGGGTAAAGGGATTTTTGGGCAAGCAAACCGACAAACAAAAGTCAGCTAACTCTATTGTTGATAGTAAGGTGAATTTACGTGGTGTGATTATTGGTGTTGATACTAAACTTGATGAGGATAGTACAATTGGTATTGCGCTTAGTCACACTGATTCTAAAGGCAAGAACTCAATTGTAAATACGACAATTAATACGACTAATATTAGCAATAATATTTTCAGTTTATATGGCAGTAACGCCCTTGATGACGATCTAATCATTAGCGGCAATATTTCCTATGGTATGGCGCAAATTAAAATCGATTCTACCTCAATCAATGCCGGCAAAGCAAAAAGAAAAGCTACTCTTTTGGGAGGGGCATTATCTGCTAACTATAATCTATATTCAAGTGAATATTTAATGATTAGCCCCAAAATTGGTGGGTCATACAACCAGCTAGATTTAAAATCCTATAATGATGGCTCGATTAAAATCAACAAAACCAAGCAGCAAGAATTTAATCTAATGACTGGCTTGGTAACAACTGGCTTCATAGAATTAAGCAGTTTAACGCTAATGCCGGAAGTGAGTGTTGACTATAGCCACGGCATATGGCGCAAAGGCAATAAACAAACAATATCTAATCAGCTTAATCAAACAATCATTAGCCAAAAAACCAACAACTCACAAGGAGTATTGCGTCTTGGGACCGGTTTAACTATTGCGTCTGATGTGTTTGAAATTGGCGTGGGATATGAGCGTAGTTGGCAAGGTAAAAGCAGGAGGTATATGGGTTTTGCCAAAGTAAGGGTGAATTTCTAATTTAAACAACAATAACAACAAATGAGGAAAACAAAATGAGTAACTTAACGGACAAAAAACTAACTACAAAAAAACTTATTAAAGGATTGGCTTTAGCTTCTATGGCAATGACTGGAGGAATGCTCTTTGCTGAAATTGCCTGGGCTAAGTTTGATATCGATGCAGGAGTTGCCGCAGCTGCTAATCCGATTATTGCCGGTATAGAGGCTCATTGGGGAAAGGGGGTGATTATGACTTCGGGGGCGGCGGCATTATTTGGTGAGGGAGATGGTCGTCAAAGAGCAATAAGAGCGGGAATGACTGCTGGTGCAGCCGGTGCAGTGATTTTAGGTATGATTGCAATGTTGAAATAGTAGAAGAAATGAAAAAACGTACTTTTATTCCCTGTTTGAATAAACAACGAAAATTATACAATTTTAGCATTGGCTCTTTAATTGGCTGCGGAGTTGGTCTAGTGCTGGTTGGCTTAAGCAAAGGAGTGATTTTGGGTCTTGGAGCTGGTGGAATAGGTTTTGCCTTAGGCAATTGGATTTCTAATTCAATGTATAATGGTGGTTTTCAGAGGTTTTTATACTGGAATTTGCCTTATGCCAAGGATTGGATTAGTCGCAATATCCCTGAATCGTCAGAGAAAGAAGAGTTGTAGGGCTAGTTAGAAGAAAAACATATAGACATACAATCATACAAATAAATAGAGAAGAGAAACACAGAAGGGAAATAAAGAAAATGCAATTAAATGTAATGAGTCAAAATATAGAAACCGTGGCCAGGCAACGTAATGTCTTTATAGTGCTCTGTGCTTTATCTCTGGCTAGCCTAATACTTGTTAGTCTTAAGTTACTTAGTGTTTCTGAGAGAACAATCCTTGTGCCAGGGCTGCAGCAAGAAGCTTGGACAACTGATCAGAATGTTTCATCAAGTTATTTGGAAGAAAATGCTGCGATGTATTTGCCTTTATTACTTGATTTGGACACTACATCGATTGCGTGGAAAAGAGATAGAGTCTTAGCACATGTTGCAACGACTGATCTAGCTGGATTAAAGCTGCTCGGAGAATATTTCGCTAATGCCAAGGAGCAATATGAGCATTTCGCTCTTAGTACTCATTTTGCTTTAAAAAAATTAGAGACAGATGCTTCTGCTTTAACAGTTAGAGCGTTTGGTCAGCTGGTTAGTAGGTTTGGCAATAGGGGCTTTGAGAGCGAGCCTGCGATTTACCAATTATCGTTTGAATGGGTGTCTGGAAGATTGCTTTTGAAAGAGTTTGTTAAATTGTCAAAAGAGGATGTTGAGAATGAATAAGATGAAAATGAGTAGAAGCAAACTTGTGCCAATATATGCGGTGTTAATGCCAATATTGCTCTTAAGCAGTAGTAGTTATGGAGCAAACTTGGGAGCTGATTACGCCAAAAAAGAAGAGTTATATATTGAATATAAACAACCTGCTCAGCTGACCATTAGTTCAACCGGTATTAACCGTATTAGCATAGTCCCATTTATTGCCACCACTATTTGGGGAGACTCTGCCGAGTATAGTGCATTGCTATCCCATAATGGTAGTGAGTTGTTCCTAACCTCAAAGCTTGAGGCCGGTAAAAGCTTTGCCCTAGCGGTTCAATTAGCAGGGGGCAGAGTTATTGATCTATTACTGCATACAGTAGAAACGGATAGGCCAAAAATAATACGCCTTGATTTGGAAAATGAAAGCTTAGCAAAGCGTGAAGATGCCTTAGAAATCAAACAATTACTAAATGCCATGATGAGCAAAGAAAAGGGAAAATATTATGTCTTGCAAAGTAAAAAAGCGGTGAAGGTTAATGCTGTGGGCAATGAAAGCTTTGCTTCTTTAAATGCTGAGCAGAATATGGTTTATCGTTTTGGGAATTTGGTCGGTGTGGTCTTGATGCTCAAGAACAAAGGCAAAAAAGAGGTTTCAATTGATGCAAAGAGTTTGTCTAAGGTGTTTAAAGGCGTTTTGGCAGTTTCGCTGCACAATCAGCTCTTAAAAAGTAGCGGTAGTATGGAGGCATTTTTAGTGTTAAGGAAGGAGTTAGAGTCATGATTGAACAATTAAAGGAAATCATTGGAGCAACGTTCGGCCGAGGAGAAAATGATAATAACAAAGCTATATCTGCGCGTCAAAAACTAATCTTAAAATTGGTAATTGGCACTATTGTTCTCATAGGTTTTGGCTTGGTTATTTTGGTACAGGAAAAGAACAAAACATATGCGAAAAAGAATGAGACAATAGAGATGACAACTACAAAGATTGAGCTACCTGATACTACTATTGATACTGAAAAAAGATGGCGTGAGCATTTTGAAAATATCATGGCAGTTCAAAAAGAAGAAATCAATGAACGCCTTAAAACAATGGAATCAGCTCAAGATCAGCTGGTGGCAAAAGCAAACAGTGCTATTGAGCAAGAATTAAGCGAAACCAAGGAAAAGCTTAAAGCAGCGCAAGAAGAATTAACCAGTGCTAGTTTGGATTTACGCCGAGTTGCGGGAGAAGAGCAAGAGCGCCTTGCTTCTGTCCCAACACACCATAATGCTATGTCGGTGCAAGAGTTTGAGCAAGAAATAGAGTTCGATCGACCAAAATCAGCTGCAAATTATATTCCAGAAGGGACGTATTTTACAGGTTATTTACTTGGCGGAGTAGTCGTGTCCACAGCTCTTAGTACGCCAGATGAGAATGCAACACCGGTGAGTATTAGGTTAACCGGTAGAGGCAATCTCAACAAAGCTAATAAAACAGATATAGCGAAATGTAGCATTATGGGTAGTGCTTATGGTGACCTCTCTTCTGAGCGGGCAATTATTCGTCTTGAAAAACTTGTTTGTGAGCGTGATGGACTTTATGAGACAAGTAAAATAGCTGGCCAAATTTTTGGACCAGACGGCTATAACGGCATTAAAGGTACGGTAGTATCTACTAGTTCTAAACATATTAAGAATGCAATGGTTGGTGGCTTAATTAGTGGCTTAAGTGGCAGCGCAAAAGGACAAGAAGGCGGAGTGATCAGCGGGTCTGGATTAATCTCCACTAAGAAAAAGGGTATGGGCGATATGCTGAGTCAAGGTGCCTTAACGGGTACTAGTAATGCTGGAGAGAAGCTAGCTGATTATTATTTAAGACAAGCAGAAGCAATGTCGCCTGTTTTAACAATACCATCTGGGGTTAGAGTTAATGCTCAGATAACTAAAGGTTTTTTTGTTGGGGAGATTAATACTCATCAGAAAATCAAACAAGCAAAGCAATAGGGGAGCAAGATGGAGAAAAACATGATGAATTGGAAAAAAATGGCTAAGTATCAAGCAACATCTCTTTTGCTAACAAGTATCTTTTTAAGTGGGTGCAGTACTTACAGCAGTAGTTTTTCATGCGGTGATGCAAGGGGAGCTAATTGCATGAGTATGGATAGAGTAGACAGGATGATTGCTAATGGCGAGATAGAGAATTTTACTGACAAGAAGAAGAAGAACTGTCGCGGTCGTAAATGCAAAGAAAGCCAGAAGCGTGATGTACTGCTGCAACCTATGACCAAAGAGGTCACATCTGATTATCAGCTAAGCGGGGAAGCAATCTAATGCTAGCAATAGAAAAACATTTTAGTAAGTTTGCACGAGTATGCGGTTTTAAAGTAGAGGGCGAAAGAGGATTTGATCCTATGGCTGAAACTATGGCAGCCTTAGAGCAAGATACTAAAGGAGCAAAGCCACTTAGTTCATCGTTGCTTTACAAATTTGCTGAAGATAGTAGCGGAGTTGTATTTAGCGAAGGTAGTATTGGTTGTTGGTTTGAAATAGATCCTATTGTTGGTAGCAATGATTCTATTGAAAAGAATTTCACTTTATTTTTTGCTGATGAGTTGCCAGCTGGCGGTTATTTGCAGTTTCTGATAATTGCTTCGCATGAGGTAGAGCATATTTTAGATATGTGGCAAAGTGGGCGTAAGTATGGCGGGCAACCACTAGAGAAAATGACGGCCTATAGAAGGCATTTTATTGAAAATTTAGCGAGGGATTTTTCTTCGGCTGATGATGGCAGACTTGCTCGTAATTATCGCAGCTTTGTAACCTACTCAATCAAAGACGGCGGGGATAAAGCTGTTGAGTCCTTGCTTAAGTTCAAAAAGAAGCTAGAAAACAAATTAAAGGCAGAAAACCTCAATCCAAGGAGTTGCACGGCTGCTGATTTAATCGTTGTCGGACGTGATTTGCTGCAAATGAATTTAAATAAAAAAACGAAAAGACAGCAAAAACCCAAATATAATATTTTTAATAATCTAGCTGATCAAATACTAGAACCCTTAGTTCCAAACACTGTAGAAATAGATCAAATTATTCATCATAACACAGGTTTAGTATCAAAAGTATTTGCGCCAAGCGAACTACCTGAATCATTTTGCCTCGCTGAAATGATTAATCTACTTGGTAACGATCACCGAAGTATCCCGGGTAGGTTTGTGATTTCATATACGGTAGCTAATAATCTTGGGTCAAAAGGTGCATCAGCAATGAATGCAGCCGGTAGTAGATCTATCCATGCGGCTCAAAAATCATATACTAAAAATGACCTGGTTGCTCAAGAGGAAGCAAGGCAATGGGTTGAAGTTAAGGCGTTAGCTAAAAGAGGTGAAAGCTTCTTGCAAGAATCGATGTTAGTGATGCTAACTGCTCCAAGTAATGAAATTGAGATAGCTGAAGAAGTGCTAAAGAGTTTGTATAATACTTATGATTGGAAGCTAGAGCCATGCAAACGTATTATGCGCATTAGCTCACTGGCAATGTTACCGATGATGCAATATTCCTACTGGCAGTCATTAAAGTTTTTTAAGCTAACAAGATATGCGCTTAGCGGCGAAGTTGTCGCCAAATTACCGATTCAGGGTGAGTGGAAAGGAGTGCCAACATCAGGAGCATTGTTTATAGGTAGGCGTGGCCAGATATTTAACTGGGATCCATTTTATCGTATTGGCGGGGGTGGTAACTACAATTTTGTGGTTATGGCTCCTCCTGGTTCAGGTAAGACATTCACCTTGCTAGAGGTAGCCCAAAGTATGATCTCAAAAGATGTTGCGGTATTTGTACTTGATATCGGTGCTAGTTATAAAAACATCTGCAAAATCCAAGATGGAGAGATGATACAGTTTAACCATAGCTGTAATATTTCTTTAAATCCGTTCGCTTCTTTGGCAGATAGCGGCGCGGTATTAATGAAAGCCTTGCAGTTGATGGAGCAAGGCATTGACGATGAAGAAATACAATTAAAGACTGGCTTAAGTTTAGAGAGAATAGAGGCGCTACGCATTGGAAAAAGCGGGGCAAGTGCCGGGGTAAAAGAGAGTGACGGTATTGAAATTTTAGAAATCAAAGGACAGGATGCGCTAGGCAATATAAAAACCCATTTTGTAACTAAGGATTCCATTATTTACGCCAAGGCGATGCTAGCTACAATGTGCGGTGTTAACGGTGATGTTTGGGGAGAAGCGATAATTGAAAGAGCTATAAATGAAGGAGTAGCAAAGTATGGAAGAGAGCTTGATATCACTAAACTCTGTCAAATATTAGACAATCTAAAAGATAGAAAAGGTGAGGCGGTGGAAGGTGCATCAAGGTTTGCTGATTGCCTTTATCCATATACTGAAGAAGGTACTCATGGCCGATTCTTTTCTAATGGTGCAAATGCAACCTTCAAAAGAGCATTAACCGTCTTTGAGCTGGAGGAATTAAAAAATGATGAGCCACTTTTAGCAGTTGTTCTGCAGGTCATATTAATGCAAATAACGATGCAGTTCCTGTGCGGAGATAGATCAAAACGTTTTATGCTAATTGTTGATGAAGCCTGGCTTATTTTAGATTTTGCCGCGAATTTTCTAGAACGATTTGCCAGAACAGTAAGAAAATACGGTGGAAGTTTGGGCGTGTGTACACAAGATTTGTCTAGTTTTAGCAACGCTTGTGGAAAACGCAAATCTCAAGCAGCAGTTCTTGAATGCTCAACATGGAAACTGATATTACAGCAGAAAGAAGAAGGAATTGCCTCATTTAATGCTTCAGAGAGTTACAGAAAATTTGCTCCATTAATTGCCAGCGTTAAGAAATGCAGCCAAAACAAATATTCAGAAATATTGATTAATACCGATGGAGCAACGGTTGTTGGTAGGCTTGCGACAGATGCTTATTCAACAGCGATGTTTTCAACTGAAGACACCGACTTTAAATTCTTGATGGAGAAGGAAAGGGAGGGGCTTAGCAAACACGAGGCGATAATGGCATTGTCGAAGAAGTACGGCATACTGCCTGAGCTTGACGCTAATAAGCTTAAATTACAATGAGAATAGGATTAAAATGAAGAAAAACAGTACTGACTTATTAAACAAACTTAAAGGTAGGATTAGCATTGTTACGCTAGTAGGCGTTATGGCTTTTGGTGTAACTGTATTTTATTTCAAATTCTATAACCAAGGCTATTTTGCTCCAGCGGGCACAATCGAAGAGACGTTATGTATAGCAGCTATTGCTATGATTCTTGGCTGTAGAGCGTCTCTTTGTATCTGTATTACAGGGTTAATTATCTACCCATATTGCCTTAAGGAAGAAACAGTATGGAAATTTTTTGTAGTTACAAAAAAGGAAATTATTCTGATTGGAGTTTTGATTGCATTTTCAGTAACTAGCTTCTGCCTACTTAATAGGTACTATGGTCACCAATACCCTGAGGTTCTCTTGAAGGTAGTGGGGGTATATGTACTAACAGCGGTTGTTTCTATACTACAAACCAGATTATTACCAGTCCAGCCACGAGGGCACCAATGAAAAAAAGACTGTTTTCTGGAGTTGACCAGCAGCAATATCCGGTTAGTGCGATAGCACCTATTGTTATGAACGGACAGATAGTGGAGTACCAAAAATTATTAATTTTATTGTTATTAGCGGTATCAGCAAGAACATCAAAGGAAAATGCTAAAAAGGTAGAAAATAACAAAAACAAAAAGAGGAAAAAGTATTTTTTAGAAGAGAGCATATGAGAAAAGAGTTAGTTAAACAAAGTGGCATGATAGGAAACTGGAATTTAAGAGTCAATAATATATGAACCATTTAGTTATTTTTAGCATGATTATTTTTGCTTTAGCATTAAGCGCTAATGGTAATGATTTAGGCAAGCTGGGGAATACATTTAAAATTGAGGAAGAGGCTTTCACACAGATGATGAAACGCAAACTAGCAGAAATAGATATGGAGGCGGAAAGAGAGAAGATGCAAAAAATAGCTATAGACAGGGTAGAGAATCCAGTTCCAGTAATTGGCATAACTGGAGCAGGCAAAAACAGAACATTTTATTTTGATCCCACATATACGTTAGATGATGATGCAGTGTTACCGTGTGGCAAAGTATTACATAAGGCAGGGACAAGGGTAAATCCTTTAGAACATATGGATTTAAACAGACGACTATTTTTTATTGATAGTAGAGAAGCAACACAAGTGGAGTGGCTACAAGAGCAACTAAATAATCCGCTGCCTGAGCAGAAAGAGCCTGTAGAAGACAGAATTATCTTAGTTGGTGGTAGTGTATTTAAGCTCAAGGAGATACTTGGTCAAAAACACGAGGACAAAGTATATTTTGATCAAAGCGGCGAGCTAACAACGAGATTCGGCATTAAACATAGCCCGGCAATAGCGTCGCAAGAAGGGCTAAAAATACGTATTGATGAAATTAATCTAACAAACTAAGAGGAGAATATTATGCAAGATACGGAATTAAAACAAACTACAAAATTAGAAGATACCATCTGTTGCATTGCTAACAAAATTATGAACACGCCATATAATTGGAGTTTGGTTCTAATGACAATCATTCTATGGGTGTTTGGGGGAGCAATATTTCCCTATTCGGCCAATAGTAACTTTGATATGGCAATAGCTATTAATGAATATGCCAAGCTAATGGGATTAGCGGCCATAGTATTAGGCGTTCTTAAACAAAGTTCGCACTCAAAGCTTATTATAGGACTTGGGGTCTGTTGTTACTTGCTTTCACTTGCATCTGTCTTAATGTCAAAAACGTTATTTGCCTCAGGGTTAGTTGGTGAATTGGCACTAAAGCCTTTGGCTACATTTTGCTTCCTGCTTCTGCTGAAGAACATTTTGCTTATTGCGAATGAAGCTACAAAAACAGAGGAGCGTTAAAATGAAAAAAATACTTGGTATGAGTTTAGCTCCTAAACGAATGGAAATAAAGTTAGATTGGTCTCTTGGTTGGTTATTGTGTTTTGTAGCTTTAGGTTGGATGGGGCTGCTCTGGGCTTCAATAAATGATCTTAAAGAGTCTATGTTAGCAAGCGGTTTTGAAATGGTTAATATACAGTATCAGATGTATGAAGCAATGGGGCTACTAGTATTGGGAATTTTAATATTAAAGATATTCCCAGAGTTTAAGCTGAAATTAAGTGTCGGTGAGCTTTGTGGTAGTGTCATAGCTTTAATGGGTACTATAACCGTTTTAATATGGATGAATACCCTAGCAGTGCCCTTATTTGTAGTTTTGTTTATAGTAGTTGTTCTTACAACCAAGCACTACCTTAATACACAAAGTGACATATCAATAATGATTTGGGCACTAGCTTTTTATATAGCGCTTAGTGTTATCTTTTTTCTTGAAATATACCTATTTTGCGATGGAGCAGAAGGAATATTGGCATCAGTGAATTTAATAACAACTTGTGCAATAAGTATGGGTGGGGCGTATTCAGCGTTTGGTCAATTAGTGAATAGTATGCTTGGCAAAATACAATCAAAAAGAGACAACTATTTTTCAGATGTTTTGATTTATTGCACGATACTAATCTTGTTAATTTCAAACCTGTGCCAAATGACGCATGCCAATACAACAGCACCATTTCTACTAGCTTGGGCTGGAACTAAATTTGCATATTGGCTTAACCAGCAACGAACCATAAAAACACAGTACCAAAAATGAAAGAACAGATAAAAACAATATTTTCGAAGCTAGTGACAGGCTTCCTATATATCCAAAAGCCAATCAGTATTTTAATGATGTTGATATTTATTATATTGCTGGGTTTGGGGGTTGTTACAAAGTACGGAGGCAATTATGAGGCGGGAGTGGAATATAAACAAAAATATACAGTAGAAAAACAAGAGGTAAGTCATGAGTAAAGGTACGTCAAGAATATTAGAAAAAATCAAGGCATTAGAAGAAGAAAAGGCTAGTTTGCTTCCTAAGCGTATAGAGGAGGTTGTCAATGTATTGCAATCAAATGGCGGTCTAACTTTGGATGACAGATTACTAGCCGGGCTTGCTATATATGCAAATAATCCGGCAAATGCAACGTCTGGCTTAATTATGGAGCTGATGAAGCTTGGACAAACTAAAATACCCAGTAACAAGTTACGGGGTGGGGCTACGTCGAGCAATACGGACACTGCTTTACAACCAGTTACAGTTAAAGAGGAGAAAGCTCATGGATAGAAAGGAGGATGCCAGAAAGAAAATACAGCTTGGTGGCCTGCTAGTAAAGGCTGAGCTTGATCATATGCATCCAGCAGAGGCTTATGTGCTCTATGGAATGTTACTTGACTGTAAGCGTGCTATGCAAGAAAAGCCCGCAGTAAAAGAACGCTGGGCAAAGATGGGCAAAGAATTGTTGGTTGGAGAAAAATAAAAAATGGAGCAAATATCAAGGAAGGAAGTCAGGTACTCATTATATTTGGTGTTATTGTCAATAGCACCAAAAGTAGCGTTTGCAGGAGGGCCATTTGAAATGATTCCTACGGTATTAGTAACAATGCCTATTTTTATGATTATGTTGGTGGGTATAATAATAACAGAGGTGGGTGTAATACAAACTATCATTCCAGAGGCAAAATTTAAAACCATAGTAATTAATACTAGTTTAGGCAATTTAGCTTCAATCTTAGTCGGTATACCTTTGGCATGGGTTTTATATATTTTGCTAATAACTTTGCCTGCAATGTTTTTGTTTACTTCCGTAATAATGGTGCTACCTGATTATGCCACTAATATTATAGGATATATTGTAAGTGTACCAATCATAACATCGCTTGATTATCCGATGTTAGTTTGTGGGAATTTTTTAATACTAATGTTGCCAACCTATATTGTAACTTCTTGGATAAAATATAGGATCATTGCTTATAGAGAAGGTGAAAACAACGAAGTGATGAAAGCTTTGCCTATTGCTAATAGATGGTCTTGTTTATTGGTAGTTATTTGTACCACATTAGCTTTTGTTTTCAAAGGAAAGGAGATTAACGGTTTAGTTGAATCGTTTTTAAATATCATATTAAATAATTAAATTAAAGAGGAGAGTACGAAAATGAAAGTTAACATAAATCCAGAAATATCGCCGCAAGAGGCAAAGTGCTTTTTAACAATTTATCATGATGTTGGTTTAAAGTTAGATGAGTCAACTAACTTAGTAGTAAAAACGTTTTCTTTTGGACACTTTTACTTAGGATTATCTAATGGTGAGATGAATGTTAGCTATGGCTTTAACCCTATTAATATTACTAATTCTATTATAGGTAAAGGCAAAGTAAGAACCGAAGATGAGAGATTAAGTTTACATAATCAATATGAGCAACAAACACAAAATAGCTTATTGTATAGTAAACAGATTCCGTTAAGTTTTGTACAATATTGTAAGGCTGCAAGTTACATAGAGAAGTACCTTGGTGTAAAGCAAACCTATATAGTAGGTGAGAGAGACTGCTCTGATTTTGTTCAGGATGTATATCACGAAACAGGATTAAGTTTGTATTTTACTAAGGTATTTACCAAGCAGGAATTACTTGAGTTAGGAACAGAAGTATGTTTAAAAGTGCTGAGCCGTTATGGTGCACGTGATATTTTTTCAGATATTTTTACGAATGCTGAGCTTGGTTGCAGTAATGTTAAAGAAGTGTCTAACAAATTAAATATACCGGTAAATCAAGTTGTTGAAGTAACTAATAATATAAATCCTTTAATGTTCTATGATTCCTTATCATCATCAAATCATTACTTTACGGTTTTCCTAAATGATAAAGATCATCACTTACTTGACGAAATCACCCAAGAGGATAATGCGAATGAATTAGCAGAGATGGTTAGTAAGTTCACATTATCTGATGAGCGGGTAGTTGAGGCAAGAGACCATCTTAATAGTTTCTTTGGCGGTATGGTGATGAATAACCCGTATATAAATAGTAGCTCCCTTGGGATTTCTATGAATAACTTATTTCCCCAATATACTCAAGAAGCGCAAAATACAGTGAATGAAATTATGGGTATCACTGATCAAATATTTAATAATTTCAATTTTACTGAGGAAGCTCAAAACAATAATTATAACTTTGCTCAGGATATTTTGAATATGTCCTATCAAACATCACAGATGATGGGTGAGTCAAATGTTCATTTTGCTAGTAATGAAACTGACAAATTGGATTAAAAAAGGTAGAAAAAATATGACAAAAGAACTAGATAATAACAATTACGCTACATTGATACAAACGCTTAAGACGGAAATCAGTCAGGCGCGAATAAGGGCGCATTTATCCGTAAACAAAGAAATGATTTCTCTTTATTGGCGTATAGGTAGTCAAATACTCGAGCGTCAAGGTAAGGAGGGTTGGGGAACTAAGGTTATTGAGAGCATTTCAAATGATTTGCGTAAGGAGTTTCCTGAAATGAAAGGATTAAGTGCTAGAAATCTTGTGTATATGCAGACTTTTGCACGAGAATTTACCGACTTCGAATTTACGCAGCAGACTGCTGCGCAAATTCCATGGTTTCATACCTGTACCATTTTAGACAAAATTTCTGATCCTAAGCAAAGAATATGGTACATACAAAAAACCATAGAAAATGGTTGGTCGCGGAACGTTCTTAGCATACAGATTCAAAGTGATTTGTACGCAAGAGATGGCAAAAGTATAAACAACTTCAAAAGTACATTGCCAGCAGCTCAATCAGACCTAGCGCAAAGTATAATTAAAGATCCATATAATTTAGAATTTCTTGATATTCAAGGAAAGATTCATGAGCGTGAGTTAGAAGGAAAGCTTATAGATCATATCAGGAACTTCCTACTTGAACTTGGGCAGGGTTTCGCTTTTATTGGCAATCAATATCATATTGAACTTGAGGGTGAGGACTACTATCTCGATCTACTTTTCTATCACGTAAAGCTTAAATGCTACGTTGTCATTGAGCTTAAAACTGGCAAATTCAAGCCAGAACATGCTGGCAAGATGAATTTCTATTTAAACCTCATGGATAGACAAGTTAAAGATAAGTCGGACAATCCAACTATCGGCCTTATTCTTTGTGAAGATAAAAAAGGTATAACTGTTGAATATGCGATTGAAGGGATTAATAAGCCTATGGGAGTGTCACAATTTAAACTGACTGAAAAATTACCTGAGCAACTAAAGCAGTATTTACCAACTGCTGAAGAACTGACCAAGCTTGTGGAAGATAAATAATTATTAAAAAATGCAAAACGAATTGGCTGAGGTATGAAATAAAATGAAACAAAACCAGCATCAGCTGGTATTAGGAGCAGAATCTTGGCGGAGACACTCCTTATACCAGCCCCTTCCTCTGCAAAATATAATTAAGCAGATTGTAATGCTGATTCTAGTCATAGTAATGCCTATATCAGCAAATGCGAGCGTAACTTGCAAAGGACATTTTGTCAATCCCATTACCGACGTCTGTTGGGGATGTTTGTTACCAATTTCAATTGGCGGCTTTGAAATTGGTAAGGGAGTAACGCCTAAAAAGCGTGATATCAAGAATCCTACATCGCCTGTTTGTGCTTGTAGCAAGTTAGGTCAGCCAATCCCAATTCCTGGAATATCTATTGGCTTTTGGGAGCCGGTGCGTTTGGTAGATGTAACCAGAACACCTTATTGCATGGTTAATCTTGGCGGGATTGCCCTGGGTAATGATGCAAAAAAAATCAGTAGTTACGCCAGAGGCTATGATAAGCGTGCTACTCACTCAAGTTTCTATCACTTACATTATTATGTCTATCCACTGATCTATTGGCTTGAGCTGATCACTGATTTCATGTGTTTGGAACAAAGTACGTTTGACGTTGCTTACATGAGTGAGTTTGACATTACCTGGAATGATTCCAAGCTACAATCTCTACTAAACCCTGAAGCTATTCTCTTTGGCAATCCTCTTGCTCAAGCTGCATGTGGTTTGGACTGTGCAAGTGCAACAGCAACAACTGCGATAGACAGCATGTTTTGGTGCGCTGGTTGCCTTGGGAACATGTATCCATTTTCTGGAGCTAATGCGGATCATGTTGGCGGCGTGCAAAATAGCTCATTACTAACCACTAGAATTATCTCAAAGATGCATCGCATTGGTTTGGCACAGGAGACGTCAACAACGGATGCAAGCATTAATGGTGGAATTTGTAGGAAGAGTAGGGCTCTTAAAATCAAAAAAAGCCAATACAAATTACAGATGACTAATCCAAAATCCAGTTCAGATGGAATTGGTTGTTGGCCACTGGGTTTAAGCGATATGGCCTATAGCGCATTTAAAGAATATCCGTATGACGGACAAGATTGGGGGTACTTGATATGGCGAAAAAAAAATTGCTGTTTGTTTTAAACTTAACGCTTTTATTTGGTTTCAATACAAAGGCAGAAGAACGGTTTGAATTTAAAAAGGAAGATATGGAATTTGCTAAAGAGTTAGCAAGCCAATCAAGGCAAATCAGCATGAGCGCAATTAAAGAAGAATGGTTGAAATTACAGCAAATGCAACAAAGCAAAAATGGAGAAAATGAACGAATTGGCCAAACAGGTTTAGATGAGCTATTGCCAGATAGAATGGGATATTCCGAAGTCGAGCTGAAGATATTTGTCTCAAGTTCCATGGGTAAGGAGTTGCTTAAGAATTACTTAAATCAAGCTAAGCGATATAAAGCAACTCTAGTCTTTAACGGACTGCCTGGAGGATCATGGCACAAATTGTCAGAACTTGTTTATGAGGTAACTGGTGGTGAGGAGGAAGGAGTTTCGATGCAAATCGATGATTTAGCTTTTGAAGAGTATGGTGTTACCAGCGTGCCTTCATTTGTTTTAGCTAAGGAGAAGGGGGTATTTGAAGAAAGAGGGAATGATGAATCTGAGCCCCCATCTTTTGATAAAGTAATTGGAAATATCGGGATTAGAAGGGCACTTGAGGAGATGAGAGAGAAAGGAGAGTTATCAATGTTGGCTGCTAAAATATTAGAGGAGCAACTCATTGCGGAGGCTAAATCTAAATGAGCATTAGCTATATCAGGAATATTTTCATTGGTTGCACGGCCGCAGTTTGTCTGCTGGCTCATAGTGCTTATGGTGAATATCGTGATGTAACTACTAAAGTTAATGTCAATGAGCAAACGGATTTGTTTCAGACATCTACGGGTGATTATTCTGGCTTGCAAAAGCAAATTGAAGCTCAGAAGGATGCTGGGCTTGACTCTGTTAGATCTGGTGGTGGGATAGAATATTTGGCTAAAGAAAGCAGAGAAGAAATAGAGCAGAATGCAGCCGGCTTATCAAGCATTAAAGCGACAGAGTTAAGCTCCCAAGGTACTGGGGAAATGGTTAAACAAAATATTATTAATGAGCTCTATGTAGATTATAGCAAGCCACTGAACAAACAGCATTTAGTTGACGCAAAAAAGCTAGCTAAAGGACAGGATGAGCTGATGCGCAACTTGCTTGCCAAGCTGCAAGATATTGGCGTTGATTGCAAAACAGTTAAAGGCCCCGTGGAGCAAGAGCCTACCTATTACTTAAAGGTAGAGCAAACGCAGCATAAGGATACGGTCTACAACAAAACCATTTGTGAGGAATTGCGTAACACCTATCAATGTAACGACTCTGTATCGTTAACGTGCGTCCGAAAAGGCATAGGATATGGCGAATGGGAATCAAGAACAATTAAGTTTCCAGGCCATGTACTGCACAATGAAAAAATGAATTGGGGTTATGCTGTTAAATGGAAAAACAAGCGTTGGGGTTGGCATATAACGCCTTATCATCCAGGTGGTTGGGGCGAATATCAGATTGATTCTATTTGGAGCGGGAATCCAGGGGCGATAATAGCAGATGCGAGAGGTTATATAGCATCAAAGCTTGGTGCCTTGCTTGAGCAAATTGGTGAGCATGTTGGTTTTCCAGATAGTGGCAGAGGTATTGGTAACATTAACGGAGGTTTTCAACGCTGGCGCGTGGTGTGGGACGAATATGAGTTTAATTATCAGTTTCGTGAGGCTTTCGACACCTGTGAAGAATGGAAGGAAGATTGGACTGAGAGGTGTAGATTAAAATGATTATTCACACCCTTAAACTATGGCTAATTTCAATCATGCTCATACAGGCAATAGCAACCAGCGTAGTAATTGCCGGTAGTAGGTTTGTTGAAACTTATCCATGTTCAAATGCGGTTAAAACATGTGTTGGTGGTAGTGGAACAAGAACAATAGAAGGCTTTCAGGTAAGTCGTGATTGCTGGGAATGGGGTTATGTCAAAACCTGCAACTATCCAAGTAAGAATGATTGTCGTTTGTACGAGCATTGTTACGCAGTTGGTGATCTTGGCTGCTTGTTGCAGGACTCACTTGGCTCTTGCGTCAATTTGCAGCGTGAATTTTCTTGCAAGTCTTGGGATGTAGTAAATAAAGATAATCAAACAGCAAGAATGGGTTTTGAGGAAAAACCAGGCAAGGATGGTCTCATATGCAAAGGAATACCTTGTATTGATGGCAATTGCGTAGATAAGAGCTATGAAACTAATGGTGAGATGATGGATTCACTGTCAAAGTTATATGCCACCAGCAATATGAATCCTGATAAGGACGGTAATTTCAATTTGTTTCAGGGAACCGGTCAGCATTGTGCCAAGAAGCCTGTTGGTTATAGCAATTGTTGCCAAATAGATGGTAAGGGATGGGGTAAGAATCTGGGGGCTAAATGTACTAAAGATGAGCAAACATTGATTGATATGAGATCAAAAAAGCTCTGCGTTTATGTTGGCAAACAAAGTACTAAGAAAATGAATGTTACCACAGCAATTAAGCATCGGTTTTGCTGTTTTGGCAACTTGCTGGACAAGGTTATACAAATTGGTGGAAGAAAGCAATTAGGTAGAAGTTTTGGTAGTGGTAGTGCTCCTGATTGTGGTGGCTTGAGCCTAGAGGAGATACTGCGCATTGACTGGAATCTGGTCGACTTTGCTGAGTTTATCGACGACTTAAAAATCAAATTTGCCGGAACTTATAAAGCACCAAATGCAGGCGAATTAGCTTCCACGGTGGAGGTGTCGATGGAAAGCATACGCAAATACGATGATGACCCATCAAATCAAGCAAACAATATGAGCGGTTGGAATGGCAAGATGCAAGATGATTCATCAGAAGCAGATGAGGAGAGAAGATTAGAGGCAGAGCGACAAGAGCGAGAAAGATTAGCAAAACTAGAGCAAGAACGTTTGGCCCAATTAGAAAGGGAGAGGTTAGAGCAAGAACGTTTAGCTAAGATAGAAGCCGAGAGAAAGTTAGCTCGTAAACAAGAGATTAGTATAGAGCTAGTCCCACTTAGAAAAAGAGAACAGGAACTGGTTTCAATAATTTATCAGTGTAGCTCAGTCCAAATGAATAACAGGGCTTGGCCAGTGCCACCTGAGTATGTAGAGGCAGTAAAAAAATCCCAAGAAACTTCACCAAAGTTAGATTTAATACGTAAGCAAATACAAGTTTTGAAAAATGAACTAAGAGAGCTGGAATAATATGCAAACCAGAACATTAGCTGTCTTATTGATCTTGTTCCAGCTTATAGCGGTGAATGCTCAGGCTAGAGAAAATTTCTTCGAGCAACGTTATCGTGGGTGGTTATGGTTTGATGAAAATGCCAGAGAGCAAGAGGAGCTCTCAGAAGAAAATCAAGCACCTACTATAGCGCAAATGGAGCAGGCAAAAATAGAGAATGAGGAGTTTGCTAAAGAGCTTGAATTATTAAAGCATCTAGCGATCAGGCATCCTGACAATCTTGAATATATCAAATTGTACAAATTAAAGGAAAAAGAAATGATGGATAATGCCGAGGTCCTTAGCTTGAATTGGCTAATGGCTAATTTCTTAAATCCCGACATTGTTGATGAGTTAAAGAACCCACAAAACATCTATGGCCGAGATATCAGAAATCAGCAACAGCAAGCAGATGATAGAGCTACGCTTCTTGAATTAGCTACAAAGGTCGAATTGTTTGTCTTTAGGCAAGATAATTGTCCTCATTGTCCTACTTTAGAGAAGCACCTTAGTACCTTTGCTACAAAATACGGATTTAAAGTTGAGGCTATTAGCCCTGATCATAGCCAAAGTCAATATTACAAGACGCACACAAGCCCTGAATTAATAGAAAAGCTTGGGCTTAAAATCATGCCAACTGTTATTGCCGTGGTTAATGAGAGTAGACACAGGTTTGAATTAGTAAGAGGAGGTGTTTCAGTCGTAGATATTGAAGAAAAAGCTCTCCTTCTTGCCAAGCATTTAGGTATTAAGGTTGTAATGGATTATGCAGCTGAGCCAAAAAAGCCAAAACCAATAGCAACAATGATTGATCAAGAAACACAAGTAAAACAAGGACAGGGGTGCACTTCATGCTTAGATTAATATTGCTATCAATTCTATTATGCATTCCTCAAACGTCCTTGGCTGGATTTGATAGTCTAATTAAGGACGTATTTCCTAGCGGCACAATGAGCAATAGTACAGCATCAGCTATTGTCAAAGAACAAGCTGCCGGTCATTTTATGGGCGGATCGGTGATTATCAAAACTCCGGCAGATCCTAAATTATCATTAATTCAGGCACGTGCGCCAACTTGTAGGCTTGGTGGCTTGCCTTGCGGCGCTCAAATAGAATTACTTGGTGGTGCATTATCGTTAGTATCAACAGCAGAATTAATGGCTTATCTAAAGAATTTACCAGCTAATGCTGCTACTTATGGCGGAATGATGGCCATTAAAACACTCTGCCCGCAATGTCAGGATCTATTAGAATATCTGGATAGCAAGGCTGATTGGCTTAACAAAATGAGTGTAGATAAATGCCATGCTATCCAATCACTTATGGATCCTATGTTTCCAAAAGAGAATGCTAAAGCTGAAGGATTGCGTCAGTCCCAGATGGTTCTTACGGGTGGCGGTAAAGATATGGCGGACTATCAGCGCAAATCTAAGAAAGACACTGGAGATCCAACTGACGGTGTAGCTGAGCTGGAATCTCAACTTGGCGAGAACTATAATCTTGTTTGGAAAGCTCTGGCTAAGAAAGTTGGCTCTGATGGCGATGCTAAGGAGCTCAAAGAATTATTGATGAGTATATCAGGAACTGTTATCGGCACCAAAGGTGAGGATAGAAAGCCAAAAGTACAGCATCTTAAATCATTGGTGAGCCGCGATTTAATCAAGCAATTCATTGGTGCAGATGGGGTAGATAGCGACAATATTCGTTTATATATTTGTGATGAAGCAAAACTTTGTACTAATCCTGTGGCCAAAGAAAAGGCAATACGTAAAGGCGCGTTCTTATTCCAGCGAGTACAAAAGATAGTAGCATCAATTGTAACCAAGATATTGGCTAACGATGGTGCTTTGACAGCTGAAGAAGAAACTATTATTGCTCTTTCCTCTGAGCAACTAATTCTAAAAATTGAAATGGATCTAGCCACCTATTCTGGCAAGAATAATGTCATTAGTAATCAAACGGAATATATCGAGGCGCTGAGTTTTGATGTGGTGACGTATTACTTGCAAGCGCTATTGACCGAGGTACAAGAAGCAGTTGGAGAGTTGTCACATGCTCAGGTAGCTGATGCCAAAAAATTTGAGGCGTTTGAGCAGGATACCAGAGAGACCATGCGTATGCTAGCCGGGGCAAGAGTAGAAGCTAGGGGGCGTTATGAGTTAATTGCTAATAGTAAAGAAAGACTCAGGCGCGATGTGGATTACTTTGATCGGAATTTCGAGTCGTTCATTGGTAGCCAGAATAACTAGGGCAGAAATATAGGAATAAAGCCATATAGACATATAGCAATATAGAACTAACAAAATAATAGACGCAAACAATAGGAAAAAAAGATGGAATTAACAATACACTTATACGGCTATGCTTATCATATGTTTAATACGCTCAATGCCATTGCAATGCTACGTAATTCCACTTTGTTTCCGGCAATGGTTAACACCGCGGCATTAATGGTCGGTGTGTTCTATGCGTGGAAAATGGCTGCAAGTAGAGCAGAAGGAGAATGGCGGCAATATCTGCTCAAAGTTGGCGGGATGATTGTAGTAATTAATGCCTTACTACTCCCTAAAACATCAATGAACATTAAAGACCATGTAGAAAAGCATTTTTGGCGCGTGGACAATATCCCGCTAGCTTTTGCTCTTCCTATTGGAGTGGTTGAAGAAGTTGGTCATCTACTCACGATAGGCTTTGAGCAGGCATTTAGTGCAGTTGATGGTAGATCTGCATTTAATTACTATCACCATGGCACAGTATTTGGAGCAAGGTTATCGAAAGAAGTGCTGCAAGCACACGTACGTCATCCAGAGTTTGTTGCTAACATGAATAGTTTTATTAAACGTTGTGTTGTGCTACCGGCAATGATTGGCCACCAGTTTACCAAAGAAGAGCTGGTTGCTACCAAGGACATGTGGGGGCTAGTTAGTTCCAGGGCTGGGACATTCACTAGAGTGCCAATGATAATCGGGGGAACAAAGCAAGAACCATCACCAACCTGTAAACAGGCAGTGCCGTATTTTGACAAGGCAATGAAGGAGTCTGCGCTAACTGACATTACGGCAATTTCAATCAAGCTACGTGCTCCAGGGGCTGGAGTTGAATATAATCCCACACATACTGGTATGAATGAAGCGCTAAAAGGTCAGATTGAAGCGCTGTACAATGATGAAACTTCTGTTGAGAACATCCTTAAACATAATATGATGATCAACTCACTTAATCAGTACAGATCAGGCAAATACCCAATGGCCAAAGCCCAGCTACAACACGAGGCTGGAGGCTTTATCTCGGGCGATATGGCTGAGCGTATACTAACCGGTTTGCTTACTGTGATTAAGAATCTCATCTATGGCAGCTTTGTGTTCGTTGTACCGCTCATGCTATTTGCCGGAGGTATGCAATCTTATCGAGGCTGGATCACAGTTTGCCTATCGCTACAATTATGGCCACCATTACTTTCTATGCTAAATATGATGATCGATACGGCTTATGAGCCAGCACACATAGTTAGTTATAGCAGCTGGTCAACTGCCGTTAAACAAATGGATTCCATAGCAAGTGTTGCTGCTAATTTAACATTATTGATACCATTTCTTGCGGTTTATGTAACTCGTATGAGTGAGGGTGGGTTTCTGCATTTAGCCGGTTCAATTATGGCAACTGCCCAAAGTGCTGGCGGAGCCGCAGCAGCAGAGCAATCTAGTGGTGGCAAGCAATATGATAACCAGTCAATTGCCAATCGTAATCGGTCGAATGTTAACGAGAACAAATATGACGATTCACGTCAGTTTGTCACCGGCACTAATAGCGGTATTAACTCAGACGGATCAATGGAGAAAATACTACCAAATGGTCAGATGATTACCACCGGTGGTGCTGGTAGTACTTCTTCGGTCGGTGAGGCTAGTTATCATGAGAGTGAGGGTGTATCAACTGCATTACATGAAGGCAAGCATCAGGAGGTACAAGCTATGAGTAGTACTAGTGCTAGCTTAAGTACTGCTCAAGAGTCTTTGGTAAGCAAAGAAGCGGCCGCGCTTAAAACAATTGCCGAAAATACTAGTAGCAATAAAGGCTACGATATTGATACTAGTACCGACGAAGGTAAGGAAGTAGTTAAAGCACTAAATAAAATTGATACGTTAAGTCAAGATAAGAAATTTACTTGGCAGCAACACGCAGAAAGTTATCTAAAAACTGACGTTAGTCCTCCAGTAGCTGGCAAGATTGCGAGCTTTTTAGGATTTAGTGCAAGCGTTGGTGGGGTTGTAAATGCTAGCAATGATAGTGACCAGAGCGATTCATCATCATCTCAAGTAAGTACTGACCTGAACACAAATGATAGAAACGGAGTGAGCACTCGAACGAGCGACCGCTCTGCCTATCTTGAGAGTAAAGGTATTGATAAAACGCAGCAAGACAGTAACCGTGAGGCGTATAATGAAACTACTAGGTTAGAGCAAACAATGAGCACCCATAAAGACAAAATTGATGGCTATAACAAAGCCTTAGATCACGTCCAATCACATGGAAGTGAGTTCTCTAAGGATGTGACTCAAGATGTACTCAATGCATATAAGAATCAATATGGCACTTCTGATTCAACAGCAGCAAAAGAAGTGCTTTCTGGTAGCAATTCTGCAAAACAAGTATTCCGCCAAATTAGTGGTGCAAAAGCAAATGAGGTACTACAGCAAGTTACAGCTGGTGCGAACTCTATAAACTCGTCTGATCCAGTTAGCGCTTTCGGAGAACAACACAAAAATGATATTAACACTAAGCCAGGAGACAAAGGCGGCGCTGTGGCGACATTTGCGAAGGAGAATGATATGACAGATAAAACAGCAGTAAACAAACAAATTGAAGATACAGGTGCGGAATTGAAAAATACACATGGAAAAAAATTAAGTGAGAAAAAAGTTACATTTACTGATGCTCAGGCTTTCAATCAAAAAGAACAAGAAGGCAGACGAGAAAATATAAACGTACTCGATAAGAATAGGATTGGAAAGGACCCGCTTTCTAAAGCTTTAGAAGTTCTTAGTTATAATCCGATAACAGGTAAGAGTCATATTACGCCAGTAGGCCGTCCAAGTGATCAAACCATACCAGAATTTGAGCCCATGATGAATTATTACGGTAGTTCTAAGCAGATAAGTAGTTTGGATGAAAATCAAGTAGTTAAGCCTCCTAGTGGAGGGCAAGATTTCTCTCCTGAAGCTGCCAAGAGTTTAATACAAGACTTTAAACCTGGTAATACTAGTGGAGCAGCTGCTACTAATGATGGGCAACATGTAGATGCTAGCAAGAAGATTAAGGGATGATTATTTCTTGCGATGAAACATATTATGAGAAAGAAAACTATAACTTGGATCAGTATATGTATCCTTACGACGAAGCGTAGATTTAGGGGCGTTTGCTTCAATAGAGCTCCAGAACTTGCTATTAAACATGATGGAAATAGGGCAATTTTTTAATATAAAAAATAAGGTTGGAATGGAAATAAAACATGAAATGATAATAGCGGCAGAAATTGTACTAGGTAAAGCATTTAAATACGCGCTGAAATGCATACTGATCCAAACTGTGCTAGCTACAGTAGTTAGGATTACAAAAACAGCAGAAGGCGTTTGTTTTTCTAAACTTAGTTCTTTTCCCTGGCTATTAAAAACTTTCCCATCAATGAAAGTAACTTTAGAAAAGTATTTTAAAATCAACACCATAAGGATTAAAGAAAAAACAAATCCAATAGTCACAGAGCCTAAAATCATACCTAAAGCGAATATAAAATTCCAAAAATTATCTTTGTTTGCAAAAGGTTCAAAAAGCGTACCACGGAAATTATTTTCAACCCCATTATTTTCTTTAGGAGCTTGCAATTCCTGCTTAACTACATTTTCTAATTTCGTTGGATTGCCCATTTTGCTAAGTGCTTTAGGTTTGGTTTTAAAAGATGTCCAAATCCTACTAAACAAACTTGGTTGGTTTTTACAGAATGTGGCAAAATCTTCCATGGTCTTTTCTTACAATTTATGGTTTCAAATATATAATATTATTATATCAAAATACCATCAGTTCACCAAGCAAATAAAGGCTTTTGTGCTAATTATTTCCTTGGTTCTATGTGGTAATTCGGTTGTTGTTTTGGCAGATGATAAAGTGACAATTGACTATAGTGACAAAGAACTATCATTGCTTATCTCTAAGGCGGAAAAGAAGCATCAAATACCAGCTGGTCTACTTGCTGCTATTGCAAAAACTGAGTCTGGAATGAAAGCTTATGCTCTTAATGTTGGTGGTAGCTCTATGTTCCTTGAATCTATATCTACTGCGCAAGAAGTGCTTGAGGACAAGCTAAATGCTGGTCTGACTAATATTGATATTGGTGTGATGCAATTAAATTATCGTTGGCACGGTGGAGAATTTGATAGTCTTGTAGAAATGCTTACCCCGGAAAGCAATATTAACTATGCGGCTAAATTACTTGGATCGTTATACGCTCAGCACGGCACTTGGCATAAGGCTGTGAGGTACTACCATTCAGCTACCCCAGAGCACCATAGAAAATACTCACGCAAAGTAGTATTGTGTTGGTTAAATGAATAAAATTAAGAAAAACTTATAGTGAGAAAATTATGAATAACAATCTAGCCTTAAATAAAAGTTATATTTCTCTTTTGGAAGAAATTAAACAAACATTCCAACAGTCTAGATTAAAAGCTGCAATTGTTGTAAATCGAGAATTATTACAATTTTATTGGGAAGTAGGTAATTTAATTATTCAGAAACAACAACAAAGTTCTTGGGGAGATAAATTATATGACAATTTATCAAAAGATTTAATTAAAAGTTTTCCAGGGACAAAAGGTTTTTCAAAGACTAACTTAAAAAATATGAAATTATTTGCGCTAAATTATAGAAGGGAACAAATTGGTCAGGCAGTGCCTGACCAATTAAGTTGGACACATCATGTTGTCTTATTACAAAGTAAAAATCTAGATCAAATTGAAATAAAACAATGGTACGCTATAGAAGCAGTAAAGAATGGTTGGTCGTACAGAGAACTTAAGAAAAACATATTAGATGACTTATATAGCAGGCAGACAAATACGAATCATAAGACTACGAATTTTGCTATTCAATTAGTAAACTCTAATTCGCAGCTTGCGCAGGAGTTAATCAAGGATCCCTATAAATTTCATTTTCTAGCTATGGGGGATGATGCGAGAGAAAAAGAAATACATCAGGGTTTACTTAAACATGTTCAAGAGTTCTTAATGGAGTTAGGAGCGGGTTTTGCTTTTTATGGAAGTAATTATCCCGTAAAGGTTTCAAACAAAAGATACGAAATTGACTTATTAATGTATAACACAAAACTACATTCATATGTAGTAATAGAGCTCAAAAAGAGCGAATTTAAGCCTGAGTATATAGGTCAGTTGAATTTCTACCTTACCTCAATAGATGAGCAGCTAAAACTGCCAGAAGATAATCCATCGATAGGTTTGTTATTATGCGAACATAAAGATCGGATTATTGCAGAATACTCTTTAAAAGGAGCAAATGCTCCAATCAGCGTATCTGAGTACCAAATAAACAAGTCATTTACTTCAAAGCTACCATACGTATTACCTACTATAGAGGAGCTGGAGGAGGAATTATCAAAAGAATTTGAGGAAGATGAACATGTTCAATAATTTCATAGGCGGTGGTCAAGTATTTCTTCACAAAGTAAGGATGTTTGGTCAGGTATTTTTCCGAAGCTTTCATGTATCGTTGTTAGTCGGGATACTTCTGGCGTTGCTGATTAATTGGGGATCTTTGCAGAGGCTTGATTGGAGCGGTTTCTTTTCTTATAGGAAATCGGTTCTTGCAATTAGTTTCAGTGAGGCAGCAAATGTTATAAGAGAAGCTATAGGCAAAGAACCAAATCATATTAGCTATATTAATGCTCGGACTAATAATTCCGAGTGGAACGATATCAACCCACATAAGATATATCATACGGGTATATTCCAAAGAGCGGACAATCAAGCGTGGGACTTACTGACTAAGATCGGCTTACTTGCAGCCAGTGCTACTAGTGCTAGTTTTGTTATTATATTTTTACTTTGGAGTAGATTTGGTAGTGGTCTAAAAGATGAGAGAAAGAATGAAGGTAGTGGCTGTGTACTTACAGCTGGGCAAGTTCGGAGCAAATTGCGCTCCCTTGATAAATGTAGTCGCTTCTCTATAGGCAAGATGCTTTTAGTCAAAGATATGGAAACTAGGCATTTTCTGGTGACTGGCTCTACTGGGTCAGGAAAAACTAATCTCATCCACAATCTACTGCCCCAAGTAGAGAAACTTGGGCAACCGGCTATAGTCATTGATCAAACCGGTGAAATGATTGCTAAATATTATAATCCTGAGCGTGGTGATATTATCTTTAATCCCTTTGATAGCAGAGGCAGAGCTTGGGACTTCTGGGCAGACTGTAGTACGCGTGAGGACTTAGAACGGTTCTCAAAAATACTCATTGGCTTTAATCGTAAACAATCATCCAGTCATTCTGATCCTTTCTGGGAGAATGCGGCAGAGGCAGTGTTTAATTCCTGTATTGAGTTCTTAAGACCAACGAGCGCTCCTATTGAAAAGATTGCTCAAATGGTGTGCCATAGTGACATTAACTACTTAAAAAGGACACTGAATAATACCGAAGCCGGACGCTATTTAAGTGCTGATTCAAAACAAACAGCTGCATCGATTGTATCAGTGCTTGCGGCAAATGCAAAACCTCTTACTTATTTGAGAAGTGCAGATGGTAGTGGCAGCTTTTCTATGAAACAACATTTTGCCAATATTAAAAACGGATCACCTTCTTGGTTGTTTTTAGCAACTAAGCCAAGTAGCAGGAGTTTAACCCTGCCGCTAATATCGTGTTTGACTGAGCTTGCCTTGGCAAGACTTATGGATTCGGGAATCCACAAAGATAGACGAGTATGGACTGTTATTGATGAATTGCCGGCTCTCGGGTTATTACCGGCGTTATCACCATTAATGGCCGAGGGGCGTAAATATGGTGCTTGCGTACTTGCCGGTATGCAATCATTGAATCAGCTCTATTCACAATATGGTCATTATGATGGGTCTACTATCTTTAGTCAGTTTGGTACTTCTTTCTTCTTTAGGAATACTGAGCCGGCAATCGCCAAGATGATTAGTTCTATGTGTGGCAGTGAGACGATTACTCGTCAGCAGAAGAATACCAGCTTTGGTGCGAATGAATTTCGTGATGGAGTTAGCTACAGCGAGCAACAACAAAGAAAGTCATTAGTTGAACCGGATGACCTAGCAAGTTTAGCTATTGGCGAATGTTATGTGCTTTTTCCTGAACCGGCAGTACGTCTTGCTAAGATACAAACTAAAGAAGCTTCGGTTAAAGAAAAGCATCAAGGGTTTATAGAAAAAGAAGGGTCTGTTTTAAAAGACGAAGAGTCAGCTTCATCTGAGCCAGATAATCTAGCTATTGAGAATATTGAGAACGATGAGGATATTAACGATAGTAGTACTAGTAGCCACAGTGATGCTTCTGCGGATGGGTTTAGTAGATTAGAGGTTGATGATATACATACCAAAAATGAAGGTACAGAATTTGAGAAATAACCAATTAGTCTAACTTTGGAAATTAGGCAATAATTAATATTAATGAGGAATCTAATCATGGAAGAACAAGAGCCAGCAGTAGCTACACCACCAGTAACTGATAGGCACAATAATACCGCCTTCGCAGATAAGACAAAAGAAGTGCACAAGAACTCATTAAGTGAGAGCCTAGAATTGCTAGAAAAGGCAATTAAGAATTTGCATCATGAAGTAGGCTTTGCTTCTAATGCTTTTGTTGGTCACGCTAATGAAACCGGGTTATCATTAGCTTCTACTAACAAATCTATGCAAGAAACGCTTAAGACAATAACCAGTCTCCTGACATCTTTCTCTGATGCGGCAACAAAGATTCAAGATCAAATAATGACATTAGCTCTTTTGCCTAAAAAAGTGCAGCAGGCATTAGAGGAGTTAGTGCCTAATATAGGCAAAGAAGTAGAGAAATTACATAGCCAGCGTTTAGAAACAGTTATCAGCCATATCGCAGGGCTTGATCAAGCTCTTAAAGATAGCGTGCTACAAAATCAAAAAACCATCGAAGAAACTGCGAAGGAATCGATAAGACAAATGCAAGAAGCCGGGCTAAGCGCCTTAGAATCCCAAAGGCAACAAATAAGTGAATTCGCACAATCTGTTAAAGAGGAAGTAGAAGCGGTAACGTCAAATCATGGCAGTAAGTTTCTACGAAATCTGGCAATCACCTTAATACTAGCTACGATTGCTGGTGGAATTACTAGTTGGTGCGTAGGCAAGTATTTCCCTGCATTTGTTCAAATTAACAAGGCGGGAGATATTAAGGTGCAGCATAGTGCCGTGAAAATATGGGAGGCTGATAATCCTAAAATAAATGATTCAAATCAAAAAACAAAGATAGCAAAATGACAAAAAGTGCTAATTCTGATTCAGAATTACCCACAGATCTTAGCAACAACAAATTAGGGGGTAGGAGCTACTATAGTTGCAAGATATACGGAAAATTACTTATTCATTATTGTCAATAAATCTTAGTAACATGCCTTGACCGAGCTTGGTATTTTTTTATTACAAGAAGCTTTGAAAGAAAATCAAAATAAAACATAGATTATTTATAAATAAAATCATTGCTAATCTAATTTTTTTATTATAAATCTTAATCTAGGTGTTTAAACTTTAAGTTATATATGAATAAAATATTAGTAACCGGAGCAGCTGGTTTAGTTGGATCAGCTTTGGTAGAGCGATTAAAAAAACAAAATTATGAAATAATGTGCTGTGATATAAGATTACGAGATAATCCATTAAGTTTTTTTTCAGAAGAGGTTATACCGTTACTTCAGGAGTGTGTTGGAGTTGTTCATTTAGCTGCAATTTCAAGAGTTATTCATGGGGAACAACACCCAGAACTATGCCACAAAGTTAATGTTGAAGGTACAACAAAATTTTTAGAGCTATGTAAATTGCTTCCAAATAAACCCTGGATTATTTATGCAAGTAGTAGAGAAGTATATGGAGAACAAAAAAATTTGCCAGTAATAGAGTCTACTTCTTTAGATCCGGTAAATAATTATGCTAGAGGGAAAGTATTAATAGAAGAACTTGTAACTAATTTAGAGAGTTTTGATTTTAATGTAGCAGTTTTAAGGTTTTCAAATGTATATGGAGGGTTGTTAGATCATTATAATAGAGTAGTTCCCGCGTTTTGTATCAACGCATTAAAAGGAGATCCTATAAGAGTAGAAGGTAAGGAATGTGTTTTTGATTTTACTTACCTAGAAGATGTAGTAGAAGGTATATCTTTAACTATTAACCATTTGCAAAATATAAAATCCTCACTTTCTCCAATTCATTTTACTGCTTGTAGACCATGCACTCTAGAAGAATTAGCAAGTATAGTATTAGAAATAACTGGAAGTAATTCTAAAATCAATTTTTATCCCGCAAGAAATTTTGATGTAAGCCGCTTTTATGGTGATTTCAGTAAAGCTAAAGCATTGCTTGGTTGGTCGCCAAAACATTCATTAGAAGAAGGGATAAGTAAATTTATAAAAAGTCTTAAAAATAGCAGGCCAACATGTCCTGGAAATATAGATATGGTAATATATGAAAATATTGAAAGTTATTCATGGTTACCCGCCCTATTATAGTGCTGGTTCTGAAGTATATAGTCAGATTCTTGCTCATGAATTAGCTGATAATCATGAAGTGCAAGTATTTACTAGACATGAAAATAGTTTTTTACCTGATTTTCTCTATAGCACTGTTTTAGACTATGGTGACCCTCGAATTTTGCTACATTTAATTAATATACCAACAACTAAATATAGTCATAAATTTATCAATGAAGAAGTAAATATAAGATTTAGTAAAATAATAGAAGATTTCAATCCTGATCTTATCCATTTTGGTCATTTAAATCATTTATCTATAAGTTTACCAGAAATTGCTTCAAAACTAGCAATACCTATAGTTTTCACCTTACATGACTTTTGGTTAATGTGTCCAAGAGGTAGATTTATTCAACGAAATTCTAAGGAATTATTGAAACTTTGTGATGGTCAAAAAGATCGAAAATGTGCAACAGAGTGTCATAAAGGATATTTTACTGGGGATACAGAATTTTTAAATTCAGAAATAGCTTATTGGGAGCAATGGGTATCTAATAGAATGAACCACACTAAAAAAATAGTTGATTATGTTGATCATTTTATTGCCCCGTCAAAATTTCTGATGAACAAATTTGTTAAAAATTTTAATATTCCATATACGAAAATTTCATATCTTGACTATGGCTTTGATTTAAACCGTTTAAAGAATAGAAATAGAATATTAGAAGAAGATTTTGTTTTTGGTTACATTGGTACTCATACTCCGGAAAAAGGTATAGATTTATTACTTAAGGCATTTTCTAAGTTATCAATAAAAACGAAGCTTAGAATCTGGGGAACAGAGAGCCAAGAAACTAAAGGTCTTAAGTCAATCGCTGACCAATTCCCTCCAGAAATTAAAAATCAAATAGAATGGATGGGAAGTTATAAAAATGAAAACATAGTTGCCGAGGTATTTAATAATCTTGATACCATAGTTGTTCCGTCAATCTGGGGAGAAAATTCACCGCTAGTTATCCATGAAGCTGAGCATTTGAGAATACCTGTAATTACTGCTGATTATGGTGGTATGGCAGAGTATGTTAGAGATGGAGTAAACGGGTTGCTATTTAAGCATAGAGATGTGGAAAGTTTATCAGAAAAAATGGAAAACTTAGCTGTAGATAAAAAGCTATACATCAAACTTAGCCAAAATGGCTATCTTTACTCTAATGATGGTAATATTCCTTCTATAAATGAGCATACAAGACAACTTGAAAAAGTTTATTTTGATATCGCTACAAGTAAAACCAAATTGGTTTCCGCAAAACCTGGTCCCTGGAGAATTACTTTTGATACTAATCCAGATTATTGTAATTACGCCTGTGTTATGTGCGAGTGTTTTTCACCTTATAGTAAAGTTAAAGAAGATAAAAAAGCTAAAGGAATTAAGCCTAAAATAATGCCAATTGAGACTATCAGAAAAGTAATAAAAGAAGCTGCAGGAACACCTCTAAGAGAAATCATTCCTTCTACTATGGGTGAGCCTTTAATGTATAAGAATTTTGATGAAATAATAACTATATGTCATGAGTACGGATTAAAACTTAATCTAACAACAAATGGTTCTTTTCCTATCAAAGGAGCCAAAAAATGGTCTGAGTTATTAGTACCAATTTTATCTGATATTAAGATTTCTTGGAATGGTGCAACCAAAGAAACTCATGAAAAGATTATGATAGGTTCAAAATGGGAAGTTGTAACAAAAAATTTGAAAACATTTCTTGAAGAACGAGATAAATATTTTTATACAACAAACAAAAGGTGCAGTGTCACTCTACAATTAACGTTTTTGGAAAGTAATATACTTGAGTTACACGATATAGTTAAAATGGCTATAGAGCTCGGAGTAGATAGAGTTAAAGGGCATCACCTTTGGGCTCATTTTGAAGAAATTAAAGATTTATCAATGAGAAGAGATGAAGCCGCAATTAATAGATGGAACAGTGAAGTAGAAAAAGTATATTCATTAAGAGACAAGATGTTACTGTCAAACGGTGAGAAGATAATATTAGAAAATTTTACTATTCTTGCTAAAGAAGGAGTAGAAGATTTAGCTCCAGGTGGCTCATGTCCATTTTTAGGAAAAGAAGCATGGGTTGATCCTGAAGGAAAATTTAGCCCTTGCTGCGCACCTGATGATTTAAGAAAGAAGCTAGGAAAATTTGGGAACGTAAATGAAGTAAAATTATCAGATATATGGCAAAGTAGCGAGTATAAAAGTTTACAAAAAAATTATTTTAATCATGAGTTATGCAAAACATGCAATATGAGAAAACCACTGGTCAATTAACAGAAAATAATCACTTGGAGTTTATTAAAATTTCTCCTTGTCGGAAATTTCATACCCTTTTTGAGAAACCATTGTATGAGGAGAGGTTTCTTTATGTGGAGAAATTTCATGAACCAGGTTTTGCACCTGTTTGTGATACAACGGGTGCTTATCACATAAATTTAAAAGGAAAGATACTCTATACCAAAAGATTCAACAAAACTCATGGGTTTTATTGTGGAAGAGCCGCAGTAGAAGATGATACTGGATGCTATCATATAGACTCACATGGTAGCAGATTATACAAACAATCATACCAATGGGTTGGAAACTATCAAGAAAATATTTGTGCAGTAAGAAGATCCAATAAATTTTATCATATTGATTTATATGGTAATAGACTATATCAAGAGGAATATGATTATGTTGGAGATTTTAAGGATGATATTGCTGTAGTGCATAAAGAGAGTAAAGCCACTCATATTAATTCTGAAGGAAACTTAATACATAATAAGTGGTATAAACAGCTAGATATTTTTCATAAAGGATTTGCTATAGCAGAAGATAATGATGGTTGGTTTCATGTAGATATAGAAGGTAATGCAATTTACTTACAAAGGTATAAAACAGTGAACCCATTTTATAATGGAGTTGCTGTAGTTAAAGCTTACTGTGGTACTTTAGGACAAATTGATATTACAGGAAATATAAAATTTATTATTTCTCCACCAGAGCCAGAAGCTCAAATACATAAAATTTCTTCTGAACTTGCTGGCTTTTGGAAAACTTACTTAACGAATGCCGCTATTGAACTTGGCTTATTAAATATTTTACCAGCAACAACAAAACTATTATCTAAGCAACTAAATATGATTGAAGCAAATTTACAAAGATTGCTTAGGGCCTTATGGGAAATAGAATTAATAGACTATAATCAAAATAAAGATTTATGGCAAATTTCAACAAAAGGAGAATTTTTAAAAAATAATGCATTTTTGCCTCAAGCAGCGGAAATGTGGGCAAGAGTTGCTGCTGAAAAAAATTGGCTAAATATAGTAGATTTATTAAAGCAAAAAACAATATCTTCATTTCCATCTTTTAAAGAAAAAGAAACTTCTGAAGAGATGAGAACTAAATTCTATAAAGCTTTGATAGGCTATACTACGCTCGATACTAGAGAATTTAGTAATAAAGTAAGTATAGAAGGAAATGAGAATATATTATTATTTGGAGTACATTCTTTAGCTTTAAGAAGCAAAGATATTAACACTATAAATTGGGATTATTATAATGATCATAGAATTCCAGAAGAGTTAATAAGAGACTATAATGCTCGCCTAATTACTCCAGATAAGTTAAGCGAAAATTATGACTTGGGCATATTTTGTCGGTTCTTACAAAATCAAGATGATGAGAAAGTATTATCTTATTTTAGGCTTATTAAAGATAAGAAAATATCACGTATTTTATTAATTGAAACTATTTTAACTAATAATTCCCCAATTGGGGGAGCTGTAGATATCAATATAATGGTTGAAACAGGAGGTAAATTAAGAAAATTAGAAGATTGGGAAGTAATATTAAAGCAAGTAGGTAATCTAAAAATATTTGAGGTTTTATCTTTGACAGAGTATTTGTCGGTTATTGATATCAGAAGCTGCTGATATGGACAAATTGGAAAACAATGGTTTTTTTATTATAAAGAATCTTATTCCTTTGGATTTACTTACTTGGCACCTAAGTAATATCAGAAGCGAAATAGCAAACTCCGCTTGGCAGCTAGGCGTGTCAGTTCCAGATTACTTAAATTGTACCGGTAGATGGGCTACTCCATCGCAGATTACTCACACTATATCAAATTTATTAAATGATACTATAAAGGACAAGCTGACAAAATTATTGCAATGTCAAATACAACATAAAAAATCTAATGTTATATGTAAAACTGCTGATTTGATAGATGCAGTGCCTTTTCATCAAGATATTTCTTATAGTTCTGATGATCCTTATCACTTTTCTGTATGGCTTGCCTTAAATGACGTTAATGAAGCTTCAGGAGCTTTACAAATTATAAAAAATAGTCATGTATGGAAGATAAAACCAGCTGTTGATTTTTGGTCTCCATATTTTGTTGATAAATATTCAGGCAAATTAACTAATCAGAAAATTGTAACCCTACCTATTTCAGCTGGTGATGCTATAGTTTTTGATTCTAAGTTATGGCATGGTAGTGGAAAAAATTTAGATGCTAAAGATAGGTTTGCTTATGTTACAAGATGGATTATAAAAGACAAGATATTTCCTATTATACCAAAACCTAAACCACTAACTTTTGGTATGTTTAATTGTGGCTTGTTAACAGAGTATATACTTAAAGAATATTTATTATCCTTTAATAAGCAATATAATATAGAGGAAAAAAACAAAGAAGAACTTATAAGAATTTGGTTATTTTATCTAGAAAATAATTCTGATAATCTTGAAATTGATACTACACAAGCTAGCAAAGATCTATCTAAATTGCTTATTCTTAATCAGGCTTCGATGCTTCATAATGCGGGTGATATTTCTGGAAAAATATATAAAAATTTATGGTTTTCCTTGCTTAAGTTTCTCAATACAAAAGTCGAAGTGGTAAAAAATTAGCGTTGTAGGTCATTAGTAGCCCCATGAATAAAAATACTTTTCATAATTTTAGGAATGTTTTCTCATTCATCTTAAGTATATTGCCTAAATTTAAGTTTAGTATAGCAATAATGTTTTTAGTAGCCTTAATGTGGGCTATTGATTTGTCTTTTAGAAAATATGTAGTAAAGAATATTCTAGATACAGCTGTAAAATATCAAGGAAATAATGTTGCTGAACATCTTTTTCTGCCTGTAAGTGTTTATATTTTTATGACATTATTTATTACTACTATTTTTAGGCTTTATGGCTATTTTGTTGATATTAGAATGGTTCCTTTAGTACGTCAAAAAATAGCTGACAGAGCTTTTTATGCATTACTAAAACAAAGTCATTCCTATTTTCTAAATAATTTTTCTGGAGATTTAACACATAAAATAAATAATCTAATTGATAGTACAATAGAATTAATTAAATTATTTATAGATCGTTTTTTTGGATGTGGTTTAGCGCTGATTTTTGCTATTTATACTTTATCATTAGTAAATATAAAATTTACTATAGCTACCCTAATTTGGGTGAGTATTTTTATATTAGTTTCAATTTTATGTTTTCAGAAACTAAGTAACTTAGCTAATCACTATTCCAAATCTAGTACTAAAACTACTGCCAGTATAGCTGATACCCTAACAAATATAGTGTCAGTACGTTTATTTGCTAAACAAATGTATCAGAGGCTTAAATTTTTTCAAATATATAAGAAAAGGATAGCTGCAGAAAAAGAAATGCAATGGGCCTATTTTGGGATGTGGTTTGTGTATGGTTATTCATTTGATTTGTTACAAGCTGTAAGCTTATATTTCTTAATTTATGACTATCAATCAGGTATTATATTGTTAGGTGATATAGCACTTGTAATTGGTATTAATATAGCGATATTGGAGTTCTTAAATCAACTTACCAGAGATCTAACTCAATTTTCTACTCATTTTGGTAAGGTTTTAGATGCTTTATCCTCTATAAATACTGTATTAGAAATCAAAGATAAGGAAAATGCAAGAAAACTTGCGGTAACCAGAGGGCAAATTACATTTTATAACATCTTGTTTGCTTATGATAAAAAACCTCCTATATTTAATAATCTTTCTATCACTATAAATTCTAATGAAAAGGTAGGTTTAGTTGGTTATTCTGGAGCTGGAAAATCTACTTTTATCAATTTAATATTAAGATTATTTGAGGTCAAAGAGGGAAAAATACAAATTGATAATCAATGTATAACAGATGTTACTCAAAACTCTTTGAGACAAAAAATAGCTGTAGTGCCACAAGATTTGATATTGTTTCATGATACTATTTTAGAAAATATTCGTTATGGTAATAGCGAAGCTACTGATCAAGAAATAGTTCAAGCGGCTAAACTTGCCGGTATTCATGGTTTTATTACTAGCTTGTCTAAAGGCTATTATACTACAGTAGGTGAGAAGGGGTTAAAGCTATCAGGTGGAGAACGGCAAAGAATAATAATAGCTAGAGCTTTTCTTAAAAATGCTCCAATATTGCTCTTTGATGAGGCAACAAACCAGCTAGATTCAGTAACAGAAAAAGAAATCCAAATAAGTCTATTTAAATTAATGGAGAATAAAACTACTGTTGTAATAGCACATCGTCTTTCTACGCTTCTTCATATGGATCGTATTTTAGTATTTGATAATGGTAAAATAGTACAAGATGGTAGTCATTCTGAATTACTATCGAAAGGTGGACTTTATCAAATTCTTTGGAATTCTCAAATTGATAATATATTACGATATTAAGTTATATGAAAAAGAATAATCAAATTCATTTTGCTTTTTTAGGGATACCATCACGTGGTCATACAATTCCGACTCTTTGCTTAGTAAAAAGCCTAATAGCTTCTGGGTGTAAAATTACTTATTTTAATACAGAGGCTTTTAAGAGTTTAATAGAAGAAGCGGGAGCAAAATTTGTAGATTACAGCAGTGAAAGTCTTAGTAATATATCACTACCTATATCTTTGATGGAACCGCACCAGGTTACTATAGAGTTACAGAAAATTTTTTTCGTAAGTACTTTAGAAATATTGCCTATACTTTCAACATATCATGAAAATAAAGCTTTTGATGTGGTAATATACGATCAAATGGCCTTATGGGGACAAATATTCGCTGACAAGTTTAATTTATTATCGTTTTGCTCCAATACAATGTTTTTGTTTAGTAGTGAAGATATTATTAATCTACTACCTAAATTTATCTCTAACCTCGATACAGATTATAATGACAAGTTTAATTTATTAAAATGTACTACCAGTAAGTTAGAATCATATAAAGATGTACTAGATATACAAACTGCTACAAAATCAAATTATATTATTACTTATTATTCACCTGCCTTACTGACGCCATCACATAATTTTGATAATAACAAAATAATATATTTAGGAAATAGATTTGATTCAAATTATACTGCTAGTACAGTTGAATTAACTACAGAATCAATGATTTACATTTCCCTTGGCACAGTGTTTAATGAAAAAATTGATTTATTTAAAGCATTTATAAGCACATTTGCTACTACCAAACATCAAGTGATAATTTCTGCTGGAGATAATGAAGCTATTTATAAACTATTAAAAAATCAAAATACTAATTCGAATATTCATATTTATAAATTTGTAGATCAGTTGGAAGTTTTAAGTAAAGCGTCTTTATTTATAACTCATGCTGGTTTTAATAGTATCTACGAAGGATTATATTTTACAGTTCCAATGTTAATGATACCACATATACCAGAACAATATTTTAATGCGTCCAGAATTAAAGAATTAAACGCAGGATATTTATTGGATCAGGAAGAAATCTACTCAAATGGTATGTCTAGGGTAATGGCAGACATCGAAAAAGACTGGAAAATTTACAAAACTTCTTCAATTAAAATCAGACAAAGTTTCTTGCACTCATCTGATACTGTGGCGGTAACAGCAACAATAAAAAATATAGTAAAAAGCCATAAGGATAAATATTATTAATAAGCTATATTAGAGTGAGACAAGGGTCTGTCCGATTGATTGTGTAAATTCTCATAAGTTATAATCAGAAAAATTATAATTTAAGAGAAAACCAATATGACTAATAATTTAGAAATTGCAAAAATCAATGCAGCAGTAGATCTACTAATTGAAAGTGACGTAGATTTATCTA
>CAMBEC010000010.1 GCA_945865485.1 Rickettsia typhi
AGAAGGTATTGATATTAATGAAATAAAATGGGCCACCCATTAATAAATTAAAAGTAGGTTAATATGGCATATAGTAACGAAGTAATAGATCACTATGAAAACCCACGTAATGTAGGGACATTGGACAAAAAGGATGGCTCAGTTGGCACCGGGCTAGTTGGCGCACCAGCTTGTGGTGACGTATTAAAGCTACAGATCAAGGTTGACGATAATGGTGTTATTATTGATGCTAAATTTAAAGCATTTGGTTGTGGTTCAGCCATTGCCTCTAGCTCTCTTGTAAGCGAGTGGGTCAAGGGCAAAAACGTTGACGAGGCTTTGGCTATTAAAAATACAGAGATAGCTAAGCATTTATCGCTTCCACCAGTAAAGCTTCATTGTTCAATGCTTGCGGAAGATGCAATTAGGGCGGCAGTAACTGACTATAAAAACAAAAAACGTAAAAATGGCTAATACTAAACAGGTCATGGCTCTAACAGATGCGGCAGCAACCCAGATTAAAGCTCTTCTAGCTCAACGTGGCAAAGAATCATTGGGCATTAGAATTGGTGTAAAGTCTGGTGGTTGTTCTGGCTTGAAATATTTAGTGGAATATGCTGACGCAAAAGGGCATTTTGATGAAATCATAAGTGATAAGGGGGTAACGGTCCTAGTTGATCCAAAAGCCTTAATGTATCTTCTTGGTACAGAAATGGATTACATGGAAGAAAAGTTTAAATCAGGATTTACCTTTACAAACCCAAATGAAAAAGGCAAATGTGGTTGTGGTAGCTCATTCAATGTATGATACCCAAAGTCCTAAAGTATTTTTTCTTCATAAGAAGGTTTCATTTGTATAAAATTTATATCAGATCAAGCTGCTATTTTTTTTAAAGGATTTTTTATCTGGTAGTAATCCGCCAACTTGTGCATCCCAAAGGGATCGGTATAACCCGTCTCTGACAAGCAGCTCTGTATGGATGCCATCTTCTACAATTTTACCCATGTCAAATACAAGGATACGGTCCATACGTAGTAAAGTTGAGAGGCGGTGAGCTATTACAATGGTTGTTCTTCGGCTTTCTCCAGAAGTTTCATTGCGACTATTCATTAATTCCCATAGGCTTTCTTGGATACTCATTTCAGTAATTGAATCAAGCTGAGAAGTGGCTTCATCCAATACTAAAATAGGTGCGTTTTTGAGAATGGCTCTGGCTATAGCGATTCTTTGACGCTGTCCACCAGATAGCTTAACGCCACGTTCACCAACAAGAGACTCATAGCCTTGGGGCAATTTGATAATAAATTCATGTGCTTGAGCACGCTTTGCAGCTTCAACTACTTCTTCGTCTGTTGCTTCAATCCTGCCATACCGAATATTCTCCATCAATGTGCGATGAAAAAGTGAGGGATCTTGTGGGATCATGGCGATGGCCCTGCGTAAAGAATCTTGGGTACACTGGCGAATATCTTGTCCATCGATGAAAATATGGCCACCCGTCAGGTCATAGAGTCTTAGAATCAGATTCACAAATGTCGTTTTGCCACTACCAGAATAACCAACTAAGCCTACTTTTTGCCCAGATTGAATATTAATTGATATGTTTTGGAAGAGAGGGCCAATGCTTTTATAGTGGAATTTTACGCCTACAAAAATGATTTCACCCTTGGGAACAATTAAATCTGAAGCATTTTCTATATCCTTTATATTAAGAGGTCCGAAAAGTGCTGATAAACTCTGTTTGCATTTACCTACAGCTGTATTTAATTCGTCTATTTGTTCGACGGCTCCCCATGTCGTAAAACCAACCTCAACGCTTAATCCAAGAATAAGTGCGAAATCACCTATGCTTACAACCTGACTTAGCCGTAATTGAACTAGGAAGTATAACATTAGGGCTAGCATAATAGAAAACGAAGCTCCTCGAAGTATATTCAATTTAATCCCGAATATTCGATTTGCTTGAAAGGTTTTTTGAATCGAAAGTAAATATTTTTCAATGTAAGCTATTTCGTAATTGCGCCTGGCGAAGAGTCTGACAGTACTAGAATTCGTTATACTATCAACTAGTTGCCCAAAGAGAAGTGATCCAGCTGCTGCATGAAGTTCTGATAGGTCAATTATCCTTTTAGATACACGAAAACTAATGGCAGTAAACACTATAAACCAAATAAGCAAGGAGCAAAAAAAATAAGGATGGACATAATACATACTTATAAAAGCTACAATTAATAACGTTAAAAAGCGAATCATATGTTTAGAAATATCATGTACAATATGTTCTATATTGTCAGCTAATGTAATGATGTGGCTCGAAATTCGGCCTGATAAATTATCCTGAAAGAACTGATGGCTATGTTGATGTATATACGAAAATGTCTTTTCGATAATCTGGTTTTTAATTATTGGCTGTAATTTGTAATTTATGTATCCTACTCCACGCCAACAAAGATTATGTATTTCAAAATTCAGGACAAAAAATACAGCAGGCCAAAAAATAAGAGATAGGACATTATCTGGCTCTGTATAACTCATAGTATCAATCATGTGTTTAAGGAGCAAGCTATTGAGTGGTGGCCAAAGTCCAGTAATCATGGCAAGAAGAATAAATATGGCAGCAGGAAGTTTGTATATTTTCAAAAAATGCCATATAAAGGGCCATAGATTTTGTGGCAAAAAGGTGTTTTGTGGTAGAAGGGATACGTTCATGTCTATTACCTTGCTAGTTCACTCTCCTTTCCACAAGATATGTATTTATCTTGACATAAAAACATTTTTTGTGCAACCCTAGGCTATATTGGATCATTGTTTTTGCCATAAGAAATAAGAGATTAAACTTTGTTGAATATTTAATGAACATTACTTTTATTCCCCTTGCCGAATCGCATTTCCCATTGTTGATTAAGTGGCTAGAAGCACCACATGTAAAGTTATGGTGGGATCAGGATATTCAATGGACACCAGAGCTGATAAGGGAAAAATATGGACATTACGTTGATGGGAGAAAATTAATAGATAATAGTCATAGAGAATTAGCGCAAAAACCAATATATGCGTACATTATTTGCTTGAATGATATTCCTATTGGTTATATTCAATATTATAATGTACATGATTTTCTGCGTGAGCAGGGCCATGACTTATCCAAACTTCCAAATTCTTGTGCAGGTCTTGATTTGTATATAGGCGAAATAGAGTTTCTTGGTAAGAATGTTGGTTCTAAAGCTCTTATACTTTTCTTGGATCAACATGTTTTTCAAAAATTTGATTACACATTCGTTGATCCGGATGTTACAAATACAGCTGCTATTCGTGCTTATGAAAAAGCAGGATTTATGAAGATTAAAGGAACTAAAGATGAAATATGGATGATAAGAGAGAAATAATGAGTACAAAAAATAGCATTTATACTTTAGTTCGCATAGCCAAGACATCTGATGTTCCAGATCTCGTGCCATTAATGGATCAACTCGGATACCCGGCTTCCCAAGAAGAGCTTGAATCAAGGTATAAAAGGTTCATAAAAAATGATAATTATGGTGTTGCAGTTGCTGTCTCAGAAGAGAAACTTATTGGTTTTGTTGCTTGGTCAGTATCTTCGCTTTTTGTTTTGGATAAAGTGCGATTTCATATTGAGAGTTTAGTAGTAAATGAGAAGTATCGAGGTTGCGGAATTGGAAAAAAGCTTATGCTATTTGTAGAAGATATTGCACGTGACTTTAGTCCGGCTATTATTGACCTAACATCTGGCCTCCGTCGGGCTAAAGATGGATCTCATGAGTTTTATAAGACTCTTGGTTATCAAAATGATGGCCATATGGCAAAACTATATTTAAGAAAAGAAGTATGAACAAAAATCTCTCGCACCGCAGAGCGACTATAAATGACGTAGGTACAATCGTTAATCTTCTGCTTGAAGATGAACTTGGAAAAACCCGTGAAAGTACCTAACACAGTGCTTGATCAGCGTTACATCACTGCATTTCATAAAATAGATATTGATCAAAATCAATATCTTATGATTGTAGAAAATGGTGAAGAAATCGTTGGAACATGTCATTTAACGATTATGCCATCGCTGACTTTTTCTGGTAAAACAAGAATGCAAATTGAAGCAGTGCGTATTCTTGAGAAATACCGGGGGCATAAAATTGGTGAATGGATGATGCAAGCTTCTATCTCTTACGGTAAAGCTAAAGGTGCGTCCATAGTACAATTAACGACAAATAAAAAGCGTATCAAAGCTAGGAAATTCTACGAATGTTTCGTTTTTGAAGCAAGTCATGAAGGCATGAAACTGTATTTGAGCGAAGAGTAATGAATATTCAATTTGAGAAAGCTGAATTAAAGCATATTGATACTATTTTTGAATGGCTACGTCAGCCACATATGATAGAATTTTGGGATAATACTCAAGAACATAAGGATGATATAATGAATTTTATTCATGGGGAAAAGCAACATTATTTTTATGGCACAACAAAATATTGGATTGGTTCAATTGAGGGAGAGCTATATTGCTTTCTTTTATCTGATATTTTGCAGAAGGACCAAGAATTATCTGATGTTCATAGGGAGCATATGTCTAAATCTGGTCATACAATCGGCCTTGATTTTGGTATAGGAAATACAAAATTTTTAGGTCGAGGACTGGCAGCTCCAACACTAGAAGCTTTTATGAGTTTTTATTGCGAGTTTGTAGATCCTCTAGTTGATACATTTTTTATTGATCCAGATCCAAATAATCCTCGTGCTGTTCGCGTTTATAGCAAAGCTGGATTTGAAAAAGTTGGTACATATGAAGCTAATGCCGGCGCTTTTATTGGGCAAGCAAGTGATCTAATGGTCAAGAGGGTATAAAAAATTACATACAGATTATCCAAGACTTGATGAGCTCAAGGTATGAGTTGGGCCCTGGCCGGTCGGGGCGCGTCTTTATATATACTATAAGTCATCCCGGGCTTGACCGGGGATCTCCTTCTATCTCATGAGATCTTGAAACAAGTTCAGGATGACTTTTTGTTGCCACAGGGCGTAGGCCAAGAGGGCAGGCGCAAGACACAACTAATCAGCATAACTATTTTGCTTTTTATACCAAAAATCACCTACTTATCATAAATTTCTGCGCTATTAGCATAAATAGGCTAATACCAAAGAAATACAGAGGCATAGGTAATAATGTATCATTGTGTAGAGCACCCATGCCAAGAGTAAACAGAGATATCAAACAGTAATAGAAAAAACCAAACAAACTTGAGGCTGTTCCTATACACCATTTGTAGTCTACAAGCGCTAGGGCCAAGGCGTTGCTGGTTGCCATACATACGCCAAACATAATACTCATTTGACTCAAGATAGTGATGCCAATCATAAGATTTGTAGAAAGCGGCAGTATATTAGTATGTATAACAGTAAATACACTAAATATGCTTGCTGAAGCCAGAATAATAACTAGACCATAACCCATGATTGTTTTTGCTGTATGATGGTTATGCAGTTTTTTAGATAGTATTCCCCCCATCATGGTAGCGGCTGCAATGGCAATAAAGCTTAATCCATACTCGCTTGGCGTTAGGCCAAGTATCTTGATCAGATAAAATGATCCTTCGGCAAAATAGCTAAAAGAGATACCATTGCAAGCTGATACTATCAAGCCAAATCCAATTACCTTTTTATTCTTAAGTAAGCTTGAACTAATTTCTAAAATTGAAACAGATTGTCTGTTAGCAACCTGGTGTGTTTCTGGCAGTAACTTTGCCACCAGTAGGGTCAAAATTATAGCAAATAACACCAAGGATAGAAAGATACTTGACCATCCAAAATGCTGTGCAATTACCCCACCAATAACAGGACCGATAGCTGGGAAAATAGCAAGTCCACTACCTATTGAAGCATATGCTTTACCAAGCGAGGGGCCATGAAAACTATCCCTACAAATTGCTTGCCCTAGAACGCTTCCTATACTTCCCCCAAAAGCTTGAATAAAACGGCTAATCATAAGCATTTCAATGGTGGATGAAAAATAGCAGCCAATGCATCCAAGGATAAAAATGAAAAGGCCGGCTAAAACACATGGCTTGCGGCCAAAGTGATCAGAAAGCTTACCCCAAAATAAGGTGCCAATGGCAAAGCCAAAGAGGTAAATAGTGAGAGTATATTCTACCATCGACTCTTCAGCATGCAGAGCATGTGCGATATCGGGTAAAGATGGAGTATAAACAGTTTCAGAAAGCTGTGGTAGGCCCACAATAAGTACAATAAGCCAAAGCGCTGGCAATAGAGCGTGTGTCATAAAAAACCTCGACGTTTAAATTCAAAAATTAAGCAATAAAACAACCTTCACTCCTATTGGAATGTTGATAAAAAACTTAGTTTTCTACTTTAAACGACAATGATTGTCTTCACTTTTATCCTCGATATGATATGGTTAATATATAGTATAATACATATATGTTAATGTAATTGTCCATTATTGATTACAAAAAGGGAATATGAATGAAAAATTTTATTTTACTTATTATTTTTTATAACTCATGAGGCGATGGTATTAGTAATATTATAGTAGTGTTAAATGAAGGGAAAATTGGTGATCAGAATCAACTTTATGGAATAGTTGAATATCTTAAGTCTCAATCTCCAAATTTATCTATAAAATATACGCCTCATAATGAGCTTAAATCACTTAAAGAAATAATTAATAACACTTGTCGTGATAATTATAAAAAGTTAACAATTCTAACTTCAGGGCTTGAGGGTATAAATGTTATTAATGAAATAGCCGATGAATTATGCCCAAATGTTGTTGTACTAAATACAGCTCATATGATTTTCAAAGAACATCCTTCTATTTTAGGGAAAGTTAATCTTATCGCGTTACCCAAACACAGTATTGATAATGATTTTTTAAAGCACGCGAGTGAAAAGAAAACTGAAATAATACAAACAGTGGGAGTATCGCATAATTCAACTCCAACAATAATAAAACAAGAATATGAAAAATATGCTAAAGAGTTTCAGTGGCTTCAAGGAAAAGATAAAATAGCCATGATTGTTTTAGGAGGGGATGCTCCTACTTCTGAAGGAAAGATTAAGTTTTATACAGCTGAAGAGGCATCTAAAGGGGCTGATTTGATAGGTCAATTTTGTAAAAAAGGAAACTATTCATTAATGATATTTAATGGTCCTAGAACAGGTCAATATGACCATACAACTTCTAATAAAAATGAGTGGGTGCACAAGAATGAAAAATTAGATGTAACTACTTCTGCTTTCATAGAAAGACTACAGAAATATATGGATCCATCGCAATTTAAATTATATAATTTTAGCCATATTAGTCCTAGCCCATATAAAGCTGGATTCTGGGTAGTAAAAAATGCAAAAGAAGGACTATGTTTTTTACCAGGAGAGTCTACTTCTATGATCTCAGAAGGAAATGATAATTTGCCAAACCGAACTATTATCATGCATAATGGGGCTATGAATGAAACTCATATTAAGCACGTGAAATCAGAAGTTGATGCTGGTCGTACAATTCTTTTTACCCCAGGTTTTATTGAAGACTCGGTTATGCCAAAAATTGATTTTACGAGTCGTGCTAAGCCAGCGTCTGCAAAAATTGCTGATATATTACTCAAAAAATATCTATCAGTAAAATAATTTGGTTTTGTATCTAGCTTAGTATAATAGAAAAAATATGACTAATAAATCAATAATTAGACCCTTTGTGCAAAGTGATGAGGAACAGATTTCTGATATTCTTCAAAAAACCGGTTGGGCAAATCAATATATTGACGGACAAAAAAGGGCCATTCAAAAATTATTGTTGGATGAGGAAGGTGAGGTTTTTGTTGTAGCGATTGCTGATTTAGTTGTTGGTTATATTAGCGTGCAGCATCATAAGTGGAATAGGTTAAGCTATGTGCATGGTCTTGTTGTTTCCTCAATTTACCACAAACAAGGCATTGCTAAAAAATTATTAGAACATGTTGAAATACAGGCAAAAGTGCGAAGCAATAGAGGGGTTTACCTCGATACTCCTGTTGATAACTTTGGAGCCAGAGCCTTTTATGAGTCAACAAAGTACGTAGAAAGTTACATTATTCCAGAGTTTTATAGGGCTGGTTTAGACGGCGTTGCATATATGAAATTGTTTGATCAAGGCAAAATTTTTTAAGGCATTAAGGTAATGAATAATTCATTAGTTCCTATTATCGTTCCTGCAACTATTACCGACTACAATACAGTCCAAAATATGGCGCGGTTTTATGTTTATGACAGAACTGGATTTATGAGATGGGAATGTCCTGAAAACGGTATGTTTGAATGTATAGATTTTAAGCATTATTTTGTAGACAATGATAAGAAAGCTTTTTTAATTAAGGTAGAGAATGAATTAGCAGGGTTTATCTTACTTGATAAAGAATGCTTATTAACTAAAGAGATAGATTGGAATATTGGAGAATTTTTTATTCTTGCAAAATTCCAAGGTAAAGGTGTAGCATTGAAAGTAATTGAGTTGATATTTAAAATGTATCCAGGAAAATGGTCTGTTGCTGTTATGCCTGAGAATATCAAAGCACTAAAATTTTGGCGCAAAGCAATTATCCTGGCAGCTGGAAATAAATTTACAGAAATTTTTAAAACCGAAAAGGAATTAAAAACATCAGACAATCCTGATCCATATGCAATGAATATATTTACTTTCGAAATAGCGATATGAAAATCTATATGATAATTAAAAATTTTGTTTACTCGCTGCTAGGCAAGAAAACTATTGGTGCCAGAGCTCTGGTCCTAGACAATGATAAGATCCTGCTTATAAAGCATACATATATGGAAGGATGGTGCACTATTGGTGGTGGTGTTGAAGAAGGAGAAGCTCCACAACAAACGATACTCAGAGAATTGTTAGAAGAAGTTGGTGTGGTAGCTAAATCTGTTAAATTGTTTAGTGTATATCATAGTCAAGCTGAGAAACGTGACGATTACGTCGTATTTTATATATGTACAGATTTTCTTGAAAAGAACTACATATGTGTTTCAGAAATAAAAGAAAAGAAATGGTTTAAATTGAAAGAGTTGCCTTCGGATATATCTCCCGCCACCCTAAGAAGGATTAAGGAGTATTATGGAGAGACAGAAATTAGCGACAAATGGTAGTTAAAAAAGGCAAAGAACACTTTATTTATAATTGGTTGGATACTGGTAAAATGAGTCAAATATACCCGATGGCTAAGCCTAAAAAAGATTATTTACTAAAATCAGCATATATTGATACTCCTCTTGGATCTATGTTGGCAATTAGTGATGAAGAAGCCCTCTATCTACTGGAGTTTGCTGATCGACATAGTCTAGAGCGTCAAGTAGATATGCTTAAGACGAAGACTAAAGCGATAATTACTGCCGGGCAATCGGAGCCTATAAAGCTTATAAAATCTGAGCTACAAAGATATTTTGATGGTTCATTAAAAGAATTTACAACGCCTCTTCAGCTTTTAGGTAGTACGTTTCAAGAGATTGTTTGGGAAGAGCTTATGTGTATTCCTTATGGTCAGACGCGAAGCTACAGTGACCAAGCTAAGGCTATCGGGAAACAGGAAGCATATAGAGCAGTTGCGAATGCCAATGGAGCAAATAAGTTGGCAATAATTATTCCTTGCCACCGTATTATCAACAGTAATGGTGATTTAGGTGGATATGGTGGTGGAGTTAACCGAAAAAAATGGCTTATAGATTTCGAGAAGCAAAAATCACTTCAGTGTAGTATGACCCTATGTTAGTTTTACTCAAAAGACTAGTTTATATGAAGAAACAACAAAAACTACCCTCAGAATCTATTATTTTAGATAAGCTAGGTCATAATATTAAAATCCCAGTTAGATATAGTTCTAGGGCAAAACGAATTTCAATTAGAGTAAATCATAATGGGGCAGAATTAATATTACCTAATAAACATTATAATGCAGGTTATAGATTTTTATTATCAAAAGAATCTTGGGTAAGGCAAAAATTACAAAATGCAATCAAGCACGAGCCCATAGACGATAAAACGATACCGATTTTTGGTGAAATATACTCATTACAACATATTGAAGCAAATTATTGTAACGTTCTAATTAAGCAGAATTTAGTCGAGGTTTATTCAAATATTCCACATGATAAGAGTATTTTAATAAAGTTCTTGCGCGATAAATTATTATTGGAAGTAACGAAGTTGGTTGATTTCTTCAGTGCAAAACACGGTTTAAGCTTCAGCAAGATTCGAATTATGAATAATAAAAATAAATGGGGTAGTTGTTCAAGTAAAGGAGTGCTTTCATTTAATTGGCGCCTTGTTTTTGCGCCTAAAGAAATATTAGAATATTTAGTGGTGCATGAAATGTGTCATATAATAGAAATGAACCATAGTATACGTTTTTGGAATTTGGTCGACACACTTTATCCAAATTATAAATTAGCTAAATTATGGCTGAAGGGTAATGGTATGAGATTACATCAATACTTATTATAACCGGCGTTTTGTTATCTGAAGTTCAAGAATATCTCCTTTCTGTGCTCTTATTTGACGGCACTAAAATTTTATGATTTAATAATTTTATGAACCTAAAGTAAAATATGAGGTATTGAAATGTCAAAGATCAATGAACAAAAAGAAATGCTTAGAGCTAAAGGATTTGAACTAGAGGACTTGAATAATTGTAGTGATGAGGTGGTCTCAGCTCTTTATAAATCTGGTGGGGCAACTAGCTATATCCCTAAAAAAGATATAGTTAAATGTGGCGTCGATAGGATATTAGCACTGGATAGTTTAAATAGAGTTCCTCATGAAACGATGTTCACTATAAAAACTTTACTCAATTGTCCTGTCAAAAATATTTTGTTGTATTTGTATGCTGTAGAAAAAAATAAAATTGCCGCATTATATGAAGAAGCGGATAATAATGATGATGATGATGTATTACTCAATGGTGTATTAAATCTAGAGGATGAATTTTCCCAAGATCTCTCCCTAATTGGAATAGATACGGTTAATACATAACATCTCAGCCTAATAAGGCTAAAAGCCTGTAAGTTGAGTATATATAAAAGTGTTCTGGTGAATTTACACACTTTGTAAATTCATTCAAGCGGGCAGTACTATAGTCGATTAGTGAAAAAAACAAAACTTACCTACTTTCCGCTTAAAATTTCTGCCCAAATATCATCAATTTTTTTAACAATATCACTGTCCATTTTAATCACCTCGCCCCAATTACGTTTAGTCTCTGGTGATAATTTATTAGTTGCATCAATTCCTAGTTTGCTGCCCAAACCTGATTCAACCGAGGCAAAGTCAAGATAATCAATTGCTGAGTTTTCAATAAATGTGGAGTCTCTTTTTGGATCGGTTCTTGTGGAGATTGCCCAAATTACTTCTTTCCAGTCTCGTATGTTAATGTCATCGTCAACGACAATGATAAATTTCGTATACATAAATTGCTGCAAAAATGACCAAATACCCATCATGATGCGTTTAGCTTGGCCTGCGTAAGTTTTTTTGATTGAGACGACAGCCACTCTATAAGAACAGCCTTCTGGGGGTAGATAAAAATCTATAATTTCAGGAAATTGTTGCTGTATAAGTGGGACAAATATTTCATTTAGTGCTTCCCCGAGAATTGAAGGTTCATCTGGTGGTTTTCCAGTATAAGTACTTAAATATACAGGTTTCTTTTTCATTGTGATTGTCTTAACTGTAAATACTGGAAATAATTCTACATCATTATAATATCCAGTATGGTCACCGAATGGGCCTTCTGGCTGATAGTCGGTAAGGCTAATTTCACCTTCCAAGATTATTTCTGCGTGGGCTGGAACTTTTAAATCAATTGTTTTGCACTGTACAAGCGGGAGTGGTTTGTTTTGAAGTAGCCCAGCAAAATTATACTCTGACATAGTGTTTGGAATCGGCATTACTGCTGCTAATGTAATCGCAGGATTGGCTCCGATTACTGCAGCTGCTGGCATAGTTTTGTTGCCAAGATTTTTCCATTTTACGTAATGCCCAGCACCACCACGCATTTTTAACCATCGCATTAGGAGTTTATTTTTACCGATTGGCTGAAGCCTGTATATTCCTAGGTTATAATTATCTGTTTTATCATTTCCGGTCCCTTTTGTTACAATCAGTGGCCATGTAATTAACGGGCTCACATCCCCGGGCCAACAGGTTTGGATAGGTAATATACTAAGATCAGGGTCGGTTATTATTATTTCCTGAGAGCTGCCCTTTGAAATAGTCTTTGGGTTCATTGATAAAATTCTTTTAGCAATTGGCAGCATCGCAAAAGTTTCCCTTAGCGAGGCGGGGGGCTCTGGATTTTTCATAAAAGCTAAAAGCTTACCAAAGTCTCTGAGCTGATCTGAACTTTTTATTCCAAGAGCAAGTGAAATTCGTTCTTTGCAGGCAAATAAGTTTGTAACAACTGGGTAGTCCGATAATGTGCCATCATCTTTAATTACATTCTCAAATAGTAGTGCCGGCCCATTTTGTGCTAAAAACCTGCGACTTATTTCTGTAATTTCAAGCCTAGTAGAAACAGATTTTGTGATTCTCTTTAAGTGATTATTTTTTTCAAGAAATATAAGAAATTCTTGGAGGTCTTTAAAATGCATATCTCTTATCCAAAACTGGTATTAAAGGCTGTTTCTAGTACTTTGCCACATGCTAAAAATAATACAAATAAACACATTGCCATAACAGAGAAAAATATAATCCAAATCTTTATAAGCCATTTTTTGTAAGGTAAAGTGAAAGTATGATGCAATTAGAACCGGTACAAAGGTGTAGATAAATTGTTTAACTTGAGTTTTTCGTGTGTATGAAAAATTAAGAAAAGTTGTTAGAGCCAAGAAAACAAAAACAAAATTAAATAAGGGCCAAATTAATCTTGAGTGGCCTTCAGTAATTAGACGGTTTTGTTTTTCAATTGGGATAGATAGGTTTGGCCAGAGCATTTGTGGGATAAATAATTCCATGCTTGTTTTAGCACGATAAGGATCAGCATCATCTTGAGTTTCGCTAGTTATTTCAATCACTAAATGATCAAAGTGAAGCGTGGTAATATTTCCTTGTGCATCATAGGAATGTCTTAATCCTTCTGATAATAGGAATTTAGTATTTTGCTGATCAGAGTTTAGGATCTCCCCTTTTTTAGCAAAAAAAATAGTTTTATTTTCTGGTATTTTATTATCAAATAAAATTATTCCCTGCATCTCATTATTTTTATTTTTCCTATCTACATATATCGTAGTATATTTTGAAATCTGGTTAAATGTTCGGTTTTCAATTATATTGGATACATAAGTTTCTTTAACATTACTGATGCTTGTTTTTAGGCTATTGTAAGAAACGGGCAATAGATAGGCAGAGATATAGGCAGCTATAATGGTTAGTATCGTAGCAACGAGTAAGGCTGGTTTTGCTATTTCATAATTATTAAGGCCCGCCCCTCTTAATATGATTAACTGCCTCTCGTCTTGAAGACGAGTATATACATAAATTACGCCTATTACAGAAATAATAGGCATTATCATAAACAACAAGTAAGGTATCAACAGTGCTACTAGTTTGATAAAGTTCTTTAATTCAACACCTTTTTCTAGCAGGCTAACTAAGTTCAATACTTGTACAATCCAGACTAGGCTAGTTAAAACTACAGTTATGACACACAATACTGGGATAATAGTTTTGGCAATATACTTACTGTAGATATACATAGGTTATTGTAAAATAAGTTATCAATGCCAAGCCACTTACTTATATATAGTAAATTACCTAATACAATGTGATTTACTATAGTCTTAAGTTAAGTTAGCGTAAATTTATATGATTATTTTGTGCTAATTCCCCATTGTTCACAGAGCTCTTTGTGTTGTTTCTCGTATTTTTCAGTCCTTACGCGCATCCTTGCGGAATATATTCTGACAACCAGTAATGGCATTGAAGCGTAAAGTAATTGACCAATAAGGGCAGCCCCATAAATAATCATCCATGTTCCGACATCAGCTAAGAGCTGTTGAGCAAGATAATCTACAGAATTTGCTTCCCATACACGTATAAGATAAGGCATAACCCCAATCAAATTAAAGCTACATATGGTAGCGGAAAGACATCTATGCTCATTTTTATCAAAGAAGATAGCAAAAATGGTTGGCAACATTGCTGTTGCAAAAAAGATAAAGGCATATCTCGAAATAACTATTACCATTAGCGCGATTACTACAGCAATAACCTTTATCAAAGAAGAGGCAAACTTAAAGTTTTTATCGGTGTCTGATTGTAACATATGGATACCTAAATTATTACTGCTACTGTTACGATAAAACATAAAACGTAAGAGACCAGTACAGTGGTTTTTTGTCCAAGCAACAGAGCTCCACTGAATATCTTGTCCTCATTACGTAGTGTTTTGATCTTTTCTTCAATTAGTTTTGTTTTTCTGCATGCCTCATAATAACCATTATAGTCATTAATAAACTGTTGCTGATCAGATAAAATCTGAATAATTTTCTTTAAATTAGCCTCTTTTGCAACTTCGGTAAGCTGGGTAATAATCCTTTTTTTAAATTCAGCATTATGTATGTGTTCTTCAAATAAATCTTTTAAATCTGAGACAATAACGTTGCATATATTAGGGATTCTTATTTCTGGTTCGTGTTGTTCAAGAATATTCAATACACTTAGTCCCCTTATTACAGGGTGCTCAGCAAACCTTGGAAAATTAGGGAGTATAGCTGATTTTATATCTTCCATAAGTTCTAGCTTTGCGGCAATAAAAGCAATTATATTACGATCAATATTAAATTTTTTAGGGTTTTTCTCAGCGTATGCATCTAAAGCGTTCAATAATTCAGGAATTGTCGTTACATATTTACCTTTCAAGACTGGAGAGTAACAACAAGCATTATTATTTAATGAATAAGCAAACCTTTCTATGCTCTTTGCCACTGAACCAGTAGATATGTGGGAAGCAATACGTAGATAATCATCAGCAGGTATTTTTTTCAAATAACCCGAGGCATAGTGATTTTTTTGATAAAGTAACCACGACTCATCCTTAATTAACTTTAGTACTTTTTCAACCAATTCTCTCTTATTTTGTGTAACTAAATAATATACAAAATAAGGAATAGAAGCTGCGGACAATGCAACACCCTCATATCTTATCGGACCGTTTGGATCTAAAAGCGATAATAATTTTGATACTTTAATGTTAGAGTTAACTGAGTTGGTTACCATAAAAGGAGATTCTGATTTCTTATCAACAATTGCTTTTATTTGTTCTAATGAATCACTATCTAATAGTTCTCTGCTTGCCCACTTAAATAATTTATTATCTCTGATAAATTTAATTGCTTCAGGCCAGTTATGAAAAAGCGCGTAAGAAATTGATTTTAAACTCGAATAGTTAACTTCATCAAAAGCAATAGTATTTTTATTATCAGATATTGACTCGTGTGCAGCTTTTGTAATTTTGCTTGATAGCCACTCTTTAATTTGATTTAGTTCCCATCTAATATTTGCTTCGTCATGAAGCGTCCATTTAAAAAACACGCGTAATTTTTCTGGTACCCTTGTTCCTGAAAGGAGATATTTACTGGTAGTGTTTTCGAATCGTGCATTATTATATTCAATAATACTTTTGTGCTCTTTCCAAATTGATTTTGCTGTATAAGCTTCAAATACAGTGACCCCTAGAGCGTATATATCCGATTTTACATTAAGTACGTAGCGTGCCGCTACATGGCATCCAGCTAGTTCTGGAGCCAAATACTGCCCCTCTTGATGAAAATTTGGATATGAATCAACAAATTCTCGTAGAGCAAGAAATTCACCGTCATGCATCAAAATGTTAGAAGGTTTTATGGTATAGCAATAAATATCTGCATTACTTAATTTAGTGAAAACATCCAAAAGTTTTTCTATTAGGTCTTCTAGACCTGCAGTATTAATTGTATTGCCACTTGCAAGGTAGGTAGCAAGATTATCAGAAGGATTATATCTGTCTACTATAACAGCTAAATGTTCTTCTTTAGTTGAAGAGAGTCTAACAACAGAGTAATCATAAATTTGATTAAGATTATTTATCCTATTTTTACAGAGGGAATCTATATTTTTTATTGGGTGTAAAAAATCATTTTCAAAAACGATAGCAAAGAATTCTTCGTCAGTTTCTGAATTAGTGGCATAGTAATATCTACAAAAATTGTTGCTAAGTTCTAGCACTTCTTCATTGAGATGAATTCTGTAAACCTCGCTCACAGAATCCTCTACGGTACTTCTTGGTACTTCAAATATAGAGCTATTTTTTGAATTATCTTCTATTTTATTATTCATTTTTCTAAATATCTCGAGCTTCGACAAGTTTATAGATTATTCAGTATTTGATGCGACCACAACAAAATCAATTTTATTGAGGTCGTCAAGCATTTCTACGAATGCTTCCTTATCTTTAACTTTAATTACAGTAGCAATTGGTATTCCTCTAGGAAATATTTTCCCATCACCAGAAGTAAGAATTATTTCTCCAACCTGCGCATTGTGATCTTCTTGTAAATAGATAATTTTCAAATTATTATCTTGCCTTGCCAAAATCCCACGTGCTTTTGAGTTTTCGGTTATAACTGGGATTCGAGAGTTATGATCATTTATAAGCATTACAGTAGAATAGTTATTTCCTGTTTCTGTAATTCTGCCAATCAAACCTTTTGTTCCTCGTATAATGTCATTAACTTTTACGTTGTCGTTTTCTCCGGCTTGTATTATCGCATAGCTAGTAAATGGGCTCATCATTGTGCCTACTATTTTTGCTGTAACAAATTTTTCTTCAATATTTTGTGGCACATTAAGTATCTCTTTCAAAGCTGTATTTTCTGCTTTTAAAGAAGATGCTAGTTCTTGGGTCTTTGATAAAGAAGCTATCTCAAGTTTTAACTGTAGATTCTCAGCCTCTAAATCTTGAAAATAAGAAGCCATTGAATATAAAGATTTTGCCGTATTAACTGACTGGCCATATACAATTGTTCCAAGAGATAACGTTTTCCCTATGGAATCAAGTGCAAAGGTAGCTATTGTTTTGGGATAAGAAAAATACAGCAAGAAACACGAAAGCAATATGAGTGCAGTAACCAAGGACTTTCTAATAAAGAATAAAGTAAATTTACTCAATTCTATTAGATTATTCTTAGTTTGTACCCTGTTCTCTAATATCGCCACTAATTACTCCTGTTTAAACAATACGTGCTTTAACCGTGTAAAATCTTCAAGTACTCTTCCTATACCAAGTGCAACGCAAGCAAGAGCATTATCAGCAACGAATACTGGTAAGTGCGTAGCTTCTCGCAGCACATAGCTTAAGTTATTCAATAAAGCTCCACCTCCGGTTAAAACGATACCTTTATCAACAATATCAGATGAAAGTTCTGGCGGCGTACACTCCAAAGCGGTTTTTACTGCCTCAACAATCTGACTGATTGGTTCGGTCAAACTTTCGGAAATTTGTTTTTCATTTAAAACCATCTCTTTAGGTATACCATTTATCAAATCTCTTCCTTTTATTTCCATCTGTCTTAATGGGACGTCAGAAGAAACAAATGCTGTACCTATTTGCTTCTTTATTTTTTCTGCCGTTGATTCACCAACAAGAAGGTTATAATGTCTTCTGATATAAGATATAATTGCTTCATCCATTTTATCGCCACCAACCCTAACTGACCTCGCATAAACTATGCCACCTAAGGACAAAACAGCAACTTCTGTTGTCCCACCGCCAATATCTACAATCATTGAGCCAGTTGGTTCAGTAACTGGTAGTCCGGCACCAATCGCTGCCGCCATCGGTTCTTCAATAAGAAAAACTTCTCTAGCTCCTGCACTTTCAGCTGCTTCCTGAATAGCTCTTCTTTCAACTGGCGTAGAACCAGAGGGAACGCATATTACTATCCTTGGTCCGGTGAAAGATCTCTTGTCTCGTACTGAACGAATAAAGTATTTAATCATTTCTTCAGCAGCTTTAAAATCTGCAATAACACCGTCTCGCATTGGTCTTTTTGCTTCAATATCAGTTGGTGTTCTTCCTAACATCATCTTTGCTTCATGACCAAAAGCATATGGTTTGAGTGTTCCATCCTTTTTTATAAGCGCGACTACTGATGGAGCATCGAGAACTATTCCTTTGTTTTTTTCGTAAACTAGAGTGTTTGCAGTCCCAAGATCAATGGCAATATCTGTAGAAAATCGATCAAGAAAAGTTAGAAATTTCATGTTATGTTGCTCCAAAAAAGTGCGGTATTAAAATAGATGATAATATAGCTCTGCAGTATATCAAGCTTCTTGAAAATGTAAAATAACAAAATTACTAATTAGAATTATAACTATTATTGGTAACAAACTAGCTAAAAATGGAGATAAACCACTATAAGTTAGGATACGAAGAGCTATTTCAAGGAAAAAATAAGAGCCAATGCCAACAACCAGGCCTAATACTAGTGTAGTAGAATTAGATTTGTCTCTAGTATTGAGGCTGACAAACCAACATGCGACTAAAGATAAAGCAACCATTGCTAGTGGTTTTAACAACTGCTTATAATAATATAATTGGTAACGTGTCACGGCTAGTCCAGATTCTAAAAATTTATTAATTGAATTTTGTAAGTTCCAGAGAGTAATCATTTCCGGTGGATTAAATTGCAATATAAGGTTTTTGATTGAAAGATTCGTTGGCAACTCAATTTTGTTAGCACTTGATGTGTGATTTTGTGATGTAACGGTTGTATCTGAAAGAGTGAAAACCCCTGATTCTAGTATGGCATGTGCAGAATCAATTTGCTCTATTAGATTATTTTGTGAATCAACAATTAATATGGTTAAATCATTAAGTGTATTGCTGTTTGCTATTATTGATTTTGCATGGATTATTCTATTATTACCTGAGTATTTTTCATAAAAGAAAACTCCAGTTGGTGAAATAATAAAATTAGTTGAGGTTGTTCCAGTAAGGATTGCTTCAAGCTTTGTGTATTTAGTTAGGCCGTATACTCCAATAGGGTTGACGAGTGTTACAATAATAATGCCAAAGAAGAAAGTGGCAATAACTGGAACAAGAAATACTCTCCATGGTGCTATGCCATTGCTTAATATAATAATTAACTCGTTATTTTTTCTGAGGTTTTGAATAAACAACAACGTTGTTATGAAGCATGTCATAACACTGACCTCGTTAAAAAGGTATGGGACTTTATATGAAATTAATAGCCAAAATTCACTTGGAGAAATGCTAACAGATTTAAATTTTTGTAAAACGTCAAATGTGTTTGAGATAAATAAAATACTCAAGATTATTATAGAAGTAATCAATAACTGTTTCCAGAACAGAAAGGTCAAGTACTTTGCAAGTGTAAGATGTTTTAACATTGCGACAAATTATATTCTAAATTAGTCATAATTATTAATGGTTTTACGATATTTGCAAGAAGTTACAGTAATTATTTTTTTAATACTAAAATAATTTTACTAAATTACATGTTCACTCTTGGGTTTATTACGACTCATGGTAGAAGGAGTAGAGTGTCTAGGAGGAGTGCTAACAACCAGAGAGCGTGCTAGTTCTGAGTCAATTGTTGTAGCTAGTGTTTGAGCTAATTTTTGAGGATTTTCTTTTTTAGACACAGTTATCTTTTTTGCCGCTAATTTTTCCAATTCTTCACCAATTTGGTCATTTATATGAGATTTTAAATTCAACTTGAAAGGGCTGCCTAGTATTGTTTGTTTATCTAAATATATGCCACCTGATACAAGTCCAACGGTTGTAGAGGTACTGTTTTTGTAATATAATTCTGTAAGACCAGTTCGTGTAGTAGAAAAATAACCAGCATCAACTTCTCCAGCCAGTTTTTTTGCATTAGCTTCTATAATTCCGGTTATATCGACGTTCTTATTTTCCTTTTTCAGTTCCTTAAAGGTCTCAACTAAAGTTTCCATAATCATTGCTGTATCAGGTGCACGACTGCTTATAGCTCCGTTGCCAAACAAATTTTTAGCAATGAGGTTTGTTAGATTCTGAATTTGAGCTAATTCATCTTTATTAAAACCAACGTTATGTTTAATGTTCTTCGTTACGGAATCAATCAACTCAGGAGTAGCACTTGTTTTTGGTAAATATATCCCTCCAGATACGAGGCCTATGGATGTATATTTGCTGACAGCTCTAATTTGTTCGGTGATTTCTTTTACCATATTATCGAATCTAGGGCTTGCTAGTACGTCATCCTGAATCGTAGCATAAGGATTAGCTTTTAAAAAATTTGAACAAGCTTTGTTGACTATGTTTCTGATTAACATAGTATCATTACCCCTATTGTCTCCTTTACCAAAAAGATTCTCAGATATTTTATCTGCTATAATATTTGCATATAATTTTGGTTCAATAGAAGCAACATCATTTCTACTGTCATATAAAACAGTAATAGCAGAAGCAGCAGTTGCGAGTTCTGAGTAATGATTTTGAACGGTTTTTGGAAACCCTCCTTGAGTAATAATTTGTGGGTCATTACTTAAATCTTCACGCATTTTCTTGCCAATTGGAGTGTCGCTTTTATAAATCTCTACTATTTTTTCACGAAATTTTGGATCAAGTGGAGCGTTGTTCTTAATTTCCATAGCATCTAACATCAAGTTAATGACTTTATCCTGATTGTTAGCAATCATTTCTTCTGTAACATAGCCTTTGGGCATACGGGCATTTTGTAAATTATAAGCGGACTCGAAAATAGTTTTAGATGGGAGTACAGCGTCCAATAATTCAGTATTTTTAATATTTACCCCCTTCATTGAGGTAACTTCAGATAAATTCACATCTGAGAAATCAACTCCGCTTAGATTTGTCCCCGGTGGGATGTCACCAACTATTTTTACGCCTTTGAGTAATTTTGGATTCTTTTGAAGCTGCAACTCCATACTTGCTAGAACAGTGCCATCTATTTCAGCCCCTGAGAAATCAACATTCTTGAAACTAGCGTTCAGAAAACTACTATTAGTAAATTTTGAACCTTTAAAGGATACGTTTTCAAATGTGCTGTTCACAAAACTTTCGGAAATATCCATATTTTCCATTTTGAGCACTTCATTGAAGGAACCTTTAATTGTAATATTCGAAAACAACTGGTTCTTTTTAACGAGGTCCTCTAATTGTAAAATTTGTTCTTCTGATCCGTTATCTAAAAGTTTAATAGTTTCTTTCGTCAAATCGTTTAAATTATTGCGAGATTTACTAGGTTCAAGTTTTGCGATACGATCTACTACTTGCTGCTTAAGACTTCCGTCACCTAGTAACCAAGTACCAGCTGCTTTCAAAACTGCGCCTCTGAATTCAGAATCAAGAACTTTGGCTACTCCTAGTTTTGCCAATCCCCAAACCATACCCTTACCACCTTTTTGGTAAGACTCAATTCCTTCTCTAAGCCCCTGGGGGTCCTTTAAAATATTTGCAACTAATGCATCAATTTTCATATCTCCAGTAAATTGTTTTACATATGGAATATTATCAACCACGGCCTGGACTATCTTGCCCAAATTACCCTTATTATTATCTAGGTGTTTTTTAAACTCTGGATCAGTTTCTATCATTTTACAAAAATCAATAGCAATCCCTGGCCAATCGCTCTTTTGATACTTCTCTACCATAACTTTTACTTGTGAAGCATTCTTGCTAGTTAAAAGAGGCCCAAATAACTCGAGTAATTCTCCGTTTAATTCATATTTCTCAAGAATAGGTGTGTTTTTGACAACGTTAGTAATAACGCCTTTAAAAATATCTTGGTTCCTATCCCAATAATCTTTTATGGCGGGGCTGTCTTCAGACATTTTGAGCAGATCTTTAGCTAAAGCAGCATAATCTCCCTTATTAAAATTATTATAAAATTTTTCTAAATCCTCCGGCCTATCCAGAAGAATTGGTACAATCTCAGTGATTTTACTCAAGTCTTCAATTTTTATTCCATATTTTTCAAGCTTGTTTCCAAGCAATTCTGTTGGAGCTTCTTCTGACCGCTCTTTGGTCCTTGGAAGTTGATTTAATAAAGTATCAGATGCGATATATTGCGTAACTGAAGAAGTTATAAGGTCCTGCAGGTTTTTACTATTTTCTTTAAAATATTGCTTAAGTCCGTCATCTTTAGCAATTAAACCAAGAATCTTCTGTGTAGCTTCCTTGGAGTTACCTTTCTCATAATCTTCTACAATTTTAATCATCGTATCTGGATGACGAAAAAGATGCGGTAATAGTGGATATAATTCTCCTTTTATATTGTAACCATTCATGCCAGGAGTTGCTGCAACGGACGCATTGATAACACCCACGAATAGATTTTTGTTACTCTCTAAATACTTACCTACAGCAGGATTATTTTTAGACATTTCGAGCAGATCTTTAGCCAAAGTAGTATAGTCTCCATTATTAAAGCTATTATAAAATTTCTTTAATGATTCTGGATTATTAAGTAACACGGGGACAATTTGAGCTATACTGTCTAGATCTTTTAACTCTATTCCATATTTCTTTAGCTGAGTTTTGGTGTGACCTGATTCATCCTTATCTATTTGCGATTTAGCCGTTTTAACTATATAAGCAGTTAGAGAATCCCCTTTTTCCTGCATATAAGTTTTAAATCCTGGGGACTTAATCATTAAATCAAAAATTTGATTTATATTTTTATTTTGATTAGAAGCTGGATCTTTAAAATTAATAACTATTTGTTTTAAGGATGCAAGTGAATCGCTATCAGTAAGAATAGTGCTTAGTTTGGTTAAAGATTTAGTATCAAGGATAGAATTTTCTTTAAACTCAGGGAAATTCATATTTGCCAAAACTTTACCTATTTTTGGCAAACGCTCACCAACAGTTTGAACAAATTTCCAAGTATTATCGCTTTTAAGAACTTCTTGTTGGAACGTCTGATTATTTGTAATTTCTGTATAGTTTCTAGCTAAGGTAATTAGATTTCCTATTGTTCTAGGATTTCGGAAAGCAAATCCGATTATTTTGAAAACCGAACCAACACTTAGACCTGGTTTACGTTTTGGGTTTGATGGAGCATAGTCTTCAAGTAACCCATCCATTAATTTTTGTCCTTTACCAGACAACATATAGTCGACTGTTTTTAAAACACCAGAGTATTTCTTTTTAAAATCGTTAGCTTTTTGGAGCTCTGATTCTTCTTGTTGAGAACCAGAAATATTACTCGTTTCTATGCCCTTCATACCTTAACCTATTAATTCTTACTTAAGCTATTAGCAAAATGATAACTTAAGTTGTCGTTAAAGTGGATATAAATAATATATAAAACAACGTTATTAATATATTTGAATTGATAAAACTCTTTACTATACTATATTCTTAATTAATGCTTTGTGTGGCTGATGCGCGATTATTGGGGACTTTGGCATTACAAAATCATTGAGTTTAGAATACATGGAAACTCTAAAAACTGTTCCTTCTATTAAGGCAACGATTATAGGGCAATTAGCACTAGTTATTTGGGCTTTGTCCGCTTCGGGAGCTGTCTTTCTAAAGAATCTCCCTTCATTTCAAGTGTTGCTGGGAATATTTTTGGGTGGTTTTATTGCTTCTTCTGTTGTAAATACAGTAAATAATAATTGGAAAAAACTCTTTAACGGACCAAAATATTTAGTTTTAGCTGGGATATTTGGTATCATACCCAATGACATTTTTTATATATTGGCATTTAAATATGCGCCTGCGATTCAAGTAGATCTTATCGTATGTACCTGGCCAATACTCGTGACAATTTTGGCAGCTATTTTTTTGCGAGAAGAAATAAGTCTGGTACATATTTTTGCTTCTTTAATAGCATTCTGTGCTTGTTGTATAGTCCTCATTGGTTCAAACATGAAAATTGACCAATTTCAATCAGAATATATCTTTGGGTATGTTTGTGCTTTTATGTCTGCATTTTTATGGTCAATTTATATTGTGATCTCAAAAAAATATGCCAAACCATCTCCTGAATTATTTGCTCTTTACTGCGTCGTCGGTTTGGTATTTTCGTCTACGATGCACTTTACTTTTGAAACAACAGTTATTCCTAGCATAGGGGAAATGGTTGTTCTTCTGGTAATGGGAATTACAACTCATAGTCTTGCTTATTATGCTTGGGACTTTGCCATTAAAAAGGGGCATTTCAAATTGTTAAGTATAATGCCATACGGTAATACCATCTTATCAGTTTTGGCACTTGCTGTATTTGGACTGGCCGAGCTTAGTGAGAATATTCTCATTGCTACGTTGATGGTTTTTATTGCTGGCTTGCTTACGACATTCCATGGAAGTAAGAAAAAAAGATTGTCGCTTAGCAGCCAAGAGCTTTGATTTGTCCGTCGTCGGAAATTCTATTTAGCACGTAATTCTGCACTTTCTCAAAAGCTTTTGTTTCAATTTGACGAACGCGTTCCTTAGAAATATTATATTGAGAACTTAAGGTATCAAGTGTTGATGGTGAATCATTAAGTTTTCTTGCGGTCAAAATTTGTACTTCCCGTTCGTTTAGTTCGCGCAAGGCTTCTGATAAAATTTGTGTCTTGTTTACCAAAATTTGTCGACGAGAAAGCGTATCTTCTTGGGAAGGTTTAGCTTCTGGAAGCAGATCAAGCATTTCGCTACCAGAATTATCACTATCATTATTTACGGTATAATTCAAAGACAAGTCTGGTCCAGAAAGCCGTTGGCTCATTTCATTTACTTCTCTGACAGTGACACCAAGTTCATCAGCTATTGCCTGATGGTCTCCCTCGTTAACTGATCTTGAATACATGTTAGTAATTTTATGCTTAACCTTACTTAGACTAAAGAAAAGTTTTTTCTGTGCAGAGGTAGTACCTATTTTAACTAAAGACCAAGATTTAAGGACATATTCCTGGATCGATGCTTTGATCCACCACATTGAATATGTTGATAATCTATACCCAAGGTCTGGATCATATTTTTTTACTGCCTGCATTAACCCGATATTACCTTCGGAAACTAATTCAGTTATAGGTAATCCATAATTTCTGTATCTCATTGCTATTTTTGCCACAAGCTTTAAATGGCTAGTAACCAGCTTATGTGCAGCTTCAAGGTCTTGCTTTTCAAGATAGGCTTTTGCCAGCAGAAATTCTTCTTCCTTCGTCAGAGAAGGAATGTTATTAATTTCGCGTAAGTATATACTAAAACTAGCTTCTGAGCTAACAGATGGTAAGTTTGTTATATTTGACATGGCGTACCTTGGTATTATATTTAATTGCTAAGATTGTAACACAAATTTACGTAGACTTTAAATAAAAATCTACTATTAGTCAAGATCAGCAAAGCTAATCTCCAGTATTTCAAAGGCTTTATCACCTTTTGGAGTAGATACTTCCACAATATCCCCCACAGATTTTCCTATTAAAGCTTTAGCAAGAGGAGACTTAGTTGAAATACGACTCTTTGCAATGTCAGCTTCGTATTCACCGGTAATGTGATAAGTAGATTTTTCCCTGGTGTCGTCATCGATCAACTTTACTGTTGCTCCAAATTTTACGCTATCTGCTTTTAGTTTTGATGTGTCAATTATTTCAGCCCTAGAAAACTTGTCCTCTAAGTCTAGGATTCTGCCCTCAATGAAACTCTGCTTATCCCTAGCGGCATGGTATTCTGCGTTCTCAGATAGATCACCAAACTCTCTTGCGGTAGATATGGCTTCAATTACAGCTGGGCGTTCCACATGTTTGAGTTGCTTTATTTCTTGCTCCAGTTTTTCATACCCTTTTCTGGTAATTGGAAATTTGTCCATAGCTATTAGTTCTTGTTTATGTTAAGATCACAGAGTATATTTGTACCCATATATTTTGTCAAACTCGCTTTGAAATTCCATTATGTATAACACAGAGTTAAATTTCGAAATCCAGCGCAAAGTTTTTCATCTATGTAGCCTAATTTTTCCTATAGCTTATTTATTCACGTCTAAAATAATAATGGCTATTATTATTACGGTCGTTACTGGTATAACACTCTATCTTGATATATCTAGGCATTACAATCCAAAAATTAAAGAGCTTATAAAAAATATTTTTGGGAAATTTTTGCGAGAAGACGAGGAAAGTGGTCAATTTGTCTTAAGTGGAGCAAGCTATATGGCTCTAGGGCTTTTAACTAGTTGTTTGCTTTTTTCGAAAGGATTAGCGATTACTTCATGGTTAGTGTTGATAGTTGCCGATTGCTTTGCGGCTATTATAGGCATGAAATATGGATCCCCTTTGTTTAACGGTAAATCTTACGTTGGCTCAGTATCATTTTTTATATCTTCAGTGCTAATTAGTGTTATGACATATTTTATTGTTGGCTATAGCACTAGTTTTTTTATTATTTTGGTTAGTTCATTGGCGACGACTATAGTTGAATTTTTTTCGGATCAAATTAAAGTTAATGATAACTTTTCTATCCCTATAACATATGCTTTGGTAACTTTTCTTCTTAGTCTTATGGTATAGGATTTGTGATACCGAGTCCTAAGCATCATTTAAATAGTTAAGACAATGAGGCTTCCGTTAGAATTTTATAATCACCTAAGAGACGCTGTTCGTATATCGGATATAGTGCGCTTGAGAATTTTGCTTACAAAAAAAGGTAACGAATATCTCGGTGTGTGCCCGTTCCACGATGAAAAAACTCCCTCATTTACAGTTAACGATATAAAAAAATTCTACCATTGTTTTGGTTGTGGTGCTCATGGAGACGTGATTCGTTTTGTTTCAGAAACTTATGGTATTAGCTATAAAGACTCGGCAATAAAAATAGCAGAAGAAAATGGTATAGAGCTGCCAAAATTATCACCATTGCAGGAAAGAGCTTATGAAGAAGCGGATCAGATATACAACATACTTGAACTGGCGGCGCAGTTTTTTGTTAGTAATCTTAGCCTTGAAGTAAGAGATTATCTTGGCAAAAGAGGGATAGAGGACAGCACTATAAATGATTTTGCTATAGGTTATGCACCAGGTGGCGGTGAACTTGAAAGATTTTTTGAAAAAAAATCAATACCACTTAAAGATTTGTTAAAGTCTGGGCTTTTTGGCAAAAAAGAAGACGGTAGAATATATGAAGTTTTTAATAAACGCATTATGTTCCCTATAAGAAATAGTTATAACAAAATGGTAGCCTTTGGTGGTAGGGCAATTGGTGATGCAATGCCTAAATATATTAATTCTCCTGAGACGGTAGTATTTAAAAAGTCTGAAACGATGTATGGAGAGAATTTAGCTACAAGCCATGCGTACAAAGACAATTACTCTATCCTTGTTGAGGGTTATATGGATGTTATTGCATTACACCAGGCTGGCTTTAAACAGGCGGTCGCGTGTCTGGGGACGGCTGTTACTCAAAATCATATACAGAGACTTTGGCGAACAAGTGACGAGATTATAGCGTGTTTAGACGGTGATAATGCTGGGATAAGAGCTAGTGGCAAAATAATAGATTTAGTAATGCCGAGTATTACCGCTGATAAATCTGTATCATTTATTCAACTACCTGCTTCGCTTGATCCAGATGATTTAATAAAATCAGGTGGCAAAGCCTCATTCCAAAAGGTTTTGAACGATAGAATTGGCTTGTCTGAAATGATTTGGAAAAAGGAATTTCTAGGCAAGAATTTTAAAACGGCGGAATCTAGGGCTAGTTTAGAGAAGGTGCTGGATGGTTATAGCTCTCTTGTCAAAGACAATACACTTAAAGCAAATTTCAGACGTTACTTCAAAGATATGATCTGGACTAATCTTATAAGAAAAAAATCTTCCATGGAATATGAAAAATCGTCTATTCCTAGTGAACTTTATATTTCAAAGAAGTATTCTGAAATAGAGTTCTCAGAATTTGCAATATGTGCTTTTATGGTAAAGTTTCCTCAAGTTGTTCTGGGTGCGGCAGAAGATTTAAGGCTTGTAGACCAAGAGCTGAATGACTTTAAAGAGTGGGTCGTGGAGTTTATAAATATTGGTGCTGAATGTGGAAATATTACATTAGAAGAAGAAGTAAAAAATAGTAGATTTTATAATACTTATTTAGTATTATCTGGCCCTAATAATTTGTTTTTAGATACTAGTTTTTTTAATAAAACAGATATTGATCAAAAATTGGCTTTTGAATTGCTATGCAAAAAGCATTATTTGTTGTTATTAAAACAAGAATATGTTGAGGTATCAAAAGGTGGATTTGACGATGCCCAGTCTAAGTCTTTTTCGTATTTGAAGGAGATCCAAAAAATTTCTAAGGAATTGATTCAACTAAGCGAGAAATTTATAAATTAACCTGAATTTGAGAACCTATGCAAAAAGAAAAGAAGGAAAATAACACTAAAGAAGAGAAAGGCAAAAGTCTTGATAGCTTAGTGTCTACAGGTAAAAAGAAAGGATTTGTCACCTATGACGAACTAAATAAATCTATTCCAGCAAGTAAGAAGCTTTCTGTAGATGAACTCGAGAATGCAATTTCAAAGTTCTCGGAAGCGGGAATTGACATTATTGAAGAAGATGACGAGGATATAAAACTCGATATCAACGTTAATGAAGAGCTCACTGTCTTCAATAGAATAGCAGATAGTGAAGAAGAGAGTGAGGAAGAGGATTTAGGATCCACAGATGATCCGGTTCGTTTATATTTAAGGGATATGGGCGGAGTTGAGTTGTTGTCCCGTGAAAATGAAATTGAAATTGCCAAGAGAATAGATGAAGGAAAGGAGTTGATGCTAAACTCTTTGTGCGAAAGTCCATTAGCTATAAAACGTTTTATCAAATTGTTTGAAGACCTTGTAAACGAAAAAATGATGCTTAGGGATTTGATAGATCTTGAAGCAAATATAGGTAATGATGATTCTCTGATAGTTGAGGATGAAGAGGCAGACGATGAAGATGAAGATAGTGGAACCGATAGTGCAAAAGCTGGTTTAGATGAAGAAGAGTCTTCTACTTTGTCAATTTCTGCGATGGAAACTGAGCTCCTTCCCTCAATTACTGATAAGATGGAAAGTATTGCAAAGCTATGCGATGCAATATTAGTTGAAACTAAAAAGCATGTTTCTGAAAAGCTGAAACCTGATTCGCTTAAGAGTAATAAGAGTTATGGTAAGTTGCTAAGTTCATTGGTAAAGGAAGTTTCTTCTTTGCATTTTAATAATAAGCGTATTGAGGAAATTTTATCTGAAGTTTATGAGGTTAATAAGAATCTTGTAATTAGAGAAGTGAAACTTTTGAAGCTTGCAGAGAAGTATAAAATTAGCCGTCAAATTTTCTTAAAAGAATTTAATGGTTCAGATTATGGTCAGGAATGGCTAAATAAAATTCAATCCAAAAAAGAAGTTGCTTGGAAGAATTTTTTAGCTCAGGAATTGGATACAGTTGGTAAAATAATTGAAGAGTTCAGGGCTGTAGAGCAAGAGATAGGTTTATCTATTGGAGAATTTAAAAGGATAGTTGGGGCGATTCAGAAAGGTGATAGACAGGCATCACGAGCAAAGAAAGAGATGATAGAAGCTAATTTACGTTTAGTTATCTCAATTGCAAAAAAATATGCTAACAGAGGTCTGCAATTCCTTGATCTAATACAGGAAGGTAATATTGGCTTGATGAAAGCGGTAGATAAATTTGAGTACAGTAGAGGTTTTAAATTTTCTACTTATGCCACTTGGTGGATACGTCAGGCTATCACTAGGTCAATTGCTGATCAGGCTAGAACAATTCGTATTCCTGTTCATATGATTGAGACTATTAACAAAATTATCCGTACATCTAGGCAAATGCTTGGCGAGCTTGGGTATGAACCAACTCCGGCAGAAATTGCGGCAAGACTTTCTATGCCTATTGATAGAGTTCGTAAAGTTATGAAAATTGCCAAAGAGCCGGTGAGTCTTGAAAACCCGGTGGGTGATGAGGATGGGAGTTTCCTTGGGGACTTTATCGAGGATAAAAATGCAATTTTACCAAGTGAAGCTGCTTTCCAATCAAATTTGCGTGAAACTACAACTAGGATTCTTTCGACTCTTACTCCAAGAGAAGAAAGGGTATTGCGCATGAGATTTGGCATAGGAGTTCATACTGATCATACACTAGAAGAAGTGGGTCAACAATTTAATGTGACTCGGGAGCGTATACGTCAGATAGAAGCTAAGGCTTTGCGTAAATTAAAGCATCCGACAAGGTCGAAGAAAATGATCAGTTTCCTTAGTGGTTCAGGTAATCATAATTCTGGTGGGTAGTAGTAATTGTACGTTGAATTAGGTGCATAAAACGTTACGGCTAGGAGTCGAGAACGGCGTGGCTAGAATAACAACTGTCATCCTGAACTTGACTTTTTCTGTCTTATGAGATCCTGAATCAAGTTCAGGATAACTTTGTTACGTTGCCAAGCGTATTTCTCGCCATGACAAATTTTTTGCAAAAAACACTGCTGATGATTAACAATACTGCTTTTCCTCCTTGGGAGTGCACTTTTTTCACAATATACTTATTACAAAATAAAAATGGAAAACGCTTTATATAGATACAGGATTACACTTGAGTATCTTGGAGCTGGTTATTGTGGTTGGCAAAGGCAAAAAGATGGTTTGTCGCTCCAACAAATTATTGAGGATGCTATTTACGCTTTTAGTAAAGAGAGAATATTGCTTAGTGTTGCTGGTCGAACTGATGCAGGGGTTAATGCCTATGGTCAGGTTGCTCATTTTGATCTTTCCAAGAACCTTGAGCCTAAGAGATTGATGCATTCAATTAATCATTTTTGTTTTGCTCATACTATTGGGGTGGTGGATGCCCAATTGGTCGGTCCAGAATTCAATGCACGATTTTCAGCAAAATCCAGGCATTACGTTTATAAAATATTAAATCGCAAACATGTAAATATAGTGAACAAGGGTTTAGTATGTTGGGTTAAAGATATTCTTGATATTGTGGCGATGCAGAGAGCTTCGAAATATCTTTTGGGTCGTCATGATTTTAGTTCATTCAGAGCAAGCGAATGTCAGGCGAAGTCACCAATGAAAACAGTTGATAAAATAGAAATTATAAAACATGAAGAGTTCATAGAGATACATATTTCAGCTCTATCGTTTTTACATCATATGGTAAGAAATATTGTAGGAAGTCTATTAATGGTTGGTAAAGGGAATTGGTCGGAAGAAAAAATTAAAGAAATTTTAGAAGCAAAAGATAGAAGAGCTGCCGGGCCAACAGCACCAGCAGAAGGTTTATATTTTTTGCGAGTAGATTATTAATAATATGCGAGTTTAGTATAAGGATTTCTCCCAAATTTAGTATTTAGTGGCTACGTTGCAAAAACAGTAAACAGTAATTTAAGTTCTAAAAAATTAATTTAAACTAGAGCATTATTTAAATATTTTAGTTGTGCCTCTTCTAAGGACGTGCTACCCTAGGTTTACTTAATTCAAGAGAGCCTTGTAAGTAGGTTAATGACTTAATTTGAAACCTGAAGATAGAGTTATGTATCGTGAAAAAAGTAGGGCTGAGTAGAAAAGAGAAAAAAGCAGAGGGCTGGTATAAAATCAGGAACAGTAGATAATATTTCGAATACTACATTATCCTGAGATGGGACAAGAAGTTGTTATAGCTGGAAATGATAGTGGGCGTTATTTTGTAACCTGTAGCTTAGAGAATGCTTTATACTACAATACAATTTGCATTTATATAGTTTGTCTAACATGGAAATTAAACAGGCCTTAATCCTAGCGGCAGGAAAATGCCAAAATAGTTCTACTCCTAATCTTGATGCTAGGGTCATACTTTGCAAGGTGTTGTCATTGTCATATGAGCAGCTTTTGGTTAGATATGATAATGTACTATCTGCGCTAGAAGAGAAGGAGTTCTTGAGATTAGTAGATAGAAGGCTTTCGATGGAACCAATAGCATACATTATTGGCAAACAAGAGTTCTACGGTAGAGATTTCGTTGTTGATAAGAGTGTGCTAATACCTAGGCCAGAGACAGAGTTACTTGTTGATAGTATTATAGAGGATTATAATATTCATCATTTAGATAAAAATATAAAAATCTTAGAGCTTGGCACAGGTAGTGGTGCAATATCAGTTAGTATAGCAAACGAAATACTGGGAGCTGAGATCTTTGCTGTAGATATAAGCTCAGAGGCTCTAAAAATTGCCAAGATTAACGCTTATAATCATAAGGTTAATGAGAAAATAAAATTCATCCAGAGTGATTGGTTTAGTAATGTTGGAGAAGGTAGGTACGATTACATTGTCAGTAATCCTCCTTATATAGATTATAATGAGAAATCTGTAGCTACAGGGACACGTCTTTTTGAACCTAAACTTGCTCTTTATGCAAACGATAATGGTTTGGCTGCTTATAAAACAATAATTAATTCTGCTTCGTCTTATTTAAAAGATGGAGGTAAGCTTCTTTTTGAAATAGGATATAAACAACGTGATAAAGTTTTAGATATTTTAAGGGAATGTGGTTTTGCTGACATATTAACGAAAAAGGATCTTGCTGGTCATGATCGTGTTGTAATAGCCCAATAATGATATTTTCAGTTTAAATTGAGAATGAGTATTAAGGTATTGTGTGTTAAAAATACACAATTTTGTGAATGCTCTTGAAAATGTTACGAATTGATAAGAAAAAACTGTATCTACAAATCCAATATTGATTTAATATTTGACACTGCACAAGGTCGGGTGGCTTTGTCAAATTAATTTATCGAAGAATAGTGGTAAAAAACATGATTAAATCAAGATTACTTGCTACAGCATTTGCAGTAGCTGCTCTTTCATTCACTAGTGCGCAAGCAACTGATGTTACAGAAGGAATGGAAAAATGTAAAGTTGGTGCTAAACACACTGAAGTTATGGTTCCAAAAGGTGAGTGTGAGAAAGTGATGAAAGGCGACATGAGTGGTCTTTCTGATGAAGTTAAAGCTGAAGTTGAAGCTGCTTCAAAGTAATTCTATTTAGAATTTAATAGAGTTATATTACAACACCAATTCTCATTATAAATGATAGTTGGTGTTGATTTATAGACCCGGAATTTTTGTGTAAACTAAGTTCCGGGTTAATTTTTAACTAGTTCATCAAAAAACAAGGGTAAAAGTTATGGATAAATCAAAATTACTTGCTACAGCATTTGCAGTAGCTGCTCTTTCATTCACTAGTGCGCAAGCAGCTGATGCTCCAGAAGGAATGGAAAAATGTAAAGCTGTTGATTCTGAAGGAAAAAGCATAATTCTAGAGCATCAATCTGATTGTGCTAGTAAATCAGGCTCATGTGCTGGTCACAATAAAGCTGGCGATCCAGAAGCTTGGATTATGGTTCCAAAAGGTGAATGTGATAAAATCAACAAAGGCGACATGAGTGGCATTTCTGATGAAATTAAAGCTAAACTTGTGATTGAGGACGCTGCTGAATAATACAAAAGAGTTTTGGCAAGGGATTTAGGAAGTGTAGGTCGCTTAGATTTGATAGCTTCTTTTTTACCTTGCCCAAGGGATAACGCTAAGTAACCATAAACTATGGATAAGGAATAGAGCCGTATTTTATACCTGGAGAATGTGCTACATGCACCGTCTTCCTGAATCAAGTCAGGCTCCATTTTTTTATTGCGCGTTCTGTTCATAACTACGGTATTTAATCACCTAATTCAATGCTGCTTACTACTTCTATCTCTTACCTATAGTTCAGGTTAGGTAGCCCTAAAATTTGAGTATCTAAGCCATCCTTTTTGTAGTCAATCAAAGTTAGCAGAATTCAAGCCAAGACATATGCCAATAAATAGACCTCATTCAAAGCCAATATATTCGATAACAGAGTTTGATAAAGAGCCTAATCCAGTTGGAATTGGGCTTAGGTATCCTCATTTAGTGCAATTTTCTGAGCAGCAATCTGACCAAATAGGTTGGGTGGAAGTACATAGCGAAAATTTCTATTCACTAGGCGGTCCTGATTTTGAGTATTTATATAAAATAAGAGAGCGCTATCCAGTAAGTTTGCATGGAATTGGTATGTCTCTTGGTTCAGTAAATGGACTTGATGATGGGCATATAGCATTAGTCAAGGGGCTAATAGATATAATAGACCCTTTCCTTATCTCTGATCATTTATCATGGAATACCGTTTCTAATAAATTTTTACCTGATTTATTGCCAACACCTTTTAACAAGGAGTCCCTTGATATTTTTGCGGATAACATTTCCTTTGTTCAAGATAAATTACAAAGAAAAATATTGCTTGAGAATCCATCAACCTATTTTGAATATATAAATTCAACGTATTCAGAGCCAGAGTTTTTAAATACATTGATGCAAAAAACTGGTGCTGGGATTTTACTAGATGTCAATAATGTTTATATTTCTGGCTTAAACAATGGTTGGTCACCAAGAGATTATATTGATGCAATTAATCCATCTTTTGTTGGAGAAATGCATGTTTCAGGTCATTCTCAGAAAAAAATACTAGATAATGAGTCACTCTACATTGATTCGCATGACAATTTGGTATGTGATGAAGTTTGGCAGTTATTTGAATTCGCGTTAAAGAAATTTGGAATATTGCCAACTATGGTAGAGTGGGACATTAATATTCCAGCACTCGAGGTGTTATTAGATGAAGCTGCAAAGATTGATTATTATATGACCCAAGCCCAAGAGAAAAAGACATATGCCTAGTTTAGAAATGATACAAGAAAGCTTGCTTAAATCAATTTTTGATGGCAAGGGGACGCTTGATTTTATCAAAGCAAACGGCTCTATTACAGCTAAGCAGCGGCTTGGTGTGCACCAGGATACTATATTCGAAAATTTTGTAACTGCTTTGGAAATAACTTATCCTGGCGTTTGGCGGCTTATTGGATCTGATTGTGCGCGTGGCGTGGCATTAGCTTATGGGCATGAATTTGCAAACCTAACTGATAGAGCAAATATTAGTGGTTTTGGTAAAAGTTTTCCAGATTTTCTAGAGAAATTTCCATCGATAAAACACCTAGATTACTTGCCGGATTATGCAAGGATTGAATGGTTAAGATCAAGGAGTTATGAAGCTATAAATCAGAAAGCTATTAGTACCGAGAAGTTTAATGAATTTATGAGTAGTGATCCGGAAGCTGTGATATTCGAATTTAACCGCTCAATATTTTTTCTGAGATCAAGTTGGGCACTTGCTAAAATACAGTGCTTGCTAGATGAACCAGATAGTGAAAAAATTGATATAAGCCATAAAGAATGTTTTGTTCTTATATGCAGGGTTCATGGTAGAATAGAGACTTTGTTTCTTGAAAAGGAGCAGTGGCTGGTATTGTTTGCGCTTAAAAATGGAATAACCTTAGGGCAAGCACTTGAACAAATCAGTGTTAGCGATGATATAGAGACAAAAATTTCCACGATAATTAGGTTGTTATTTGTAAAAGAGATGATTGTAAAATTAACCTTATGATACAGTTGATTAATAAAATACAAGATAGCTTAATTGGAAGATGTTATATTGCTGCAATTAGGTTCTCAGATAAATACTTATTCTCACTTCTTGTATTGTTTATAAGAGTATGGATGGCCAGAATTTTTTGGTACTCAGGTCTTACAAAAATAAGTAGTTGGCAAACAACTATTTATTTATTTCAATATGAATATAAAGTACCGATTATTCCCGTTGAGGTTGCTGCATTACTATCAACAGCAACTGAACTTACGATGCCATTCTTCTTAGTCCTGGGCTTTATGACAAGGCTTGCAGCTGTTCCTTTGATTTGTATGACAGCTGTTATTCAATTTACATATCTTGATTTGGTTGAGCATTTATATTGGGCAATTTTGCTTGCGACAATAGTTTTCTACGGTCCTGGCAGATATTCTATAGATGGCTTGATTCGTTGCAGAAAGAGAAAAATAGTTGATTCAAAGTGTGTATAGGGTCACCTTAAACTTATACTGTCATCCTGAACTTGATTCAGGATCTCAGGTAACAGAAGTAGATCCCGGATCAAGCCCGGGATGACAGTGTTTTACCCTTGATGACAGTAACTGTTCACGTTTCCTGGTTCAATCCAGAATAACTTATCTTGCCAAGGAATCGACTAATCTTTGAGCAGATTCTGGGATCTTGTTTGCTGCTTGCAGTGCTGTTACTGATGCAACTATTTGTCTGATTAACTCAGAATATTCTTGTGCTGTTAGCACATAATCAGTTTTAGTATATGAATTAGCTGTTTTTTCAGTAACATTTATAGTTGCTCTTAGTGCGTCAATAGCTTCAGATAAGCTTGTTTTTTGAGTACGAAGCCTTGCCTGCTCACCACGAATATTAGTCAAAGCTGACTGAAATACATCAAGCGCGATGGTCCTATCCTTAAAGGTTGCAAGCGATGTAGCAACAGTGTCTCCAAACATAGTAAATAGATCCTGTATAGCTAGATTACCCAAGGGGCCAGCCACAGCGTCATTCAGAGCTGCTTGAAGTTCTGGGTTTGTTGCAGTAGATAGTGTAGGAGCGCCACCCTGTTGGCTTAATCGATAAGTAAAGTCAGGCATCATAAAGCTAAGGCCATCAGAAAATAGGGCTGGTTTTGTAGTTCGTACTGCAACGAGTGCGGCCGCTATTTGTGGTACAGTTATCAGTCCGCCGGTACCAGTGCCTTGGTTAACAGCACTGTTGCCTATCAAATTTTCATTATCTGATATAGCTATTGTTAATTCAGCTTGAGTAGCGTAGTGTGCAGATCTAGTAAAATCTTGAGCAATCCATTCGTTCACAGCGTGGGCAAGTGATGTTCTGTATATCCGGTTATCACTTATATTTCGTATGGATATCTTTTGAGTGCTAGAAGCATCAACGCCAACTTGTACATTTATTTCTTTCGCTCCTCCGCCAAGTAATTCTTTGCCATCGAATTTTGCTGAGTCAATTAAAATATCGATTTGAGTACGGATGCTATTTATATGTTTTTGTAACACTGCAACTTTATCATCAGATAGTACTCCAACAGTTGCAATAGTGATTATCCCCTTTTGTAAAAAAGAAGAAATCGAGCTTAAATAATTTTCTGTAATATTAACTGCATTTACAGAGTAGGAAGTAGATTGAGCAATTGCGCCAAGGAAAAATTCTCTATCACGTAAGGAGTTTCCGAGGTAAGCGTCGACTACTTCAACATTCATATTATCGCCAGAGACGAGGCTTTCACCAAGTGTGCCTACTTCTCTGCTTGCCGCGCCTACTTCGCGTGAGACAAGTCCTGTTAAATCGTTAGTAAGAGTTAAAGGCATATAATTAATTGTATTTATTATATCAAATTAAACTTAGAGAAGCAAATATCATGCCAAGGGATTAATATTACAAAAAGATTAATATTCGACTGTTTTTTCATAAAACAAAAGCTACTAAATTCCTTTTTTGAATCTAGTAGCTTTTAAAAAAGTAGTAAAGTTAGGTTAATCTCTAAGCTCGTTTTCTAAAAATTTTTCTAATTTATCAATAGTATAGGATTTTTCTTTGATGACAACTTCATTAGCAAAAATTGCTTTTACACCTTTGCTTTCTAGAATAGGGCCTTTTAAGTTCTCAAGAGCATTTTTATTTTTTTGATAAAACTCTATAACCATTTGTTCTTGGCCAGGATAATTCTTAGCCTGTTCAATCAGTGCATGGCGCAGGTCTTCTTCGGTTATAGATAAACCTTTTTGCTTTACGTATTCAGCTAGCATTAAGCCGATACGCACTCTCCGAGCCGCTAAATCATCAAAATATTTGACCTTCTCTTTGTCAGACATATTTTTTATTTCTGCATCTTCTCCAAGCTTGGAGCTCTGTCCCTTTAAAATTTCTTTTTCTCTTTCAAGTAAAGAAGCTGGGATCTCAAATTTTAGAAGTTCTTCTAGCTTATCAAATAATTTCATCTTCATTAAGACAAGAATTGACTCGTCGTAATTGGAACTAATATTTTTACTTATTTGCTCCCTTAGTTGCTCGACATTCTCGCATTTGAATTTTTTAGCAAACTCATCATCTATTTTTTGAGTGCTTTCTTGATGTACAGCTAGAACTTTTACTTTAAATTCAGATGGTTTTCCGGCCAAGTCTTTTGAATGATAATCTTTAGGGAAGTCGACTTTGACCGAAACATCATCACCAGCTTTGCTACCGATTAGTTGGTCCTCAAAGCCAGGAATAAAGGATTTGCTTCCTAAAACTAACTTATGAGAATTGAGTTTTCCACCGTCGAATGCTTCGCCATTAACATAACCAATTGCATCGATTGTGACTTGATCACCTGATTTTGCTTTTGATTTTGTTTCTTTATCATACGACTTAGAGAAGCTTAATATACGATCTAATTGCTCATCGATATCTTTTTTTGAAACATCTAATACCGGTTTTTCAATAGATATTTTTTTGAAATCAGGCAAAGTAATAACTGGCAAGAGTTCAAATTTTAAAACGAATTCAATATCTTTATCATCTTCGTTTTTGAAATCATCAATTGCTGGATCAAAGGCAATATTAAGCTTATTATCTTTTATAATCTGTTTAGTAGCAGCATCAATTTTATCTCTTGCAATACCATTTCTAATTGTAGGTACGTATTTTTTACGTAAAACAGTTAATGGCACCTTTCCAACTCGAAAGCCATCCATTTTTGCGGTTTTTGCAACGTTAGCTAATTCAGTATCTATTTGTTGTGAGATATCGTGAATTGAAATGGTAACTTTTGCGTGAAACTCAGTTTTGTCTTTTTTTAACTCTGATATAATCATAATTTATGTACTTTAACATGTGTTATACCGAATTTTAGGATATTCTTATCCTAAAATTCGTATCTTTGAGATCACCTGACCAATCTGGTTTAATTTAAATTCTTAATTGGTACGGATGGAGGGACTTGAACCCCCACGCCTCGCGGCACTAGAACCTAAATCTAGGGCGTCTACCAGTTCCGCCACATCCGCAAAAAATTGTTCTTAAGCCTTTATAAAAGCTTAACTAAGGAGCTATAATACACGTTATAGAGTGTTTGTAAATCACAAATTTTAGTATGCTCATCGATTTTGTGGGCAAGATCACAATTTAATCCAAACTCAACAACTTGGGTATATTTATGGATAAATCTTGCGTCTGAAGTCCCTCCGTTGGTTTTGATTTTAGGTCGGATGCCGCATGTATCATAAACTATATCAGCAAAGCGTTCTATCTCTTTAGAGTACTCTTGAACAAAGGGTAAGGAAGTACAAGAATAATTCAGTTCGTAATCATCTGAGTATTGAGAAATAACATGAGCTACTTTGGCGGCTAGATCACTTGGAGTATGCTTGTCAATGAACCTGATGTTAAATTTTGCACTAACTGAGAATGGTATGACATTACGTACTGGATTTTGTCCTTCGATTGAAGTAATTTCAAGGTTAGATTTTTGAAAAAATTCTGATCCAGAGTCAAACTCTGTTTCTATTAATCCTTTTAAAGCAGAAATTACGATTGGCATGGGATTTATAGCTTTCTCTGGATAAGCAACATGTCCTTGCTTGCCGTTTATTGTTAGGTCAAAATTTATACTGCCACGTCTGCCAATCTTGATTGTATCGCCAACTTCATGCTCGGTAGTTGGTTCTCCCAAGATACAAAAATCAATTTTTGGCTTAATATCTTTAATGTATTCAAGCATTTCTTTTAAACCATGAGTCCCATCGCCTTCTTCATCAGTAGTTAAAAGAAAACTAATCGTTCCATTATGATTCTTGTTTTCTTTAAGGAACTCACTAACAGCGACAAGGCAGCAAGCTATAGCCCCTTTCATGTCTACAGTGCCTCTGCCAAAAACAAGATCATCTTTTACCTGCATTTGGAAAGGGTCTGATTGCCATAGCTTCTCATCTCCTGGAGGTACTATATCAATGTGCCCAGCAAAACAGATATTAGGAGCTTCGTGGCCAAGGGTTGCATAAAGATTAGTTACTTCTTGTCCATTTGGACCAAATGTTTTTATCAAGCATTCGAATCCTAGCTTTTGTAAATAATCAGCAACAAAGTCAATTGCGTCTTTGCCAGTAGGTGTTATTGACTTAAATGCAATCAGCTGTTCTAGAACGTTAAGTACACTCTTCATGGTAAATCTATATTTTAATTTTGGTTTTTAGGAATATACTAGCAATTTATTTTCTACAATTTTTCTTTAAAACTGTGTATAATGACTGACTAGATTAGTCCATTAATAATATTAGGTGTTTAAGTAATGTTCAAGAATTTAACTCAAGTATATTGTTTAATTGTATGCTTAGTAGCTTCTGTTGTGATGATGATAACTATTGGTGTTATGCTAGGAAGTGGGACGGATTTTGTATTCACAGAATACAAGTACATGAGTCAATTAAGTAAATTTAGCAGTGACGAAAAGTATGTTGAGTATAAGAAGCAAGCCTCTTCTAATGACAAAGAGCAACGGCAAATACTTAAACCTGAGCTAATAAAAGACAAAAGAATGGCAGATAGAGAGGATTATATAAACGAAGTCAAAGGTAATGCTATTAGTAGCATGATTAGTTGTGCTACCTGGCTTATTACGGGCTTATTCTTCTTCATTATTCACTGGAGAATGTATAGATGCTCAGCATCAACTAAGGTATAATAATGAAGAAGATTCCTTTTGTAAAAATGCATGGATTAGGCAATGATTTTGTTATTATTGCTGAAGAGATGTTGCCTCTTGCATTGAATATGAAGGTTTTTGCTCAAAGAGTTTCAGATAGAAGGTTAGGTATTGGTTGTGATCAGTTCATTACTTACAAAGAGAGTAATGAATTTGTTAAAATGAGTATATTTAATCATGATGGGTCAAAAGCCAAGGCTTGTGGCAATGCGTCAAGGTGCTTATCCAGATTGATTTTTGAGAAAAGTAAAAAGAGAAATATTACGCTCGATATTGATGGTAGGAAAGTCTTGTGTGAATATATTAGTGAAGATCAAATTAAAGTTGATTTGGGGTTAGCTAGTTTTGAAGAATCGTGGATGCCTCAAGAAGCTTCTCTATGGGATTTGGCGATTAGGCACTTGATTGAACCAAAGGAAATGATTTGCGTTGATGTTGCTAATCCTCATCTAGTAATATTCTCAAAATTATCTGATCAGGATAGAGAAATTATTGGTAAGAATTTTCAGAATATAGATTTATTTAAAGAAGGAATAAATATTAGTTTTGCAGAAGTGAAAGACGATAAAATATACTTAAAAGTTTGGGAAAGAGGAACGGGATTTACCTATGCCTGTGGTAGTGGCGCTATAGCTACTTTTGCTGCCGCAAATAAATTAGGTTTTGTTTCAGATAAGGCCGAGGTTTTATTTGAGTTAGGAAATTTAAAGATGCAAAAAACTGGTGAGAATATAAGTATGTACGGTCCAGCAAGCTTTGTTTTTGAAGGAGAATATGCTTATGAATGAAGCTCATGAGGTTATTACTTTTGGATGTCGATTGAATACATACGAAAGTGAAATAATAAAAGAAAACCTTGTAAAAAGTGGCATACAAAACGTAGCTGTATTTAACACTTGCGCTGTAACGAAAGAAGCCGAAAAACAGGCAAGGCAAGCTATTCGCAAACTTAAAAAACAAGATCCAACAAAAAAAATTATTGTTACTGGCTGCGCGGCTCAAAATACTCCCGAGATGTTCGCAAATATGCCGGAAGTTGATAAAGTTATTGGCAATGAAGAAAAGCTTTCTCCTTTGCATTATACATTGGAGACAGAAAGAGTAATTGTGAACGACATAATGTCTATAAAGGAAACGGCGAATCATTTGGTTCGAAGTTTTGAAGGAAAAGCTAGGGCTTTTATTCAGGTGCAGAATGGTTGTGATCATCGATGTACTTTTTGTATGATCCCATTTGGTAGGGGTAATAGCAGGTCGGTACCTATGGGGGTAATTGTCCAGCAAGTTAGAGCATTAACAAATGATGGATTTAAGGAAATCGTTCTTACAGGCGTAGATGTAACTGCATATGGCAGCGATTTACCTGGTAGTCCGACATTTGCTCAAATGATAAAAAGACTTCTCTCTTTAGTGCCGGAACTTGATAGGTTAAGGTTATCTTCAATTGATGTAGCAGAGATTGATGATGATTTATTCAACTTGATGGCTTATGAAAAAAGACTAATGCCGCATTTTCATATTAGCCTGCAAGCTGGAGATAACATGATTTTAAAGCGTATGAAAAGACGTCACAATCGTGAACAAGTTATTGAATTTTGTAAATCTTTACGCCTTATTCGTCCCGAAGTGTCTTTTGGGGCAGACATTATTGCTGGCTTTCCAACTGAAACTGATGAAATGTTTGAAAATACTAGAAGTTTGATTTCTGAAGCTAATATACAATATTTACACGTATTTCCTTATTCCGAGCGTGAAGGGACTCCGGCAGCAAGAATGCCTCAAGTTCCTATGCATATTAGGAAAAAAAGAGCTGCAATACTAAGGGATGAAGGGCAAAAAGAGATTGAGAAGTTCTTTAGACAGAATTTAGGCAAAAAAACTACATTGCTAGTTGAGAAAAATAATATGGCTCATGCTGAGAATTTTATTCCAGTTAAGCTAGATGGAGAGTTTGCTTCGGGCCAGTTAATTGATGTTCAGTTAATAGACCATCACGATAAATACATGTTAGCAAGAGTAGCATAATGAAAAAACTAAAAAATTTCGCAGTTATTGGTGGGGGAAGCTGGGGTACGGCTCTAGCTTGTCTAGTTGCAAGGGTTTATGGAAGCGCTTTAATATATACTCCAGAAGTAAATATTGTAGATGAGATAAATAACCATCATAAAAATAGTAAATATCTTGATGACACTGCTTTGCCTTCTGGGATTACGGCCACTGCAAGTTTACTAGATGTGGCCAGCTATGATGCTATAATCTTAGCTGTACCTTCGCATGCTTTTGAAATTGTGATTCAAGAATTAAAGCAGATGGGTTTATCTTCCAAAACGGTGCTTTTGATTGCAACAAAGGGAATGTGCCAGGAACCGTTGCAATTGTTTTCCAGTAAAATGGAACAGGAATTTGATAATCCGTATGCGTTTATTTCTGGTCCTAATTTTGCCAAAGAAGTTGCCATCGGAAATTTCGCTTCAATAACTATTACATCTAAAGATCACTCTTTAGCTCGCTATATAGCTGATGAGCTTAGCTCGGACCAGTTAGATGTTTCTGTATCCACAGATATTATAACTGTTCAAATTGCCGGGATTGTTAAGAATATTATTGCAATAAAAAGTGGAATTTTAATGGCTCAAGGTTATGGTGAAAATGCTAGAGCTTGGCTTGTAAGCAAAGGCCTTGAGGAGATAGCTGTCATTTCAAGAGCTCTTGGAGGCAACCAAGAGTCTTTAACTTTGCCTGCGGTGATAGGAGATCTTGTTTTGACAAGTTATTCAACTACTTCAAGGAATACGAAATTTGGCTATGACTTTCACCAAAATAATTATTCAAAAGAGTTTCTTGCGAACTATCCTGTGCTAGTTGAAGGGGCTTCAGCAGCGAAGTTACTTCATAGCTTTGTGAGTAACTATAATTTAGACTTACCAATGACATCATCTGTAGCAAAGCTGGTGATATAGGTGGCAAACTGTCTAAAAGACTGGATTCCCGCTTCTGCGGGAATGACAAAAGTTCAGGTTTTATAGACTGCGGCTCTCTTTTTCCCTGTTTTTCCAATTTTTTAAATAAATAGAAGCAATATTAGTATCTTCAATTAGTATTACATTCTCAGCGTTTCTATGATCAGCGGCACTGGTGAAGTTGAAAGATCCAGTAATAACTTTGTTATTGTCAATAATCATTACTTTGTTGTGGGCTATGCCGGGCATCTTATCAAACCGTACATCTATTCCATATTTTAGCAGCTCAGTAAGTACTTGCTGATTATCACTTAAATTTCCGCCATCAAGTAAAATTCGTACTAACACGCCCCTGTCTTTTGCAGCTTTTAGTTGGTGAATAATGCTGATAGACGTTAGGCCATAGGCTTGTACATAAATACTTTCTTTAGCTTTCACTATTTCTTGAGCTATTAAACTGCCGCAACCTGAAGGAGGAGTAAAACAAACATTTACACTAGCTGTGTCTGGGTGATAGCTATGCCATGTACCGATTCCGACTAATTCTTCATAAGCTACTCCAAGGCTAATACCAAAAGCAAGTACAGCAATAATTGAACGTATTGGTGCTTGACTAAAGCCAAAAAACTTCATCATGTGATTGAATGTTGATGGTTTTAATTTCGGCTTCCTCATCTAATATTTCTCTTTTAATCTATAAGACTTTGATACCAGGCCTTGGTGATTTTTATTGCCAGTAAAAATCCTGCCAATAAGTGGAATTGAGCCAATAACTGAGCTAATACCGTATAACTCTGGATTTACATGGCCATATATGTCCATAAATCTTTTTTTAGTATCAATTGTACCTTTGAGCGTAAAATCAAAATAGGGCCCAGTTGCAAAACTGTTATCTATAGAGAGAATATTATTTTGGAAACTAAAAGTTCCATTCATTCCTAAGAAAGCAATATCTTTGTTGCCACTAATCATGCTGATAACGCCTGGAAGAGATATAAAAGAAACCATACGAGTCATAGTTGGAGCATCGTGTAACATAAAGCGTTCAAAAGTAAATTTACCGTTATGGATTGGAATAATATTGCCTCGTTTTACCTCTTTTCGGCTTGTAGTGAGATTTAGTGTGAGGTTTCCCGCTCTCATTGAGTTGTACATATCAAGACCTCGTAGTAACGCACCAGCATTACTACATTTGACAAGCCACTCTTCCTTATCCCCTTTTGCTGCTAGTAATACTTCAAGTGACCTTGAACCTATTTTAGAATCTATATAACCAGAGAAACAACGCAAGTTATCGCATTCAAATTTTGCTTTTACATCATCGAGCCATATGTCATCTTTTAGCCTGACTCGTTCAATAGCTAGTACTAATTTAGTGGATCCGCCATCCCTCTCTTTTTCAAGAAAATGGAGCATATCTGCTTCTGAGAGATCAAGAGCTTTCCCTTTTATGTTGGCATCAAAAAGATTTTTATCCAGTATTATTTTTGCTGATAAATCAGTTTGTTTATGTTTAATTTCTTTAATGTTAGCAATAGCTTTATTTGAGTCTATATCAATTGTGCCATTGGTCTTCAGGCCACTTTGGCTTGAGACAGAGAAATCTATTTTTCCCATAGTTGGGTCTGTAAAAGCTCCAGAAATAACTAGTCTTGATTTATCATTTTTCTTTTTTCTAATTCCTAGTTTATCAAAATAAAGATCAAGTCCTGTAATGTCTGAATCTACAGCAATAAGCCCTTTAGAGTCTTTATTTGTGTAGGTAAAATCAATTACTGAGTCACCACCTTGAAGACTTATAAAGGCTATTTTATTTCTACTGTCTTTATCGTTCAATACTTTGAAATATGTTTTTATATCGAGCTTGTGAGAGAATTCAGTTTTATCTGTTAGATTAAGTGCAAAACCTAAGTCACTTTTAAAGTTATTAATTTTTCCGGCTCCGCTAAGCAACACTTTATCACCATTAAAGACTCCTTTTATACTCGCGTTGGTCAGGTTTACATAATTTTTAAATATTGATAAAGAGGCTTCTGTTATATCAGCAGAGATATTGTAGATATTTTTTGTACCGGGTTTTAGAGGGATGTCAATATAGATATCAAGGTTAGCTTGACCGATTATTTTACGAAGGTCTATATTAGCTTTATTCATCTCTTGATGCTGTGTACTCGAAATAAAACCAGTTAATCCAGTTGCTGGACCATGTGCCTTGGCAGTGATTTTTAGTTCTGTATTATCGAGCCCCTGCCAGTTCATTAGTATTAAACCTTGAGATAATGATAAAGCTGATGAATAAGCGCTGTTTATTTTGAAAGTAACATTTGAATCAACTACGTCAATATCGACATCCATATTTTTTAACAAAGGGAAGTCAGTATCGTAGCTAAAATCAAGCTTTTGAATCGTTACTTTGCCGATTATGCTATCTTTAGTTAGTATCTCCTTATTAATATCTAATAAAAAATCAGCCTCTGTGATATAGCCATTTTTTATGAATTCTTGGAAGAATTTTACCAACCCATTATCTGGAGCAATTTTTTCGAAAATAGTGTAAGTGCCAAGAGGTATATTTTTACCAGTAACTTTAACTTTCTTACTGTCTTGATCACTACTAGCTCGTAAATATGTTGAGTTATCGAAATTTAAGTCAAAAGCAATATGGTGCGTGTGTGCTGATTTATGATGAGTATAAGATATAAGCCCATTTTGGTAGGGTTTATTATGAATATCAGTTAAATCTGAAATAACAATATTGCTAAAATTTAGTTCGGTAGAATAATTGTTTTTTAGAATATTTTTAATAAATTTTCCAGAATATTTAGCATCAACAATTAATTCATCATTATTGTTCGTAATACAAATTCTGCCAGGGTCCATAGTAAAATCAAAATAACCCGCCGAGTATCCAACATGTATTTTTAAGCCTGAAATTAGCAATTTACCATTTCTTGATAGAATTATTGCTTCTTTTGAAGTAAGGGTATTATCTTGGAAATTTAATTCGACTAGCTCTATATTTAAAAAATATTCTAGAACTGTCTTGATGGGTTGATTTAATTTTCCCATGTTGGCTGCCAAGAAAAGGCTATAGAATGAGGCAAAGATTAAAATAATCAGTGCTAATATTTTGGATAAAATTCTCATCAACTAAATTTGCTCTTTTACTATAGCAGTAGATTATATGAGTTTTTATTAATATTAGCTATAGTAATTCCATTTCATAAAGAATGATATTAGAGTTTTAATTTTACTTTTTTTGTTTTTAAGTTAGTCTATAGAAACTTAATTACAATCAATTTTTATGCGAATAACTTTAGTGGGAACGGGCTATGTGGGCCTTGTATCTGGTGTGATGCTGAGTCATGTAGGACATAATGTGATATGTCTTGATGTTGATAAAAATAAAGTCAAAATGCTTCAGGATAAAAAGGCTCCAATTTTTGAACCAGGACTTAATGAGTATATCGAGAAATATGCTAATACAGAGTGTCTACATTTTGTTTATGGATATGATGACTCAATCAAAGATTCTCAGTGTGTATTTATTACTGTTGGTACACCACCCAAAAGTGATGGTGATGCCGATTTAAGCGGTATATTTTCTGCGGTTCGTGAGGTTTGTAAATATGTGAATCAAGATTGCATTATTGTAATAAAATCGACTGTTCCTCCAGGGACATGTTCAGCAATTCAGGCTTTTATTATCAGTAATGGTTATCAGAATCCAGTAGTTTCAAATCCAGAGTTTCTACGCGAAGGGTGTGCGATTAATGATTTTTTAAAGCCAGACAGAATAGTTGTGGGTGCTGAATCGAGAGAATCATTGGATATTATGCGTATGGTTTATGCGCCAATTATAAATGACGGAGTAGCAATAGTTGAAACTGATTTAACAACTTCTGAATTGATTAAATATGCTTCTAACACCTTTTTAGCAAATAAAATTGCTTTTATTAATGAGATGGCTGATTTGTGTGAGATTGTAGGAGCAGATATTAAGACTCTTGCAAGAGGAGTTGGTTTAGATAAAAGAATAGGCGAGAGCTTCCTAAAAGCTGGGCCTGGATTCGGTGGTTCGTGTTTTCCAAAAGATATCCTTGCTCTACAAAAATTAGCTCAAAAAGTAGATTCTGATTTTCTAGTACTAGACGCGGTAATTAAAGCTAATAGTAACAGACCAAATGCAATGATAAAGAAAATTATTTCTGCTGTTGGAGGCACTATCGCTGGAAAGAAGATAGCGGTGCTTGGTTTGACCTATAAAGCTGGAACAGATGATCTTAGAAATAGTCCGGCAGTAGAATTAATTAACAAATTACAAGAATTTGATGCGTTAATTGTTGCCTATGATCCGGAGGGTATGCCAAATGTACCAAAATATTTTGAAAAATTAGAATGTGCAAATTCCATGATTGAAGCAATAGAAGGCGCAGATGCAATTATTATTGCTACTGAATGGGAAGAGTTTAAAGCAATGGATTTGGTAAAAGTAAAAGATTTGCTAAAGACTCCAATAATTATAGATTTACGCAATATTTTAGAGTCTACTGACCTAGAAATTAATGGTTTTAAATACTACTCAGTTGGTAAAAAAAGTGGAAACTAACACTCTTAGATTTATCCATTTTAGGACCCAAAGCTCCTATTCATTGCTTGAGAGTTCGCTAAAAATTGAGGATATAATTAACCTTGCGTCAATCAATAAAATGACAAGCGTTTGCTTAGCGGATAGAGATAATTTATTTGCATCACTAGAATTCGCTATGGCGGCTGTTGAGTCAAAGATTCAACCAATTCATGGTGCAATATTAAATATTCTTTTTAGCAATAAGGGTAAGAAAGATTTCGCTGAGATTCTGCTAATTGCTAAAGATGAAGAGGGTTATCTCAATTTACTTCAGCTGGCTAGCTTTATATATACCAAGAATGATAGGTCAATATGCAATCACATCACTTTCGAAAATTTATCTGAGCACAGCAATGGATTAATTGTTTTATCAGCTTATGCTAATGGCGTAATTGGTAAATTATTACTTGAGAATTCTCTAGATGCAGCGAATTATGCAGCCAAAAAACTTAAAGGAATATTTGGGAATAGATTTTATTTCGAAATAATGCGCCATGGCTATGCAAAAGAAAGACAGATTGAATCAGAGTACCTCAAAATTGCAAGTCAGCTTGAGATTCCTCTGTTGGCAACTAATCATGTATTATTTACTGATGTATCAATGCATGATGCGCATGACGTATTATTATGTATTTCTCAATCAGTTGTGCGTGATGAACAAAACCGCATGCGAGTTAGTAATCAGTGCTATTTTAAGAGCGTTGATGAAATGGTGGAGCTATTTAAAGATTTACCAGAGGCAATCGAAAATACAGTGCATTTAGCAAGGCGTTGTTATGTCATGGCAGAAACCCGTCCGCCTTGTTTACCTAATTTCTCTGATGGGACATTATCCGAAGAGGAATTATTACGTAGGCAGGTAAGTGATGGATTGGAGTTTCGGTTAGGCCAGAAATTTATTAAGGAAAAAACGGATCTTAGTGAGCAAGAGGAAATAAGGCAACAATATATAGATCGTCTTGATTATGAGCTAAATATTATTTGTACAATGAATTTCTCTGGATATTTTCTGATAGTTTCTGATTTTATTAAATGGAGTAAAGCTAATGGTATTGCAGTTGGACCTGGAAGAGGCTCTGGCGCAGGATCAGTTGTAGCTTGGGTATTACAGATTACGGACTTGGATCCTCTTAAATTTGGCTTGTTGTTTGAGAGATTTCTAAATCCGGAGAGAATATCCATGCCGGATTTTGATATTGATTTTTGCCAAGAGAGAAGAGAAGAAGTAATTTCATATGTTAGATCTAAATATGGTGATGAAAGAGTTGGGCAGATAATTACCTTTGGTAAAATGCAGGCAAAGGCCGTGATCAAAGATGTTTCAAGGGTGCTTGGTTTAAATTACAGGACTGCCGAATATCTAACAGAATTAGTACCATTTAATGCCGTGAATCCAGTTACTTTAAGCCAAGCTCTTGAGGACGTAGCAGAGCTTAAAGTGGCGGCCTTAGGAAAAGGTTTGTACACTATCGACGGTGATAATGAATTAATAGAGCAGGTATTATCTACATCTCTTATTTTAGAAGGGCTACATAGGCATGCTTCAACTCATGCTGCTGGTGTTGTTATAGCAAACCAAGACCTTACAAGAATTGTACCGGTTTATAAGGATATTAATTCTGACATGCTAGTTGTGCAATATTCAATGAAGTATGCTGAGCTAGCTGGGCTTGTCAAAATCGATTTTCTTGGTTTGCAGACTCTTACTGTGATCACTAAAACTCTTAGATTGCTTGAAAAAAGAGGAATTAACATTGATATTGATTCAATACCATACGACGATAAATCAACTTATGAAATGTTGTCACGAGGCTTGAGTACAGGGGTATTCCAATTTGAAAGTGTTGGGATGAAAAATGCTCTTAGAAAGCTTGGGCCAGATAATGTTCACGATATAATTGCCCTTGGAGCATTATATCGTCCTGGACCTATGGATAATATCCCAACTTTTATTGCTTGTAAGCATGGAATCCAAGAGGTAGATTACTTGCATCCACTACTTGAGCCTATACTAAAATTTACTTACGGGGTGATAGTATATCAAGAACAAGTGATGGAAATTGCTCGAGTACTCTCTGGATATAGTTTAGGGGCAGCTGATTTACTTCGTCGTGCGATGGGGAAGAAAGTTAAGAGCGAAATGGATGCGCAAGAAGAGATTTTTGTTAGCGGTGCTGTTAAGAATAATGTACCAGCGAATCAAGCCAAATCGATTTTTGCTACTGTAGCAAAATTTGCTGGTTATGGATTTAACAAAGCTCACGCTTCAGCATATGGGGTAATTTCTTATCAAACTGCTTATTTAAAAGCTAATTTTCCGACTGAATTCCTTGTCGCTTCACTGAACCTGGAAATTGATAATAGCGACAAGATGAGCATTTTCTTGCAAGAAGCTAAAATGTTTAATATTGAAATTATATCGCCAGACATTAATAAGTCTCAGGGGTTATTTAGTATTGAGTATGATGGAGCAGAAAGATCTATAATCTTTGCTTTTGGAGCTATCAAAAATGTAACGAACACTTTTGGTAAAATGGTTGTTCAAGAAAGGGAAAATCGTGGAGCTTTTAAGTCAATAATAGATTTTGCTGAGAGAATTGAGCCAAAACTAATTAACAGGCGGTTACTTGAGAATATTATTAAAGCAGGCTGTTTCGATAAGTTGCATCCTAATCGAAATGCTTTGATACAAAGTGTTCCTAAGATCCTTGCCTATTGTACATCATATCATTTAGAGCAACAATCAAATCAATTTAGCCTTATTTCAATTGATGCAGTTAGTTCGGATGTGCTAGTGGATGCAGAGGAATTCCTAAGTAGCGATTTGGCATTTTTCGAGTTTGATGTACTAGGTTTGTTTTTGAAAAATCATCCACTCTCTGGTGTGGTAGAGTTACTAGAAAGGTCTGGTGTTAAAAGTTCTAAGTATATTAAAGAAGAGTTACCTCAAGGGTCATATCAGCACAAGCTAACTGGTGTAATCACCAAAAAAGATGCTCGTATGTCTCAGAGAGGAAGATTTGTAACTCTAGTATTATCAGATCCAGATGGCATTTTTGAAGTGACAATTTTCAATGACGATGTCTTCAAGAACTATGCGCATTTAATAAACATAAAAGAACAGGTTGTAGTCACCTGTGATATTTTTAAAGATAAAGGGGGCTTGCGGTTGACTGCTAGTCGTTTTGCTAGTGTTGATTCTGAATTGCAAGGAGTGAGTCATGATATTAATCTTTATCCAGAAAATAAAGATGAAATCAAGTCTATATTAAGCGTCTTACAGCAAAAGATTAATCCAAGTAAAAACAATAGCTCTATTACGATATTTGTGCAAGCGGAGGGAGATTTTGTTGCCAAAGTTAACATGCCAATTTGCTTTTATCTTGAAGAAAAAGATTTGCAAGAACTATCCAAATAAGATTAGTCTTTCTACGTGTTAGCCTAAGTTAATTTACAAATAATGGTGCACCTGATTGGATTCGAACCAACGACCTTCGCCTTCGGAGGGCAACGCTCTATCCAGCTGAGCTACAAGTGCAAACGACTAGAGTACAATCAGTTAAATATGTTTTTTGTCATTTCTGTGTAGGTCTCAGCCCAGTAATATTCCTGGTTTTTTAGATTCCAGCTTTTTTGCGAGAATTACATCTTTTGCTTCAGTGTGGTCTAACAGACTTTGTAGACTTTTGATCAAGAGATGAGTTAATTACCGCAAATGTGGGGCGAATGACCGGTTTCGAACCGGCGACCCCCAGAATCACAATCTGGTGCTCTAACCAGCTGAGCTACATCCGCCATACATATGAAACAAACTAAAAGATAAACGACATTAAGTCAAGGATATTTTGTAGGTAAAACTAGGTTAAATATTATGAAAAGTTGTATTATAAGTGGTGCCGAATGTCGGATTTGAACTGACAACCTACCGCTTACAAGGCGGTTGCTCTACCGTTGAGCTAATTCGGCAAGGAGAAGTGTTTTTTTGTATAACTTTTGTCATAAAAATTTCTTTAGGAACCAAGCTTACTAAGAGCATGCTTGGTTCCTAAAACTTAAGTATTTTTTCTAAAATTTTCTACAAAAATTTCACTTCAAAAAAAATATTTTTAAATAAACATCTTACTTAGATGCTTGTTCTTTTAGTTCTTTCTTTGAAGGTTTTGTTGTATGAGCTTTCGCTCTTGTGTCCATTTTTCTAACAATTGATTCTGGCAATTTAATTCCAGCTTCTTTTATAAAACCAATCACACGATCAGTAGGCTGTGCTCCATGAGCTAACCAATGTTCAATACGCTCAGCTTTTAAAGTAACGCGGTTTTCATCTCCTTTCTTTAGCAATGGATTATATGTTCCAATTTTTTCAATGAATGCGCCATCTCTTGGAGCTCTAGCATCTGCCACTACTACTCTGTAGTAAGGACGTTTTTTTGCTCCACCTCTTGCTAAACGAATTTTAACTGCCATAATTTACGAAACTCTATTTAATTTTTTCTTCTTTGAACTCAACATGCTTACGCACTCTTGGGTCGTATTTTTTAAACGACAATTTTTCTGTCAAAGTTTTTGGATTGCGCTTTTTCACAAGAAAATAAC
>CAMBEC010000011.1 GCA_945865485.1 Rickettsia typhi
TCTTTTCATAATATATACTTGAATTTTTTACAATAACCATAGTTTACCATATCTTCATAAATATGTCAAATGTATTGCAATAAGTTAATGATGGGCAAGTTCACGAATCTAACGCGATTGCACTGGTTTCTAGACCACTATCACCGAGCACTTACGTGAAAATTAACTGCTGCATTTGAAAAGGAAAAAATGGCCTGTGTTTAATAAACTACAACTCGTTCAAAATACGGACATAGACCACTAAATATCTCCAAGCAAATCCATAATCAATTCTTGTTCATGAATTTCGGTATCTAATAAGTCAGGTAAAGGCTTGTCCAAAAGTGTAGATGCTTGCCCCTTGTATAACTCAGCTTTATCACTTTGTCCCAATGCAAGATAAGTTGAACTAACCTTTATATAAGGGTCTAAGAATTTCGGATTTAGTTTTATAGAGGCTTTATATTCTATTAATGCTTTATTGTAATCTTTTTGTGAAAAGTATTTATTTCCTACACTATAATATATTTCTGCCTTTTTTTCGTTAGAATAATTATTGTGTTCCACTATCTTGTAGATTTTAGTTAACGATTCTTCGGTTCCTACTTCTAAATACATTTGTATCGCTTTATCTAAAAAAGCATTTTTTCCAATCGTGCTAATAGTAGTATATTTTACTATAGAATCTGCAATATTAGTTTTAGCTGTCTGTATTAATAGCTCCTCCTTACTAAAATTTAAGATATTTTTATTTAATGGCATAATAAATTTAATAATAACTTCTTTTACTTTTTCAATAGAATCAGTTGATTGAATTATTGTTATACTGATTTTGTTTAAAACGTATTGTGGATCAAACTCTCTTGCCTTTTCATATAAATCAACAGCCTGTTGATATTTCCCTAGTTTAAAATTTGCGTATCCTAAGTTAGTCCAATGTTCTACATTAGTTGGTTCCAGCTCTGTTAACTTTGTATAAGCAACAATTGCTTCCCCATACTCCCTTGATTTAAAATAAGCCACCCCTAAGTTAACCCAATATTCGACATTAGTTGGCTCAAGCTTTGTTAACTTGGTGTAAACAAAAACAGCTTCTTTATTCTTCCCTAATTTTAAATAAACATAACCTAGATCAGACCAATATTTAGTACTAGTTGGATCAATATCTGTTAATTTTATATATGCATTAGCTGATTCTTGGTAGTTTTCTAATTTAAAATTTGCGTATCCTAAGTTAGCCAAATATTCAGCATTTTTTGAATCAAGTTTTGTTGCTTCTTCGTATGGAACAATTGCTTCTGAATATTGCCCTAATTTAAAATGAGCATACCCTAAATCACCCCAATATTCAGCATTTTTTGAATCAAGTCTTGTTGCCTCTTTGTATGGAACAATTGCTTCTTCGTATCTTTGTAATTTAAAATAAATATAACCCAAATTATTACAATATTCAGCATTTTCTGAATCAAGTCTTGTTGCTTCTTTGTACGGAAAAATTGCTTCTTCGTATCTTTGTAATTTAGAAAGACTAGCTCCTAAACTAGAAAAATATCCAGCGTTATTTGGATCAAGATCTATTGCCTCAGATAAAGCAGAAATGGCTTCTTCGTATTTAGCAAATTTAAAATGAACGCGACCCAAACTAGCAAAGTAATTATCTTCATTTGTATTATATTTTTTCTTTTTGTTGGGCGTACCTAATTCAGTAGAAGATTTTCTTTTCATAATTATATCGAAGTTTTTTAGATTTGACTATTTGACGGCCGGTATTATACATATCGACAACAATTATTGCAAACTTAATTGTTGTTGCTAATAATTTCAGCTTTTAATAACTTATCTAGCATCAACAATCTTTGCTGAACTTCTTTGAACAATCTCATTAAATGAAACAGAGTCTGCTTTTTTAATAAGCTTTATTACATCATGGTCAACATCAAAAACACCAATATCAGTGATCACTCTGTCTACCACGCCAAGACCAGTTAGGGGCAGGGTACATTTATCCACAAGCTTAGGAGAACCATCTTTTGAATTATGAGTCATCAAAACTACTACTCTTTTGATATTAGCTACAAGATCCATAGCACCACCCATACCTTTAATCATCTTGCCTGGTACTGCCCAGTTGGCTAGATCCCCGGTAGTTGAAACCTCAAGTGCGCCAAGTATTGTAAGGTCAATATGACTTCCACGGATCATTGCAAATGAGGCCGCACTATCAAAATAACTACTTTGCGATAGTTCTGTAATAGTCTGCTTACCCGCATTAATAAGGTCGGCGTTTTCTTCACCTTCATATGGAAATGGCCCCATCCCTAACATACCATTTTCACTTTGAAAACTGACATTAATGCCTTTTGGTATAAAATTTGTAATGTTCGTTGGCATACCAATGCCAAGATTAATAAACTGTCCGTCTTTTATTTCCATTTGCGCTGCTATTTGGCACATTTCATCTACTGACCATGACATTACTTAAGCCTCTCTAGTTCTTATGGTTACTTTTTCAATTCTTTTCTCATAATCCTTCCCTTTAAAAAGCCTATGAATATATATAGCTGGAGTATGGATGTTAGCTGGATCAAGCTCTCCGGTTTCAACAATTTCTTCTACTTCACAAATAGTAAGTTTAGCCCCTGTCGCCATTACGGGGTTAAAATTTCTAGCAGTTTTATTATATATTACATTACCAAATTTATCGGCTTTATAACCTTTGATAATTGCTAAATCTGCCAGAAGAGCTTTTTCCATGACGTATTTTTCACCGTTAAACTCTCTTATTTCTTTTCCTTCAGCTACAATTGTTCCAACCCCTGTTCGTGTATAGAAAGCAGGGATGCCAGCTCCAGCAGCTCTGATTCGTTCAGCAAGGGTTCCTTGTGGATTAAGCTCTAACTCAAGAGTTCCATCGAGATACATTTTTTCAAAGGTTTTATTTTCACCAACATATGAAGATATCATCTTTTTGATCTGACCATTTTTTAGCAAAATACCTAAGCCAAAATCATCAACTCCACAGTTGTTGCTTACTACTGTTAAATTCTTTACTCCAGATTTTGCTATTGCTGAAATTATATTCTCTGGAATCCCACAAAGGCCAAAACCACCTGCATGTAAGAGCATTCCATCTCGGAGCACGCCTGCTATTGCTTCTTCTGCATTATTAAAAAACTGTGTCATTACTAGCTAAACTCTTTATTAGTTTATGATTTAAGTATTCTATACATTAGAATACAATAAGGCAAAATTCTATTGCTAGAACTATAGTTGTTTGTTGACTTATAGTGTTTTATTGTTTACCAATTGCATATCTGGGGATGGTTAGAAAAATTAGGTATATAATTATGAAAAACCACTATGTAATAAAAAAGTACGACCAGATAATACTACGATACTAAATAACATAATGGCTCGTTCTCTTGCGATGTGGGGTTATACTCCCCAGCAAATAGAAAAAGCAGCAGAAGTATTAAAAATTACTGAAGAATTTTTGGATAAATCAGTATGTTACGTAGCAAAGATAGATGATTTGATCAAAGGTTTTTTTTGTATAGCGCCAAACCGAAGCGAAGCACTTAGTGAAGCTAAGTTCTATATTGAGCCAGATAGTATAAGATTAGGCCTTGGAACAAAACTTTGGAATAAAGTTATACACGAACTAAGAACCGAAGAAGTAAGGTGTTTTAAATTCTTGATAGACCCAAACGCGCAGGGGTTTTATGAAAAATTAGGGGCTATAAGAATTGGTGAACAACTTTCGGATGTAACAGAGGGGTATATGATCCCTATAATGAAGTATAATATTACAAAAAATAAGTAGTTATAGATGCAAATTGACAAAAATATACCAAATTATCTAACTATAATAAGGCTAGTATCAATCCCAATTATAGTAATGACATTTTATTTTGAGGATTCTAAGTTTGCTCATAGGGTTGGAGGAATTGTATTTGCTTTTGCTAGTGTAACCGATTTTTTCGATGGCTATTTGGCCAGAAGATATAATATTATTTCTAGTTTTGGCAGAATGTTTGATCCAATAGCTGATAAAGTCTTGGTCGGGTGTGTATTGGTTATGCTTGTAAAAGACAATAGGGCTGACGAAATACCTTGCCTACTTATTCTCGCACGTGAATTTGTTGTTGCAGGCTTTAGAGAGTTTTTAGCTCAAGTCCAAGTGAGCGTTCCAGTTACAAGACTTGCTAAAGTTAAAACAACTATACAGATGGTTGCTATGACGATGCTTATTGTTGGGTCTGTTGGTTCAGGCATAGCGTCCCTTGATTTAATAGGGCATATAAGTCTCTGGATAGCAGCTATTTTAACTTTAGTTACAGGATATTCTTATTTACAAGCATGCAGCAGGTATTTCTAGTGACCACACATACAATATTAGACCGAATTAATGGTAAAAATTATATTGCAGGAAATTGGATTTCTGAAAAAGAGATAATTCATGTTGAAAACCCATCAAACGGCAAAATAATTGGATATGTACCGAACTTATCAGCAGAGAACTTGATAACAGCAATTGATAACACATGTCAAACCGCAAAATCGTGGGCAGAATCAACTGTTGATATGCGTTATCAAATACTTAGAAAGTGGCAAGAATTACAGCATAAGTATTTAAAAGAACTGAGTGAATTGATTACTCTAGAGCAGGGCAAAGTTTTAGCTGAATCTTCAAAAGAAATTTTGTATGGAGAATCCTTTATCGATTGGTTCGCTTGTATTATTAAATCTAGCAGTACATACATAAGGCCTGGAAATTCATACGAACATAAACTCATTGCTGAAAAAGAACCGATCGGCCCAGTAGCAGCTATTACCCCTTGGAACTTCCCATGCGCTATGGTAGTTAGAAAAATTGTACCAGCTATTGCAGCGGGTTGCAGCGTCATATTAAAACCTTCTGAACTTACCCCTTTTTCTGCGTTGGCTCAAGCTATGCTGCTTGAAGAAGCTGGTTTACCAGCTGGCGTCTTAAATGTAGTTACTAGTGATGCTAAATTATTTGGCGATATAATTTGTAAAGACTTCAGAATTCGTAAATTATCGTTTACTGGCTCAACAAGGGTAGGGAAGTTGTTATACGAAAAATCAGCAAGCTCATTAAGGAAGCTCTCGCTTGAGTTGGGTGGAAATGCTCCATATATTGTATTTGCCGATTGCGATTTGGATAAAGTATCAGATGATCTAGTGGCAATTAAGCTCCGCTCTGGAGGCCAATCTTGCACTTCTCCGAACCGGGTATTCATAGAAAATTCCATTTATGATAAATTCGTAGATTTAGTTGCAAAAAAATTTGGTGACTGCAAAGCAGGGGATGGGTTTATAGAATCAAATAAACTTGGACCACTAATTAATGCTCAGGCTATCGAGAAGGTTAACTTACTACTTCAAGACGCCCAACAAAAAGGAGCAAAAATTATATGTGGTGGCATGTGTGATGGCAACTTTATGGAAGCGTCTGTTGTAAAAAATTGTACAGACGATATGAATATTTTTACCACCGAAATCTTTGGCCCAGTGATTGCCTGCTATTCTTTTTCTTCGACTCAAGAGGTTATTGATAGAGCTAATAACACCGAATATGGACTACAATCTTATGTATATTCAAAAGATACAAGAAGAGCAAATCATATTGCTTCTAAGCTTGATTTTAGCATGGTCTCTATTAATTCCTCATTTCCTGCAACAACAAAAGCTCCATTTAGCGGTAGAAAAGCTTCTGGGTTTGGGATAGAGGGCTCTCATGAAGGTCTAGAAGAGTACCTCGTAACTAAATACATTAACTTTCATTACTAGACTGTGTATTAACTTTTATTAATAATTAATAAGTTGTTATTGACATTTCTTGATATAAATTTTATCCTTCATATATTAGAATAATAGGTAACTAACGCAACTAATCAATTGAGTAAATATATGAAAAAGAAGGAATCTAATCTTAATAATATTTTTGATCAACATGCATTTGGCGAACAGTTTTTAATTTATCTTGGCAATAGAATTGGAAATCCACAGGCAGTTTGGGATAACATGGACAATGAGTCTTTACAGCAAGAATTTATTGCAAAATGTCAGTTCATTCAACACTATGCGAGAACCAAGCTAGGACTGGATAACGTAACAATGGAGCTGGCTGCTACTACAGTAAATAACCCTAAAGCAGCAAGTTTTAGAGTAGATATTTGCGAAAAAATATTCGATGGGTTTATGCATTTTATTGCCGTTAATGAAAAAAATCCAACAGTATTAAAGTCTCTTATGGATACGTGGGTATCTCAGGGAAGAAGCCTCGAAGAAAAAATAATAGTAGATGGACTTGAATTTACGCCACTTAATTTTGTTGTAGCCAAAAATAATTTACCCGCCTTTGTCGCTCTTGCACAACACGGAATAGATGTAACACAAGTTGATTCAACTGGATTTTCTGAGCTTCATAAGATCGTTGATCAAGTTGACAAAGGAACTTCTGATATTGAGATGCTGAAGGCCTGGATAGATGCTGGTCTTCCAACTGATATGATTGCAGGAGAAAGAGCTGGTAAGTTTGCTGGAAAAACAGCAGTAAAAATGGCTGAGGAGAAGGGATTCGTCGAAGCAACTAAAGTATTGGGTGGAGACTTTGGGCTTGCTCTAGAAAACCTTGATAAAACATATGAAATACAAAAGTCATTAATTCTTGAGGGGTATTATAACAAAACCTCAGATTTACAAAATGGAATATTAAAAACTGATCCCAACAAATTCCTTCTTCACTATCTAGTAGAAAATTTCAAAGACCTACCTCTCGTAGTTTTCCAAAAATTTATTGATGATAAAGGTTTGGCAATAAAAACAAACATTGTAGGGACATCAAGAATTACAGCTTTAGAATTGCTAGTTATGCAAGGATCAGCTCCAGGAGATATTGGAGCTAAAGCCAATGAATTTGCTTTAACACTTGCAAAGTCTGGAGTAGGGACCAGAGAGCAAGATAATGGCACTACTTTATTAAGTTATACTATCAATCATGGTAATAATTTACTGTTTGATTATGTCCTTAGAAATAAATTACCTACTATAGATAACCCAGGAAAAATAATTGAAAAAGGACAAATTAAGATTATTGATTCTCCTTTAGCTCACGCCTTGCTTTGTGGTAATGAAAGAATGACTCTAGAGCTCGTAAAACATGGATTTACAAAGTGTACCGTTATTGTTCCTATAAAAGGAGAGATAGAGTTTGGAGTGATTCAATCTATTAAAGCCCTTGGTGGTGAACACACAGCTGGTTTGGTTAAAGCTGTTTCGGAATATATTAACATGAAATCAGAAGAGGTTGTCCAGGAAATGGTTAATGCCCTTATGGCTGGTGAAGCTTCATTTGTTAAAGCTCTTGTAGATAACGGCACTGATATTAATTATAATAATGGCGAACTACTAAAACTTTTTGTTGGTGCTGGCAAAGGCTATCTTCCAGCAGCAAAGTTAGCAATTCAAAATGGAGCAAAAGTAACAGAAGAAATGAATGTTTTATCTGGACAACATGGAACCACTGATGAAATTGCAGGATATGTTGCTGATTATGAAAAAACTTCAAAACCTCTTTCTAAAAGAGAAAAAATGAAGTTATTTCTTACAAAATTACTGCATGGTGATGGTGATGAAGAAATCGCATCTTCATTCCCGGGTGAAGAAAATTATGTAAAAATAGCGTCTAGTTGTCGAGCAAATCCAACTAGTTTTAAAGCTCTTTGTAAAATATTCGGTGTAACTACAGTAGTGGAAGAAGTTTCATTAGATGTTGAACCAACAGGAACTATTGATGGAGAAAGCAAAGAGGATTTCTAATTCTTTCATTGTGCGAGTTAAACTTAGGCTGAATTAAAAAATTCAGCCTAAATAACACGTACAAGTAACTTTTTTATGTAGGTAACAGGTAACACCACATACACACATAAGTTACATAATCGATATTATGGAAAGTAGATAAGTATAAGAAGCGCTTGGCTAGATTATCCTATACTTCCATTACTTCCATTACTTCCATTCGACTGACCATTCGACTGATTTTAGCTAAACTAAATTCAGGAAATGGTATCAGAACCAAGCCTGCTCAAAACAATCTTCCTGATACTCGACCCCTAATAATTCAGAAACCCCCTCGTCTTCAATAGGTGCTCTAGTATATCCTCCCATATATTCCTTAATTATAAGCCCGAATTTTCTCCCTATAGCTTCATCCATTGAGAGAGATTTATCAGTACCAATAAAACATTCTCTTAAAGCTTTTAGTAATGGTATTAGAAACTTACGGGTTACGTCTGCTGTTTCGTGTATATAAGACGTAAGACGCTCATTACCTAAAAGAAGACGAAAATCGCTATGTTGTGTTAAATATTCACTACTAACTCTTGGGCTCAAGGTACCACCACATTGAATTATCTCATTAGCCTTACTTCCCAGTAACCATGGTACCATTTCACAGCTATATTTTTCTGGCTTATAACTACTCAAGATGGTAAAATCTATCTTATCTTCTAATGAGAGTTGCGGCCTAAAAGATGGCATTAAGCTCGTTTCCTTTAAGTATTCTATCACAAGCTGAATTACTTTATCAGGCAATATTGGTTGGACAATTTTTAGAGCCCCCTTAAAGGTTATATCTGCTGTAAAGCTAATAGTACCCGTACCTGTTATTATTCCCGTAACACCACTTAATTCAGAGGAAGACATAGTAACGCATTCTGTCAAAGCATCTTTTATGGTCATAAATAGCTGATGTTTTATCTGACTTAACGCTTGTTGGTAAACTAGCTCAGAGGTTGATGAAGTTGAGGTTGAAGAGGTTAAGGAAGTTGATGAAAGTGAAATACCATTATCTCTTACCCCTTCATTACCCGAATACTCATTAAGCAAAAACGATAACACTATCTTAGCATGCATAGGAATAAGAACTTTTGTTAAATCTTCTAGAATATTTTTTAGGGCGACTTTAGAAAAGTAAACTTCATCTTTTCTTTGTTCAGCTTCTAAAGAAGCATCTTTCTTATTTTTATAGAAGCCCATTATCTCATCTTTAATTAATGTAAATTTTCTTCCTGCAGAAAGATTTTCTGGAGCAAAAAACTCCAGACTAGGATGATTATATAAAACGTGAGACAATAAATGCGTGTGTTCATGTACTAAAGTATCAATAAATTTAGCTAATATTCTTAATGCTTCTACTGGAGATACTCCTTCTGCAACTAAATCTTTTGTATTACCAATTACTATCCTTGGGTTATCTAATGTTCCAGAATAATATCCACCTGAATCATTAATTAAAACATCACCATACAGATAAACAGGGCTATAACCAACAACTGCTTTTAAGAACGTTGAAATTATAGGATCACCCCTCATAACTACTTGTAATCCTTCAACACTCTTTGTTATTATAGTTTGCCTTTGCCTTACATCTGATATATCTGAATAAGTATTTCTAAGGAGTAAATTGGTTACATCATCTACTCCACTAATATCTGCTGTAATTAGTGGGAGGCTATTAGTCACTGGTACATAATCAAACTCGGTCATTAAAGTGTTTGCAATAAGCGACTTAGTTGATTCTGGTTTATACCTTAATATCCCTTCCTCTATATATACTGAATGCTTTTTAAATATACTTTGTAAGTCCAATTTATGCGGTTCATATAATGTACGATCCATACTTGGTATGCTAACCACAAACATATCTAAAGTTTTTTTTCCTAAGGGAGATAAAGAAGCTACACTTGTTAAGTTTTTGACAAGTTCTATCATTATACCATTATACAGATCTTGCCCACTTGGATAGTAGGTTAAATTGATCGCAAGGGAAACTAGGTTATCTTCACTTAATGATTCAAAGTGAGAACTGGATACAAATTCTTTCAAGATACGTTGCCCTTCTACACCTCTATTAGCTAAATTAAAAATAGAAAAAGCGACTTTCAGACCTTCGTCTGTCAATTTTAATAAAGGTAAAATTTGCGGGAGTTTCTCTTTTAAAGCGTATTCTATAATCCTTAATTCTCCTGTTTCAAGTAAGCTCTCTATAGAAGAAAACCCATTAAAAGCATCTTCCAATTCACTATTTATAGATTTTCTTATTACTACAATTCCTTTTGCCATTTTAATATTATTGATTAAATATATTACTACATATAGATGATAAAGTTACCCCTTCCTTAAACTACAGATGCGATAGAACCTATTATAACGCTATCCAACTCGGGAGCAAGCTCCCGAGATTTCCGCTAAGGCTGTTAAATTTACCCTTGAAATTCGATAAAATTACCGTTCTCGTCGCATTCACCAATTACTACTGATGAATAATCAACAATTATGTTCTTTATTACATTAGGACACCAGAGATCAAGAAGTGAGAGAATACTAGCAATTGAGTCGTTATGATCCTTGAATATTTTCTCGACTATTTTTCGTCCTTTGTTATAATTCTCATGAGAATTATCATGATAAGTATCATCACATTTTAAACCAAACTGCACTATACTAGGAGATTTAAGTAAAATTTGAGCCACCTCCTTCAGCTTATCATATGTACATGCGTTAAATACATATGGTAGATTAATGCCCGTAAGGACTTTCGAATTAGCTATAACTTCAGCCATTTCAAGACTAAAATCATGAATACGATTAATTTGTAGCACTTTGATAGTAGGAGATAAAAGAAGCGTTTTAAGTACATCTAATTCTTCTGATAGCTGACAAAAACTTATATTTAGATGCGTAAGGTTCATACGTGCAAGATATTGTGCTATTTCTATATCTATCTGTATCACTCTTTCATGCCCGCTCATATTAAGGTTTCTCAATGTCTCTGATTGGGAAAAAATACTAAAAAAAATGCTTTGATCAGAGAGGTTCTGCTCTGCATCATCGTCATTATGCACATCAGCGCTACAGACTTCAAATATACTCGGAATATCAGGATTACTATTCAGAGAATTAGGATTACTATTCAGAGAATATATATCAAGAGTAATTAGCTCCTTAGATTTAGCAAAGAGCGTTGCTAATAATACTAGAGCTTTATAAGTGGGCACCACCTCATTTGGTCTTATTTCAACATAGGACGCATTTTTTATTACAGAATACAATGTACTGCTATCTAGATGGACGCCAGATTGTGCTAACTGATTTAATTCATTCAGATTTGAGTCAACTAAAGTTACTTTATTGCTAACATTAGAAGCAGGAGTTAATGCAGTCTGATATGAAGGTAACAAAGCTAATTCACCTGCTTGAGAGCTAGATGACGAACTAGAAGAAGAGCTACTAAGGCTCGGATTAAAGAACGGGTCACTTGAAAGTAAGCTTGATAATAAACTACTGGAGCTGCTACTCCAAGAAACTATGGATCCTGAATTACTACTTCCTAAATTTGGTACAATAGAAAGGGAAGGTAACAAAGCTAATTCACTTATTTGAGAGCTAGAAGAGCTACTTGAACTAGAGCTCGGACTTGAGCTTAAACTAGAGCTAGAACTAGAGCTAGAACTAGAGCCTGAGTTTAGGCTGTTATAATCGCTTGTTATCCTAGGTGTAGTATCGAGAGTAGCTTTTTTAGTAGTTCCGGAATTCATATCACCAGTATTAACGTAACTAGAATTTCTCTTCATAATTCCTATATATTTAATTATTATTAAAATTTACTTAACTAGTAGATAGTATAAGTTAATCTTTTTGTCAAGATTAATTATTAAAATTAAAAATGCTATTTCATATTTCTCCCAAATTACTCAAATATTTTAAAGGATTTTGCTCTTCGCCAGAAATCGTCATGCTCTTTGTGTATATGAAGTGTAGATTTTCTTTGAGTTACCGAGGGTTCTTTGCAGGAAGGTACGGATTTTCTCGTAAGGGGTAATCCTCCCATATTTAAGTAGGATCAGAAGTAGAGAGCTTAAGCAACCATTGCTAATTTTGCATTGGTGTAATACCCCTACTTCCATTCCAGTATATTTTGTACAAGCTTACTCTGCTTACTCTTATTTAAAGAGATTGCCTAAACCTTTCTTAATCAGATTTTCTGTTCCATTATTATTATCTGGATTATCCGTAGGTGAAGGAGCTGCTTGTTGACTACTACCACCGATAATATTTTTTAAAATATCTCCTGCACCGCCTTTGCCTCCTTGAATTTTATCTATAACCTTAGTTAAAACATTTTCTACCAAATATTGTTTTAAGGCTTTAGCATCTACCTTACGCTGTATATTATCTAAAGGACCATAAAGATGAACATTAAAAGGAGGTAATTTTTGTCTATCTACTTTAACAGTAGAATTAACATCTAAATAGTACTTTGGAAGGTCAACCTTTCCTTCTGCACCAACAGTTACCGACGTAGCATCTAACTTAAAGTGAGTTAAGGTACCAATTCCTTGTTTAATTATAACGTTTGTTTCTAAATTATTAAACGCCGTCTGACCTCCAGCAAAAGATGTATCTAATAAATTTATAATACTGGAAAGATCATTCATTTTGTCTAATGCATCTAATACCTTTTGTAGATTCACGCCATTTATTTTACCTTCTGTACCTACAAGATTAATATTACCTGAGAGATTGTTTATATACTGATGCTCACTTGTGCCAAATGATTGCAATTTAGATGAGAAATTAAAATTTCCTTCTGTAATTTTTATTTCTTTATAATTTGGAACTACATCTTTAAGCTTTGCTTCTTTTAGCTCAGAATTTAAAAGAATTTCGCCAGTTTTAGCTATTACATGCCCATGTGCTTCTATAGAACCTCCATAAATACGCCCTGAAAGAAATTCAAGATTAAGCTTACCACTTGCAAGCTGAAGCTTAGATTTCATACTATCTATATTTAGTGGTGCTTTAGTAAGTTTTGGGATAGCTATTGTAAAAGTTCCATCAAAAGCGTTTAAAAAAGATAGATCAATTTTCTCTTTAGACCAAGGTGCACCAGATTTTTGAGTAGCGGGTGATACGTTTCCTTTATTACTGGTATTCCCTTGATTACTTGAATCATTCAAATTGATTTCTGAAGTGACTAAATCAAAAATAATTTTTGGCTTGTTGGTCAAATCTATGTTAGCTTTACCATTTAAAGATGTTTTGTTCTTATTAATAGTAACGTCAGATTTATTTAATATTATTTCTAAGACAGGCATTTGTCCCGAAATAGTATGCGATAATGAAAAAGCTCCGAGAGCAGCTGAAGCTTCTTTTTGATTTAAAAGTTGTTTTAAACTGTTACCAAGGTTTTGACCGTTTGCTGTTATAGTAAGATATGGTTTATATGCACTTGCAGTGTCCACTTTACCAACAATATGAGTATCAATTCCTGATAGAGTAAGGAGAGTATCTGTTTGCCAGATTTTAGCTTCTTCACTACTCTGTCCTTTAATTTTTACTCCTGAAATTCCAATAGGAGAATTTATTCCCAATAACTTCATTAAAGTTGATCCTTTATTGGTCTCGAGGTTATAGGATAAATTGAGTTTTGGTTGCCAATTTATCGTAACATTACCATTTAAGTTCGCTTCTCCCAACAGGAGAGAGATGTTTTGGACATCAACGGTATTTTTACTATACGTTACTGAAGCTCCAAGCGAGATATTATTACTCAAAAGCAAAGGCACATCTGAAGAGTTGATTTGTAATTCTTCTAATAAAGGCTTTAAACCTTGTGTCTTTATATTAATTTTATATCCTTTTAGCGCTTGGTCATTAGTAACCTTAGCAATAATATTACCTGGCACTATGTTTAAATTTAAAGTAGGTACCCCTCCTTTAAAATTGTACCCCCCTTCTCCTTTAGCCAGTATTTTTCCCATTGAAAAATTTAAGTCGCTAAGTAATATATTTTCCTTATCTGCAGTAATCCTAGTTGTAAGGTTGAATTCTCTCTGTAATCCTAAAGGTATCATAGGGAAAAGGTCACTTAAATGTTTTGCATTACCTTGATACTTTATATTTCCTGCAAAACTTAAATCATCTAAACTAAATTCTCCCGCTAGAGTAGCTTTTTCTCCTTTTATTTTACCTTCCGCCATGATGGGCATCAACGGTTGATTAGCATTAATTGAACCATTAAGCACAATATTTTCCTCAAAAATTTTACTATTAATAGTAAATTCCATTGGCCCTTGTCCTAATAAATTTTTAATTATTAGATTTATATTCTCAAAAGCAATTTTTTCATTGTTTTGAACGTAAATTATTTGGCCATTTTCAATTACTAAGCGTTTTATAGAAAAAGGTAATTTAGGTATCTGTAGTGGTGTAGGATTATTAGTAGCAGAATTCTTACCGTTGTTATCTGTTTTTAATGTTTGAAGGCCTTTGCTATTATTTTGTTTTTCAATATGAATTTTAGGATTCTCAAGCATTATCTCAGAAATTACAAATGTACCTGTAAATAATGGTAAAATAGCTAAAGTTGCTTTTGCTTTGCCCACTTTAAGTATAGGAAGCTTTTGTTCATCAGGTAGCCCAGAAAGTTCAATGTCAGATAACACTATCTTAGGTGCAGGTAAGATAGAAAACGTTATTGTATCTTTAATTATTAAGTCTCTTCCGGTCTCGGATTTTATTTTGGCTTCTATATCTTCTTTATAATCGTCTAATGAAATTAGTAAAGGGATTACTAATAACGCTAAAATAAGCACTAGAACAAGAAATGCACCATATTTTAAAAATTTCCCCATCACTTAACCTCTGTATATAATTTATTCTTTATTTTGCTAATATTCTTAATATTTATACTATAGATAATATTTCAATAACAGGAATATCTTCAGGGATTCGATTGTTGCCTTGTAATGTGCTCTGTATTTAGATCGCTTAGAATGTATTCCCAAAACTTTAGCCCGTTTCTAAGTGCAAACGCAGATGTTTGATTGGTAAGTATAATAATTCCAGCTTTTTTTGAAGGAATGAACCCCATAAAGGTAGTAGCTCCATTAATAAAGCCAGAATGGAATATCAACCTTGACTCCTCTTTATTGTCAAGAAATAGAATGCGCCAACCTAGACCATACCACGATTTTATACGATTATTATTAAATGGTAGACCAATATTCCAATAAAATACGTCTTTATTTTCAACTCTTGGTCTAAAAATTTCATTTAATACAGTTTCTGTTATTAAATCAGGTCTAGTACCCATAGCTAGTTTTAAGAATTCTGTCAAAGAATTAATTGTAGCAAACACACCAGCAGCAGCTGGAACTGATTTTTGGTAATTAGAAGGAAAAGGTAGTTGCTTTCCACTTCGTGAATATTGTCGAGCAAAATTAGAGTTTGGATCTATAGGTAATAAAGTTATGCCATTTGTACCTAGCTTACTATTAAGCAAAGATATAGCATCAGTTATACTATACCCCCTTTCCTTTAATGCATCGTCTATAAAACTGTACATTAAATTACTATACTTATAACATTCACCTGGTTTGCAATTTTAATAAATGATTCAAGGTCATTTATAGAGTAACCTTGGCTATTTGAGGCGGAGGATATTGAACTAGTAAAGAGAAGGCAAATAAACATTAGTAATCTGATCATAAATCTTATTTTCCTTGTGTAGATGTTTCAAATATTAACGCCTGACGCTTAAACCAATATTTAGTAGATAATACTATTAACTAAATTAGTGCACAACACTCAAAGCTAATATGAAGAAAGAAGAGTGAAGGCATATATAGCCACTAATCTTTTTGCTCGTCCACTTCTCCCGTTATTAAAACGCTCTCGGACGTTCCTATCTGGCCATTTACTCCCAAGGATTCTAAAGTACCTTTTGTTTCGCTAAAAAACATGTCCGCTACTACTCCTTCTTGAAGGTTTTCATCATGAAAAGAGTTACTTGACCCATCTTGAGAATCGCAAGAAGTATCTTTTTCTTTTAAATTAAACTCTCCCGTAAGAGGAGCTAACTTATTTGATGCTATAAAACAATCTATTACCCCCCTTTCCTCGGTGCTAAGATGGAGTGGGTTAATAATAGTTTCCTTCCAAATGATAGATAATTGCTCAACAGGAATAGTTGCCAGAGTTTTCTGAAGGACTATGCCAGACGGTTTTGAGCTTAGGATTAAATTAATAACTGTTCTATCGCGCGCTGGACCAGCCTTCAAAGTAAAGTCATAGTTATTTTCTGCAAAAGCTTCTAATACAGGTACTGAGCAAGTTACAGCCGCTAAGTGCAGCGGGGTCATGTCTTCAACATAATCGTTTCTTGCTCCTTTCTCGATCAAAAATTTGGCTATTTTTACGAAGTCTGTATGGAGAGTTCCTTCAAATATTGCTTTATAAAGAGGAGATTTATTACCTCTGCCTTTATTTATATCAGCTTCCATTACTTCTACTAAGTACTCTACTTTCTCATAATATCCTGCATTTTTTTGAATATCATTTTTTATACTATCATAAAGCAAAGTGGCTCCCTTTACTCCACATATATTTACCGAATACGGATTAATATTATGATTGAAAGGGTTAGGAATTTTTTTCTTTACTGAGCCTTCTTCAATTGCATCAAACTCTCCTTTACGCTTCATGTTCTTCTCCTTCTTCCTTAAATAATTAAATTCCTAAACTCCAATAATAAATCAAGGGTTACAATTAAAGAGAGCTTACTATTGAACTAATCCTTTCTTTAGTAGGGTTTGGCGAGATAACTTATCACTTCTTGTTTTTAAAATAAATAGATTATTTTAAATACCCTCACTTTAGACAATCTTCTCTTTAGTATGCTATGCATACGCCAATCTACCTAACCAAGTATTTTAGTTTATTGTTTACCAATCCTTAATTAAATGAGTAGATAATTATAACTGTATACTCCAATAAAGGTCGTATACAAATCTGGGAGGTGGTTATCATGGCAAAAGAAAAAACTACAGGACAGAAGGTTAAAGAATGGTTTCAAAAGCTAGTACCATGCTGTTTGAAAGTAACAGATGAAGCATTGGACTTAGCAGGAGATATAGCCGAACAAGCTATTAAAGATAAGCATCCTGGTAAAACGGGAGAAGCTGGTGGTAAAATAGTTAGTGACTTACTTCATGGGCTAGGTGATAGCCTCAGAGGTAGTTCTCATGAAGAAGTTATTGCCGTCGGCGCCACTGATCATAATGACGATTTGCTCCACAATTAACGAAATACTCTGTTTGGTTTAATCGTTTATAAAGAGTTTATTTATTTTTAGAGGTGGTTATTATGGCAAAAGGAAAAACTACAGGGCAGAAAATTAAAGAATGGATACAATTTAATTTTATACCTTCATGCCTCTCAATACAAAACGAAGAACAAGCTGCTTTCATTCCTGCGAAGCTAGTGAGACAAGGAGCAATGCGAGATTTATTTCAATCAAACGAAGAGCGTCTTGATGAAGTTAATTCAAGAGATAGCCTAGTTGACGGAGCCAAAGTTAATGTCATAGGTATCATAACTGATCATGTTGAATTAGAATGATATAGTTAAATCTTGATTTAATTATTTACTAATGTTAGCTTTAAATTAAGGTTAACATTAGTAATTCTTTGTTTAGCCAATTTAAATATCCACATTAGTAGGAGTTTTTTTATGTCAAAAATTAAAGCGGAACCTTCTATAGAAGAAAAATTTTCTCTTGTAGTACTGAGTTTTCACGACTATAGAGATGAATATAAAATTGATTTACCTCTGATAGATAGGCTATCTCACCTGCATTCATGGCAACAACATTTAATGGTAAAAATCTTTGTTGCTGGCTCTAAACAAAAAGCTGTAGAGCAATTTCCAACAATGGAAAAAGAGCTAATCCTAGCTAGTCTAAAAGTCCTGGTTGATGCGGCTGAGTATGTTAAAGATATTGTTACAAACCAGGATAAGTTTAACACTCTAATTTTAAATCTAAGTGAACATGATTTTGTATTAGATGCAGATACACGAACTACTATAATTAATTTACTGCAAGACAAAGAAGAACTGGCCAACCTTTGGAAAGGTATTAAGTCAGAAGAGAAATTAGACGCTAACAATCAGGAGTCAATTGGATTTTTCGAGAATTTTTTATCTATCTGCAAGGAATTAGTAGATATGATAATAAAATTTATCGAAGAACAAGTGGAAAAAGTAATAGATTTTGTTGCAGAAGCTAAAGAGCAAATACTCTCTTTAGACTGTCTAAAGCAAGAAACTCCTGAACCTAAAGAAGAAGGGTATACTATTCTGGGAGCAACAGTTGAAGCAGATGAATAAGTATGTACCTAGGGGCGCTTATGTAATTAATTAAAAAACCCCTAATACTCAGATATATCAACGTTCTATAGCAGCTTTAATTTCTTACTATTACTAATATTATTATAATAGAATAATATTAAAGAAATTGAGAGTAAGAATATAAATAAATAAGCAAAGTTATTTATTGTATTGCTATGGAACGTTGAGATCATAAAGCTGACGCCAGCTGTCATCAGATAATACATTGAGCCAAAGATAGAACCTGCAGATCCTGTTACTTTATGATAATCCTCAAGAGCGTGCCTTAACAGCATTGGAACAACCATCGCATGCCCCATAAGATGTATTGCCATTGGCCCAAAAATTAGCAACGCTACATATGTTGCTTCATTTGTATCAATCTGCGAGCCGACTAACAGCATAATACAGCCAATTGCACTTAAGATAAAACCAGCAATCCGTATTTTAAGTGTGCTGACAAATTTACGTACTAAAGACCTAGTAATTAATCCTCCTGCTAGGTTGGCCGCACTCAAAGCTAAAAATAACTTACCATAATTTGATGGAGATATTTCTAATTTTCCAATAAAAATAAATGGAGCCTGAATATAAAAACCAAAACAAATACCATTATATACCCCAACTATAAAAGCATAGGTAAGAAGAGTTTTGTCATTTAATGCAACTTTTAGTACTGTAAAAAATCGACTATTTCTTTCAGCTCCAATATATGCATTAGTTTCTGGAAGAAACCTTATATATACGATAAGCAATATTCCTGACAATAAAATAAGAAAAAAGAAGATATACTGCCATTGCTCAAAATATTCAATGATATAGCCACCTAATGCAGAGCCAATTGATGGTACAAATGCCATGATAGTTGAAACACTAGCATAAACATATGACAACTCCCACCCTTTATAAGAATCACGTGCCATTGCTTGAGCAATTACCGAGCCCACACTGGCTCCATAGGCCTGGGCAAATCTAAACAAAATAAACATTTCTATATTAGTAGATTGGCTTATAATAAAAGTAGCTATAATATAAAAGCTAATACCAAATAATACTACTGGCTTCCTACCGTAAATATCTGATATTCGACCTAAGGTAAAGATTCCGATAGCAAAACCAATATAGTATACAGTAGTAGATAATTGAGCAACACTACCATAAGTATTTAACTGTTTTGCTATCTCAGGAAGGGCAGCTGAATAAACTGTTTCAGTCAGGGTTGAAAGAGCTATAAGACAATAAAGCAAAATTGGTGGAACTTGTCCTATTACTTTCATGACTAATTGACCTGACCCGTGTGAATTAAAAAGTTTAAGACCATTAAGGTAATTAATAAAACTATAACAACAGCTACAAAAACTTTATCAAATAAAGTAATTTTTATTGGATTAGGAGGGAGGCCAAAACGATTGGATTCAATATTTCCTGCGAAGAAACAAAGTACAACAGCCCAAATATTAACAATAGGTAACCACCACCAACCTCTATAATTAACATCATGCAATCTACGTACACTAACGGATAAACCGGGAATAAAAGAGATAAGAGAAAAGATCCACGTCGATGTTCCACTAAGTGAGTCAATAAATTGATCTAAAATAATTATAAATAAGTGCCAATACCAGTACTCTGCCCTAGAAGCTCTACCTTTAAAATCAAAGCAATTTTTAATTCCCAGTATAACAGCTTTACAAAAACCAGAATCCTGTATCATTTCCATTACCTCATATAATTTTGCTAAACATTAAATCTAAAATGCACAACATCCCCATCTTGCATAACGTAATCTTTTCCTTCTACTCGCATTTTGCCCAGCTCTTTTGCCCTAGCCTCGCTTCCAATTGCAAGATATTCTTCGCAGGAAATAACTTCAGCTCTGATAAAGCCTTTTTCAAAATCAGTATGTATAATTCCAGCAGCAGCAGGCGCAAGAGATCCGCTAGCAAAAGTCCAAGCATGCGCTTCTTTTGGTCCAATTGTAAAAAACGATTTTAAACCAAGAAGAGCATGCGCTGATTTAATAATTTTACTAAGACCCGGTTCTGATAAACTAAGACTTTCAAGAAACTCTTCTTTTTCCATCGGATCTTCTAGAAGCGATATTTCGGCTTCAATTTTAGAAGAAATAATTACTATGTTCGCACCTTCAGCAGCTGCCTTTTGCTCCACCCTTTGTGAATGAGAATTACCCGTTGCCGCCTCAGATTCTAGAACATTACATACGTATAAAATTGGCTTTGAAGTAAGGAGTTGCAATGAACTAAGTTCTTTTTCATCAACTTTTCCTATTAAGGATCGAAGAGGCCTCCCCTCTTCCAGAGCTTTACGGCAAATCTCTAGAAGCTCTACTTGCAACTGTTGCGCTTTATCTGTCTTAGCTTTTTTTATTAAATTAGGCAAACGCTTATCAATAGAGTCTAGGTCTGCGATCATTAATTCTGTCTCTATTACTTCAGCATCTTTTACGGGATCAACTTTGCCATGCACATGAGTAATATCTGGATCTTCAAAGCAACGAAGAACATGGATAATAGCATCAACTTCTCTGATATGAGATAAAAATTTATTACCTAAGCCCTCTCCTTTACTAGCACCTTGAACAAGACCAGCAATATCAACAAATTCAATAAACTCCGGTATGATCTTAGCAGAGCCGGCATTTTCAGCTAGTTTGTTAAGGCGAGAATCAGGTACTGGTACAACACCAGTATTTGGTTCAATCGTACAAAAAGGATAATTTGCTGCTTCTGCATTGCTACTTGCAGTCAGGGCATTAAACAAAGTTGATTTACCCACATTTGGTAAACCAACGATTCCACATTTTAGTCTCATAATTAGTATTCCTTACTTATATTTTGTTGTTTTATCACGTCCCTAGGATGGACTTATCACATTCGTCTATTGGATTTTGACTGGTATCTTCTTTTCTCGATAACCAGTTATACCTGACTCAAAAAAACACCGTCATACCTGGATTGATTCCACATGTTTTTCTTTCTCATGAGATCCTTAAATAAATTCAGGATGATTAATTACATCTGTTATACCCAAGACTTGTAGACTATATTTTTCTATCGCACAAGGTCCTAGGCCGAAAGCATGCGAAGCAATTCGAACGCAGGATGACAATAGCAAGTTCGGATCTATAATAAACGTCCAAAATAATGTCTTTTTCAATACTCAGCATAACACAAAGCTATTCTGCGCGCTACCTTAAACAGAAATTGCTCTTTTAAATGCTTCAACATCCCCTAAAATCAATAGCTGCATTTTGCTAGTTATCAAATCAATATTTTTTAAAATAACTAACTCTTCTTCTTGAGAGAATTTTCCCAGTACAAAATTTGAAATTTCGTAAGCTGGATCTTCTGGTCTACCAATTCCTATTCTTATTCTGTGATAATTTGGCCCGAGATGCTTATCAATCGACTTTAAGCCATTATGCCCGCCTGCTCCTCCCCCATTTTTATAGCCAATCTTGCCAAAACGTAGGTCAATGTCATCGTGAATGACTATAGTCTTATCTAATGAAATTTTGTAATAGGCAGAAACAGACTGTACCGTTTCGCCAGATAGATTCATGTAAGTTTCTGGTTTACAAAGCACAACACTTTCAGAGTTATTTTCTCCAAGTGCAAGTTGAGAGTTAAATCTAGATTTAGTTTGAAATGGCAACCCATATTCTCTAGATAACGCATCCAAAGCCATAAACCCAACATTATGTCTGGTATCCATATACTCTCTACCAGGATTACCAAGTCCAACAATTAGGAACATCACCTAAACCGATCCGTCAAAAATGTTTTACAAGCTTTATTCTTTATGACTTGTCATTCTAGCGAAGACAAAAACCAAATTTTATACATTATGAATTCCTGCCGCCCACAAGAGAATAACATCAATAAACCGGTTGGCTATGGCCGCTTACAGCCACTCGCCACGACGCTATAGTAAGGGTAGGACGATTAATTCCCTATTTTTTAGCTGGTTCAGCTTGCGTAGAAGCTTCATCAGCTTCATCAGCTTTACCTTTTTTACCAACAATTGATGCTATAACAAAATTAGGATTCTCTAGAAGCTTAGAGCCTTCTGGAATAGACAAATCTTTTGCCTTCAATGAAGATCCTATAGGCATTGAAACAACATCAACTTCAATTTTACGTGGTAATTTTCCAACTGGACAAAGAATTGTAACAAATCTTTTTACTGTATTGAAATATCCACCTCTTTTAACACCTAAACAAACATCTTTATTTAAATATATAACTGGCACATGCATTTTTTGCATTTTACTTTCTAAAAATACAAAATCGACGTGACTTACAATATCAGTTATTGGATGAAGTTGAATAGCTTTTGGTAGTACCTTAAATTTCTTTTGACCAATCTCAAGTTCAAAAAGTTGAGAAATATACTGAGGCTTTCTGTAATATTTAGTTATTTCCTTTTCTTCTACTGAAATCGATAAAGGTTCTTTGCCTGCACCATAAATTGTTGCTGGCACCATGCCTCTTTTTCTTAAAGCTCTAGAAGCTCCTGTTCCCAATTCTTCACGCAGTTCTGCTGCTAGAGTTAATGCTTCACTCATCTTAACTAAATCTCCAAATTTCTTCTCGAGCTCTAGTGAGCTCATAATTGTGTTTCAGACTTTTTAAGCCTCGTAATATATAGCGTCCATCCCAAACATTCAAGAGTTTTTTATACAATTAATGTGACATAACAAAAATAGCCAAATATTCGATAGATTGATTCCAAGTAAATTGCTATAATAAAGCACTAATAACATTAGAAACAAATTAGGTTGTTAAAAACTTAACTTTATTATGGCAGTATTTAGTCTGGTCTTTTTTAAGGTATTATCCTCACTTTTAAGTGTGTTGATTGGATTTTTATCAGGTAGGTTTTCTAATGTAGAAAAGGATAGTGTAGCTTCATTATTATTCTATTTTGTTGCCCCTATTGTATTTTTTGCTATTCCCACGAGTGCTGAGTTAACATTTAATTCTCTTGGAATTTCAGCCCTAACTTTCACTCTATGTACAATATTAAGTCTTTTCAGCTACTGGTTATATGGAAAAGTTTGGCAAGATTCACATAGAAATATTCTAGCTCTATCTGCTGGAACTGGAAACAGCGGTTACGTAGTTTTACCTATTGCAGCAGCTCTATTTGATGATCATACCCTTAGCATTTATGCACTTGGCTTGATTGGTATTTCTATTTGCGAGGCATCAGTTGGTTGTTATTTTTGTGCAAGAAGCGTAGGAACGTTTAAGCAGAGCGTACTGAGAGTAGCAAGATTACCAATCTTAAACGCGTTCTTTTTGGGGTGCGCGATGAGTCTTTTAGGATTCCACCTACCCGATTTTCTCGATGATTTTATTAGTAATATGAAAGGTGCTTTTTCGATATTAGGTATGGTAACTATTGGACTTGCCTTGTCAAGCATTAGAGAATTCGATTTTGATATAAAGTTTACTGCAGCAGCATTTGCTAGCAAGTTTCTATTCTATCCAGCACTTTTCAATATATTTATTTTACTAGATCGTTTTTATTTTAAATGGCTTGATGTCAACTATTATAATGCTTTACAACTGCTATGTGTTGCACCGATGGCTACCAATACAATTGTACTAGCATCACTATATAAAATTTATCCAGAAAAAGTGGCCACCGCGGTATTGCTTTCTTTACTCTTTGTTTTACTATACATGCCTATTATGGCCACAATTTTCCTTGAAGGAATCTGACCACATAAAAATAAAACTTAAATATTACGGTAAATATGGAACCAATTATCACTAAAACTAAAGTCCTGATTATTGGATCAGGACCAGCTGGCTTAGCGGCAGCAATTTATGCAGCCAGAGCATCTTTGGAGCCTATTTTGATACATGGAATGCAACCAGGAGGCCAACTTACCATTACTACTGATGTTGAAAATTACCCCGGATTTGCAGAGACTATTCAAGGTCCATGGCTAATGCAAGAAATGGAGAAGCAAGCAGAAAAAGTTGGCACTAAACTTGTTCATGACTACGTTGAAAAAGTTGATCTTAAAACAAAGCCATTTAAAGCCTATACAGCGTCAGGAAATTTATATGAAGCTAATAGCATAATAATTTGTACAGGAGCTCAAGCTAAATGGCTTGGAATTAAGTCAGAACAAGAATTTCAAGGGTTTGGTGTATCAGGGTGCGCCACATGTGATGGGTTTTTCTTCAAAGGCATGGACGTTGTGGTAATAGGTGGTGGCAACACCGCTGTTGAAGAAGCATTATATCTTACTAACCACGCTAAAAAAGTTTATATTGTTCATCGCCGAGATGAATTCAGAGCTGAAAAAATTCTTCAAGAAAGATTATTTGAACATGACAAAATATCAGTAATTTGGGACAGTGTCTTAGAAGAAGTTGTAGGTACCAGTAACCCTAAGTCGGTAACTGGTATAAAAATTAGGAATATCAAATCTAATGAGCTCTCAAACTTGGAGTGCTCTGGTGTATTTATTGCTATTGGACACAAACCAAATACGGATATTTTTAAGGACCAAATAACAATGGATGAGGAAGGCTATATAATTACAGCACCTGATTCTACTAAGACTAATATACCAGGAGTATTTGCCGCCGGAGATGTTCAAGATAAAATTTATCGTCAAGCAGTAACAGCTGCAGGCACTGGTTGTATGGCAGCTTTAGAAGCTGATAAATTTCTAAGAGATTTATAACTAATTTTATTGCGCTTCGCTTGCCCTAGACCCGGGAACTCATGCAGTAGAAAAAATATTGAATCAAACTCCGGAATAACTGGTGTTTTTGCACGTAATAACGTGCCTGCGCTTTGAATACGAACTAAAATTTATAAAAAAATATAAAAATATGAGTCAAACATTACTAGAGCACGATTTACTCCGAAAATTACCGGCCAACGTCCATGCCGAGCAGATGTTGCTTGGGGCTGTCCTTATTAACAGTGATTTGATCGAGCAAATAAACGAGTTCTTAAAACCAGAACATTTTTATGAAAAACTTCATCAAAAAATATACAATGCCATAGAAATACTCGTTGAAAAAGGCTTAAGTGCAACCCCAGTTACCATCAAATCTATGCTTGATAAAGATCCTTTATATCAAGAATTAAATGGTAATGAATATATAATTCGATTAACCACAATCGCCATGGTTGTTATTAACCCTTATGATTATGGCAAAATAATCTACGACTCAGCCATCAAAAGAAATTTGATTACTATTGGCGAAGAAATTGTCAATGATGCATATAATTCCACTTTAGAACAGGAAGCTCCCCAGCAGCTAGAAATTGCTGAGAGTAAGCTATATCTTCTTGCGAGTGAAGGCATGAAGGAGAAAGGCTTTGTTGCAATGAGAGAATCTGTTGCTGAATCACTCAGCAGTATAAACAGAGCTATGAAGAATACCGATCATATTACAGGTATCTCGACAGGTTATCTTGATCTGGACAATAAACTTTCTGGTTTTCAAAACTCTGATTTAGTCATAATTGCTGGCCGCCCATCGATGGGTAAAACTGCGTTTGCTATTAATTTTGCTTTTAATGCTTGCAAAGCCCTGCAACGAAAAGCCAAAGAAGGTGAAAAACCTCCAGCAGTGGGATTTTTCTCCTTAGAAATGTCTTCAGAGCAGCTGGCAAGTCGTTTGCTTTCCATGATGGCTAGAGTTGATTCGACTAATCTGCGTAATGGTAAGGTCAATGAAGAGCACTATAATGACCTACGCAAAGCAGCAGCAGAATTATCAGAAATGCCTTTTTTTATAGACGACACTCCCGCTCTATCGATTTCATCAGTTAGATCTAGAGCAAGAAAACTTAAAAGAAAACACAATTTAGGTATTATTTTTGTTGATTACTTACAATTACTTAGTGGATCTAATAAATCAGAGAACAGAGTTCTGGAAATTTCTCAGATTACTCAAGGACTTAAAGCTATTGCTAAAGAATTAAACATCCCGGTTATTGCCCTATCTCAGCTCTCAAGGGCGGTAGAACAAAGAGAAGATAAAAGGCCGCTCCTTTCTGACTTGCGTGAATCTGGTTCGATTGAACAAGACGCCGATCTGGTTATGTTCTTATATAGGGAAGAGTATTATTTACGCCGAAAAGAACCAGCTCCTGGTGACCCTAAATATTCAGAATGGCAAGCGGCACTTGATAAAGCGCATAATGTAGCCGAAATATTGATTGCTAAACACAGAAATGGCGCTGTTGGCAATGTGCAGCTATATTATGTTGATAAATTTTCTAGTGTTGGTAATCTAGATAGATCGCACCAACAAAATTAAAGACTCATTAGTATTATGACTGTACCAATAATTTTCGGTATTAGCAGCACAAAGCTTTTACAAGAAGAAATAGATTTATTTAGTGAGCATAAAGCAGCTGGATTTATTCTATTTTCTCGTAATGTTGAATCTAAGAAGCAAATTCTTGAACTAACTACTGCTCTTAAAGGATTGTACCCTGAAAGAAAAATACCTATATTTATAGATCAAGAAGGTGGTAGAGTAGCACGAATTAAGCCTCCAATTGCAGCAAGGTTTTACCCTTCAGCTGAGCATTTTTCCAATATTTATAATGAAGATAGATTAAGAGCAAAACTTGAGTTAAAAACTAACTACATTCAACTTATGTCTGAGCTAAGGGAACTTGGCATAGACTCTCCTTGCGCTCCGGTTTGTGATTTATCTTTTGAAGGGGCAAGCGACGTTATAGGAGACAGAAGCTTTGGAAATAACCCAGACAAGGTGATTGATTTATGCAAATCGGTTATAGCCGGCATACAACATAGCGGAGGCTTACCGTTTATTAAACATATTCCTGGACACGGCAGAGCCTTCGTTGATAGTCATTTTGATTTGCCAATAGTAAGTACACCACTAGAAGAGCTAGAAACGACTGACTTTAAGGTTTTTAAAGAATTAGCCTCAGAAAAAGTATGGGCAATGACCGCCCATATCGTATATACTTCAATCGACTCAAAGCTACCCGCTACAATATCGAAAAAAATTATAAATTATATTAGAAATAATATAGGTTTTAAGGGTAAATTAGTATCAGATGATTTATGTATGTACGCCTTGCATGGCGAGGTAGGAAAAAAACGCTCTACACTTAAGAAAGTGATTAATCTTGCTGAAAAAGATTTAGAGTGGAGAGAGGATTATTCTCAACCTTTAAAAGAATTATTTGATATAAACACTTATCAAATTACTAATTTAGCCATAATCGAGCTGTGCAAGAAGAATTTAGCCAACTCTAAGGCTGAATTTCTTGCAAGCCTTACCAAAGTAACTAGAATGACCCTTGATGCCGGGTGTAATTTAGCGCTTCATTGCAGCGGGGATATAGACGAAATGCGCGCTATCTGTAACGTTATAACACAAAATGAGGAAATAAAATGACATATTGCGACTACTCTAACCAAGAAAAATACCCTTTTGAATTACCAGAATTACCATATGAAAAGGATGCATTCTCTCCTGATTTTTCTTCTGAAACGTTTGATTACCACCATGGCAAACATCATAATGCTTATGTGACTAATTTGAATAATTTGCTTAAGGATAATAAGGAGTTTACAGAAATTGACCTTGAGCAAATTATTGCTAAGTCTAGTAATTCTAACGCAGCAATTTTTAACAACGCAGCCCAGATTTGGAATCACACATTTTTTTGGCATTCAATTAAACCTGGTGGTGGTGGAAAACCTCATGGAAATATAGCTGAGCTAATAAAAACTAGCTTTGGTTCATATGACAACTTCGTTACGGAATTCAAACAAGCTGCCGTATCTCAATTTGGTAGTGGATGGGCTTGGCTAGTCTATAATGCAAAAGATAAGAAACTTCAGATTATCAAGACAGCAAATGCAGAGACTCCCTTAACGCAAGGCTTAGATCCTTTGATTGCTTGTGATGTATGGGAACATGCTTACTATATTGATTACAGAAATAAACGCCCAGATTATGTGTCTATTTTTATTGAAAAAATGATAAATTGGGACTTTGCTGAAATGCACTTGAACCGAGCAAGGCAATAGCATAATTTCGGCACCGTCACCCTAGGCTTGATACAGGATTTCATGATGTTAAAAAAAAGAAGATCCCGAATCAAGTTCGGGATAACTGCTTAGCTATTCTTAACAAGGTCATCCTGAATTTATTTTAGGATCTCAGGCAACGAAGAAGATGCCAGACCGAAGACATGGAGAAGCACTTCAAGCTCAGCATGACAGTGTATAAGCTTTGCGACTTGTTATTTACGCTTAATAAATATTGAGATTATATAAATGGAAAATTATTCTGTTCTATTTCGGCAATTACATGAATTTCTGCCTCAATTCATTTCGGGGCTTATTGCTATTGTTCCGTTTTTTATACTTTGGCTAATTACAAAACCGATATTTAATAAAATTATCGCTAGATCAAAAGTATCCTCCAAGAATTCAGCCATAGTTTATTTAGGTAAGTCTGTCAGCATAGCAATTTGGATTACTGCCCTACTCACAGTTCTCGGCACTTGGGGTGTCGATATCAGTGCTTTGGTTGCTGGCCTTGGTTTAACAGGATTCGCTATTGGTTATGCTTTGAAGGATGTATTAGTAAATAGTATAGCTGGAATAATGATAATATTTTATAAAACTGTGGAAATTAACTCGCACGTATCTGTACTTGGTGTTGAAGGAACTATTGTCGATATAGACCTCAGATATATCACTATCCAAGATGATAAAGCAAAACACTTAATTCCAAATTCATGTTTATTAGCAGAAAAAATTACTATATTTAATAAGTAGATAGAAAATTATAACGATCTAGTTATCTATAATATTTGTCATCCCGGGCTTGATCCGGGATCTTCTTTTGTCTCATGAGATCCTGAAACGAGTTCAGTATGACAGTGTATGACAGTATTGTCATCACCGACTTGTGTTACCGAAAACACCGTCATGCCAGACTCGATCCGGCATCTTCTTTCTATCTGATGAGATCCTGAATCAAGTTCAGGATGACAGTGTATGACGTTATTCTTAGTCATCACCGACTTGTGTTACCAAAAACACCGTCATGCCGGACTCGATCCGGCATCTTCTTTCTATCTGATGAGATCCTGAGTCAAGTTCAGGATGACAGTGTATGACAGTATTCTTATTTGATATAAAAAAAGCCGGGTTGAAAGCTTTAATTAAGCTTATCAAACCCGGCAAAATAACTTTCTTTCCTAACCTCTATCTACCAAGTTCAGACAGAATGTTTTTAAAGTTCTCGTTATCAATAGCAGCAACTCTTGCATTTGCACGGATTGTGTTACTCAGCTCTTGAACTTTTAGCAATTCCTCTGTGGTATCAACGTTTGATGCTTCAAGCACTCCGCCAAGAGTTCTCCCCGCGCCACCAATACCAGCTTCTTTAAGAAGAAGCTCACCAGATTCACGGCTAACGTCAAATGTACCGTTACTGCCAGCAACAAGACCGTTTACGTTAGCAAATATAGCCAGTGGCACTTTATAAAGTTTTCTAGTTTCACCAGTACTGAATGTTCCAATAATGTAGCCTTCTGGACTGATTTCTAGCTTCGTTAAAGTTCCAGCTCCTTGACCATCACCTTGAATAATTTCAACGTTATTTGGGTTTTTAGTCTGACTAACAGTTCCGGAAGTAATTTCACTTAAGGCGTTCTCCCAGTCAATAGTAATACTCCCAGATGCACTACCGTTATTATGCTGAACGTCAATTGCTTCTTCAAAACCCTCTGGAATACCTTTTAGTGTGCCATCTGTCTCAAATTCAATTATGCCTTGTCTAATTAAGCCATTAGTATCCGCCAATACATTACTAACTTCAAATACACCATTTTTATCTTTTTTAGATGTAAGTTCAATTGCCCACTTATTGTTATCAAGCTTGGCAAAATATAACAATAAAGTATATGAAGACCCAAGGCTGTCATATACAGTGATTGGAACTGAATATGTTTGTGAACTTGGAAAATTAGCAAGACTATTAACCGCAGCACTCAAGTTCTTATCAGGATTGGTTGGATCATATGTTTCATCATAAGTCACTTTCTCCGGGTTAATAGAGAAATACTTCATTAATTGTGAGCCGTTTTCAACTCTAAGACCCAACGAAGGAGCTGCGTATGGAGCAAAAGCAGTAGCATTAGCCACTACCACCGGTCCTACTGCAGCTTGAGTTTCAAAGCTTATAGTACCTGCAGCAAGATTAACATTTGTAATTTTATATGGAACATTATTGGCTATAGTAATATTATTAATTACTAGCGGTGGAACTATACCAGTAAATGTAATATTTTCGTCAACTTTATAGGTATGATTAGTACCTATATGATAGTTCACTATGCTTGATAAGTTTGTAGTATCAAAAATATTAGTATTGAATGTACCAGTTAGAGGAAGAGGAAGACCACCGACGGCTGTTCCCACTTTGTGGAAAGAAACGCCTACCGCGGCTGGATAAGCTACCCCAGCCACAACATCCAAAGCCGTAATCTCAAATGTATTCGGAGCTGCTTGCACTTTGACTCGATAATACCCAGCTGATAGCACTATATCATCACCACCAGCTGTGTGGTAAGTTCCACCTTCAACATATATTACATCATTTACAACTAAATTATGAGCACCACCAGTAGTTATAGTAATATTATTTGGTCCACCACCATTACCAGCAACAGCAGTTATGTTCCCAGCCAGTGTTGGCGAAGTTTGACCAGGAATCTTTTGCCAAGAAGCAGCCGCTGGAGCAAGAGCCGGAGCAGCGTTTGCAGGTGGGAATATTGATCCATCATGGATCAGACCAATTGTAAAACCATTTGGATTAATTGCGCCAACCGAATACACCCCATTTGGAACTAGTGCGTTACCTAATCCAGTAATAGTAACAAAGTCACCAGCTACCAGCGTGTGGCCTGGCGCACTAATAAAACAAGTAGCTCTTCCAACTTCTGAAGCATTAGGATTTATTGTCGCCCTAGTAATAGCATTAATTCCAAGCGAACTAGCTGTTACATTAAGAGATGAGGTAGAAAGTAGCGAAGTGATTTTTAGATCCTTGCCTTCAATTGTTGCTTTGAGAGAATATACATCTTGATCTGCATTTACCGCATCTCTAAGAGTACCAAGACTATTAAAACGCACGACTCCTCCTGCAGCTTGAGCAAGATCTGTAAGGCCTAGCTCCTCAACTATGCTTCCTCCACCAACGTTAGCAAACTGTATAGCACTGTTTGGTTTTGTTGGAGCAATATACAATCTTCCTAGACTGTCCACCGTGGCTTTTAAAGAACTAATTCTGTCAATAGCAGCAGCCAAACTCTGGATTGTATTAAATGTCTTGTTAGCTACACTTGGAGATCCTTGCACCGCTGAAAACAAATATTGCTGGCCGTCTACGGTAATCCTTAATTGATGACCAACTGCAAGCTGCCCAGGACCCGGAACAGGCGGAAATGTAAATTTTGCACTTGGACCTGTTGCACCAAAAATTGTACTATTTGTTGCATTGTCTGGCCTCCTGCCAAGAACCATACCACCAAATTCTAGTGTTCTTAGAACACCATCACTAGATGTAAAATTAAATTCATCACCAAGTGACAAACTTGAACTACCTAATTTTTCTGGAAATAATATATCGTCAATTTTTTTACCAGTATTTAAACCACTACGATTCAATATAGCATCAGGACCGCCTCCTCTTAACGCTTCTTGATCTGCATTAAGGTTCATCGCAATTGAAACAACAGTCGTTGCCACAGGAGAACCTTTTGTATTGGCAAAATTCACCGCTTCTAGGCTTTCAAGCAAAGATGCACCTTGTGGTAAATTTTCATCATTATCTAATTTCCAGGCTCTTAATAGTTGATCTGCACCATTTTTCCAAAAGCCAAGCTCATCTTGTCTAAAATCCCCTCTTCTGGTAAATTTTGCAGGGCCAGTAGTAGTCTCAGATACCACAAGCAGACCATCACCGTCGATTGCCATGTCCGATACTATACCAGTGTTTATTATTTTACCTTGCACATCGTTTGTTGATCTTGTCTTACTATTAACATAAGATACACCGCCTGCGCTTGTACCCACAAAAGAGTTAATGAATAAATTTTCTCTCTTTTTGTGACCCCAAGCTTCCTTTGCACCAACGTTACTTGCAAGCGTCTCATTTGACCTGCTGAACATTGTTACTGTGGTTCCTTTCGACATTTTATTTTCTCCAAAAAATTATTTAAAATATTGCCTTATGGTGCTATAGGTGCATAAAGCGTGCCAAAAAATATTTCTTGGCAAAAAAAGTTTTTATTATAGTTATATAACTAATCTTAAAACTACTGTCATCCTGGCTCAAAGTAATGTTATCCCTGGCTTGATCTCTTTCGTTGCCTGAGATGCTGAGTCAAGTTCAGCATGACAGATTACTACTTGGTCATCCCGGACTTGATCCTGGATCTTTCTTTTGTACCTGAGATGCTGAATCAAGTTCAGCATGACAGATTACTACTTAGTCATCCCGGACTTGATCCGGGATCTTCTTTCTTTGCCTGAGATGCTGAATCAAGTTCAGCATGACAGATTACTACTTGGTCATCCCGGACTTGATCCGGGATCTTATTTCGTTGCCTAAGATGCTGAATCAAGTTCAGCATGACAAATTACTACTTGGTCATCCCGGACTTGATCCGGAATCTTTCTTTTGTGCCTGAGATCATGAATCAAGTTCAGCATGACATTAGGGCACGTCTTCGATCTATAGGCCGAAGGCGCGTATCCAGCTCACATTAGGATGAAACTCATACTATTCTTGCGAGTTTTTAAGATATATGATAGCATCCGCTTTTTCAACGATCAATTTTTATTATGACAAAAGTAATTACTCGCTTTGCCCCTTCTCCTACTGGTAAACTTCATATTGGCAACGTAAGGACCGCTCTAATAAATTGGTTATATGCGAAAAAGCATGGTGGAGAATTCATACTACGCATGGATGACACAGACCTAATACGCTCTCGCAAGGAATATCAAATAGCAATCGAAGAAGACCTAAAATGGCTAGGATTAACCTGGGACAGAACGTTTAATCAACTTGCGCGAGCTGATAAATACGCCACAACCAAGCTTGAGTTGATTAAAAAACATAGACTATACCCATGTTACGAGACGCCAGAAGAGCTGGATATAAAAAGAAAATTCCAATTATCAAGCGGCAAACCTCCAATGTACGATCGCTCAGCATTAAAGCTAAGTGAAGCACAAATTGCAACGTACGAACAACAAGGCAGAAAACCGCATTACCGCTTCTTAATTAATGACACTGACATAGTTTGGCAAGATATGATCAAAGGGGAAATTAAATACCACGGATCAAAACTAAGTGACCCAGTAATTATTCGCGCCGATGAGAGCATGACTTATATGCTTTGCTCTACTATAGATGATATAGACTATAATATATCACATGTAATAAGGGGTGAAGATCACGTTAGCAATACCGCAATTCAAATTCAAATGTTTGAAGCTTTAGGAGCTGCGCCACCATCTTTTGGCCACTTAAGCCTTGTTAAATCTAAAGAGGATAAAATCTCTAAACGCGAGGGGGGCTATGATGTTGCAGCCATAAGAGAGGAACAAAATATAGAAGCTATGGCAATTAATAGCTTTTTGGCATTAATCGGAACATCTAATCCAGTTAATATAAGCAAAAATCTAGCTGAATTGGTTGAGAAGTTTGATATCACTACATACTCAAAAAGCCCAACAACATATATGCCAGAGGAACTAGAGCACCTCAATCATAAGCTTGTCATTACCTTGGAGTTCAATGACATAAAGGCTTATCTACAAAAAAATGATTTAAATAAAGTTGATGAAAATTTTTGGCTCGCAATCAGGCCAAATTTGCAAAAACTTTCTGAAATAAAAGAATGGTGGCAGATATGCCATGCCCCAACTAAGGTTCAAGACCTTGATCAAGCATTACTTAAGATTGCGGCAAACACGCTCCCTGAGATAATAAACGAATCTACCTGGTCTGATTGGACAAAAATTATTTCACAAAATAGTGGCAAAAAGGGAAAGGATTTGTATATGCCTCTGCGTCTTGCCCTTACAGGTAAGACTAGTGGCCCAGAACTAAAAACCATACTACCGCTTTTAAGTAGAGATGAGATATTATCACGTCTAAAATGAAGTAAGCCATTATACTGGAAAAACACCTTGCCCTTAAAAACGCCGTCATACACCATCGTACCGTTACCCATTGGTTGACTATGGATCTCAAGCAACAGAAGATGATCCTGAAATAAGTTCAGGATGACGGATTACGACGATTTTGTCATCTCGGACTTAAAAACACGGTCATACCGGACTTGATGCGGTATCTTCTTTTGCTACCCGAGACCATAAAAACAAGTTCATGATCACTTTTTCTGGGGAATGTTATATAGTTAATGGGATTTAGTAGGTACTATAAGAATGGTGGGCTTGAGAAGACTTGAACTTCCGACCTCACGCTTATCAGGCGTGCGCTCTAACCAGCTGAGCTACAAGCCCATTCCTAGAGCGCGAATTTTATTATATTAGAACAAATTAGTCAAGGGTAAATACAAGCATTTGAGGTTAAATTCGAATCATAAACGGCATATTTGATTACTTAAATGAAAATATACGTATAATTATAGAAAAAACAGCTATGAATATGTTTAAAAATAAAATATAATAACCAGCTAATATTAAGGTTTAATATTAGAATTCAAAAATTTAGGTAAATATATTATGCAAACAGGAACAGTAAAATGGTTTAACGCTAGCAAAGGTTATGGCTTCATTGAACCTAGCGACAAATCAAAAGATGTTTTTCTTCACATCTCAGCTGTAGAGCAATCTGGATTAAGAGATTTAAGCGATGGTCAAAAAATCAGCTTTAACACTGAATCTCAAAATGGCAAAATCTCAGCCGTTGATATTAAATTAATGTAATATCAATATCTAAGAAGAATATACCGTTAATTCGGCATATTCTTCTTAGTAGCTAAAAACTTAGACACCTTACCCACGCTTCCCAATCCCTTTCTCCTAGATTTTTTTCAAACGAAAGAACATCTTGGCAAGTTTGCTTACAAATATCATGACTTGGAATAATTAGTTCAGAATTACAAGAAAGCGCAGCAATTTGAGTTTTGCAAGCAAGCTCTAGATGATAGCAATAAAACAAAGCCTCTTGAATTGTCTCGCCGCAGGTAATAAATCCATGATTACGAAGAAACATAATCTTCTTATCCGCAAGATCCAGAACCATTGGATCACCATGCTTTGAATCATCAAGCGCAAGCGCATTGTAAGTATGATAACTTACGCCTTCATAAAAATGTAATGCCCATTGACTGATTGGTAGCAAACCTTTTTTCATAGCAGATACTGCAACGGTTGCTATGGTATGTAGATGAAAAATGGAGTTAAGCTCATCTCTATTTCGGTAAATAGTACCGTGAATTACATATCCTGTTTTATTATATTGCTTCTCTTTTCCTTCAATAATTTCACCATTCAAAGAAACTTTTAATAGACTAGAAGGCGTTACTTCATCAAAACGATAACCAAAAGGGTATATATAATAGTAGTCAGCTCCTTTTGGCCTTGCGGATAAATGAGTATATGTATGATCATCCATCCCAAGCTTTGCAATTATCCTGTAAGCATACGCTAGATCTTCTTTTATTTTAGTATCCATATTATAGCTTCTTAACTGAATTAGGTGAGTTAATTTTAGGCAAGCCTGCGCAGAGTATATAAAATACGTGAGCACAAGCGAGTCTTGCAAAATTAACTCACCTAATTCAAGTTAATTTGCTACAGTCATTTACATGGCACAGTTAACAAAGTTAGTATAATGGGGTAATTTATGGGCATTTTCGCCTGCAAAACCGGAATGTATTCAATAAATACAAAACTAGGCTTTGAGAACGAAAATAACACGTAAATTGACCATTAGACTAACTTTTACGCTGCTTCTAGTCGATAATAGTCCATCTGTCTATAACTTAAAGCTTCAGCAATATGATCTTTTCTTACATTGTTTGAACCTGATAAATCTGCAATAGTCCTGGCAACTCTTAGCACGCGGTTATAAGCACGCATAGATAACCTAAATTTTTTAGCAGCTTCATTAAGAATATCTTTGCCCTCATCAACAGGGATCGCATAATCAATAAGCAATTGGCCGTCAAGTCCATTGTTTAGCCTAATATTATACCCTTCATAACGCTGAGATTGAATCTCATGGGCACGTTTTACTCTTTTTGCAACACATTCACTCCCCTCTTCTCCTGAAACAGATAGTATCTGCTCATATGCAAATCCTTCTTCAAAGGACCCAACTTCTATATGTAAATCAAAACGATCTAAAATTGGTCCAGATATTTTTGATTGATAGCTAGTTGCGCATGAAGGTGCTCTACTACAAGCTTTAAACGGATCATTCAAATAGCCACATTTACATGGGTTCATAGCTGCTATTAATTGAAAATTTGCTGGATATTCAATATGAGCTCCAGAGCGAGAAATCAGCACCTTTTTTGTCTCTAAAGGCTGACGAAGAGCCTCAATAACCCCAGTATTAAATTCAGGTAATTCATCTAAAAACAACACGCCATTATGCGCTAAAGAAATCTCTCCTGGTTTTACTCTTCTGCCAGCGCCCCCACCAACCATAGCCGCTACAGTACATGAGTGATGAGGAGCTCTAAATGGACGTTCTTTTGTCAGACAACCATTTTCTAAATTACCGGCTATACTAGCAATAGTGCTGCACTCAAGAATCTCTGCTGACGAAAGTTCTGGCATTATACCAGGTAATCTAGCGGCAAGCATTGACTTTCCGGCACCAGGAGGGCCAAACATCAGTAGGTTATGACCTCCAGCTGCCACAATCTCAAGGGCTCTTTTTGCCACCTTTTGGCCTCTTATATCCTTTAAATCCGGATAATTCACATCGGAGCGAAATAGCCCCGCTGAAGGTTGGTGAAGGCTTTGTGTTCCCTTAAAGTGATTTACCAATTCAAGTAAATTACCTGGAGCAAGGATATTTTCATTACCCGACCAGGCAGCTTCAGAACCATTGCTTTTTGAGCATATCAAACCCTTTCCGCGCGCTGTTGCACCCATAGCCACAGGCAGAACTCCGCTAACTGGCAGTATATTACCATCAAGCGACAATTCTCCTAAAATAAGGTAATTACTTATCTCGTCAGCAGGCAGCGCCCCCATACTAGCTAGAATTCCAGCGCTAATTGCCAAATCAAAGTGACTCCCCTCTTTTACAAGATCCGCAGGAGCCAAGTTAATCAATATCTTTTTTGCCGGCAAGCTCAGTCCAATTGATGATAAAGCAGCCCTGACTCGCTCTTTAGATTCGGCGATAGTTTTATCAGCGAGACCAACAATTATAAACTTAGGTATACCAGGTTCAATCTGAACCTGGACGTCTACATCAATAATATCAATACCATTAAAGGCTAAACTGGCTACTTTTGTGATCATTTATGGTTTTTTCATATGATGGATAATTGCATTATTTTTCATGAAGATTTTTACCCAATTATCAATTTTATATAATTTTAAAATATGGTAAGATCAAATCCATTCTTCATCTACAACAGTTTTATCAGTTCTTCGGTCGCCCGTATTTAAAGTTCCTGCTTTCTCCACCAAAAGCACATGCGCCTCATCATTAGCTATTGGTTTATGCTCCACACCTTTTGGTACTATAAAACTTTCACCAGCTTGTAATAATACTTCTCCATCTCTCATCATAATAGTTAGTTGGCCAGCAACTACTATAAAAAGCTCATCAATATCATCATGCTTATGCCAAACAAACTCTCCCTGCATCTTAGCCGCTTTAAGATAATAATTGTCAAATTGTCCTAAAATTTTAGGAGTCCATGTTTCAGAAAATTTGTCAAATTTTTCTTTAAAATTAATAACTTCATTCATAATTCACTCCTCAGTTTTTTATTTAATAAGATGTAAAACAATAGTTATTACCACCCCTAAATTATAACGCCTAAATAAGAAACAACTGGACCATTCGCTATGGAAACCTATAAACACATATTTCGTTACCCAAAACTGGCATTATAATATGAATTTTGCTAAATCCATATTTTTCATAAAACCTGAGATTTGTTTATCAACAAATTTACTATCAATTTTTATCTTTTTATTGCTTGTATCACTAGCTTCAAAACTAACTTCCTCAAGCAAATTTTCAAGTATAGTGTGTAATCTTCTTGCACCAATGTTCTCTATTTCTACATTAAAGCTTGCTGCGTAGGTAGCTATTGAGTCAATTGCATCATCAGTAAATTCAAGGGCTACTCCTTCAGTACTAATCAATGCTATGTATTGCTTGATTAAACTTGATTCAGGCTCAGTCAAAATTTTTACTAGATCATCCTTAGTTAGAGAAGTCATTTCTACTCGGATTGGTAAACGTCCTTGCAACTCTGGTAACAAATCTGAAGGTTTAGACAAGTGAAAAGCACCCGAAGCTATAAACAATACATGATCAGTCTTGATTGTGCCATATTTTGTGACAACGCTTGTCCCTTCAATAAGCGGAAGCAGGTCTCTTTGTACTCCTTCTCTGCTTACTTCTGGACCCTTTCCTTCCGACCTAGAAGTAATTTTATCTATCTCATCCAAAAACACTATACCATCATTTTCAACTGAGTTTACCGCAATAGCAATAGTCTTTTCCTCATCAATCATTTTATCTGATTCTTCTGACGTAATGATGCTTATAGCCTCCACCACTGTCAGCTTCTTTTGCTTCATTTTATCTCCACCAAACGCCTTTCCCAACATATCGTTAATGTTAAGAACCCCCATGGCGCTACCTGGCATCCCAGGAATTTCAAAACTACCACCTCCAACTGGACCAGTATCCTTAACGCTAATTTCAATTTCAGTTGTGTCAAGCTCACCATTCAAAATCTTTACTCTAAACTTATCTCTAGTTTCAGAAGAAGCTGATTTTCCTACAACAGAATCTAAAATGCGCTCTATTGCGGTGATTTTTGCTTTTTCTTCAACTTCTTTCTTAGCTTTTTCTTTTTGATGTGAAACCGATATCTCTACTAGATCACGAATTATCGACTCAACATCACGTCCAACATAACCAACTTCAGTAAATTTAGTGGCCTCCACCTTGATAAATGGCGCTTCAGCTAATTTTGCCAATCTTCTTGCTATTTCAGTTTTACCAACACCAGTAGACCCAATCATCAAGATATTTTTCGGTACAATCTCACTTCTCATTGGCTCTGGCACTTGAACACGGCGATATCTATTACGCAATGCAACTGCTACAGCTTTTTTTGCTGATGTTTGACCTACAATAAACCTATCAAGTTCCGCAACTATTTCAGCGGGGGTTAATCCCATTTTATTTTTTGAACTCATTTAACCTTCTCAGTAATAATATTATGATTTGAAAATACACAAATATCTGCCGCAATATTCATAGATTTTAACGCAATTTCTTCAGCGTTCATTTTTGTCTCAATAGACATCAGAGCTTTAGCTGCTGAGAGAGCAAAAAATCCCCCTGAACCAATAGCAGCAACATTACCTTCTGGCTCTATTACATCTCCATTACCTGTTACAATTAATATGTTATCTTTATCAGCTACAATCAACATAGCTTCAAGCTTACGTAAGTATTTATCCGTGCGCCAGTCTTTAGCCAATTCGACTGCGCTCCTAAGCAACTGATTTGAATATTTATCAAGCTTTGCTTCTAGTCTTTCAAATAAGGTAAATGCATCGGCTGTTGATCCAGCAAAGCCTGCAACAATTTTATTACCAGATAGCGTCCTTAGCTTTCTAGCAGTAGCTTTTACTATATGATTTCCTAGAGACACTTGGCCATCTGCGGCAATCACAATATCTTTGCCTTTTTTTAGACAAAGTATGGTGGTACCATGATGACTGGGGCTACGCGTTGAATTATCGGACATAATTTATTTCTATTTGTTTTATAAATGAACTTGTATAAATAGCATAAGTGATAGATAATCACCCTCATTCTAAATTGCAAGTAAGATTAAAAGATAATATTAAGAAGAATCACTCGAAACAAGGATATAATGTACAATAAGAATAATATTTTTGCTAAAATCATTAGCGGAGAAATTCCAACTGAAAAACTTTATGAAGATGAAATGGTAATTGCAATTAAAGATATAAATCCTGCTGCTCCAATACACATACTTGTAATGCCTAAAGGAGAATATACTGATTTCACTGATTTTGTTGAAAAAGCATCCCTCGCCGAAACTACTCACTACTTCAAAACTATTGCAAAAATTGCCAAAGATAATGGCGCTAATGAGTATCGTACTGTGAGTAACAAGGGAACATCTTCTGGTCAATCTGTATTCCACTTCCATACCCACATTTTAAGTGGATCAAAAAACATCAATCTAGTAGATAAAAACCTATGAAAAAGAAATACGTAATTGCCCTAGTCGGAGCAACCGGAAACGTTGGGCGAGAAGTTTTAAACTATTTAGCTAGCAGAAATTTTCCTGTTAAACAAATCATTGCTCTAGCCTCGGAAAACTCGGTAGGTCGTCAAGTGAGTTTTGGTGATGACACACTAAAAGTAAACCAGATGAAAGGATTTGATTTTTCTGGCATAGATATCGCCTTTTTTTGTGCTGGCTCAGAAGTGTCAAGGAAGTATGCTAAAGAAGCAGTAAGTAAAGGATGTATTGTAATTGATAAATCTTCATTATTCAGACTTGATGATAACGTACCGTTGGTTGTTCCAGAAGCAAACTTGCAAGTTCTCAAAAACTTCAAAGCCGGTATCATAGCAAATCCAAACTGCTGCACAATACCGTTATCTGTTGTATTAAAACCTCTTGATAACGCTGTTAAAATTAAAAGGGTTGTAATTTCAACATATCAATCGGTATCAGGTGCCGGTAAGTTGGCTATGGACGAATTATATAAACAAACAAAAGCTAAGTTCGTCTTTGAAAACCTTGATTCTCGCGTTTTTCCAAAACAAATAGCTTTTAACTTATTCCCACATATTGGAGAATTTAGAGAAGATGGTTCTACAGATGAGGAATATAAAATCCAAGAAGAACTTAAAAAAATAATAGGAAATCACATCAATTCGACAGTAACTTGTGTCCGGGTACCAGTTTTTGTTTCCCACGCGATGTCAGTTAATATAGAATTTGAAGATAAGATGGGAGCAGACGAAGCCGAAGAGTTATTATATGAAGCTGATGGAGTTGTTGTTCATAGCCTTGAAAATGAAATGAAATACGCAACCCCTATAGACACAGTTGAAAATGACGATGTGTTTGTTTCAAGGATACGAAATGACACTTCGAAAGTAAATTGTATCAATATGTGGATTTGCGCTGATAACTTAAGAAAAGGTGCGGCGCTTAACGCGGTCCAAATAGCGGAAGAACTTATAAAAAATTGACACTGATTTTAGTATTATGAAACTATCTGAAGATGACATAAACTTAGTCCAAAAGCATAAAGCTAAGTTTGCTTCCTTTAAGTATTTGGGAGATGATGGTTTTTTAAAACAGATTGATGTTCCCGCCAGAGCTATAAAAAACAGTATTTTTTTTGCGGCAACTAATCTTAACCTACATCCAATTAAGTCTAAAGCTTTCATTGACCCATTTAGAAGTGAATTAACAACCAGTTTTTACTGCGAAAATCATGCTAGCACCACAAATCAGCGTAATGTAGCTGAAAAAATTCATGATTCTGCTAATTATCCTTTATTTAATGAGTATTTTGCTCAAATTAGCTTTTGGGTTGTAGATGAAAGTTGCGAAAATAATGGTCTGCATTGTATAGCAGACCCAATCGATCAATACGCAAATTTAAGAGCAGACATAATTTCTACTCTAGAAAACATTGGAATTGAGTCAACTTATCACCATCACGGCAAAACAAATAATGAATCTGTGATTGGTATTAAGGGTAAGACAGTAATTGATCTTGCGGATAATATTATTATTGCCAAGTTTATCATAGCAAATGTCTCGGCTAGCTACAGTACTCACATTAGCTTTAGTGTGAATGAAAATATTAATTTGAATCTGTTTTTAAAAAGCCAAAAAGCAGAAATTGATAAGGTTTACACTGCTTTAACCGCCAGATCAAAACAAGTATCAACTTTTTCAACTAAAGCCAATGAGTATTTTTTTGAATTAAAGGAAATACACAATTATAAAGTTGATGAGGAAATGGTATTACATATTGAACTAGTAACCCTTGAGCAGTTTATCCCTTATTTATGTTTAGTTGATCTGCTTTCGTATGAAAGTAAATCTAAACTGGTGGAAAAAGAGTTATCGTTATTCTTCAAAAAGGTAAATAAAAATCTAGATTGGGTAATGCAAAAAGTTAATAATTGATTAAATTTTGTTTATCTTCTTGCGGTTATGAACATAATATAGTATATATTTCTAGTATCAAGGTAGTAATTTTTAACATCTGGATGGTAACATACAAGTTATGCAGCAAAAATTTAATCAAGTAGAAAAAAAAGATAACCCTTTAAAAATTGCATTAGAAAAATGTAGAGCAGCTTTTAAAATAACTTTTGTCTTTGCCTTTATTATTAATTTGCTCATGTTGGTGACGCCGTTATATTCTCTGCAGGTTCTCGACAGGGTTATAGGAAGTGGTAATATAGAAACTTTATTGATGTTATCTATTATCATTGCTTTCATATATTTCATTCATACACTTTTACAAATAGCTAGATCGTTTACCTTAATTAAGGTTGGCGAATGGCTTGACAATACCTTATCGCCCGTTTTGTTTGGTCATTCAATTTCTGCGTCTGCAACAAAAGTCGATCCAGCTTCAAGCCAAATGCTTAGGGACTTTCAAACGCTAAAAACATTCTTAACTAGCACCGGAATTAATACACTTTTCGATGCGCCTTGGAGCATTGTGTACATAATTATTATATTTTTGATACACCCGTATATTGGTTATATTACTATTGCGGGAGCGGTTATTATTGTTGGCTTTGCTTTTTTTAATGCAATTGCTACAAATAAAACTCTAAATGAAGCAACTGAATATTCTATCAAAGCAATGGGTCAAGCCGAGATTGCCAATAGAAATGCCGAAGCAGTTGAAGCTATGGGCATGATTAAGAATGTCAAAAGAAACTGGGCAAAGTTTAATGAAGCTTCTCTGGCAAAGCAATCAGTAGCCAGCTATAGAAACGGTGTTATTTCTAATTTTTCTAGATTCATTCGTAACGTTATGCAAATGGCTGTTACTGGTATGGGCGCTTATGTAGTTGTAAAGTCTAATGGTCAGGACATGACAACAGGTGGCATGATTGCAAGCTCTATTATCGTTGGTAAAGCGCTTGCGCCATTCGATAATGCTATTGGCATGTGGAAAAGTATAAGTAGCACAATGAAATCTTATAAAAACATTAACGAATCATTTGCTAAACATACCGAGAGAGACCAAGCAATGCCGATACCTCACGTAGATGGTCATTTAGCAGTTGAAAATGTATATTATTCGTCCCCAGTTCCTTCTGGCATGCCAATACCCCCTATGCCCAAACATATCTTAAAAGGGATTTCATTTGCTATACAACCGGGAGAAATTCTAGCAATAGTTGGGCCTAGTGCCGCAGGAAAATCAACCCTTGCTAAACTAATCGTTGGAGTTTGGGCTGCTTCGTCTGGATCAGTGCGTCTAGATGGTGGAGATGTTTACACCTGGAATAGAGAAAATTTTGGGGAACATGTAGGGTATTTGCCTCAAGGTATAGAACTATTTAGCGGTAGCATTAAAGATAATATAGCCAGAATGTCTGACCAACTAAACCCAGAAAAAGTGATTGAAGCCGCAAAAATGTGCGGTGCACATGAAATGATACTTAGATTCCAAGATGGTTATGATTCCGATATTGGTTCTGGTGGATCTAATTTATCTGGTGGACAAAGACAAAGAATTGGCCTAGCGAGAGCTTTTTATGGTACCCCAAAACTAGTTGTTCTTGATGAGCCTAATGCTAATCTAGATGAAGCAGGTGAATTAGCTTTAGCTGGCGCGCTTGCTGAAGCTAGAAAAAAGAAAATAACAGTAATAGTTATTTCTCACCGTCCTTCTGTACTTTCGGAAGTTGATAAAATTATGGTAATTCAGGATGGAGCAGTAGCAAGCTTTGGATCGAAAGAAGAAATACACGGGCGCATACAAATGCTCAAGAATGGTATGATACATATTAACGATAAAGAATAGTTACTGTAAAAATATGTCAGATAATAATAACAAAATAACACCTGAAAAAATGCAACAACTTCAACAATTACAGCAATTGTTGATGCAGCAAAAAGCAGCTGGAGAACCTAATAAAATGCCTACTGGCCTCCCTTTTATGCAAAAACCTCCCAGTATGTGGACACCAAAGGGATTCTTTATTGCTATAATACAAGGCATGCAAAACAGCGTAAAGTTTGTTGATCAATTTATTAATCTTATTGTTAAAGAAGATGGTGGAAATGCAAATGACGTGGTCAAGAGTGCAAAATCGCCTATATTATTTGGATTATTTGTTACAGTATTTTTCGTTATATTAGGTACTATTTGGATGGCTACAGCGCCTCTAGATAGCGCAGCTGTTGCTATTGGCACTGTTATTAGTAGCACTCAGAAAAAAGTAATCAATCATCAGGAAGGTGGGGTACTTAAGGCCGTTTTTGTAAAACTAGGTGACGTTGTAAAAAAAGGTGACAAACTGCTAGAACTAGACGATACCAAGACAAAATCTGAGTATGAAAACGTACTTAACCAATATAGAACGCTTTTAGCGAGTGAAAGCAGATTGCTAGCAGAAATTAACAACGACACAGAAATTATTTACCCAGAATTCTTACTTAAAGACAAGTCCGAAGCAGATGTTGCAAAGATCATCGAAACTCAAAATAGTCTATTTAGTTCAAGAAGTAAAATTATCTCCGCAGAAAGAGATTCTTTGAGACAAAGAAGTAAGCAATCAAAAAAACAAATCGAAGGGTACGAGGCTAAGAAGGTTGCCCTTGAGAAAACGTTAGAAGTGACTTTAGATAGGTTAGACGCAACCAAAAAGCTTAATGCGAAAGGATTTGCCCAAAAAGCCGCCCTGCTCGAGCTGGAAGCCAAAGAGGCAAGTATACAAAGCGAATTAGCAATAACAGACACAGAAATAGCTAAGGCAGAACAGGAAATAACTAAAACTGATATAGAGTTAATAAACATAGATAGCAAGTTTTCTACACAAACATTGAATGATCTAAAAGAATCACAAGCTCAGCTTGCCGGTCATAGAGAAAGATTTTTCTATCTACAAGAAGCTCTCAATAGAGTGGTTATAAAATCACCGGTGGATGGAGTAGTTAATAACCTAAATTTTCATACTATAGGTAGCTCTATACCTCCTGGTCAGACTATGGTAGAGATTTCTCCAATAAATGATCCTTTGGTTATCGAAGCAAAAATTGAGCCGAAAAGTATTGATTCTATAGCTGTTGGACTCGTTTCAAAAATAAAATTTAGCGCCTTTAAATCAAGAACCACTCCATCATTTACCGGTAAAGTAATTTCTCTATCACCTGATTTAGTTATGGATCATCAAAGAGGCCCTGGCGATCCACTTGCAAACGGTTATTACTTGGCACGTATCGAGATTGATATGGATAAGTTTAAAGAAGTAGCTAATACAAGGAAGTTAGAACTTCATCCTGGGATGCAAGCTGAGGTTCAAATAGTAACTGGTACTAGAACTTTACTAAGGTATCTTTTGGATCCACTAATTGACGCCATGTTTAAAGGTTTTAAGGAGAAATAGGCACAGCGATTCAGTATAGTAGATTTGCCTTGATATCCCAACTTCAAGCTAATTTAACCCCAATTATGGATAAGATAAATATTAGATTTAGTTATGTCCGGCAAGAAACACAGTCATACCGAGCTTGATCCGGTATCTTCTTATCTACAGTCAGCTGAACTCAGTGGGGTTTGCCTGTCTCTTCAGCCAAGTAATCTTCTACTATCTTATGAGATCCTGAAGTAAATTCAGGATGACGGTGCGTATAGCGAGCCCCAGTATAAAATCATACGACTCTATTCCTTATCCATCATAGTTCAGGGTAATTTACTCCGTAAATAATTGAACCATCCAGAATAAGGCGCATGTCTAATTAACTAGCTTAAAGTATATCTCAGGTTGCGTATAATAAAGCTTGGCCTCCATATTATAACATCCTCTAAAACATAAATATTGCACTTTGCCTTGTTAGGTAAAGAGTGTTATGTTTAACCTAATTGCTATTAACTAAGTGACTGTACTTGCCTATATCTAGCAAGGAGCGCTGATTTTTCGGTGGGGCTCCAACTCACTTTAGTAGTATAATTATAATATTTACTAGACATAAATTCTGAATCATAAGCTTTTAACCAATTTAGTTGCGCTATAAAATCACGCCTTGTTCCACCCGAACCTAATATTGATTTATGCTTCCTAGCAGCCTCTGTTATTGCTCCTGGCGAAGGTTTTATTATTTTTCTTGTCCTTGGTGGCGTTTCGTAGCTGCTACTTAGCGAAGATGATAATGGTGGCGTTTCATAACTTCTGCTCACCGACGATGATAATGGTGGTGTTTCGTAACGACTCAGTGACGATGATAATGGTGGTGTTTTGTAGCCACTACCCAATAACAGCAATGAAGGTGGCGTTAAAATAGGTGGAAGTTCTAACTGCTCTACTAAAGGAGCTAACTCTTCTGCTAAAGGAGCTAACTCTTCTGCTAAAGGAACTAACTGCTCTGCTAAAGGACCTAATGGTTGTACTAAAGGAACTAACTGCTCTGCTAAAGGACCTAATGGTTGTATTTGTTGCCTATCCTTATAAGTATTTAATACTTTTATGTTGTCTGTTGATATTAAGCCGAGTATCGTTAGGGGATTTGTTGGGCGGTTATATGACCATGTTACTTTTCCTTTGCAAATAATTTGTACCAACATATCGTTGCTAGTACCAATATTTTTACCCCTTTGCAAGCTTAGAAATACGCCTTTTGGGTCATTAATTACAAGATTACTACGTCCCCGCACTACTAGCTTAAGCCTTGCTAAATTATCGCTAAAAACTACCTCGGCTTTAACCCCAGTTTTTATAGAATGTCTGTTTAACGCTCTGGCTACATCCGTAAAATCGCCGCCGATTTGTACCTTATGACCATTGAACCAAATATTCTCTTTAGCAAAAATAATAGTACCATTAACTACCCTGGTGTGATTAGTAGACATATTAGGATAAGATGAATGTACTATTGCAACTGCACTCATAAAGTATATTAATATGTTATTAAAAATTTATAGTAATTTTAATAATTAAAGATTATTAATCATTTATCGCATCCTATTAAACTTTTTATATAATGTCAATACTAAGAAAAGAAGGTAAAGCTCTAAGTTGACCCGTATTAAAATGCCTGTAACAGCACTTTAAAAATCAAGTTTGATTATAAATTGGTACAAAAATATGTATTTTTGTTTGTTTTAGGGAATATTAAATAACTAGAGTCTAGTACAAGAAACGCTTACATATTCAATTTCTCTATACTAGGCTCTATAGTCTGAAGCTTGTCTTATATCTTATAAATTTATACGTTATATAAAAACTATATTGACTATATTGGCAAGGCAGTATATAAAACCTGCATATACATAATTTTGGGGATGTAGCTCAGGGGTAGAGCGTCTGCTTTGCAAGCAGAATGTCGGGGGTTCGATTCCCTTCATCTCCACCATCATTTTTACCAAAAAATATTTCCAAGTAATATTTAATTCATCCGAACTATGGATAAGATAAATATAATTCTTTTAAGCACTGGGTTACAATAGATCTGTAGCGTCCCAAGTGACATAAGGTTACGTGGCTGCTTTATACCAGAAAAAGTTATCCCTGAACGCAGATATTCCAAATTAAGAAATTAGCATAAAAAAGTAATATAGTAATGTTTAGGTCAAATTACAGAAACGAGGCAATTATTTGCTGAAATTTCTTATTTTTGTACACAACAAACAATAGACCTAAACTAAATATAGCTACAAAAATAAAAAGATACTGCAAGTGCCAGAAAAATAGTGCTACTGTCACCTTATGTCAACTGGGGTTAAGGATATTTATGAAACAATATGGGCTTATAAAAGCATTAGAGAAACTTAGTAATACAATTAAAGAAATTACCGAGGATAAAGGCTTTATGGAATATATAAAATCGACAAACAGAGAGGAAGCAAAAAAACTTGCTATACAATATTTCGTAGTAATATTAAAAAATTGCCAATATCATCAAATTGATACCCGATTTGTATATAAGCTACAAATTTTTCCTGAAATCAGTAATGAAATAAGAAATCTAATAAACACTTTTGAATTTAAGGATGAATATTCACAATCAGTACTTAGCTTTTTAGATAACGTTAATAATATGGAAACTAATCTCACGCACCGAGAAGTTTTACAAATGGGCAATTTAGACGAACTTGTAGCTGATGTATCAAAATATGAGGAACTAATAAATTTTATGTAAGCGCATCTTATTTTGCAATAAATAACCCTAGGAGTCTCTAGCACAAGAATTTGATACTGTATTGCGAGTCAATAAGAAATTATGCTATGGAACTGTTAATAAAATAATTTATAAGCCATGAACGCTCCCAACTCATACCCAGTCTGATTCTTGGATTAAAATAACCAGTAGAGGTTGGGACTAAGAAATAAAATCTACTTAATCTTAAGGTGACAGCTTGTATCTATATATTCAATAAATCCATTGTTAATCTGGTTGAATTAATTTTCCGCGAAATTTGCCTTTATCTTCATATTGTTTTTCTGAGTTAGATAACCAACAAGCTCTTGAAAAACGCCCTCTTTAATTACGTTTGAAAAGTGGTCCCCAGCATTCTTACGAATTTTATCTGCCATAATTTTGCTACTATTTACTCCCTTTAGATATGCAAAATAAGCTTTATTATCAGCGTTTATAATATTAGTCGCATTATTAAGTTTAATAGTGAATATTTCCTTTAATAAATCAGCTGGTAATTTATTTTCTATCGGTAAATCGGCTCTAGTAAAAGACAAATTTTGAACTATAGAAATACCTTTTGAGCTTAAAGTACTTTTATCAATTTTACTCAAATTCAAACCGTTTATTTCTTCTTTTAGACCTTTCATATTAGCAATTGCAAGGTCCCTTTTTTCTATTGTATCTTTAATATTTTTTTCAACTTCTTCAAAGCCTTGTTCTCTGGTTTGTGTTACTGATTTTAAACTAACTAACAGAATTTCAGAAGTGTCCTGAACTTCCATAGGATACGACACCTCCCCTTCTGCCATTTCAAAAACACTATCAGCCAGTTCTATGTAATCGGCTTGTGAGCTAGCACTCATGTCAGAGAAATTAATATCATTCCCACTTATTATTTGTAGATCATACTTGTTAGCAATTTCAGTTAGTGTAAGACCACTTGAAACATCTTCTTCAAAATTTTTAGCAAGCTCATTAGAGAGCTCTGCTATTTTTTCACTACTAAACGCTTCTCTGACCTGGTCCTTAACCTCAGAGAATTTTTTTGATTCAAATTCATCTTTGTATTCCTCAAAATAATTTCTTATATCTTTATCACTAATATTTAATTTTTTTTCTAAAAATTTTCTATCAGCTTTCACATATTCAAAACTTCTGAGCTCAGGTATTACGAACAAAGATTTATTTTCCTGATAAAACTGCAAAAGCTGTTCATTGGAAATATCATTTGGTTTATACCCATTTGGCTTGAATCCTAGATCGACAGAAAGTACGTCTACAACCCTAGTTTCTGACATATAATTAACAATATTTTCTGTCATCATTTTAGGCGGGTTAAAAGCGTCCATGAATGTACCCAACATCGTACTCGTTATTAAATGATGTTTTACAGAAGCTAGATATTCCTCCTCTTTTGCCAATGAATTGTTAAAGGCGGCTTTAAATACACTTAAGTCAAACTCTCCATTCGAATTTTTAAAGAACGGTGTCTTTTTCACATATGCAATAACTTTTTCATCGCTTATATCAAATTCATAATATTTTGCTAAATACTCAATCATCGAATCATTAATTAGCTTCTTCAAAACTGAATTATCTATCCCTAGTTCAGCAATATTTTCTTCAGTTAAATTAATCCCGTTTTGTCTTTGAAGAAAATCTACTTCTTTTGCTTTTGCAACATGAAATTCTTCAAAAGATATTGAGTCAGCGTCACTAAATGAAACTACGTCTCCAGAACTATTACCGTTGATAAATGCTGCGCCCCCGACACCAACAAAACTTAAGGCTATTAAGCCAAGCAATATCCTGACTAATAAACTATCCGCACCTTTCCTAAATTTTGATATCATAAAAAATTTCTATTTACTTATTTTAGTATATCGAACTAAAATAGTGACCTAACTCAATAACTGCAAGTAAATTTTCCTATGAACCGAATCATT
>CAMBEC010000012.1:0-2500 GCA_945865485.1 Rickettsia typhi
AGCTACAGCAAAAATGGTACGATTAAGGTAAGTTTATTGCGTAAGGATAAAGATATAGTTGAGTTTGAGATCATGGACGAAGGCATAGGTATAGCAAAGACAGAGTTGTTTGATATTTTTACGCCATTCAAGATGGGTATAAAGACAGAGTCTAAAGCTGAAGGACGCGGGGTTGGCTTGGCTTTATGTAAGTCGGCGATTGAAGCGCATGGAGGTACTATTAAAGTTGAGAGTAATGGTACCATTGGAGCCACATTTAGATTCGTGTTGTCTCTTAGGTAAAGTTGTTTTTAAGAAATAGAGGTATGACAGGTTCTGCTTGTCCACATGGCTAAAGTTAATCTGTATTTGGTAGGAAAAGAAAACAACCCAATAGTATCTGGTATCTTCTTATCTACCGTCATGCATGAATCCAGTGGGTTTCGCATATCTCTTCGACCTACTACCTTCTCCTATCTCAGGAGATCCTGAAGTAAATTCAGGATGACGGTGCGTATAGCAGCAAGTCCTAGTATAAAACTACGATCCTATCTATTACTTATTCATAGTTCCGGTTAATTACTATTATTCTTGTATCAAACTTAGGTTCTTCTTAAATACCTATGATGCTTCTTTGTCGGAGGGGTGAAGCCATTCAATTATATAACTATATATAAAGAAACAGGCCCCTATGGTGATAAAACTATCGGCCAAATTAAATGCTGGGAAAGAAAAGTCATGGTAATGAAAATATAAAAAGTCAAAAACGGCACCACGAAAGATTCGATCGAATAAGTTGCCAAGTGCTCCTCCTATTACTAGGGCCATTCCTATTTGAGCGAAGACATTTTTAGAGTTATAAAATATGTAAGCTAAGTAAATAATGATAAAACTATTAAAAGCTAAAAATACGTAATTACTATATTGATAATACTCTCGAAATAATCCAAAACTAATGCCGTAGTTCCAGGCATAAACAAAATCTAAAAAGGGAAAAATTTCCTTTAAATATCCAGGTTGAGTTTTTAGGTGCAAGATAAGTAAAGTTTTTGATACTTGGTCAGCTGCAACTAGAAGTAATATTAGAAATAAATAATATATTATGGATTTTCTGGTCATTGTGATTTTGAAGAGGCTAAAGAAACCTAATTATGTAACTCTGCTAAAGTATCCGCGCGCTATATGATTAATATAGTTTTATGCTCGGAACTTCAGCAGCGGTAAGCTCAATTTTGCTATTTAATTTCTTATTCAAATTGTGCACTTGCTTTTTAAATTCATTGAACTTAGAAAGTTTTGATCCAGAGAGTTTTATCGATGGTGTAGATTTAAACTCTATTGGGTTCACTTGTTTGCCGTTGACGCGTACTTCATAATGCAAATGCGGGCCAGTAGCATGACCTGTTCTTCCAACATACGCAATTATGTCGCCTTGTTTAACTTTTGAGCCTACTTTTAGATTATTAGCAAATTTTGAAGCATGAGCATAAGCTGTAGACAAGCCGTTTTTGTGTTTTACCAGAACAAAACGTCCATATCCAGATTTCCATCCAGCGAATTGTACTTCCCCGTCTCCTGCGGCATAAATTGGAGTGCCAGTTGACGCCGCAAAATCAAGTCCTTTATGCATTGCGCCATATCCATGGATAGGGTGTTTTTTTCTGTATCCAAAATGTCCAGAGATCCTTACTACATCAATCGGAGTTTTTAGCAAAGAGCTTTTAATACTTTGCCCTTCTTCTGAAAAGAATTCAACATCGGCTTCTTTGCCGCTTGGAGAGTAGAGGTAGATGTTATAATCTGTACCAGCAGAAGTAAGTGAGGCGTGTAATATCTTACCATGATGAGAAAACTCATTATCAGATGTAACAAATTTTTCTGTTATTACAACAATTTTATCGCCAGTTTTTATTTGTCTTTGAAAGTCTATTTGATGAGAATAAGCATTTACTAGTTTTATTATTGTACTAGTACTAATACCTGTTTCTTGTAGCGAAGCTATCAAGCTTGTGTTGATGGTAGATTCATATTTACTTATAAGTTTTTTTAATGGAGCAGATATGTTGTGAGTAACAAAATTATCTCCGTTTCTAACAAATTCTACTGATCGTACAGTATCAATTTTGATTGACATTCTGCCCAAAATCAAGCGTTCTTCAACAAGTCCTGATTCTTCTTGCTCAACCAGTTCGACATCATAATAGAATTTTAGTACTTGGCCAATATTTAGCTTTGATAGCAAGGTTTCTGTAGAGGCTGCTTTAATCAAATTTTGTATTTCAGAGGTGCTTAGATTTTGTTTTTTGAGAACGGTGCTTAATGTATCGCCTTTCTCTATTACCACTTCGCTAACTATTTCTTCAGCTTCACCACTGCTTATATCACCAGACATATTCCATAGAGTTCCTGGTAATCTGTCGCTTATATAATCGCTAAAAAGAAAAACTGCTGATGTTGCAATTAATATTGTTAAGAATAAAGAAGCTCGCCTAGCAACTTGTTGAAATAAAAAAAACGTTGG
>CAMBEC010000012.1:5000-39909 GCA_945865485.1 Rickettsia typhi
CACGCGTGCTACAATGGTGCTTACAGAGGGATGCAATACGGCGACGTGGAGCAAATCCTCAAAAGGCATCTCAGTTCGGATTGTTCTCTGCAACTCGAGAGCATGAAGTCGGAATCACTAGTAATCGCGGATCAGCATGCCGCGGTGAATACGTTCTCGGGCCTTGTACACACTGCCCGTCACGCCATGGGAGTTGGTTTTACCTGAAGGTGGTGAGCTAACGTAAGAGGCAGCCAACCACGGTAGAATTAGCGACTGGGGTGAAGTCGTAACAAGGTAGCCGTAGGGGAACCTGCGGCTGGATTACCTCCTTAAAGACTAAATGACACTGGATAACATTAACTAGTTATTCATTTAGCAAAGTGGTGTTATGTGGTGTACAGTCAAAAATTAGCTGTCACTACCTTTAACTTATTATTTGTATTTGATATTTCTTCTTCAACACGGTATTTCTTACTATAATCTTCCTTATATTTATAAAAATACAAGTGCTGCAATAAAAAAATGTTATTTATTTGTATTTGTATCCAGGTTATCCTGAATCATATTCAGGATTAAGTAGAGGCTATACTCTTAGCAGATTCCATTAGGTAATAAACCTCAACTATGGATAAGATTAAATATTAGATTTAGTTATGTCCGGCAAGAAACATAGTCATACCGGGCTTGATCCTGTATCTTTTTATCTACTATCATACTGAATTCAGTGGGCTTCACATATCTCTTCGGCCAAGTAATATTCTCCTATCTCATGAGATCCTGAAGTAAATTCAGGATGACTGTGCGTACAACGAGCCTCAGTATAAAACCATACGACTCTTATTCCTTATCCATAGTTCAGGTTAATAAGATTCATTGCATATTTGCGTGGCCATGGCTCACAAGTGTTATAGATGAATACAATCAATTTTTGTTGCAACATGGAAATTCCAATTATGAAGCAGTTTAATATGTTTAAACAAGCAGATGAATAAAATATTTCTGGATTATGGTACATAGAAAATTATATTACAGTCGAGGAAGAATCTGCGCCGATTGATATTAGAGATAAACAAGAGTAGTGCAGTATTATGGATATAAATATGATTACAAAAGTAAAAAATTGGATCACCATATCTTGATTCAATTCTAAATTGGTTGACTACTTTATGTGATGATTACTGAATGAAGGTTTTATATATTGCCTGATCAGGTTATTATGAATGAGTATTTGCCTAGCCAGAGAATCACAGTAGTATAAGTGTTTTTTCAATTATTATTATCTAGCAATTCCTCTTCTTTGGAATTATACGTCTTGCGTTTATAAGCAAAAAAATGTGCAATTAATGGAAAATTAACGCCCAATAATATAGATAATATACCAATAAAGTGGAATGACTGTAATTCTTCTTTAAGAATCGTAACCGCCATAATTGATGTGAATAATGGAGCAAGATAAAATAATATAGCAGAAATATTAGGCCCAATTTTTACTATACTTATGTTAAGTGATATCATTCCAATTATTGATACTCCAAAGCCTAAGCAAAAGATAATTCCTATATTAACCATAGTTGGTTCGAATGTATGTTTTAGATAGAATATATCTACAACATACAATGGACATATTAAAATCGTACCTATCAAGAAAGTAGAGTAAACAAAGCTGCGAAACGATAGATTGGTAGGTTTGTGTTTAACGGCATATACATAAATTGCCCAACATAATGTCGCAGCAAGTGCTATAAAGTCTCCTATATTGTTGAATAGTGCTAGCACACCTTTTAATATATTACCATGGCTCAAAATAATCAATACACCTATAAACGAAAATATTATTGAATAAATATGTGATTTACGTAACTTTTCTCCGTCTATGGCTATTCCTAAAGCTAGTACAATCATAGGGAAAATGCTGACAATAATAGATGTATTAGTGGAAGTGGTATATTGCAGAGCGTAGTAAACAAAGAAATTAAAGAGCGTTACTCCTGAAATAGCAATAATAAATAAAATACGAATATTGGCTCGTATATTGATAATTTCATCTAAGAATGGTTTTATTGCAAAAGGAGTCAAGATAACTAGCGCCACTAGCCATCTATAAAATAACAACGAGATAGGTGAAATGTCGGTGATTATATATTTAGAGAGAACATAGCTCACAGCTCCCATGAAAGGGGGAATTAAAGCTAAGCAATAATACCACCACTTTGTTGTATGATTCATAAAAAAACGCCTACTATGTCTTACTGAAAGAATCGGTGCAGTACATTCATTATAAATCAATTTTAAAATAACCCACTATAGAGATTATATAGTGGGTCAGTTTAAATTTGCAGTTAAGTGTTATTTCTTCCTAATAACTTGTTTTTCTTGAATTCTTGCAGCTCTACCGCTTAGGTATCTTAGATAGTGAAGTTTAGCGCGGCGTACTACGCCTCTTTTTACAACTTCAATTTTTGCAACAATTGGAGAATAGGTCATAAATCTTCTTTCTACACCTTCACCATGGCTTACTTTGCGTACTACAAAAGAAGAGGTGACTCCTCTGTTTCTTTTAGCTATAACAACGCCCTCGTATCCTTGAAGTCTAACAGTTGTGCCGTCTATAACGCGAACGCTAATTTTTACTGTATCTCCAGCTCTAAATTCTGGTATTTCTTTATTTTCGGTGAGTTTTTCAATCTGTTTTTTTTCAAATTGCTCAATTACGTTTTTCATTGTTAGCTCCAAATATTTTTACTGTGCTTATAAGTTTTTAAAACTTAAATAAGTTGTTTTCTACGCTCTAAGGTGATCCTGAGTGATTCTTTTTTTTTCCATTCTGCTATTTCAGCATGATTACCTGATAGCAAAGTTTCTGGAACTTTTCTTCCTCTCCATTCGACTGGCTTAGTATAAAGCGGATGTTCAATTAGTTTGAAACCTTCAGCTTCTATTTCAAAAGATTCTTCTTGTAAAGTCTCTTTATTCACAAGTACACCGGGTAAAAGTCTGACAACGCTATCTAATATTGACAGTGCAGCTACTTCCCCACCAGAGAGAATGTAGTCTCCTAGGCTAATCTGTATGGCATTATACTCGTCAATCACTCTTTCGTCAATCCCTTCAAAGCGTCCGCACAAAATAATTATGTTTTTTTCTTGCGCTATTTCTTTTGATAATTCTTGTGTTAAAGGGACTCCTCTGGGTGAGGGGTAGTAAATTTTTGATCCAGGCCGCATGTCCAAGGCTTTGTCAAGAGCCGGGCCAAGTACGTCTGGTCTCATAATAAGGCCATTTCCACCACCACAAGCTGCGCTATCAACATTTTTATGCTTAGTTATTCCGAAATCTCGAATATTAACAGTATCAATAGACCATATTCCTTTCTTAATAGCTGCCCCTGCTAAAGAGTATGCCAAAGGTCCGGGAAACATTTCGGGAAAAATGGTCAAAATTGTGGCATGAAAGCAGGGCATGTATGAAAACTAAGAAATTATATTTGCTACGAATATATCTCTATATTGATAATGGATCAAGCTGTCTTCTAGTTATTCGACATTTCTTCATTTTTTTGTTGATTTATAATCTTTTGTGAGTTATACCAGTGCATACAATAACATAAATCGGGGCATAGCGCAGCCTGGTAGCGCATCTGGTTTGGGACCAGAGGGTCGGGAGTTCGAATCTCTCTGCCCCGACCATTTGTAATAACGTTTCCAATGTGTTGTTTTGTTGAGTAAATCTTTACTTGAACGGCTGTACTCGCATTAGTACCTTACGTTGTGCCGCCTCGCTTTAACCCAACTGCCTATATCTTGATATTGATAAACGCTGCTGTTGTCAGCTATCTGAAATATAAGTAATCTTATTTACCTCAGCAAAGTTAGAGGCGGCATTATGATTACCATACTCATCATAATTAATTAGTAACTTACCTTCGTTGCTCAGATAGATCTTGTTTGTGTATAGCCTTAATTCTCCGTTAATTTTTAATTCTATTGCGTTGTTGCCTAGAAATTTTGTACCATTCTGTCCTTCCTCTCTTGTAACGATTCCCTTTCTTAGAGCGCGTTCAAAAGGAGTAAGATCAACTTTACTTGCAAGCTTATCATCAATGATAGCCCAACAATCTAAATGGCGATATTTTCCAATATATATGGTTTCAGAAACCTTTATCTTTTTGCTGCTAATTGTCCAAGAGCTTTCGGTTGGAATTATTGACTCAGATATTTTGGATAATTCTTGTTTCTTCCTCATGGTATGGTGCTGATGAATTTTCACTGGATCATAATTCTCCCAAAGATCCTCAATATTCTCCGTACCATTATCATCTTTACTGTAACCCTGAGCTATCTCTATTTTCTTTTCATTGCTTAAGACTTCTATAAATGCTTTAGCTTTTTCCTTGTCGTTTGCTATTAGAGCAGCAGCAAAACCAGTCTCAGCTAAATCTTCGTTCCTAGGCTCAAGTAGTAAACCTTCAGTAACTTGGTTCAGAGCAGCTTGGCTATTACCTTCTTCGGCTAAAGAAGCATTAGCAGCACTAAGGAATAATGCTGCTTTTTCGGAAGTCTCTATTTCATAGGATTGTATTTCACTAATCGATGTAGCATTGTGACTATTGAATATAGTTTGATATTTTCTAAGAAATGGTGTGGCAGCTATCGTTTTTTGAGGAACAGATTGCAAAACCTTTTTTGCCACATCTTCAAAACCGCAGTACAATGCTAGGCCCATACCTACTGCTTTGTTTTGTATAGCATAAATTTTTCTACTCACCTTTTGTTTGATATCAATAGGTTGATCTAAAGCTTGATTAGCATTAATCATTCCAATAATTTCAAGAGTGGGCTTTACCTCTAGTACAAAATCTTCATGTAAAGTAGAGAAATCAATCTGGCTTAATCGGGTATTTGTAACCATATTGTAATCTGACATCAAAAGTAGTACTTTCCTTAAATTTTCATTTTGCATACTTTGAATAAAACTTTCCTTTTCTTCAGTAGGAATGCATTGGTACATTTTATATAAGCTGAGACCCAACTGAGGCGCATCTAAATTATAGGCTTTTTTATAACATTCCAGTGCTTTAGTGTTTTGTTCGCTATCATTGTAAGCATCACCTAGTTGTCTAAAACAATCTGCCTGATGTTCTACATGTTTAAATCTAAATTCATCTATAACCGGTTCCAAAAATTCTATCAGCTCTTTGGTCTTATTATTGAAATGAAGTGTATAGGCTATATGAACTATAGCTCCTTCGCTTTTTATAAAATGATGTTTTAGTTTGTTAATAACGTTATACTGGTGGAGCGGCTTAAGGACCACTAGCATACTCGTTGTCAAATGTAGCGCTGATTGCTCGCGGTCTGTCCCTTTTATAAGATTAAGCCTGATATCGGCAAACTGTAGATGTTTTTTGATTATCTCTTGTACTAAAGGAATTTTACCATTCTTCGAACAGACTAAAAACATATTTTCTAAAGCTTGAATTTGATCATACGTTTTGCTTATAGTATTACGTTGATCAGCTGGATTAGTGTAGGTGCATGGATAAACTCTAGGACCTAACTTAAACTGCAGCTTATCTTTAGATCCCAAAAATGTACATAATTTTGCTTCCTTTAGTTTTTCTACTACTTGTTCTTTGGGATAAGTAGCGAGCAATGTATGAATTACGCGCGATAAACCATCTCTATCTTTAGGGTTATTTTTATGCGCTTCTGATGCAGCTTCAATAGCTACATCAAGGTCACCTATGTTGTACACAATAAATAAGGCGTTATCATGAGCTAGTTTTGGCGCTTGGTCTTTATAAATACTCAACTTATCTATATCCAAAATATTCTCTCCTTTAGGGAAGGTTATGATGGCAGGCTTAGTTTGAACCGTACTTGGTGAATAGGTTGCAGATTGCTGTGTTGTAGACGAAGAAGAACTCAAATTTACTGTATCGTTGGTGTGCGTGATTCGATTCCTCTCAGCAGACCTGTCTGCTCTTACTATAGGAGAGGTTGTAGTGGTAGTTGTAGTAGTTCCTATTAAGGGAACATTTATATCTTTGCTCATTGCGGCCTGAATTTATATTACGATAAAAATATTATTACTTAGTATTGATATACGAATATTAATACTATCCTAACATTCCTAACATGCATTTTGGGGATTGTCAAAGACGTCGTCATGTATTGCTGTAACCTGAGGTTGATAAAGTAAATGTTTTTGAAAAATTAGAATAAAAGCCTGTCATCCTGAACGCAGATATCAAGATCCTCCTTCTGTTACCTGGGATCTTTGGCCAAGAGGTAGGCGCAAGCTTCAATCAAAGCTCGGGATGACTTTGTCACGTTGCATAGCACTTCTTGCCATTAAAATAGACCGACTCAACCGGAGTTGACATCGTTTTTATATCAAACTCAGATTAATTAACAACATAATTGCTGCGGCAATTAACCCGGTAGCTGGTATGGTAATAAGCCAGGTTAAGAAAATCTTATACATAATAGACCAGCTGGTTCCGGTTAAACCCCTTGATAGACCGACTCCAGCGATAGCACCAGTGACAGTATGAGTAGTTGATACTGGTGCTCCTAAGCTTGTAGCAGCAAAAATTACTATAGTAGCACCAGTCTCTGCTGCAGAGCCAAGTATAGGGGTTAATGGGGTGATTTTTTGACCCATAGTATGAACTATTCGCCAGCCGCCAGCAAGAGTGCCAAAACCCATAACAGCATAGCAAGCTAGCACTACCCACGAAGGAATATGAAACTCTTGACCTTGATAGAAGCTTGATATTAATAGCAAGCTAATAATGCCCATAGTTTTTTGAGCATCGTTACCACCGTGAGATAGGCTTAACATAGCCGATGAAGCTAGCTGTAAGATCTTAAACCATTTATCATTAGGATTGCTAAAAATCTTAGTAATAAGAGTAGCTAGACACAAGCCTATTAATATTCCTAGTAAAGGAGATAGTAATATTCCTGCCATAATTTTAGTTAGGCCTGAGAATTGTAGAGAGTAAATGCCACCTTTATAAATCGAGGCGCCGATAATACCGCCAATTAAAGCATGAGAAGAGCTAGAAGGAAGACCATAATACCAAGTAAGTAGATTCCAACTGATTGCGCTGATCAGAGCTGCGAAAATAAGATAAGGGGTAACTATTTCAGGGTTAACTAGGCCAGTGCCTATTGTGGTAGCGACTGATAATTTAAAAAAGAAAAACGCGGTGCAATTAAAAAAAGCAGCCCATATGACAGCCTGCAGTGGGCTTAAAACCTTGGTAGCTACTATAGTTGCAATTGAATTAGCAGCATCATGAAAGCCATTAGTAAACTCAAAGATAAAAGCTAGAAAAATTACAAATAAGGTAAATATTAAGCCTAATTCCATAAATGCCCTTGGTTATCTATTCGAATATATTCTAAGTGAATATTAGAATTATGTCTCCTTAAATATTTTAGGTCCTTTATCGGCATTGTTAGATTAAATAGGCCAATGTAATTAAAGAGTGTAGAGAGTTTGATATAAAAACGATGTTAATTCTTGTTGAGTCGGTCTATTTTCATGGCAAGAAGCGCTATGCAACGTGATAAAGTCATCCTGAGCCTGACTGAAGCAGAAGGGGGATCTTTATATCTTGCGTTCAGGATGACAGGCTTTCGTTTTACAAAACCACTAAAGGATCCATAATTTCGGTTAAACGGTGAAAATAAGTCACATCCTTGCTGCCGTCTTCTAAAGCCCATATCCATGAAAGGACGCTTTGTACAAAAGACCAATTAAGGATTCTTTGCGGGGTAATATCAAAGAATTTGGCAGAATTAACAGCACGACAATTTATTATATGTGGTGCAGATTCATTATAGAGCAATTCAGGAATAGGATTGCGAATGAAATAAGCTAGTTCGTAAGCAGGTTCACCTATTACACCTTTTGGGTCAATTACTAACCATTCATCCTTGTTATTTAAAATATTACCATGATGTAAATCTCCATGTAAAAGTTTAAACGCAGAACATGTATTTAAGAGACTATTCTTTAATAAACGTGCTTTTTCAAGGTATCTTCTAGGTATGTTTATATCGCGATCTAAAGCAGTAAGCCAATCTATTATAGTAGGAAAAATATGAGGTTTGGGTAAGGGGATGTTATATAGCTTATACATAATGTCTATAACTATTTTTAGTGCTTCATTATCTTTATCTGGCCAACAACTTTTTAGCGATTCTCCAGGAATAATACGCTTTAGCAATAACATCTGTTCTCCTTCTGCAAGAAGCTTAACGCTACCTGTACCCGAGAACTCTTTTAGAGCGGCTGCTTCTCTCTTTATCCCCAAGCTATCTAAACCACATTTCAAAATAATTGGCTGAGTGCCTTGAAAGCCTTCCAACACATAATTATAGGTTAGATTGGTAACAGGTGATAAATTTGATATATCATATTGTGCTGCTAAACTATTAACCATCCAGGGCAAGTTTTTAAGCCAATTTCTGCCTTCCTCTCCATAAATATTAATAATATTTTGCTCAAATATATTCATGAAAAATCGACTAAATTTATGTTTACCTTATTCAAGGGTAAATACAATATTAACTTATAGATGAATAAAAACAATTAAAAGTTGGAGCAAGGTGATAACTTAATAGCCGGCAAGTTCAAGAATCTAGTAGGGTACTAATATAGAAACAAATCATTACACACCTTTTAAAATATCTAATTTGTATAAATATGTTACTAATAATATTCCTGTAAACAGCATAATGATAAGAGCAATACCTATAACTGTAAAATTTCCACAATATAATTTACTGACAAGGCTTAAAGAAAGAGAAGTAAGTATTAAGCGTACGGAATGTATTAGTGCTGAAATTTTGCCAATATTATGTTCGGTAATGCTCAAAGCATTTGCATATAAAAAATTTATTAAAAATGCTGCGCCCGAAGCTAATATTGCCATAGCGCTGGTGATGATTACTGGCTCATTAATATTCCATGATATTATCATGATCAAACAGATAATGCTTAATAAACATAATCCTATACTTAAAAATAAACAGTTTTTGCCTCCCAAATTTTTTATAAGTAACCCATTCATTATACTAACCAGCCCAAATATTATTGCCAATATGTCTTTATGATATACGTATTCAATAAGAGACAAACCCAAGTCATTAACATAATAAATAGAAGACATACTGATAAAAATCCAATAAGGAGTTATCATAAAACATAATGACGCAATAAATAACAGAATCTTTCGTGACTTTAACAGCGGCAAATAAGATTTAAGAGATATAGAAGAAGTATTATTTAAATTGCGATTACTTTGTATAGTTTTGTGGCTTAGTAACATGGCTAATACGCTAAGACATAATAGAACAAAGAAATTTAATCTCCAGTGAGAATATAAGCCTAAGTGACTGCCTATAGTTGGAATGATAATCATAGATAAAGCCAGGAGTCCATTAATATAACCCAATTTCTTTAGTCGATTGTTAAATTTACTATGTTCAATTAAAATTGCATAAATTAATATTGTTGGACTAGCAATACTAATACCTTGTATAAAACGCCCCAATAGAAAAAATTTATAATTGGAGGTAATGACACAAAGTAGGGTGGCTAAAATAAAAAATAATAAGTGGTATAAAATTATTGTACGATAATTAAATTTATCTCCTAAAATCCCGGATAATAAAATACCTATGCAATAACCTATAAAATTTAAACTTAGGGATAATTGTGCCATGAAGGATGATAAACCAAATTTTTGCTGGAGATCAGGAATGCATGGAATAAAGAAATCTATTTCGGCTCTAGAAATGATGCATATAGTTAATAAGGAAATAAATAATAACATGAAATTACTACAATATTTTATGAATTTTATGCCTAGCTTGTTCCCACATTTTGTTGACATTATATAGGTGCCATAGCATTGCCTAATAGCGCCCAATCAAAATCCAATTTTACCGCGCAAAAGATAACCTAAGGTTAGTTTGAAAGTAATACAAATAACTAATACACACAACATAATTTTTAGGTAATATCATCAGAAAATAGGGTTGCCGCCAATTCTGTTAAAGCTATTTAGTAGAGTCCGATTAAGGGTGAATAAAATATATTGGAGAGCAATTTGAGAAGAGCAATTGTTGTATGTAAATTTTTAATAGCACACTATATTGAGAAAACCACTCTAACTACCATTTCGTATGTAAAAGAAAAACCAGAGATAATTGAACATAGGAAAAGGGCGTATAAATTTCAAATGATTTATTAACTCTTTGTTCGTAAATATTTATAGAGAGTTTCTGCGCTTATACCCAATAATCTTTGGCTAATTCATGTTAAGTTAAAACTTTGCTTGATTGTTTTAATAAAAGAGTGTATAGTCCAATCAAGTTTTTTACTACTCTTTACATATGCAGCTCTAAAAGAAACAACTAGAGAGCTCATCTTAATTAATGAAGATGTAAGATTAACTAAACATTATAGTTAATCGCAGTCACTTGAATAAGAGTATACCGAAAGACACCTTAAATTTTAAGGTTTGTAAGACGATAACTCTTTTTGATAGGGCAACTTCGTTAAAGATGTAGCCAAGCATACTTTACCAAAAAGAACAATATTATTAGTACTTAATTTATTATAGATTATGTGCATTTGATAACTTGCTCTTGCTTATATTATTAAGCTTAGAGCATTATTTTCGGCATTTAAAATATCAATAGAAGCACTAAGCAAAGAAAAAATTTGTTATAAGTTTTGTTACTTATCGCAAAGCTATTTAAACAATGAAAGTATTTTTGGTTAAAGAATTTTTACTCTTTTAACTAAAATTATTTTCTCAAACAAGAATTATTATATGGAAAATTTTTATACATTTGGACTACCAGAGACTTTGGTTCAATCACTTGACAGACTTAACTTCAAAACTCCAACCCCAATTCAGGTTGCAACAATTCCAATTGCTTTAAACGGAAAAGATATACTAGGATCGGCGCAAACAGGTACAGGTAAAACCGGTGCCTTTGGAATCCCACTAATTGCTAAGCTATTATCTGATCAAAAAAGTTCTGCTTTAGTGCTAGCGCCAACAAGAGAACTTGCTGCTCAAGTTATGAGTGCATTACAAGACTTACTAGGCAGAAACTCTCCAATTAAGACGACCCTACTTATCGGCGGGGATTCAATGATGAAACAAATGCAGCAATTGCGGATGAGGCCAAGGCTATTTGTTGGTACTCCTGGACGTATTAATGATCATTTAGAGCGTGGTAATTTAAATTTTAGTCAAACTAGTTTTTTAGTACTTGATGAAACAGATAGAATGCTAGATATGGGTTTTTCTATACAGATAGAAAGAATAATAAAACACCTGCCTAAGCAACGTCAAACATTGTTATTTTCAGCTACTTTACCAAAAAACATCATTAAAATAGCTGATTCATATTTGAATCAGCCAGAGCGTATATCAATGGGCTCTACCTCAGTTCCAGCTCCAAAAATAAAGCAGGATATTGTACATCTATCTGAAGAAGAAAAATACCCACAACTTTTGAATCAACTTCAGCAGCGTACTGGCTCGATTATTATCTTTGTCAAAACTAAGTTTGGTGCAGAAAAAATGGCAAAAAGACTTAGGGGAGAGAATCATCAAACAGATGCGATCCACGGTGATTTGCGCCATAGTAAGCGTGAAACTGTAATTAGAGGATTTAGAAATAGTAAATACCGTATCCTAGTGGCTACTGATATAGCGGCACGTGGTCTAGATATTCCCCATATTGAGCATGTGATTAATTTTGATCTTCCACAATGTCCTGAAGATTATATTCACAGAATAGGAAGAACTGCTAGAGCAGGGGCCGAAGGTGAGGCTCTGTGTTTTGTAACTCCTGGTGATAGAATGAAATGGAATGCTATTAACCGCTTAATAAACCCAGATGCTCCAGCTATGGAAGCCTCAAAAAGAAGTGGAGCTAAGAAAAATGGTTCTGAAAAAAGATCTTTTGGCTTCAAGAAGCCGTTTCGTAGTGGTGGAGGCAACGGTAACGGTGGCGGAAAAAGGAAATCAAGTGGTGGTGGCGGTAGGGTAAGAGCTGCTTGATCTGGCTCCTTCCCGTGCAAAAAAGGATTAGAGGAGATTCTGAACTTGATTCAGGATCTCCTTCTGCTGCCATATAGATACTGGCTCAACCGGTATGACTAAAGATCAATCTAAGCCTCATCAATCATGACATTTTGCTGTACTATAATACTTCACTATAATTGTTAAGTGTATTAAAATCACTTGCCTTGACCTTTAATTAATCGTGATATATAAGTGATTTTTCTTTAACCAAAAATACTTATCATGTTTAGATTTTCTAATATTATCCTTGTTCCTTTCGTTATAGCATTATTTTCTCTATCCACTTACGCATCAGAAAATTGTTTTATTGCTGAACATAATGGTAAAATTTTAAAAAGAGAAGGAGATTGCGTAACTGCTTACTGCCCTCAATCTACATTCAAGGTTATATTAAGTCTTATAGGTTTTGACTCTGGAATCCTTAAAGATGAAGAATTTCCAACATGGTCTATTCCATCAGGAGTAGATCCATACACCAATGTTTGCAAAGTTAATCACAATCCTCGTACCTGGATGAGAGATACCTGTCTTTGGTACTCCAATATCTTAACCAGCAAGCTTGGTATGGAAAAATTTCAGGACTATATAAATAAATTTTCTTATGGAAATATGGACGTCTCAGCAGGCTTAACTAGCTCGTGGATTTCAAGTTCCCTTAAAATCTCACCTGAGGAGTATATAAAATTTCTAACGCGCCTGGTGGAGCATAAGCTTCCTATAAGCAATGCGAGTTATCAAAAAACAAAAAATATAATGTACATTCAAGAACTTCCTGGAGGATGGAAGCTGTACGGAAAAACAGGTAATGGAGCCAAATTGGATATTAATGGTAATAAAACAGATAAGCAACAAGGTTGGTTTGTAGGATACATAGAGAAGGGAGATAAAAAAGTAATATTTGTAAGTCATATAGTAGACGAGAAAAAACAAAGTACTTTTGCTTCAATGCGAGCAAGAAATGAGGCGTTATTGAAGCTATGGTCTATTATTGATGAATTAGAGAAATAATTCAGATGGGAAAAATGAGTCATTCTGAATTTTATACAACATATCAGGTAACAAAAGGAGATCCTGAGTCAAGCTCAGGATGACTGCTTAAGACTACAAGGTCTTTGCTTTAATCAAGCGCAAAATACTTAATTTTATTTGGACATTAATGGAAATAAGTTCCGGGTAATTTTATCCTGAGAACTCACAAGATCATACCGGGCTTAGCCTGGTATGATCTTGTGTTGTGCCGGTGGGTTTTGGGCTTAGGGCAAAACACAGACCAATGAAGTTTAGGTAGATGTGCTAATGCCTACTTAACGTCTTTCCAAACTCTCTTTTTAGCAATAAAAAAGAATATAGTGAAGACTGATAGAAAGATCATTACCTTTAATCCCATGGATTTACGATGCTCCATTTCTGGTTCTGCTGCCCATTGTAAGAAGATGGTAACGTCACGAGCCATTTGGTCAACCGTGGCTGAAGTTCCGTCCATAAAGGTAACTTGATCGGCAGAAAGTGGAGCAGGCATTGATATCTGTCCGCCTTCAAAATAGGGGTTATAATTTAAACCAGGCATCATTGTAAAGTGCGAAGGTGGTTCTTGATAACCAGTGAGTAAGGAATATATATAGTTTGCTCCATCTTCTCTTGCTTTGACAATCAAGGATAAATCAACAGGGAAAGCTCCATTATTTGCAGCTCTTGCAGCTTCTGAATTAGGATAAGGTGATACAAATCTGTCAGACGGTGTTGCTGGGCGATCAAACATTTCTCCCATGTCGTTTGGTCCGTCTTTAACATCTTTTTTGGCAGCTATTTCTTTGATCTCAGCATCAGCAAAGCCTAAATCTTTAAGATTTCTGTAGTAAAGATGGTTCAATCCATGGCAAGCTGAGCAAACCTCGAGATATACCTGAGCTCCCCTTTGAGCTGCCTGGCGATCAAATGTTCCAAAAATGCCTTCGAATGGCCAAACTAGTTGTTTTGGCTCTTGTGCACCAGAGGACGCAAAGGCGCTTGGAATCATGAAAATTACCAATATACTAGCAAGAAGTGGGGATATTATTTTATACATTTTCATATCTAATTATTAAATTATATCATCTTTATGCATTTTTTCCTCTTCTTCTACATTATGTGGGAGAGGGAGGGGTTTTTCAAATTTCGCGATAGTAGGTATGATAATTAAAAAATGAAAAAAATAATATGTAGCTGCAATCCTACTGACCGTTAAATAAGGTTCTTCAGCTGGCTTACCTCCAACATACCCTAGAACAAGGCAGTCAATTACGAAAAGCCAAAAAGCCCATTTGTATAGAGGCCTGTAGTTTGCGCTCCGAACTTTTGATCTGTCAAGCCATGGTAGTACAAATAAAATTAGGATACTACCGAACATTAACAACACCCCGCCAAGTTTAGAAGGTACAGCCCTAAGTATTGCATAAAATGGTAAAAAATACCACTCTGGGACTATGTGTGCTGGTGTTACTAAAGGGTTCGCCGGCGTATAATTATCAGGGTGACCAAGCAAATTAGGTTTATAGAATATAAAATAAGCAAATATTAGGAAGTAAATTCCAAAACCAAAGAAATCTTTGATGGTGTAATAAGGATGAAAAGGAATCATATCTTCTTTTTTCAACTTTACGCCTGTAGGGTTATTGGATCCATGCGTGTGTAGTGACCAAATATGCAATATAACGAGTCCAACAATAACAAATGGAAGTAAATAATGCAGGGAGAAAAACCTATTAAGAGTAGGGTTATCTACAGAAAAACCGCCCCAAAGCCATGTAACTATACTTTCTCCAACTATGGGAATAGCGGAAAAAAGATTCGTAATTACCGTTGCACCCCAATAGCTCATTTGACCCCATGGAAGTACATACCCCATGAATGCAGTTGCCATCATAGTTAAAAATATAACTAGACCAATCATCCACAAAAGCTCTCTAGGCTCTTTATACGATCCGTAATATATACCTCTGAAAATATGTAGATATACGGCAACAAAAAACATCGAAGCTCCTACGGCGTGCATATAGCGTAATAACCAACCATAGTTGACATTGCGCATTATTTTCTCAACACTATCGAATGCATGATCAACGTGGGGCGTATAATGCATTGCAAGTATAATCCCTGTGATAATCTGAATTAATAAAGCTATTCCAGCAATTGAGCCTAAGCTCCAAAGATAGCTTAGGTTTTTAGGGGTTTTATATACTGCAAAGTGAGACATCCAAGAAAAGATGGGAAGTCTGTAGTCAATCCACGCGATAATTCCAGTTGATTTACTAGAGGGGCTATTTAGTTTGTTATTATTCATAATCAGCCAATTTTTATTTTAGTATCTGATAAAAACTCATAAGGAGGCACAGCTAAGTTTAGAGGAGCCGGTCCTTTTCTGACCCTGCCCGACTTGTCGTAGTGAGATCCATGACAAGGGCAAAACCATCCTTGAAAATCACCTTTATTTGACAAAGGGACGCAACCAAGATGTGTGCATATACCAATAGTAACCAACCATTTCGCATGACCATCCTTAACCCGTGCGGAGTCTGGTTCTGGATCAACTAAATCCTTTAAAGGAGTGTTTACAACTTCTTGAATTTCGGCTTCAGTTCTATTTGTTATAAAAACAGGTTTTCCTCGCCATTTAACGGTCATAGTTTGACCTGGCTCTACTTTAGAAATATCAACTTCTATAGCTGACATAGCCAAGACATCTGCTGATGGATTTAATGAGTCTATAAGAGGCCAAGCAGCGCAGGCTGCTCCAACTGCAGTCATACCGGTCGCGGCTAAAGTCATAAAATCCCTTCTTGTGGTCTTATCTGGATCGTCTGGCAAAATATCTTCTGACATAGCTTATCTTAAATTTAAATTAGATTGATGGTCATTATAACTTGAGATATCTGGCATTGGCAATAATTTAGCTCGGTTTGCTCAGAAAAAAGTTATCCCTACTAGTATAAAAAATACGTTCTTTAGAAAGATCCATTGGAATCTTTGTCTGCATAAGGGTCTTTTGTTTGGTCATAGTTTTCAAAATCTAGCAAATTTTTTACGGTTTTTTCCAGATGAATTTCGTCAGGAGTTGCTTCGTACTTAGGCGGGCTTTGGAGGCATTCCCAAAAATCTTCAAGCCTTGTGATTTTTGGAACGCAATATCTAGCGACAGATTTTGTGTCACTTAGGGCTTTAGATACAACTTCTTCAGCTGCTTGAAGCACCCCAGCTTGGGTCAGGCCTTGAAGCACCCAATAAGCAACAATAATAGCCGAAACCATGACCATAATGTACCATTTACTAATAATACCATAGACAAAAAGTAGCATCGGGCTTTTAAGCAAAAACTTTAGTTTGCTAAGGAATATATCTAACATGAATTTATTGACATAGGTTAATTATATAAACACCAGTTTAGATCAATCTTAATGTATTGATCTCGTTGTAACAAACTTTTTACCTATGCAGAGGAGTGTTTCTAAATCAGATGTTGTAAATATTATCAATAAGGTAACTTGAGAGATAAAGTGTTGGAGGAATAATTACTAAATTTATACCAAGCATTATTACGAGTAAATGAGTTTCTTGTAGATTTTGAGTAAGAATTCCAGCAAGAATTATATTAGGCAGGATCAAGGGCATAACTAAAATAGCAAAAAAATTAGTATTAGAACGAAAATATCCTTGTATCGATGCTATTAGTACTATTAATGCTGAGCTGAGAGTTATAAGTAATAAAGATGTTAATAACAGAATAACAACTTGATAGAATTGTAAATTAAAAAAAATAGCTAATAATGGGCTCACTAAAACAAAACAAAATAGCGTAATGAGGCTTAGTACAAGAAACTTAGATAAAACTATTTTTTGGGCTGAAGAAGTTATTAATAGATACTCAAGGCTACCATCTTCAATATCTGTTTTGATTAAGTTATTCGTCAAACCCAAAAAACATAACGGGATGCAAACCAGAGAAAATATCGCCCCAAATTTTTGTACGTCATCGTGGGAGTTAATCAGTGTCAGGCTGAATATACAAAAACCAAAAAATAAAACAGAGTATTTTATTAGGTTATATACTTTGTTTTGAATAAGGAATTCCTGAGACAATAATATTTTCATTTTAAACGCTAGTTTTGGATTAAGAGTGATTCAATTTCATTAGCCATTATAGCATTTATTACTTCAATGTGCATATCTATATATGATTTTTCCTATATGCATATCTGTATAATCTACGGTTGACTTTTTTACGTCGAGCAAATAATCTCTATCTATAGTTACATTATGCAATGTAATCTGCACTTAAAGTTTAATTAAGAGGTTTGCAAAAACTAATGAGTAAAAATTACAACTCAATTACAATTAATGGTAGAAGCACCCCTAGTAGTAGCAATGCTGGGGGTAATAGTTATTCGGGTAGTAGCAGGCGTGGAGGAGAATCGCACACCGATAGAGGGCAAAATTACAATTCTGGAGGAAGTGATAATCAGAATAGCGCTAGTTCCGCAACATACACAGGTAATGGTAATTCCCAGGGACTTGGCAAACAATATGCTCCTGCAGAAGTATTAGGATCACCAGGTAATACAAGTAAAAATGTTTATGGGGACAGTGGGCCTATTGACGATATTATAGCTTTTTGTAGAAAAAAATCAGGTGACTGCTGGGGCAGCAACGCTCTTTACCACGGAGCTGGTGGCGTCGATGGCCCATTATACGTAAAAGCTATTAATCTAGGCAGAACAGATATGCATGATAAGGATGCAGGTAACCTGTTTTACGTATTAAGAGATTTTAACTTTAATCTTGATATTATCAATTTATCTAATAATAAACTCGGAAATGTGGCTGTTGAATCTATGATATATGGGATCACTTGTCTGCAGTATCAAACTTTGTATAATCCAAGTAATTGGCAACCTTATCTGAGTACAATAAAAACAGTACAAAGCGTTGTAAACATCAACCTGAGTAATAACCAAATAAGAGACGATGGTGCTAAATTGCTTGCCCATTATTTGGGAAATGGTAGCCTTCCTCATCTAAAGTCTCTTGACGTCTCGGGAAATTTAATTACACTGACTGGTGAGGGGTATTTCGCTAAGGCTATGCAAAATAATGTAGTTAAAGATATGTATATTACTTTAAAAAATGTTGGCGGTCTAACAAGGAAAGATTACTATGCTCCAGTTTTGAAACAAGTATTGAAAGATGCTAAAGCTAATGGAGTTGATATAAAAAATATTGTTGTAAATAAAAGTTTGATAGCTTCCATTAAAGACCATACTGAGATGTCTTGGAATATAGGAATTAATTTTCTTAAATGTAAATTTGTTCCTGTTTTAGAAGCTCCTTCATTGGCTGCGGGTGCATTCGTTTTAGCTTATCCTAAACATGTTATATCTAAAATATTTAGTCCAACAGAAACTTTAGCTTGCGTCGTCGATGGGTTTAAAGAAGAGTTTAATACTGATTTAGGTGCAAAAATAGCAGTTAGAGATTTAGAACTTATGGGTGTTGATGAATTTATTTATACTCTGGAATAATGTTAAAAACACTCTTAAATAGTTGTACAAAAAATTATCTTAGATTTGATGGAAGATGTTCTAGAAAAGAATATGTATTTTTTACTATTTTTTTATTGGTTGTATTTATAACAACTCATTACTTATATCAAGCTAGAGAGGATTATGATAATCTTAGCTTTGTATTTGCTATATTTTCATTGTTTTTATTTGTTAATGATTTTGCCATAACAGCAAGAAGATTTCATGATCTAAACTCTAGTGGATGGTGGCAATTAATTTTATTTTTTGTACCTCTTGCACAAATTTTATTTATAGGGCTGTTCTTTTTTAAAGGCACTCCTGGTCCAAACAAATATGGCGACCCTCCTATTGTTTAAAAGGGGGTAGAAAATTTTTGTTATTCAATATTGTTATTATAATAATCATTTAAATCAATAATTTGTGCAGTTTTTATTTCCGGTTCGTCATGGCTTGCGAGGAAGGCTATTCCGCCATTATCTGCGTGTGAAATAATAAGATGCATAAGTTTCTTTTTAGCTTCATCATCTAAGTTAGAGTCAACCTCATCAAGAAGCCATAACTTGGACTGGCAGGCAATTAATCTAGCAAGAGCTACTTTTTTTTGGTTTCCTGCTGAAAGCTCTAGGCACCGCGTGCTTAAAATATTTTGTAAACCAAAATACATTATTGCTGCATCAATTAGAATTTCTGAATTATACAGTTTTGACCAAAAGCTTATATTTTCAAATACGGTTAATTCGGGTTTTATTGCATAGCGGTGTCCAATGTAAGTACAATAAGGTTTTTTTAGCATTGCAAGTGGTAATGAATCTTTGCTAAAAGTTATTTTGCCTGAACTAGGTTGTTGAATGTCAGCAAGCATCCTTAATAGAGATGATTTTCCTGCTCCGTTTCTTCCTTTTAAGTAAACAATAGAGGAAGGAAGAAAACTCATTGAAACGCCTCTAAAGAGTTCATTTTCGTTGATAGAAAATCCTAGAGAGTGTAGTGATAGCATAAAATTCAAGTGTTTATAAAACTATTAGTAACAAATTTATAGACAAAAACAACGAATCTTCTTGTTGTTGTGTTTCAGTTTAATTAACATCATTGATGTACATAGTCAAAGAAATACGGACTATTAATACCTAAGTCCCATTATTTAAATGACACAACGAATTTTGTGGATCTCCTTTGTGCTCACCTAATAAATATAGGCTGCGCAAGATCATCCTGAAATTCATTTGTCTCATTTAGCCTGGGATTTGGTATAAGTCGTGTGTAAATTTTATTTAGAGGGGTTTTTATTATGGCTATAGATTTTAATTCAAAATATGCTAAGCGAATTAAATTAGATAACGTCGAATACAACATGTTCGATGTAAAGAAAGCGGCCTCAGATAGTGGTTTTGCACTAGAAAAATTACCTTATTGTCTTAGAGTGCTGGCAGAAAATGTTCTAAGGCACGGCTATGGTGACTCTATAAAATCATTTAAAGCATGGCTTCAAAATAAAACTTCGGAAGATGAAATAAATTACCTGCCAGCTAGAGTCTTAATGCAAGATTTTACAGGAGTTCCGGCAATAGTTGATCTTGCTTCAATGCGTGATGCTATGCAGGTGTTAGGAGGGGATCCGTTAAAAATAAACCCACTAATTCCAGTAGATTTGGTAATTGATCATTCTGTTCAAGTTGATTCTTACGGTAAGAATGACTCTTTTGCTCAGAACGTTCAAAAAGAGTTCGAGCGCAATAATGAGCGTTATGAATTTCTAAAATGGGGGCAAAAGAGCTTTAAAAACTTTAGAGTGGTTCCGCCTGGAACTGGTATTTGTCATCAAGTAAATCTAGAATGTTTGGCGCAAGTAGTTCATGTGGAAGAAACCGAAAAGGGAAATTTTGCTTATCCCGATACTCTAGTTGGGACAGATAGCCATACAACAATGGTTAATGCTCTTTCGGTTCTGGGGTGGGGAGTTGGTGGAATTGAAGCAGAAGCGGCAATGCTTGGTCAGCCATTACCTATGATTCTTCCGGAGGTTATCGGATTCAAGCTAACAGGCAAAGTTGCTAAGAACATAACAGCAACTGATTTAGTTCTCACGGTAACTGAAATATTACGTAAAAAGGGAGTAGTGGGTAAATTTGTTGAGTTTTTTGGCCCAGGTCTTGACTCCTTATCTTTAGCAGATAGAGCGACAGTGTCAAACATGGCTCCTGAATATGGTGCTACATGCGGATTTTTTCCTGTAGATGATGAAACTTTAAAGTATTTAACGCTTACAGGGCGCGATAAACATAAAGTTAAACTAGTAGAAGAGTATGCAAAGCTTCAGGGGATGTGGAGAGAAGATCACCAAGCGGTGTATACTGATGTTATTGAGTTAAATATGGATAATTTGGAACCTTCGCTTGCTGGCCCAAGGCGCCCTCAAGATCGAGTTAAGCTTTCAGATATGAAAAACAACTTTATTGAAGCATTGCCAACTTTTGTAGCAAATGCAGATATAAATCAAAAACATAAAGTAGGTAATGGAGATTACTCTATTGGTCATGGTGATGTTGTGATAGCAGCGATTACAAGTTGCACCAATACATCTAACCCATCTGTGATGATAGCGGCGGGTATTGTTGCTGAAAAAGCTAGCAAACTAGGTATAAAATCAAAACCATGGGTAAAAACTTCTCTAGCTCCTGGTTCACAAGTAGTTACAGAATATTTGAGCAAAAGCGGATTAGATAGATATCTAGATAATTTAGGGTTTAACCTAGTTGGCTATGGTTGCACAACATGTATTGGTAATTCTGGACCATTGGAGTCAGAAATTGAGAAAGTAATTAAAGATAGTGAGTTAGCAGTAGCTTCGGTACTTTCAGGAAATAGGAATTTTGAAGGTAGAATTCATCCTTTTGTTAGAGCTAATTATCTTGCTTCTCCTCCTCTAGTTGTTGCCTATGCAATAGCTGGTAGTGTTGATATAGATTTGGATAAGGATCCGATTGCTACTACGGCTACTGGACAAAAAGTTTTCCTAAAAGATATTTGGCCTACTCAAGAAGAAATAAAGGCGTATATGAGTTCTTGTGTTACTCCTTCTATGTTTTCTTCAAAATATAAAGACGTATTTCGTGGGGATAAAAACTGGCAAAATATTCAGGCTATTGAAAGCCAAACGTATGATTGGAAGCCATCTACCTATATAAACAACCCTCCGTATTTTGTCGATATAGCTAAGCCAAAAGTAGCGCTTAATGACATTAAAAATGCTAGGGTCCTTGCATTATTTGGCGATTCAATAACAACAGATCATATATCACCGGCAGGCTCGATAAGCAAAACAAGTCCAGCTGCGCAGTTTTTAATGAGTCATGGAGTTTCACCGGCTGGGTTTAATTCTTACGGTTCAAGGCGGGGAAATCATGAAGTTATGATGCGTGGTACCTTTGCCAATGTAAGAATTAAAAACTTATTATGTGCTGGAGTTGAAGGAGGAGTAACTATTAATCACCTGACCGGTCAACAGATGAGTATTTATGATGCAGCTATGGAATATAAAAAGAAATCAGTTCCACTTGTGATTTTTGCCGGTAAAGAATATGGTACAGGATCTTCTCGTGATTGGGCTGCAAAAGGAACTAGTTTATTAGGTGTAAAAGCCGTAGTAGCGGAAACTTTTGAACGTATTCATCGTTCAAATTTAGTTGGAATGGGTGTGTTACCTATTTCTTTTAACTCAGGAGTAACATGGAAAAGTTTAGGCTTGAAAGGTAATGAAGAAATTAGTATTTTGGGTATTACAGACGATATTAAGCCGTATCATCCACTTAAGTGTTTGATAAAAAAAGCCGGTGGTAATAATGAAACTGTAGACGCAACATTACAGGTGTATACTGATAACGAAGTAGAATATATAAAGCATGGCAGTATACTTGGTGCGGTAATAAAGAGTTTAAAATAGTAGATTGATTTATGAATGATGAGATTAAACGATACCTTGAACCAGGAAAAAAGAACCTGATTCTTGTGTATATATTATATTTAGGGGGGATAATTATTCCTATTTTACCCGTAATAGGTGTAGTTTTTGCTTTTGCAAACATGAATCATGATGATAATAGGTGGCGTAGCCACTATATTTTCGCGTTTAGAACTTTTGGCTTTGGTTTACTTGGAATTTTTGTTGCAATGATTACAACTTTAATTTTTATTGGGCCTATTTTATACATGGTTGTATTCGTGTGGTTTGTGGTTAGGAGTATTGTTGCTTTACAATTTTTGTTGGAAGGTTCTTCTCATCCTAATCCGTTGACTTTTTGGATAAAGTGAGTATTAATAGTGCTTTGAGTATTAATAGTGCTTAATATTTTGTAACTTAAACTATTTAGTTAGATGCAGGTCATAATTCAGTTTTTTAAGGAGATGAGCCCAATAAGGCTTGCCGCCACCGCTATAACAATACTTACGTTCTTAATTTTATTTATCATTTTCGTCTCTAGAATTGGTGACAATGAAATGTCTGTGCTGTATTCTGATCTCGATCTCCAGGATAGTGGTAAAATAGTTCAGGAACTCGAAAATCGTAAGATACACTATGTTGCCGCGGGTGATGGTAGTATAATAAGAGTACATAAATCTCAAGTGGTTAACGCTAGGATTGCTTTGGCTCAGCAAGGATTACCTTCTAGTGGTTCAGTCGTTGGCTATGAGATTTTTGACAAAGAAGACAGTATTGGAGCGACTAATTTTTCACAAAACGTTAAACTGATTCGAGCCTTAGAGGGAGAATTAAGCAGAACTATTTCTGCATTTGAACAGGTTGAAAGGGCGAGAGTTCATCTTGTAATGCCGCAGCGCGAAATTTTTTCTAAGGAAAGGATGGAGCCGCGCGCCTCTGTAGTACTAAAGTTTCGTGGTAGCAAAAGACTTGGTAAATCCGAAATCGATGCGATTAGTCACCTAGTTGTGACTTCCGTTCCTGGTTTAGAAATGAAGAGCGTTACAATTGTTGATACGAAAGGAGTTGCTTTAAAGATTGGTTCGTCAGAAGAGTCAGCGGATTTTGCTGGTGGGAAAAATGATGAAATCAGGATAACAAGTGAAAATAGGTTGCGTAGTGTTATAGAAGAGTTACTTACAAGGAGTCTTGGCCCTGGTAAAGTAAAAGCTCAAGTTGCTTTAGAGATGAACTTTGATCGTACGGTCATTAATTCTGAAGTATACGATCCAGATGGTTCTGTAGTTAGGTCAGTTCAGTCAATTGATGAAAAAGAGCAAACACCAGTTGCCAATGGGGCCGGTCAAGATGCTTCAGTTGCCAATAATATACCTGGTGGAGGTAGCGGTGATTCGGCAGCTAATAAGTTTGCCATTATTGAAAAAAGTGATCAAACAACTAACTACGAAATTTCAAAAACGGTTAAGAATCACATTTCAGAATCCGGTCTTATTACAAAAATGTCTATAGGTATTCTTGTAGATGGAGTATATACCACTAATGCAGAAACTGGCGAGCAAATTTATGCTCCTCGGTCGCAAGAGGATTTAGATAAAATTGCTAATTTAATTAAAGTTGCAGTTGGATTTAATGAGGATCGTAGTGATAAAATTGAAGTCGTAAATATGAAGTTTGCAGCCGAATTTGGTCAATTAGATGAAGAGACTGATTGGATTAAGGAAGAATTACCAAACTTATTTCAAACTTTGATTTTTGCTATAGTTGTATTATTAATATTAATTACGGTTATAAGGCCTATTGCTTTAAAGGCTTTTGAAGTTAGAAAGATAGGGAGTGGTGCTGGCGATGATGGTGAGTTTGCACTAGATGGTTTTGGATCTGGTGAAGCTGGTCTTGGGTCAGTAGGGCCTGACGGTATTCGTAGTGCCATCATTTCTGGGCCGGCTGAGGGGGAGGCTCCGGCAGCATCTAATGGTTCTAGCCCAATTAAGAAAGTTAATGATATTGCAGAGGCTAGCCCTCAAGACTTAGTAAATGTTTTAAGAAAATGGCTTAATGAGGAAAATTAATGGGAGTTACAGCTAAAGATATTGAAAAATTAACGGGATCGCAAAAAGTAGCGATAGTATTATTATCATTGTCTGACGAAAACGCTACTAGAATTTTTTCCTTAATGTCAGAAGATGAGATTACTGATATATCTCATGCTATGTCTCACCTGGGAGCGGTTAGTCCTGAGGTAATAGATTCAGTTATGGATCAGTTAGCTGGTGGCTTGACTGGTGACTCGATGTTTCTTGGGAATCTTCACAGCACAGAGCGTTTATTAGAGAAAATACTAGATAAAGATCGTGTTAGTGCACTTATGGATGAAATTCGAGGTCCACAGGGGAGAAATACTTGGGAAAAACTAGCTAACGTTAATGAAGAGTTGTTGGCTCTGTATTTTAGAAATGAGCATCCGCAAACAGCCGCTCTGGTTCTTTCGAAAATTTCTCCTGATCATGCAGCTAAGGTTTTGAGCAATTTGCCAGATGGTTTTGCGTTTGAGATCATTTCAAGAATTTTAAGTATAGGTAGTGTCAAAAAAGAAGTACTTGAAAGAGTGGAAAGAATTTTACGAGCAGAATTTATTAGTAGTGTAGGCAAAACTCAGAAATATGATAGCTTTGAGATGCTTGCTGAAATATTTAACAATTTGGATCGAAATAGTGAAAGTAAGTTTATGACTATGCTTGAAGCAAATCTCCCAGATGCTGCTGCAAAAATAAAAGATATGATGTTTACTTTCGATGACCTTATTAAAATTGATTCTAAAGGTATACAACGATTACTTCGTGATGTTGAAAAATCTAGACTTACTTTGGCGCTTAAAGGGGCTCCTGATGAGGTTAAAAATGTACTTTTCTCTAGCATGTCTCAAAGAGCAGCTAAGATCATAGAAGAAGATTTAATGGCGCTAGGATCTGTTAGAGTAAAAGATGTGGACGCTGCAAGAGGAGATGTTGTTGCCGTAGCTAAGAAGCTTATAGAAGCTGGTGAGATTGATGTAGCATTGAATAGCAACGATGATGAGTTTGTGACTTGAGGTTATAGTTATTTTGCTAGAATTCACTTGTCTTTAAAAGCTTTGTTTTTAATATTGCCAAGTAAATTCAGTAGCCTTATGTGCTGCGTGCAGTCAAGGAAACATTTGGATATAAACTGTTTGAAATACTGCAAATGTTATTGTATTTCGTGCTTACAATACCAATCTGGATTATGAGCAATGGTTGTTAAAAGAAAAAATAAAGAGTATGCTAACTAAACTCAAACGATTATGTAGGTTTTTTTTATGTCAAAGCATGAAAAATTTGAATTGGAAGATCTGCCAAAATCGGCAGTAGTAAATTCTACTTTTTATAATGAAGAATCGGAAGTTGATAAACTTATTAATGAGGTGGTTACTGAACATCTTATTAAAATAGTTGAAGATAATTCAACTAATAATGATCTAGAAAGTAAGAAAAGCATTGACGAATCTTCAGAAAGTATTAACATGCATCCTGAGAGTGGGAAAGAGTCCATTGACATAGATTTTGTTAAACAAGAAGCTTTTGCAAAAGGTTACGATGAGGCGAAGCTTAATTATGAAAAGCAACTAGAAGAGCTTACTTCAGAGAATAAGTTTGCTGATTTATTTAAAGAAAAATTACAGAGTATTGTTCCTGCAGTAGAAATTGACTCGCAAATTGCTAAAGTATCAGCAGAAGCTATTGCGGGCATTGCAAAGAAACTACATCTAATATTACCTGCTGATTTTCAGGAAATTATTAGACATGGTTTGTTTGAGAAGCTAAAAAATTTCTATAAGGAAGGTTTAATTACTTTGACTATTCACCCAGATCGCTATGCTTTCTGCACAGAAGTTTTGCAATCGGATGAAATTCCTAGTAGATTTAAAGATAATTTTCAAATCATTCAGGACGATAAGTTGAATAAAGATGATTGTAGTTTGGAATGGCTAGATACAAGGCTTGAATACAATCAAGAACAGCTTTCAGCTGAAATAGATAAGATAATAGAGCAACTAAAAAGTACGACAAATAGGTAAAATATGGCTGACAAGAAAGCTAGTGATGATAATATAGAATTAACGTTGGAAGCTCTTTATGATGTTCCAGTTCAAGTTTCGGTTGTGCTCGGAGTTGCCACAATGTCTCTTAGTAACATACTAAAACTCGGGAAAGGAGCCGTTATTGAGCTTGAACGTACAGTTGGAGAACCAATAGATGTTTACGTGAACAATAAAAAGGTTGCCAAGGGTGAGATAGTCATAGTGGATGAAAAAATTGGCGTTACTTTGACTGAAGTTGTGATAAGTGATAAAGATTTTAAATAAAATTAAGTCTGTTTTCTGTTTTTTTCTAGGTATTTAGTGATGAAAGCAGAGAAGTCTTTTTACTAAATTTTAAAATTGGGGAAAGGGATGTCTAAAAAAAAAGGTAAGAATCAAAAAACCAAACAAAGCGCGCAAAAAAAATCTGATGAAATTTCAGAAGAAGCTCTAGACTTCCTAGTACATTGTATGTTGACTCCTAAGACAATTGGCCTTTTGTTGCAAGATAAAGCCTTTGTAAAAGAAGCTTTGAATGAAACAAGAAAAGCTAAGACAGATAATGAAGATATACAAAATTTGGGTGAAAAGTACGGCGTAAGTTCAGAAAGCGTTGAGCAGAGTCTTGGAGAAGTTGAAGAGATGTTTATCAAGATCCTTGGAGATCATCACAACTGATTTATTATATTATAATTTTATCGCTAAGAGTTTAATCGCTTATTCTCCTGGTAAGAAGAAATTATGCCAGGGCAAGTCATCTAAAACTTGGCTGGCTTACGCCTTTGGCCAAGGATCTTCTTACCTCATAAGATGCTAGGCCAAGAAACAGACGCAAGCTTCAATCAAATTCAGCAAGATTAATACTTAGGTTCCCGTGCTTGATCCTGTATCTTCTTCTATCTCATTAGACCAGGGGGGCGAAGGCATGCAGTCCAATAAATTCAGGATGACTTGCAAGCCCGGGATAACTGGTGTTTGCTCTTGATGAATTTACAGTATGAAACTATGTTGACTAATAACCCACTGATCTCTTATCCAGGTTTCTTAGGTTAATTATCTAATTCAATACGTTTTACTGTAAATTCAATCCCTTTTGCTATAGAGTTGTTATAAGATTTTTTGAGCCTTTAAGCTCAAAGCTAATTTTTACCAAAAATATTTGCTCCTCATATCAAACTGGCGTTACAAATACAAAGCAAAACTGGCGTTATTGGAGCAAGATGGTGCTTCATTACCCCCTTCTTAAGAAATTATTTCCTTCTTTAATATTATAGGTTTGATTTGCCTAGTCTAATTCAATTAGACTAGGCAGGTATGCATTATACTAAGTATCAAATTAAACTTAAATTGTGATGCTATTTAATGCGTAATTTTAACGAATAATTTTCAAAAGGAGTAAATCATGTCAGGACAACTCTCTACAGATCCTTTATTTGTCGGTTTAACGAGACCATCAATGATTTTTGGAGTTAGTATCCAATATGCCATGCTTAATATGATGGTTTCTGTTACTATTTTTATTCAAAAATCAAGCGTTTACATAATTTTTATTGCCGCTGTGGTCCATTTGATAGGATACCTTCTTTGTTTTAAAGAGCCTAGATTTATGGAGTTGTATTTGAATTATGCTGGAAAGTGTAATCAATGCCCTAATAAATCATATTATGGAGCTAACTCCTATAGTATTTAGAGTATAAAGTTTTATGTTCAAATTATCCAAAACTGCTGCGGCTAAAGAGCAGTACGCAAAACGAGAAAAGCCTGTAGCTCATTTTATCCCATACAAAGGTCATTGGGATAAAAATACTATCTTGACTAAAAACAATGGCCTATTGCAAGTGATTAAGGTTGGTGGGTTCTCATTTGAAACAGCCGATGATAGTGATTTGGATATTCGTAAAAACATCAGAAATTCTCTCCTAAAGAATATGGCTTCTGGTAATGTTACTTTATATTTTCATACAGTTCGTCGTCGTAAAGCTGTAATGCAAAGAAATAGTGAGTACAGCATTGATCCTACTGTTAAAACTTCCAAAGATTTTATTAGTTATTTAGAGGGTGAATGGCAAGCAAAAAATTCTTCTTCTGATTCATATTTCAATGAACTATACGTTAGTATTCTATATGAACCAGATAAAGAAGGCGCTGCTATAGTTGAGTATATATTTACCAAAATTCGCCAGAAATCAAATAAGGTAGCTTGGGAAAATGATATGCGCGAGATGCATGAAAGCATGCAAGAAATGACTACTAGGGTAATTAATACATTGCGCGACTATGATACAGAGCTACTTGGTATAAAGAAAACTAAAGACGGCGTTTTTTGTGAAATAAGTGAATTTCTAGGAACGATTATAAATTGTGGCGATTCAAGTCCGATGATGGTTCCAAGAAATTCTTTAGATGAATATTTGCCTACGAATAGATTGTTTTTTGGTTCTCGTTCGATTGAATCAAGGGGGCCAAAAGGTAAAAAATTTGCTGGTATAGTAAGTGTACTTGAGTATGGGCCTAGTACTTCGGCTGGAGTATTTGATGGTTTTTTACAAATGCCCTTTGAGTTTGTTATGACTCAGAGCTTTAGGTTCTCAAACCGAACAATTGCTATTAATAAAATGCAGTTGCAGCAGAACCGAATGATTCAAGCTCAAGATAAGGCGGTTTCTCAAATTGCTGAGATTTCTCAAGCTTTAGATATGGCAATGAGTGGTGATATTGGCTTTGGTGAGCACCATATTTCTTTGTTATGTATAGACAGAGACTTAAAAGCGCTTGAAAATACATTGTCTATGGCAGCTGTGGAGTTGTCAAACTGTGGTATGCAACCTGTACGTGAGCGGGTTAATATGGAGCCAAGTTATTGGGGGCAATTACCCGGTAACCTTAACTATATTATCAGGAAATCTACAATTAACACTCTGAATCTAGCCGGATTTGCGTCTATGCACAACTACCCACCTGGGCGTATGTATGGTAACCATTGGGGCGAGTATGTAACTGTGCTTGATACTACATCAGGTACACCTTTTTACTTTAATTTTCACGTACGTGATGTGGGCCATAGTTTGATTATTGGTCCTACTGGAGCTGGTAAAACTGTTCTTATGAACTTTCTTTGTGCTCAGGCTCAGAAATTTAGGCCAAGAACATTCTTTTTTGATAAGGACCGGGGCGCAGAAATTTTTATCAGAGCTCTAGACGGTGTTTATACTATTATCGATCCAGGACAAAACTGTGGATTTAACCCACTGCAGCTACCTGATACCGGTGAGAATAGGTCATTTTTGCTTGATTGGCTCAAAGCACTTGTAACGTCACATGGCGAATCGTTAAATGCTGAGGATATTAAAGTTCTTACACAGGCAATTGATGGTAATTATCGCTTGGATAGAAGAGACCGAAAGCTCGATAATATAGCCCCATTTCTTGGGATGGCGATACCTGGTTCATTGGCTAGTAGAATGGAAATGTGGCATGGTAAAGGTTCGCACGCTAGGATATTTGATAATGAAACAGATTCGATTGATCTTGGAGTGTCAAGGGTTTTTGGTTTTGAGATGGCCGAACTATTAAAAGATCCATTGTCGCTTGCTCCGGTCCTCTTGTATATTTTTCATAGGATTAATATTTCTTTAGATGGCTCAAGAACAATGATTGTATTAGATGAGGCTTGGGCTTTGATAGATAACCCTGTCTTTGCTCCAAAAATTAAAGATTGGCTTAAAGTTTTGCGTAAGCTGAATACTTTCGTAATTTTTGCGACGCAAAGTGTTGAAGATGCAACAAAAAGTCAGATAAGTGATACTCTAATTCAGCAAACAGCAACGCAGATTTTTCTTCCTAATCTTAAAGCCACAGATGTTTACAGAACTGCATTTATGTTATCTCAAAGAGAGTATGTATTAATAAAAACTACCGACCCGGCTTCAAGATATTTTTTGATAAAGCAAGGAGTAAATGCGGTTATAGCAAAAGTAAACCTTGCTGGCATGAGTAATATTGTTAACGTGCTTTCAGGAAGGGCTGAAACAGTTGTGTTGCTTGATAAGATTATTGAAAAGCATGGAAGTGACCCCAAAAAGTGGTTACCAGTTTTTTATGAGGAAGTAAAAGCATTAGGTTGATGAACAGAATTTATCAAAATAAATTAGGGGATAAATTAAAGCATCAAGTGCTATTAGGTAGCTATCGCGATTTTTTGCTAATGTTTTGTTCTAAGTTTATCATTTTTTTGACCATTATTGCTTTTGTTAACGTTGCGACTGTTCGCTCTGCCAAAGCAAAAGATGTACTTGATACTATTTTAGATACTCTTACTGGTCTTACTTGTGAAACTCAGGGTATTGGAAATTTATTACGTTCTGAATTTACTCATACATGTATCCCAGCTTCATTTTTTACTTTCCTTATAGCTAATATAGTATCTCCAGGGTTATATGCTAACACTTTTTTGCGTGTATCAATAAATGACGAAGAGATGTTTCCTGGTGCTTGTACTAGGGGTAATAGAATTGACTTCAATGACCAAAAGCTTAGCTTTGGAATGTGTAATAACATTAAGTTGGCAGCTGTTAGGATTGGAGCTATAGCGAACACTGCTGTAGTAATAGCAAAGTCAATATTTACTGGAAAAGATCCTTGGGATGATATACTTGAGGCTTGGGACCTAAGTAAAGAATCATATCATGAGATGCATCGTGATAGCCGCGAAGGTGATGAAGGTATGATGGTCGATATTGGTATAATTCCGGTATTTCCATGGAAAGTAATTAAAGAAAACGATAAAATGTGCGTGGCTACGGCAAGCTTTGGTGGATGGATTCCTATTGGCTGTAAGTACATCAAAGAACCATTCCCCGTTTCGATTTACGCTGATTTTCTGGATATTAGTCCCGAAGGAAGAGCAGATCTTGCAAACCTTACGTCTTTAACAACATGTGGTAACATGGGTGGATGTTACCAAAGGGCTTATGGCCATTCAAGAGCTGCAATAGTTATGACAGGGCCGCTTATTGAGTGTGTCAAAGAGATGATTGCGAAATTGATGATCAGTACAGCAGTTTGTAGTTTTGATGATGTAAAGCTTGTTTTAGGTAGTAATTCTAGAACCACAAGCGCACTGTTTCAATTTCAAAAGAAAATGCACGTAGCAGTTAGCGCGTTATTGACTATTTATGTTATCTTATTTGGCTTTAAAATGGTCTTGGCGGGCGATGTTCCACCTAAGTCTGAATTGGTTACATTTATCGTAAAATTCCTTTTCGTGGTTTATTTTTCAGTTGGAATAAATATAAATCCAGGCAGCACTAATGATTTAGATAGAATGGATGGCATGATCCAATGGGCATTTCCTTTTATGTTAGATGGAATGACTCAGCTTGCTAGTTGGATTATTAATGCTAGCCCATCAGAGTTATGTAAATTTACTGACGTAGAATATCCGGACCACTTGCGTCACCTGCAGCTTTGGGATTCTCTGGATTGTAAGATTAGTCACTATTTAGGCTTAGATGCAGTTCAAACCTTAATGGTTGAAAACGCTACTAGGAATCATGATTTTTCAAAGCTTGATATACTTAGTTTTCCAATACCTCCCTATATCTATTTGTTAATTCCAGCCATTATTTCAGGATATATGCAATTGGTGTCATTAGCTTTAATGTATCCATTATTAGTTATTTCAGTTGGGGCATTTGTTGTGAATGCAACGGTTGTATGTATGATTTCTATTGTTATTCTTGGAGTGCTAGCCCCACTTTTTGTTCCGCTATATTTATTTAACTATACAAAAGGATATTTTGAAGCGTGGCTTAAGTTGTTAATCTCGTTCATGTTGCAACCAATGGTTGCAGTAGTATTTATGACTACAATGCTTTCAGTTTATGATTTCGGCTTTTATGGGACATGTAAATACACTTATACGGATTTTACCTATTCTGGTCCTAAGGTTGATATAGAAATTGGCCCTCTAAGTGCTTCTGTACCTGGTTTAGATAATCGAAGTGCTAGGTATTTCTATGTTGATCAGAAATGGTCAGCTAGTTATGAAGATCAGGATGAAATTGATGGATGCAAAAATAGCTTGGGCTTTATTCTTAATAATCCATTTCAATTCTTATTTGATACTGGTGAATCACTTGTTGACGATGCTGTTATGCCTTGGATTGAAGATGCCTCGGGTGAAGAAGATAAGAAGAGGTTTGATTTCTTGGATTCAGTTTCTGCATCTCCTGGGATGTTTTTTGATATGGTCGAGGTCCTTTTTGAAAAGATAAAAACACTTGTACTTGCTTTGCTTACAGCATGTTTTACCCTCTATTTAATGTATCATTTTAGTGAAAGCTTAGCAGAATTTGCTGCTGATATGACAGAAGGTGTTTCAATTGGAAATATGGCTATCAAACCTCAAACACTATTTAAAGGTGGAATGAAAGTTGCTTCTGCAGCTGGTGCAGCTGCGGGCGATAAATCAGCGGGAGGCGGCGGTGGTGCTAGTGATAAAATGTCGACCGGCGGCGGCGGTGCTAGTGATAAAATGTCGACCGGCGGCGGTGGTGCTAGTGATAAAATGTCAACTGGAGGCGGCGGTGCTAGCGACAAAATGTCAAGTGGAGGCGGAAGCGGCGGCGGTGGTGGAAAAGAAAAATTTGCAGCTAAGGTTGGTCAAAAGATGCAAAGTGTAGGAGGTAATATTGCAAGTGGTCTGAAATCGAGTGCAACTGGTGGATTTGATGCATCTAAAGCTTCTTCTACATCTGTAAAAGGCGAAGATACTAGTGGTGCTAGTTCAAAGACGCCAGTTCCCCAAACGAAATCTTCTGGATCAAGTGGGGGCGATGAATGACAGTAATGTTAAATTCTACAATTAATCATACGTTGCCAGTAATTCGCCAGCCTATAGTATATAGGTTATGCTTATCTATCATAGTATTGTGTAATTTTAGACTTGGTATAAATTTCATAAAAATAATGCTTATGAGTATTATGTTGTTAGCGACTAACATAAATACATATGCAAATACTTTTGGTCAAAGTTGTTCGGCACTACCAAATCTTGATACAACAAATTATTTGATAAACGATACTGCCTATGGCTTCATTCAGAAGAGCCTAGATATGAAAACTCATGTTACAGACGCTTGCTTAGCCGCTGGGAGTGAATTTAAATTCTGTATAAAAAATCAAACCGCAAGTCCGGTATGTACGCCTGTGACAATGAATATAGGGGAGACTGCTAGGTTAGGGAGCTTAACAACTAATACTGATATCACAGGAAAACCTTCTCTTGCTAATGTTCCTTTGACCATTGCGGTAGTTGAGAATGAAATATGTTTGATTATGCCTACTTCTAGGGGCATGATGCCTGTTATGTGCCGAGATAAAGCGCCAACTGGTGTTGTAGGTGAAGATGTAGAAGAGATTTGCCGAACTCTTGGTAAATCTTGCTACGATGGACGGAGTAAAAGTCAATCTCTTTTGAGTTTTTCTGGTCTTACTATTCATTGCTTAAGAGATACTTTGAATAAAGTTTTTTATGTAGGTAATGAATGTCCAGCTTTTGAAGATGATATTACATTTACAATGCTAAGACCATTTCCAGAATTCCAGAATGCTATGAAAATGGCAGTGAGGGGAGCTCTAATTCTCTATGTAATGGTTTATGGTTTTCAAGTAGTAATGAATGGTGAATATGCGCATTTAAATAAAATAGCACTGTTCTTGATGAAGTTTCTTCTGGTGGCTTATTTTTCAGTTGGTCTTGGAGCTAAGACTATAGAATACGGCAGAGAAGTGCAGCATAACGGTATGACGGAGTTTGCTTTGCCCATATTGGTAGAGTTGACTTCTAACTTTACGGAATATGTTTTTTTAGCTGGCGGAGCACAAGGACTATGTAATTTTGACAAATCTAAATATGAAACCGGCTATGAGTTTTATAAAATATGGGATGCGATAGATTGTCGTATAGGATATTACTTAGGAATGCAGCTGTTTTATAATATGGGAACTATGATAGGGTCCTTGGTTGAAACTGGGAATAATATTGGTAATGCTGGATCCGCAATTGATTGGGGAGATCCAGGAGATAATGGTATAGAGGTATTAGGAGAGGTTGGTTCTTTAACATTCTTTACTGTTATGTTTGGCTTTTTTATGGCTGGTAATATTATCATAGTGATGATGGGGCTGGTTTTTGCTGTCGTATTTATGTC
>CAMBEC010000013.1 GCA_945865485.1 Rickettsia typhi
GACAATTAATTATATCACTGCAAAATGGACTATGCCAATTCAAAATTGGGGTGAAGCTATGGCTCATTTTTTGATAAAATTTGAAGATAGAATTCATAACAATATTTAGGGGCTTATGTATGAATTTACACAATTGGATGGAAAGTCCCAACCCATGGTATAGAATGCAAGTATAAAGTTTCTTGCATGGACTCATAATCTTCCTTTGGCAAAATCATAGTTTGCTATGTTTTTGTCCTATATCGTGTAAAATGCTTGTAACTATTACATCAGTTTTTAGGTTACAATCAGATACAATATGAGATACTTCTAATGGATGACAATAAAAAGGTTCTCCAGTTTTTCTAAACTGACCATCATGGTATTTTTTAGCCCAATAAATAGCTTTATCAATATATTTTGTTACTTAACATATATGGAGTCTATCTACATAATAAACTCGTCTTGCATATTTGATTTTGTTGTGTGTTTAGCATTCTGCTATCTTCGATTTTGGTCATTTCAAATGCATTTTAAAACTCCTGTTTTATTTTTCTTAAGCCTGCCATTGTCCAATAGCTTTGAGTAGCATATTTAAGAAATTTATCTATATCAGAGCTTCTAACTTTTGGTTTCAATATAGTGTGGATGTTTTCTACTTTTCTAAAAGGTAGTCTCAGGCCTTTATAGAAGTAATAATCGCCACCAATTTCTGTATTATTAAGATAAACATCATTTCTATCTACTAGACAAAATAATATATTATCCTTATGTATACCTTGGGCCCCTGCTTCCTTTTGAACTATCAATTTACCCAGTGGCTCAAGCACAGACAGAATCCTTTCCAGGGTAGACTCAGTATTTTTTGGTTTATCCATATTTTCCTTAACTTAAATATAATAATCTAATATTTTAATGCATACCAATGACATACCGCTGCATGATTAATTTTTATTTAATAAATGTCTCTTTAAAATTTATTACATTATTATCTAGCTTTAATATTTAGGTTTAAGCTATTCAGAAAATTATCTTAAGGTACTACCTAATGGTATAGCCTACAGATGAAAAACATTTACAAATGATGTAAAGAAGTTTAAAAGTTAAGTTTTAAACATTTCAAAATCTATGTTGCTTGGGTGCTTCATTCGGAGATTTTCTATCACAACCAATTGAAAATGGCGGTTTGAATTTTGGTACCTTAATTACTAGCTTTATCTTTCTTGTATGCATCGCTGGATGCGCCTTTTACATGACTAGATCGCATGAGAGCCAGAAAAAAGGTTGAAAATTCTGCGCTAGGCAGGGCGCACCGTCAAGTTAATTATGTCGTAAGAAGAGGGGCTTGATCTAAGGAGTAGGTCAATTACATCTATCATATAATTCCTGAAAGGTAACTGATCTAAATAATCTTTCTGTAATAGGGGTTTCTGAGTGAACAGCAGCAGCATTTTTGTCTCCTACAATAAATATTGTATCTTTAAGTACTTGGGGTTGCTCGATTTTATAAAGATCTATTAATTCCAATTATTATTTTATTAAAAGTGGATCACTTAGCTGGATTGAAGAAGAGAAGAAAGAAGGAAGAAGGAAGGAAGAGGAGAAAGGCGGTATACCGGTATACTTAATCGCTTACTTTCCATAATATCGTCCATAATAATCTACATTATGGGATCGGTATTATGAAAAGTTAATGGTAAAGTCTTGGCTTCTTTTCTACAAGCATAAATCTAAATAAAAATGAACGTGTTTTGATTCAAATATACAGAGAATTTAGGTAAACCTAAAACTTATGCTTAATTTTCATCTTCCCCAGATAAAGAAACATCATCATCAGACTCAGACTGATAATTGTCTTCATCTAATCCGTATAAAATTAACTTTATGCTATCTTTAACTGATTTTTCATCTCCACCATGTAAATAAGTTAATATTTTTAGAAGATATTCGGAATCTGGGGTTATTAATTTTAAGAAATCGCCATTAATTTTTACTAAATTAGTTTTTTCAAATAGGGTTTTTGATGTAAGGACAAATTTTAATAATTCTTTAAAATTTGGAACAAGAGAAAAGTCAGTCTTTTGTGTGCTTTGAAATGAGACAAACTTTTTTACAAAAGGTTCGTATGAATCTGGTTCGCAGCTGTCTATATCTTTTTCTGAGACAAGATCCTCTGTGATCAAATGCAGAACAACATTAAGGTGTTCATTATTTCCATCCTTGTTGTTATATAGAGTTACATCTATTGTTTCTTCACCTTCGTAGGAAATAATCTTTTTCAATTCAGTTTTTGTTAAGAGTTTCTTTGACTTAATTAGGGTCGTTAGGTATTTCACAACCTCTAATTTGCCTCCTTGAATTGTCTCATGGAGTGGTTTATAAAAATCGTAATATCCATCACTTTCTTCATCTAGGTTTGTCTTTAGACAATAATCAAGCAAATCTTTATCATTCTTAAAAATGTTTTCGACTATATACTTTAGTGATTTAATGCTTCCATGTGTACAAGATATCCAGAAACAATCTCTAAAAGTCTCCATATCTATTCTAGATTTCACTTCTTTATCTTTTAGAATATACTCAATTAGATCTTTCTTGTCATATGAGAATGCTGCTTTAATTCCTTCAATAAGGAGGCTTAAGGGTAATTTATTAGTATAGTTCGAAGCATAAAAAATATCTCTGAGATTATCGAATAATAATTTCCAAGATTCTGTGTCGCAGCAGCTCTTGATTATTGGAGAGGTAAGCTCTTTATCTTCTAACGCTGCTGCAGAAAGTAGTGTTATAGCAGACTCTTTTCCTATTGCGTCACAAATTATTTGATATTTGCCTTGGTCTACAAAATGATTGAATGCTATACAATCAGGATCTTCCAATATTTTTTTTAAGCCTATCCCTGTATCGCGAATTAGCTTTACTATATACTGGCAGAATTCTTCACCACAGCCTTTTGCAGCAACTGTAAGATAATAATATTTTATATCTTCTACTTCATGGCTTGTAAGGAATTTTTTTAACGCCTCTTGTCCCTTAATTGTTTTTTGTAAAATACTAATTAAGCTTTTAAAATCTTGGATATTATCGTCAATAATAGAGCTTGTTAATAATTGAAAGTTATTACTAACGATACTCTTCACTTTAGCTTCATCAGTTAATGTGCCAATAGTGTTTGAGAGCACCTTAACTTTTTTACTTACTTTGTCTTTTTTTATAGATGAAATAAACATAAATTAATGCCTTTATAATTAATAAAAAAAGTATACTAAAGTTTCATAATTACAATTAAAAATTGACGCTATCAGGTTAATACCATCATCTTCTGCTATAAATATGATACACTTAAGCTTGTGTTATAACGGCAGGTATACTGTTGTGGTTGGCCATTAAAAATGAATCTGCGTCAAGAATGCTAACTAGTCAAAAGATTCAGTAACAATTTAGTGTTTTAATAATTGCTAAAACTCTGAAGCTACAGTTTTCTTTGGGAATAGGTATTATCGGAAAGTTTATATCTTCCATTTAACTACGAGCCCTTAAATTCTCATGTCACATTATTTTTGCCATTAAGGTAATTAGTGATGTTATTGAAGTTTTACCAGTACCACCATTTTTGCTTTTGTAGTCTTTATCCCAAATAATTTGAGTTCCAAGTTCGATATTTTTCCAAGCCTCAATAGAGTAATAAGCTTGAACTCTATGTTCTGGCAAACCACGCCCAAGATCATTACCTTTTAAATTAAGAGCTTGTGTTGATTTTTGATAATTCATTCCAACTAGGTTTTGCTTTTCGCTAAAAGCTTTAAATTTATAAGTAACATCTAATAACAATGCCGCAGGTTTGGCTCCAGATTCTTTCCAGGATATATCTTTTTTGTCGAATTTTGTGAGGGCAGAAGTAAATTGAGCGGTTGTGTAAAAGTCAGAAAATTGTTTTTTAGCCGTAAAGCTGACTCCAGGAACCGATTTCCTATATGATTTATTTAGAGGGTTTATACAACACTGACTTGAAGATACAATATAATTAACTGAGCTTGCTATGTTTTTTACGATATCTAAACTTAGCTCTGTCTTGCCAGACTCCTCGTTACTTATATAACCAGCTTGAATCCCTATATTATTAATTTTTGAGGTTGAATCTTTTTTTATTTTATCAGTAAAACTGAAAACTGAAAAGTTTAATCCATTTTCAGGTGGCATATAACCTACTGTAATACCAGGCGCTTGAATTTGAGTAAGTAGTTGTATAAAATTTGCTGGAATAGAGTGGGGAGAATATTGGCCATAATTAAAATATTGAATACCAATTTTTGCAAAGTAAGGTGAAAAATCTCTATTAGCAAATACTATATGCGCCTCATCGATTTTATCATATTTATTGAATCTTGAAGGATCATTTTTTCCTCCATACCCACATGCTGAGCAATCACCAGAACTCGGCGCGAAATTTAATCCGAGGTTTGCAGCAGCCCATTCATTTAAATTTGATACTGCATATAGAGTGATTTTAGGAACACAAAAAGTACTATATGTATTCTTTTTATTGAACCTGGAGCTTTTATTTTGGTCAGTATCGCTAGCGATTAATTCACCAACAATTAATCCAGAAAAATTTATCCCCTCAATTTTGAATTTATCTCCATATAGAATTGCTTGATTACGACTAATAATTCTAGGATTTTCTTCCGAAGTAAGATCTTTGTTTTCGGCTAACTCCGTGTTTGCTGATGAAAGAGAAAAAGACAATGTTATTAAGGTAAAGGTAAGAATGTTAATTATACGCATAAGTTATTGTGCTCTTTCCCAAATTTTCTGCATGATATTGAAAATAAACATCCATAACAAAATTAATTTGCGTATTGTTAAGGAAATTTTCAAACTACGGCATAAAAACATCTATTCTTCTTTATGTCAAGGGTCTTACGGTACTAATTAACCACGCATCTTTTTCCAGCCTCCATGATATTGACCAGAATAACGTGTATCAATAATATAAAAGGTTTCTTTAGCACGGTCATCAGGGAACATCTTTACTGCTTTACCTAGGGCCGCTGGTCCTAATAATGATAAAGACACTGTAAACTTCAAGCGACATAACTACTACTGATGGCTTCTTCTGCCTTGTAATAATTACAGGGTCATGATCTTGACAAACCTGCTCCATTAATCCAGATAATTGATTTCGTGCTTTGGTATAAGATACTGCTTCCATTGAGATATTCGTTTTTTCATTAACTATGTACAAATAATAGCACATGTACTTATATCCTGTCAGGAACTCTCCTTAGCTCACTTCTATGTAGATTACTCATCTTCATTGGTCCCTTCTTTTTTAATTTATGTAGCGTTAAACCTAAATAACCTTGAATGCTTATAGAAGTAAGAGTATTGTATGGTACAATGTACCGTATTTAATTTATATTATGTTAAAACAAAGTAAAGGCCCATTATTTTTAGATGAAAGTATAAAAATAATGACACCAAATAGGATTAAGGAAATTAGAAAACAATATGGTGTCACTCAAGTAGCATTTGCAGATTTAATAGGGGTTAAATTTGAAACTTATAGGAGTTGGGAAGAAGGGAAGAGGCATCCATCTAGTCCTGGCTATGCAATACTATGTATTGCTGAAAGACACCCTCAAATTCTATTAAAAAATAGGAACAAGATCTCACACATAGCACATAAATATTTGCTTAAATTACTTTGAAATTATACTACTGTACGATCATAAAAAACAATAAATATATCTAACACTTATAAGGCTTGAGATAGGAAACGGTTATTCGATTATAGTCTGATACATCTCGTGTTAAAAAATTTTTTTCCTGATATGGCAATAAGGTTGACCAGAATTCTTATTATAATACTGCTGATGATAAGCTTCTGCTTTCCAAAATGTGGTAGCCGGATGTAGCTGAGTTGCTACTTTATAACCCATGTTTTGTAAATGCTGAATTACTTTATCTGCTAGTTTATATTGTGCTTCTGAGTGGTAAAATATTTTACTTAGGTATTGTTCCCCAAGATCTGGCCCCTGACCATTTACTTGTGAAAAGTCATGTATTTCAAAGAAATATTGTATTAGCCCAGTGTAATTAATTATCTTAGGATCATAGACAATCCTAACTGCTTCTACGTGCCCTGTATCCCCATTACATACCTGTTCATAAGTTGGATAATCGACAAGTCCACCTGTATAACCCACTTCAGCTTTTAGCACACCATCTAGCTTATTAAACAAATGCTCTACACCCCAGAAGCACCCGGCTGCTACAATCGCTTCTTCCGTATTTTTTACATTAATATATGGGACAAAATCTAAAGCTAATGAATTAATACAATATCTTGTATTTAGCTTTGTATATTCTTCGCCGAAAAAAACATGACCTAAATGAGCCTTGCAACTATTACATATTACTTCGGTACGGAGATCATCTGGAGTAGGCTTAAGCGTTACTGTATTTCCTAATTCACGCTCAAAACTAGGCCATCCTGTATGAAAACGAAATTTATCTTTACAATCAAATAATGCAATACCACATTTCCTGCAAAGATAGGTACCTTTTGGTAAAAATTCATCATTAGTTGCGGTATAACCAGGCTCTGTATTTTTATTTATTATAACTGCATTTTCTTCGGGAGTTAAACTATTAGTTTTTATCATACGGGCTACCTCAATATTGTTTGTTTAACCAACTCTATCATAGGTTAAACCCAACCTATATCTTTTTCTATCTCAAGATGTTTCTGCTGTTGGATAACTTGGTTGTGGATCTGCTGTATCTCATGGTGTGGTATAAATTCATTTGTCCGTGTTTTTACCACATGATCCATAAACTTGAGCGGACATGACATAGTGTTATTGTCTATCTTAACGGCGTCACCATTATCAAGTCTAGTAAGGCTTTTGTGAATGCTCTTGATGAAGTTATCCTGATAATCCTTAAGTAGCGATTTATGTGTTCCCATTGGATCAGTGGTGTCCTTCAATATTTTGGTCATTTGCTCATGAGTTTTGAAGTTTGCATTTTGCACAAACGAGGAAAGTTTATGTAGCTGACCAATAACATTATCTTGCTCGTTCTTCACGGCGTTTTGAATTGATAAAGAAAGAATCTGGCCGTGATGCTCTGGATATTTTAGATTACCATGCAGCTGGGCTAGGAATCCTTGCTCCTTTTTAAGGCTATCGATGACCTGATCTGGTGTCTTAGCTTCCTGCTTCTCTTTTGCGATTACGGCTAGATTAGAGTTAATATGATGAGCTTCGATATCCTGATCCAATTTCTTATGAGTCTCTTTTAGATCCGTTGTCTGCTGCAACTCTTTGATTATCATGCTTTCTGTTTTAGCGCCGGTTGACAATGCAGTTTTAGCGAGTGACTTAAGACCTTCATGCATGCTATCTTGTTTTAACTCGTTGGCTAGTTTAGCTCGTGCCGTTATGTTTAAATCACGTTCTGGGTATTTTAGATTACCGTGCAGCTGGGCTAGGAATCCCTGTTCCTTTTTAAGGCAATCGATGACTTGATCAGGAGTTTTAGCTTCCTGCTTCTCTTTTGTGATTGCTTCTAGATTGGAGTTGATATGGTGTGCTTCGATATCCCGATCCAGTTTCTTATGAGTCTCTTTTAGATCTGTTGTCTGCTGCAACTCTTTGACTAATGACTCTGTAGTTTTAGTGCCAGTTGATAGCACATTTGCTGCTACAAGTTTTAGCTTAGCTAAATCGCCATGTTGACGCTGCTCATGCGCTAACTCACACTTGAGTAGCAGCTCATTATAAATATCTAACTTCTTAATGTTACCATGTAAACCAGCTAGTGCATTTTGTTCTTTCTCTAATGCTTCAAATATGGAATCTACACATTTGGCATCCTGGCGCAGCTGACCCAAACGCTCTGGAATGGTTCTGAAATTATAATAATCTATTGTTCTTTCTGTTTTCCCAACCAATACTGACAGCTGATTTGTTGTTCCTAAATCCCGACATAAAACATACTGGGGCATAATGTTTCTCTCGACTATTTCATCAGCTAGTTTAAACAAATGATTAAGCTCGCTTGGATTTTGGCATAAATGTTCGCCGCTAATAAGACTATTAGCACCCTTGCCATAACCCCACAAGTTTTCTGGTGATTTAAGAGATTCGTATGTGTCTTTCAAGAAGTTCTGCTGCTCAAGCAACCTCTCTTTCATTTGATCCAATTTACTGATTGGTTTGGCATACTGGGGAGAATTAAACTTATCCTCTATATACTTAAATAAATGCGCATTTCGTATTTCTATAAAATAATCGTTAGTGGTCAATTCATCCATGCCTATAATACTTCTAGTACTAGCGATGTCATTATGATTATAACCCCACTGTCTTGCTTCATCTATGATAACTTTATACTTGATGGCAAAGTTTTCTGCTGTTGTCAGTTGGCCATGAAGTGAAGCCAAGTGATCTTTTCCCAAAGCAGGGTCAGTTTTAAATGATTTCAAGATCGCATGCTCATCGATGCCATATTTACGTATATGAGCTAAATGCTTATGCGATTCTTTGCTAGAAGACGCTTTATCGACTAAAAACTCGTCAATAGTTTTAGCTGTGAACTTAAGCTTAATGGCATTTGCTTGCTGTTGGTCCTTATCTGCTAACGTCTCTAGCCAATTATTGCTAGTTATAGCTTTATACAAATTACTGCCAGCATACTCCTTATCACTCGTCCCAAACTGTTTCATCTGAGCTACTTCTTCCTTAGCCGTATTTTCTATATGCTCCCTATGAGTTCTGGTGAGTTTATTTACGCCTAGCTGCAGCTGATGTAATACAGATGTATCACGTACCAAATCATTTATAATTTGCTCCCCAGTTCCGAAAGCTTTGTCACTTTGAATCTGGTTGCTAGCTATATACTCCCTATGTAGTTTTTGGTATTCATCCTGCATTGAACTTATATTTGAGACAAATCCCTCTGAATTAGCCAGATTTAGCTTAAGTTTTGATGCAATTGTTGCCATGCTGTCATGATATATTTCTTTTGAGATGTATTTATCCTGGTCAAGCCTGCCCATCTCTACTAACATATCAATCGAGCTCAGAGCAATTCTATTGCTTCGTTGTTCTCGGGCTCTCGCTTCAAGATTAAGCACATCAAGTTCTTGGCTAGAGCTACTGCTTGCATTAACCACTATGTGATTTAGTTGCTCTCTAGCCAAGTGATCCGGTAAATCATCAGCTAAATCCCATTTCTGCGGTAAGCATAATTGCTTCGTATCAATCACCGAAACAAGACCAGCAAAACCATTATGATTATTTATATGTTCCTCTATGTTTTTAGCAGCTGATAAGCCAGGAGCGTCATTATCTGGCCAGATGGTTATAATTTTGTTGCTAAGCTTGCTCCAATCAACCCTATCAACACTTTGCGCTCCTCCCATCCACGATATTACCGTATGATCGGGCAATAATTTGGCAGCAGCATCCGCCGTCTTCTCACCCTCAACTATTAATATGGGCTGATCTGGATGCTGCACTAGTTTTTCTAGTCCATATATAGGCTTAGTGCCATTGTCACTAAAACCCTTTGACATCCAGCGTGATTTACCAGTTGCCTCATTGTGGCAATAGGCTACAGGCAGCACCTTTTTATTGCCAGTTCCGCCCTCCTCTATACGCACTGCAAACCCTAGAAGCTTGCTATCTATATTTCTGTATTTATATGTATTGGTTATTTTATTATCTGTCGCTAGCTTGCCTTTTTTAACCAAAAACCCTAAATCTTTTACAAGATTAAATGCCTCGGCAACGCTTTCGGGTATTACCCCATGCGCTACCCACTCATCCCTTGGCTGAGATTCAATATTATTTATTGCTTTTGCTTGAATATTATTCGTAGCTGAGGTTTTAAACTCACCTTTTGTTGTAGCGGCAATACCAGCATGATTTGCCACAATCTCTAATGACTCAAACTTGCTGCAACCAGTTGCCTTTTCAACGAAGGAGAATATATCGCCCTTCGTCCCATCGCTAAACCGCTTCCACAAACCAAGCTTATTGCCAAGATCCATACTCAAACTTCCACAGGATATATGAGCAGCTCGTTTTTGTATCTTGCCGTCCGCATTATGGATTGGTGCATATTGGCGGAATATCTCAGCTACTATTGTTTGATTTAATCCATTCCTGACTTCTTCAAACGTCAAAGATGGCTTGCTGCTTTGTTTGCTATTCTGACCGTTTTTAATGTATGTAGCTTTTCTTTGTAGCTCTTGCTTTAATTCAGCTTCACTTGCTCCATGCTCTTGACCTTGCTTGGCTTTGTTGCTAGTAAAAAATACATTATGTTTGGTCTGATAACTAAATAATGCGTCTTGCGCTTTATCATCACCAAGCAATTTGTTAAGTTCTTTGCTGAATCTATCAATTGTGGTGATGTCTTCGCTATCCTTTAATATGCGTGACTGTATGGTGTCAATATCTTCAAGAATACTGATTTCTTGGTGGCTCGGTAATGAAGCTCGCAAAGCACCGAGCTCTCTGTCAATCTCCGCTAACCTGCCTACATATTTTCCGCTTTTCTCATCCTGATGTAATTGCTGCATTTCATTTTTGCCTTTTATATATTGTGATAGTCTGTCACCTAATTTTGCTAAATTTATATCAACCGCTTTTCGCTCATCAGAGCCAAATATTTTGGCAATTAAACTACGGGCTTTTAATCGCCCTAACATCTCGGGACTACTGCTAATGACCGAAGCTAACTGAGTAGGATCGCTGCTGACCTTTAGCAACTCATTAAACTTGGCAATAACAACCTCGCTACCATCTTTGTATAATGTGCTGATGAAGTGCGGAAATTCTGTTTCCTGATAGGCCTTAAGCTCTTTTAATCTAAACCTGCTGCTATTTAAATTATTCTGCACCAACAAACGATCTTGTTTTAACTCTTCTATATGAGTGCTCGTCAATTCTATATGCTCACAAAGACCATCATGCGCCTTAATTAAGCTAGCTATATCACTTGCCCCTACGCCTTGGCTTCCTGCTTTGGATATCGCATGCATGATTTCTTGGTAATCACTACTATTGCCTAAACTATTATTTACTTTTTTGCTAAAGTAATGCTTCGCAGTCGTATGACCAGCATGCTTCTGGAGCGTATTATAATTAATGTTTAGCTGTGCAGTTATCTTGGAGAATTTGGCTTGAGTGTTATCTTTTTCTGTATTATCTATATCACCGGTTTTATGCCAATTAGCTAGTATTTTATTAGCTAATTCTGTGCGCTGTGATTTGGCCAAAGCGGTTTCTCTGCCGTGCGTTTCAATAGAACTTGCTAAGTTATGTAGATCCGTTCCTTCCGTTGCCGAATGCAATATATCTGCGACAAATAAATTGCTGTTGCTGATAATCTCTTTAAAAGCGGCATTTTTCTTCAAATCCTGTAGGTAGATCTGGCGGTCTGTTTCTACAGAATTTATCCGGTATTCTGGATTTTTCTTTAGTTGCTCCTCATCTGATTTTGCTTTCTGCCTCTCAAAACTTTTTAGCGCCTTGTCAAGGCCACTTGTATTTGTAGCTACAAACTCAAGCTTTAACAAATATTTTTCCTCAATTGCTACTACTAACAGACGCTGTATTTTAGCTGATGATAATTGCTTATTGAATATTTCTTGCTGAGCCCACGACTCGGCTACTTTCTGTCTTGCTGCCAGATAGTCTTTAACTATCGCATAATTGCCAGTTAATGAGTCATGTCCTTTCAAACCAGATTCTTTTAACTTATCCCATATTCCACTTGCATCTTGTGCCTTATCAAGAACTTCTTCTTTTAAACTTTGCGCTTTAGAAAAATGCTGCTCTAGCTCGACTCTCTCTTCTTTGTCTATGTAACTCCAAAGTAATAAATCCTGATCTTGTTTGGACAGATCACTCCAATTAAGTGCAGCCATTTGTTCATGCAATTGTCCTGGGGAATGTATACCGCCCTTTAACGCCGTTAAATGATTCTCTAAATCATGAATATTACCAACCTTACCGCTTACGCTAAATCTCTCGGGCGCAGACATTACCTCAGTTATGTCAAAAACAATATCTTCCGTAACTTTAAAATGCTCTTTAGCAAATGCTTCGAATTGTGTCAGCTCCGCATTATCTATTATCAGCTTTGTGTTCGCTGCGGTTTCAAATTTTATTAGCTCTTGTTCGTGTCCAGTTAAATCAACTCTTAAAGCCTCTAGCTGAGCCTGATGGCTATTTAATTGTTTCTGCAACCCAATTGATTCATGGCCATAAGAGGCATCTATGGCAAAGCTTAAGTCGCTACGTTTGCTTGTAAGCAGACCTAGCCCCAACTTCCATAAAGGTACATCTTGTTTTTGCCAGTATCCCCTGCCTTCATCATTGAATTTCTGGACATACTCATAGCCCATGGCCTGAAACTCTTGCCGCGCGGCATCTACATCGAGATCCTTGGTTTTATAAACCTCATTCTCAAGCGTATCTTTGGCTGCAAAGATCTGACAATCAATCTCGTGACGTGTTAAGCCAACTAAAGTAGCCTCAAAACCACTATAGCGATCCATTGAAAATATCTTGTATGGCACAGTTGCCCCTTGTACCGCACAATTCGTTACCGCATAACCATGCCTAAAAGTAACTATTCGCCCCTGCTCTCCCGTGCGTATTACAGCACTGCGTACTCCTCTAGCTCCCTCCACATCCACCAGAAACTCACCCACTCCCATCTCATCCACTTTGATTAGCTTTCGAACAGTAGCAAGCTCGTTATTTAGGACACCGCCAATGCCCTCTTTCTCCTTTAAATTGCTGGTGAAGATTATCCGATCTCCTTCCGCCAATTCCACCATACTAGAATTGCCATGTACCCCGCCAGAAATGAACTTATTACCCTGGCCTAAAACACCGGCTCTTTTAAACGAATCACGAATTAAGCCATTTAAATTGCCAATCTCCTCATTGGTATAAGCGCTAATAACTATTTTTTGGACAGCAGAATGTAGGCTAATACCTTCTTCTTTAGCAATGAGCATTGATTGCTTCACATATTCTGTAGCAATCGCTTGTTCTTTGTCGGCCTCATTGTCTAAAATATTGATCTTGCCAAGCTGCTCATAGATAGAAATTGCCTTTGATACCTGATAATTACAAAGTGCCCAGGTCGCTTCAATATGCAATTGTCTTATCTCTTCGTCCTTATTCTTATGACGATTTACTTCGCTCAAGATATTACGACCAGCCATCTCGCCCATTCTAGCAAACGCTCCCTTAGAGCCTATTGCCTGATTCTGATTATTGTCGCCAAGTGCTAGTAATTTTGCTCCTGATTTGCTAACCTCAGATACAAAGTAATCAGACGTCGCCACATCCAGCATACTTGCCTCATCCAACACAAGCAGGGTCTTTGCCGATAACGCCCCATCTTTCACACTATAAAATGGGTCTTTGTAATATTGGGAATCAAGGCCAACAGATACTTTCTCCATACCTCGATCATATTGCCATTGCATCCTCAATGACGCTGTCGTATGCACCTTAATACCAAGCTTTGCTTCAAGCTCTTGCGCCGCTTTGTTCGTTGGAGCAGCGGCTACAATGTTGTAACCCTCTTTTTGATACAGACGCACTATCTCCTTAGTAACTGTCGATTTACCAGAGCCTGGCCACCCTTCTAAAACAGCTAAATCATGACCGTTACATATACCAATTATCGCTTCTTTTTGCTGTCTTGAGAATGAGCTACCTTTTTTGTATTCTGCAATATCTTGCTCACCAACTGTCAAAGCATGATCATTATTTTTAGCTAAATCACCAATATTACAGACTAACCTTTTCTCCAGTTCCACTTGCTCAGTTTTGGCAAAAAGCATCCTTCCTTTAAGATCACACGGATTAACTAAGGTAAGTTTTGGTGATAATAGAACCGTATCTAGCAAGCCGACTAACTCGGTTTTTACATAAATATCTAAAGCTGATTTATCTGTTATAGCGGTATTTTTTAATGTTATATAAAGAGCTTGTTCTAGTTCACTTGCGATATTTTCTTTGCTAAATACCGCCTTATTAAAGTCCAATTTATCAATTACAATGGTCGGATCAGCAATGATTTTATCAGCGTTACTGCGGATTATTTGCTCATTTCTAGCATATGCTTCCCTAACACCACCATGATGAATTGTCGCTTCTTGTCCACGAACTACACCCCATTCTAGGCGTTCTTCATAACCATTTTTGATTAAATGTTTGTTTAAAAGCTGCTTATGTTCCTCTTTAATTATCCCTTCAAGAAACGCTCTAGTTTGTAATTCTCGGCAGCGATGAGTGGCAAAATCTATTGTTCCATCAACAAACTTTTCTAATTGGCGAAGGGCAAACATTAAGTGTGCATGTGGATTTTTTGTATTATCATTGTGGAAATTAACATCAACAACTATGCCTCTAGAGACAAAAACATTCTCAACAAATTCTTTTAAAAATTCGATATTTTGCTCTGCGGTAAATTCTTTTGGCAACGCAATTGTATACTCACCGGCTAGTCTTGCGTTACTTTTTGTTTCAACATCTTCTACTCTTTGCCACAGACTTTGGCGATCATAAACCCACTCAGGTGCATCTTCCGGCGCATGAATTTGGCTATAGGCTAAGCCACCCTTTTTGCTATAGTCCCATGTCAAACCTACAGTAATATTTGTCTCAGCATCAGTGGCATTTAACGTAAGCTGTGAGCAACTTCTGTAAGCAGCAGCTTTAATGGCACTGTTGCCACTGCCTCTACTAACGTTACTGACTCTGCCAAATAATATTGCCATTACTTCGTGTTACTCAAGCTTTCCAAATGCATCTTTATCTTTTCGCCTTACCTTTTTATTATTTATACCTATCTTTTCTTGACCCTTCTTTTACATCCAGAAGTCTTTTGTACTAAAGGTCTTCCCATCCTTAGGCGCAGACGAATTTTCATGTAATGAAATATTCGTGTATTGCGCCCGTTGGGAATATCAAACATATTATCAAATCATGCATCAATTTTCAACTACTACTAACTCGTCTATAGGATTATTTTAGCCAATGGAAAAAGGGATGGTAGTAAGGGGAATTCTCCCCTGCTACGCTGCGTCGGTTCTGTGAAGAACTTAGTTAAAAGGACACCTGAAAAAAGAAGTTTTTTTAATTCAGATATAAATAAATATACATAGTAGGCAACGAGGAAATATGCTATTGCTTTCACATACATTCAAAATGCCAAGATGAGATTATGGAGCGGTTTTATAAGATATGCGGGTTAATAGGCTTATATTTTATTAGCCCAGCTTCTTTTTTGGCTCTTAAATTTAAGATAAGCGAAGATAATATGATGCTGTTTCGTATGACCATCAATATTACTTATTATACAACTATAGTTGCTCTATTTTTTCTTATAACTAATCTTTAGACAACTAATAGCTAGAATTTGTACTTATAAGTGCCCGCGGTATATCATGGATGCGGAGTGATAGCAATAATTGTTATTTCAGATTTGTCAGGACCATAGTGCCAAAAGATTCTATAAGCCTCGGGAGTTTTATTTTCAGCGTAAGCTTCGAATATTTTGATTCCAAATTGCCGGGTTAGAGAATTATATTCATGCGTATTTAGGCTAGGATGTTTAGGATTATTTTCTAAATACCCCAAAGATTTCCTTACAGCATTTAACCGTTTCTTTTTAATCGGGTCGCTCTCTAATTTCTCTAAATTTAACGCCGCTTCGTTAGTGAATAATATTCGAAAACTCATCTATTTGTCTTCATTCGTATATTTTGCGAAGCTTCCTTTATAAATAGTTTCTTTTCTAGAAGATTGCTCAAGTCCTTTTTTAATCGAAGATAAAGCTTGTTCATTTTCAAACAACCATTTTTCATGTAACTGAACTTCAGCATAAGGTTTTAAGGTTATTTCCTTAGTTGATTCATTCATTATTGCTTTGTAACCACTAACACCCTTAGTAAGGTTACCTAAACAAATACGCCCTTTTGCATCTGGTCTTAAAATCTTTTTTGCCATCATACTAATACCCCTGCACCCTGCTCTTGTAATTACACTCTGGTTACGCTTATGATAACATTTTGTGGGAATAATGTAAAGTGGGATACTTTTTTAACTATTAGCAACAAAACTATCTTTCACAAAAATGCAGGTGGCTAAAAAGCTCCATATGGAGCTTTTTAAGAGCCTCTTTGAAATGTTTGCAAATTTTTGCCAAATGTACTTTGTGATTCTAAGAATGCATTCCAAGCCGAAGAAATGTTATATACCTTTCTCTTTTTAAGATGGTCAGAAAAACCATACATTGCTTTACTGCAACTATTTCTCAGTTACTGACAAATAACTATTTAAATAGTTTTATATTATCTTTTCTTATTGGTTTTGTCCTGTATTTCTGATATAATAACTATATATTAAATGAATTATGTTTATGGAAATAATAGAAGTTGATCCAAGAGTTTGCAAAAGGTGGCAATATGCTGATCGCAATTCTTTTGAATTTGGTGATACGAATATTCTAGCTGAAGACATTAAGCGGAACGGACAAATAACGCCTGTTTTTGTCCGAACCTTAAAAGACAATGGCAAGTTCAAATATGAGGTAATTGCTGGCAGTAGACGCCTGCAAGCTTGCCTTGCCGCCGACTTACCACTCAAAGCAATATTAACTAATGTAACAGACGCAGAGGCCGCAACTGTCCAGATTAAGGAAAACGAGCAGATTGGACTTTCTGAATACTCAAAAGGCATGTCATTTGCTAAACTAAAGCAAGACGGCAAGCTAACTCAAGAGCAATTAGCCGAAATTGCTGGGTGCTCAAGAAAAAAGATCCAAAACTTATTAGCCTTTGAGAAGATAGATAAGGCTATCTGGAATGCAGTTGCTAACATGAGTAAAGTTTCAGCTAGATCTGCAGAAACCATCTTAGCTCTTTCAAAAAAATCAGCTGCCCACAAAGAAGCTCTTATCGAGATTGCCGAAGAAATCAGAAAAGGTGCCGGTAGTGTACGTATAGAAAAACTCGTTGATGAAATCTTAAATGGAGAGTTTAGTAGTCAGGAAGAAGAAATTATCACTAACACATCTGGTCAAGTACTAGCTAAATGGAAAGATGCTAAACTATATTTTGCTAAAGATTTAAAGTTAGACAAAAATAAATTCAATAAAATGCTGATTAATTTCTTTAATATCGAAAACAAGTAAAACAAAAAAACAGGAGTATTGATATGAATAATTATGAGTTTGTGAAATTCGCTGCAAATAGATTCGGTATTGACGAAACTGTTGCTGAAAGCATGGTTGATATGTTTGCCCAAACGTTGCAGGAACTTATCTCCTCGGGGCAATCTGTAACTATCGATGAAATAGGTGAATTTAAGTCTGTACCCCTATTCCCAAATGGATTAAATCATCACAATAATATTGCTCTTGCCAAAGCTGCTAAACGTAATATTGTTAGCTTTAAAGCTAGTGATAGACTGGCAGAGAATATAACTTAAATCCATAGTAATAATCAGCTCTTTATGGCACTATGAATCATTATTGTTAAAATAAAAAAATATTTATGACATATTACTTCGCTCGTTACATCCTATTACTAGCTAAAACTTCTTCTTCCTTTAAGCTTAACTTCATATTACCTTTTTTTATCCTAATTTCTTGTGTAGGAATTTTCAAAACTGGCCAACTAACTATGCTATTATTTAAGTCATTTAATTTTGCTGATTTAATATCCTTTTTAATAGTTCAATTATCTCTATTTTTTTCAGTTGGCGCATGTTATGTGATAATTAAAATGAAAGTAATTGCTTATAACACCAAAATTGAGTCGGTTAAGGAATTTCTTCAAAAAAATGCCGTAGATAAAGATGTAATTTTCTTTAATTTTTTCTCGGACAATTTGGAGGAGAACTATTGCGAACTTATAGTTACCAAAGGTTCTAAGGCTCAAGAATTACTTGAATCAACAAATATTGATTTTGTAAAAAAATGGAAAGCAAAATCCCTTTCTTGATTAATAAATTAAGCCGATTTAGTTAAGGAAGAATCGAGCTTTGAGTTAGAGAAAGCAATTGCTAAAATGACGATCAGCTTGATAAAATAGATAAACTTATTGGCAAGAAAATATATAACCTGAGAGTAGATAGAGATATGAGCCGGTCAGACTTAGCAAAAAAAGCTGGGGTTTCTCAACAACAAATTGCAAAATATGAGGACTCAACAAATAAAATTAGCGCATCGAGATTAGCTTTATTGGCCAGTGTTTTAAATAAGGATATTTCCTATTTTTATGAAAGTATATAAGTCAAAAAAGTCGCCAAAAATTAGGGTTCTGCTACTCCCATTAAATTCAGCTGGCCATTTGTATAAAAAACACAATGCAGATTTTATATAATACTTTTTATTTCCACAATCACTCTTGCATTACTGTCGTTTATGTGCGACAATACAACATGTAACATTAGTTATAGATAAATGCAGAAAATAAAAGAAGTAAAATTTTTTGTTGATAAGAATCAAAAAAACCATGTTGCTAGCTGGTTAAATAAACTTGATCCTAAAACAAGGTCTAGAATAAATCTTAGATTGGTTAGATTAGAGTATGGCTCATATGGAGATTACAAAAGTTTAGGCAACAAGCTTTTTGAACTTAGATTCTTCTTTGCAAAGGGTTATAGGGTGTATTTCGTTGAGCATAACAACAAGATTATTGTTCTTTTATGTGCAGGAAATCAGGATACCCAAGATAAAGACATAAGGTTAGCCAAAAATTTATTTGAAGAATTTAAAAGTGAGGTGCAAGATGCAAAATCTTGATAATTATTTAAAAGATCAGTTCCAAGACGAGGAGAATGTAAAAGAATATATAAATGCAGCGTTGGAGCAATATTTTGAAGATCATAATAAGGAACTATTTTTAGCTAGTTTAAAAGAAGTGATACAGGCAAAGGGTGGTATAGCTGAGTTTTCTAAGCATGCTCATATCAACAGGCAGCATATTTATAGAATGCTTTCTGATAAAGGCAATCCAAGTTTTGATAATATAGGCTCTCTTCTTATAGCACTTGGTTTAAAGCTACAGGTTGAAACCACGAATCATTCAATTCATTAACGATCTATTTTCTGGTATAATTTAAGAAAAACTATTATGACTAATTTTATTAAAAATTTTCTAAAAAAACATGGATATTATCTGTTATTATTGGCACCCCCAATTGTTTTTATATTCTTTTATTTCCCAACAAGCTTAGCTTATCATTCTGATAAAATAAATATTGGCTTAAAACAGCTGAGTCTTGTAAGCCGAGAAATTAAAAAGGATATCTCTGACTGCAGGAATAATATATTATTAGATAATTCACAAACTCAAATAGATATCGATACATTAAACCAAATTGCAGTTAAGGCTACTAAATGTGGTTTTTTGTCACCGCTCACTTCAATCACTAATTAATGTCATATATTGAAGAGGACTAAGTATGATTAAACGAGCTTTTTCTTCTCTTATAACATGGATCGTAGCCTTTCAGCTAGTATCTATAACCATTGGATATGTTACGAAGTTCGGAATGTATCCATGGTACAGTCAATTAATCAAATCCTCTCTTACTCCACCAGGTTATTATTTTGGAATCATCTGGCCTATTTTATATATTAGCTTAGCTATTTTAGGATGGAAACTATACAGGGAAAGGGAGAAAACTATACTAAGGTGGTATTGGACTGGGATGTTTTTAAACTGGTTATGGAGCCCGGTATTTTTTACTTGGCACTTAAGTGGAGTAGCACTCTTGGTATTAATTTTACTTGTCACTATTAATGCCTATATTTTAATTAAGCTAAGAATTGGATATACCAACTATGCATATATGATGCTACCTTATTTCTTGTGGCTTTGTTTTGCTTTATATTTGAATATGATGATAGTACTCTTAAACTAGATAAAGAAAATGCAGAATTCACCGGCTTGCCTAAAAAACAAATTGAGAAATTGAAATCATCATGAGCAAAGTTCTAGAAAATCCTGTCCAATCAGTTTTAGAGAAAACAGCTATTAATATGCTCAAAGACAAAATTGATCTTAAGTTCATTTCTTCGGTCACTGGCTTTTCAGAAGACGAACTCCTCAAACTCAAAAGTACCATTTAAGTCTAATCTATTTTGAGTATACTTCACGTAGACCATCAAAAATCAGTCTATTTAAAAGTGTTGTATAAATCTATAATAGAGCGCTCTTATAAAACCACTTATAATGGATTGCTAGTAGCGACACCGTAAACTGCCTATTGAAACACAGAGCTCCATATTTTTGTCTAATTCCAATCTGGATATATCTAGCTTCGCTCGGAAGGGACAATTTGACAATTGCATAATTGTTATATAGATATTATTCGTAGTATTTTGTATTTTTTTTAAAATGCTATTCTAAATTCAAAGTTGCTTCCGTAATTGAAACTTAAGCATTACTTTGATGGTTTAGCGCTGAAAATAAACTCTAATAAAGGATTAGCTATATATGAACGAAACGATTAACACTGCCAATTTAGTACAGATAGTAACAAAAATAGAGAGTATAGAGAGAGAAAAAGCAGAAGTATCTGAGCTTTTGACAGACGTCTATAATGAAGCAAAGTCTATGGGCTATGATGTTAAGATTATCAAACATGTTTTGAAATTAAGAAAAAAAGATAAAGATGCTCTCGCTGAAGAGGATAGTCTAATTGAGTTATATCGTGGTGCATTAGATGTTTGAGTTTTAATTAATTCTAGGGTAATCGACATGCATATTAATAAATTAATGCAACTTATTGCAAAAATTGATATTAAATATTTTGAGCCTCTAGATAGTTTTATTAATAGTTTTTTACAGGAGATAATGGATGTAGAAAGCTATTATGATAGTGGTCCTAAGAGTGTTTCAACACCAGAAATACTAGCAGAACTTACAGACAAAGTAGATACTTATACTTCCGATGTTATGTTAGCTTGCGCTATAGAATTCTGCATCACAAATGACTACCCCATTGAAGAAGAAACATGGAATTGTATTAATTACCTACTTAGTCATCATAAGGATTGGTTTTCTGCAAAAGAAAAACGATACTTAAAGGCCTTGAATAATTCATATATGGGTATTTATAAGGTCATGTCTGTAGAACCGAATAATTCAGTGGTACTAAAAGATCAGATAGAAAAAACATCATCAAAGATTATTGTTTTAGATAAATCATTAAGTAATAGTGTAAAAAAAGGAGAATATATTGCCGTACGCATTCTCAAAACAAATTCTAAAAGTGATAAACATGAATTATCCGCGTCTTGTTTTGTGATACCTCCTCATCTTATCAAGGAATGTGTATCTGTTATTCGTAATATCACCAATGCAATCAAAAACCCCCTAGCTATGCAATTATTTGGTGATAATGAAGTGATAGAAGATAACGCTCACAATAGACTACTAACAAAAAAAATGTGGGCTAAAGAAATACTTGAAACTTGGTATCTATACTACGCTAATTATACTGATAACCACGAAATGCTAGATGCTGACGGTAATCCTTGGCATCCGTGTATTATAGAGTTTGATTTAACGATGCCTAGTGACAAAGTACGTCAAGCATTGAGATTTATGCCAAAGCTCAAATTCGATGAAAATTGTAAGGATGGTAATACATGGCTGTGGTTAGATAAAAAATACGAAGCCTTAAATAATAAATATGATAACCAAGGATATCATATTTATGCTGAGGTTAAACTACATGAGAACAAATTACTAATCGATGTCAACTCAAAGCAAAGAGCTAATATTGCTCAGGATGAAATGCTTACGGAATTAGGCAGTATGTTATCGAATCCTAAAATATTTTCGCAATCATAATACAAATAGTTATCGTGCGCATAATTTACAACTGATACCAAGCAAAAGTCTTTTACTATGGCTGATCAAGATGTTACAGAATATCTATCTGGTATGGTAGAGCGAATTACTTATCATAATTCAGAAAATGGCTTTTGTGTTTTGCGCATTAAAGTGAAGGGACACAAAGATTTAGTTACTTTGACAGGCAACGTTCCATCAATATCAGTTGGGGAGTATGTTAAGTGTAGTGGCATTTGGCATAACGACCGTAACCACGGCAAGCAATTCAAAGCGGCATTTTTAAAGTCCCTGCCCCCAGATACGTTGGAAGGTATAGAGAAATATCTTGGCTCTGGTTTAATTAAGGGTATTGGTGCGCATTTTGCCAAAAAACTAATTACTGCCTTCGGGGATCAAGTGTTTACCATAATCGAGGATCGACCAGATCTTTTATCGAGCGTAGATGGAATAGGTAAGATAAGGGCTCAAAGCATTTGCTTGAATTGGAAGGATCAGAAGATCATTCGTGAAATTATGGTTTTTCTCCAATCCCATGGCGTAGGTACTACCAGAGCAACGAGAATATACAAAACTTATGGCGCAAAAGCAATTGAGGTAGTATCTAGCAACCCATATCAATTAGCCAAAGATATAAGAGGTATAGGTTTTATTTCTGCTGACACTATTGCTAATAATTTAGGAATAGAAAAACACTCTCTAGTTAGGGCAAGAGCTGGAATTGCTCATGTATTATTAGAGGCCACATCTAATGGGCATTGCGGTCTGCCCAAGGAGTTATTAATCCTACATAGCGAGAAATTATTAGAGATACCACAAGATTTGATTGAGTTGGCCATAGAAGAAGAAGTGCGCATAAAATCTTTGGTTACTGATAATTTGAACGATTGCGTTTCTATATTTTTAGCTGGTTATTATGAGTACGAAAAAGCTATAGCAAAAAGGTTATTGGATTTGGTTAAATCATCTGTGCAATGGGGCGCAATAGATACGAATGTAATTTTACCCTTAGTAGAGGAATATCTTAGTATCACCCTTGCCGCAAGCCAAAAAGTGGCAATAAGTACGGCATTAAAAAGTAGATTGATGGTAATTACAGGTGGGCCAGGCACAGGTAAAACTACTTTGGTCAATGCCCTGCTTAAAACGCTAGCATCAAAGAATTTAGATATCAAACTTTGTGCGCCGACTGGCAGAGCGGCTAAACGCCTAAGCGAAAGTACTGGGCTAGAAGCAAAAACTATACACAGGTTGCTTGAAATCGATCCAGCGTTTGGCGGGTTTAAACGTAACGAAGAATCTCCCCTACCTTGCGATTATCTAGTAATTGACGAGACTTCTATGGTTGACGTCCCTTTATTTCATGCGTTATTAAAAGCCCTCCCCGTTCATGCTTCCTTGCTCTTGGTTGGCGATGTAGACCAATTGCCTTCCGTAGGAGCTGGACAGGTTTTAAGGGATGTTATTAGTTCTGGCATCGTTCCTACTATACAACTTACAGAAATATTTAGACAAGCTTCAACAAGTAGCATTATTACTAACGCTCATTTGGTCAATCAAGGAATATTGCCCAATACAAAGTCGTCTAAAGACGAATCGGATTTTTATTTTATTGAAGCCGAGCACGGAGATGACATTATTAATAAAATAATTATTATGATAAAAGATAGAATTCCTAAAAGATTTAATTTAGATCCTATCAATGACATTCAAGTATTGTGCCCTATGCAAAGAGGTGGAGCTGGGGCAAGATCGCTTAATGTCGAATTACAAAAGGTCTTAAACCCAGATTATGAAAATGGAGTTACTAAGTTTGGCCAAATCTTTGCTCCTGGCGACAAAGTTATGCAAACAGAAAATAATTATGACAAAGATATCTACAATGGAGACATTGGGATTATCTGCTCTATCAATAAACAGGATCAGGAGCTGTTGATCAATTTTTATAATCGTGAGGTGACTTATGATTATACAGATCTAGATCAAATCTCCCTAGCTTACGCAACATCAATACATAAATCTCAAGGCTCTGAATATCCGGCAGTTATTATTCCAGTGACTATGCAGAGTTATATGATGCTTAGACGAAATCTCATATATACGGCTATTACGCGTGGCAAAAAATTGGTTGTTCTAATCGGACAAAAAAAAGCTTTGGCTATGGCTGTAAAAAATAACACGAGTTCAAATAGATATTCGAAACTAAAAGAGTGGTTATTAAGTTGAATGACCTTCAACTGTCAATCTGTAGTGTACCCTATCTAGGCACCACCACCCTTCCCCTTTCTCCGTCCGTTTAGAGTCACTTTTACCATTAATTGACATATTCCGTTTGAGATTTTAGATCCTATATTGATAATTATCTCTCCTAGTCGTATAATTTAACTTATTTTTGATTTTTATCAGTTTTTATTAAAAAACATTTTTAGTTCATTTCATCTAATGATATACTATGTAATAATATTAATTACTATAAATTACTAATAACCCCCTATGAAAGCATTAAAAAGTTATATTGATAATAATGGTAGATTAGCTATTCCCGCTAAGATTAGAAAAAAACTACATCTTAATGTCGGTGATGAAGTTTCAATAAAATATTCCGATTCAGAGTTAGTTGTTTCTACTTTTCACTCCAATATAGAAAAAGCTAGGAATATTTTAGATAAATATAAAAATATAGATTTACAAAAAGAATTAAAACTAATGAGAACAGAAGATGCAGATAAATTCTAAATCAAAAAATAAGAGACATTTATTAGATACGTCTGCTCTCATTGCTTTATTAAAAAAAGAACCTGGCTATGAAACGATAGAGAATATTATTGCCAATAGTGCTATTTCATCAGTAAATTTGTGTGAGCTTGTATCCGTTTTAGCAAGATCAGGGATATCAGACCTCGATATTGACGAAATGATTAAAGATATTGTGCCAGAAATCATACCTTTTTGTGAAGATACAAGCATCAAGGCTGGGAAACTACTTACTATAACTAAAACTTATGGATTGTCCTTGGGAGATAGAGCATGTATAGCAACAGGGGATTACTATAAAATGGAAATCCATACTACCGATAAAGTTTGGTTAAAACTACAACCACAAATAACGGCAAAAATTACAGTTATAAGATAGAACTAATGACCGGCAAAAATATAGGCTATATCAGAGTTAGTACCATCGAACAAAATCTTGAGAGGCAACTTGAGGGCATAAAAGTGGACAGGAGTTTTATAGATAAAGTATCTGGCAAATCAGTTGATCGCCCTGCTCTGCAAGAAATGCTCGCATATGTACGTGATGGAGATACTGTCATTGTTCACAGTATGGATAGGCTTGCTAGGAATGTTGATGATTTAAGGCAAATTGTCAAAGGCTTAACCGCTAAGCAAGTTAAGATTAAATTTATCAAGGAATGCTTAGAATTTACCGGTGAAGATTCTCCTATGTCCAATCTACTTCTCTCGGTCATGGGCGCATTCGCGGAGTTCGAACGCACTTTAATCAAGGAACGTCAAATGGAAGGTATAGAGCTTGCCAAAAAGCGTGGTGCCTACAAAGGCAGAAAAGCTTCTCTATCCGACGATCAAATTGTACAACTTAAGGAACAAGTCGCTCTTGGCAACAATAAGTCCGAGCTTGCTAAAGAATTCGGCATCAGCCGAGAAACTCTCTATAAGTATTTAAGGGTTGATATATAGGAGAACGTGCTATTTCTCTTCTACAACTAATATTAGCTATGTTAATTATCTATATTAGCTTAATTCGGGTATTGGTCAATTTGATAGCATGAACCTTAGCTCCAATAATAATATTTTAAAGATTAAGAAAATCATAAGATAAAATATGTAGGTATTATATAACGCTAGACAAATTCATATCATTACACAGACTAAATCATTGTTTTTCTCAATCACTTGCTATTGCCTTATTAATTTTTGATTGAATTCTTGTGATATGTGCTGAATTATTAGGGAAGTTTTTTTGTACAATATCTAAAGCTTTAGTGAGACATTCTTTTGCTTTAGATCTATGGTGATCATGATATGAAATCATACCATTTTCTGATTTCTTTGCCTCTGATAAATGATAATCAGCAAGAATTTCATAGGGTTTATACTTATATAAATGCTGACCATCATCTAAGACAGCTACTGCCTTGTTAATGTACTCTAATGCGTCATTATTATACCCTAATGCAAAATTAGTAGATGCTAGATCGCAAAGAGTATAGGCAATTTTAATGTGGTTTCTACTATAATGTTTTTCATTGACTTCAAGGGCTTTTTGAAGCAATTTTATCGATTGATCATAATTCATTTGATCTCTGTATACATTACCCAATATACACAAAATCCATCCAAAAATTATATGATCCTCTTTAAGATGTGATTTATAAATTGTTAGACTAGTTTCAAGCAACTTTATGGATTCATCTATTTCTCCTATGTCCTTGTGTGTTGCTCCCAAATGAGCAATAGACCACGCAAATTCAATACTATTTTCTCCATTATTATGTCTATAAATTTCAACGGCTTTTTTTAATAATTCTTTTGATTTTTGGGCGAGACCTAAATGCCTATAAACACTTGAAAGATGGACGATTACCCATGCTGTCTTTGTATGATTTGATCCATAATGCTTTTCATAAGCCAATAACGATCTTTCAAGCAATTCTTGAGCTTTGGGATAATTGCCTAAATTCTTATAAACTTGCCCAAGGTAGGCTGCATTCCATATAGATTTTATATGGCCTTCACTGTAGTTTTTATGATATATTGATTGAGCTTTTTCTAAAAGAATTAGTGATTGATTATAATCGCCAATATGCCTATAAACACTTCCCAAATATGTTGAAATCCATGCTGTCTCTATATGATCATCACCATAATGTTTGCTATAGGCTCTTAGTGCTTGTTCTAGAAAATTTCTTGATTCTTGGTAATTTCCAATGTTTCTATAAACCCCACCTAACCTAGCCAGAATCTCAGCAATTCTGACATAATCGTTATTGTAATGCGCCTTATATAATTCAAGAGCTTCTAACAAAAATTTTTCGGATTTATAATAATTACCTAAGTAAAAATAACTTATACCTAACTCACTATATAGCTCTGCTTTATTTATATCATTAAACAAAATATCCCTTGTTAAAAAGACTTCTATGTGCGGTATCATCAACTTGATTCCAGCTAAATCATTTTTTGTCAATTCTTGCTTAATATAATTTTTTATAAACGAAGTGATTTTATGAAGTTGATCAGTATTTTTAGCTAATTGGAGATAATTAATAAAATATAATCTTATAGCATCTTGTGTACTTAGATGGATTGAGAAAGTTGGTATTTGATTACTATTCTTTGGTCCCCTAGTGATCAAAGAAAATTTATTTAGTTCGTGTATAAAACTATCAACTGTAATTTCATCTACATACCTGGCTAAAAGCTTTTTTGGAATATTTTGTGAATCGATCATACTTATTAATAGCAGTAAATCCTTAAATTTATCCGAAGAATTGATTAGACGCTTTACTGGCATAATTATTATGTCATATCTCGTTCGAGAATATCCCCCTATATCATACAAAATATTCTTTTGTGTAAACGTAAAGTATTCCTGTTGTTCATAAGAATACTCCAAATATTGTTTACACGATATCTGCGCTTCTTTAATGTAATGAGCTGCGATTGAGATATCTAGTGGAAATGGTGGTATCTCATCTATACATTGTGTGTAGTCTAATTTATCCCCCTTATGTTCAGAATTAGGATGAATGGCATTAAATAAACTAAATTTTTCTGCATTACTAAGAGCATTAACGTATATTACATTTTCAGATGGAATGTAGCTATTATGTATTATATTATTATCATTAGTTGTGATAATAACTTTACCATTTCCCCATACCGATGCATCATAAGGGAAATATTTTTCGATGTGATTGAATGCATTAACGTTGTCATATATAATAAGCCAATTGTTATAATTCTTTGCCTTATCACTCAAAAATAAGTAAAGATTTCTTTTTCTAATTGAGTCGTTTTTTATTAACTGGATTCTTTCTATTTCTTGACGATCCTCTGATGTTTTACTAAGCGCATATGCTAATTGTTCTGCAGAAGAAATAAGAGATTGTTTTGTTTCAGCGTTTAGTTCCCAGATCATGTGTGCACCAGATTCTCTTGCGTATTTACGAGCAATAGTAGATTTACCAGCGCCACCAATTCCTACTAAAGCCACAATCTGAATACCTTTTTTGTTTTCCAGCTTTTTTGTTATCTGTTCTAAAACGTTAGAACGTTCTAAAAGAATATTATTTTGTGGTAATCGTAAATCTGCAAGCAGCACTTCTTGTCCTTGTATATCTGTAAAATTTCTCTTTAAATACAAAAAAATTAGAATAATTATTATACTGATAAAACAAACTATTATTAGAATATGTTTTTTAAAGAATTTTGGATTTATTGTTTTTGATTCAGTAAACTGAAATTCTGCACCTTCCCAAGAATTCTTAATAATCTCACAATCTTTTTTGAAATCCTCACAAATTACCTTGATCTCTTTTTTATTGATCAGTTCCTGCAAAAGTGTAAATACTCCTAGGTAGTAATCTGCGAATAAATCAATAATTTCAATGTCGGATAATGTATTAAAATTAACCGAAACCTGGTTGTCAAGAATCAGAAAAATGTCGCCTTTTATCTTTTGAGGTGCAAAATTAGATTTTATAGCATGCAACTTATGTTCACATTCTTTATCAACTAGAGAAAATTCAAGATTCGCTAGTCCCAGATCACCTTGTAATTGGGCAAATATTAACTTTTCATTAGTATTAAAGTTTTCAGCTGAAATAGAATATTTAATTTTATTTCTATTGATTGTCTTACTAATATGAACCAATTGTTTTTCAAACGAAGATTTGATTAAAATATGTAGGTAATATTGTTTGATAAATTTTAATTTTCCTGATGTTTCTACAAAGTCTATTATAGACTCCCTGGATCCGTGGCTAATTTTTAGCGTTATATTATGTACGTGAGTGTTTACAGTTCTTGGAGATATAGATAACAAGGCCGCTATCTTCTTTTCTCCCCTGTTATGAAGTATACAAGTAATAATATCAATTTCTCTATATGTAAATTTTATACCATTTATCTGATTTAAATAATTATCATATAAATATTTTCTTTTATTGTATCCAACTTCAAGGGCCATAAACTTTATAATAAATCTATAGTTGATTCATAACGATCAGTATGTTCGTCTACTAAATAGTGATTAAGAGTTTCAATCTAAGTACTATAACACTAGTTATGGTTATTAGAGTAGTTTATACGATATCCTCAACACATATAATAAATCTATAGTTAAATTTAATGGGAGCAATATTTCGAAGTTGTTACCCAGAAACAAAAACTAATTTATGGAGTAATTATTATGTCAAGAGAACTAATACAAGCGGCTGCTAACAACCAAATAAACAAAATATATGAATGTTTGTTGAGGGGAGACAGTATAAACTTTAAAGAGAACTTTTTTGGGAATACTGCTCTTCACAACGCTTTGATTTGCGGTCATAAGAATGTGGTAAATCTATTACTGCACTATGGAGCTAATCCTGCAATACCTAATAATCAAGGTTTTACACCGTATGACATCTACGATGGTACCTATCACAGATTCTTGGATAGAGAGTTTGAACACCAACAAGAAGAATCATCTGATCATATGGGTAATGATTTTGGAGATAATTACTACTATCTTAATAGTGATTATTAGTTATGAAATTTAAAAAGGGAGAAAAGAAATGAGTAAAAATAATTATCTAAATTCTAAAGCCTTAACAGTTGGTATAATCACTGCGGTAACTATGGTATGTGCTATTGCAGGATTTGCTATGGTGGGGGCAACAAGCATGGCAACTGCTGCTTATGGAGCGATCCTTGGAGGAGTAATTGGAATAGTAGTTGGAAATACAATAGATCACTACTATGGAACTGAAGTAGGTAGTATAATTGCCGGACTATGCGCGGTTATTGGCGGAATTTTCGGCGCAGTTTATGGTAAAAATCCTCCAGATGATTCTGATGAGAATGATTTAGATCCTTCTTTCAGTAAAGGAGCTTCTTGTTTTGGAAAGACTATTATAAGTAATATGTCTAATCTAAAAGATTGCCTAACTGGTGACGTAGTAAGTTGTTTTGAATCTACCGAAGGATTTTCAGAAATAGTAACATGTATGGGAGAAGCTAATAACGACTTAGCTTAGACATTAGTTGTAATATGATGAGTACAAATAATACTCTTTCTCATTAATTACAATTCTACATAACTTACAACCAGAGCAAAAAACTCGCTAAAGCAGTTGAGTTTTTTGCTTTCAATACTGCTTTTTAGGGCAAAACTATGTAGTATTTAACTGTGTCACCTACGTACACTAAAACTAGCTGAAGTAAAAAACACTATCGTTAGGTGATTGAGTAAGCTAGCTGTATCGGCTTGCAATACCTTTCTTATAAGAAATATAAAGCAAATCAGCGCTACCCCAGGTTATGTTATTTTATTTTTCACTAATTTTCAGAAATTCTGAAAATTATAATAATTGCTTTGTATTTTCACAGTAATTTTTCTGATCAACCAGAAGCATGGATTAAAGAATTAGTAGACTGTATTGCTGTTTCGTCAGTGGGGATGTAGTAATATGTTTTCCCACTCACTGAGCAAAGTAACCGTAAGTTTTTTTATAGTACTGGTTATACAATCTTATGGTGGTCCAATATTTTATCAAACTGTTCTTGCCACTTGGTAATTTTCTATCTATAAATAAATTTTTAAATGACATTATGGTAAGTAAAATAGTAAAGATAAAGATTGTAGCGCAGCGTCTTCGTTGTTTGAGGGAGTCAGCAGGCATGAGCAGGCAACAGATAGAGGAAAAACATAAAATTTCGGCAAATACAATCAAAGTATGGGAGTCTGGAAAAACTGAAATAGGAATAATAAGATTAGTAAGTTACTTAGAGGTATTTAAAGAATATGGTATTTCTCCTAGTGTGGAGAGTCTCTTAGATTTTAGGACAGATGATTATCAAATTAAAGTAACGCCCCTTACAAAAGATCCTATCGGTAATTTAAACTTACAAATTGAAAAAGATTTACAAGTAGTTTCTAATGCTGTAATGAACTCTGTAGCTTCAGTTTTAAAAGAAAAAGAGGAAATATTTAGGGCAGTGGTTGATAATTTACCGCTTAAAATTATGATGAAAGATGAAAATAATGTTGTTTTACTTCTCAATGCTCCAGCAGCTGTGGCTCTTGGGGGAAGTGTTTCTGATTTTGAAGGAAAAAATGTATATAATATATTTCCTTACAAGGCTAAAATATACCATGAACATGATTTAAAAGTACTCGACACTAATAAGCCTCTAGAGATAGAGGAAGAGTTTATTCCTCTATCTGCTGAAACGAAACAAAAGGTAAATGTTAAGAGAGTTCCTATCTTTAATAAAGTAAATAAAAAAATAGTGCTTGCCATTTTTTAAAATAGGCATAAAAAGGCACGAGCCGCTCCAATTGAACCAATGAATATAGTTATATTTGTGCTATAAAACTCCTGAAGGGTATATTTTAGTTTTTCCTCGTAGCATCATATGTGTTTCTTAAATTACGAACTAGTTCATAATTTTTTAGCAGTCCTTCATATTGGTGTTGCACAACACGACGTACTTCTTCCGGTAGCTCTTGTTCTAAAGCTTTAGTATAGACATCTTTTGCTACTTCTTCTGCTCTTTCACACCCTTCTAGAACAGTAGAATCATTATCGCTTAATACCATATTAATATTAATCCATCCACGATGTAAGCTTCCCAAGACACTACCGCTTTGTGTAGGATAGTTTACTCCTAACTCCTTGACTTTATTTTGTAAAACAGTAACAGCTTTTTTACACCCTTCAGCCCTTTCTAGGAATGTTTTCTTTAAATTCTCATCATTAACAAGCTCTGCGGATATACGGAATCCTTCTTCGCCGTCTTTAGATATTTCAATTAAATCATTTAAAATAGCTACAGTATCATCATTATTCATAATAAAACCTCCGGTTAATAAATATTGTTTTATCTAAAACTTTTTAGGCTATTAATAGCCTTATTTTAAGTATAACAAAAAACTATTAAAATAAAAAGGGCGTGGGTCGGATATGTAGTCAATAAAATCTCAATATAAGCTGATACCCCTGGTTGTGGGTATCTCAACCTTTACTTAAAAATTGCTCTACCTTGACAACAGAGTTTACACGTTCTACATTTTTAAGTTGCAGACTAGAACAATTAATTTATAAGGAGGAAGCTATGAGTAATTCAATTGAAATATTAACTGCGGTATTTAAAGATCCTATAAGCGCTGAGAATGCGTATAACCTAGCCATACAAAAAGGCCATAAAGCAGATGAGGTCAATATCCTTATGTCTGAAGAAACTAAGGCAAAGAATTACGGAAGTAGGTTAGAGAGTAATGCCACTTCATTATCTAGCGACGTTACTGCTGACTTTGCTACGGAAGGAGCAGGTCTAGGCAGTGTAATTGGTACGACAGCAGGTGCTATTATAGGTGCTACGGCCGCGATAGGAACAAATTTATTTGTTCCGTGGATTGGTTTTGCAATAGCAGGACCTATCGCTGCTGCCTTAGCAGCTGCTGGTGCAGGAGGAATCGCCGGAGGGGTTATTGGAGCTTTACTTAATGTCGGCTTATCAGCAGGCGAAGCAGTTAAATATGAAGAAGCGATTAAAGAAGGGGGAATAATAATTAGCATTAAACCTTACTCAGAGGACGAAGCAAAAGAACTTGATTATAAATGGAAAGCCTACGGAGGTACAAGATTTCCTAAAATGGATTCCAAGCAATAAGCTTTTTTCCTTATTGTATTTTAAATTGGTTATGAACGATTACAGTATCTCCACCATATATATGAAAGCATTCCATGTATAGCACGGCGGTTAGTAAATTTATTATTTTTTCCCGTCAGGTTATCTATCTTGAATTGATATTGACTAGTTTATTTCTATTTGCGGCTATTTGCAACAGAACCATGAAAAGGAATATCTAAAATCTTGAATTTTTTTAGGCAAAGTTCTTTACTAAGCTGTAATAACTTTTTTCTATTAACCAACGGTATAGAATGCACATACAAAATGTTCTTGCACGAGTTCATATTATTCCTTCGACAAAATCAGAGCTTCATTATATTTTCTCTATATATAATTTTTGAACTGTAGGTTATTATTTATTTGTTAGTGCCATAAAATTAATTCTAATTTAATTCTTTTCGGTTAAAGTACGATAAAAGACTATAAAATTACTTCATCTTGAAAGATTAGCTTTGTTGATGTTAGGAAAGAAATAGGCTTAAAATTAATACATAGATTAATGAATAACAAATAGATATAGGATTGCTTGACCACGAAGACCTTTTTATAAAGCAAGCACAAAAATCATATAGCTATATTGAATAAAAGCTTACCTTAAATTTATAAAATTATGAACGTATTAGAGCAACACAAACTTACAAGAGAACAAAAAGAGGCTATAGGTCTTTTATCTATAGGAACATTTCTAGAATATTTTGATTTAATGCTATACGTTCATATGGCGGTTCTTCTTAATGAGTTGTTTTTTCCTAAAACTGATCCTTTTACAGCTTCTTTGCTTACAGCATTTGCCTTTTGTTCCACATATTTATTAAGGCCGTTTGGCGCGTTAATATTCGGCTATATTGGAGACAATATAGGACGAAAAGCAACTGTTATTATAACAACTTTACTTATGGCATTTTCATGCTTTGTTATGGCGGTTTTGCCAACTTATGCTCAAATAGGGATTATGGCTTCATGGCTAGTAACAATATGTCGTATTGTTCAAGGTATGACATCTATGGGAGAATTTATCGGAGCACAATTATATTTAACTGAAATTACCAAACCACCAATTCAGTATCCAGTAGTATCTCTAACTTCTGTATTTTCTGTGTTAGGAGGAACAGCCGCATTAGCAGTTTCTTCATTAGCCACAACTTCTTCTCTTGACTTAAACTGGAGAATTGCATTTTGGTTTGGGGTTGTTGTAGCTCTGATAGGGACTGTTGCCAGGACAACTTTAAAAGAAACTCCTGAATTTGCTAATGCACAAAAAAGAATAATAAAAGGTTTAGATAATGATCAGAAAAAGGAATTAAAAAGTAGCTCTATTTGGGTTCAAGAAAGCAGAAATGATAAAAAAACACTTTTTCTCTTATGTGCTCTAGATTGTGCTTGGCCGGTGTGTTTTTACTTTAGCTATATTTTTTGCGGTAATATCCTAAAGCGGGAATATGGATTTTCAGCGAATGAAGTTCTGCATCAAAATTTTATCGTATCCATGGTACAATTTATGGGGACAATAATTTTAAGTTTTATAAGCTACAAAATTTACCCACCTAAAATTGTTAAAGTAAAGTTGGTGATTTTTATAATAATAGCTTTAGCAAGTCCCTTTTTACTTAATACAGTGCATAGTCCTTATGCTATTTTCTGTATACAATGTTGTTTTTTATTATTTGCATGTGATTACACACCGGCAATGCCTATAACTTATAAACATATATCTATATTACGTAGGTTTACTTATTGCTCTTTGGCCTATGCTCTATCACGATCTATTATGTCTATTATCACTTCGTTTGGATTAGTATATTTATTTGAATATTTTGGATATTTTGGAATCCTAGTTGTATTATTACCTATAGTCACTCTCTATGTTATTAGTATAAATCATTTTGAAAAATTAGAGAAAGCGGCTGGTAATTATCGTTAAAAGAAAAAATATTCATATGCAACATTTGTTCAGAAGTTAAATTTTTTCTACTTTTTATACAAAGTTGTTGAATTCTTTTTGCTGTATAAGTTAGCTGTAGATACTCTGATAATAAAACGAAATTTACCAAAGTTTCATTTGTAACTTTTTCTGCTTTCTCAACACTCATGCCTTCTATAGTCTGCATATTATGCAACCTATCAAATAGCTTTATTAATAAAACTTCTTTATCTTTTAGTTGATAAGCATTATTTAAGATTTCTTTTACACTCAATTTAGTTCCATCAGACCTATCACGAGTAAGCCTATCAACCATTTCAGATATCCTACTGCCAAAAGTATAAAGAATCATTTCTATGGTAACTATAGTATCTTCCACTATATCGTGTAAAATACTTGTAACTATTACATCAGTTTTTAGATTATAATCAGATACAATATAAGCTACTTCTAGAGGATGAGAATAAAAAGGTTCTCCAGTTTTTCTAAACTGACCTTCATGGTATTTTTTAACCCAATAGATAGCTTTATCAATAAGAGAAAAATCTAATTGATTTTTACTATCTAATGATTTTAATTTTTCTATTAATCTAATCGAATAATCACAAGGAATTAAATAAGACATAAATACTATAAGTAATTAATTTATAGAAGATATATTATCATTATTTTTTAGCTCATAGCAATATATTTGTCACTAATATAACTTAAAGTTTAAATATGAGCAAGATTTACAATAAGAAAATATCTACGCATTATGTTTAGATATTTAGAACACAAGGAGAGAAGGTCTTAATTTTTCAAAGCTACGTGTACTAAAAAATACCAAATTCGGGCAAACCATTGTTATTAAGATTTATTGACCATGCTACCCAGAGATGTAAAAGTAACTTGTATTTAATTTTAAATTGGTATATGAATAATAGATATTTAATTTATTAGAGTCAGTTATGACAATTATAGTTACAACTAATAACGTATCAACTGATAACAGATTAGTCTTTGAAGTTACAAACAAATCAAAAGTCAAGATCAAATCCTTATCCCTTGAATTGTATTTGAAAGAAATGGGGGAGGATTTGATCCGCAATAATCTAGATTATATCTTTATACAACAATTAAACATAGGTCCTTCGCATCCTTATACGTTTTCTAATCCCATAATAAAATTACTTATAGCAGAACTTAAAATGTTATACGTAGATAAAAACCATCCAGCAACAATTATGGTAGGGCCTGAATCAACTTTTAGACTTGATA
>CAMBEC010000014.1 GCA_945865485.1 Rickettsia typhi
GCAGTAGCTAAGAATACTGCATACAGTATCAACCTATTAACAATTACAGATGAATATTTAAAAACAATCGCTTCATCATTGCAAGATGGTTTAAAAACTATCGGTAGTGCTGGCCCATTATCTGCAGATAAGCTTGCTGTACTTCAGAAGAACTTAGGCGATAAAAGAGCTCAGGTCGCACTTTTGATCGCAACTGCTGACTTTGATGGTAAAGGATTACTTAAAGGTGATGCTAAAGACATCCAAGTTCAGGTTGGTCTGAATGTAACTGATAAACTTGGAATCAAGGTTAATGATATTAGCGGTGGTGCTTTGTTTAGATCCTCGATTGCAACGGCGCTGAATAATGCGATTATAGCTCAAGCTGCTGCTGGTAATGTCGCTGCTAATGCTAATGGAACAACGTACTATGCTACTGCTGCAGAGGTTACTGCTGCAGCTAATAATAATATAAACCTTTTTGCTTCTGCTATTGGCAATCCTCTTCCTGCTGTTGGTGTCGGTGGTGGTTCTGGTGCTATTATGACAGCTGCACAGTTTGGCAATTATTTGCTTGCTCTATCCGCTCCACAAAAAGCTTTACTAGAGCAAATGGCTCCAGTTTCATTGGCTTTTATTAATGCTAATGGTGGCGCAAACGTTCGTGGTTTTAGTGCTGGAGTAGCTGGCGATTTTGTAGCTATGTTTGGTGACGCTAATTCGATAGCAGAGTTTAGAGCGATTATACAAAACGACGCTGCATCTAACATTTCTGTTGTAGGAAACGTTGCTAATCGTGTGCTTGCACAAGATGTATTCCAAAACGCTTTGAACTCAGTGCGAGCTGAGCAAGCTGCCGTTTCGAATCAAAAAACAAACGTTGTTGAAGCAGCTGATGCTTTAAGAGCCACAACAAACGTGACTCAGAAAGCAGCAGATTCATACTTAAAAACAGATTATGTATTAACTGCCCAGCAATATTCTGAAACTATTAGAACTATGGTTGCATCGATCACTTCGCTGCAAGCTGCTAATAAGATTCCAGAAGCTGCTCAAAGACTAATTGATGCTTTGGCTAGATAAGTTTTAGGCAATTTATTGGTTGTTATTAAAAAGGTCGGGACTTTTGTCTCGGCCTTTTTTTCTATTAAGAACATAAGGTCATACCGGACTTAACGCGGTATCTCAGACAAAGGCATACGTCATACCGGACTTGACCCGATATCTCAGGCAATAAAAGAAGATGCTGAATCAAGTTCAGCATGACGGAATACACAGGGTCATACCGGACTTGATCCGGTATCTCAGACAATAAAAGAAGATCCTGAAACAAGTTCAGGATGACGGAATACACAGGGTCATACCGGACTTAATCCGGTATCTCAGGCAATAGAGAAGATGCTGAATCAAGTTCAGCATGACAGAATACTACAGGATCCTACCGGACTTGATCCAGAATGACTTTTATCTAGACTTAGAAATTGATGCTTCAGTTTTCTCAGCGACTCTATCAGTATGAGTTTTCTCTTTCGGCTCAACCTTTTTTCCACCCATTTTTTCAACAAAGGATTTTTTAGCTTCATTGAAAGATTTTGATACCACTTGACCGGCCTCTTTCCAAGCGCCCTTTATCCCTGTCACCGCTTGCTCCGTTGTCTTTTCTCCTTTAAGCCAAGCCCCTATAATTTCAAACGTGCTTTTAAGGGCTTTTAGCCCTTGGTCAAGAATAGCACCAGAGACCTCTTTAGATGATTTACTAGCTTGGCCTATTGCATCACTTACTAATTTATCCAATTTATCAACTGAACTTTTACACACATTGCCAATTTGTTTTCTTAATTCTTTTGGAATAATACCGATTTCATCAAGTTTTTTATCAATCTTATCTTTAATTAATCCAAACGCTTGCTTTGCTTTACTACCCACAAGTAGCTCAACCCCATCAACCACTTCCCCAATTTGGACTGCTACGGCTTTTTGTTGAGCTTGATTCAAGCCCAACCCTTCCAGACCATCAATCAGATTTTGTCCCATCTTTGCCATCTCTTTTGAGGCCGTATCCATTATAGATACTTGAATAGCATCAAATTGTTTCTTCATAACTTATCTCCTTAATTCAAGTTGAAATAGTATAAATTTAAAGTATCACTGGTGATGCTAGCATACCTAAGAAAGAACTAAAAAGAAAACTCATGAAAAAACTCAATGTTAGAAAAATCTGTGTGCTCTAAAATTTCTAACTATAGTAAATCAAACTGGTATTATAGGGAGAGCCTTAAAGGGCTTGAAGCGGTATCTCAGACAGCAGAGTACGTCATACCGGACTTGACGCGGGGTATCTCTCAGGCAATAAAAAGGAGATCCTGAAACAAGTTCAGGATGACTATATTTATTGCTTATATACTATCATACCAGCCTCGATTCGATATCTCAGACAATGAAAGAAGATCCTGAAACAAGTTCAGGATGACGGTGAGGAATAATATACCAAACTTGATGCCCCAGTATCTCAGGCAACGGCATACGTCATACCGGACTTGATCCGGTATCTCAGACAATAAAAGAAGATGCTGAATCAAGTTCAGCATGACAGAATACTACATGGTCATACCGGACTTCCGGTATCTCAAGCAATAAAAAGGAGATCCTGAGTCGAGCTCAGGATGACTGCACTTATTACTATCATACCAGCCTCAATTCGATATCTCAGGCAACGACTTACGTCATACCGGACTTGATCCGGTATCTCAGGCCAAAAGGAGTCGAGTCCAGGCTAACTTTACTACGTAGCATATAAGCCACCTAGGCGAAAAGCACACGAAGCCCAACAGGTTCAGTATGACATGTATGGATAGTAATAAGGGGTAAAAATACTAATTAGTTCTGATGTTGAAGCTTATTTTGTTTTACTTAGAAGCTGCTGCGCTTTCTAATTTTGCTTTTTCAACAACTCTATCAAGGTCAATTTGACTACAAATCCCAAGCAATACGGGGTCACGTTGACGAATATTTGTCATGTTCCAATGAGTGCGATCACGGAGAGCTGCAACAGTAGATTTGGTGGTACCTATCAATTTTATTATATCAGAGTCTTTCACCTCTGGATAATTTTTCAATAGCCAATAGATTGCATCCGGTTTATCCTGACGTCTTGCTATTGGAGTATATTTAGCTGTCTTTTTGGTACTCTTAGCAGAATCATAAGCAGAGCTAGTTTTAAGCTTAAGCATAGCTTTTGCGTCCTGCGCACAACGCTCAAGTTCATGTTTATCTAGCTGCCCCGTTGTTACTGGATCAATACCCATAACTCCGACAGCAACCTCACCATCAGCAATTCCTTTTACTTCAAGCTCGTGAACACCACAAAAATCTGCAATCTGTTTAAAAGTTAGCGCGGTATTTTCCACTAACCAAACTGCAGTTGCTTTAGGCATTAAAGGGTATTGTTGCTTCTTACTCATGCTCAAATTTATCCTTATATTTAAGAAATCCAGTTACCACGAAAAATACCCTCTTTATATATCAAAGTCAAACATTCTTATATCAAATTCCATTTTAATAATACCCTTTTCCAGTTTAAATCAGACTAATGAATTTTAGAGCGAGGTTACACCGCTTATGCTTATACGAGAACACAAGCGAAACTCACGAAATTCGTTTGGATCATTTTACTGGGAAATGTTATGATACTCGGCAATTACAGGAGCGTGATCTGATGGTTTATCTTTTGTTCTGGTGTGGTAATCAATCTTACAGTCAACTAAGTGGGCAACTGCGTTACTAGTAGAAATTATGGAATCAATACGCATTCCCATGTTTTGTTCCAGCGCTCCTGCACGGTAATCCCACCAGGAAAACTCGTTTTTAGTTGGGTGCAATATCCGAAAATTATCCACAAACCCCAAGTTTAATATTGTTCTTAGCTTTTTTTGCTCCTTATAAGTAAAACAAGTTGAATCTTGAAGCTTAGCTGGATTGTAAACATCGATATCATAAGGAGCAATATTAAAATCAGATCCGATGAATAACTTTTCCTCAAAGGATTTAGCTGACTGAATATAGTCCGTAAAGGCATCGTAAAACTTTAGCTTATTAATAAATTTATCGCTACCAACCTCTCCTCCATTTGGTGCATATAAGGATATCACTCTAATGTAACCAATAGACGTTAAAAATGAACACTCAATAAACCTTGCTTGGTCAGGAATTGGATTTTTATCAAAATTGTTTTTAATCTCATCTGCTGGAATTTTAGACAAGATAGCTACACCATTATAGGTTTTTTGTCCGTGTATGTAGAGATTATAGGGAAGATGGCTCAACTCATCAGACGGAAATTTATCTGTTTCACATTTAAGCTCTTGCAGACAAATAATGTCTGGGTCATTTGATTCAATAAATTCAAGCAAATGTTGTAACCTCATTTTAATTGAATTAACGTTCCAAGTAACAATTTTCAAGCTCATAATAAATCTTTTTGGCTACCATTTTGACAATCCGGGCAGAAGAAGGTTGACCTTCCTGACTGCTTTATTCTTTCTATCTTATGGCCACAAATATAACATGGCAAGCCTATTCTGCCATAAACATTTAGCTCTTGTTTGAAATATCCTGGCTTGCCGTCCACACCAACAAAGTCTCTTAATGTTGTTCCACCTGCTTTTATAGCTTTCTCCAGAACCTGTTTTATAGAACTAACTAGAGTATAGACTTCTTCTCTTGTTAAAGTGTTTGAAGGCCTTAGAGGATTAATTTTAGCCATAAATAGGCTTTCTGCAGCGTATATATTACCTACTCCAACAACAATTTTGTTATCCATAATAGCTAGTTTTATTGCTATTTTTTTACTCAATAATTTTTTAAAAAGATATTCTGTGTTAAATTCTTCTTCAAGTGGCTCAGCCCCCAGTGTCTTTAAATAATGTTGATCATTTACCTGGTTACTAGGACTAATGTAAACCATACCAAATCTTCTTGCATCATTAAACACCAGCTGCTTACCGCTCCGAAGCCCAATAATTATATGATCATGTTTTTGCAACGGATAATTCTCTAGTTGAATGGTAATTCTCCCACTCATTCCAAGGTGATATGTAAGCACATAATCATTATTAAGGTAAATATTCAAATACTTAGCTCTTCGAGTTATATCTATAATTGTTGCGTTTATAAGATAGTTCGCTAAATCCTTTGTTAGTTCATACCGAAGCTTGTTCCTTCTTTGAGTATAATTAGTTATTTTGTCACCTATTATGTGCTCAGCTAGGTATAGCTTTAATGTTTCTATTTCTGCTAATTCTGGCATTTGAAGCTAATTCATTGATATAATATTTTAAGGGTGTTAGTTTTGCAAAATATAGCGGTATAAAATATAGGTCAAGCTTATGGATGAGAAAGATGATAAAAATTTTGGCTTTGAGAAAGTGACATCAAATCAAAAAAGGTTTCTGGTTGATGAAGTATTTTCTGATATAGCTAATAAATATGACCTAATGAATGATCTAATGAGCTTTGGTGTACACCGTCTTTGGAAGGATGAATTCTGTAGCCTGATCCCAAATTTGGATGGAACGATATTAGATGTAGCTGGAGGTACTGGAGATATTGCCTTCCGAATTAAGACTAACGCAAAAAAACAAAATAAAGATCCTCATATTATAGTTTGTGATATAAACCAAGAAATGCTTAAAGTGTGTAGGGACAAAGCAATAGACAAAAATATTTTAAAAAAACTTGATATAATCGTGGGTGACGCAGAAAAACTTCCTTTCCAGGATAATAGCTTTGACTATTATACAGTTGCATTTGGTATTAGAAATATGCTGTCAATCGAAAAAACTCTTAAAGAAGCTTATCGAGTCTTAAAACCTACTGGCAAGTTTCTTTGCTTAGAATTTTCCAAGGTTCAGCATGACATAATGCGCCCTTTATATGATTTATATTCCTTCAATCTGATTCCAACAATTGGAAATTTTGTTACTAAAAATCAGGGAGCTTATAAATATTTAGCAGAAAGTATTAGTTTATTTCCAGATCAGGAGGATTTTAAAACCATGATTCAAACTGCTGGTTTTTCCGATGTAAGTTATAAAAATCTAACATTTGGTGTAGCTGCGATTCATCATGGTTTTAAATCTTAATTATGTTAAAGTTCATAAGATATATTCCTAAGGTAATACATCTATTATATATTGTAAGTAAGTATAGGGTCTTGACTGACTCTGGTCATTTTGAACTTCCCTTCTCATTAAAAGTCTTAGGTAGATTTTTTAGTATTATTTTATACCCAATTGGCTTATTTACTAAATCTAACCTAAATTTTGGTCAGCGTTTGGCAGGATTATTCCAATCTCTTGGTCCCATATACATTAAATTTGGCCAAACTTTATCTACAAGACCAGACTTAATCGGAACAGAAGTAGCAGATAGCTTGAAGTATTTACAAGATAAACTCCCCCCATTTAGCTACAGAATCGTTAAAGCAAGGATTGAAGAAAGATTTGGTCAAAAACTCTCCGATCTATTTGATTCGTTTGATGATACTCCGGTTGCTGCTGCTTCAATTGCACAGGTACATAAAGCAAAGCTAAAATCAGGCGAAATAGTTGCCGTAAAAATCTTGAGACCTAATATTGCACAGAAGTATGAAGAGGATATTGCGTTTTTAGAATATGGTGCCGAGGTAATTACTCGCTTTCTTAAAAAAGCAAAAAGATTGAGACCCAAAGAAGTTATGTCCGTGTTTAGGCAATCAATGAATTTAGAGCTTAATCTTCGCTCTGAAGCAGCTGCAGCTTCTAGAATCCTTGACAATTTCGCCAATGATTCGTCTCTACACATTCCACGAATTTACTGGAATTTAACCCACGATGATATAATAACCTTAGAATGGATTGATGGCGTTTCAATTTATGACAGAGAAGCTATTAAAAAACTAGGCTTTGATCCAAAAGATATTGCAGCTAAAATTGCTGTGATATTCTTTAATCAGGCTTATAGAGACGGTTTTTTTCATGCTGACTTGCACCCAGGAAATATTCTAGTATGTCCTAATGGGAAAGTAGCATTAGTTGATTTTGGTATTATTGGTATCCTCGCAGAAGATGATCGGCTTGCTATTGCAGAAATACTTTATGCTTTCCTAAAACGAGATTACAAATTAGTAGCAGAAGTACATCACCGAGTAGGATATATTCCAAAAGACACTAACCTAGAATATTTCGCTCAAAGCTGTAGAGCTGTTGCGGAACCAATTATTGGCATAGCTATAAAAAATATTTCAATAGGAAATCTTCTGGCTCAATTATTCAAGGTGACAGAAGAATACGGCATGGAAACACAGCCACAATTGCTATTACTACAAAAAACAATGGTGGTCGTGGAAGGAATTGGCCAAAGCCTTGATGAAGATATCAACATGTGGCTATTGGCAGAGCCTTGGATTAAAAAATGGGCAGCAAAAAACCTCTCGCCCGAAGCTAAGTTATTGCGTATGATCAAAAAAATACTTAATAAATTGTTGTAATAGAGTTATTGTATAGTGGTTTAATTTGGATTAAGTACTAGGGCGCAAGAAGCAAAGCCTATATAGAACAATAAGAGAGCTACGAACAACAACGCACATAATTTAAAGTGAATTACTATAGTAAATTAACTTGAAGTAGAGACAGTTAATTTTAGAGCGAGGCTGCGCAGCCGAGATTCGCTAAATTGGCCGTCTCTACTTCAAGTTAAGAAACTATATATGATTATTGCTACCTGGAATATTAACTCTGTTCGTCTTCGCCTTGACTTGCTACAAAAACTATTTAACGAACAAGCACCAGACATTGTTTGTTTACAAGAAACAAAAGTGCAAGATGCGCATTTCCCTATCGAAGCATTAAAAAATATGGGTTTTAACCACATAGTATATTCAGGAGAAAAATCATATAACGGTGTTGCGATATTATCGAAATATGAAATCTCCGACAGTTTCTCTCTAGAGTTTTATAATAGTGACAAAAGACATATTTGTGCAAAAATTCATGACTTTGAATTACATAACTTCTATGTTCCAGCCGGAGGTGATGAACCAGATACTCTAATCAACCCTAAATATAAACATAAGCTAGCATATGTAGAGGCAATGGAGCAATGGTTTGCTTCTAACCGCCTTAAGAGTGACAACCTAATTTTAGTGGGAGACCTAAATATCGCTCCTCTTGAACATGACGTTTGGTCATCAAAGCAACTATCAAATGTCGTAAGTCATACGCCATTTGAGAGAACCGCTTTAATTAAATTACAAAATTCGTCTGATTTTGTTGATACGGCTAGAAAATTTGTTGACCCAAGTCAAAAATTTTACAGCTGGTGGAGTTATAGAAACCGTGATTGGAAAAAATCAAATCGTGGAAGAAAATTAGATCATATTTGGGTGTCAAAACCACTTGAATCTAGATTACAGAACATTGTCTTATGTAAAGAAGCAAGAGATTGGGATAGACCTTCAGACCACGTACCTTATATAGCCAATATAGCATAAATTATGAAACCAAACACTGAGATTCTGAATTTATTTCAAGATCTCAGCCAACGAAAGAAGATACTTATGTCAAGACAGGCATGACGGATATACTTCTAACAAACAAGGTTGCTCTATGATACCAAAACCAGTCTCGATATATATTCATTGGCCATTTTGCTTATCATTGTGCCCATACTGCGATTTTAACTCTCATGTATCAGATTCCATAAATCATAATACTTGGTTAGAAGCCTATAAAAAAGAGCTGTCTTATTTTGCAGATAGGATTGCCAGACGGCCAGTAAAATCAATTTTCTTTGGTGGGGGCACTCCTTCTCTTATGGAACCAAAAACAGTTCTGGGAATAATTTCTGCGATTTCAGATATTGCTGTAGTTGATAAACACACTGAAATCACACTTGAGGCTAATCCAACTTCATATGAGTTAGAAAAGTTCAAAGAATTTAAAGCAGCTGGGATAAACAGAGTCTCAATTGGCGTACAGTCTCTAAGAAATCAACGGCTTGAATCTCTTGGCAGAAAACACTCAGCACAGAATGCTTTGGATGCAATTAAATCTGCAGCAAATTTATTTGACAAATATTCGTTTGACTTAATATATGCTACTGAAAATCAGAGTCTAAAGACTTGGCAAGAAGAGCTAAAAGAGGCTCTAAAATTCGCCGGAGGGCATATTTCTTTATATCAATTAACCATAGAAAAAGGCACACCCTTTTTTAAGCTTTATAAAGACAAGAAACTGACCCTACCCTCAAATGATGAGGCTGCCGATATGTATGAATGGACAAATGAATATTTGCAGAAAAATCAATATAAACGCTACGAAATTTCAAACTACGCAATAAGGGGACACGAGTGCTTACATAATCTATGCTACTGGAATTATGATGAATATATAGGTATTGGCCCAGGTGCCCACAGCAGGTTACATGATAAAGGTAATATAATAGCATTAATGACGGCTCACAAACCGCAAACTTGGCTTGATAAAGTCAAAGAATTTGGCCACGGTATCCAAACACACAATCTTCTTTCAAAAACAGAAATTATAGAAGAAATTATGATGATGGGTACCCGTTTAGAAGAAGGGGTAAGTGAAAAAAAGTTTCAAGGAATTACCAAAGTGGGCTTTTCACAGGTCTTGAACCTTGAAGTTGTAGAACAATTAAAGCAGCAGAATTTTGTAACCATAGGGCATGGCCGGCTAAACTTAACTCCAAAAGGATTATTGTTACACAGTTATATTGTTCCCAGAATGCTTACGTAATCTATTAATGCCATTTTTGGAAACAAAACACGTGCCATTTTGACTCTGTTCTGAAAAGTATAAAAGATTTACAATCTACTTGACAATAATATTAATATACATTAAGCTGATAACTAATTCTTATTAAATTTTAACAACAAAACTAAGAAAAAATTATGGCTAAAGCACAAGGTCCACAAAAGCTAAGGTATTTAGAAAAGCTAGAATACGGTATAAATTTTTTTACAACTGCAACTAAGCATTTAAGTAATATAGCACTACCATTGCAAGATGGTTTAAAGACTATCGGTAGTGCTGGCCCGTTGTCTATAGATAGGCTAGCAGTACTGCAGAAAGACTTAAATAATGCAAAAGATGAAGCTAGTTTATTAATAACTACAGCAGATTTTGATGGTCAGTACATATTTGCCGATTGGTTAAGTAATGGTAAATTATTTAGATCTTCTGTTACTACTGCTCTTAATAAATGGATTAAGTCGCAAGAAGATCCAATTAGTGTAACTACATATTATCATCAAGCGAAATCCTATAAAACTGACGTTTTAAAGAACGCAAATTTATTTTTCAAAGCTGTTACTGATGATGGTGGTAGTGGTAATATTATGACATCTGTTCAATTTGGAAATGCAATATTTGCCTTAAGCCCTACATTAAAAAATTTGTTGGCTAGTGTAGCACCTTTTGCAAACGCCGCTTTAGCAGCTAGTGGCGGCTTTGAAGGTTCAACTGCTGTTCAAATAGCTGCAATAGTAAATAATGGTGGTAAGGTAGATATAGTTGGTAATGGCAACAATAATGTTGATGAATTAGCTTCTTTATTTTCTGACAACGCAGCAACACTTATTTCTACACAAGCAATGCCACAAAGATTATTAGCTCAGGATGTAATGCAGAATGCACTGGTTCAGACAAGAATTATATCAAAATGTTATCTTGAGCACAGAGAGAATTCTCATATAAAACATGAAGTATATGAGAATACACCATTACCTGAAGGTATAGTTGAGTTGGTTGGAGAATATACATATACTGAATATTAATCTACAAAGCTATAATCTAAAAATTAGAATTATTCGTTTTTAATCATAAATGTGAAATAATCTTTTAATTGGATTGTACTGGCCTCTAAAACAGAAGTCTTAAGTAATGAGTCTGCGCCATCTAAGCGCACTAAAAAAGCCATCCTGAATCTAAATTCAGGATGGCTTTTTTACAAAGATAACAACCTATGTTGCCCAATAAACATATTATCCCTTATCTAGGTTCAGATTAAGATACTACAAGAATTATATCGCTACTCTCAACTTGAAAACAATTGTAGCTTCAAAATAATTTCCAAACACAGCTATTTGTCTGTAGTACTCTTGCTATCTACATCATTACTGCTTTTATCTTCAACAGAAGGAACAGCTTCTTCTTGAGTATTTTCAGCAGGATGAGCGTTTTCTTCAGCTCCAGCACGCAATTGCACAATAATACTTTTAAACTTGTCTGTTGGAATTAATCCAGGAGCAAAATTACCATTAATAACATATGAAGGAGTTCCTTTAATTCCAAGATCTTTAGCCAAATCAAAGTTTTTAGCAATCATTTGCTTTACAGAATAACTATTAACTTCGTTTTCTACTAAAGTATAATCAATATTATGCTTTGCTAGCATCGCCTTAACATTTTCTTCAGTGATTTCTTTCATTTGCATCAATTCGTTATGTATGTTCAAAAAATTGCTACTAGAAACCTTTTGAACTGCAAGAGCAATTTTTGCTGCATATCCCGAAGTTCCGCCTAGAATTGGTATGGGTCTTAGGACAATTTTTACTCCTTGATCTAAGGATATAATTTCATTTTCATATTCATTCGCTTTTTTACAAAAAGAGCAATTATAGTCATAAAAAGCAACTACAACTATATCTCCTTTTGGATTGCCTAATACAGGAGGAGACTCAGCTTCTTCTATTTGAGCTTTATTTTCCTGTAAATAATCTGAAGTCTTTTTTGTTGATTCAGCCAGTTTTTTGTTATGAAGCCCTTCAAGAGACTGTACGATAACTTCAGGGTTATTCATAATGTAATCTTTAATAACTTGTTGCATGTCATCTTTAGCATCTACGACATCTTTTTTTTCTGCACCTACTTCAGCGGAAGAACTATGCACAGAGGCTGATACTACGTCAGGGGTTTTTGTCATTTTGTAAGCAAACAGTATTACAAGTATTATGAATATTATTGCCAAAGCAAAATTAAATAGTTTTTGGATCATTATTTTATTCCTTATAGTTTTTTTTTGTATTACTAAGATACTCTCATACTAAATCACTTTCAAGCTAGTAATATATAGCAAAGCACACGGAATTATAGATAACTGAGTAGGCTAGCCTAAAATTTTTATAAATAATCGCTTTGACAAGTGAATTGGTCTCACTTTGATACTTGATTCATATTCTCATTGCAAAATAAAAATAACCCCTTACAAGTAAACTTATTTTGTAGCTTCTAAAATATCACCAGCTTTATACCAATCTGGTGTATTCTTTTGCAAGTTACTCATAGCCATTGTTGCCATCTTGCGCGCATCACTGATACGTCCAGACTTGAGAGCAATAAGAGCTGTGTTTAGATAACTTTTACCCGTCAACCCGTTCTTATCGTAATAAATTGCCATATAGTGAAGAGCCAGAAGATTATCCGGTTCTTTATCAAGGACAAATAATAAATCTTTATAATACCTGTTAATATAACGCGGATCATCCATATGAGCAGTTATTCCAACTATAGCTTTACCCAAACGAATCAATGGATCATTTGGCCTGGTCTCTTCCGCTAGCTCATACTCATGTAGAGCAGCCTTCTTCCCTGCCTCAAAATATATTTGCGCTTTTAGCTCGTGATAGTAACTATCATCTGGGTGTTTCATTACGAGAAAATTAATATGATTAAGTGAATCATCAAAATTACCTATTCTGAAGCATTTAATGGCTTTCATATAATGAGTGACTTCATCAACATTATCTTCAAATTTACAATCAAGTATTTTATTTATCTCAAGAGTAAAGGCTGCTAGCTTTGCCGAGCTGCGAGAATATTTATAAATAATATCGTCGTTATTTTGGCTAGTGCTAAACTTTGACCTTTTGTTAAAGCTTCGAAGTATAAGTAACCTTTCATTATTGAGAGGATGAGTTTGATCATATTGATTAAAGGAATCGCCCAACGATTGTAGCTGCATTTTTTCAAAGAACTTAAGTAATCCTACAACGCTATGGGAGCTTTTCTCAAGTAAGCGCATAGCAGTTTGATCGGCACTCGATTCAAATTCACGAGAATAAGCGTAAATTGATCTTTCAGAAAAATGCAGACCTCCCATTGCAATCGCAATTCCTTCTGCTGCACCACCACTTATTGCGGTAGCCAGACCTAAAGCCGTGGTACCAATAGCCGCCTTTTTATAATTATCTACAACTTCATCACGTCTTGCTACATGATGCCCTAAGATATGACCTATTTCATGAGCAACCACTCCGCGTAGCACATCTGGATCTGGATAATTTATAATTAGTCCACTGGTAATAAACACCTCATTTCCACCAGCAGTAAAAGCATTAGCTATAGGATCATCGATGATGTAGATTTTTAAATCCTTAAGGCCAGAAACTTCTCGTAGCGGCTGAACTACCAAGTTTACAGTTTCTTCGATTTCGGAATCTCGAATGATGTTTGCCTTAGCTAAATGCGTACTTAAGAAAATAATTATAAAAAAGAAATGGCACTGCTTCATATAACTATTGTAACCTATATAACTACTCGCCTGATAGTATCATCTTTTCTCTGCTTGAAAAGTTTTCATGAGAAAATTTTACTAAAATGACTTGAATAATTGCAAGAGATAGGTCAAATTACAATCATTAAATAAATCTTAGGCTAGGAATTCATGTCAAAATTAGCAATCGTTACGGGTGGGATAAGAGGAATTGGAGCTGCAATTTCAACAACTTTAAAAAATGCAGGCTATGAGGTTATCGCAAATTATCATACGCATACAGAATTAGCACGTGAATTTAGTAAGAATACTGGTATAACATCAATGGCTTGGGATGTTTCAAATATCAATGAATGTCACGAGGCCGTAACCAAAATTGAAATAGAGCTTGGCAAGAGTGTTTCAATACTTATCAACAACGCGGGTATTACTAGAGATGGTATGCTTCACAAAATGTCATCTCAAAGTTGGCATGATGTAATAGAGGTAAACCTAACTTCATGCTTTAATATGTCAAGTTCTGTAATAACTAACATGCGCGAACGCAACTTTGGCAGAATTGTTAACCTTAGCTCTATTAATGCATTAGCAGGACAGTTCGGGCAAACTAATTACTCTGCATCTAAGGCCGGTATTATTGGATTTACCAAAGCATTAGCTAGAGAATCGGCATCAAAAAATATTACCGTAAACTGTATTGCTCCTGGCTATATTGATACTGATATGATGAAAGATGTTCCAGCTGAAGTGCTTAAAGGCATAATTGAACAAATTCCAGTCAAAAGGTTAGGTCAACCAGAAGAAGTTGCCAGAGCTGTTTTATTCTTGGTCAGCGATGATTCTGGTTTTATTACAGGAGAAACTATGTCCATTAACGGTGGACACTACATGGCCTAAATTATGCATTTTAATATAAAAGAAATTCCAAGTACGATTGTTAAACAGATGCAACACAAAAAAGTTTGGCAATCAGATTGCCCCATTAGCATTGAACAATTAAGGCTTGTTGAAATTAGTCACTTTAATTTTGAAGGAAATATTCAATCTGGTGAAATCATAGTTCTTGATAAATTGGCTCAATCAGTGCTTAAAATTTTTGAAGAATTAATGGTGATAAAATTTCCAATACATAGCGTTTATCTTATCGATAAGTATGAAGGTGACGATGAAAAGTCAATGGCAGCTAATAATAGTTCGAGCTTTAACTTCAGAATGATTGTGGGCTCGACTAAAGTTTCTATGCATGCATACGGTCTGGCAATCGACATTAATCCAGTACAAAACCCATATCTCGAGATTAAAGATGATGGCTCTGTCCAAGTGCACCCTAAGTCAGGAGTAGACTTCTTAAATCGTAGTAATATAAGGCCAGGAATGGTTGAGCCTATCGTACCAATTTTCAAAAAATATGGTTTTAGCGAGTGGGGAGGAAACTGGAATAAGCCGATAGATTATCATCATTTCCAGGTACCACGATCACAAGTGAACGAATTGATATAAATAGTTCTCATCCAAACCGCCATGACAGTTATACAAGCGACCTAAAACAAACTCAGAATCTTTAGGGACACTAAGTATTATGCATAGGAAGTAACCCCCACAACTAGCCACGGCAAGCTACCTAATTTCCATAGCACCATAGAAGAAAAAGTCATTCCACGTTTCGCAGTCATACCGGGGTTTACCCGGTATCTTCTTCCGCAGCCTGAGATTAGGGACCGAAGGCACGCAAAACTTATCAAGTTACTATATCAGCTTCTCCCCCCTACACCACTAGGTGCTTGGCTTTTAGGCCTAGGCGGCAATGGTGGGGGGGTTTTAGGCTTAGTTGTCTGCCCACCTCTTCCTGGCGGCGGATGAGGAAGATTATGACTATGGCCTACACTACTAGCTTGCTGAACAAGTGTTGGCGAAAGCTTGGGTGGCGCATCCTTTACTTTTGAAACTGGTTGTTTAGCTTGTGGCTTATGTTGCTTCTCCATTTTGACTGCAATTTTTCCTAATTCTGCAGTAGAAACAGTATAATTACCTGTAAAACTAGTGGAATAACCTTGACCAGCTTTCAAAGAAGCCACAAGATCCTTGGTTAACCCCGCTTGATTTTTTTCTAGGTAATCTGCACCTAACTTCGCAAGAGTCGGCGCAAGAGCTTTAGTAATTTTCGCAACTCGTTCAGGAGTAATTCTATGCCCTCCTGCTTTTATTGAAGCATCAATAATTGCTGTAGCTTTTCCTATAGCAATAGCATCCACCACGACACTAACGTTCTCTAATTTAGGCGCCGGCTGCACCTGAACTGGCGTTATAAGAGATGGAGGAGCAGAAATAGGGCGACGAGGAGCAGGACGAGAAGGAGGACCTTCAGGTAATTTTTCAGGTTTTGGTGGAACAATAACCTCTACAGGCACCTCTTTGACCACTGGTTTAGCCTTGTCAATAACAGGTGCAGCTCCAATACCAAAAATTACTTTATCAAATTCTTTTGGATCAGCTTTTCTATGTTGAGCAAGATCTTTATCGGATAATTTCTTAAATTGCTCAAGAGATATAGGCTTTTCACCTCTAGCTTCTAAGAAAATATTCAAGTTTTTTGAGAAGTTTTTGTCAGAACCTAAATTCGCTCCCATCTTTGAAAAACGAGATTGATATTGTTTTTCAGCAGCTTCATTACTTTTCGTAAGATGCCCCGTACTTATTTTTGTAGCCACAGAATGTAAATCTTTGCTTCCAATAGCAAAATTTTCACTAAAACGGGATGAGAAACTTTTTCCTTTGTCAATTGATGTCACTAACTCTTTAACCAAATCATTATTGTTGGCAGCTAGATAATCGCTTCCAAGAGAGTTTAATGCCGGCATTAATTGTTTAGAAATTTCTTTTTTTGTTTCAGGTGAGAATTTATATCCCTTCTTTTCAAGTTCTTTTATACTTTGATCTATTAATAGTATAGGTGTCACAACTTGTGCATCTTTTGTCATAGAATTAATGAAGCCATCAACACTTTTAGCAACGGCTGAAGTAACAGCTAGTGATTCTGCTTGGCTTAGTTTTGAAGGCTTCTGTACTTGCTTACCTTGGGCAATAAATTTTTCATATTGTTCCAGCTTTTCTGGTGGGAATCCTTTAGGATCGTTTTTTAATATCTCTTGGGTCTTTTTTATAATTGCTTCAGCATATTCTTCTTTTGGAATATTTTTATTAGATAATGCCAATATAGCTTCCTTAGTAGCTTGCATAGGAATTGCATATTCTTCAATGTTTAAACCAAAATTGTCTAATTCATTAGAAGGGCCACCTAATGATAAAGGTAAAACAAAACCCTTAAGAGCTGCCTCTGTTTTTGCAGAGTTAAGTTCCAACTTTCCTAGTTCAATTGGATCAGAGGTTAACCTTGAAGCCTCATTTTTACTTTTATGTACAACTTCAACTAACCTATCTATTGATGATGATGGTGAGTTCTCTCGGATAGCTTTAGATCCCAATCCTTCTATCACACTAAGACTACCATAAAAATGTAATATTTTTTCTTCACTGGGGCTAGGTTTTAAAGCTACTATACTTTCCTTATAAGAGTCTATCCTACCAACTAATCTATTGATATCCGCCAATAATCCGTTAGCTCGTCCAGAAAAATCAGGTTCATCTTTTGCCATAATATTTACACCTCAAAAATTAATTTCGTAATATTTAAGTAAACACCTGTTACAGCTTAGCTGTCAACGTATTAATAAGGTAGTAAATATTTATTTGGGAATTGTGTGTTAACTGAATAGTTTGGAACGTGCCTGATCACAGTACAAATTCATGTGCCTAGCAGCACGATCCGTCATGCTGAACTTAAACTTTGGCGAAGTCCTGCTTCTTGGCCTAGGATCTTTTCAACTACTTGAGATTGGAGGCTGGTCGATAGACTAGAGTCCTAGATAAAAAAGTATAGTTAACCCGAACTATGGATAAGAATATAGTTTTGTATAAGGATTGCTTACCACACGCACCGTCATCCCGGGCTTGATCCGGGATCTTCTTCTGTCTCATGAGAGATTGAAACAAGTTCAGGATGACTTACAAGCCATGGATGAATTGTGGTTACTCTTGATGACTTTACAATATGACAACTATGTTGCCTAACAAACCACTGATCTCTTATCCATAACTCAGGTTATTTAAATAATAACAAACAAGCCACCCTTAATTTTAATCAAGGAAGCTTGCTAGTGTTATTTTTCCTGGTATATTTTAAGCGTAAGATTTAATGCGTTCAATATCTGAATAAAGCTTTTGAAGTGAATTCTCTGCCTTTTTAAGCTTTTTGTTTATTGCATTAATAATTTTATCAGAAGGATTTTCAAAATTCTTCATATGATTCTGCAGCTGAAGCCTAATATTATTTAAGTTATAATGCGCTTTTGATAAAGACTGCCAAAACTTTTCCTTTGCTCCAGGGGAAGAGTTTTCTAGTTCTTGGAACTTTTGCTGACAAACAACGTCTAATTCTTCGACCTTATTTTTCAGCAATTCGAGTCTTTCTTTATGAGCCTTGGCAACCTGCTCCACAGTTTGCGCAATTCTTGCCTCAACACGAACCTCTGCCGTTCTTTTTAAACCCCAAGCTAAACCACACTTACTCATGAGATATATGATCCATTTATGCACATCAAATTGATGCCATTTATGGCCATTACGATAATCAGAAGGAAAGGCATGATGAAAATTATGCCAATTTTCTCCAAGTAATAACAAGGCTAACCACCAAATATCTCTGGATGTGCCATTAGTATATTTTTGAGTACCAACAAAATGACAAAGTGAGTTTACAAAAAATGTGACTTGTTGTTGCACAGCGCGACCAAGCCCTATAAATAAAAATCCTGCATATGCCGCAAGCGCAGTAGTTCCAAATATATATCCAACCGCTGCTGGAACCAATGTATTCATAAGAATAGCGATGTGCCAATAATACTTTAATTGCCACCTAAGCAATTTATTTCTTCCATGCTTTACTATTGTAACTTTATCAATGGATTTATAACTACCTTCACCAACTAGCATCCAGCCCATATGTGACCATAAGAAACCCATGATTCTACTATTATATTTTAATGGTGTATGCGGATCTTTCTCAGTATCGGTATATGTATGGTGCATGAAATGATTTGAGGCCCAAGATAGAGCTGGCCCTTGTAGGGTTCCAGCAGATAATAAAATTAATATGAATTCAACAAATTTATTTGTTTTATAGGTATCATGAGACCAAAGACGATGAAAACCAATTCCTACAGTAATATTTGAAACGTAATAGCCAGTTAAGAACAAAGTCACTTCAAACCAACCGACTTGATGAGAAGTAGCGTAAAAAATAGCTAAAGTAATCAAAATCATTGGATATGCTATCAGCGCAAAAGCACCAACTAGATTAAGTTCTTTAAACATATGACAACCGCCAATGATTAATAAATAAAATGGAGCGGGTGAAGGGATTCGAACCCTCGACTTCGACCTTGGCAAGGTAGCGCTCTACCCCTGAGCTACACCCGCTTGTTTTATAAGTATTGATTAGCTGTAAAACCATACAAAAATAAATACTTATAATGCCTCCTAGTAAAATACAAAAATAGGAAAAAAGATCAAGTACTAAATTCACCTAAACCATTTTTAGCTAAATTTTTTGCTCAAAATTGTTGTTACAATTGATTTTCATGACTGATCTCCCTGGCTCTGCTCTTCAAGTTTTATAATTTTTTCTTTAAGTAAAAGCTTTTGCTTTTTGAGTTCAGTAATATTATAATCCTGAACATGATTGTCGTTAGCAGATTTTATTCTTTTTTCTAGCTCAGAATGTTTTTGTTTTAGACTATCAATATGTGATTTCATTAAATCCTCTCGATTTTTACTACTTAAAAGATTGGGTAATTTATGAATTATCCACCACCTAATACTTAAGTTAAAGTATAATATAGTTAAAGTATAATATAAAATATTTGGCAAATGTTTTTTGTATGATCAAAAAAGAAAATACTTACAAAATAATTATCGGCATTACCGGGGCATCCGGAGCAATATACGGAATCAGCTTACTAAAGACCCTAAAAACCCTTGCTGTGGAATCACACTTAATAATTTCAAAAGCCGCTCATCTTACCATAGCCACTGAAACAAATTTTACAACAAAAGACATAATTAGCCTTGCTGACTATTCATATAACTGCGGAGATATTGGAGCGCGAATTTCGAGTGGATCATTTCGGACCAGCGGTATGATTATTGCACCATGTAGTATGAAAACACTTTCTGCAATTGCCAACGGGTTTGAAGATAATTTAATCAATAGAGCTGCTAGCGTAGTGATTAAAGAAAAGAGGCAATTAGCCCTGATGGTCAGAGAAACTCCTCTTCATGCTATACATTTAGAGAATATGCTAAAGTTAAGTCGTCTTGGGGTATCGATATGTCCAGCCGTACCTGCGTTCTATAATAAACCTTCTTCTATAGAAGATTTAATAAACCATTCTAACGGAAGGATTCTAGACCTCTTTAATATTGATACTCATATTATCAAACGCTGGGATGGTATATAATACCTATTTAATTATATCGTCAGGGAGAATGACTTTTTGATAGCCACTAATTTAACCTAATTTTTGACTAAAAGTATCTTATTCTTATATCAAGCTAAAATTATTTACCAAAACACTAATTAGTATTTTTCATGTTATGATTAGCTATTTGCTGCATATCGTGAACAAGGTCACTATATGTCCTGACACTGGTTTGATAATTGTGTTCAAAAAACTTACGCTGAATCTCAATAAAATCAGTTGCGGTTTTACATTTTAAACACTCCCGACTTAAGCCTAAGTTGTTTTCAAAAGAATTATTAAGATTATCCGTCAAATTTTTTATCATTTTCTTTGCAAGGTCAGCAGATTCACTATGGCCCGGTGCACCCGAAGCAAACGTAGAATTAGCAGAATTTATAAAGTTAGTAACACCTTGCTTCATATCATCAACGAAATCTGATTCCAGTAAGTTAGCCCCAAGCACGCCATCTAACGAACCAAATAATTTATTAGGCTTATCACTCTTGTTCTTAGCTTGCTTTTCACTATTCTTATTATCATTCATACAGTTTCTCCTAAATCAAAAATAATACACAACGTACTATTTTACGGCATTTTGTTTTCTTGCACAAATTTATTTACTGTCGTATGTCTCTATATTTGTTAATATCTGTGGTTTTAAAGATTTTGTTAGTTCTATAAGGATTTATGTCAACCCCACCTCGCCGGGTATATTTGGCAAAGATTGTCAATTCGACTGGTAAGCACTGCTTCATAATATCATGAAACATATGTTCAACACATTGCTCGTGAAACTCACTATGGTTTCTAAAAGAAATAATATACTTCAACATTGCTTCATGGTTTATTCTTCTTCCCTTGTATTTGATTTGCACTGAGGCCCAGTCCGGCTGATTTGTTACTAGGCAGTTTGACTTCAAGAGATTAGAATATACTGACTCTTCTACAACCATATTGTCATTAGTTAGTTTTAATAAACCAGAATTAACTTTGTATTCGCTGACTTCTATGTCTAGTTGGTCAAGACATACACCCTCAAACATAGATAACTTATCACTAGAAAACTCGTTTAAAGATTTTACAGATACATGCGTGTTTGAATTAGTTACACGATCTAGATCAGATTTAAGTAGCCCAAGCACTTGGTTCTCATCAATAAATTTTGTCCCACTATAAGAATTAAGGTAAAGCTTAACTGACTTTGATTCTACGATATTTTCAGAATCAAAAGGAACAAAGAATTGTGCTATCCTAACTTCTGGCCTACCCTTTTGATTCAGCCATGACAATTCGTAACAATTCCAAAAATCACCGCCGCTAAATGGCATGTCTTTGAATATGCCAACTTGTTCTCTGCCTAACCTTCTTGGAATACTTACTAATAGGTCTTTATCATAAAGATCAGAGTATTTAGTTTCTTTACCTAAAGACAAATTTAATTGCTCTTTCACTAGTCTTACCCCCAAAAAACTTATTGCCAATATCTACCATTAGAAAAAACAGTGTTAATTTATAATAGTTTAATTTTAAAGGGGGCTATGCATCATATGTTACTAGTGAGCATAAATGAATCTTAGAAATTGGCGTATTACAAATTTAACTGATTTTACTATATAATTTTTTAACCATACAGCAACCTTGTTTTTAATAAATTAATACTATTTTCCAGACTATTTTTTTCCTGTTTAGTCAGCAGCGCAGGGGCCTGTTCTATACAAATAATTAATCCATCCCCTTCATCCTTTGGAGTAATGCTTGCAATGTACATAACGTAGGTTCCATCTTTAGTTTTGCAAGAGAACCTTGCAAGTCTATGCCCATCAATAGCCGCATTTATTTTGGTAATATTTTTTTGCACATAATTTATAACTTCACTACGAAGTGCTGTATTATTCTCACCAGAAATCATTTTGATCGAGTCAATAACTACTATATCTTCTAAATTATAGTACTCTTTAATACATTTAAGTAACCTACTACAAAATTCAGAGGTATTAGAGATAGTTATGCTATCTACTAAGTTTTTATATAAAAATTTGCCATCAAGATAAAATTGTATTAACTGAACATTTTTTTCATCTAACAATTTTTTGTAACTAAAAATCTTAGCAATTCCTAAGCATGCGATTAACATGCTTGAGCAGGCAAGCAAAACCATGTCAGAATCTATACTCATAAGTTATTAAACACCCACAAAGATACACCTAATGATTAAACCAAAAGTAATAAGTTGCATTATAATTTAACCCTAAACTGATTATAGATATCAATTTTTCTTTTTATAAGCAAATATTTTTTCTATCTTTTTACTTAATTTTTTACAACAATGTTGTATGTTATAGTAAAAATGATAAAGGTGAGTAACAATGACAGAAGTAATAGCGATAGAGCAACTAAAGCAATATATAAATAGAATAGAGAAATTAAACAGTGATAAAGCTGAAGTCAGCGACGATATAAAACAGGTATTTGACGAAGCAAAAGCAAACGGTTTTGATATTAAAATTATGAAACAAGTTATCAAACTAAAGAAACTTGATAAAGACTCACTAGCAGAACAAGAGGCAATTTTGGAACTATATCGTTCAGCACTTAATATCTGATATCAAATACGTAATTTATATAATTTACATATCTTAGCCAGCAAAAGACTTGTTGCATTAGTTATGAAAATCTCATTTGCCACTTTATTTTGGAACTTTAGTGTCATATAAATTAGTTATAAATCATAATTGAGGCAAAAATGAATTTCAAACCTAAGAATACTCCACAACTATCTCCCTATATGACTGTCATAGATGCGCAGGAATCTATTGATTTTTATAAAAAAGCTTTTGGCTTCGCCATAGAAGAAGTGGTAAAAAGTGATGATGGTAAACCACAGCATGTGTCCATGAAAAAAGATGACGCTTTAATAATGTTCTGTCCAGAAGGAGCGTATGGTACCACAAAAAAATCACCAAAAACTCACGGGATTGAGATGCCTATTAACATGTATATTTATTGCCAAAATGCTGACAAATTATACGCACAAGCAATTTTAAATGGTGCAAAAAGCCTTATAGAACCCCATGATTCATTCTGGGGAGACCGATTCTGCTCTGTACTATGTATTGATAATTATGAATGGAGCTTTGCAACGTTGCTCAAGAAGTAATATCAACTTTAACAATAAGCATGTCGGTGGCCTATTACTAATCAAAATGTGCAATTGATCAAGATCATTATGACTATAAAAATGCTACATCTTATTTTAATTAGAGAGCATCGGAAACGGGCCAACATTTTTATTTCTAAGCAATAACACCCCAGCGTTGTGCAGAATGGTCAGGGTATTTTTTACTTGTTCAATTGTAAATGATGATTCGTTTAAAAAGAACAAGTCTTAGATTTAGGTACTAGAAGTCCATTAGCAAGCAAGACAGACTTTGAAAGTGTTCAGCAGTTACTTCACACTATTTACACCTTTGATTGACATAACTCATCAGCAATTCTTTATTTCAAACTCAGATTGTTAGCTTTATCTACAAGTTTGTATAGTTTATTAAGTAACTGATCTATTCTAGAAATAATTGATATTTGTTGGAACTCTATTTCTGTAAAAATCTGTGCAGTTGATTTTGCAACCTGATTTGTATTCTTATTTATGCTATTCAAATGAATGGCTTCATTAGATTCCTGCTCAGCTGAAGAATTGGTACTAGAAGATTTAATACCAAGATCTAGTTGATGAGGGAGAGTAGTTTTATAGTTATCGCTAGGATTAACATTAGAAACCAAAACAGTTTGAGGACTAGTACCTTCCACTACAAACATAGATTCCGAACTCTTAACCACCAAATCAACTTTGTCCAATTCAATACTAATATAGTCATCAGTATCAGAGTTTATTGAATAGTTTTGCTTAAGGTAATTGATACTATCTTTCGTATAATATCTTCTGCCTCGCATTTTTATTATAGAAAGGTTCTGATCAACTTTCTCGACGTAACGAAGCTTGTGGGTAGTTAAACCAGTAAACTCAGCAACTTCTGCGATAGAGAAATATTTCTTCTCAACTGTCATAATTGTTGACCTTATCCTTAAACGACCTTGAAGGATTAAATCGTAGCACAGTTCTTGGAGCAATAGACACAGGATTACCAGTGTGAATATTAAATCCTGGTCGGGTTTTTTTATGGTTAATCTTCCAAGTGCCAAAATTCTGCAACACAACTTTCTGATCTTTTTTGGCAAGATTTAAAATTTCTGCAAAAACATATAAGGTGATTTCTTCACATAAAGAGAGAGATAAACCAAGCTGGGCTTTTAACTTCTCAGCAATTTTTTCTTTAGTAATGGTAGAGACCTTATGCATACTATCCCCATCAATTTTTATAGTTTCTTAACATAGAGCCACCCAATTTAGCGAGCCTCGTCTGTACTCACTATCAACCTAAACTGCGCGAGGCGACGCTCTAAAATTAACTATCCCTGCTTCAGGATTAATTTACTAAATAAATTCGCTTGGTATAAGTTACCATCTTACAATTGCAGCTCCCCAAGTTGCCCCCGCGCCAAAAGCAGTGAACACAACAATTTTACCTGGTTTTATGCCCTTCAACGATTTTAATTCTGATAACGCAAGAGGAATCGAAGCAGCCGAACAATTTGCATGCCTTTCAATAGTAGTTACTATTTTATTACTATCAATATCAAGCCGAGCAGCAATGCTATCAATTATCCTTAAGTTAGCCTGATGAGGAACTAGATGATCAATATCGGATAAACTCATTCCGTTTACCTCAAGCAACTGCTTGACTGATTCAGACATTTTTTCAATCGCGCGCCTGAACACTTCTTGCCCTTTCATTTGGACTCTGCCGCTTTTGCCATTCGTACTCACGCCACCGTCAGTGTAAAGTATATCGTACATTGACCCATCAGAGTAAATATTACTATCGATAACACCAGCATTTGAATCACAATGCTGCAAAATTACTGCACCAGCTCCATCACCAAAAAGCACACAAGTTGAACGGTCCTGCCAATCAAGAAGAGCAGACATTTTATCAGCACACACGAGTAAAACAGTCTTATATTTACCTGATTTTATCATGCTGTCTACTACATGAATACCGTAAATAAACCCAGAACAAATTGCTTGTATATCGAAAGAAGGGACCTGACCAAGATCAAGATACCCTTGCAGCTTATTAGCTATGCCCGGAAAACTATTGTCAGGAGTGTTGCTACAAACAACAATAAGGTCTATGTCTTTAGAATTAATGTTAGCATCTTTTATTGCGGCAAGCGCCGCTTTATGAGCCATATGTGAAGTGAACTCGCCTTCAGCAGCAATATGTCGCTGACGAATCCCAGTTCTTGTTCTAATCCATTCATCACTAGTATCAATAAATTTAGCTAGATCATCATTAGTTAAAACTTTTTCTGGTAGATAGCCTCCACAACCAATAATTTTTGAGGCCATATGAGTTACTACTCTACCGTATCAACTTCAACTTTTTCTACAACAACTTGACGATTGTTGTATGAACCGTTGCTTGGATCCATACGATGTGGTAATCTGTACTCACCAGTGTCTTTGTCTATTATAACATTGATTCTGCTAAGCGCATCATGTGAGCGTCTCATATTACGCTTTGATTTAGATGTTTTTTTCTTTGGAACTGCCATGATTTATCCCTCAATAGACTTTTTGTTGTCAGTATTTAAAAAAAGTATTTGTCAAACAGAGGCGCAGTATACTATATTTCATCTACAAAA
>CAMBEC010000015.1 GCA_945865485.1 Rickettsia typhi
TAATAATATTAGGATATATGTCCGATACATCAACACAAAAAGAGCATGATACTTTTAAGGAAAATCCTACCATAGGAACGTATTTTACATTTAGAAACATAGGTGATGATTATAAAGAAACACCTTACGTTTTTGGAAAGATTGTTAGCCTTGAAGAAGATAAAATAATTCTACGTATGAGTCATTATGCATATTCCAAAAACAACATGGCATCTAAAGGAGCAAGAGCTGCTAAAATTACCCCTGAAAACTTATTAGATTTAGATGTTTTTGAAATGCAAAAAGAAGATTTTAAAAACTTGGATATTCAGTCTCTTATAGATTAATTTAAGTTCGAGTAAACGATAATCCTGCTATTACCCAATCAACCATACTTCAATTACTTCAGGATCAGTGACGAACCTAAGCCAATTTATAGCCTAGTAAATTCACTTGACCGTTTAGTAAACTTGTATACAATATACCTTGATATAAAAAAGAAGTGTATGTGGACAAGAACCTATAGTAAGACATTTAAAAACGTAGAAAAGGAAGAAATTTGGCGCATTTGGACAGATGTAAATAATTGGCCAAAATGGCATGGTGATCTTGATTATTGTAAGATAGAAGACTCATTTGAGGTAGGGAAGCATTTTATCCTGAAGCCCAAGGGAGTCAGGCCAGTAAAAATTATAATTACCGCAATAGATGAAGGTAATAAATTTACAGATTGCACCAGTTTCTTCGGTGCTAAAATGTATGATACTCATGTACTAGAAGAAACGCCTAATGGATTGCAACTCACCAACATTCTTGTTGTAACAGGACCTCTGAAATGGTTATGGATTAAGTTGGTTGCACAAGATGTTGCCAACACAGTTCCTGATGAAATGGAAGCTTTAGTAGAACTTGCCGCGAGGTTCAGGTGACTGACCTCCCATTTGGTTTTGATAGACCAGAAAGCAGTCCAGGCTTTTTACTTTGGCAAACTACTATGATTTGGCAACGCCAAATCAAAAAAGCACTAGAAATACATGAGATTTCGCATGCACAATTTGTAATTATGGCCACGTTATTATGGTTTGAAGCCCATAACTACGATACAACACAAACGCTGATTATCAACTGGTCAAAGCTGGATAAAATGACAGTATCTAAGTCTCTTAAAAAACTTGTTATAATGGGTTTAGTTAATCGAATAGAGCATGAAGCTGATACCAGAGCTAAGAAAGTTTCTTTAACAAAGGAGGGAAAAAAATTAGTTCATAAACTTGTACCCATTATAGAGAAAATCGATGAGAATTTCTTTGGAAAAGCATCAAATTTGGAACAAAAAAATCTTATAAATATTTTAAGTAAATTAACTACACATACTGATGAATAGAGAACTAAAGTTTTGGATAGGTGTCGCTTGCAAAGAACATGTGGCAGATGGCGTAAAGCTTAATATTTGTCAATTTTGTCATGGCAAGTCTTCTCCTGCACGACGTCTTTTTAAAGGTGATTTTGTTATTTATTACTCATCTAAAGTGACCATGGAAGGATCAGAACTTTATCAAAAATTTACCGCGATTGGTATTGTGGTAGATGATGCAGCGTACCAAATTGATATGGGAAATGGCTTTAAACCATTTAGGCGCAATATTGAATATTTTGATGCCAAACATCTGGATATTAAGCCCTTAATTCCACTGCTACCTTTTATTAAGAATAAAAAATCTTGGGGCTACATTTTTCGTTATGGATTTCTGGAAATTGATCAAAAATCATTTGAGGTAATAGCAAATGGTATGCTCGGCTTTAATCCATTAACTCAACTTACAAGGATATGACAAGCGTTATTAATTTATTTCATCAAGCGGAGGATTACTTTTTTAGTGGTATTTCTCAAAAATGTATAGACTTTGATAGGGTAGCTAAAGCCTATATGACAGAAGTTCCAATAGCCAGTTTAAACCCTGTTTACATAAAAACAAAATGTGATATCACCGAGATTATTAGAAAAAGCCATGTATTTTTCCCTGGTGATCACCCTTTTGAAATTATTCTTCCAAAAGAATTTTGCACATCAAATATAAAAAAGACATTAAAAAAGCTAGACTACGTTCAAATAGCCAAATCTACGCCTATGGTTGTCTCTTTGATAGAGAATGTTGATTATGGTGACAACGATAATAATAAAGATTTTATAATTCGATTGGATCAGAGTCTCAAAGATTGGATGGTACCAATGATAAGTGCCTTTGAATCCACACTTGAAATGACTTTTCTATATTCAAAAACCCATAAAAACGCATTAACTCAAGGATATAGGTTTAAGCATTTTTGTCTATACATTGATAAACAGCCAATTTCTTCTATCACTTTATCAATGCAAGGTAATAGCGCTAGAATTGATGATGTTGGCACCATACCTCTATACCAAAAAAAGGGTTATGCAACTAAGCTTATAAAGCATGCTTTATGTGAAGCCAAAAAGTTAGGATTATCATATTGCTTTCTAGAAGCATCCGATTCAGGTTTATCAATCTATAAAAAGTTAGGTTTTTGTCCTCTTTTAAAAAACAATATATACTCGAAGCAATCGTAACAAAAACGCCTTACTATAATTTTAAAAACTCTTCCAATTTACCTAACGCCTCAGGCATATTTTTCCGACCAAAACCTATACGAAAACAGTTACTTTCATGGTCATAAACTGATGCTGGCATAAGAAGAACTCCTTTTTCTTTCATTAGTCTTTTTGAAAAGCTTTCTATAGATTCTTGTCCTTTATATCTTACAAACCCTATACATCCTCCTTGGGGCCTGACCCATTCAAATAAGTCTTTATATTTTTCTATGAACACATCAAGCAACTTTAAATTTTCTGCAACAATCAGATTATTTCGAGAAAGAATTTTATCTTTATTCCTCAATGCAATAAGACTGATAATCTCAGATGGCGCACTATTGCAAATAGAAGTATAGTGCTTCATATATTCTATCTTTTTAAGCAATTGCTTGTCTTGGCAGGCAATCCAACCAATACGAAGCCCAGGCATCCCAAAAGCTTTACTCATTACCCCAAGCGATAGTGCTCTTGGATAGATTTCTGCAGCAGGCTGAGCCCAACCTTCTTTGGGATTGCCTAATAAGCGATAAACCTCGTCAGAGAAAAGCCATAAGCCATGAGCATCGCATATGGCAATTAGCTCCTTTAACTCTGATTGAGTTATCACTTGACCCGTTGGATTGTGTGGAAAGTTAATTACAATACACTTCGTGTTTGCCTTTATTGCCTTCTTTATCTCATCTAAATCTATGCCCCATTTGTTCTTTGCTAGAAGTGTTACGCTAGTTATTTCAGCTCCATTTAATTTCGGTATCTCGATTAATGATTGGTAGCACGGAGTTAAAACAATAACATGGTCACCTTGTTCACATAATGTATGAAGCGCACAAAATATCCCATCTTCAGCACCAGCAAAACATAATATATTGTCTGTTTTTAGTTTTGGATATAAGCAGCTTGCAATTTCCGTGCGTAAAGCTGGTAAGCCATCAGCCTCAGTGTATCCAAGTCTCAAATTATTCCACAATTCTTTCTCACTATCGCTAGCATAACCTATGATCTCCTGCATAGAGAAGCTTTCAGCGTCTGAACAGCACAATAAATACGGAGCTGAAAATTCATACTTAGCAAGATACTCTTCTAATTTAAAAACATTAATACCCATTATTATTCCTCCATTCTTTCAAATATTTAAATATTGTTGCCCGCCCCAGACCTAAAATATTAGCCACATAATCAGCAGCATTTTTTTCTGCAAAAGCCCCAAGTTTAAACAAGTGGTTGGTAAGCATCTTTTTCTGAGCGTGACTTAATTTATCAAATTTAAAACCTTGCTCTTTAAGAAAAGCATGTATAGCAACATGCAATTTTTCTTGCCAATCATTTTTAAATAACCTTTCTGGCTGATTTTCCTTCATACTGTTCAAAAATACTTCACCTAAACTTTTCATTTGACTAAAAACCGAAGCATCTGCGTTTATGCATATCAACCATTTATTGTCAACAGGTACGGAAACTGACTTAATCAATCGACCATCAAAATTAATCTTAGGGTAAACTATTTGATCTATATTTTTTTCAAATTCACCTGGTTCAAGCAAGGACAGATCTCCCACTTTACGTTTTGAAAGATTGCCATTTATATAATAAATTTTGCCCGAAACAAGATCATGAATTATTACTTCAATCAAAGGCTGCATAAGCAAAACGATAGAATCACAAATTGGGATATAATGTAATATGTTCATATTTGATACTTAATAGTCTGTTTATTGTTGCAATGTAGACTATTTAATATACAATATCAAGTCATTTTAAACTTTAAAAAATTGATAGAAGTCCATATACTTTTAAAATAGATAGAAATACAAGATACAAAAGGTAATAGTGGATTCAACATTTAGTAAAGAAAAAGTGCTAGAAGAATTAAAAGCACGCGAGCCTATATTTCATCACCCTAATAAATTTGGCAACAGCAAGCAAGATATTCTTAACATGACATGTGAAGAGTTCTGCGAGGTTGGCGCATCTGGCAATGTTTACACAAGAAAGGATGTAGTTGAGGTTCTGCTACAGCGCTATGGAGACCAGAATTATCAAGATATTTGGGAAACAAAGGATTTTGAACTGACTCAAATAGCAACTAACAACTACTTAATTACCTATACACTCATACAAGAAGAAAGGGTCACACGCCGTAGCACAATTTGGCGCCTAGAGCATAGTCATTGGAAAATATTCTACCACCAAGGAACAGTAGTACTACAGGAAGAAAGTAATAAATACAAAAAATAGTATTTGTATAGACCAAGAAAGGAGCTACGAGTTTAGGACAAAAATTTTGTCCTAAACTCGTGAAATTTGATTATTAAGCAGCTTCGTTCTGCTCTAGTTTCTTATAGTATTCTTTGCCAAGGCCTTTTACAGCTAATAGCCACAGAATTACTACTACGAAGAATATACCAGCAAAATATGGTGTAGCCTCTGTAAACGTAAATGTCGGCATCAAGATGAAGAATGTTGATTGAATAATACCACCACCAGATTTACCAAATCTGCCACCTATAACATCAACAGCAGCTTTACCTTTAGTCTTCATTTCATCGTCAAGCGGGATATATGCCATCTCTTTTGTTGAATCAAATAAAGAATATTTTGTTGCTTTACTGAGCACGTTCTGAGCAGTGCCTACCATAACTGCCAGGGCAAGCGGCCCCGTACCAAAGAAAGCAGCTAATTGTAGGCCAATCCCTTGATCAAAAAATATGAACGAAAAGAAGGCAAGACCAGTTACAAGAATCATAATTGGCGTAAATATCGCCGCAGTAGACCATGATACTCTACGAAGAATATTACTTCCAACTAACATAAAGAATATCGCCGCCCCTCCTTGATAAGCCTGAAATATTCCCATGTATGAAGTATATGCTTCAACAGTAGGGTATAATTCCTTAAGTTTAGCTTTCCAAACACCTTCAACAAGATTCATGGAAATTCCATACGCAATGATAAGAAGAACAAGTAAGCCAAGATATCTAGATGTTAGAATCATCTTAAAGCTCTCACCAAGAGATAATTTAGTTTTTTTCTTCTTTGGAGAACCAGGCGCACCTGCATCATATAATCTTGGATCAGTTAGAACATTACTGTTAATCCAAGCATATAAAAATACCACCATTAAACCGCTTAAGATAGTCACACAAAGTACCGGGATAAGCTTTACGTTTTCAGGAACGATGTGTATATCAGGACTTAAAAGCAAATGAAAAGTTAGAGCAACAAGGGGAAGAGCAACATTGCCAAGTAAACCGAACATAGAGTAAAAACGCTTTGCTTCTTCTGTCTTAGTTATTTGGTTAGCAAAACTCCAAAACAATAGGGTTAGCATCATACTGCCCCACATTTCAGCCATCATATAAAATGAGGCAAAGCTCCAGCTTCCACCAATTCTGATAAACCATTTGAAGTTTGGGTATTGATCAGCCAACGAAGCTATTAATTCTTTTGAAGGATGAAACGTATCAGGATTAGGGTAGAGTACAAATGTAAATACCGCAAAATAAATTATAAAGAACATCGTTACTGTATAAAAAACTTTCTGCTGGCTCATCATGTTGCAGAGTTTTGCATACAAAACCATAAAAATTACAGCTGAGGGAAGAACAACATAAGTTTTTAAAAAACTTATTGCCTCAGGGCCAATATGAGTAACAACCAGCCCGTCTTTTATTGACCTGACCGTTGCATAATTAAAAAGAATACAAGCCATCATCAAAGCCATTGGGATGAATTTCTTATTTTCATGCCACTTAATAGGCCAGAATACCATTATTAGCTCTGTTAAGAAATTGGCTATCTTAGACTTTTTCATCATTTACCTTCGTTAATGTTTATATCAATTACTTAGGACATTCTACAAGTTCAAATGCAAAAAGTCAATAATTTTGGTTAATTAATCTTTACTTTGAATATTAAGGTCACCCACCTATCCTTTTGCAAACTATCACATACTGTAAAACCAGAAATATTATAGGCTTCCACTATATTTGAGAGTTGATAATCTAGAAAACCAGATAAAATTAATATAGTACCCTCGTGCGAGAGAGATCTAATGGCCTTTGACATTGAAATTAAAGGGGAAGCGAGGATATTACTAACTATTAGATCAAATTTTTTATCCCATCCTTTAGGAATACTCAAATCTTGTTCTGAATTTTGGTAAAAATAAACATTTGAATTATTACAAAATCTATTCTCTTTGGCAATTTTTATTGACACTTCTTCTATATCACACGCTAGTATTTTAGCATTTGGCCAAATTTTCTCGGCAACAAAGCTTAGTATACCACTACCAGTACCTATATCAAATACAGTGTTTATTTTCTGATCTTTAAAGGAGCTCATAGCATCAATACACAACGACGTCGTTGCATGATCCCCTGTTCCAAAGGCTCTGGAGGCCTCAATGTAGATAGGGACCTTGTCTTTAGGGCATTTCTCACTTATAGCACTTGAAGTGATAAAAAAACTTCCGATTTCAATCGGTTTTAGTTGTTTTTGATACTCAGCTACCCAATCTTTATCTTCAACTTGTTGCAGAGTTACTTCAGAGTAAAAAAGTAGGCCTTGAGTTTTTGCATAAATCTTTAATGTATCAACTAAAGAATCAATTTTAGGTTTTCCTTCCGTTAAAACCTCCATTACCCATAAATCATTATCTTGAGAATCAATCGTTGAAGATTCAACTTCAGATGTACATATTCCAAGAACATCTTCTGGAAAGAATTTCTCAAAAACTTCAATATCTTTATACTTTAAAATAAAGCTAAGTTTATAGATTAGTTTTGGTTGACTAAATGGGTTATTCATAGTTTTATAATCGAAATGCTAGTTACTTAATAAACTTGGTGTATAGCAACTAATCGTTTAAATTTCAATGTTTTTAATTTGTGAGAAAATTGTATGAATAAGATAAGAATTTTTACTACATATCTGTTGATAATTTTATTTGCAGGCGTAACTATCGCAGCCGAGCAAGAAGAAGTTGCTAAGCCAAAGGCAAAACTCCATGATCCCGCTGAGTTTCAGAAAGTTATTGATGAATACAAAGATTATGTTGCAAAAATTCCGCCTGAAATTAGAGAAGAAATTATCACTTACAGAAAGGAAATTGCTAAAATAAACAAACATAAAAAGATCCTTTATACAAAACTTTCTCAAGCAAGCCAAAATTACTTAAAAAAAGAACAACAATATAAGAAAAAACTACCTATGAATCGTAAGAACTTAATTTCGATTGATCCACAAACCACCGATACACAGAAAGATAGTAAATAAATTATGAGTAATAACGGTACGGCTATCACCTGCGCATATTTCTAGACCAGAACTGCAGTAGGTTTGCTGGACAATTTGTATTTCAAAGCTTTTTGTCCAGCCCTACCCTCTAATTAACCCCAACTATGGATAAAGATATAGAGTTGCATGATTTTACTGGGATGTGCTGTACGCACTGTCGTCATCCTGAATTTACTTCAGGATCTCAGAGATAGGAGAAAATACTCGGCCTAAGAGATATGCGAAACCCACTGATTCGGCATGAGGGTAGATAAGAAGATACCGGATCAAGCCCGGTATGACTATATTTCTTGCCGGACGTAAATAAATCTAATATTCATCTTATCCATAGTTGGGGTTAATTATCTTTACAAGACCCTTGTTCTATTGCTACTAAAATAGCCTATATATTTACCAATCTTTTGCGGTACAGTTCTAGCTTTTTCTCAAATATAACCATTGCAGCAACAATTCCAGTATATTAGAAATCATTGTCAGAATGTTCTCTTGGCCAAACAACTGCACATCATCAGTATGATTAATTGGATTAATAATATGTATGTCTACACTTGAATTATTTTCTATCGCCTTAATGGTTGACAGAGAATATCCTTCAAGAAGCTGATATTTGCTTAATTTTCAACAATATCTTCAATATTGCTTGTACCGTGGGGGGTCTTATTCCATTTGAAGGGAGATATGATAATTTCCCAAAGAGCTCTGTAACTTGCAATAGTATGTAAAATAAAATATAACGGCCAACATATAAACACTATGATGTCCGATAAGGATCTTATAATAACTGGAGAAGTTCCGTTTGAAATTACTATATAAGCTATGGTATACATGTAAGATACTGAAAAGAAACTATTAACTAGCCATAAATAATAAACTACCGGATGTAAATCGAGACACAGAAACAATATAAGCCATGGCAAGAAGAAAAAGCTATATGTTGATAACCCTACAAAAATATAAACTGTAGAAATTTTTAATAATCCAAGTTTGGTATAATCTTTTTTAGCTTGTATAAAAACATATATTGTTTGAATAAAACCTTTAATCCACCTAGCTCTTTGCCCTATCCAATCAATTAAGTTATTAGGAGCTTCTTCCATTGTTGTTGAATCAATCATACTGACTTTATATCCTTTTAAATAGAGCCTAATACCAAGATCCGCATCTTCTGTTACATTATAAGCATCCCATAACCCAACCTCTCTTAACTTATCTACTTTGAAATGATTGCTAGTTCCGCCCAAAGTAAAGGGCAAATCAAATAAACTTAAGCCCCGAAGCAAATATTCGAACCAAATACTGTATTCAATACTAAAAAATCGAGTCAAAAGATTTTCGTTCGCATTATAAAAATTCAGCTTCGCCTGTAGACAAACATAATTTTCTGGCAATTTACAAAAAGCTGCAATCGCTTTTAGAAGCTGATCTGGATCTGGCTCATCCTCTGCATCATAAACAGTTAAATACTCACCTAAAACAAAAGGCATTGCGTAATTCAAAGCTTTAGGTTTTGTTCTGGGAAGGCTATATGGCACTTTTATGATATGTATGTAACTTGGAATAGGTAATCCAGCTAAAGCCCGTAAAGTTATTTGATCGTCTGATTCAATAATAAATTTAACATCTAGTTTGCTTTTGGGGTAATTTAGTTTTTCAATGGCCAGAAGGATTGAAGATGCTTTTAGTTCCTCTTTATAAAGAGGAACTAAAATAGAATAAATGGGCAAATTATCGCTATGGTCATCTAAATACGCAGCTGAAGGCTCCACTTGTATCGATCCATTATCATTATTAAGGTTTGAAATGAGTTTAACCCCTACTTCTTTTGGGGAATTTGGTTTCGCCACACTCCGGCTAAATAAGATGACCTTAAGCAAATTCTGTGTAAAATAAAGGATGTTATTTAATACGTTAAAATAATTAATTGCCAAGAACATTGTTGCAAAAAATATAGTTAAGAAACCGGCAACCATTTGAGGATAATTTATATTCTTAGCAGAGGCCCGAGGATCAATATTAGCCAAAAAATCTACAGCGCTTACCGTATTAACTACTGCAAAATCACGTTCTAGTATTTTATAAAAATCAGCTTTTTTTATAAAAAATATTTTGTAACTTAGACTAAAGTCAAAAGTCTTCTCTCTAATAATAGAAATATTATTTACCGCAACACATTTATTTCCCTCAATATCCTTAAATATAAAATAGCCGTTCTGGCAATAGTGATTCAATTTTCTGAAATCAATAGCTTTTATATCTTTTGAATCCCAGTTAATATGGGGAATCTTATATCTATTAACTAGCAATTCAATAGCCTGCTCGTTATCTAATAATTCAGTTTTCTCCAAATGTTTGAGAATTCTTTCATATTCAGCTATATGATTAACTTTATTCAACTTATTTATTTTATTTTCCATACTATAACCTTAATTCCAGATAAGAAATACGTGTCATTTTGCCATTTTTTGCTGTAAAAAACATATTTTTCTTAAAATAAGATTAGCTATTTTATCAAAAAATGTGTGGTTTTCACTAAAAAACTGACTAAAATTGTATATATTTCTTATATGGAATTAGGGTTATAAATTAAGCCATACAGAAAATATTGGACCAGATACAGTGTAAAAACGATCCACCAAACTTCCTTTCCAAAAATATCCTACTTGAGCAGTAAAACAATTTAGGCCCAGGCTATCAAAGGTGATCTCTTTTGCGATTGAAACTTGATCATATATAGTTCGCCTGTATAAAATATTTACAAACTTCGCTTTTTCGTATTCAGTATAATTGCTTACCGTAAAACCTCTACCAAATTTTATACCTTCTTGCATACTCAGTACGTATCCGATACTATTATTACCAATAATGCTTCCATAATATTTGCGGGCGATAATACCTAATTCAAAATATGCACCGTAGCTCTTCTTAATTCTTGAGTGCCCAATTAATAGTTCAAAATCACTATAACCAAGGCTTTTTTGCTTATCATAAGTTGAGAAATGAATTTTTGGGCGAATAATAGCAACTAAGCTTTCGTTATCAAAAAACTTATATTTATAAAAAATATCAATTTCTCTACCATATCTCGTTTTAGAAGTGTCTCCTGAATTAAGATCAGCAAATTTGTCTGTTTTATACCCTATCTTTGTACCAAAACTGTGATCCTCTGCTAACCCATACTCTACTTCAAAATAAGATGAATTCTCATCACTAAAGGATGTTAGCTCAGAAGATTCCTGTTTTAACAGATCTATATCACGATTTATTTGTTCAATATTCCTAAGTTCAGAGTTAAGCAATTCTCTTTTAAGGTCAGAAGCTTTTTTGTAAATTAAAATTTTTACCATACCCAATTTCTGAATCTCATTTTGCATATCTATGAATGCTTCTTTGCGCATATTTCTTATCTTGCGAGAACGCGCGTCAAGTATAGAGTGACTAAAGTATAGATTATAAGTACCAACTTCTGGAAGCCAAGCACCAGCATATGATTCAGTTGCACTCCAGATTAATACTATCAATACAGTAATAATGAACTTATAGAGGGCAATTTTTTGTATTTCCCCAATTCTTAATTTAAATTGGACAAATAAACGTATAATTATATATGAGCACAATGGAAGCTCACACAATTTGTTTGGGGTCATTTAAGTGGAATATTATATGTTCTCCTTGAGCCAGAGGATAGTCCTTTTAAACCAACCTGAATCTTCAAATTGGTCAGTTCCATAAGAATTTTTTTGATTTTTTAATGATTTATACTTTACCATACCGATAGCTGTTGAATGTATATAGCTATTATAATTTTCAACAAATCCTGGGATAATTTCTGGTTTAGCTATCCTGACTTGTTTATGAAATATTTCTGCCACAAGTGTTCTTATGCTAGCAAGAGAAGCACCACCCCCTGTTATGACAACTTGACGAGCAAGTAGATGATCCATCGACATACTATCATACTGCTTCTTTATTTCTTCAGTGATCTCTTTGATCTTTGGATGTATAATCTTAGCCAGCTGACTTGCTGTAATTGTATGTTCCCCATTATCAAGTTTTATTACCGAATCCTTCAATAACAAACCAGGATCAGCTACACCATATAAAATCTTGAGTTTTTCTGCTTCTTTAAGGCTTATTGATAAATTCTTTGCAATGTCAATTGTTATATCCATACCACCAATTGGGATATGGTTAACATACACAATCTTACCCTCTAAAAAAATTCCATAACTTGTCGTATTAGCGCCAAAGTCAATAATAATTGAGCCTAGTTGTTTTTCATCATCCGTCAATACAGCCAAACCAGCAGCATATATTGAAACTATTATATCGCTAACTTCAACATGACATTTTGCAATACACTTGGTAAGGTTCATTATCATTGTGGAATCAGCAGAAATTATATGCAACTGACATGATAACTCTTTGGCATAGAGACCTATAGGACTTTCTACCGCTTGATTACCATCAACCATGAACTCAATTGGAAAATAATGGATAATCTCCATTCCTTTGACTTTAAAATCAGACAAAGCTTTGTTAACTAACTTTTTTACATCGAACTGGGTAATTGGTTGATTACCCAATTTAATATTATGATTAACATAATAAGATTTTATTCCAGCACCAGAAAGTGATATAGCAATTTCCTTTATACTTTTGTCACAATCCTTTTCTAACGAATAAATAGCGCCAATTAAGCTACTCTCTGCCATTCCCATGTTGGTGATCGTACCAGACTTAAATCCTTCTGAATGCTGTAAGACTTGAGCATTTATTCGAGCCTCACCTTGTTTACTAACATGAGCTGCTATTGCAGATATCTTGCTGCTTCCTATATCAAGCGTGATAAAATTTGATGAATTTCCCTTCATAACCAATTAGTCTATTATGAAAAAAGTTATTTTTCTTACGCAAAAAATACTTTTTTCATGATTAATGCTGTCTCTAGTTTTTATCCCTTAACTTAAATCATACCTGTAAAAAAGTAACTTTTTCACATGACTCATTAGTTTTATAAAAATCCTACACAAGGCACTCTGATATAAATCAAATATACTGTATGTTCAAGAATATTAATATTTTTATCTTGAAATAGTTAGCATAATCTGTTATCAACAGTATCACAAATGGACAGGTGTCCGAGTGGTTTAAGGATCTAGTCTTGAAAACTAGCGTGCGGGTAACCGTACCGTGAGTTCGAATCTCACCCTGTCCGCCATTCTATAATATCTTCAAGCTTAAGCTTGCTAGAAACTAAAAACTTAAGAAAAAGCCATATTGAAGGAATTTTTCAGCACATCTTTTTTCCGTTTGGAGCTTTTGGAGCCACTGTAACCAAGCAGATACTACCATTCTTATCAGAAAAACCAACTAGTAAAAATTGCGACAAGAACCCGGCAATGTTTTTTTCACCTAAATTTACGCACCCAACAATCTGCATCCCAACTAAAGATTCAAGCGTATAATGAGCAGTGACTTGTGCCGAGGTTTGCAGAACACCAATTTCATCACCAAAATCAGCCCATATTTTGAAAGCAGGTTTTTTAGCACGCAAGAATTCTTCTGCTTTCACAATAGTACCAGAACGTAAATCAACACGCTCAAATTCCTCATATGTTATGACTTTCATTTTGTGTTACCTTAGGGTTGCCTATAAAAATAGCTCTGATAATATTATCAGAGCCATTTTGATTGTAAAGCATGGTGAACCATGCAAATTTTATAGCTTAAAAAGTCTGTGTAGAATTACCATCGCCAACAATTTGAACATGATGACCCTCAGTAACACTCTCATCATCACTGAAATCCTGATTGCTAGTACTCGATAACGATAAAGTAGCTAATGAATTCAATGTAGACAGATCATCTTCCTCTGCCTTTTCTCGATTTTGGGGAACTTGACTACTGCTAGTAACCACAACCTTATGATGATCATCACTTAAATTCTCATTGCTAGTACTAGTACTAGACAACGATAAATTCGCTAATGATAAATGCACTGTAGAGAGATCATCCGCCGCAGCCTTTTCTCGATTTTGGGGAACTTGACTACTGCTAGTAACCACAACCTTATGGTGATCATCACTTAAATTCTCATTGCTAGTACTAGATAATGATAAAGTCCCTGTATGCAGACCATCCGCCGCCTTTTCTTGATTTTGGAGAACAAGTTGTAGCATTTTAGGAATATAATCTGGAGAATTTTGAGGTGATAAATATTGGTGATCATGAGCTAATTGAACATTACTAGGTGTAATTATCAAACCGTGATTAATGAACATCTCTAATAATTTGATATTGACTCCATTCGCGCATTTGAGCATATTTTCTAGCACTACATTCATGCCTTCTAACTTTAAAGCTTGATCATCAGTGGTTTTTAAAATTAAATCAATCAAATTCATTCCTTCAGAATTTGGCCTATGAGCCAACTGAATTAGAGAGCTGAATTCGTTGAATTGTAATTTAGCTTTATGCTCAAGTATTAATTTTTGAGCAAACACACTAAACTTCTCTTCTGGAGTGAAGATTGCTCTACCCAGTAAAGTTTGACCAAGTTGACTTGGTAAATTAATATCCTTTACTTGACCTAAAGCTAGATTAAACGATGGAGAATCGCATTTATGTATATTACAAAGTAGGCCATCAACAATTTGTTGCTGCGAAACAGAATCAACGCTCAGTATCAATTCTAATATATTGATCATATCACTGGCAATAGCTTGCGCAATAGGAGTGATTTGAACATTCTTAGGAGCTACATTCGCCCCCATTTTCATCAATCCGAGAGCTAGCTTATCATCTCCAACACTAATTGCTGCACTTAATGGAGAATAAGCCAGCTTAGTATTTTCTGGATTTATATGCGCTCCCATATCAACTAATTTGTATGTCATAGGAGTATTTTTTGCCAAAATTGCTGAGATTAGCGGTGTAGTAGTACTACAAGGATGATTAATGTCAGCACCATACTGCTTTACTAATTTATTGAATATATCTTCTCTACCTTCCGCAACAGCCGAAGACAAAGGGCTTGACCTTAAATCTTCTGCTTTAGGATTAACATTTGCACCTTTAGCAATCATTTTATCAATAATATACTCTGCGTCCGGTCTCATTCTAACAAGCTGGGATATCGCCCTATTTAATGGCACATCAGGATTGTCCTTATGGACGATAATATTTAGATTAGCCCCTGCATCAATTAGCATATCAACAGTTTCAACATCAGCTGAACTCATAGAAATTAGCAAAGGATTGTTATCACCGTTTTGATTGTATGAATCAACATCCACTCCCTTTGAAATAATTTTTCTTATAAGATTATGATATTGCTCATTAATTCTTGGAAAATTTGAAAAACCTTGCCCAACCATAATGCCTAATATGGTATCGCCCCCGGGAGTTTTAGCTTTAACATCTGCTCCTTGATCTAGCAAAAAATTTAAAATATCCATATTCCAAGCACCAGCCGCCGCCATTAGTGGAGTAAAACCTCCATACTCTTCACTCGGGCCGTTAATTTCAGCGCCTTCAGACAAAGCTATTTTTACATTTTCTATGTTATTAGAATAAATTGCATTAAATAATTCTTTGGTTTTTGACATACATTCTACCTATAATTAATTTGTACTATTTTGTATACATTACATAAAACATAACAAATATTCTTGTTTTTATTTAGTCTAATTATACATAGTTATAATACTAAAAAAAATTAAATCATAAGTCAATACGTAGCAATTTAAATAACTTATAATTTAAGTATTTCCTTCAATGATTATATATTGTCAGACTCCTAAAATTACGGCATTGCCAAATAACTAACAAAAATTTATTTGACTAAATAACTTGAGTAATATATAAGTTATTATTATGACTTATCAAATTGAATTTAGCCTTATCCAGTCACGAATGTACCTCTAATCAACGAGGTACCGTTAAGCACGTCATCGATACACTCGTTTTCTCACTTAATTAATTTGTTTATTAACTGAAAAAAGATGTATTCCTATGGCTGTATTTATTAATTTTATTCCTATCTTACTATTTGTACTAATATTCTTTGGTTCAGGGGTGTATTACTCGTTCCAAGGAGTAGAGAATGCCTTTTATCAAATACCTCCAACTTCTGCAATACTGCCATCGATAATAACCGCTTGGCTTATGAATAAAAGCAATACAAGCGGGACAATGAATAACTTCCTCAGCGGAGCAAGGCATCCTGATATCATCACTATGTGCATTATATTCTTGCTTGCTGGAGCTTTAAGTAATGTTACAAAATCTATAGGGAGCATTGAATCAACGGTAAACTTTACTCTGGCTGTTATTCCTGAAAACCTTTTATTAATTGGAGTGTTCATAACTAGCGCTTTGATTTCTACTGCGATTGGCACTTCTATGGGCACAATTGCAGCGCTTGCCACTCTGGTAACTCAGCTAAGCTTGCAAGGTGCATTTGCCGTTGAAATTGGAGCCGCAACTTTAGTGGGAGGAGCAATGTTTGGTGATAACATGTCTGTTATATCAGATACTACTATTGCCGCGGTTTCTTCACAACATGCTAATTTAAAGGAAAAACTAAGGCTAAACATAAAAATTGCATTAGTTGCTTCTTTTGTAACAATCTGCGTTTTATTATTCGCTGATAACTCAGAAATTGATCTTATAAAACGAGATTATTCATTTTTACTGATTACACCATACATATTACTCATTTTTCTAGCAACCATAGGCATAAACGTATTTATAGTTATGACAATAGCATTATGCTTTTCCGGCCTAATTGGCATAATCTTTGGCAACTATACTCTTCTTGCTTTTGCTCAAGATATTTCCAGTGGATTTCGCGATATGAATGAAATAATGTTGCTTTCAATTCTAATTGGTGGACTTTCAGGTCTTTCAAACCATAACCCAAAGGAACTTGCAGAAAAAATTTCTAACCTTCTTCCAAAAAATGCTGGCAGGAAATCAGCTGAACTTGTAATCGCTGCACTAGCATCACTTTTTGATATTTTGTTAGCCAACAATACCGTTGCAATTATTTTCTCAGGATCCATAGCAAAAGAACTTGCAAAAAAATATGGGATTAAACCTCACGAAAGTGCGGCTTGGCTTGATATTTTTTCCTGCGTATTACAAGGAATCATACCCTATGGCGCGCAAATCCTTCTTGTATGCGCAGTAGCACAAGTATCGCCACTAGATGTAATAGGTAAAGTATATTATTGCTATATATTAGCATTTGTAACACTTACATATATTATGTTTCGCAGAGAATAATACTAACATAAATTCTATAAAACTGGACTAATTGAAATTATTTTGCCCTCTGTCATTTCAACTAGGTTCTTGCTCTGTAAATTAAAAACAGCATTGGGAGTTCCAGCTGCCGCCCAAATGCTATCAAATTTCATCAAATCTTGGTCTATAAAGATAAAATCAATGGCTTGTTTATGCCCGATAGGTGGAATTCCACCAACAGCAAAACCCGTAATATCTCTAGTAAAATCAGCATCTGCTTTGGTTATTTTTTCACCAACATGAGATTCTATGACCTTTTCGTTTACACGATTTTGCCCGGATGCAAGAATTAACACAGGCCTATGCGTTTCTTTCGTTTTAAATATTAGGGATTTTACTATCTGCGCTATATCACAACCAATAGCATTGGCAGCATCTTGAGCTGTTCTTGTACTATCAGCCATCTCAACAACTTTGCATTCTAATCCTTTTTTTGCCAAAACGTCTTGCACAGTTTTGGCACTTTTTGCAAGTAATTGATTCATTTTTATAACCTTAGAAAATTAAAATTCAACTATCCCGCAAGGTGGCGCTAAATTTTTGCCCTATACCTTCAATTATTTTTTTATTTATTTCAGCAATATCTGATTCGGTCAATGTCTTATTATCGTCTTGAATATTTACAGATAAAGCAACCGACTTCTTGCTAGGTTCTATCTTCTGGCCACTATAAATATCGAATAAATCTACTGTCCTAATTAATTTCCTATCAACACCTCTGATAAAATTTAATAAATCGGCTACAGGTAATGATTGATCAACAATAAAAGCATAATCCCTAGTAATCATTTGGTAGTCTGAAGTAGCATACTCAGACCTTTTCCCATACTTCTCTGGGCGCAGTGGCAACTCATTAATGTTCAACTCAAAAGTAAGTATATCTGGTTCAATATCAAACTTCTTGGCTATCATTGGATGAACTTGGCCAAAGTAAGCCAGAACATTTTTACCAAGACAAAGGCTTCCTGATCTCGTGGGGTGATAGTATGAAGGTGCATTTTCTCTGATCTGACATTTATCAATATCAATTCCTATGGAGTTCAAAATGATTGCTATATCAGCTTTTATATCAAAAACATCGTATGCTCTTCTATCACTATGGCTATTTTTGTTTGCAGTATGACCAGTTCTTATCGCACAAACACTATTTATCAAACGGTCACTAGTATCTTGAAAAATAGGACCTACTTCAAATAGCGATATATCATGAAAGGACCTGTTCAAATTATTACGACAAATTGCTAAAAGATTAGGCAATATCGATGGTCTCATATAGTCAAGGTCTGAGCTAATTGGGTTTTGCAAAGTAAGTTCATCTTTTAAAGTTGCAAAATATTTTGCTTTTTGACTATCCATGAATGACCAAGTAACAACTTCGGTATAACCGCCACTACTTGCAAGCAGACGCTTAATATCAGATAACCTTCTTTGATCAGAGGGAACGATTCTTGATATATTGGCAAAAGGAAGTTGAACTTCCGGAATATTATCGTAACCATAGATCCTTACAATCTCTTCAACAATATCTTCTTTAATCGATACATCGTAGCGCCAACTAGGTATAGTGATCTCGATTGAGTCATCTTTATCAACACATAGAAAGCCTAATTTTTGCAAAATTGTAGTGATCTGTTTGATATCCAGGCTAATATTTGTCTTTAACTTCAAAAAATCTGAAGAAAAATCTATTTTCCTAACAGGGAGCGTTGAAATACCTATGGATTTAACTTTTGAAGCTACACCACCACAAATATCCATAATCAAATGCGTAGCTAAATCTAGTGCCTTAAGTGCAAATTCCTTATCAACATTACGCTCAAAACGATATCTACCGTCAGTGTCAACCATGATACGCCGACCTGTTTTGGCTATATAATCAGAGCTAAAATTGGCAGTTTCTAGCAAGATACTGGTTGTATTTTCATTGCATGAACTATTTTGACCGCCAATAATTCCACCAAAACAATGAAGCTCTTTGCTATCCTTGATTACTATATCACCATTCTTTGCAACATATTCCTTACCATTCAAAGCTACAAATGGAATTTCTGAAGTTGACGTATCAATTGTTAACCCACCATCAATTTTATTCGCATCATATGCGTGCATTGGCTGACCAAAACTAAAGGAGATATAATTCGTCACATCGACTACAGGTGAAATAGAACCAATACCTGTATTTTCCAGTAAATTCTTCAGCCATAATGGTGATTCTTTGTTTTTAAGCCCTTTTATTTCTCGCAAAGCAAATAACGGACATGCTTTATTGTCTTTTACATCTAGGCTATAACTTGTTTCAAAGCTCTCTTTAATTGTAGGAATTTCTAACGTTTTTAACTGACCAATTCCTGAAGCGGCAAGATCTCTAGCTATGCCATAACACCCGAGAGCATCAGCTCTGTTTGGCGTGATATTGATATGAATGACAGGATCATCGATACCAAGATATGAAGCAACAGAGTCACCTATTATAGCATTATCAGCTAGCTCTATTATTCCATCGCTATCTTTACTTAAAAGCAGCTCATCGTATGAACACATCATACCAAAACTATCGACTCCGCGTATTTTGGACTCTTTTATCTTGAAGTTTCCATTAGGTATTAGGGTACCGACTTTAGCTAGCACCACCTTAATACCAGCTCTCGCATTTGGTGCTCCGCAAACAATCTGAAGTATTGTTGATTTTGTTTGAACCTTACAAACTTTGAGCTTATCTGCATCTGGATGCTGTGCCGTCTCCAAGATCTCTGCTACTTCGAAAGAAACTAAATCTTGAGCTTTATCTTCAATATCTTCTACCTCAAGACCAGTCATTGTAAGGGTATGAGCTATTTTCTCAAGCGAAGCATTGGTATCCAAAAACTGTTTTAACCATGATAATGTAAATCTCATCTTGTCAACCCCCCTGCAAGTGTTGGTATATCAAGCGCACGAAAATTATAATGATTAAGCCAACGCATATCTCCTTCGAAAAACTGACGTAAATCTCGAATACCGTATTTCAACATCGCAAAACGCTCCACGCCAAGGCCAAAAGCAAAACCTTGATATTCATCTGGATCAAGACCCACGTTCTTGAGTACATTAGGGTGAACCATACCACAACCAAGCACCTCAAGCCATTTATCATTTTTGTTCATTCGAATATCAACTTCTGCCGATGGTTCAGTAAATGGAAAAAAGCTTGGCCTAAATTGCACTTCAATATCTGAACATTCAAAAAAATTCCTGATAAAATCAATAATCACATATTTCAAATGCCCCATATGGATATTCTTATCGATCACAAGGCCTTCAATTTGGTGAAACATTGGTGTATGAGTTAAATCAGAATCAGAACGATATGTTCTCCCTGGAGCAATAAAACGATATGGTGGCTTTTCATTTTGCATTGTCCGTATTTGAATCGGCGAAGTATGAGTCCTGAGCAGTTTAGTCTTATCATCAGTTTTCTTAAGATAAAATGTATCATGCATTTGGCGTGCTGGATGATTCTCATCGATATTTAAAGCGGTAAAATTGTACCAATCATCTTCGATACTTGGTCCATCTTTTATGTCAAAGCCATATTTGGCAAATACTTGTATTAACTCTTCCATACATTGAGTTACCGGATGGATACTACCACAAGCTCTTGGTCTTGCTGGTACTGTCAGGTCTAATCTTTCAGATTCAAATCTAAGCGCTAATTCTGCTTGCTGAGTAACCTCCGCTTGTTCATCTATTGCCGTTTGAATCTGTCCCTTAACATGGTTGATCTTCTGCCCCAACTCCTTACGTTCTTCTGGACGCGCATTACCAAGCTTACTCATTTCTTGATTTATCAAGCTCGACTTGCCAAGAAATTCAACCTTAATATCTTGTAACTGGCGGGAGGTTTTTGCAACATTGATCTTCTTTAAAGCCGATTCCAGTATTTTGTCCAACATAAATTCCCTTCAACATTATCTTTCTAATATGGATGGAAGAATAGTAGATTTTATAAGCAAACACAAGATAGGCCTGTATTTATTTAATGGCATTGTTAACTAAGTACAGAGAAGAAGAAGGGTTTTTTTTGAGTGTATATTAAGTTTTATTCAGGTTTTTTAATCCCTGACATTAGCCAATAACTTTCCGTAGCATATTGAAGAATACTATCGGCATCTTGTTTTTCAACTTTAGATTGCAATATAGAGTGAATATTTTTTAGCTTTCTAAAAGGCAATTTTATCGTTTTATCCATAAAGTAAAGGTGGCAATATTTGCCCGGGTTAAAATAAACATCATTTTCGACTACTAAACAAAATAATATATCATTTTTATATATACCGTTTCCTTTAAGTTCTTTTTTTACTATTAATGGTTCCATCGAGCGAAGGGCCAAAAGAAGTTTTTGCAAAACAAGCTCTTTAGTATTTATATTATCTTCATTCATAGAACTAATTTTTCTTTCGATTTATAATAGCGCAATGATAGTTGCGTACATATTATCTGCACAACCCAAGATTCAATTCTATATCTTCAATAAATTCAAAGCGTGGTTAATATAACACATAAACTATAGGTTTAAATTTATGCAAATAAATTAAGAGTCGGAATAAGTTCTACAAAGAACAAGAAGATTATCTAAAGGTATATAAGTAAATAGCTTAGTACTCTAATTTTGCAACAAATCTAGTATAATTACTAATGCAATTATACACGCTTCTTTGCGCACATTTTCTCTATCACCTTTTAGATGATAAGTATAAGTTTTTACATCACTATCAGTTGCAACTCCAAAACAAACCATACCCACTGGCTTATTTAGGCTACCGCCATCTGGTCCCGCAACACCAGTAACTGAAACTACTATATTACTACTTGTAATTTTTTTACAACCCAAAGCCATTTCTTTCGCTACGACTTCAGAAACAGCCCCGTATTTAGCTAATGATTCCAAAGAAACTGATAGTAATTTTATCTTTGCTTCGTTGCTATAGCTTACGATGCCAGCAGAAAAATAAGCGGAAGAGCCTGGAAGGGATGTCAAGTACGATGCTAACATTCCTCCTGTGCACGATTCTGCAACTGAAATCACCTTTCCGTTACTTGTATCTCTTATTTTCTGGACTAGCTCTATCATAACTTTAACCTGAGTTTGGTATCAGCGGATAAAAATCCAATATAAAAAATACTAACACATATTGCACCACGCTTGCAAATATTGCAGCAGCGACATCGTCAACCATAACACCCAGCGCTCCTTTGATATTCTTGTCCAGCCAATTAATCGGCCATGGCTTTAATGCATCAAATAACCTGAACAAAACAAATGGTAGTACGAATAAAAAAGCTATGTCGATATACATAGCTTCAAAATGTTCTGGTAACGAAGTTGCGTAAGTAAGTACAACTGAAAAAGAGCATAATATAACAGTAAGCATTTGACCAACCACTTCGTCAATTACTACTTCTTTAGGATCTTTTTCCGCCATATCTTCAATATATATAGAGGTAAAATATGTGCCGAAAATAAATAAAGCAATAATTGCAAACAACTCTATGGCAAATAGAGCAATTATTTGCTGCTCCTGGAAGTTAAAACCTTCAATTGGAAAAACAATTTTGTTATTTAGCGTAAAATACATTATTATATAACATAATGGAAACGCTGGTAGCGACCCAAATGTGCCTGGAGCATACTTGACCTTGCCAATAAAAAATACAGTTGAAATAAGTTCAGCAATTTTTTTACGCATATTTATCATTTAAATTTTAATTTTATAGATGTATCATTACAATAATTTTCAGAAAAATCAAAAGGCAGTTGCTCTTGGCTTCGATAAAAATAAAGATGCTGCGCCAAAAGTACTAGCAGCTGGCAAAGGGATTGTTGCTGAAAAGATAGCACAAATAGCTCGGGAAAATAATGTTCCCATACACAAGGACGCTAATCTTGTTGAGATTTTGTCTATTTTGGATATTGATGAATACATACCACTAGAAGTATATTCAGTTGTTGCTGAAATCTTCACTTACATATACGAGCAAGAAGTTATAAAGAAACAAAACAAAATGCGACGCTTATGAAAGAAGAAACTTTTTCTTGGACAGAAGTCATGGCCAAATTTGATGAATTTGAAGCTGGTTTTTCAAATGACCCAAGTAACCCTAAACTTATTAAATTCTTTGAGAATTTTGGAGCCACGGTAGTAAATAGCAGCTTTGATGCAAAACAACTGACAGAAATTAAAGATAGAATGCAACGGTTGAGAGGACTCTTTGACTTACGCAAAAGCGAATTAAAAGCAATGAGTTCTGCTGCCCTGGCCAAGCATAATCAACTGAATCGCTACATCAAGAATGCCAATTATAAAAGTACTAACAAATAATGGAATTAGAAATTATTTTTAAAGCATTATTTGCCCTTGGGATAGTCCTTGGCTCTATGTACATAGTACTAAGAATTGTCCAGAGATACACTAAATTTGGTACAGGTGCAAAATCAATTGGTAAAACAGGTGGTTTAAAAATTGAAAATATAGTGTATATTGACGAGGGAACTAAAATCGTCAATATCAGCAATAATAATGGATTCCATTATATTATCGCTATTAGTAAACAGAACTCTTTTTTAATTGATAAATACACTACGACTAAGGAAGAATGAACAATATTATACTAAATCCCAGATTAAATGAGACAAATGAATTTCAGGACAAGCCTGCGCAACCTATATTTATAGGTGAGCACAAGGTAGATCCACAAAATTCTTTGGATCATTTAAAAATGGGATTTGGTATTAAAACTACAGAAGTGGTGAATACCTTTAGGAAGAAGGCCAATATATTTAGACTGACTCTTGGCTTCTTACTTGTTTTGCTTCCAATGATTTCTTTGGCAGATGATTCGCTTGCCTCAGAAATAGAGCACTTACTTGGCAGTAGTTCAATGACTAGCAGGCTGATGCAGCTTTTTATGTTGCTTACCGTCCTTGGACTAGCTCCTTCGATATTGATAATGGTTACATCATTTGTTCGAATATCGATTGTCCTTTCAATTGTTCGAACCGCTCTTGGGCTGCAGCAATCTCCACCCAATCAGGTATTAATAAGCCTAGCTTTATTTTTAACCTTTTTCATCATGTCACCGACGTTGAGCGAGTCCTATGACAATGGGCTCAAACCAATGCTAGAAGAAACCATGACTGAAACAGAGGCCTTTCCTTTGATTATCCAACCATTTAAAAAATTCATGGTATTAAATACTAGGCCGAAGGATCTTGACCTTTTTACATCTATTGCAAAAGTTGATCCTCCGCAAGAACTACAAGATCTCCCCTTACGCGTTATTATTCCGTCTTTTATGATTAGCGAATTAAAACGCGGTTTTGAAATAGGTTTTTTGATATTCTTACCATTTTTGATTATTGATATCGTAGTTGCCTCAATTTTGATGGCGATGGGTATGATGATGATGCCTCCTGTAATGGTTGCGCTTCCATTTAAAATAATTTTCTTTGTATTAGTAGATGGCTGGTATTTATTAGCTGGAAGCTTAGTACAAAGCTTTGTAACTTAAAGACAAGAGACGATAATGACAAAAGAAATTACTGATAGTGAATTTGAGCAAGAAGTAATCAATTCGAAAGGACCTGTATTGATAG
>CAMBEC010000016.1 GCA_945865485.1 Rickettsia typhi
CATATGCAAGAGGTGATTGGTAGCCCGACTCAAATAAACGTTGAGGATTTAGCTGGTGGAGGAGATCAGGATTACAACGATGCGGTGATAAATGTGAAGGTAGAGTCGCTTCCTTGTGATGATGAAGGACATCATTACTATCCTGGTGATGACAGAGGGGTTGGTGAAGACCAGCATAAGGCTGATCAAGACAAAGCTGATAAAAGCGATGCCCAGCATAAAGCTGATCAAGACAAAGCTGATAAAAGTGAGGAGCAGCATAAAGCTGATCAAGCTCAGGCTGATAAAAGCGATGCCCAGTATAAGGCTGATCAAGACAAAGTTGATAAAAGTGAGGCGCAGCATAAAGCTAATCAAGCTCAGGCTGATAAAAGTGAGGCCCAGTATAAAGCTGATAAAGACAAGGCTGATAAAGGTAACTCGAAGAAAGCCGATAAAGACAAGGCTGATAAAAGTGAGGCGCAGCATAAAGCTGACCAAGACAAAGCTGATAAAAGCGAGTCGCAGCATAAGGCTGATAAAGACAAGGCTGATAAAAGTGAGGAGCAGCATAAAGCTGACCAAGCTCAGGCTGATAAAAGTGAGGCGCAGCATAAAGCTGACCATGATAAAGGCCATAAGGATGACGACGATAAGAGTCATAAAGATGACCATGATAAAGGCCATAAGGATGACAACGATAAGAGTCATAAAGATGACCATGATAAAGGCCATAAGGATGACAACGATAAGAGTCATAAAGATGACCATGATAAAGGCCATAAGGATGACAACGATAAGAGTCATAAGGATGACAACGATAAGAGTCATAAAGATGACCATGATAAAGGCCATAAGGATGACAACGATAAGAGTCATAAAGATGATCATGAACAAGGCCATAAGGATGACGACGATAAGAGTCATAAAGATGATCATGAACAAGGCCATAAGGATGACGACGATAAGAGTCATAAGGATCATCATGAACAAGGTCATGATGATGACAAAGGTAGCGGACAAAACGATAACCATCATGACCAGAATAATGGGCATGAAAGCCATGGAGGTGAACACTATTCACAACATGAAATGCCAGCGGCTGACAATGATGATTGGACAAATGCGATCTCTAATGATGATCATTCTGGTAATTCTGAACCAAGTAATTGGATGGAGGATATTGAAAGTGATCATGATGATTATAGTCATCACCATGATAATGGTCATGAAAACGATCATGAGCATGACGTTAATAACAGTGATGATGGTAATCATCATGACAATGGAGATGGTGGTAATGGTCATCAAGGGGGCGGTCATAACCATCATACTTAGTAGGTTGTTTATGTTGGCATTTAGACCAAAACTCTGCTGGACAAATATTGCGAAAGAGTTTTAGTAGTTTTTTGGTCGCGCTGGTTTATGTGTCAAAGAATAATTTGCAATTTAAAATTGCTTTTTGGCGCATATAATTATATCAATGAGTTGTGAGCGTAATAATATTTATGTGGGAAACAGATGAATCTTGTAGATAAGTATGGGCTTGATGATCCACCATCTAAGTTTAGATTAAAAAAATCTGAGTTAGTTACTGCTACTTTAGCAATTAATCTACTTTCTCTTGCTCTTCCCGTCATGGTGCTTCAGGTTTATGATAGAATCCTTGCTAATCGTAGTGATGGAACTCTAGTGGTATTAGTTGTCGGTGTGTGTGTTGCTATTTTTTTTGAAGCTATTTTGAGAATTGCAAGGTCTTACACTATGAGTTGGACTGGAGCGGTATATGAATACACTTTGGCAGCCAATGCCATGAGGTACTATATCAATGCTGATCCAACGAAGGTTAAAACAGAAGGGGCTGGCAGACAGATACAGAATCTTGGGGCTTTCTCAAAGTTAAGAGATTTTTACGGCGGTCAAACTCTTATTACATTAGTGGACATTCCGTTTGCTATTGTTTTCCTGGTTTTGATTTCATATTTGGCTGGTATATTGGTATTTGTTCCGATTGCGTTAATTACTATCTTTATGATTATTACTTGGTTTTTAGGTAATAGGCTTATGAAAGCGCTAAAAGCTCAAGGTGTTTGTGATGATAAAAGATACAACTTTATTATTGAAGCTTTGCAGGGAATTCATTCTATAAAATCTTATGGAATTGAAGCTGTCTTTCAAAGACGTTATGAAAAGTTAGAAGAAGATTCAAGTCTAACCAATTATAATGCTTCGCTTATAAGTACAGAGGGTTATACTTTTGGTGTGTTATTTAATGAAGTAATGGTTATTGCGGTTGTCTCTGTTGGTGCACCTATGGTTATTAACGGCGACTTTACTACTGGTGGATTAATTGCAACTGTCCTTCTGGCTGGTAGGTTAATGCAGCCTATTCAAAAAGCTTTATTCCTTTGGACCAATTTTCAGGATTATAGGCTTGCTAATGAGACAGCTAATTCTATATTTTCAATTGACCAAATTCAGCGACAAAAAGCAGAAGTTAATCATGAGAGTGTCGGCACAATTGAGCTTAAAAATGTCAGTTTTGGCTATGGAGCAAACTTGATATTTAGCGATATAAACCTGAGCCTTCGCATACCAGATATTATAGCGATACACGGAGCAAATAATGTTGGGAAATCTACGCTTCTGAGGTTAATTGCTGGAATTACACAGCCTAGGTCTGGTTCGGTGATAGTGGATGGAGTTCATGTAAGTGATTTAGCTTCCGAAGATTTAGTTTATCACGTAGGATTAATTGCCGCTGAAAGCATAATGTTTCAAGGTACAATTATGGAAAATCTTACGGCTTTTGATGAGTCGAAAGAAGCGAGAGCTCTTGAGCTGGCTGCTATTCTTAATGTTGATAGAGAAATTGCATTATTGCCTCATGGATACGATACTAAAGTGAGTGATGGTTTTGCCGATACTATTGCCCCTGGAATTAAGCAGCGTATTGCGATAATAAGAGTGTTGTTGAACAAACCTAAAATTATTCTATTTAATAATGCTGACAAAGGCTTAGATAGAGAGGGTTACAGCCACCTAATAAAGCTTCTGACCATGCTTAAGGGTAAGGTCACAATGATTGTTACAACAGATGATCAAAACATTAGTAAGTTAGCAGATAGACATTACCTTCTTAAGGATGGTAACTTAACTGAAGTTGAAGCTCAAAGCGCGGCCATCTTTGAAATAAAACCGTATAAAGAGTTGAAATTATGATTACCTCAGTTGATTTAGTAGCAGAAAAAGAGCAGGCAAATTATATTGAGACTGATAAGATAGATGAGCTAATGCGTCTGTTTACGATGCATAGTTTGGTTTCCAAGGTAACTGATAATGAAAATCTATACGCAGCTTCTTTGGCTATGCTTGTTTCTTCACTAAACTTAGGTGAAAATGCAAAACATTTATTTGAATCTTTACCTTACCTAAAAGGTAGAGAAATTGATTTGCTAGATATTTTGAACACTATGGCAAATCTTGGATTTACTAGCCATGACATGAAAATGAATCTAAGAGAAATCGATGATAGATTAATGCCGTGTTTGTTTATACCGGATAAAGCCGGTACTGTTCCAATAGTCTTGCTTTCAAAGAAAGATGGGGAGATAACGGCTTTTGGTAGCCGTATAAAAAAAATAATAGAATTTCGACCAAAAAGCGTTAAAGGTCATGCTTATTTTTTTGAACGAATAAATCCAGATCAAGTAGAGGAAGATTTCCAAACTAAAAAAGCTGCGGGTATGGCTTGGTTTAGTGTAATATTTAGCCGGTTTCGTCCAATTATGAACGAGATTTTTTTAGTAAGTATATTTATTAATCTCCTAGCTCTTGCGATGCCATTATTTATTATGTCAATTTATGATAAAGTAATTGGTTCTGGTTCAACAGCAAGTTTAAAAAGCATTCTTATTGGCATTGGTATAGCAATATCAGCAGAATCAGTATTAAGGCTGATTCGAATAAAATCTATCATATGGCTAGGTGTTAGGCTTGATAATATTGTAAGTAACACAATTTTTGAGAGATTATTATTAATGAAAGCTACTTATACAGAGAATGCTTCAATTTCGGCGCAAATCTCTCGTATAAAGTCATTTGAGTCTGTGCGTAAGTTTTTTACAGGACCGTTATTTTTGGTCATTATAGAGCTTCCTTTTACTTTAATTTTGTTAACAGCAATTTGGATGTTAACTGGTGTATTAGTGGTTATTCCTTTTGTGGTACTGGCCCTATTTACATTATTATTGTTCTATTATCAGTCCAAAATTCGTGTTGCAATGAGGGCTGCGGCTAGAACTAGCTCGTATCGTCAGCAACATGGAATGGAAACTTTCATAAAAATGCATGCGTTGCATCACAATGGTATGGCTAGAAATTGGTGGATGAAATACAAAGAAAAATTAAGTCACTCTTCTATCACAAGCTTTAATTCAAATTTCATTTCATCGACAATAGAAACATTAGCTCATTCAGTTTCTATGCTTTCAGGGTTAGCTGTTATTGGGTTTGGTGTTCAGTTGATTTGGGATGGGAGTATCACTATAGGGGCATTAGTTGCTACAATGTTATTAATTTGGAGGGTTTTAGGGCCTCTACAAACCATGTGCTCAATGCTTCCTAGAATCGAACAGTTAAAAAGTAGCATTGATCAGATTAACAGGCTTGTTAATGTAGAAATAGAACGCAAACCTACGGTACTTAAAAGGCCTATAGAGAAACTAAATGGACATGTGAGGCTGACTAATGTCGGATTACGCTATAGTACAGAAGTTGAGCCCATTTTTGTTGGTTTAGATATAGATGTGCAGCCGGGAGAAGTTATTGGGATTACTGGGGTTAATGGGTCTGGAAAAAGCTCTTTGCTAAAATTAATCAATGGTTTGTATAGGCCGCAAACAGGAACAATAAGAATTGATGATACAAATATCAGGCAATTAGAAGTCATAGAATTAAGGAATTATATTGCTTATTTGCCTCAGATGCCGAACTTTTTTGAAGGTACTATTAAAGAGAATCTACTCCTGGTAAACCCCCTTGCTACGGATGAAGAAATTAACAATGCTTTGATACAAGCCACAGCTATGGATGAAATAGAGGAATTAGAGCATGGCTTAGAGACGGTAATATATGGAAATAATCCATCGTTACCTTCGGGCTTTATATATACATTAAATCTTGCAAGAGTATTTTTGAAAAAAAGTAACATTATTTTGTTAGATGAATTGCCTAATGCTTCTTTAAATGAAGACGCTGGATCTGCTTACAAAAAACTTATTTCAGACTCAAAGGCGCAAAATAAAACAGTATTTTTTGTTAGTCAACGAGATGACTATATAAAACTTGCGGATAGGGTAATTGTACTTCGTTCTGGGGGTAGGCCTACAATTATGAAATCAGACGAATTTATTAACAAATACGGACAATATTAAATGCTAAAATCATTTGTTAGACTGATAACTGGAAGAAGTAAATCTCACTCAAAAATAGATCAGCTGAGGTATTTATCTCAGTCGGCATTGATTGAAGAAACGTCGGCTCCATATGCTGTAAGAACTACTTTGCTCATGATAAGTATAGTAGTTATATCTTTGATTATATGGGCTGGATTTACTCAAGTAGATGAAATAGCTGTTACAGATGGTGAGGTTATTCCAAGTAAACATGTGCAGGCCATTCAGCACCTTGAAGGTGGAATTATTGCCGAAATTAAAGTGGTAGAGGGCGAGTTGGTTGAAAACGGACAAACCATACTAATTTTAGATGGAACGGCGGTCAAGCGTGATTTATCTGCACTGCGGGCACGTAGAGTAGCTTCACAGTACAAAGCTCTCAGTCTTAAGTCTTTCATAAATAACACGACGCCTGATTTCGCCGAAATAGAGGGGGGAAAAGCGAACGATGAACTGGTTAATGAGCATCTCAAGTCTTTTACTAGTATGATAGAAGCTCGAGAGGATGAAAGAGATGTGATAACAGAGCAAATAACTCAGAAACAATCTGCTCTTGAGGGTCTTGGAGAGAAAAAGAAAACTCTCGAAGAGAATGTTAAATTAGTTAACGAAGAGAGAGGTCTTAAGGAGCAATTATACAAAAAGGGTCATCTGAGTAGGTTCAAGTTTTTAGAAATTCAAAAACAAGCGAATGATATTAATGGTGAATTGCAAGAAACTGAATCTGCAATAACTCAAGCACAGAATGCAATTTCTGAATACAAAAATAGACTTGACTCTTTAGGGTCAACGTCTATTGATGAAGCTTATAAAGAATTGAGTCTTGTTGAAGGTGATCAGGCTCAGATAAACGAGAGTATAAAAAAACTAGAAGAGCAAGTAGGGCGGCTAGAGGTAAAATCACCTTCGTATGGATATGTCAAAGTTTTGAATATTAAGACTATTGGTGGGGTGATAGAATCTGGAAAGATTTTGGCTGAAATTGTTCCGCTTGAAGGGAACTTAATAGTAGAAACGCAAATTCAACCTAAGGATATTGGGCATATTAGAACTGGATTACCTGTGAAGATAAAAGTGGGTTCGTATGATTACTCCAGATATGGGGCAATAAATGGTGAATTGATTTATATTTCTGCAACAACATTTGTAAAAGATACTGGTGTTAGATATTATATGGGAAGAGTTTCTCTTGCTAGGAACTATGTTGGTTCGGATCCAAAGAAAAATTTAATTGTTCCTGGAATGACTGTGCAAGCAGATATTGTTACAGGGAGTAAATCTATACTTGCGTATTTATTAAAACCGATTCGTAATTCTGTAACAACAGCATTTTCAGAAAGATAGTCATCAAAGGTTAGTTATTGTATGGTATTAATAAAAAACGAAACGCTCAGCCCTTCGACAATTCTTGTTGTAGATGACGATAGAACCGCGCTCATGACACTTGAAACAAGATTGCAAAGTCATGGATATAAAGTTTTAACTGCAATTAATGGAAAGTCTGCGTGTGAGATCATAGAAAAAGAGCATTTAGTAATTGACGCAATACTTCTTGATAGGATGATGCCAGAGATGGATGGCCTTCAAGTTATTGAATGGCTAAAAAGGCAAAACAATCTTACAAAACCTCCGATTATTATGCAAACAGGTTCAGATAGGCCTGATCAAATAAAAGAAGGTATAGATGCTGGAGTATTCTATTACCTTACTAAGCCTATTGCAGAGGAGGTTTTACGATCAGTTGTTTCATCTGCAGTTAAGGAATCTAAACAAAAGAGAGTTTTAAGGGCTGAGTTAAGTAGTCATAGAAGCAGTTTTCAGCTTATGAATAGAGCAGTGTTTCATATTCAAACTATCTCGGAAGCAGAAAATATATCTTGCTTTGTAGCGAACTGTTTTCCTGATCCAGAAGCTGTGTTGCCAGGCGTTGCAGAACTAATTGTTAATGCTATAGAACATGGTAATTTATCTATATCTTATGACGAAAAAACTGCTTTGTTACTTTCGGGCAAATGGCGAGAAGAAATGGATAAAAGAGCTCAATTACCAGAGAATACAAGTAAGAAGGCAGAAGTAGATTTTGTAAAAGATGGTAATAAATATGCAATTAAAATTTCTGATCAAGGCAAAGGTTTCTTTTGGCAAAAATACATGGATGCTGACCCGTCTAGAGCTTTAGAGAGTCATGGAAGAGGGATTGCTAGGGCAAATATGATATTTTCTAAGCTGCAATATAATAAAGAAGGAAATCAAGTTCTAGCAACAATAGATAGTACTGTGAAGTCAACAATTGACTGGTAGATTAAATGAGAAATGTGCTAATTTGCAATTTGGTATTGTTTTTAGCCTACTTTGTTCCTGGAAAGCTAGGTTTTTTACTAGCGTTGCCTCCTGATAACTCGACCGCAATCTGGCCATCTTCTGGTTTTGCTTCAGCGGGCATTATATTGCTTGGATATAAAGCGCTACCTGGTGTTTTTTTTGGCTCCTTGATACTAAACTTGATAAATTTAAATCAAAAATTATCAATATTAGAAATTTTCTCACCAGCGGTATTAAACTCTCTAACTGCGCCTGGGTTTATTGCTATTGGCGCCACTCTTGAATCATTTACAGTTGCATATATTGTCCGAAGATTTATTGGATTCCCTAGTTCATTGTCACATTGGCGTGACGCCTTAGTTTTGTTTTTGGGAGCGGGATTAATTGGAGCAATCCCGTCACCCACTATTGGAATTACTATGTTTTATCTTAAGGGGTTTATTGCCTCTAGTGAATATTGGTATAGTTGGTGTTCTTGGTGGATTGGAAATAGTTTAGGAATAATTGCTATTGCACCAGTGCTGGTGACTTTGTTTTCACCGAAAAAATATATTAGTAGCAGGCGAAAACTGTATATCGCTGTTCCATTACTTGTGATGCTAAGTGTGATTGCATTAGTGTTTAATAGTACAAGTGTATATGAGGTAAAGAAGCTTCAACAAAATCTAGAGTTACAGGCAAAAAATGCTACTATTAAGTTCGAGCATGAAATAACGGTTAAAATTAAAGAGATAGAAGCGGTCAAGAGCTTTTTTGACGCATCAGACTTTATTAGTAGACTAGAATTTAGAGAGTTTGTTAAAAATTTTGTTGATAATTCGTCTACACATTCACTGCAGTGGGTTTTTAAGGTTAACCAAAATGATCTCCCTTCTTTGATTGAACTTACTAAGAAAGATGGGGTTGAAAATTTTGCTATTACTAATAAAGGGGGTCAAAACGTTAAGCAAAGGTCAAATAAAATTTATTATCCAGTATTATACTCTGAGCCGTATAAGACAACTATGCACCACATTGGTTTTGATATGGCATCTGATGATAATTATAAAGTTGCACTAGAAACTGCAGCAAAAACTGGAAAAATTGTAGTAGCGCAGATATACGTACAAGATCATAATAATATTATGTTTACTGTTTTTAGCCCAGTTTATAATAATAAGGATAAAATTGTATCCGCAGAAGGCAAAGAAAAGAACCTAAGTGGATTTATAGTCGGAACGTATAAATTAGATAAAATTATTAAGAGTTTTTCTGAGGAATTAAAGATCAAAGGTATTGACGTTACTATTTTTGATCATGCATCGTCGAAGACAAACGAAGTTGTAATATATAAATCTTTTGAAAAAACTCCAGAAATTTTGCTGTTTGCCTCAACTTCTATTGATGTAGGAGAAAGAGTTTGGACAATAAAATTTGAACAAACAAAAGAATATTTAGTTGCTAACAAAGAATGGCACCTTTGGTACTTGTTGCTTGTTGGTTTAGGTATTCAAGCTTTAGTTTCCATACTAACTTTAATTATTACTGGTTATTCAGATACGATTGAGGGTTTTGTTAAAAAGCAAACTTTTGATTTAAAGGAGAGTGAAACTAGATTCCAGTTGGCTGTAAAAGGTACAAGGGATGGAATTTGGGATTGGGTCGATACTTCAAAAGAGGAGCAATACTGGTCTCCCCAGTTTTTTAAATTGCTTGGGTATGAACCGAATGAATTAGAGGCAACCCGCTCAAATTTCATGAAAATAATACATCCGGATGATGTTGAAAAGGTTGAGGCGGTTTTTAGTTCTCATATTTTTAAAGGTAGAACCTTTGATATTGAGCACCGTATGTTTAAAAAATCGGAAAAATATAATTGGTACCAGTTTAGGGGTATTATTATAGTGGATCAGGATTATGCCACTAAGAGAATGACTGGTTCTATTACGGATATAAGCGATAGAAAAAGTACTGAGAAAAAACTCAAGCAAGCTAAAGAAGAGGCTGAATCAGCTACTAGGATGAAATCAGACTTCTTAGCAACTATGAGTCACGAGATAAGAACTCCTATGAATGGGATAATAGGAACTACAGAGCTTGTGTTGGATACAAACTTGACTCCACAGCAAAGAGGCTACATGGATAATGTTCTTTATTCAGCAGAAAATTTGCTTGAGATACTAAATGACATTCTTGATTTTTCTAAAATTGAAGCTGGTAAGATGGATTTAGAGATGAATCCATTTGATTTTAAAAGAGCTGCCCAAGAAGTTGTTGATTTGTTAATACCAAGAACTTTAAAGAAAAACCTTAAATTGAGTTTGATATATAAAAAAGATACCCAAGAATATTTAATTGGGGACTCAATGAGAATTCGTCAGATTTTATATAATTTAGTAGGTAATGCGATTAAGTTTACTGAAGGTGGAAGTGTCACTATTACAGTTGAGAATCAGGCAGCTGTTATTCCCCCAAAAGGGAAAGCTATGATAATGGTTTCTGTTCAAGATACTGGAGTTGGTCTTACTAAGGAGCAAAGGCGCTCTATATTTAACAAATTTGTACAAGCTGATAGTACAACTACTAGAAAATTTGGAGGAACAGGCCTTGGTTTAGCTATTTGTCAAATGTTGGTATCAATGATGGGTGGAGAAATTGGGGTGGATAGTGAGCCGGGGCAAGGGTCTATTTTTTCTTTTACATTATTGCTTGATATAGCTTCAAAAGATAGTATCGAAGATAAATCACTGATAATTGTAGATGACTTAGATCATGGAATAACTACTCCAATTAGAGTGCTTATGGCCGAAGATAATCGTATTAATGCTGAGTTTGCGAAAGAAATGCTAGAAAAACTTAAATGCGATGTAGTATCAATAAGGAATGGTAAAGAGGCAGTAGACATTCTGCAAAAAGATAGGGAATTCCATCTGATATTTATGGATTGCCAGATGCCAATTATGGATGGGTTTGAAGCAACTAGACAAGTTAGAGAACATGAGAAAAAAAATAATCTAACGCATATTCCTATCATTGCTCTTACGGCAAATGCGATGAAAGGTGATAAAGAGAGGTGTATAGAGGCTGGTATGGATGATTATTTAAGTAAACCAGTCAGGCAAAAGAATTTTGCTGAGATGATTAGAAAATGGCTTTTAAATAAGGATAGTAATAGTTGAATGGATGTGTGATTAATATTGAATTCATCAGTATTATTAATTCAGCTCAAAAAAAAACTATACCATGCCGAAAAAGTTGTAAATAGTAGTATTTATGATTAATAATAAAATTAAGTAAAAGAGATATGTAATACGACTAGAATAAGTATTTGTAAGAAGCAAATATTTTTGTAAATATAGAAGAATAACTAGGCGAGAAAAATTATGACAAACTCACAAACAGATATAATAAACATGCATACTATTGCGGAAGCAAAATCGCTTATGAATAGTCGTTTTCCTATGATGGTTAAATATTTTCTTGAGGATACACAAATGTATTTAGCAGAAATTGAAAAGGGAGTGCAAGAAAAGAATGTAGAGATGGCCATTTCTCCGGCTCACACAATAAAATCCTCTGCAAAACAACTTGGCGCTGAGAGAGTATCCGTTATTGCTAAAGCTATAGAAGAATTGTGTAGAAATATTTCTGAGAATGGTTATTCTGGTTTTGACGAGTTCGAAACATTGTATGACCAACTAAAGAAAGAAGTAGATATTGCTACTCCTGAATTAAAAAAACTCTGTTGACTAAATACCCTAATAAACTTTATAAACGTCAATTTATAGTAAGTCTGTAATTCGGGTGAGTAAATTCCACGACACCTTATATGGAAAATAAGCGTAGCGACTATAGTTATCCAGAAAAATGTAGAAAAACGAGTGACAGGATAGCATGTAGAATCTTATGCTTTTTTACTATAGTATTAAATAAATCACCAAATCAATGTGTTTTAACTTATGCCAGCTTAATAGTTAAAAATCAACTGGAGTAATTTTTGTGGATCATCAAGAGGTAATAGATAAATATAAATCTTATGGAGTAAAGCTTGATGAAGTAGTGGTTAGAAAAGCAATTGATTTTGCTGTTAAGTATCATGGTTCACAAAAAAGAGCTTCTGGTGAGCCGTATTATTATCATCCTCTTCAAGTAGCTGAAATCATAGCTCAAATGAGATTAGACTCTGATTCTATTGTAACGGCTATATTGCACGATACAATTGAGGATACTGACCTGACTATTGAATGTATTGAAAAAAACTTTTCCAAAGATATTGCCAAATTAGTAGATGGCGTTACCAAGCTAACCAAGATTGAATTTAAGGCTGATAATGTTCGTCAGGCTGAGAATTTTCGTAAATTATTACTTGCAATGAGTGATGATATAAGAGTTTTGTTGATAAAATTAGCCGATCGATTACATAATATGCGTACCATCGACTTTATCAGTAAACCTGAAAAAAGAGAGAGAATTGCGCTTGAGACTATGGAAATTTATGCTCCTTTGGCTGAAAGGATAGGTGTTCAGCAGATCAAAGGAGAGTTGCAGGATATATGTTTTCGAGTTCTTCATCCAGAAGTAAGAAAGTCAATTTTGAACCGCTTTGATAGTATCGAGAGTGGTAAAGAGAATTTTGTTGATCAAATCGTCCAGCAGATAAAAAATACTATTTCTACCAATGGTATGGAAGCAGATGTTTCTGGTCGTAGGAAAACTCCATATTCAACCTGGATGAAAATGAAACAAAAAGACATCGGCTTGGATCAATTGTCTGATATTGTGGCATTTAGGGTAATTGTAAATTCGGTTGAGGATTGTTATCGTGCCCTTGGGATAATTCATAGCGCATACAAAATGGTGCCAGATAATTTTCAGGATTTTATTAGTACACCTAAAAATAACGGATACCAATCGCTTCATACAGTAGTAATTGGACCATTGATGCAGAAAATTGAGATACAGATTCGCACTAAAGAAATGCATGAAATAGCTGAACTTGGTGTGGCTGCTCATTGGCGATATAAGCAGGGGCATGTCGATCATGCGGACGGCAAGAAATATACCTGGATTAGAGAATTACTAGCTATTTTGGATCAAGACGCGGCTCCAGATGAGTTTATACAAAATACTAAGCTTGCGATGTACTATGATCAAGTATTTTGTTTTACTCCAAAAGGGAAGCTTATTGCTTTGCCTAATGGTGCAACGACTGTTGATTTTGCATATATGGTTCATTCAGATATCGGGAATTCATGTGTCGGAGCAAAGGTTAATGGTCGAATTGTACCTCTTAGGACGCAACTTGTGAATGGAGATCAGGTAGAAATAATTACTTCCAAAAATCAAACAGCTTCTCCTTCATGGGAAAAATTTGTGGTTACTGGAAAAGCAAGAGCTGAAATTAAGAAAATAATTCGGGCACAGCAATATGATCAATATGTCAAATTGGGACATAATATTATCAGTAAAGCATTCAAAGTTGCTTCTGTTGAGAACGAAGCTAAAGCTCTTGAAGTTGCTACTAAATTTTTCGATAAAACAAAAAATGATCTTTTCTTTGCGATTGGTGAGGGAACAATTACCAGAGAAGAAGTGGTAAAACAAGTTCAACCAAAGAAAAGTAGATTAAGTTCTACTTTTTCGTTGCTAAAGTTTGGTAGGAAGAGAGTCCCAGAGGATAAGCAGGATAATTCTGTACCAATTAAGGGGTTGATTTCCGGCATGGTTATGCATTATGCAAAATGTTGTCATCCTTTGCCTGGTGATAAAATTGTTGGAGTTATACATACTGGAAGTGGTGTGACCATCCACACTTCAGATTGTGAAATGCTAAATAATTTTGCTGGTATGCCAGAGCGAATAATTGACCTGACATGGGATAGCAATACTTCTAATATCCCTTTTGTTTGTAGGATTACTTTAATTCTTTTGAACGAATCAGCTAGCTTGTCTGTAATTTCAACTGAAATTGCTAGAGATGGGGGCAATATTACTAATTTTAAAATTACTAGTCGTAATCCAGATTACTTTGAAATGAATTTTGATATTGAAGTTAATTCAGTTGAACATCTTGAAAAGATTATTAATTCTCTTAGGACGAAAAAAGTAGTTCAAAATGTCCAGAGGGCTAAATATTAAAAAAAGATTGTTTTGATTATTAGCAATCGAGATCCATACATTCATCATATTCAATTTGGATAGTTGAATGCTCAATATCGAATTTATCATGAAGTATTTCTTTTGTCTTTTTAAGTATTTTGGAGTAATCATGCTCCTCTTTTGCTAAGTTAATGTGCAAAGTAATATAATTTTTGCCCGTATATAATGACCAGATATGAAAATGATGAATATTTTTTATTTCTGGAATATATTTTTTAATTTCCTCAATAATTGTTTCAGCTGTTAATCCGCTTGGAGCACCTTGCAATAAAATATGGCCTGAGTTAATAATTAATCTATATGTGGCTTTCAATAATAATAGGGAAACAAATAGTGATAATAGAGGGTCGGCAATAACTTTGCCGGTAAATATTATAACTATTCCAGCTATAACTGCAGCCAAAGAACCAAGTAAATCACTTAAAACATGAATAATAGCACTTTTAATGTTCATGTCTTCATGAGTTCCTTGGCGTAAAATAATAAAAGAAATGGAATTTATTATTAAGCCTAATGCACCTATATAAAATAATATATGGCCGTTGATAGGAGTAGGGTTATATATCTTATTAATTGCCTCATATATAATCCATAATGTTAGTGCTAATAAGCTAATTCCATTTATAAAAGCTGCTATAACTTGGAATCTATGATAACCAAAAGTTCGTTTGTTATCGGCAGGTTTTTGGGATATAATTATGGAAAACCAAGATAGAAATAGTGCAAAAGCATCGGCGAACATATGACCTGCATCAGCAAGTAAAGTAAGGGAGCCGCTAAGCACACCTCCAATTACTTCCACTATCATAAAACTTACAGTAATAAATAATGAGCATAAAAGAAGCTTACTGTTTGTAGCCGATGCGTCTTTAGGGTTATGAAAATGATCCGACATAAATTTTACACTTTTTAAAATAGCTATATAATCTATTAAAGATCTTACAACTAATATAATGTTAAAAAAAGAATGACAAATATAAGCTACAATAGTTACTTGAAATAAGTTTAGTCGTTGTAATATCTTTATCAAAATCCTAACTGAAAAATTGGGGTTAAAGAGGTAGGAAAAAATAATAAATGACAAAACCTATCCGGATTAGCTTTACTTGAAATAGCATCAAGGCTATTTTGTAACAACATAGTTAACTATATTAGAGTTTTCATTGAAAAATAAAAAGATAATCGGTATCGGGACTGACATAGTTAACGTTAAGAGAATAGAAACTATATTTAAAAAATATGGGGATAAATTTCTGAGCAAAAATTTTCATGAATTGGAGATTGTGGATTTTAAAAATTTGCCAGAACATAAAAAACTAGGTTATTTAGCAAAAAGATTTGCTGCAAAAGAAGCCATAGCAAAAGCTTTGGGTTGTGGTATAGGAGAGAATTTGGCATTCGTTGATATTGCTGTTACTACGAATGAATTTGGTGCTCCTAAGGTAAAAATAGATTACAAAAAGAATTTGGATATTAGTGAATACGATATCCATGTTTCTTTATCAGACGATCAGCCATTTGCAGTTGCATTCGCCGTAATTACTAGTTAATATTGACCGGTATTATATTAAAGCTCATTTTTAACGACACAATGAATTTTGTCGATTTCCTTTATGTTCGCGTATAAGCATATGCTGCGCAAAGCTGTCATAAAGTTCGTTTGTCTAATTTAATCTGAGATCTGAGAGGAATGAAATTTATGAGGGCTAGAGCAGATGTTACTACTTGAACTTAAGAGAAAAAGAGGAACATTAGATACAATTCATTTTGTTGGTATTGGTGGTATTGGCATGAGTGGGATTGCCGAAATTATGTATAACCTGGGCTATAAAGTGCAGGGTTCAGATTTATCGGAAAGTCACAATACTAAGAGGCTGCAAGAAAAAGGTATTAGGGTTATTATTGGACATGAAAAGCAAAATGTAAGTAATGTATCGTACGTTGTTATCTCTTCTGCTGTAAAGCCAGATAATCTTGAAGTTGTAGCAGCAATAGAAACTAAGATCCCAGTAATTAGAAGAGCAGAAATGCTTGCGGAACTGATGCGTTTGAAGTGTTCAGTAGCCATTTCTGGTTCACATGGAAAAACTACTACTACTTCGCTAGTGGCGTGTTTATTTGAAGCTGCTGGTCTTGATCCAACAGTAATTAATGGTGGGATAATTAATAATCGTAGCACAAATGCATATTTAGGAAAAAGTGATTACTTGGTAGTAGAGGCAGATGAATCTGATGCAACATTTATTAAGATTCCCTCGACGATAGGTATTATCACTAATATCGATCCTGAGCATATGGATTACTATAAAGATTTTGATACTTTAATATTAGCATTTAAAAGCTTTTTTAGAAACTTACCTTTTTATGGTTTTGGCGTTGCTTGTATTGACCATCCAGTTGTTAGGAAATTAGTAGAAGAAGTAACAGAAAGAAGAATTATAACTTACGGAATTGATTCAGCAGACGCTCATGTTATAGCATATAATATTAAGTCTGATACTTATTCTTCAACATTTGATATTAAATTTCAATTGCCAAGTTCAGTTGGCGTAACAACAATAGAACATATAACAATTCCAACACCGGGAAAACATAATGTTTTGAATTCATTAGCAGCTATTGCAGTGGGTATTGAGCTTGATTTCGGTATAAAAGTAATCAAAAACGGATTCAAAGAGTTCCAAGGAGTTAAAAGGAGATTTACTAGAGTAGGGCAATATAAAGGTGCAGAAATAATTGATGATTATGCGCATCATCCAGTTGAAGTCGCAGCAACATTAGCGACAGCACGAGTTATTGCAGATAGTCGCGCCGCTCGTGTGATTGCTATCTTTCAACCCCATAGATATTCAAGGCTTGAGAATTTATTTCTTGAATTTTCTAAATGTTTTGGTGACGCTGATGAAATTTATATTATGGATGTCTATGCAGCTGGAGAGTTGCCAATTAAAGATATTAGCGGTGAAAATCTAGCAAAATCTATACAAAAATTAGGAGCTAATGCAAAGTATTTAAGTATGCATGATGATATTCCTTCAATTATTAGGGATACGGCCAGAGGCGGTGATTTGTTTGTAATGATGGGAGCTGGAAGCATTAGCACATGGGCCAATCAGTTGCCAGAAAAATTAAATTTATTTCAAAATTCCACTTTAGAAGGTGATTTGGGTGTTGGTGCGACACTCGAATCCTCACGTGCATTTAAACGCGCTCCAGATCTGCGGCGTTCTGATTCTCCTGCAAATTCCTCTTCTATAACTAGTTTGGAAAAAAATCCGTTGGTGAAATAACTTTTATGAAATTACCAATTGTTAGAGGGAAATACAGGGAAAACTACAACCTAGCTCACTTGACATGGTTTAAAGTTGGTGGAGCTGCTGATGTATTATATAAACCAGTCGATGAAGATGATATAGCAAATTTCCTGAAACAAAACGGTGGTAAATTACCCGTGACCGTTATTGGTGCTGGTTCAAATATAATCATTAGAGATAGAGGTGTTGAGGGGGTTGTTATTAAACTTGGTAGTGGTTTTACTGAAATAGAAATTTTACCGGAGGGCGACCTTTTAGTTGGAGCGGCTTGCTTGAATTTTAATCTAGCTAAATTTACCCAGGCAAATGGTATAAAGGGGTTCGAGTTTTTGGTAGGTATTCCAGGAACAGTCGGCGGAGGAGTGGCAATGAATGCTGGATCATATGGCTCAGAGTTTAAAGACATAGTAAAATCGGTTTATGCGCTTGATAAGATGGGTGCCCAAATGCAAATTCCACTTAAGGACATTGGTTTTGATTACCGAAAAAATTCTCTGCCAACAAATCTAATATATACAAAAGTGGTATTTCGTGCTGACAGAGGAGATCCTAATGAAATTAAATTGAAGATGCAGGATATAAATAAAAAAAGAGCTGAGACTCAGCCTATTACTGAAAAAACTAGTGGGAGTACTTTCGCCAATCCAGAGGGAAAAAGAGCTTGGGAGTTAATTGACCAGGCTGGACTTCGAGGGATGCGAATAGGTGATGCAGTGATATCTGAAAAACACTGCAATTTTATGATAAATCAGGGAAATGCTAATGCTTCTGATATGGAGCAATTGGGTGAATTTGTAAAAAATAAGGTCAAAGATCATAGCGGTATTGAACTTAAATGGGAAATTAAGAGAATAGGAAGAAATGAAAAAATTTAACACGATTTACTTTGCAAAATCGAAGGTAGTCGATTGCTCTCTAAAAGATAGTATGATTCTTGATAAATATGTAGAAAAAAATGGTCAAGAAGTCGATAAATTTAAATTAAATGTCATTATTGGTAAAAAGTTTGTTGTTGTTGTTGGTGGCGGTATGTCTGCTGAAAGGGAGGTTTCTTTCATGTCCTCTAATGGGATTGTGAATTCTCTATTGGAGCTAGGGCATTTTGTAGTGTTTGTTGATATGGGAGCTGATATTTCGTACGTTTTGCAACAATTGAACCCAGATGTGGTATTTAACGGTCTGCACGGTACATACGGTGAAGACGGCTGTTTGCAAGGGGTACTTAATATTCTACGCATTCCATATACAGGCCCAGGGGTTCTTGCTTCTGCAATTGCATTGAATAAGAAAAAATCCCATTTTATTTGCAAAGCAAACGGGATCAACGTGGCTAAAGCAATATTTGTTAGAAAGTCAGATAATATAAAAAACGATCCAATGCCTAGGCCATATGTAATAAAACCTTTGTTACAAGGTTCAAGTATAGGCGTTGAAGTAATATTTGAAGAAGATAACTTCAGTTTTGCAAACTATGAATTTGAATATGGAGACGAGATTATTGTCGAACAATATATCAAGGGTAGAGAAGTGCAAGTTGCGGTCTTAAACGGTAAAGCAATGGGGGCGCTTGAGATAAAACTGTTAAAATCAAAACGTTTCAATGATTACCAGGTTAAGTATAGTCCTGGTTTTTCTGAGCATTTACTTCCTGCTCCTATACCACAAGATGCTTATAGTAAAGTGTTGGAAATATCAGAGTATGCTTGTCGCGTGTTTGATTGCGACTCGGGTATAATGAGGGTAGATTTTATCTATAATGAAAAAGAAGATAAATTTTATTTACTTGAAGCGAATACCCTCCCAGGTATGACTTCAATGTCTATGTGCCCAGAGATAGTGGCGCTTAAGGGGATTTCATATGTCCAGCTGGTTGACCGAATCCTTAGTGGTGCGCAATTCGAAAAATGAAAAATAGAACGAATCGCACTTCAACTAAAGTAAATATTTCTTTTCGAAGGAGGCTTTGGGCTTACTACCATCGGGTTGCTTTGCTATTAAAGATATTGATAGTACTATTTGCTGTTGTGTTTTTTTACACTAATGTACTCGATAATTACAAACGTATAGCTCAAAATTGGTTTTTCGGGTTGTCAGCAAATTATGGTTTTATTTTAGAAAATATAATAGTTGAAGGTCAAAAAAATACCCCACTAAAAGAAATAGTTGATTCATTGATGGCAGATAAGGGGGTGCCTATTTTTGCCATAGATATTCTAGCAGTAAAAGAAAGGCTAGAAGAAAATATGTGGGTAAAAGCTGCGGTGGTAGAAAGAAGATTGCCATCAACAATATATATTGCGGTGGTAGAACGTAACCCAATAGCAATTTGGCAATTTGAACAACGTTTATACTTGGTTGATTCAGAAGGAAATCGCATTTCTGCATATAATGGGAAGGAATTTGAAGGTCTTTTACATGTTGTAGGTCAGGATGCCAATATTTATGCCCAAGTTCTGCTCGACGAGTTAAATAAATATCCTAATTTAGCAGCAAAGGTAAAATCCGCGGTGAGGTATGGGCAGCGCCGTTGGAATCTTAATTTCAAAGAAGGAATTACTGTAAAGATGCCAGAAACGGGATTTATCACTGCCTATGACTATTTAAATTCTCTTGATAAAAATAACAAGTTATTTAACCAAAGTTACAAAATGTTAGATCTCAGAGATGCTAACAAATATTACTTAGAAAAAAATTAATATTTGTGCTTGCAAGTAAATTTTTCATGAGTTATCTTCGGTATTGATTAATGTGAACTTAAAGTTGAATATATTATGAAATTTGATATAGATATCGCCATTGTTTTTGGATTTTTGTTTATTAATCTTATTATCGGGCTGTTCTACGGAAGGGGAGTTAAAAACATCAAAGATTATGCGCTCGGTGGACGAAATTTTAGCACGGCCACATTGACCGCTACGATCATTGCAACGTGGATTGGTGGTGATAACTTTGCATTATATTTATCAGAAACATATACCCACGGTTTATATTTTATATTTTCAGTCTTTGGAGCGTTTTTAGCATTTTTAATTACTGGTCATATTTACGCGCCTAGGATGGCGGAGTTTCTTGGTGATTTGTCAATTGCTGAGTCGATGGGTAAATTATACGGTAATAATGCTAGAATTATAACCTCTTTGTGTGGTTTTATACTAATGATCGTTGTCGTATCAATACAGTTTAAAATAGCTTCTACACTTCTAGGTCTATTAATAGGTAGTTCTGGCATACATACAACAGTAGTAAGTGCAATTATTGTGATCATATATTCTAGCTTTGGCGGAATAAAATCTGTAACATTTACTGATGTTATTCAGTTTTTTACTTTTGGTACAGTGGTACCAGTTATAGCGCTAATTGTATGGTCGGGGATAGATGATGCTGATATTGTATTTAATACTATACAGACTAATCCATTATTCGATTTAGGTGAATTATTTGATTATCGGACACCAAAATTTTGGAGCTTCTTAAGTTTAATGTTATTGTATATAATACCTGGCTTTGATCCTTCTACCTTTCAAAGAATGGCGATGTCACGAAATATTAGCCAAATGCGTAAGGCCTTTACATACGCAGCAGTAGCTGTCTTAGTTGTTCAATTACTAATTTCTTGGATTTCAGTTTTAATTTTATCAAAAAACTCTGGGCTTGATCCTAACAATCTATTTGCGTATATCTTAGAAAATTATTCATTCACTGGGCTAAAAGCGATGTTTGTTGTTGGTGTTATGACAATGGTTATGTCGACAGCTGACTCTTGTCTTAACTCTGGTGCCGTAATGTTTTCACATGATATAGCATCTAATTTAAAATTTATTAAAAAAGGTAATGAGCTTATAGTATCTCGTATTTCGTCAATAGGAATAGGAATCTTTGCTTTATTATTAGCTCTTAAATTCGATAATTTATTTAAGCTATTTATATTTGGTTATAGTTTTTATATGCCGGTGGTTACTGTACCATTTACTCTTGCAGTACTTGGATTTAGAACCACCTCAAAATCAGCTTTAGCTGGTATGATTTCAGGTTTCTTTGCATCGCTCGGTTGGATGTTTTTAGATACTAAAGTTGATAGTGTTATTCCAGGTCTTATTGTAAATTTGGTTGTAATGCTTTCGTATCATTATCTTCTTAAACAGCCTGGTGGCTGGGTACAAAAAAAAAGTCCTGAATCCGCCTACAGCAGTAAAAACCAAATAATTGAGATTATTCGGCGAGTTAATGCGTTTAGTTTTTTAGGTTTTTGTAAAGACAATTGCCCTAAAAATGAATCCGTTTACGTATTATTTGCAATTTTTTCTATAATTTCAATTTTCTCAATGAGTTACACTATTTCTGGTGAACTAAAAGTCCAACATGATTCTCTTATTCAATGGTTATATTTTTCTACATCAGTTATAGCTGTTTTCTTTCTAACTATCTTCCTGTGGTCAAAGACTTTTCGTAAAAAAACTTTTATATCTGTATTATGGATATTTGGATTATTTTATACATTAACTTTTGTAGTTGGTTTATTTGTTATCATGAGTGATTTTAGTCAATTTCCACTTATGATGTTTATTTTGAGTGCTGTGGTTTTATCTATGCTAGTACGGTGGCAGGCAGCTCTTGCTTTGATAATTGTTGGGGTTATAAGTAGTATTTATTTCTTTAAATACTATGCTGGAGTTGGGTATTTAGAAGAAAATTTTGGTAGCTTGCAATTCAAAATCATATATATGTTGATTTTGGTAGTAAGCGTACTTATAGCATTCCTAAAGCCGAAACAAGAATATGTTGAAGCAACAGAGCACAAGGTTGATAAGCTAGAGACAGAGGTTAACGATCTTGATGAAAAAGTTATTCACTATTCTCAGCGTGTTGCTGACCAAGCATTAGAGATCGAGCGGCTTGGGAGTA
>CAMBEC010000017.1 GCA_945865485.1 Rickettsia typhi
AATAACTCTACATGCATCGTGTAATCTCAAGTTTTTGGCAAAATAAATAAAATAAGAGCATTTGGTGGATGCCTTGGCGTTAGAAGGCGATGAAGGACGTAATACACTGCGATAAGCTCCGGGGAGTTGTGAATAGACTTTGATCCGGAGATCTCCGAATGGGAAAACCCACCTGATTAATCAGGTATCATATAATGAATACATAGTTATATGAAGCAAACTCAGTGAACTGAAATATCTCATTAGCTGAAGGAAAGGACATCAACAGAGACTCCGCTAGTAGTGACGAGCGAACGCGGACCAGGCCAGTGGCTTTAAGGTAAAAACTAGAACAACATGGAAAGGTTGGCAATAATAGGTGATAGCCCTGTATAGGTAAAAAGCTTTAGAGTCCTTGAGTAAGGCGGGACACGTGAAATCCTGTTTGAACATGGGGGGACCACCCTCCAAGCCTAAGTACTCTCTAACGACCGATAGTGAACAAGTACCGTGAGGGAAAGGTGAAAAGAACCCCGATGAGGGGAGTGAAATAGACACTGAAACCGAATGCTTACAAGCAGTCGGAGCGGAAAGCTTGCTTTCTGTGACGGCGTACCTTTTGTATAATGGGTCAGCGACTTAGTTTATCGAGCGAGCTTAAGCCGTTAGGTGTAGGCGTAGCGAAAGCGAGTCTGAATAGGGCGATATAGTTCGATGAATTAGACCCGAAACCGGGTGATCTAGCCATGGCCAGGTTGAAGGTGGAGTAATATCCACTGAAGGACCGAACCCACTAATGTTGAAAAATTAGGGGATGAGCTGTGGTTAGGGGTGAAAGGCCAATCAAACTCGGATATAGCTGGTTCTCCGCGAAATCTATTTAGGTAGAGCGTTATATAATTACCACTGGAGGTAGAGCACTGGATGAGCTAGGGGGTCCAACAGACTTACCAAACTTAACCAAACTCCGAATGCCAGTGAGTACAGTATAGCAGACAGACCATGGGTGCTAAGGTCCGTGGTCAAGAGGGAAACAGCCCAGACCGCCATCTAAGGTCCCAAAATCATGACTAAGTGTTAAAGGATGTGGGAAGACCAAAACAACTAGGAAGTTGGCTTAGAAGCAGCCATCTTTTAAAGAAAGCGTAATAGCTCACTAGTCTAAATAAGTCTTCCTGCGCCGACAATGTAACGGGGCTCAAGTCATGTACCGAAGATGCGGATTTATGTCTATAGACATAAGTGGTAGCGGAGCGTTCTGTAAGCCTGTGAAGGTAACCTGTAAGGGTTACTGGAGGTATCAGAAGTGAGAATGCTGACATAAGTAGCGATAAAAAATGTGAAAAACATTTTCGCCGAAAGTCCAAGGGTTCCTGCGTAAAGCTAATCTGCGCAGGCTTAGTCGGCCCCTAAGGTGAGGCTGAAAGGCGTAGCCGATGGGAATCAGGTTAATATTCCTGAACCTGGAGAAATGTGACGAAGGCAGTAAATTGTACATCCTTATTGGATTGGTATGTGCAGTGAATGACTTCCAGGAAATAGCATCTCCATATAGACCGTACCCTAAACCGACACAGGTGGACAGGTAGAGTATACCAAGGCGCTTGAGATAACGATGCTGAAGGAACTAGGCAAATTGCATCTGTAACTTCGGAAGAAAGATGACCTATGTTTGGGCAACCAGATGTAGGTGGCACATACCAGGGGGTAGCGACTGTTTACTAAAAACACAGGGCTCTGCAAAGTCAATAGACGACGTATAGGGCCTGACGCCTGCCCAGTGCTGGAAGATTAAAGGGAGGGGTGCAAGCTCTGAACTGAAGTCCCAGTGAACGGCGGCCGTAACTATGACGGTCCTAAGGTAGCGAAATTCCTTGTCGGGTAAGTTCCGACCCGCACGAATGGCGTAACGATTTCCCCGCTGTCTCCAGTATCGACTCAGCGAAATTGAATTCTCGGTTAAGATGCCGAGTTCCCGCGGTTAGACGGAAAGACCCCGTGCACCTTTACTATAACTTTGCACTGGTATTAGAAATTAGATGTGCAGAATAGGTGGTAGACTATGAAGCAGAGGCGCAAGCAACTGTGGAGTCGAAATGTGAGATACCACCCTTCTAATTTTTGATATCTAACCATCAATCCTTGAATCAGGACTTGGGACAATGCATGGTGGGTAGTTTGACTGGGGCGGTCGCCTCCCAAAAAGTAACGGAGGCGCGCGATGGTTAGCTCAGGTTGGTCAGAAATCAACTGTTAGAGTGCAATGGCATAAGCTAGCCTGACTGCGAGACCCACAAGTCGAGCAGAGACGAAAGTCGGTCATAGTGATCCGGTGGTCCCGAGTGGAAGGGCCATCGCTCAACGGATAAAAGGTACGCCGGGGATAACAGGCTGATGATCTCCAAGAGTCCATATCGACGAGATCGTTTGGCACCTCGATGTCGGCTCATCACATCCTGGGGCTGGAGAAGGTCCCAAGGGTACGGCTGTTCGCCGTTTAAAGTGGTACGTGAGCTGGGTTTAGAACGTCGTGAGACAGTTCGGTCCCTATCTGCCGTGGGTGTAGGAAGTTTGAGAGGATCTGCCTTCAGTACGAGAGGACCGAGGTGGACGTACCTCTGGTGTACCAGTTGTCGCGCCAGCGGCATAGCTGGGTAGCTAAGTACGGACGGGATAACCGCTGAATGCATCTAAGCGGGAAACCCACCTTAAAACTAGACTTCCCTATCAGAGCCGTGGAAGACCACCACGTTGATAGGCCAGGTGTGGAAGCATGGTAACATGTGAAGCTAACTGGTACTAATAGCTCGATCGATTTATTTTGCTTTGAGATACACGACTGCATGTAGTGTTAATTTTGCACAAGTGCGTCAGTATATACAAGCAGTATAAGGTTTTTATTCTTTATCAACATAATATATCAGTACAAGCACTTTGTTCTAAATTAGAATGGACAAATGTGATTTAAGTGTCGAGTGACCGGAGTCTATGTTTATAGATGAGGACACAAGATTCACGCAAAATCGCTTTTGTAGGTCTAATATAGAATAAAGTTAAAAAGTTTGTATTGCTAGCTTGGTGGTTATAGCGTGGGTGAAACACTCGATCCCATTCCGAACTCGGAAGTGAAACCCCACAGCGCCAATGGTACTTTGCCCTGAGGCACGGGAGAGTAGGTCGCTGCCAAGCTTGCAATGCAAACTTTTTTTATGTCTATAGTAGCAACTGATAGTTGAAAATTATTTAATAATATCTATCAACTACTGATGATGTAGCCAATTTTATTAGCACTAAATTTCTAGTTATTTCCATAATAACCTGCCTATTAAAATTGTATTTAAAGATGAAAACAATACCATTTTAAATCTCAATAGTCTGGCGGCTCAAGGTTTAGGTGGTATTGTTTCTGATTTAAAGGAAAAAATGTATATAATCTATTTCCTAAAATGGCTGAAAAATATCATAAAGATGATCTAGAAGTACTCGAAACTAATGAGAGCATAACTGTAGTGGATGAGATTATTCCTCTAAATTCCGTGTCTAATAAAATTATAAACATTAGTAGAACGCCTATTTTCAATAAGGAAAATAAAAAATTATACTCGTGGTTTGGAAATCTATAATTTGCAACAAAGCCTAGGGCAGAAGAAATAGAAAACTATCTTACTGCAATTGAATACTCAACTCAACAATCCAATGGTACTTAAAGAAGAAACTAGCATGTGTGTTGGCAGCTATTAAAGCATATGACCTACTTAAAGCTTATAGATCAATAACCATAGAAGGGGGGATAGCAAAAATACATTTGAATAAACCTGTCGATTTATTGTCTATTGAGACAGAGCAGGTATTAATGCAAATAAAAGCAACACATGAGCAGTTGGAGAAAGGAATATATAATCCAATAACAAAGATAGAATTTATTATACCACAAGTAATATACAAAAATTTAACTGCCAATAATACTAAGGAATTACCAAATAGTATGTGGGGCAATATAAGAAAGCGCCTAATTACCCTTTACGGTGAATCGATAGATATAAGTTGGTTTAGTAAATTAGATTCAACAGAAGATAGCAGCACAAAAGAAATAAATTTAACAGCACCAAGTGAGTTTTTTAAGGATTGGATCCAAAGGCACTATGAGCAGGCTATTGAGCAAATTGCTGCAACAATGGGAATAAAAATTAGAGGACTTAGCTTATAAAATAGAGGCAAAACTCAAAAAGCTAGACTTTCTGAAACAATTACATTTTAGGACCATCTTTCATAAGTAGACAAATATTTTATTATAAACAATAGAAGGTCTTTTATCCTTTTCATGGGTAGCTAACTAAAGAAACCAGACATTAGTAAAGCACAAAAAATACTCAAAAGGTTGTTATGCTGGTCCACTTTTAGCATACTTAGCACTCATCCTAATTAATATGTTATCGAGGACAAGGGAGTTTTAAAGGGGGTGATATAATCCTAATTATACTTTAGATTTAATAAATAACATGTCATCAGTCTTGTTGACAACAAGGTTTATAACACATACAGTAATAAGTAAAGGCGACATAATTAATTTAGAGAAAATACTTATGGTTAAGACCAATGAAAAGTTAGAAGAATCATTTGCGGCTTTATTTAACGATCCTAATAACGCAGAGCAAGCTTATAACTTGGATTTACAAAAAGGGTATAACGAAGATATTAATGTCTTTATGTGGGAAGAAATAAAGAAAAAGTTATGGCACCCAAATCGGAGAAGATTCTATAGCAAATCCTACTTTAATGGAAAATGCAGGAGTAAGAGGGTGATTTGAACAATAGTAGGGACTATTGCATTTGGCCACAGCGGAGCCGAATTGCGGGTAGTATGTGTTCCAAATAATTTAAGGGTCAGCTGATTCCTCAGGAACAGTAATTTAAGAGTAGGTATTACTTAAATATGTACGAAAGAGAGATTCCTAAGTTACCGGAAGTGCCGTATTTAGATAAAGAAAGTATAGATATGCTTACAAAGCTATGTTTTCGTCAGGATGATGACTTATCGCTATATATGGCTGATACAGTATTTATGTTTGGCACGTCAGTATCTTTGGAGGAGGCGGAGAGTCTCGTGCTTAGTGTAATAAATAAAGTAAAGCCAAAATTATTAATCTTAACAGGAGGCATGCCTAAATATAATGATTCATACTATATTAAGCGCCCTGAATCAGAAAATTTTTATGATATTATAAAAGATAAAATATTGGCTCGTGTAGAAATAAAAATAGAAAATAAATCGTGTAATAGTGTAGAAAATGTAAGATTCTCATTCCCTTTATTAGCTAGTAGCCAATCAATAATTTTTATCACTAAAAATTTTGCCGCCGGTAGACATTTTTTAATTCTTAAAAAATACTGCCCTAATATTCCTATTTTCCAAAAAACTTATGAGCCGGTATATCCGGATAATAACAGTATAATTATTTCTAAAAATAATTGGAGCAATAATCCATTTACTGCTAGTAGGGTATGGGGAGAGTTTTTACGGATAAAAAGTTTTGAAGCAGCAGAGGGAAAATAATATTAGTAAGATCCTTTGCTGATTTAAAGCTAAGTATACAAAATAACCTATAGATTAAGTGCATTAATTAACTATTTAGGGCATGAACTCGCATTAGGATAATTTAAAATTATTGATCTTGTGGATTTACGCCTCATAGTTTGACAATAAAACTAAGGGAAATATTATGAGTAATATCACAGCAAAGCAATTAGCGTCTTACATTACCAATACTATAAAACCTTTTCCCTTACCGATATTAATTATGTTTATAACTGCGATAATATGGGCAGTCGATCTTTCGCTTAGGCCATATTTGCTGGGGGTTATTTTCGATGGGTTAGCTTCTAGTAAGCAACATAATATTTTTACTTATCTAGCTGGGCCAATTATTTTATATCTAGGATCTTATTTTCTACTTTCTCTCTCATTTCGTCTTTATAACTATTTTGTTGAAATCAAAATGATTCCACACTTACGCGCTAAAATAGCTGATGAGGCGTTTGGGAAACTAGTGGATAAAAGCCAAAATTATTACCAAAATAATTTTTCTGGTAGCCTTACTAATAAAGTCAATGATTTAACAAGCTCCGTCCCATCAATTATAAGCATTGGTATTGATAGGTTTTTTAGCCATATCCTAGCTTTAGGAATCGCTATTATTACCTTATGGCAGGTGAATATACACTTTGCGCTGGGCATGCTAATATGGGTCGTAATTTTAATTACGGGAGCATGGATTTATTCAACACACTTAAGTGTTCTAGCTTCCAGATGGTCAGAATCAGCTTCAACTATTACTGGCAACCTGGTGGATGTTTTGTCAAATATTTTGTCAGTACGTTTATTTAGCGCCAAGACCAAAGAGAAGAAATTTATAGGAGACGTTTTTCAAAAATCAGTTATAGCAGAACAAAAATTAGAATGGGCTTATCTTTGGATGTGGATCTATATTTCTGTTTCTTCCTTTCTATTACAGGCGTTTAATTTTTATTTTTTACTGAAAGGAAGGGAAGAAGGATGGATTAGCGTAGGAGATTTTGCCGTTGTTTTAGTTATTAATATTTCAATTACTGATTTTTTCTGGGACTTAACACAGGATTTTTCTGAATTTTCTAAATTATTAGGAAGAATTACCCAAGCTTTGAAAGTTATTTTAGACAAGCCAGAATTTCAGGACGAGCCTGGTGCTGATGAGTTATGTATCACGAAAGGTATCATTTCTTTTGACCGCGTCTTATTTCATTACAAAGGAACAACCCCTTTATTTTCTAACATGTCAATGGCTATTCAAGCTGGTCAAAAGGTAGGGTTAGTAGGATATTCTGGTAGCGGCAAATCGACATTCGTGAATTTAATTTTAAGGCTTTATGATGTGAGGGACGGGAGTATATTAATCGATGGGCAAGATATCCGTGCATGTACTCAAGATAGCCTTCGCAAGAATATTGGGTTGATTCCACAGGATCCTGCCTTGTTTCATCGAACATTAATGGAAAATATTCGCTATGGCCTTATAGATGCTACGGATGAAGAAGTAATTAGAGCAGCTAAAAAAGCGCATGCGCATGAGTTTATTGCTAAGCTTCCTGAAGCATATAATACCCTAGTTGGAGAAAGAGGAGTAAAGCTTTCGGGCGGTCAGCGCCAAAGGATTGCTATAGCTAGAGCTATCCTTAAAAATGCTCCTATTTTAATTTTAGATGAGGCCACATCTGCGCTTGATTCTGTGGTAGAAAGTGAGATTCAACAAAGCTTATGGGAGCTAATGCAGGGTAAAACAACAATCGTGATTGCTCATCGCCTATCCACGCTTTTACATATGGATCGTATCCTTGTGTTTAAGCAAGGTAAAATTATAGAAGATGGTACCCATGACCAATTACTTGCTAGGAGTGGTACTTATAAAACCCTGTGGGAAGCTCAGGTAGGAGGGTTCTTATTAGATTAATGAAGGTTAGGGTATTGTTTTAAGAATTTATTTTAATCTGAAAGCAAGAAAAAGCTCAGATTCCATTTTTCATATATAGCTCCACCTAAATATACGTAGACAGATTACGATGATTAATGTACGATAATCAAAATATCGGTAATTTTTTATATAATCAGAATAATATGCTACATCAAGTTACAAAGCTTAATTGGTTATATTTTGATTTTGATAGCTATTTTGCCAGCGTGGAACAGCATCTTAACATACATTTAAGAAATAAGCCTATAGCAATAGTACCTTTAATGACGGATTCTACTTGCGCTATTGCCGCTAGTTTCGAAGCTAAAAAATTCGGCATTAAAACAGGCACTAAAATTTATGAGGCAAAACTACTTTGTAAAGACCTAATATGTGTACTGGCCCGTCCCAGTGTTTACGTGGAGTATCACCATTTATTATTAAAGGAGATAAGCAAATATCTCTGTATAGATTATGTATTTTCTATTGATGAAGGGGCGTGCAAGCTAACGGGTAATCAACATGATATTGATATAGCATTATCTCTTGCCCATCAAATTAAAAAAGCTCTAAAGGATAATATAGGAGAGCATATTACCTGTTCGATAGGTATAGCGCCTAATAGATATTTAGCCAAAATTGCTACGAGCATAGTCAAACCCAATGGCTTGACAGTAATCAGACCCGAAGATATCCCTAGTAAATTATTTTCTTTAAAAGTCACCAATTTCCCTGGGATAGGGCGAAAGGTGTATGAAAGGCTGAGAGAAAATAACATAACTTCTGTACAAAACTTATATGCCTTAAACGTAAACCAATTGTATACAGCGTGGGGAAATATATGGGGGAAAAGATGTTGGTATTTGCTCAGAGGTGTAGATTTGCCGTTGGAAGAAGTAAAAAGATCCACTATCGGGCAAAGTAAGGTAATAGGCCCCGAGCAACAAGAGGAAAAGGCGGCACGTAATATTATGCTGAGTCTCATTTTAATGGCTACAGGTAGGTTAAGAGCTAAGAAATTATATGCTTCACGTATTAGTTTAAATTTGAGAGCGGGCTCTTATGCAGTTTATAAGAAAAGTATCAAAGTAGACGTCTCGAATGATAGTCTTTACCTATCTAAAATAGCCTTAAAATCTTGGGATGAACTAGTGCTATTAAATAAAATAAAAAGAATAAAAAAGATAGCAATTTCCTTAAATGATTTGTCTTATGAATCCATACAGTTAAGTTTTTTTGACAGCAATGATAATCAAAAAGGCACTAGAGTATCCTACGCTCTTGATCACATAAACGGGAAGTTTGGAAAAAATGCTATATCTGTTGGCCTCGTTAAATTGAAGAAAAAGGAAGAGACGCCAATAGCATTTAGGTATATACCAGATAAAAAATAATCAAATCTACGTTAGAGGGGAGTTGAGGTGGAAGAAATATTAAATTTCTTAAATTATACTTTGCGGGAATTTTTTGAAAAGTATGTACTTAACTTAGTTTATTATCCAATATTTTTTTTCCATAATATTTTAAGCTCTTTATAAATTGGGTGTGCTTCCGCCTCTTGCCATTTATTATAAAATATATTAGCACTTACGGCTTTCTCCTCCTCTCCAGTTCCACGATTTAATTGCTGATAATTGTTGTTAGCATCATATTTTTTACCACCTTTATAGTTGGCATATCGCCTAGCTCTTGTAAAACCCATTTGTAGATATTTACGTGCCATATCAGCCCCTATGAATTCTTCATTTTTTAAATACTGCAAAAACATAGCAAATATTTTTGTACTACTTATTTCAGCTTCATCAGGGGTTTTAAAGCGCCAATATGGACCTATCTCACTTTTATAAGGTTCACAGATTAATACGCCTTGTTCACCTTTTCCTACTTTATAAAGCTCCGGGTTAGCTCGATAATCAATATCTTTTTTCCAATAATAATTATTATTATCAAAATTTAAATAACTTGGTTTTCTCACTCTTCCTCTAATTAATTTTTACCCGATTGGTACATATATGATTAGGTGCTGTCCCTAATAAACTTATTGGAAATACGTACTAGCTTTAATTATATTACCCCTCTTTTTTTATATTTAAATAATATTTTAGATCGAATTAGAGAAAACTAGAGTTCTTAATCAAGCGAACATTAAATTTTAAACCCATGAAAACAGCTTAATAGAGTGGTTCTTTATATAACTTGATTGGAATGGGCTTTGTTTCGATACCTCCCACCCTTTGCCTTGAGCCTATTTATATGGCATATATCACAACATTATTTGATGAACTGCTAACTCTATCATTTGTTGTTGGGTCAAAAGTCAATTTTCTTGTTTATAGCGGGTAAAGAAACAAAGACTTGAAATGATGTCTATGAATCTTACAGCTTAACCATTCTGACATACATTAGTCTACAGAAGGCAGGGGTGCCTTTTTTACACATCAGAATTATAAAGAGAATCAAAAGTGCTATAGATACATAAAAAAATTTGTCTACATTCTTTCCTGCAGTACTGAAGCCGAGGCTTATTAGTATAGTAAAAAATAAATACCACCACCCACTAAAATTTAAATCGTGGAATCTACGAACAGTCACAGCAATCAGAGGAATAGTAAAAAATATTACAAAAAGAGAATTGATTGATAATTTTAATAAAAATGATGTATCTTTTAAGATATAACCGCTACTTGCTACTATAGATAAGATAAAGAAAATACCCTCTAGTATAAACATTAATAACATAGAACAGATTAAAAATGACCAGAATTCTTTTCTGCTGGTTCTGCCTTCAAATATCACCTATCAGATCAACAAATTTGATCGCCAAACCTACGCCTTCAAGACTAACAAATGCTTCGTGAAAAGCTTCATAAATACTACTACAGGAGCAAGGTGTTTTTTCCATCATCCATATCGCTATGGCTTAAATTAAGCTGTGCAGCACGGAATCCACCGCCCATAAATTTTTTTGTCATCATAGAACGAGAATCAGGCTCATTTTCAATGGTTTCTCTCGCGACACGAATTTCTTCGCAGTCTTTGCAACTAGAAGCAAACGATTTTATTACTTGTCTCTGGGATGCTTCTATTGAACTCACATTTTCAAGTTTAACTGGTATCAATCTTTCAGACAAATTTCCTTCACACTCTAAAATTTCATGCGACATAATGCTACCCTCCATTACCTCGGCGATACAGATAAACATCTTTATTTTTTGTACAATGCTTTGCACAGCCTCACTCCATTGGGCAAAGACTATTCCATTTTTTATGACGGTATAATCCATCATATATATTCTTTTTATATCACTAGCTGGCGTAAGATACTTAGTGATTCCCCACATAAAATTCTCTCCCTACCATAGGTGCTTTAAAAAATTTTTTCTGATAAATTTCACATAATTCTGCCATATGCTTGATCATTGCTGAACCAGTAGTTTTAAAGAGTGACGGAGATAAGCCCATATTTCTAGCAAACCCTTGCACTAAGGCCAAAATAGCACTATGAGTAGGTGGTATAGTAGAATCTATAGTAATACATAATGGTTGAGCACAAGTAGAAACTGATAAAACTAATGATTAAATGAACGTCCAAGGTCTAGCGTCGTTTGTGGGTTACCGTTAGCAAAGATGTCTGCTCCTAAATGTTCTCCCCTCTGCTCCCCACGACTCCACGCCCTACCTATTGGAGTAGGATATAAACAACTAATATCAAGAGTTTCTAGATTATTATTTCTAGATAAAAAAGAATCAGTTAGTTTATTTATCTGCTTCGCCCCTATAGATTTTGGATTGTCGCTTAAATCTAATGTTTTTAGCGACGGTAGATGATTATCTTTTAAAAGATCAAATACCAAATCCACCCCATACGAGTCTACAGAAGCTGTTTTTTTTAATGAAAGTGTGTGCAAAGCATGAGAGGTATAGCGTCTGAAACAATTTGCCTATGAAATCCGTCATAATCTCTACTATATTGCTTTAATGTTTGTATTATTAAGTGGGAATATTCCTCCACCTCTGGAGAGTTATGCTTTCTTGGGGCTAACTCTATTTCTTCAACTTCTTTCTTAGAAGGATTTATTCTTGCCTGCTGCACTGATAATTGCGCTCTATCTTTTTAAGATATTTTAGCAAAATGAGCTTCCCGCTCTACAACTACTTGCCTATCATAAAAAACCTGATTCTCTTCTTTGACTTTCTGCGCTTTCATGACTTCGAGTTGTTTAGCTGCTCTCTCGAGTTCTTGAGTTGCTAAAGCTTTGTTTTTATCATAGAAAAAGTTTTTTTGTACATTTTTCAATTGCTCCCCCGCACGAGCATAAATCTCTTCCGCTAGTATAAATTGTTTAGTTGCTTGCCCAACGCGACTTTCCTCAAACTCTTTGGCAAGTTGCTCGTTATAAGCTTTATTAGCAGCATCAAGTGCTTGTTGCTCTTTAGCTTTTCGAGCTTCGTGAGCTTCGTTTATCTCTTTGATTCTTTGAGCCTGAAGCATTTCTTATTGAATCAGGTGAGGGCTTTTTAGGTCAGCAAATTCAAGTCTTTGCTGCTCAAAAAGAGCTTCTGACATTCCTGTATACCACCTTATACCATACATATAATAAGGAGCTCCTGTGCCTCCTAAAACTTCTTGAGATGCTTGAGCGCTGCCGATGCTTGCTGTTCTGCTCTAGGAACTTGAGCTTATAATGCTTGAACTACTAATTGCTGACCTTGAGGGGAAAAATTATTATGTTTCGGAACAAAAGTATTCTCCTTAGAAGTAAAAGATGAGTATGGAGAAACATAGTTTAAAGAAGGAGGGGGAGAGCCGTCTCCTCTTAATCTGGGGGAATCACAATCCTATAATCTCTATAGGGCTAGATACTGCATATTCGGCTATAATATCTACTATAACAGTGTCTGGTAAAGGGGTATCTGCCTCTACTATTAACTTCATAATTTCTCCTGCTGTAGGGATGGATTCGTTACGCTCTGTGACCATTTTTCTTGCATGGTTTAGAAATATAACTTCATCCACATAATAGGTACCGAGTTTTATATTAATAGAATGAATAAACGATGAGCGGACAAGCTCTTGAATTACTATTAAGCCAACTCCAGAATAATTCACAAAAAGATTGTGACTGATATCAATAACATTTAAGCTAGATGAAAGAGAAAATTCTTTGGCTACTTGAGGCCCGTGCTCTCCTAATTCATTATTACTAAAATCCAGTATGCTTATACTTAACGATCCGGCAATTTCTTTGGCTATGGGGGGACCAAACTTACCGAGTTTATTATAGGCCATAGAAACGTTATGCATATTCGGGCATTGCGATGCTATCCTAGCAATTAATAATAATACGGATGGTGTTACTAAGTCTGTTATGTTATTAGCGTTTAATGTAGTTTCTTCTTGAAGAGCGATATAGAAGGCGCCATTTGTAATTCGAGGATCTGTAATATCAAGGTTATCTATTAATGCTAATTTATTTAGCTCGTCTAGTTCATGGCTACTTAAGCTCCTTAGTTCCATTATAAGCCTTTTTATGAATATAATAATTATGAAACATTATTATATTCCTATCTGCATAGAACAAAGTAAAGCTTAATATAAGCCAAGCTATTAATTAAGATTTTAGTGTTAATTAAATTACGACTATTATTATATATAGAGGGAGGGGGAGAAGATGTACCTCCCCAATTTATATGATAAATTAATATTCTTTGCGGTATAAAATCTCCCGTATTATTGGTTAGTTTTTGGGGAAACAATACACAAATAATATTACCGATTATATTTTAATTAGGCTTATGTTCTTGTGCTGATTTTTCAAGATTTTTTCCACCTGCCTTAATATCACGTCCAGCGCCTTCCATTGTGTTACAAGCTGTCAAAAGTAAAACACTCAATCCTAAGAAAACAAATATATTTTTATTCATAATAATACCTCTGATTAAATTAAACAAATTAGTATATATACCAGCGCAGTTAAGGGCGCAATGTATTTTGTTATCTTTCATTATGACCACTTTAAAATTTGTAGCAAAATTGTGAGTTGCTTATAATTAAAAATTTTAGAAATATGAATGGATTCAAATTTAAAGCATTCAGTTATATATACTCATACAACATATAAGATAGGAGGCAAATAGCACCCCTATACTTGCAGCATAATAGTCTTCCTCTGCCATATGCGTTGACAGAGAGCTTTATAAATACTAAACTTTAAGTTAAGACCACTGTTTAATTTTAACGCGATAATTAATTTAAGGGAGGATATTATGAAAAATTCTAATGGGAACTCTGCTCAATTATTTACTGTTTTATTTAAGGATCCTATTAATGCAGAGCAAGCTTATAATTTAGCCTTACAAAGCGGGTATAAAAAAGAAGATATTAATGTGTTTATGTCGGAAGAAACTAAGAAAAAAAACTATGTGAGTGATAATCTGACGACAAATTCGACCTCAGGTAAAGGCGCAAAGGAAGGAGCTGAAATAGGTGGTGCAATTGGAACAACAGTAGGAGGTATCACGGCTGCAGTCTTAGCTATTGGGACTAGTTTCATTATACCAGGTTTAAGCTTAGTAATAGCTGGCCCTCTTGCCGCGGGCATTGCAGGTGCAGGCGCCGGCGGAATCACAGGGGGAATAATCGGAGCTCTGATAGGGAGTGGTATATCTGAAAATTATGCAAAAGAATATGAAGAGGGAATTAAAAAGGGAGGGGTAGTACTGGGCGTAAAGATCAATTCTGAAGATGAGCGTAAAAATCTAGCTAATGTCTGGAAGAGTTTTGAAGGAACAAAGTTAGGAACCGAGTCTATTGAAATAAGTTAAATTCTTTAGGGCGCTATTAAGAAACATGTTACCTTTTAAAGTTAGTTTCAAGAAAATTTTGTACTAATAACGAGGCCACTATTATATTTAATGCAGTGTTAATGTACCTCCATTTATAAAGGTTAAAAGAATGTATACCTTAGGTTTAGTTACGTACGTAGGTTACAAATCTATAGAAAGCTGTATATATAGTATTTTTTAGTAAGGCAGAAGAGTAAGGCGGAGTAGTTATAGAAAAAAAGTAGCTAATTTTACAATAGAAGTAATTCGACGAGAGTGATGTTATTTAGGTGGAGACTATTAATATCTCAAACCAATATTAAAATGGAGAATAAAATGAGTAAACTAACTTTCACTAGACCAAATACAGATTTATACATGCAAAAATTTTGTAAAAATACAGGGGCATCGGACTGGCCCCCTCAACCAGGTGCAGAAATGTATGTACATAATAGATTAATTGATTTAATTGGCAAAGAAGTAAAAGATATTATTAAACCGCAGTTAGATAATATGTCTAGCTCTGTTCCTAGTAATATTATACTGATGAAGATAGCGGAAATTGTACAAAGCATAGAACCCAACAGAACCTCCGCGGAACACTATACAACAGTATCAGATATTGTCTTTGATAAGCTTGAGCAGCAGATGCCTCAATTATTAGGCCAAGATGATCTTTCTGCCTGGACATGGGTAAATGACGCAGTCTAAGCAGATCTAATCTTTAGAAGAGTATTAGCCTTTTCTGAGTCGCGAGAATATAAAAACGTATAACGAACATTACTGGGTATATTATATACCCACGCAGAGATTAGTAAATAAGATAAGGTGGACCTCCCAAACTCTCACGCTAAGATATTTAAGGCTAAAAAAGCTGCTAATTTGAATTGGTGTGGACATCTATGGAATTTATATTTTTTAGGGGGCAGATAACAAGATAGGAGGAATGGCTATGTTTGCATCATTTGCTAAAATCGTTATCAATAAAACTCCTTCTATTTCAATTTTAATTGGAAGAAACTATTTAAATACTCCGCGCTCTATTTCTTCTACAGAGTTATGTATTAGATCTTTATTTATTTCTTTTATAACCTTTTTCTTTGTATTAATGCTCAAATATTGCCTAATATAGCCAAGCATTTCTGGGGCAGCAGTAATAATTAAGCTCTTTATATCTTTATTACAGTTAATTACATGGTCAATATGTGTAGATATCTTACGAGAGGATTCTTGATATTTTATACCTTTAACCGAAGTGTGAGGCTCAAAACGCGAGCGAGGGGCGGATTTTTTTTGATATAAGCTGTCATGTTTTTCTTTTTTATGTTCCACTTCAGATTCAAGCGTCATGTCCTTTAAAAGTTCGAGAATTTTTAAGCCTCGAGCACTAAATAATTTTAAATTATTTATATCTGCAACTACTATAAGTTTTAAAAATCTATCACTTTGCATATACTTGCTACCTCTTTTTATGATTAACGTGGTTAGCCACTATAACTCTAACTAGATTTATTTATATTTTAATGTTATCGCAACCTAAAGTTACATGCAAGTGCTAATACATTTTAGAGGGCAATTATAAATTCCTATATTAAAGGATCGAGAGAATATCAAAATGTTAGATCAAAGTTATTTATGAGGAAGCTAGTCAGAGGTACAAAAAAGGCGCTCTGTAGTTTGTTCGCCTTTTTTGTAGCTTCATCAAATCCATATGTAGATAGAGCTTATTGACCCAATATTTTAATATTGGTTTTAACAGACTTTACTCCTTTAACCTCATTAGCGCTAGCTACTACTGTATCTAAGTCTACTGCTCGTGCCACAGTACCAAATATGTGAACGGTGTGATCTGTAGTTTCCACGCTAAGGTTATAGCCTTCTGCTATTTTTCTAGTTGTATACAAACGTCTAATTTTCCCCTTAATTTTTGCTGTAATTAAGGTATCTGCCATTAATGAACTGCTTTCTTTTACTTTAAGTTGGGTATCAATTACATCTATTACGTTATTAACGCTAGAAGCAATTTCTACTGCTTGGTGTGCTTGCAAATTAGTATCGACAGTACCAATAAGTGCTACTATACGATCTTTTGTTGTTACACCTATAGTATTAGGAATATCTTTCTCGCTTATTAATAGAGCTTTTACTTCAGCTGTTATAGCCGTGTCCTCTAGCGCATCGGCAAAAGCATAAGAACTATTAAAGGCAGTAAAAGTTGATATAGCTATTGCGAGTGCTAATATAATTGGGTTTTTTAATGACATAATTTTTTCTCCTTTGATTAAAGTTATGTAACATAAATTTTAGTAGTAGTTTTGCTGTAAGTTCTTTAAAGGGTGGCTTTGTTCCAAACAGCAAAACTACGTCCTACAATTATCTTGCGGTATTATACCTTTCTACATTTGCTCTTCTTGTAGCATATTCTCCACCAGATAGTACTATTAAGCTATTAATCACGTCTTTTACTCCAGGCGCACCTTTAACACTCAACAGAGCTAGATTAGCTTCTTCATGAGTCCTTACGAATCCACTTAATTGTACTATTCCTCTGTCTACGGCTATATGAATTAAGCTAGTAGGAATTAAAGGATCATTGCGAAATTTATTTTTTATAAAAGTTACTATTTTAATGTCTTCCATTTGTTCACCTTGATTTTTATAACCTTCTCTTCCTGTCTGCCCACCATGGTGACCGCAGCTTATTAAGTTTAAACATAGAACTGTCGCTAATAAAGTTTGAAATTTTCTCATATTAATTCTCCTTTTTTATTGTTTACTTTGTTTCTATGACAATTACTTGTGTAGTTATTTAGATTAGATACATAGATTTTACATACCAAATCTCATACCAGCACTAATAATATGGGCTTTATAATGGGTCTTGCCCATTTGGGTATCAATACCATTAATGGACGCTAACTTTGATTTGCTTTTTCCGTAATTATGGTAATTATAAGATATATCAAATTTTATTCTCTCATTTAAATCAAAGGCGCTTCCTCCTATAAATTTGTAGGCAAAATTATTCTTTCTCTTTATAATTTCCGAACCTCTAGAAAGCCTACCATTGCTATCAAGCGAGGAATAAAACAATGTATCTTTTACAGTTGCCACCCCAATCCCTGCGCCTATATAAGGATTAAATATTGTTACTATGCTACCAATTTCGTAATAAGTATTTAAAAAATATGCATCAATTATTGGGCTACGTGTTACGCTGTTAATAGCATTGTCCGCTTTTAATTGTGGTGTTAAATGCCTTGACCATGTTAAATCTGATCGAAACTTGTCGCCAAAATTAATTCCTAAACCGACACCAGCACCAACTACAGTATTTGAAACAGACTTTAAATTAGTACTTTTATTGACTCCAGTAGGTGCTGAAACTTTTTCAAAATGGGACCAACCTGAATCTAGACGGAAGTACGGTAATACTTCTGGATTGAAATATGAGTTTTCAGCATGAGAGGTAGTGGCACTAAGCGTTATTAACGCACTAAGCGACGCAACTAATGCAGTAGTAGTAATTAATGCAGTAGTAGTTTTTCTTATAATTTTATTTTTCATAATATTACTCCTAAAATTTATTGATCGCATATGTAGAATATCATGTTTAGTGATAAATCCCCATCTTAGGTTTAATTTTTTATTTAATTTTAACTTAAAGATTAAAAAATGTGATATTTATATCTCTAATAAAGGTTAAGTCTACTTATGAATAATATGGATAAGAGGTAGCATCCATATGGGGCAAGGGCTAAATAACTTCAGTGCTAAAGTGGAAAAACAAATGTCATTTTAAGTTGTAAAACATTTGCTTAACCAAACTAAGTAAAAATAATACTATAAAAATCACAGCTATTATTTTAGATATGTGAGAAAAAGTACCTGCAAGCCCACTAAAACCAAAAAAAGAGGCTAGAACAGCAAGTAAAAAAAATATAATTATGTATTGTATCATCGGATTCTTCCTAATTTGTTTTGTAATTTATAAAATATTAACTAAAACCTAGGGTTTTTTTAACCCCCCTTTAACGCTTTAATTAGGTATAAGCTTTTTTTTGTTAAATTAGTATGTAATAAACAACTAAATCAGGCAGCTAAGTAGCTTGTTTTCTAGTTGTCTGATATGTAGCTTTTGTTAGATTAAACTCAAGTCATTAACATATACATTAATTTTAACTAGTAGTTTAAGTGTAAGAGGAATTATATAGCTGTGTCAACAACTTATATTTTAAAGAATAGAATATTTTAAATCAAGAAAAGGCAAGTAAGCTTATTTTTAGCCAAACCAACAACCTTTAATAATTCATAAGTTACTATTTACCTTAGCAGTGATTTCTTGAACGATTTCAGAAATAGATTTATTTGTTGAGTTAATCACTATTCCTCCAAGGTTTAGGGTCTTTAAATTTAGAACCTGGGCATAATTTTCCATATCTTGCGTAACTAATTCTAATTGCTTACGTTCCTCAATTAGTCTTTTTTCACGTACATCCCTCTCGGCATAAAGGCATATAATTAGATATTTTGTTATTAGTAGGTCCTTAATTTTGTTAACCGCAAATTCGGGATAAAACGAGCCTTCTAAAAATATAACCTCTTTATCCATGTTATAGATACGTTCTATCCATCTTGCTGTTGCCCATTGCTGCCATTTTTCTCCCGAACCATGGTCTTCAATCATTTTCGTAGTACTTGGTATCCCAATGTCATCAAAATAATATAAGGAAGTAGTTTCCTTAGAAAATTTTTGTTCTAGTACTTGTGCGACGGAGGTTTTACCACTGCCTGAGGCGCCAGTGATGAGAACAATTAAAGGTTCTACAGACTTTTTAGATTTTTCACTCACTATCGCTCCTTTAGCTCTTCTATTCCATACTATAATCGCCGTTAGTGGAGGTTAGTTAATGGTTGAAAATATGCGCTAATATTTTGAAAGCTTACTCATAGAATATTTATTCTTCGTCTTCACCCAATACTTCCTTACCTTCATCACATTGCTCACTTATAGAGGCATTTAAAACAGCGTAAATAAATATTTGAGCTGCTAAAGTTTGAACAGTTAATAATAGATTCAAGTTCTCTATTATACTATGAGCTGCTTCCTCATACTCTGGAATAAATATTATTGGTCCTAGAGCAGCTGTAATATCTGATATATCCATAACAAATACTAAATTTTTTACAGCAAAATCAGATCCAGTTACAGCTGCCATTACTAATGCCTCTTGCCTTAGTAATGGAGTAAGTAGAGATAATAATTCAATTAATAGGCTAGATGAATTGTCCTGCGCTGCTGCTTCCACTAAATTATCTTGTACTAAACATACAATTTCTGAATAAAGGATTTCGTTAGACATATACTTAAATCTTACTTGTTAATTTGGTAGATAATAATTGTGTTATTTAAAACTGCAATCAAACAAAGCGCATATTGCACTATTTAAATTGGTGAATATGCTATTTCTCAATTTATTATTTATAAAATTTAAAGAAGTGGTGGAGCAGCGAATTTCTGATAATGCTTATCTATTAGGGCCATTATATCCTACTTGGTCTCTCGCCGCTTCAGCTTTAGCGGCTGCAACTTCTCTTCTAGAGAGGCAACTTAGGGGCAGAACCTTAATTGCTAGATACTATTTAGCCTTTATAGTTATTAGCCATTTTCTCTTTAAGCTTTTTCATTTTAGTTGCTATTTCTTCAGCCTCTTTACTCGTAAAATGCTTTTTTCCCAAATGAAATATGTCTTCTTCTTCCATTTCAATATGAGCCTCAAGACTTTTCTTTATCACAGAAAATAATTCCATCCATTCTTGGTCGTCATCTACTTTATCTATTTTTTTCATCATTGCCATTACTAAGTCATGTTCATCATGGCCTGTTTTAATTATGATTTTTATTTTACCTAATTTGGATTGTAAGGGCTGATAAAAAGCTTCTTCTTCAGCCTCACTGTGTATTTCTACTTCCTTTTTCAATCCTTCTTTTTCTCTATCGCAGCTATAAGTTTTTTAACTTTTTCATGATCGTTTTTAAGTAGGTCATAGATTTGCATATTTGTACCTAAATTTTATATTAAACAAAAATCATATTATTAAATAATAATGCTACACCACTAATTAAATGTGCGTCAATCAATTATTTAGCAACTTTCTACTTCAGATTTAACAATTAATATCAAAAAGCTTATCAGATTAATAAGTAGATAACCTATATTGACATTATAATTTATAACTCCTAAAGTAATAATTGTAAGTGTAACATAATTTAATATATGGAGGAAACTTATGGTTAATTCAAACGAAAATTTAAATACAACATTTACCGCTTTATTTAAAGATCCTGTAAATGCAGAGAAAGCTTATAATCTTGCTGTGCAAAAAGGATATAAAAAAGAAGATATTAATATTTTAATGTCAGAAGACACTAAGAGAAAAAATTACGGCACCCCCCTAGGTGATATGGAAGAGAATAACGTTTTTGGACACAAGCTAATGGAAGGGGCTGGTGTAGGAGGAGCAATCGGCACTACTACTGGTGCTATAGCCGGTGCAATTGCAGCAATTGGCACTACTTTAGTTTTACCTGGTCTTGGTTTAGTAATAGCCGGGCCTATCGCAGTTGGTTTAGCTGGAGCGGGAGCAGGGGGAATTGCTGGTGGTATTTTAGGGGCCCTAGCTAATGCAGGATTCCCAGAAAGCCATGCAAAGGATTACGAAAAGGCTCTTATTGAAGGAGGGATAGTAATTAGTATTACTTCTCGCTCAAAAGATATTGATCTAGCACTAGAGAATGAATGGAAAAGTTATGGAGGAGAAAACTTTCTTCATAAACAAGTGGTGAACACATAATAGGAGACTAAAGTAATACTCCGGAGAATTTAGTAAATTACAAACTGATGGTGTATATAAAGAGCTTTAAAGGTTTATAGGTAAATATTTACAGATAAAAAAAGCGGGTCAGTATATGGATAAAAATATAGATGAATTACTTTTAACCGATAACGAGTTATATAAAATAGCTATTAGTGATAAACAGCACCATGAGGATAGACGGGATGAGATTAATACGTACTATATTTCACTACTAGCCGCCATCATAGCTGCTATACCTTTTATTGATAAGGTAACAGAGATTAGCCCAGGAGGTTATGAAATATACATTATAAGAGGCGCATTAACTATTATATCATTAATTGGATTAATTCTGGCAGTGACTTGGGAACTAAACTTGAAACGCACATTATTTTATATTGAAAGCTTAGATAAAATAATAATGGAATTAGAAATAAAATATAAACAACCTTTTATTACCCGTATTTCTCTTCATCTTATTGAAAAAAAAGCTCCAGGAAGAATTACTAAATATCAACAAGTTATACCCTCTGTCTTTATAGTGATTTTTTTTGGGATTATAATATATTCTTTAGTATGGGTATTTGGTATCACCAGTTCCTTTAAGAGCTAAAATTCATTTTAGTTATGAGCCTCCTTCTCGGGGGGGGGGGGGGGGGGGG
>CAMBEC010000018.1 GCA_945865485.1 Rickettsia typhi
AAGGAACGCATCAACAACTTCTACGAACACATCGTTACCAGTTGTCAAGCTTGCACCAAGGCCACTTGCTTTGTTTCCAGCTGCATCTACTTCTCTTGATACTAAACCTGTTAGGTCATTTCCTAGTGTTAAAGGCATTTTATTTCTCCGTTTTTGTTTTTGTTTAAAACGCTAATTATTTCATTAGCACTAAAATTTACTTAATTAGTTAAACACTTACCAGGCCTTAGTATATCACAATATATATCGGCATGCTAACAAATATTTAACCCTTAAGCTCCTAAGAACACCTAAATATTGCGTATCTTAAGACTCGCTAATTGGTAAGCAACAATCATGCCAACTAGCATTATTTATTAACAACGGTTAGTTAAATCTAAATTCAGGAGAGGGGTGCCTTGAGGCCAGATCTGGCTTAGGTCATGGATATTATAGTATAATACGGTCATCCCGGACTTGATCCGGGATCTCATACCGTTGCCTGAGATCCTGAAACAAGTTCAGGATGACTATGTGTGTTGCTCGTTCTGTTGTCATCGCGGGCTTGATCCGGGATCTCGTACCGTTGCCTGGGATCCTGAAACAAGTTCAGGATGACGTATGGTGCTTTGGATTCTAGACCAAAGAGGAAGGTTTTAGCCAAATTAAGTGCAGGTTGCTGGTGCTCTAATAATTCATAAAACTAAATATGAATTTATGCTTGCGGGTCTTTATAATCTGATATATATTACCAATCGCAAGAGGCTAAGGGGGTGTAGCTCAGATGGTTAGAGTATCTGCCTGTCACGCAGAGGGTCGCGGGTTCGAGTCCCGTCACTCCCGCCATTGCCTTTTTAAAGATTATTACAGTTGCAGCTTAACGCCAAAAAATATTCCGTTATCTTCCAAGCAACACTTATTTCTTAAATGGTTGCGCACCATCTTCAAGAATATTTAAATAGTTACGATATACGTATATTTTATCACGTTTTTTACCACTCATTTCTTCTAAAATACCTAAAGACACCATATTATTGAGAGAGCTTCTAGCAGTCGGTGCAGTCATACCTAGCTCGCTAACAAGCAAAGTAGTTGTTACTTGTGGTAATTTCTTTAAATATTCAAGAGTTTGTTCACAAGAAAACCTAGCACGCCCTAAAGAAGAGATTTTCTTAATATCTTGCTCGAACAGATTGTTGATAAGAAGAGCTGTTTGCATTGCTTGCTTTGAAGAGTTAAATATTCCTTCTAAAAAGAATTCAAGCCATGTTTCCCAGGTACCATGCAATCTTACTTCTTGCAACAAGTCATAATAGACATGCCGGTTTTGCTTAAGGTAAAGGCTCAAATATAAAATTGGCTCGTCAAGCATACCACTATTGCAAAGAAGCAACGTAATCAATAATCGACCTAAACGGCCATTACCATCTAAAAAGGGATGAATTGTTTCAAATTGCACATGTGCAAGACCTGCCTTGATTAAAACGGGTAGGGTATTATCGTGCAAAAAATTTTCGAAATCAGATAAGCATTGATTTAACTGGTCAACTGGCGGTGGAACAAATAAAGCTGTGCCTGGTCTTGTGCCTCCAATCCAATTTTGTGAGCGTCTAAATTCTCCTGGTAGTTTAACTGTGCCATGCTCACCAGATAATAACACGCTATGAATATCGCGAAGCAACCGGAGCGATAGAGGAAAACCTTCTTTTAGGCTTTTTAAGCCATAAGTAATAGCTTTCACATAATTAGATACTTCTTCAACATCATCTAATGAAACTTTTGGTTTCTGATGGTGCTCAAAAAGCATCAAGTCTGAAAATGAACTTTGTGTACCTTCAATCTGACTTGAAAGTAATGCCTCTTTACGCACATACATATAAACAAAAAGCGCAGTATTAGGAATCGACTTATGAACGCTATTCAGCTCAGCCAATGCAATAGTTGCCTTTTCTAAATAAGGATAAAGTCTGGCTAAATCTATAGGGGGTTTGGGTGGTAATTTTGGTGGCACGTAGGCCTTGTAGGACTCTCCAGCAATTTTTTGAGTAATATATGTCCCGATACGTTGATTCATTTGATATTATAGTCATCCACTTTGAATTTATATACGTTGTTGTTCGTCGCTCTCCTATATATATGCTTGGACTCCTTACACCGAGCACCTAATCTAAATTGAATGACTATATTTTCTTAACGCTTATCACAAAGAAATAATACCTCGTTATCTTTTCTTAGTCAATCATCAAAAGAAAAGATAGCTTGCAATATTACGACCTGTTTGTTTCATAGGATAACTCTAATAAAATAGGGTCAAGCAGTTCACTAATATCAGCACATTGATTGGGAGAACCTTTTACATCTGATCTTTTTAAGCAATCGAGTAGAGATAGTAAGTTTAATAAGTTCACAGTAATTTGCCAATTTTTCGGCAATACTATGCCATTAGTACTTAACCCAGCGAGGAATCCATTCTGATATTCAGGTGGCATTTTGTGCGCATATCGAAGCATATTAGCGACATCGTGTAGTACTGAGTTCGAAAAAGCGAATTCCCAATCTAACACTGCGCTCACTTTCCATTGGCCATTAATCTGTTTTACAAGAATATTTGCAGGATCAAAATCTGCGTGAACAAGATGTTTTTCATGACTATTAGGAAACAAGCGGTTATACTTTTCAAAGTATGCAGTGATTTTTGAAATAGTATCTGAATCTAATGTGGAAATAACATTTGTAGCAAGTAAACATTCTTTTGCAAAAGTTAAAGCGAAATCATCAGGTAATCCATTAATAACATTCAACTCTTTATCAAAAAAGCCTGCTCTTGAAAATTCATGCGCTGTAATTTTCGAAAGAATCGTGCCAACTTCATACATGATTGCGCTAAGATCATGTGGTGCATCACCAAGTAAAAGATCTCGCAGAGATATGCCATGTATGAATTCTGTAATAGCAAAACGATAACTCTCGATCTCTCCGATATAATGCGTCATAGGTATAGGCACGGTTTTTTTTAATAACGTGGCTAGTTTTTGTTCTCGGTAGGCAGCATCTTTATCACGCAAATAAACACGTAAAATTAACGGGTGCTTTTCATCTTTCAGCAGAATTTTAATGTTGAGGTTAGCGCATCCGCCAGCAATCAATTCATATGAAATGAGTTTTCTGTCGGGAGAGGCGAGCCGTACCATTTGCTCCACTATGTCGTGTGGTAATTGATAGGTGATGCTTGTTTTTTCCCAAGCTGCTTTAAACATTACAAACTCCGCTTTAAAAAAATACAGCTGGAATTTTGTGTATAACCTGATCTCTCAAAATCAACTACATATCCCAATTTTTCATAGAATGTGTTAGCGCCCTGAAAACTCATCGTGCTAACGGTAGCAATCTGGCACCCTAGTTTGAGACCATAATCATGCACTTGTTTCATAAGCTTCAGGCCCAAACCAGATCCACGATAATCTGGGCGGACCCATAATTGATCTGTATAGATACCGCCAAACACCACAGAACCATTACAACCAGCAATAATCTCGCCTACCTCATTTCGAATAAAAAACGCAAAAGGATAAGCCGAACCAAATTCACTAGTTTCTTGGTTAATTTTTTGGGTAAGAAAATCAATCTCTGAGCTTTGCGGTGTAGACGTAAATTCGATATTCATTTTTTGAGGCCAATGTATATATCAAGTGTCACATTTTGATGATCACGAGCGCGTTCATCATATACTTCAAAATCAGTAATATAACCTCGGTCACCACCTATCTCAGAGGAACTCATAGCCCATATTTTTTTCCACATATCTATGCACACTTCTGGCATAGGTCCAGGCCCATTGGTGAATTTTGCATAATTTTGAATAGGTATAGTTAGAGTCCTAAATTCTGTAAGTACGTTTTCAAAAGATTTGACTTCTTCCCCGATAAAAAAGGTATAATCGCCAGTGAAATCACTTTCGTAATTTGTATAGGCGCAGTAAGTGGTTCCTGGCTTTTTACGGTGCAGGATTTTTTCAGCTAAAGTTTCATAAAAGTATTTTTGTACAGTGGCAGCAATTTTATTAATTGATGGATCGCTTTCAAATATGTGATCATTATTAGTCCTACAGCTAATACCCACTAGCTTCATTTCTTGCAGTTGCAATATCGGTTGCATTATTTTTTACTCCATAAAAATTATACCGTTATCTTGGCATAAAAGTAAAATTTGTACAACCACTACTAGGTTTACAACGTAGTTCTAAGTTATTACAACTTGACTGGATAAGGGTACTGCGGTAACATGCTCGCAATATATTAAAGTCGCTTTATTACTTAAATCAATCATTAAAATAACAACTATCCGTGATGACAAAAGTTTCTATTATTAAGCTAGATCATGCAAAGGATCTTCCTCTACCACATTATGCAACAGATCAAAGTGCTGGTATGGATCTTGCCGCTGCTATAGATGTAGACTTAATTATTAAGGCCGGCGACGTACAGATTGTACCAACGGGAATTGCACTCGGGCTACCTCGTGGTACTGAAGCGCAAATAAGGCCGCGTTCTGGTCTAGCAGCAAAGAATAGTATTACAGTGCTTAACAGTCCAGGTACAATAGATGCAGACTATCGCGGAGAACTAAAAGTTATACTTATAAATCATGGAAAAAGTGATTTTACCATAACGCGCGGTATGCGCATTGCTCAAATGGTGATTGCTAAATATGAACACGTAATTTTAGAAGAAGTTGACTCATTAGAGGAAACTAACAGAGGAGCTAGCGGGTTCGGCTCTACTGGGCATTAATTATATTAATAAGCTAACCTCTTCAAGTAAAACTACTTAGCCAATATATACATCGTTTACTGACCCTGACGTATGAAGCTTCTGCTGGTTGCCCAGAATCCCAGATCAAGCCTGAATGGACTGGGCAACGAGCAACATACACACGTAGCCATCCTGAACTTATGTCACTTAGCGTAGCCTTTTTGGCCGGAATTTGTTCTAGTATTTAACCTGAACTATGGATAAAAAATAGAGTCATATAGTTTTATGCTGGGGCTTACTGTACGCACCGTCATCCTGAATGTACTTCAGGATCTCATGAGATAGGAGAAGATACTGGTCTGAAGAGATATGCGAAGCCCACTGAGTTCAGCATGATAGTAGATCAGAAGATACCGGATCAAGCCCGGTATGACTATATTTCTTGCCGGACATAACTAAATCTAATATTTATCTTATCCATAGCTGAGGTTATTTAGGTTCGGTGAATTGAGTTTAAGATGATTTGACAATCTCATAAAGAACGCCTGCTCATGAAGATGTTTGCCTATTCGACATGTGAAATATAAATACTTCTTGTGCCAAACTACAGCTAAATATTATAAAAAAATAGTGGATTTAAGTGGTGCCGGATGTCGGATTTGAACTGACAACCTACCGCTTACAAGGCGGTTGCTCTACCGTTGAGCTAATCCGGCGAGGGGAAGTGCTTTTTTGTATAATTTAAAAATTTCCTACAAAAAATCTATTTCAAAAAGCTTACTTCTAAATAAACATCTTACTTAGATGCTTGTTCTTTTAATTCTTTTTTCGAAGGTTTCGTTGTATGAGCTTTCGCTCTTATATCTATTTTTCTAAGAATTGATTCTGGTAATTTAATTCCTGCTTCTTTTATAAAGCCAATTACCCGATCAGTAGGTTGTGCACCATGAGCTAACCAATGCTCAATACGCTCAGCTTTTAAAGTAACGCGGTTTTCGTCTCCTTTCTTTAGCAATGGATTGTATGTTCCAATTTTTTCAATGAATGCTCCATCTCTCGGAGCTCTAGCATCTGCCACTACTACTCTGTAGTAAGGACGTTTTTTTGCTCCACCTCTTGCTAAACGAATTTTAACTGCCATAATCTACGAAACTCTATTTAATTTTTTCTTCTTTAAATTCAACATGCTTACGCACCTTTGGGTCGTACTTTTTAAATGACAATTTTTCTGTCAAAGTTTTTGGATTACGCTTTTTCACAAGAAAATAACCTGTGCCTGCGGTGCTAACTAATTTTACTAGTAAGTTCTTATTTTTCTTCTTAGACACAACCTTTCTAACCTTATTTTAAAACATTCATCTAAAATACTAGAGCGTAAGATATACCCAAGGCAGCGATTAGTCAAGCCAAAAATAAGCCTATAATGGAATATCTCCAAACTACCATAATTATTACTAAATGAATGCAATATATGGATAATAGATTATTGCTGATTATTGTAAGTCTAAGGTTATTTACCCGATGAAAGTTTTTGAATGTTAGAGAAAAATATATTGCGACAGTTACAATTGCTGTTACGATAAATTCAGGCGCTTTGAAGTCATCAAAATATATTATTATAGTGTATAAAGACGATGTGTATGCTGCTGTAAAAGCAGCTATACGGATGGGTATAAGGTTATTTTTTACAGAATAGCCAAGAACCATCATAGCAATAGCAAGAGTGCTATACTCAAAAAATTGGCCAGTTAGTGGAAAACAGCAAGCCAAGACAATGAAGTGTGTATAAGCTTGCCAAAACCCTAGATTTGATAATACCAGGCGTGATTGAAAAATACTCAGATATACATAGCCAATAAAAATAGAGATCAAAATATTTGCTTCTATTAGTTCTTGGAATATTAAAGTAGTAGTAAATAAATATAGTGCTACGCCGTAGATAAGCGTTTTGACACTTAAACTGTTCTTAAAATTAAACCCTGCAAAGAAGCAAAATATTGGAAACGCATAGCGCCCAATAGCTCGTAGTATCAAAGTTTCAGGGAGGAAATATAATCCAATATGATCAATGATCATGCAGGTTAGAGCTATAACCTTTAAAAGATCTTGATAGTTAGAAACTCGGATCATGTTTTTTCAAAAGTACTATATGTAGTTTTAAATGATATGAAATTGCCAAAAATATAGCTATTCCAAATGTGATAGTTCCAAGTAATGTTGCCGATTTTATACTAAATTTGTTCGAGTAAAATAGGTCGCCAAAATAATACATAATAGAGCTAATGAATACTAACATACAAAAAGAACCGAAAATTACTTTGAAAGCAAATAGTTTTGTTTCATAGGTTACTTTAAAGTCTCCATATTGTTTTGCGTATTTATTTAAAAGCCAAGCATTAATCCAAGCTGCAATTGAAGCCCCTATAGCTATTCCAACATGACCAAAGGGAATCATCAGTGCGATATTCAAAATTGTATTAATTACGAGCGAGTAGAGAGTAATACGTAATGGAGTCTTTGTATCCAAATTAGCATAATATATTGGCGTTAAAATTTTAGCTATGACAAAGGCAGGTAGACCAAGTGAGAATGCAGCAAGCGCTTCGGCTGTGAGTATTGTATCCTCGGGCAAAAACTTTCCGCGTTCATAAATTAGGTGAATAATTGGTTTTGACAAAGCGAATAAACCAACCATTGAAGGAACGGAAAGTAACAAAGCAATTTGCAGGGCTTTATTTTGCAAATAGTTAGCTTCATTATAGTTTCTTTTTTTATATATTCGTGATAACTCGGGAAGTAGAATTGTGCCAAAGGTAATGCCGATTAGTGCCAAAGGTAACTGGTATAAACGGTCTGCATAAGATAAAATAGAAACAGCTCCTGGTAAGAAGCTAGCAATAGCACCAGAGATAAAAAGGTTAAGTTGTTGTGCTCCAGAACTTAGTGTTGCGGGTCCCATATTCTTGACTAATTGAGTTACTTCTTTTTCATTAGGAGCAAATATTATAGGAAAACCAAGGTCAGATTTGTACAAACAAAATACCATGAAGACTACCTGTAGTACTCCAGCAACTATTAATGAATAAGCGATGCTGTAATGAGCTGTATAGTTTTCTTGGAGATAGTATGTAACTACAATTACACTAACGTTCATAATTATCGGAACAAAGGCAAAAGCGGCAAATTTGTTTACAGAATTAAGCATGCCACCAAATAGAGCCGTGATAGATACGAATATTAAATAAGGAGTGGTAATGCGACATAATATTACTGCTAGTTCAAATTTCTCGTTTTCAAGATAAAACCCAGGAGCAATTAGTAAGACAATATAAGGCATCAGAATTTCGACAATTATTGTCAATGTGATAAGGGTAATCATCAGTAGAGTAAATATCTTGCCGCTGAAATTTTTTGCTTCACCTTGTGAGTTAACAAGTTTCTCGCTAAACATTGGGATAAAGACAGCAGATAGGGCTCCTTCACCAAATATTCTTCTAAATAAATTGGGAAATTTAAATGCGACATTAACGCAATCGGCAATTGCGGAGGTGCCAAATGTAGCAGCTATAAAAAACTCCCTAGCAAGGCCAAAAAATCTTGATAAAAGAGTAAAAAATGCAACGATAATTCCTGATCTTAAAAGCATAGACTAGTCTTGAGTTTAAGTGTTGCTAAATAACAGCTTTATGCAAAGGCAGTCACGAATAATTATGATTAAAGTTTAACATGACGGTAATTATAGTTTTACTCTTGCAAGCGCTTCATCAATAATTTGATTTGCTTTTTTTGCATTTTCCCAACCAACCACTTTCACCCATTTACCTTTCTCTAACTCTTTATAGTGTTCAAAAAAATGAGTTATTCTTCGTTTTAGCATATCAGAAACATCATTAATATCCTTAATAGAATCGAAAGTTATGTCTAATTTTGATACTGGGACTGCCAAAATTTTCTCATCCATACCAGATTCATCTTCCATCATCAATACACCAACTGGACGAACCTTGATTATAGCCCCTGGTACAACGGGGTGATGAGTAATAACAAGGACATCCGCTGGGTCGCCGTCATCTGAAAGAGTATGAGGAATGAACCCATAATTGCATGGATAGGACATAGAAACTTGCATAAATCTATCGACAACTATCGCTCCAACATCTTTGTCGAATTCATATTTAACGGGGTTATCATTCATCGGAATTTCAATGATAACATTAAAATCTCCATCCTTTGTTTTTGCAGCAACTTTATCAATAAACATATCAAATAACTCCATATTATGGTTTTTAGACTTATTAGTCTAAGCTAAAGATTTATACGATATTTTGATCAAAACGGCTATACTATTTTTTGATATTCAAAATAGACTTTTCGAATGGCGTAAATCCACAATACACAAACTACGATAAAAATGAACATTAACGGCGCTGCTATGGAGCTATAAGTTGCCATAGGTAATATCGTAAAGATCATTGATTGAACAAGTCCGCTAGCAGATTTACCAATTTTAGGGCTAATTACGTCTACAGCAGCCTTTCCTTTAGTACGAAGCTCTTGGTCAAGAGGGATATACAACATCTGGCTTGATGTATCCAAGATGGAGTACTTGGAACCCTTTGATAAAATGTTCTGAATAGCGCCAACAAATACGGCTAGAGCTAGTGGAGACATGAGGATCGCGCCATCAAAAAAATTCATTATGTGATCATCGAAAACTACTAAAATAAAGAAAATTGTACCAGTAATTAGAATAATTATGGGTGAAATTACCGCTGCTGCAAACCAACTGCTTTTACGCATGACATTATTACCAATAATCGTCATAACCATTATTGCCACTCCAGTCCATAGTATATATAAGCTATTAAATTCAGCATATGAGTTAACGGTGGGATACAATTCTTTGATCTTCGCTTTCCATACGGCCTCTACTAGATTCATAGAGAGTCCAAATGATGCGGAGCATATTAGCATTAACCACAAGTATTTTGATCTTGCTATATACTTAAAACTTTCAATGATTCCCATCTTTGGTCTGGTGGACTTATCAATTCGTCCTACGGGCATGTTGGAATAGGCGCTGCTAAAATTCTTTGAAATATAACGAACAAGCAAGCACGATAAGATAGAAGCAACGGTAACCATTGCAACAGAGACTTGAATTAGCGTGATTTTGCTATCAGATACAGTAAATAACTTATTAATAACACTATTATCAGATGACAAGTTCATCATCATAAAACCGACCAGAATTAGTGAGGAATTACCAAATAGCGAAAATAATGTATAAAAACGCTTTGCTTCATTTGTATTGGTAATTTCATTGGCAATTTGCCAAAACATTAAAATATAAAATATATTCGGCCATAATTCAGAAAAAGAGTAAAAAATAACGTAACTCCAGTTGCCAATCGTGGCTATGTACCATTTCAAATGTGGGTGATTTTCCATTAGGTGCGCAAGTGTTTGTCTATCCATATGGAAAAAATCAATATTTGGATATATTATAAAAGCGAATATAATGTAAAACGCGGTGAATAATGCTGCCAAATAATAAAATATTTTGTGAATAGGTAAGTGGTTTATTAGCTTAGCGTAAGCAATAACAAATATTGCTGCCATTGGTGTCACGACATAAACCTTGCTAAAACTAGTAATTTCTGCGCTTACTTCGGAAATTAAGATACTGTCTTTTAAGATTCTTAAAACATTTTGGTTAAATATAACGCAGAACATTAAGGCTGAAATAGGGACAAACTTAGAAAGTTCTGACCTATGTATTGGCCAAAATATGTTGCGTATCTTATTGAAAGGTTTAGGCTCTTTATCAGACATTGTTTGCAAAACACCTATAGACAAAAAAAAAACTTAAAAAGTAATTTCTAGTCGTAGGTCTGCAATAGTATGAGCTATAACTTATAGCACTTTGAATATACGGCAGTACGATGAAAATATTGCGGCGTAATATATCATTATAAGTCCAAGGAGTCAACATTTGTTTTCAATTGAATTGGTATAAACTGGCTATTTTGTTATGTTAAGTTATGATTTAGATAAATATGATCAATACAAGTTCGAATACGATCAATTTGTAAAATCAAAAACTAGTCCCAGATATTCTGCTTTATCATTAGCAGTAACCTATAATTCTGAGGTAGCGAACCTCATGAAATATGAATCATTAGGTTCAAGGAATGATGCATTTCTAATTGTTCCGTCAATTTTTAATTCTCCAGAAATATTATTTTTATCAGGAGAGAATAATTTTGTAGAAAATTTACGCCAACAAGGGGAAGTATATCTTGTAAACTGGAAAGAGACTTATATCCAGCTCAAGCTTGAAGACTTGATTCGCGAATTACAAAAAATAATAAATTTCGTTAGAAAAAATAATCAGAAAAATATTCATCTTATCGGGCATTGTATAGGTGGGAACATATGTGTTGCAGTAACCCAGCACTTGAATTGTGGTGCACTAAGTCAATTTGAAACTAGACTTAGTATCAATAGTTTGTCGTTATTAACTACTCCATGGGATTTTTCTCATTTTGGTAATCTTAGATTGATTCTTGAAAATTGTGGCCTTGAAAGCGCTATAAAAGAAAGTGATTTAATACCTAAAATATATGTTCAAATAATGTTTTTCTTGATGTTTCCTTCGCAGTACAAAGAGAAAGTAGATAAGTATTTTGCTTTATCTCCTGATTCAAGACAATTATTTCTGCGTGTCGAAGATTGGCTGCAATCTGGTATTTCAATTCCAAAATCACTTTATCTGCAAATTATCGAAGAATTTTGTTTGAATAATATAATCTACAATAAGAAATGGAAAGTGAATGGGTCAATTGTAGACCCAAAGCAAATCAATGTTCCCACCTGTATTATTTACGCTAAGAAAGATCAAATAGTTCCTTATAGTTCAATAGTTCCTTTGCAAAAGATGATAAAAAACTCTACAGTTATAGAAGTGGACGGAGGGCATGTTGCGTATCTAGTATCTCCTAGTTTGGAATTTCAGCAACAATATAATAATTGGCTAAAAACTGCTTTGGATTTTAAATGATCGAAACAGACTAGTAATAATATAAAGATCGATGGAGAAAATTTATGAAAGAAGTCTACATAACACATGCCAGAAGAACAGCCGTCGGTAGTTTTTTAGGAGGGCTTTCAGAAATGTCGGCTCCTTTGATCGGCTCGGAGGTCGTAAAAGCAATATTAGCTGAGAGTAGGCTTGATCCAAAATTATTTGACGAAATTATATTAGGTCAGGTGATTACTGGAGGATCTGGACAAAATCCAGCTCGCCAAACTTTAATTCATGCCGGTATGCCAATAGAGTTGCCTGCAACCACTATTAATAAAGTTTGTGGCTCTGGCCTAAAGGCAGTTGCGTTAGCTGCGAACTCGATTAGAGCTGGCCAAGCTGATTTAATTCTTGCTGGCGGTCAGGAAAATATGTCGCTTGGCATGCATGGAGGCTATTTGCGTGGTGGGAGTAAATTTGGTGATATAAAACTTACTGATTTTATCATGTATGACGGCCTAACGGACGCATTTTCTGGTCAAATGATGGGCATTACTGCCGAGAATATATCAGAAAAATTTAATGTTAGTCGCGAGGCACAAGACCAACTTGCGCTTAGCTCACAGCTAAAAGCATCAAAAGCTCAGATAAGTGGAAAATTTAAAGATGAAATTGTTCCTATTCAAATCCACAAAAAGAAAGAGAGTTTTATATTTGACCAGGATGAGGGGATTAGAGGAAATTCAAATATGGAAGGCCTTGCTAAGCTAAAGCCTGCGTTTAAAACCAATGGCACCGTTACAGCTGGTAATTCATCGACCATTAATGATGGTGCTGCTTGTGTTCTTGTTGCTTCGGAAGAAGCCGTAAAAAAACATAAATTAGTGCCTATAGCAAAAATAGTATCTTATGCTAGTTGTGGTGTAGATCCTTCTATCATGGGAACTGGCCCCGTGCCGGCATCCAAACTTGCTCTTGAAAAAGCTGGTTGGGATGTTGAAGATCTTGATTTAATTGAAGCTAATGAAGCATTTGCTGCTCAGGCTGAATATGTTAATCAAAAAATGAAATGGGATATTAGCAAGGTGAATATCAACGGTGGAGCTATCGCCATCGGCCATCCTATTGGTGCAAGTGGAGCACGAATTTTGGTAACCTTACTGCATGAAATGAGAAGATCTGCCGCCAAAAAAGCACTTGCTACTTTATGCATTGGTGGCGGTATGGGGATAGCTATGTGTTTAGAGCTAGTTTGAGTTTTCTATAAGATCTCTGCATACCTAGCCAAGGTCATGAACTAGCCAAAACTGTATAAATAATTTGGAGTTCTAGCGTTGCTACCAGACTTGCTTTGCCAATTAATTAGACCTCTTGCACAATCTTATTCTGAGCGGTAATTTTGTCAAAAAAACTTGTTTGCGCTTCTCACGTATATTAAATACGCTGCGATGCTTATCTACATTTTCTCTAAAAATTCCTCGCTTATTTATAGGTTATGCAAGAGGTCTATTGAAGCGTTTGCGCGCTTGAAGAAGGCAATAATAGATGTTAGGATATGATCGATTGCATGCTAAATTTTTGGTATCATTACTTTAGAAATGTTTACAGAATCTAAAAATAGGAGAGAGATTAAATGAATTTAAAAGAAGCCGCATTACATTGTGAAAAAGCATGGAGCCAGTTCGCTAATAAGAACCATATCAATCGTGATGATGTGTTTTATCTTTTTAAACTTCAAGAGGAATTAGGTGAGTTGACGCGCAGCTTTCTCGAACTTCGTGGGTCCGAGAAACCAATACTATCTGAAAGTGAGCTTAAAAGGAAATTTGAAGGAGATATTGTAAGTGTTGTGGGAAATGCTTTAATTTTAGCACATCAGTATAATATAGACCTAGAGAAAGTAATACCTAAAAAATTTCCAGTTCAAAATTAAAGTAGCCTATAGGCCAGTTAGATAAACTGAATTTACTATAACGCCAGCCTAGCAAAGTTACCTACAAATAAGGTGATCAAACTTTTAAATTAGAGCTAGCTTAACTAGGGGTACTGTGATTTTGCGTTTATGCTCTATCGCATAGTCATTGATTTTTTGTACAGCGATGATTATTTCTGGAAATTCACGTGGTAATATATTTATTAAATAGCTGATTACATCTTTATTAACAACTACCGAAAAGTTAGAAAAAAGCTTGAATATTAACATAGAAACTAGGTTATCATCTGGAAAATCAATGTCTAAAATATTCGTTGAATTAATTCTAGACGCTAAATCTGGTAAAGTAAGTTTTGGAACTTGGGTAGTAGTGATCAGTAAATACTTGTTACTTTCATGAATTGAATTAAATTGATGAAGAACTTTCTCTTCGTTCCAGCTGTTGTCAAATCCATCTATTATAAAAGTTTTGTGATGAGACAAAAGAGCTTCTGTTAGCTGATGAGCTTTCTTAAGAAATAATGCCCCAGAGCTTAACGACCATTTTTTAGCCAAATAAGTTTTTCCGGAAGACTTTGGTCCTCTCAAAATAAGCGTTTTTGCATATGGTTCCACTCCCCACATTTTAGAAGGCCAACTAGTCAACGTCTTAAAAGCTAAATGATTTGATGATGATTCAATAAACTCACTTGGATCGTAGCGATCATTACTATCAAAAGAGAAAGTGATTTGGTGCATAGTTCCTCTGAATTATATGCATTGTTTCTTGTCAATGGGTCTTATCTGGGAAGATAGACTATATAAATAACTACAATTATAATTATTTTTTAATCAAACTCTACCATAAGATCTTGGTTATGAAAATGCTTGAAACATATTTCTATTTGTTTCTTAGTTACTCTTTCCTCAGATAAGGCCGGAAGCTCGGTTACCTTGAAAAAATTGACATTTAAAATTTCATTTTGATCAAATGCCAATTGACCTGGTTTTATAAGGCCACATAAGAAAAAGAGTTTATAAACATGTGGCCATTGACCAGTTGGGTTGTGTTTTCTTTTGTCAAAAATTCCAACAAGTTTAATAACGTTTGTTTGAAAACCAGCTTCCTCGTATATTTCTTTTATAATATTTTCAGCAGCTGATAAGTTTACATCTGCCCATCCACCTGGCAACGACCATAAATTATCTGCTTTTTCTTGCACTAATAAAACTTTATCCTCTTTGAAAACTGCTCCCCTTACATCTATTTTAGGTGTAGCGTAACCCGTATCTGCTGTAAAGAGTTCTAATACTTGTTCATATTTATGATCTGATTTTAACGCTAATAGTTTTGCAGATATTTCTAAAATCCTCTTATATCTTGCTATGTCAAATACATCTTTGCAATAAGCAAGCCCAGATTGTGCTATAGCTTGTAACTCTGTTATTTCATTAATCATATCCCTAAATTCTCTTATATATTTAAGACATAGGCTTAATAATTCTTGCCTAATACGTGAATACTAAAAAGCAATATAGCCTTTTAACCCTTATACATATTACTGGATTTATAGTAGTCAATTATATTCGATAGGCAAACTTTTACTATTCCAGCTATAGGTATAGCAAACAAAACTCCTACAAATCCAAATAGGTTAGCTGTAGCAAAGGCAGAAAAAATAATCCATACAGGATGTAATCCAATACGATTACCAATAATTTTGGGAGTCAGGATATAGCTTTCTACTGTGTATCCTATAACAAATAGAATAATAACGTAAATGAGTTCTGAACCAGCTCCAAAAGAAAAATAGCAACTAATTGTTACGATTACGAAAGAGAATAGAACGCCAATAAAAGGAATAATAATCAAAAAGCCAGAAAAAATACCAAGGAGCAATGCCAGGTCAAGGCCAATAATGCTCAGGCCAGTCACGTAGTACAAAGTCAATAGTATGCAAATATTGAGTTGCCCTCTAATATAGGCAGACAGTAACTCGTTGATTGAATTAAAAATTTCTCTAACCTTACTTTTACTTCTTACTGGTAAAAGAGACTCTATATTCCCCACTATTTGAGGCCAATCTCTTAAAAAATAATATAAAATAATGGGTATTAAAGCGACAACAGTAAAGAAGCTTATTGTAGCAACTGTATATTGCCAGATATGGTTAGCGAAGGATGCAAATAAGGTCAAGGTTCCGTTAACAAAATTCTGAGCTGAATCAGAAATTTTGTTGGCAAGGTCAGGATCAACATTATGAAGTTTTGCAGACCAAGCCGATATCGCACTATCAAAGTTAGTTTTGTACATAGGGATTTTGCTGATAAAGGCGGAAATTTGGTGGTAAATTATCGGTGCAATTAAAACCATAATGGTAATGAAGCTGCTTAAAAACAAACCAAAAACACCAAGCGTTACTACATCCCTAGGTAATGAAAACTTACGGCAATTTGTATCTATGGCTGGTTGTAAAAGATATGCAAAAATAAAAGCTATTAAAAATGGTGCTAGTGTGTTTGATACGAGATAAATGATACCACCTATAGTTAGGAATATTATTGCCCATGCAAGTACTTTATTCATATTATTAGATTCTTTAAAGTTTAGTTTGAATCATATCAGTTGTGCTGACTAAAAACCTTGCCAGGCCAAATAACATTAATGGTACGTGATTGCACTCAAGAATATAAAAGTCCATCCTGAACTTAGTTTTTGGAGCTTCTTTTCGCCGCCTTAGATCCGGAAACAAGTTCAGGATGACTTTTGGCAGTATACGAAGAGCAATGCCGTGACATTTCTTATAGCCTCAGTTTTTACTCAATCTCTTTTAGTAGCGCCTCTTCGCTTTTAGAAAGCTTCTTTTTTTTTGCGGGCACATCTTTTTTTCCTATAAAATCTTGAGCTCTGTAGTGAGGTGGCACTTCAAGCGATTTGTTACGGTGTACTTGATATTCATCTGGCATAGTCTCGGTCAACCCAAGTGTCGTTTTTGTTTTTTTGCTGCAGCCAGTAGATAAAAATAATACTGCTATAATCAACAGAATTTTTTTCATAATTTCTCCTAATTTCCTTTGTAATTAACGAACGGATAATTGGCTATCCGACGCCTTAAATAGGTATAACTCTATTTCTGTTTTGCGGCAACTATTTTTGCTAGTATTTGGAAACGTTTTTAACAGGTTGCAACAAATGGTATAAAATCATTGCTTGATACACCAACTATGTTCAAAGCTTTTGTCCATTTATCAGAATCGTTTTCAGAGAATATCAGTTCTTTATCTGGGTCAGCTATTATCCAGAGGTTGTGCTCCAATTCAAAATCTAATTGTCCTGATCCCCATCCTGTATAGCCTACAATAAATAGACTGTTTTTTGGTCCAATGCCTGTTGCTATATCTTGTAAAATCTGCACGTTTGAACTAACTGCCAACTCCCCTTGGTTTGGATTGAATAATAAATTTTTATCATATTCACTTGAGTGCAAGAAGAATCCTCGTTCTACCTCTACAGGTCCACCAATATGAATGTTGAGCTCGAGATTATCAAAATTAAAATTAGCATCAACCTTATTGAATAAATTATTTGCCAATGCGCTTCTAACTGGGCGATTAAAAATCAGTCCTATGGAACCTTCATTTGCATGTTTAACAACATATATTAACGATTTATGAAATACATTGCCTTCCATAGCAAATGGGCTCGCTATGAGAATTTTACCAGTTAAATCTGAAAAATTTTGGTCCATAATTAAAATATTTACGTTAATCACTGTTATTCTATATAGTTATAACAGTTTAGCATTTCAAGACTATGGTTATGGCTATAAGACAAGTTTATATCTTTTTCATTCTTATAATTTCTATATTATCAGAGGCCTATGCATCTAGCCAACAGTTTGTAATAAAAGTAGATGATTTTGGTGAAGTGTTTTTAGAAATGAAAATGTTAAAGGGGTATAGTATATATGCAAATGCCGAGGTATCGAAATTTGGATTACCTATAAAAGTTTCCTTGAATAAATCTTCCAACCTCAAAGATTATAAGATAATTTGGCCTGATTCTAAGCAAAAGCATGTCGATGGTGTAGGGGTGGTGCACTACTTTGATGACTTGGTAAGTATCCATCTTGAGATAAAGGCAAGAGATATTACAAAACCGGTAAATATAGAAGCTGAATTAGAATATGCTATTTGTGGTGATATGTGTATACCGGTCAAACAAACTATAATAGGTAAGATAAATACAATAGAAAAAGGCTTCGGGCTTGAGAACTATTTGTGGCTTATTATGTTGTCGATATTAGGTGGGGTTATTTTGAATTTTATGCCATGTGTACTACCAGTGTTATCGATGAAGATTTTTTCCTTTTTAAAAGATGATGGCATTGATAAAAGAATCGCATGCATACTTACTGTTGCGGGAATATTCTCTAGTTTTTGGATCTTAACGGCAATAGTTATAGGCTTGAAAAATAGCGGTAGCCAATTCGGCCTGGGTATTAATTTTCAGGAGCCAGAATTTATTATAATTTTGAGCATTGTTATGACTATTTTTATTAGCGGTGCTCTAGGGCGGGTTGATTTATCTCTGCCGGATAGTTTGATGAATAAATTAAATGTTAATAAGCTAAATAATCAGTATCTTGAGCATTATTTTAGTGGTATTTTAGCGGCAATCCTTTCTACACCATGCAATGCTCCATTTTTAGGCACAGCTGTTTCCTTAGCATTTGCAGCAAATAATTTTCAAATATTTTTAAACTTCTCTTTTGTAGCCCTTGGTTTTAGTTTGCCATATATCATTATGATTTTTTATCCCCCAATACTAAAAATTATTCCTAAGCCTGGGAAGTGGATGTTTATATTAAAGAAAGTGCTAATATTATTCATGGTAGGAACAGTTTTTTGGCTTCTGTTCGTGCTTTATGGTCAAATAGGCGAAAGGGGTACTGTTGGATTATTCTTACTGCTGCTCTTATTAAAGTTTTCGTTAGAAAGTGTAACTGGGATTATGAGGAGTAATAGTTTTAAATTCGCTATTATTTTAATAATCATTTTAGTTAGTATGATATTACCTATGAGAGCAAGTAATGAAGATTTAACAGCAGAGATGCAAGTTGATGATACTTGGCACAAATTTGAACCAGACAAAATCAAAGCGTACGTTGAGGCGGGAAAAATAGTATTTGTAGACATTACTGCAGATTGGTGTGTGTCCTGTAAGTACAATAAATTGATGGTACTAAATAGAAATAAGACGATGAAGTTATTCCAAACCCATAATGTGTACGCAATGAGGGGAGACTTTAGTATGCATAATCAAGAAATATACGAGTATTTAGTTGCTAACGGCTCCTATGGAATACCTTTTTATAAATTATATGGCCCTAAAAAACCAGAAGGTGTAGTATTACCAGTTATAATCTCCTACTCAGACATGAATCTTGCTATTAGAGAAGTTTGGTGATTTTTATTAATAATTGTGGTACAGTTCGCCAGTTTTAAGAGTTGCATAGTGTAATATGACGATAAAGATCGATAATATTGAGCTTTCAAGCCCGGTAATTTTGGCTCCAATGTCAGGAGTAA
>CAMBEC010000019.1 GCA_945865485.1 Rickettsia typhi
AATGGGCTCAACAAAAGGTAAACTTGATCATGAGATAGCTAAGGTGCAGAGAGCGGCAGGAGCTATAGCAGACAAAGCCGGTATTGCAAACCACAAACAAAGCGTGATGAAACCCAAAGCTAGCCAACAAGAACGGTAAGACACATTACGCTAACCTTTACCTCGTCCGCTGAACTTGATTTACCCAACTTTTACGCTTGGGGCGAGATAAGGAGGCAGGATCATAGTGCACTCTGCCATTCCTAATTAGAGGCCTTTAATCAATGGCTTTGAAACTAATTCCTAAATTCCTGCAGATTAATTTCTTACAATTAATCACATATATAGGTATATATAAAACATAACTTTAAGAGAAAGAAACTTATATACATTGGTGCACTTGATTGGAGTTGAACCAACGACCTTTGCCTTCGGAGGGCAACGCTCTATCCAGCTGAGCTACAAGTGCAAACGACTAGACTTTACTCTTATCCAAAAATTCAGTTAAATAGCTTTTGTTATTCCTACAAAGGTCTAAGACCAGTACTATTACCGGTTTTCTAAGATTCCCGCTTTCGCGGGAATGACATCTTTGTTTCAATGCGTCTAACAGAGTTTGTAGGCTTTGATCGAGAGATGAGTTAATTACCGCAAGTGTGGGGCGAATGACCGGTTTCGAACCGGCGACCCCCAGAATCACAATCTGGTGCTCTAACCAGCTGAGCTACATCCGCCATACATGTGAAACAAACTAAAAGATAAACGACGTTAAGTCAAGGATATTTTGAGTGCTACAGTTTTGTAGAATTTCTCTTTAGTATGACTCATGATAACATATGGTGGGTAGGCACACGAGCAACATTATCAACTTTATAGTACTGAAGAATCTGAGGCTTTATATTTTATCAAGTATGGTAGTTGTAATACAAGAAAAAGGATCGTAATTGGTAAAGCGCCAAATACCTTAAAATTAACCCAAGTTTCTTCTGGAAAAGTACGCCAAACAAATTCGTTAACTACAGCCATAGTAAAAAAGAACCACATAAATCTTATGTTTAGTTGGATCCAGTGTATGTCTTCCTTCAATTGTATTGCCGTTCCAAGAGCCAGCTTTATTGCAGGCTCCCATTTAAAGCTTGTAATAAAAAAAGCAAAGCCAAATATAGTATACAAAATAGTTGGTTTCATTTTAATGAATGTAGTATTGCCGCTGAATAAAGTCAGGCTTGCTGAGACAAGTAGTAATACATTAGTAATCAAGTGTACTTTACTTACTTTTTGCTTAAGCAGAAGTGTAATTGCTGTGCTACCAACAGTGGCGACAAGGGTATATAATGTTGCGTCAAAAATCCCACCAACTTTGTAGCCAATAAAGAAAGCTATCAAGGGAATGAATTCTATAAGAAGTTTAAGCATGGTATTTATTTGAAATAATTGATCTTAATTTCATAAAACTAACTGTTATTAATATACTTGAAAGATAGAATGCAATTTGCATTCCATTTGGTTTTGAGTCATATCCCATAGTAACATTTAATATTTTGCCCATAATACTTTCGTTACTAATAAACCAAGATGTATCCCAAAGTTGATCAGAATACGCTTCTATAAAGCCAGAAGAGGTTAATATACCAGCTGCTTCAGCTGCTAGACCTGCAGCAATTAGAGTAAGTAAAATCGTTGAGATTGTAAAAACATATTTACCAGCAAGCTTCATTAATCCTAAATACAAGGCAATACCAACAGTTAGTCCTGCAAAAGCACCAATTCCTATTCCAAGTAAATATTTTGTTCCTTCTAGGTTTTCTACAGAAGAAACGCTATACACGAATAGGATTATTTCCGCTCCTTCTCGAAGAATTGCTGTTGCCACCACTAGCACTAACATAAATTGACTTGTTAGTCCTGCCGTTATGTTTTCTGAAAGTTTACTTAAATCTTTTTTTATTTTTTTGGTATAGCCTTGCATCCAAACTACTGTCCAGCTTATTATTGCAGCTGTAAGAAGGATTACACAAGAGTCAAATAACTCATCACCAAGTCCTCCGAAACTTGTTGAAATTGCCCGTGTAGATAAGGCAAATATTGCGGCCAAAACTATGCCAATAAGTGCTCCAAGAACTATATAGACTCTTGAGTTAGCAACTGGTTTTGTAACTGCCATTATGACGCCAAGTAATAATGCGATCTCAAGACATTCACGAAAAACTACAATGGCTATTTTAAACATCTTTTTCAGTCTCTTCTTTGGGCGTTTCTTTTACAACAATTTTTCCTTGAGCTGTGTCTTGGTGAAAATCACCAAAGAATTTATACTCACCAGGTTTTAGTGGGGCAAGGATAATCCTTGTTTCTGAATTGCCAAGAACAATTTTTTCTCTTTTTAGCTCGATACTTTCGAACTCTTCAATTGTTGCATCTTGATTATGGACTGTAATAACAATCTTTTTTCCTTCTGGCAACTCAACTACAGACGGAGAAAATTTATGATCCTTAATATATATATCAACCTGCACCTCATTCTCTGTTCCAAAGGCGTTAGAGGCCGTAAACAATGAGCAGGTCAAAATTAAAAATGTAATAAATTGTTGCATTATTTAACCAAATATAATTTATCAATCAAATTATTAAGCACTCAATGAATTCTATAGCAATCAACGGTAAATCACAATAAAAATTAAATCACAATATAAATTAATGATTTTTATTACTTACCCTGAATGTTAAGATTGGGCCATAGATAATTTTATTATAGTTATCGAATAGATTAATACCATTATTCCTATAATACAAACCATTAAAGTATAATTCTTTTGTTGTTTTTTTGAGATTTTTTTCATATTTAAACCTTTAGCCTATTGGCTGATAAATTTCCTACTCACAAGTATACTAAATTGATATTTAAAAGGTATATTTTTTTCAAATTGATATTGAAGAAAAAATGCTGTATAATCACGAATCCTAATTTTTAAGAAAATAGAAAGAATAGTTAATGGCATTATCAATAAGAAACATCGCAATCATTGCCCACGTTGATCACGGAAAAACAACATTGATAGATAAAATGCTATCTCAAAGTGGATTATTTCGTGCTAATCAAGCAGTTAACGAAAGAGCTATGGATTCCAATGACCTTGAAAGGGAACGCGGAATTACTATTTTAGCAAAATGCACAGGGGTTGATTGGAAAGATACCAAAATCAATATTATTGATACACCTGGACACGCAGATTTTGGAGGTGAAGTAGAACGTATATTAAGTATGGTTGATGGGGTTGTGCTTCTTGTCGATGCGGCAGAAGGACCAATGCCACAGACTAAATTTGTACTTGGGAAGGCTCTAAAACTTGGCTTAAAGCCAATTGTTGTTATTAACAAAATTGATCGTAGTGATCAAAGAGCTGACGAAGTACTTGACGAAATCTTCGATCTTTTTATGGCTCTTGAAGCAACGAATGAACAGTTAGACTTCCCTGTAATATATGCTTCAGGCAGAAATGGCTGGGCTGTAAAAGAATTGGAAGATCCGAGAGAAAATTTAGATGCATTGTTTGATATTATATTATCGTACGTTAAGCAACCAGTATCAGATATTAACTCTCCATTCTCAATGATTGTTACAACCAAAGAGTATGATCCTTATTTGGGCAGAATTTTAACTGGTAGAATTCAAAGTGGTATCGCCAAAATCAATATGCCTATAAAAGTTTTGAATTGTGATGGGGCTGTAGTTGAGAGTGGTAGAATTACTAAAATGCTAACATTTAAGGGGCTTGAAAGATTACCAATAACCTCAGCTGAAGCTGGAGACATTATAGCTATTGCTGGTCTTGAAAAAGCTAACGTTTCAGATACAATTGCTGCACCGGAGGTAGAAAAGGCTTTGGCTGCTCAGCCGATTGATCCACCAACACTTTCGATGTTATTTTCAATTAACGATTCCCCGCTTGCAGGAAGAGAAGGTGATAAGCTTACTTCTAGAGTGCTTAGAGCTAGATTGATGCGTGAAGTTGAAGGAAATGTTGCGATTAAAATTTCTGAAACTGAACAATCTGATTCATTTGATGTCGCTGGAAGAGGAGAGTTGCAGCTTGGTGTATTGATTGAAACAATGCGCAGAGAAGGTTTTGAGCTTTCAATTAGCAGGCCACGAGTATTGTTTAAAGAAGACCAAGAAACCGGCGAGAGATTGGAGCCAATGGAAGAGGTTCAAATAGATATCGACTCTGAATTTGTTGGTACTGTTGTGGAATCAATGAACTTGCGCAAAAGCCAAATAAAGGACATGCGTGAAACTGGTGCAGGAAAAACTCGTTTAATATTTATTGCTCCATCAAGAGGACTTATTGGCTATCACGGGCCATTTCTTACAGAAACCAGAGGCACTGGTGTTATGAGCAGAATATTCCATGGATACAGCCCATATTGTGGAAAAATTGAAGGGCGTAGAAATGGCGTATTAATATCGATGGAAGATGGCAATGCTGTTGCTTATGCGCTCTGGAACCTCGAAGATAGAGGCAGTATGCTGATTGGTTCTGGTGTACCTGTATATAAAGGGATGATTATCGGAGAGCATAATAGAGATAATGATTTGGAGGTAAACCCAATCAAATCTAAACAATTGTCAAACGTTAGAGCTAGTGGCAAGGACGAGGCTATAAGGCTTTCTCCTCCAAGATTAATGTCTCTGGAACAAGCAATTGCATACATTCAGGATGATGAATTGGTTGAGGTTACACCTAAATCTATTCGTTTACGCAAACGCTATCTTGATCAGAATGAACGTAAGAGAATGTCGAGAAAAGATTGACATTGTTAGCTTAATAGCTTTAACATGTTTATAAGGTTACTAATTAGTAAATTTAGTAACCTTATAACTCAGTTAATCAATCGAGTTTAATCAATGTCAAAGCAACCTTTAAGTCCAGCAGTTCCAGTTTTGCCTACAATGTACGCTCAGCTAAAAGAGAAGATCATTGATGGATCTATTTCACTCCAGGAGACAACAGAATTATATAAAGAGTTTGGTAAGATCAGTCCAGCTCAAGCTAGAGCGGAAGCAATTGAGGCAATGAGTAAAGATCTTCATACTAAGGAGATTTCTGGCAAAAATTTTCATAGCTTTGCTTCCAAGTTAGTGGAAGTAGAAAAGCAAATTGTGACAGAAGCCCATCCAATAAAAGAAACTGATTCACCCGAAAAAAGGCAAGCTGGAATGAAAAAAAGATGTGCTGAATATATGCGCAATACTTCTCTTGCAAAAAATGTTATGCTATATGAATGTACTAAAAATGGATTTGCAAAAGATGTATCAGAATCTTTAGTAAAAGGTGATAAAGAAGGTGCAAAACAAAAGCTCGCTGGTCTAAAAATTCCAGATTATTTGCAAGAACATTATTCATCAATAACACAGTTTTATAAAGAGAATGGTAATGAAAAAGGTGCAATGACTAATTTGGTTTTTCACTCAGTAATAACGTCAGCTTCGCACTATGGTAAAGCAAGCATTGACCCTAAGTCGGCTGAATATCTCGACTTTGTTAAGTCCTTAGATGTTGTAAGTAAATCAGTGTATTCTACTAAAATCCCTGGATCGTACAATTCGCTAGGAGCGCAAATTCCAGGATATACATTAGAAGCTACGTCTGCGCAGCAAGTTGAAGTGAGTGCTAAACCGATTGAAACAGCTGTGCCACAAGTAAAAGAACCTGTTGCCAAAAAAGTATCTCCCGTTGTTGAAGAAAAAAGTAAACCAACTTTTATGGAGAAAGTAGCAAGTGCGATAGGTACTTTTGTTGATAAAGTTAAGGAACTTGTCGGTCTTAAAGAAAAATCTGTATCACCAGTGACTCAAAATTTACAAAGTTCTATAACAACGTCTATTGCGCCAAAAGATCCAAAGCTGCAAAGTATTGTGCCAGAAAAAACAGTAACAAAGGTAATAGATACACCGGTTACAAGACCTAGATCGAATGTCGTGGTGGAAAGGGCAACATCGTTAAGAAAAGGGCTTGAATCAGGTAGGTCGCAGGCTTCGCGTACTACCACTCCTCTTCCTAAGCAAGTTAAAGGTAAGAGTAATGATTCTCTAACTAGGCACTAACTAAATTACAAATTTTAAATGAACACCATATATACTGTTGATGTTATTACTCTGAATTCGTGGCTTGAGTCGACTGAAGCAATTATCTTAGATGTCAGAGAACCTTATGAATACCAGGAGGGACATATCAATGGTGCTATAAATATTCCTCTGTCGGCTATACTAGTAGAAATTGATCAAATAAAAGACATTCAAGGCAAGAAAATTGTTCTCCAATGCAAGGTTGGTGGTCGTTCAATGCGTGCTTGCCAATTACTGCAAGCGGAAGGGTTTGCGCATGATGTATGGAACCTTGAGGGCGGTATAAACGCTTGGAAAGAGGCTGGATATGATATTAAACTCTAATACCATATAAGCGTAAGCACGACTCATCCCTAACCTATCCTAAATTTTGCAATAATGTTTTTCATCTAAGGTTCTACAACACTGCATATACACGTCAATTTGATTTAGTGCTATTTTGCTTTTAACTATAGATGATTTATTAATAGAAATTTATTTGTACCAGTCTGCATTTAGCAATGCCATTAGTAATCCTAAATTATTATTGACTGGGGCTGTTAATATTGTTATAAGATCTATAGTCATATTGGGATGTAGCTCAGTTGGTAGAGCAACGGTTTTTGGTATCGTAGGTCGAAGGTTCGAGTCCTTCCGTCCCAGCCATTCTTTCAAATTTTTCCACCATATCCTTTACCTTCAATTAATTGCTTTAGTGGCAAGAACAAAGGTGCTGGTAAATTATTTGTATCAAACCATAACCATTCCTCAATTTTATGAGGTTCTTTATTTTCAATCCTTTGCTCGAGCGTATAATTAGCTCTCATAAAAATTGAGATATAATGCTTTTGTTCTTTTTCAAAAAAATCGTTTGTTATAGCAAGAAATTCAGGGTTTTGAATTATTAAACCAGTCTCTTCTTCCATTTCTCTGATTGCACAGAGCTCCATAGTTTCCCCGTAATGAAGGTGTCCGCCAGGAGGTCCCCAGCTAAATTCCCCATGAGAACCAATGCGTTTTCCAAGGAGTATTTCATGCTTAGAATTAAAAATTAGAACTCCGATTCCAACTCTTGGCTCAGTATTCATATTTTTCTCTCAATATAATCAACTATAGGCTTTGCTAAGTTCAAACCATAAAGCTGTTCAATTGCTACAAGGCCAGTAGGAGATGTGATATTAATTTCTATCAAATATTCATCGATCATATCAACTCCAGCAAAAATAATTCCCTGACTTTTGAGATATGGGCCTATAACATCTATTATTTTTTGTTCTTTTAGGGTGATTTCAGTTTTTTCTGCAGATCCACCAGCAGCAAGGTTTGCTATAAAGTTTCCAGATTGAGGTATACGTTTCATGACCGCTTCAACTTTACCATCTATCACAATAATTCGTTTATCACCTTCGTAAACTTTTTGCAGAAATTTTTGAATGATGATGTGTTGATGCTTTTGAAGGGATAGTGTAATTTTTGTTTCTATATTATCTACATTATCCCACTCTAGGAATTCTAAATATTTTCCTCCAAACCAATATAAAGGTTTTATGACAACTTGTTTATGTTCCTTTATGAATTCTATGGCTTCATTTTGTAATGAGCTAATAATCATAGAAGGGGGGATGAATTCTGCAAATTTGAAGGCCATAACTTTTTCGCTATGAGATCTTATAGCTATTGGATTATTGAGAATTAGCACTTTGGGATTTATTTTATCAAGGAGATAGGTGTTTGTGATATAACTCATATCAAAAGGAGGATCTTGCCTGATCAGAATAGCGGCGATATCATCTAGATTAATATGAGACTTTTCTTGTAAAGTAAATTTACTTTCTTGTCCTGTAAATTCTACATGAGCAAAGTCACCTTTTGCAACACATACGTTATCTTGCAGAAAAAGATCTTGTGGTGTGTAGAAAAAAGTTCTGTACCCACGTTTACATAATTCTGCTGCGATGAAAAGGGTGCTATCAGATTTAGTTTTTAGAGAGTGTAACGGGTCTGCTTGGATAGCAATACATAGTTTATTATTTTTATTCACTTTTTGCTCATAAGATAATGTGATTAGCCAATTATTATAAAATTGTAAATAGAATTCCATGTGCATAAATTAACGTCATATGCACAAATTTATTGGATATTGCATAAATTGCTATTTTATGTCAAGGAAATGCTATCGTGTAAAAAAAGATAGTCATATTTGGGTTGACTAGGTAGCTCATGCAACAAGAAGATCCGAGGCCGAAGAAGGTGTGTGAAGCATCAAAGTTCCATGACTAATGGAAGTAAAAAAGCCCCTAGCATTTGTTATTAAACATCATGCTAAAGGCTTTTTAAAATACCCTGTTATGCTGTCAACTCAATTAGCCGAGCTAATTTCTTGGAAGTTTTATAGATCTTCAACGTTATCACCATTAGGTGCATCACCCAATGCATAAACTTCTAAATGACCCGCTATTACTGGCATGTTACCATCATGAGCTATTACTGGCATGTTACCACTATGAGCTATTACTGGCATGTTACCATCATGAGCTATTACTGGCATGTTACCATCAGCGAATTCTACATCGTTACCTGCATTACCATCTTTCATAATCCTTTCTCCAAAAATTAAATTGATTTTTCTTAAAGCCTCGCGCTCCATAGCGCGCTTGGTTGAAAGCGCTAATTACTATACCAATTTTTAATTAATATAGCAAGATATTTACCTTATGCTAACAATTGTGGATGGTTCTTAAGCAAAAATGCGTTATTGTGAAGTAATTAGGGTGGGAATTTGTCGTATGTGTGGAAATAGAGCTAATTTTGAATGTATGTTCAAGCACTTAAATAGACTAAAACAAGCCGCTGAGGTAGGCAATCTTACTAGCTGCTGAAATGGCGGAGAGAGAGGGATTCGAACCCTCGATAGAGATTGCTCCCTATACTCCCTTAGCAGGGGAGCGCCTTCGGCCACTCGGCCATCTCTCCAAAACCATGTTAGGTATAACATTTAATTTATTAGTTTTCCAGAATTATTTTACTGA
>CAMBEC010000020.1 GCA_945865485.1 Rickettsia typhi
TTATTAAAACTATAATAATAAGAAGTCCTGAAAAGGACCACCAAGGAGTGTTGAATCCACTATTTTGGATAGCTGTTTCATCTGCAGAAGGTTCATGCACATATGTTGTTTTACAAGATTGACATCTAACGTAAGTGCTTTTTTTGAGTGGAATTATTGGAATCCAGAACAGGTCAAATACACATTGGGAACCAACAATAACAAGGTTTTGTAAGCCGCAAGATGGGCATTTTCCCGGTGCTTCTTTGATACCAATCTCTTTTGTAGAGAATCCCCAAACAATCATTATCCAAGAATCCTTTAAATTTCGCTTTGAGGCAATGGATTTTCATCACAACCAATAAGAGAAGCATCTGGTTGAGAATATTGCCAGTTTATATCGTTAAGGTTCAGGTGGGAAAAGATTTCTGTGATTATATCATTACTTAAGTGAACTTCATTTAAACTATTCAAAGGATGTTTAGCTATGGTGGCAAAAAAAGCTAAGTGCTGTTGTTCAAAAAATGCTAGAAATGGTAGTTTAGATGAAGATGTACAAATCATCTTATTTTGTTGCATGAAAGAGTTTGCTATAGCTTGGAATTCCGGATCAGGGTTGTCAACCTTTAACGAACGTATTTTATTAATAAGAGTATCAGCGTTAGAGCGTTCTTCATATTCTATCTTAAATGTATTATTGATTGTTGTGCAATAAGATAAGAATTCATTAATATTGTTAATACGAACAAAACCATCCTTTCCTAAGTTAGGTTTCGTGACGTGAAATTGATAATTAACATTATCACAAGTGATATACGCAGTTGTGTTAGGGGAGAAAAGAACGCTAACATTTAAGTGATTATTTAACTTATTTAAACTAAGAGTGCTGTTATTCACCAGAGTTATTGCCATAGGGCAACTATATTCACTTATAGTTAGTTTATAACCAGTGGTTAAGCAAAATGATGCGTTATCTCCGATGCTTATTATTTTCACTGATTGTGGATTATTTTCAGTGCCTAAATCCGACTCAACTCCTATCTCCCTATCTAAAGTCAAAGTTTCATTCTCAGGGTTTATATTGATAAATCCCGTATATTCTCCCTTAAATGTTAAGATCTTGATATGCATAATTTTTCTCTATTTAGTAAATTTAAGTCAATAAAAAAACCGTATCAATTAATATAAATTAAGTCAAGGTCAATCTACAAATCATTACTTTATATATAAATCTACCTAAGCGCTATTATGCCAAGGACAATGGCGCCAGTCAGGAGTTTTAGGTCTGATGGAGCAAGTCCAGCAGCAAGCGCTACTCCTTGTAGTTGTTGGTAAATGATTGAGCCAATAAATGGTGCAATTGTAAGCTTTAAAATCGAATTTGTTCCAATCAATTTCTCGCCGATCATCATTGCAGCGAGAGCATGAATAACTATACCAACGCCGATTCCAATATCTGCATAGCCTTGAATTTGAACAAGAAGACCTCCTGCTAGGCCAGAAAAAGCATTGCCAATAAATAGTCCAGCAATAATATTTCTATTTAAATCTACCCCAAATTTTTCAGCAACTTTTGGATTTAATCCAGTAGCTCTAAATTGTAGACCTTTTTCAGTGTTAAGAAACGAATATAGGGCTCCCATTATAACCAAATTTATTATGAGTAAAGTAATGATTTGCGGAGAAATTCCATGTGCTATGTTCTGAAATAAATTAGGTAGCTCAAATAAAGCAATATTTGGTTTTCCCATAGCGCGCAAGTTTATGCTATATACCATTGTGCTGAGTATTATACCTGCAAGTAGAGTATTTACTTTATATCTGATGTAAATAATGGCGGTGCAAATACCCACTATTCCAGCAGCGGTGCAGGCTATAGCAAGAGAAAGTAAAGGATGTAAACCAGCTACGATTAAAGATGCGCAGAGCGCTCCACCAAGAGGATATGAGCCTTCTGCTGTAAGATCTGGAAAGTTGAGTAATCGAAATGGGACCATAACACCAGTTACTAGAATTGACAGAATCAAGCCTTGCATTAAGCCACTTGGAGCAATTTCTATTAAAGTATTAATCATAATGGTCCACCAATTTTATGTAATATATCCAGAATAGTTTGTTCAGTCAGCTTGGATTTTTCTGTCCCACTAACATCGTATTCTATTACTCCATGATGCATGACTATTAATCTGTTGCCGTAACGTATTGCATCGGCAATACTATGTGTGATCATTATGGTTGTGATATTATGATTTTTAATGTAGCTATCAGTAAAACTCATAATCTTCTCTTTGCTTCTTGGGTCGAGAGCGCTTGTATGTTCATCAAGAAGCAATAACTTAGGTTTTGGAGACATCGCCATTAAAGAGGCGATAGATTGCCTTTGGCCACCTGAAAGGGAAGATATATTAGTGTTTATATATTTTTCTAAATCAAGACCAAGTAATTTTATATCTTTTACGATCTCATCAGTTTGATTGGTAAAAAATTTATATTTAGCACTTCTTCCCCTCATTTTGCTTAAAGAAATATTTTCAAGCAAAGTCATGTCGTCGATGGTACCTTTGTTGACATCTTGTGCTACGCTGCCTATTTCTTTTGCTCTGGTATGCAATGGGTGTTTTGTTACATTTTCCCCATTTAGTATAACCACACCTGAATCGGCTTGATATTCACCGGAAATCACTTTTAGCAAAGTTGATTTTCCAGACCCATTACTGCCTAAAATAACGCAGTACTCACCTTCGCCTACCTTTAGATTTATACTTTTTAATGTTGGCTCGGTATTTTGAAGAAAAAATTTAGTAATATTGTGTAATTCTAGCATGATCCTAATCCACAATTATAACATTTGTCAGATCTGTCGGAATTTTGAGTCCAAGTTGATCGGCTTTTTTCCGGCTTATGAAAGCCTTATGATCTTCTTCTGTTGGATATACTGGCTTAATGCTGCCTATTTTTTCTCCCTTTAGTAGTTTATCGATAATGATAGCTGCATTAGCGCCAACTTGTTTATGAGAAACGCCGTAGCTGGCAAGGGCGATATGAGAGATAACTTCTTCCCCGTTAAAATTGAATAATGGTAATTGCATGGCTTGTGCTGCACTTGATATTGCTGGCAGAGAAGCCTGAATAGCACCACTTGAACCAGTATAGATAAAATCAACTTTATCCTTAAATAGTTTCATTCTAGTTACGACATCTCTAGTATGTTCTACCGGGATGGCTACTACCTCTAGTCCTAGTTCTTTGCTAGTAGCAACAAGCATATTTACAAGAGATAAATCATTTGCTTCCCCTGTTGAGTAAAGTACTCCAACTTTTTTTGCTGAGGGTAAAAGTTGTTTTGCAAGTTTAAACATCAAAGATAAGTCTTGTTTATCTGAGGTCCCAGTAATATTTGAATTTGGATCATCAGAAACGAGACCTGCTTCAACGGGGTCGGTAACGTCAGCATATACTACTGGAATGTCTGTGATAGTATTTTTTGCTGCCTGAGCGACTGGTGTAGAAATGGCTACAATTATATGAGGTTTGTTGGATTTTAGTTTATTAAGCATCTGAATAACTAGAGACGTTTCAAAATTTACATCAGTAATTTCGTATCTGATAGTTTTATCTTCAACATAGCCAAGCTGAGTTAATTTTGCCTTTAAGCCCTCAATAGTTTCTTGCAACGAAGAATGAGGACCATAATTAGCTATGGCAATGAGTGGGAGACTAGAATCTTTTTGAGTATTTGTAAAAGTTGATAATAATAATAGAGATAATGCTACCAGAATTGTAGCTAAAATTTTATGTGGTTTTGACATGTCCATATTCCTTAATAATAAGTTTTTATTTTAAACAGAAATGCTATTTAAGCATTAGCGATAACAAAATTAGTTACGCCAACGCCAACAATCGTCTAAATAAAAAACTACTAAGGTATACATGATTAAAAATACATAAACAATTTACCAATTTACTGTAACTCATCTCTTAATGATCTGTCAAGAGTTTTGCATATTACACTTCTTTAATCATTATTATTGATACGCGTTATAAATAACCTGAATTGTCAGGATACCCGTACAAAAGTCATATTGATGATGGCAACTATTCTTCAATTATTTCATAAATTCCTGGGTGTCTAGAGAATATAAAAATATCTTTGGCAAGAGCCTGGAATTCAGAAGTTTTGATTGCATTTTGAAAATCTTCTGGTGATTTCCAATAAGCTATATTAACAAAATTATAAATAGTATTTTTATGGGTTAGAGCATTCTCTATCGATTTATGTAATTTCGTCTCGATAAAGCCTGGTTGTTTTTTCATGTAATTATCTACATTTTTCCAAATGGATAGAAACTTATCTTCCTTATCTTTGCTTACTTCAAAAGGGTGTATTAATGTTATATTATTCATATTATTTCTCTCTTTATAAATTTTATATAGTTGTTTTGTTTATATAGTTGAAACCGAGCCGCCATCAACACGCATATTAGCACCTGTAATAAAAGATGCATGGTCAGAAGCAAGAAATGTGACGAGTGCGGCTACTTCTTCAGGTTTACCAGGACGAGTGCTTTGAGTACCAGGTCTGAATTGCTTTATAAAAGCATCCATAAATTCTTTTGGAGAAACGTTTTGCTTTTTTGATTTTTCCTCAATAATTGATTTAATTTGGGGAGTCATTATAAAGGCTGGGGACACAGCGTTAATCAATATACCATCCTTTGCATATGCCTTTGATAGTGTTTTAGTAAAACTATTTATTGCTGCTTTTGCAGCATTATAATGAGGTATTACCGCATCAGGTTGTACCGCGGATTCGGAAGAGATGTTTATAATTCTCCCCCACTTCTTTTTCTGCATGTAAGGTAATACTTCTCGTGTGACTTTTACATTTGAAAAGAAATTAGATTCAAACATGGTTTGCCATTCTTCATCATTTATATCTTCAAATCTTACAAAATCATGCACCCCACCAACATTGTTTACTAGTATGTCAATAGCGCTAAATTGATCAGTAATTTGTAAAACCAGTTTTTTGATATCACTTTTTTTAGTAATATCAGCTACTAATGGATATATCTTAAGGCCTTCTTCACGAAATTCTTTTGCAGTGTTTTCTAGCTCTTCTTTTCCACGTGCAGTAATAATAACTTTTGCTTCAGCTTTGGCTAAAGAGTAAGCAATAGCCTTGCCAATTCCTTTGCTTGAGCCGGTTACTAATGCTACTTTTTCTTTAAGATTTATTTGCATATAATACCTATTTATACCTTTGTTTTGTCATTTCGACAGGTCGCTTTGACCTAAATCTAGACTAATATTAAAATGACCTGTTGTCAAGACCTGTTTTAAAATATATATTTATTAAAAGTTATGTTGGATATTAAAATGAAAAAAATAAATAAAAGTGAATTTGCCTTACTAAGTTTACTAAGTAAGAAAGATATGTCAGGGTACGATATTAAGCAAATGGCCGGTAAAGTTGCGGCCTATCATTGGTCTGAAAGTAACGCTCAAATTTATCCTATATTAGAGAAGCTTGAAAATAAGGGGTATGTGAATTCATACATAGATGAAAAAAGTGGAGAAAGGCTAAGGCGTATATATTCTATTACAAATGAAGGATTAGACTATTTAAAAAACTGGATAATAGAACCTGTGAAACCGTCTCAATATCGTGAAGAATTCTTGATTAAACTATCAGCTGCGGAGCTTGTTGATCCAACAATACTTATCTTTCATTTCAAATATTATAAAAGTGAATGTGAAAGGCAGCTTCAAGAAATAGAAAAAATTCAAACAGATCTTAGCTTACGTCACTCAAGTAGACGTCTTATGCATTTAAATATGGTTTATGATTTTTCAAAATTAAACTTAGAAGCAAAGCTGCGATGGTGTGAAAAAAATATTCAGACTTTAAGTGAGCTGTGAATTCTGTCTACAGCTTACCTTCTGCTATGCGACACAGAAGCTCTATCTATATCGCCATAATTTTTATATTATTTTTAATCAAGTCTAATAAAGATAAGACTTAGATTAAGCTAGTCATTATGGCTCTTATGAACCTGTTGTCAGTTTGAGCCTTAGCTCCTGAAAGTTGGTTATATTTGTAATTTGAGATTATTTTTAAAAATAGTGTTTGACAATGGATCTGAATGTATATATAAAATTCCTCACGTTCGCAAAACATTCGCTAACGGAAAGCTGTTTGAAAAGTTGAATAAAGAATAAAAACTAAATACACACCGCGATATAAAAATATAAATTTAATCGTGAGTGGATACTGATAGCATGTGTAAAAATAACTCTACATGCATCGTGTAATCTCAAGTTTTTGGCAAAATAAATAAAATAAGAGCATTTGGTGGATGCCTTGGCGTTAGAAGGCGATGAAGGACGTAATACACTGCGATAAGCTCCGGGGAGTTGTGAATAGACTTTGATCCGGA
>CAMBEC010000021.1 GCA_945865485.1 Rickettsia typhi
ATATGAGGTTTTTCACAACAATTCATTGAAGAAAGTATATTATTTGCTTGTTTTAGTTGCATAGTTTTATAACTATTGAATAGAATAGATTGTTACAGCCTATTTAGGTATGTATGAATTTTGTAAGAGGAGGTATCTGATGAACGAAGAATTTGCAGAACTAAAGATAAACAATGAAACATATAAATTACCTATTAAAAAAGCTTCTATAGGACCAAGCGTCATTGATGTCTCAAAATTGTATCCAACTACTGGTTACTTCACCTATGACCCTGGATTCATGTCAACCGCCTCATGTACATCTGCAATTACGTTTATTGATGGAGATGAGGGAGTGCTTCGCCATAGAGGCTATGACATTAAAGATTTAGCTAATAATAAAAATTTCCTTGAAGTATCGTATTTGCTATTAAATTCTGATCTCCCTAACAAAAAAGAATATTCCGAATTTAAGGATAAAATAAGCTATCATTCTTTATTAAACGAGCAAATTCGTAACATTTTTGGAGCATTTCGCCACTCTGCTCACCCAATGGCCGTTATCCTATCAGTGGTTGGATCCCTTTCAGCATTTTATCATGATTCAATAGACATGAATAGTCCAGAAGGAAGAGAATTAGCAGCTATGCGCATGATTGCTAAAATGCCGACTATAGCCGCGATGACGTACAAATATACAAAAGGTCAAGCTTTTGTATATCCCGATGCTGATCTTCCATTTACCGAAAATTTTCTTCATATGATGTTTGCAACGCCTGACAGAAAATATAAGGTAAATCCAACTATTGCACGCGCGCTAGACAAAATATTTATCTTGCATGCAGACCATGAGCAGAATGCTTCAACATCAACAGTACGGACTGCTGGTTCGTCTGGGGCTAACCCATTTGCATGTGTTAGCGCTGGTATTACATCGCTTTGGGGACCATCTCATGGAGGAGCAAACGAAGCTGTAATTAATATGCTAAAAGAAATTGGCACAGTAAGTAATATTCCAAAATGCATTGAACGCGCAAAAGACAAAGAAGATCCATTTAGGCTAATGGGTTTTGGACATAGGGTATATAAAAATTATGACCCTCGCGCGGCTGTTCTTCGAGAAAGTTGTAAAGAAGTGCTTACTGAACTTGGACAATTAAAAGGTAATCCTTTACTGGAAATTGCTATGGAGTTAGAAAAAATTGCTCTGAACGATAAATATTTTATTGAGCGTAAATTATACCCGAATGTTGATTTCTATTCCGGTATAATATATGAAGCAATGGGTATTCCTGCACAAATGTTTACTGTATTATTTGCTATAGCTAGAACGGCTGGCTGGGTTTCACACTGGAAAGAAATGTGGGAAGATCCAGAATATAAGATCACTAGACCACGTCAACTGTATAAAGGTCATGTGCTAAGAAAGCTTTAGCCTTGATTTGTGTCACGTGGCCAAAACACCTCTATCCTACTCGTTTTGGCGACGATCTGTCCCCTGGCCATAATCTAATTTCGCAAGCCTTAAAATACCGGGTCAAGCCCGGTATTACTACACCCCTATTACCTGAACCACCAGGTCACCGAAGCAAGTTTGGTTGATAGAAACAATAATAAAATCTTGTATCTTGAAAATCTACCTGACAGTCAAAATTTATCAGACCATCAATAGCTTAATTTAACCTGAGTTTGACGTAAGGAGTAAATATTTTTAGAAATTAGAAGCATGTCATCCTGGGCCTGACTGAAGCTTGCACCCGCCTCTTGGCTGAGGATCCCAGACAATGGAAGGAAGCTCCTGACATCTGCGTTTAGGATGACTTTACCACATTGCATAATAAGCTTTCTTGCCATCAAAATAGAACGACTCAACCAGTTGATATCGTTTTTATCAAACTCAGCTTAATTTATAATTTCTGTAAGGTTAAGTCTTGATACAGACTAAATAACCCTACTTTCACCTCCTCTACCATTACTTCTTGGCTTTGTTGATGGTGACTTAGGCTGGTGTTCAGTCATTTTCTTTTTGTATGTATTACCAATATCCGACGCTAGTGCAGCAACCTTTGGGGTGACTTTCACAGCAGTCACTCTGTCTTGTGCTTCTGCTTCTACTGATTGAGATACATTAGCTCCCATCCATTTGTTTGCCACAACTTCTAACATCATTTCTTTATACTTACCTTGCGTCACTGGCAAAGTGTAAACCTTTCCTCCACGTTCAATATAACCAATCGCATCATCCCCCTTGCCCATAAATTTTACAGGTACTGGTGAACTTACTTCAGTTAGTTTTCCCTTGTCATTATAGTGCGCCGTAAAATATACCGCTCCCTTTTCTGGAACATTACGACCATTCTCATCTTTTACGGCCATTGAAAAATGTGCCGGGCCTTTTCCTCCTTCAATCTTTTTAGGAAATTCTATCTGTCTATAACTCTTAATAGAGCGCATTGACCCATCTTCAAGTGCAACCTGCGTTGTTCCCTGAACTGTAGTTTCCTTTAAAGAAGTAATATGTTGACCATCATCACCTTTGATTTCCGAAAAACGAACTTTGGAGTTAGGTGGCGACACCCAAGCTACGTTCTTAAAGCTATCCTGGAATTGGGTATGTACTTCTTTGTATCCATTTGACTCAATGTTTTTTAGTTGGTTTTCTGTTTCTGGCTTTTGCATCGCCGAAGACAATTTCTCTTTGCCATTCTCTGTCTGTAAAAAAGTACGAAATGAACTCAAATCCTGGTCTAGAAAGTGATTCCTTTCCCCTACAGGAATAACCTTCGCGATTTCTTGTTGCAAATATAACTGTTGCTTTGTCAACACTTCATCACGAATAGCTTGAGTAATTGGATCAGCTCCGCCACCAGAAGTTACTCTTGGGCTAGACGAGACATTCACTCCCTTCCCTAATACTTTACTAACTGGTACTATTACCGCATCTTGAGCTAATCGTACGGGACTTATCGCCAACGGCTTCTCCTGCTTAAACAACACCGGCTGAGTTTTTTGAGGCTTACCTTGAGCATCTCTAATCTCAGCCATTAAGCTGTTTTTGTTATCACTAACTTGCAACTTTGGCTTTGAAACAACCTTAGTAACCCCACTAACCTCTACCGTACCGCTTTCCAACACTATATTTTTAGCTTTTGGTTTTAGTGGGCTGACATTCTCTAGTTCAACTTGGGTTGAAATTTTAAGAGGTTGATGAGTTTTAGGTGTTGAGCTGAGACCGACCCTTCTGGATAAAGGAAGCTGCTTGTTCAAAGTAGCTCTCATCTCTTGCACTTCTATCTTTGGGTCAACAAGGCCACGCTCTATTTTTTTTGCCGATTCATATAACTTCATATATGTATCAACATCGAGCGTTATATCATACTGACCAGTTTTACTATTTTTCCCCTTTTGCAGTTTCTCTCCAATACCTTTAAGTTCTGGATGAGCACCTTGAAGACCATTAATAATATTATGCAACCTTGCTGTTCTCGTTTGCCCTCCTTGCTCCTGAGCACTTGATCTCTGCGACTCTAGGTCTTTACTAAATGCAACCGCATCTTTTGCTATATCTAATAGTATTTTTCCTCTTTCAGGAATTACTTTCTCCCACTGAGCCGCATAATGCTCTGGCTTGTTAAGGAAAACTCCTACAAATTCTCTATTAACCCCTTTTCTCATAGAGGCCATAGCCTCTGACAATTTACTGACATACTGAGGGTTAATATTTTGACCTTCAAGAATTTTATTAGCTTGATCAAAAACCTCGTACCACTGGCCTTTAGCCTTGTCGTATTTAGAAAAATCAATAGCAAGCCCTTTGGCCACAGCTTTTTGTTTCATTAACTCAAGTGTCTCATCAAAATATCCTCTGCTTCGCGTTACGTCTTTACGGATATCAACTTCGCTTAGCTTAAAAGCGTCTACTTCTTTTTGTAGAATTTTGAGCTGACTCTTCTTTAGTTTGATACCAAATTGCGTGTCAGATGGGTTTTGCAAGATACGATCAGCGTGGCCTGGATTTTCAGCAATAGCAGCTCTTAGCTTGTCAAAATTAATATCCTTACCTTTGCCAAAAGCAAGCTTCACATTAATCTCAAACGCCATATCTTTTTGAGATTGTTGCCTTTGCTTCATCACTTTAGCAAAATGATCTTTTATCTGAGAAAATTGTTTACCCTTATCTTCTAAGTTAAGAACATTTTCTGGCACGCCTATTTGACGACCAAATTCTGTTATTGCCCCGCGTTCTTGTGGGTTATCGTAGTTTTTTATTATTTCATTCCAAGCTTTTTCGATCCTTGGGTTAATGTTAATTGCAGCTTCTCTTTTTAGCTCAGCAGAAAATTCTTCAGTAAACACCCTTCTCTTTGGATGATCTCTTAAGAAATAATTTTTTTGTAAAACAACATGCGCTTTATTAGACTTAATAGGATTAATCTCTGGACTCATTTTCCTAAATGCTGCCCCAAAATCAATCCTTACAAGTTGTTTCTGACCTCCTCGGTCAACAACACCTATATTACCGGAGTGCACCGACTGATCGGCCATCAACAATGATGCTACTACAGTTTTTTCATAATTTTGATAAACGTTTTTACCTGTGCTTGAGTCTTTTTTGGCTAACCCTTGCCTGACGTACTGCGCACGTTTAGGCAAATAGTCTTGTGCCAATTCAAGGCCAACAGGCCTATCCCCTTCTTTTCCTAAATCTTTATACAAATCACGATAATTATCCTTAAAAAACTCAGAAGCAAGGAAGGTTTTACCAGTATCTTTAGACTTTTGTAGGGTGATTGTACATGCTGTACCAGGGCATAATTCATCAAATATCTGCCCTGCCATGTATTCAGCCACGTCATTTTGCAGCTTTTTAATATCTCTTTTAATTAAATAGGTATTAGCTGCATCTTCCGACTTATAAATACCACCTTCAGGATCAGGTTTATGTGCCCCACCACTCTTTGCGGCCATTTTCTTACCAAATCCTCCAAAAGGTTTATCACTTGCTTTGGCCATTACTAATCCCCATGATTTTTACTAATATGTTTATTCTAACTTAAAAATTTTATCTTTGAAAACCCTCTAAACATCAAGACAATATAATTTATATTCTTTTTTTATATATGAGGTTTTTCACAACAATTCATTGAAGAAAGTATATTATTTGCTTGTTTTAGTTGCATAGTTTTATAACTATTGAATAGAATAGATTGTTACAGCCTATTTAGGTATGTATGAATTTTGTAAGAGGAGGTATCTGATGAACGAAG
>CAMBEC010000022.1 GCA_945865485.1 Rickettsia typhi
ACCATTCCATATTGCACTTAAGTCTATGTTATCCTTTGCTAGTAACGACTTAACAACTTCATCAGCTTTATTATTAAAGGCATGTATTAATAATGAGGTAGAACCATAGGTACCTGGGATACTAAAAGTCTCGTTAATATTCAAATCATGTCTTGCTAAAAGGACTTCTGTTAGTGAGTCCAGTTTATGGTCAATTGCATAAGCAATAAGCGATTTACTTCCAGAATTATCATAAATATTGATGTTGATATCCATCCCTTTCTGGATGAGTAAAACACTAATCTCTGGGGAGTTTTGAATTATTGAAGATAAATTTAATGTATCCATCCATTCATTTTCAAAGCCTGGATTACTTAAATAAGTTTTTACTACATCGATATTATTATCTGTAACTGATTTTAAAAATAAATCTTTCATAATGATTCTTCAATTATTAATATGCATTAACTATAACACATATATTAGTTAATGTATATTAATATTTATAAAAAATTTAGATGAGATGACAGTCACAATTAATGGGAATATTTTATATTGTGGAGAGTTATTGATATTGATGGTTATGAGCTAGATGTTTATATACAAAAGCGTCGTAATAAGAAATCCGCTATTCGTTTTTTTAACGTGCTTATTAGTAGGGTGCTTCCTAGTCAACTATAATTGAGCATAGTGAATAGGGCGCAGAAGTGTTATGAGGGCAATAAATTTATTATATTTATTGCCCTCATTATTCCATATAAATTTAGAAATTTAAAAATTTAGAAATAGCATCGTTGTGTGATAAAGCTAGTACTACTTCAATTGCAATTAAAACAACAATGGTTATTTCTAGCCTTGCTGAATGTTTATAATTAAGTTCATTTGATAGTATGTTATATAATTCTTGGATAATATCTAAGCGATGATTCAGTATACCTTGCCGTACACTTATATCTTGGAATTCAGCTGTCATCAAATATAGTGGTTCGTAACTAGGTCTGCGCCAGAAGAATTCTGGAGTATCTAGAATATCGCTATGAAGATTAATGGAGTATCTTTCGCTAAAAAGTTGACCAATCTGCTTGGATATTTCTTTTTTTGATAAAGATACGCTGCCAGTATTAGCTAATTCCTTTTGGATAGGAGCGGTTTTTTCAAGAATTTGGCTAACAGAGCGTTCCAAAACAATTAACTTTACAGATTGTGCCAGGGCATGAGAAATGGATAGTTTTATATATTCAGATTTATTGCTAAGAATTATCCTGTTTCTTTCTTCGTCAATAAATGTTTTACCATGGTCTTTATCAGCATTTTCATGATATTCAAAGTTTATTGGATCAGACATTACCTCAGTAAGGCTATCTGTTTCAAAACCCTTGAGTTCTTGAAGTATAAATTTTTCTTGAGCTTCGTCAGTTCCCCAGATAGTAATGCATCCAAATGGAAAAAGGAATATATCAATATCATCATTATTTTCCATCTTAGCAAAGATAACATCATCAAAGTGCTTCAGCACAAAGCCTTTACTTATTAAATGATCAGTGAGACCATCCATTATGTATTCAGAAGCTGTGCAGTAAGATAAACAACGCATAAAAGAACCTTTAATTTTTATTTTAGTATATTATAGTTTTGTTAGGTAAAACACGTATAGCTACATATTTTTACGTAATTCATCGAATTTTTTGAGCGTTGAAAGGGTCTTTTCAAGAGACTCTAATTTTAGCATACATGGGCCATCACTAGGCGCATTATCAGGATCCTGATGAACTTCTAAGTAAACACCTGCTACACCTGCTGCAATAGCGCATCTGGCAAGTAATTCTACATATTGCCGTTGACCACCGCTAGCAGACCCTATGCCACCTGGTTGCTGCACGGAATGAGTTGCATCGAAAAAAACAGGAGCTCCAGTTTCGGCCATTATTTCAAGACCTCGCATATCTGAGATAAGCGTATTATATCCAAAAGAAGTGCCTCTGTCTGTCAATATGATACCCTTGGCATTAAAACTCACCAGCTTATCATAAACATTTTTCATATCCCATGGTGCTAAGAACTGTCCTTTCTTCACTTTTACAACTCTACCAGTATCCGCTGCTGCTTTTAATAAATCGGTTTGCCTACATAAAAAAGCTGGTATTTGAAGCACATCAACTACTTGTGCGGTAGGTTTGCACTGTCCCTCATTGTGGATATCAGTCAAAATTGGACAGCCAATTTCAGATTTAACTTTTGCCAAAATATTAAGCCCTTCGTCAATACCAGTGCCTCGTTGTGCTTTCGCAGAAGTGCGGTTGGCTTTGTCAAAAGATGATTTGTAAATAAAAGAAATTCCAAGTTTGTTTGTAATTTTTTTTATACTCTCTGCAATAAATAGAGCATGATCTAGAGTTTCAATTTGACATGGCCCGGCTACTAGAACAAAAGGTAAATTATTTGCAATTGAGATGTCGGCTACTTTAACAATATTATTCATTGTATTTCTTTAGAACTTTAATAATTACTTGGCAATTGGCAAAGAACTCTCGTCAGGGGAGTTTTCAACAGGTGACAGCTCTGATTTTTCAATCTTGCTAGAGATACCTTTGTTAGATTTTGATGACAAATTAGCTAGCATTAGTGCGTTTGCAAAAAATAGAACTCCTAAAACAACGGTAGTCCTAGTTAAAAAATTTGCAGCAGATCTTCCGCTCATTAATCCCATATTATTGCCACCGCCTCCAATCCCGCTCAAGCCATCTGTGCTAGTTTTTTGTAGTAAAATAACCACAACAAGGAGTAGGGCAATGATTAAATGTATAAAAAGTAAAGTATTTAACATGATGCTATTATTTTTGATTAAGTATAGAGCTCATTTCACTTTCATCGAGTGAAGCAGAACCCATTAAAACGCCGCTAAGTCCAGGGACTGTTATGATTTCAGCAAAATTTTTCGAGCTTACAGATCCACCATACACCAACTGAGCATTTTTTGCAACCAGCTCCACTCTAGCACTTTTTTTGATTAATTCAACTATCTCATATATCTCTTCTGGTTTTGGAGCAATTCCTGAGCCAATTGCCCACACTGGCTCATAGGCAATAATAAGATTGTGTGCATTACTTGGAATCGAAGAATTAATTTGTTCAATAAGAAATTCTTTGAAATTTTTGTTTTGGCGTGATTCAAGGGTTTCTCCAATACAGACTATGGGTGTGATTCCAGCTTCTATACAACTCTCAATTTTTTTACGAACAATACTATTACTTTCTCGTTGATTAGTTCTTCTTTCACTATGCCCTATTATTGAGTAATTTACACCACAACTTTTGATAATTGTAGCAGAGTTTTCCCCTGTATATGCTCCTAGTTCTTTTATAGAACTGACATCTTGTGCGCATATTTTAGTTTTTACTAATACCTTAGAGAGATAAGAGAGGTATGGCGTTGGAGGGGCGAGAAAAAATTGAGATGAATGGTTGAATGATTCAAATTTCTGGGCGAGAGCAATTGCCTCACCAAGTTTTATATTCATCTTCCAATTGGCAATAATGATTCGGTTCATAGGAAAATTTACTTGCAGTTATTGAGTTAGGTCACTATTTTAGTTCGATATACTAAAATAAGTAAATAGAAATTTTTTATGATATCAAAATTTAGGAAAGGTGCGGATAGTTTATTAGTCAGGATATTGCTTGG